>NZ_CP089507.1:2295000-3495000 GCF_021233355.1 Luteimonas fraxinea | reverse complement strand
CACCGGAAGCGCGACTCGCCGAATCACGCGCCGCGCTGGCCGAACTCGAAGAGCTGCAGCGCGATGCACCCCGCCAGACCAACTGGGAAGCCACCCGCCTGCGTGTCGACGCGCTGTCGGCGCTGAACCACCTGCAGCAGCACGAAGCCGTCGTCACCGGCTACCAGGCGCTGCTCGACGACGGCATCGAAGTGCCCGCCTACATCCTCGGCACCGTCGGCGATTCGCTGCTCGCCCTGCGGCGGCCGGCCGAGGCCATTCCGGTACTGGAAAGCGCGATCGCGCACACGCCGCATGACGTCAACGCCCGCATCCTGCTCGGCTACGCCTTCATCGAGACCGAGCGCTTCGATCGCGCCCTGCCGCTGTTCGAAGCGCTGGCCGCATCACAGGAGGCCTGGCCACGCCAGGCGGGCGCGCGCAGCGGTTACGAGAACTGGGACCGCTACAGCGCCGACCTCAACCACGCGCTCGCGCATTCCTATGCCAACGACAACGCACGCGCGGACACGATGCTGCAGGCGCAGGCCGGCGTCGGCCCGAACAATCCGGGTCTGCAGGCCGCCTACGGTGCGGTGCAGTCGCGCCGGCTGCGCCCGTCTGCCGCGCTGGAACGCTACGAGATGGCGCTGACGATGGCGCCACAGGACCGCGACGCTCTCGCCGGCCGCGTCGGCGCCCTGACCGCGCTCGATCGCATCGACGAGGCGCGCGACGCACTGACCGCCTTGCAGCAGGCGCATCCGGACGATCCACGCCTGGACCGCGTCGAACGCGATCTCGAACGCCACCGCGGCGTGCAAGCCACGCTGTCGGCGAATCGCGGCCGCAGCCGACAGCGCGACGGGGCCGGCACCTCGATCTCGCCGTTCGGCAGTCGCGATGGTGGCTGGGCGCTCGAAGTGCGGTCGCCTCTGATCGACGACCGCTGGCGCGTCGGCGTGTTTGCGCACGAGGACTGGGCCGATTTCATCGACGGCCGCACGCGCCATCGCGCGGCCGGCGTCGGCACCTGGTACCGGCAAGACCGGCTCGGCGCCTGGGCGACGCTGGGCGCAGCTGGCGGTGCATCGAGCGGCGCGACCTGGACGCTCGGCGCCGACTGGCGCTTCAACGATGCCTGGCGCGCCGGCGTGGAACTCGCACGCAATGCACAGGACACCTCGTTGCAGGCGCGGCGCCTCGGCATCGACGCCGACAGCGCGACGCTCACCGCGTCGTATGTGCCCAGCGACACCTTCGCACTGCAAGGCCGACTGTCGCGACTGCGCTACGACGACGGCAATACGCGCGACCAGCTCGGTGTCGATGCGACGCAGCGTCTGCTGACGCGTCCGCACCTGATGATCGACGGCCTGCTGTCGGCGTACACCAGTCGCGGCTCGCGCGGCGACACGGTCGGCTACTTCAATCCCGAGCGCGATGCGTCGGCGAACGTCGGTTTGCGCTTCGACCACATCACGTGGCGGCGCTACGAGACCGCGTTCCAGCAGCGTGTCGAACTGATGGCCGGTCCGTACTGGCAGCGCGACGCGGGCACGCACTGGGTGCCGTCGCTGGGCTATCGCCACCTGTGGCGGCGCGACGGCCACGAACTCGAATACGGCGTGGCCTGGTCGCGTCCGGTCTACGACGGTCTGCGCGAGCAGCGCGTCGCCTTCGATGTCGAACTGCGCTGGGGAGGTGCCCGATGATCGCGTCCACACGCACCTGGGTCGCCGCCGCGCTGCTTGCGCTGCTGTCGGTGCTGTCGCCCGCACACGCATCGCTGCTGGTACTCAGCTACCACGACATCCGCGACGACGTAGCGCCGAAGGGCGATCCCGATCCCTACGCGGTGTCGACGACCAACTTCGCCCAGCACCTCGACTGGCTGCGCGCCCACGGCTACCAGGCCGTCAGCGTGCAGGCCGTCATCGACGCGCGCGCCGGTCGCGGCACGCTGCCGGACAAAGCCGTGCTGCTGACCTTCGACGATGGCCTGCGCAGCGCCTATACGCATGTGTTCCCGTTGCTGCGCGCCTACAACTGGCCCGCGCTGGTCGCACCGGTCACGAGCTGGGTAGAACTGCCGGCAGATCAGGTGGTGCCCTATGGTCCGCGCGATTTCACCGGGGATGATTTCCTGACCTGGGCGCAGCTGCGCGAGATGCACGACAGCGGTCTGATCGAGATCGGATCCCACAGCCACGATCTGCATCGCGGCCTGCCCGGCAATCCCTTCGGCAACCAGACGCCGGCCGCGGTCACCCGCATCTGGAGCGAGGGCAGCGGCTATGAAAGCGAAACCGCGTGGCGCGCACGAATCGAAGCCGACCTGCAGGCCAGCCGCGCACTGATCGAACGCAACATCGGCCAGGCGCCACGCGTGATCGTGTGGCCCTACGCCGCCTACAACGATGTCGCCAACGGCATCGCCACCGCGCTCGGCATGACGCTGTCGTTCGACCTCGAAGGTCGCGCGCAGGAAACCGACCTCGGCCTGCAGGGGGAGGAACGCGCAGATCAGGCCTCGCTCGCGAGCCTCGCGCGCCTGCTGATGCACCGCAATCCGGACGTGCGTGATCTCGCCGGTGAACTGCGGCGCGATCTGTCACTCGATGGCGTGCGCGCGATCCAGGTCGATCTCGATTACGTCTATGACGAAGACCCCGCGCAGCTCGAGCGCAATGTCGACGCGCTGGTGCAGCGCATGCAGGACATCGGCCCGAGCCACGTCTGGCTGCAGGCCTTCGCCGATCCGGACGGCGACGGCGCCGCCGAGGCGGTCTACTTCCCGAGCCAACACATGCCGGTGCGCGCCGACCTGTTCAATCGCGTCGCCTGGCAGCTGCGCACGCGCGCGCAGGTGCGGGTGTATGCGTGGATGCCGGTGCTCGGCTTCAAGCTGGCCGATGCGGAGCTGCAGCGCGAACTGCAGATCGTGGCGACCGGCGAGAACGAGATTCCGCGTCTAGATCCCGGTGACCCGCGCACGCTCGCGATCGTCTCCGACATCTATGCCGAACTCGCCGCGAACAGCCATTTCGACGGCCTGCTGTTCCATGACGATGCCTATCTGCGCGACGACGAGATTTCCGCCTACGGCGGCGGCGTGCCCGCGGCGCGTACGCAGGGTTTGATCGATTTCACGATGGCGCTCAAGACCGCGGCCCAGCGCTGGCGGCCGAAGCTCACGACCGCGCGCAACCTGTTCGCGCGGCCGGTGCTGGAACCGGCGTCGGAAGCCTGGTTTGCGCAGCGGCTCGAACCCTTCCTCGCGGCCTACGACTACACCGCGCTGATGGCGATGCCGCACATGGAAAATGCAGACGACCCGCAAGCCTGGCTGCGCACGCTCGCCGATGCGGTGCGCGCGACGCCCAAGGGCGTGGAGCGCACGTTGTTCGAACTGCAGACCGTCGACTGGCGCGTGCCCGCGCCGCTGCCGGGCGACACGCTGCGCGCGCAGTCGCGACTGCTGCAGGCGGCGGGCATCCGCCATCTGGGCTACTACCCCGACGACTTCATCGGCAATCAGCCAACGCTCGAGGACGCGCGCGATGCGATGTCCGCGCGCGCTTTCCCCTACCTGGAGCGCTGAGCCGATGGACTGGTCTTCGATTGCCTGGACGCGCTGGCTGTTCAACTTCGCGTTCTTCTATCCGATCGTCATGGCGTTCTTCTGGATGACCGGGGGCGTCTACTACTACATGCGTCGCGAGCGCAAAGCGCCGAAGCCCGACGCGCCGCCGCCGATGCGGCATACGCCGTTCGTGTCGGTGCTCGTGCCCTGCTTCAACGAGGAAGACCACATCGTCTCGACGATCACCGCGCTATCGGCGCAGGTGTATCCCGACTTCGAGATCATCGCGATCGACGACGGCAGCAGTGATCGCACGCCTGAACTGCTCGACGCACTGGTCGCAGATCATCCGCGCCTGCGTGTGGTGCATCTGGCCGAAAACCAGGGCAAAGCGAATGCACTGCGCATGGGCACGCTGGCGGCGACGTCCGACTACCTCGTCTGCGTGGATTCCGATGCCACGCTCGACCCGCATGCGGTGCGCTGGATGGTCGGGCATCTGATCGATGGCCCGCGCGTCGGCGCTGTGACCGGCAACCCGCGCATCCGCAACCGCACCACGCTGATGGGGCGCATGCAGATCGGCGAGTTCTCCGCGATCATCGGCCTGATCAAGCGCGCGCAACGCACGTATGGCCGGTTGTTCACGGTGTCGGGCGTGATCTGCGCCTTCCGTCGTACCGCGCTGCACGATGTCGGCTACTGGTCGGACCAGATGGTCACCGAGGACATCGACATTTCCTGGCGCCTGCAGATGGCCGGCTGGGACATCCGCTACGAGCCCAATGCGCTGTGCTGGATCCTGATGCCGGAAACCCTGCGCGGCCTGTGGTCGCAACGCCTGCGCTGGGCCTGCGGCGGTGTCGAGGTGCTGCTGAGCCACGGTCGCCATGTGCTCGCGTGGAAGAAGCGCCGCATGTGGGGCGTGCTGCTCGAATACATGCTGAGCCTGGCCTGGGCCTACGTGATGCTGACGATCATCACGCTGTGGCTGGTCGGCCTGTTCGTGACCCTGCCGCCGGCCTGGCACGTGGACACCATCCTGCCGCGCTGGCACGGCGTGGTGCTGGCCTTCGTCTGCATGCTGCAGTTCGGCACCAGCCTGCTGATCGAACGCCGGTACGAAACGAAGATGGCCCGGCATTTCTATTGGGTGATCTGGTATCCGATCGCCTTCTGGATGCTGGGCATGTTCACCGCCGTCGTCGCATTCCCGCGCACCCTGCTGCGCCGCCGTCGCCGCGCGGTGTGGATCAGTCCCGACCGAGGAGCCGCCGCATGACCCCGCCGATCATCGACCACACGCCCGCACGCGGGCCGCGCAAGCGCCTCGCCTCGGGCGCGCTCACTGCCGCGGCCTGGACGGTCTACGCCTGGCTCTGGGTGCCGCTGATCACCGCGGTCGCCTGGTTCATCGGCGTGCGCACCGCGTATCTGCGGCTGTATCTCAACGAGAACGAGATCGACGCGTTCCTGCTGCTGTCGCTGCCGGTGATCGCGCTGATCTGCGGCGCATTGCTGATCGGCTGGGCGGAATACAACCGCGTGCGCTTCTCCAAGGCCGACCGCCGCAAGCGCCGGGTCAAAACCGACGAAGAACAGGTCCGCATCGCACTCGGCGCGAGCCCGTTGCTGGCGGCGAAGCTGCGCGATGGCCGCATCGTGCGACTCGCACTCGACGACGATGCGCGCCCGGTCGCGGCGACCAGCGGCAGCTGATCAGACCGCGGCCGCGTTTTCCGCGTGCCGCACCTGCCCCGCCCCGTCGACGACGAAGCGTTCGACGGTCAGCGCTTCCAGACCCATCGGGCCGTAGGCATGCAGGCGCGTCGTCGAGATGCCGATCTCCGCGCCCAGGCCGAGTTCGCCGCCATCGCTGAACCGCGACGACGCGTTGACCATGACGACGGCCGAACGCAGCGAAGCGACGAAGCGACGCGCATTCGCCTCATCGCGCGTGGCGATGACCTCGGTATGGTCGGAGCCGAAACGCCGGATGTGCGCGAGCGCGGCGTCGAGCGAATCGACGACGCGCGCGGCGATGACCAGATCGAGAAACTCGGCCGCGTCATCGTCCTCGCCGATCGGCATGACGCCATCGGCGCGTGAGGCGATGCCGGCATCGCCGCGCACCTCCACACCGCGCGCCTGCAACGCGGCGATCGCGCGCGGCACGAACGCATCGGCGATATCGGCATGCACCAGCAGCGTCTCCAGCGCGTTGCAAGCGCTGGGTCGGCCCGTCTTGCCATCGAGCAGCAGGCGCAATGCGAGATCGGGATCGGCGCTGGCATCGACGAACAGATGGCAGACACCCTTGTAGTGTTTGATCACCGGCACGCGTGCGTGCTCGGCGACGAAGCGGATCAGGCCTTCGCCGCCGCGCGGAATCGCCAGATCGACGATGTCGCTGAGCTGCAGCAGCTCGAGCATGGTCTCGCGGCGCAGATCGGTGACCAGGGTCAGCACATCGGCGCCGATGCCCTGCGCTTCGATCGCGCCGCGCAACGCATCGGCGATCGCGGTATTGGACTCGATCGCCTCACTGCCGCCGCGCAGGATCACGCCATTGCCGGCCTTGATGCACAACGCTGCGGCGTCGGCGGTCACGTTCGGCCGCGCCTCGTAGATCATCGCGATCACGCCCAGCGGCACCCGCACCTTGCGCACGCGGATGCCGTTCGGACGCACGTCGTCGCGGGTGACCTGGCCGACCGGATCCGGCAGATCGGCGACTTCGCGCACCGCGGCGGAGACACCGGCGAGTCGTGAAGCGTCCAGACGCAGACGATCGAGCAGCGCACCGGCCGTGCCGCGCGCTTGCGCGGCTTCGATGTCGCGTGCGTTCGCGGCGAGGATCGAACCGGCGTCTGCATCGAGCGCATCGGCCATCGCGTGCAGCAGCGCGTTGCGCGCCTCGGTATCGAGCATCGCCAGCTGCGCGGCCGCATCGCGGCAAGCCAGGGCGGCGGTTCGGATCTCGCTCATGGGACGTGGGTGTGGTGTGGGGAGCGACAACTTAGCGCGATGCGAAGATGGGCGCGATGCTTGCGGTGGCAACTGCCCGCGCCCATCCAATCAGCGCACGCGTCAACAACTACCGTCATTCCGGCGGCTTTCAACAGACGAATGTCTGGTCAAGCCGGAATCCAGTGTCTTGGCTTATGCGCTGCCAGTTACCGTCAAGCGGATAGAAAGTCGCTGGATTCCGGCCTTCGCCGGAATGACGGTGACAAGGGACTGGATAAAACCCCTTTACACCAGCACCAGATCATCCCGATGCACGATGGTCTCGCCGTAGCTGTAGCCCAGCGTCGCCTCGATGTCCCGCGAATGCCGCCGCGCGAGCCGGCGGATGTCGTCGGCGGAGTACTGCGTCACGCCTCGCGCGATCGGCTCGCGCGCTTCGCCGTCGCGCAGCACCACCGACACCAGATCGCCGCGCCGGAACTGTCCTTCCGCGGCGAGCACGCCGCCCGGCAGCAGCGAGGCGCCCTTCTCGACCATCGCGTTCGCAGCGCCGCTGTCGACGAGGATTGCGCCGGGCTCCGCCGGCGCGTTCTGCAACCAGTGCTTGCGCGCCGCCATGCGCGTGCGCAGCGGATGGATGCGGGTGCCGCGCAGGCGATCGTGCGCGAGTCCGTCGAGCACATCGGCGCGGCGGCCGTTGAACAGCACCGTCGCAACGCCGGCCGATGCGGCGCGCTGCGCGGCTTCGAGCTTGGTGCGCATGCCGCCGGTGCCGACGCTGCTGCCGGCGCCGCCGGCGACTGCCAGCAGCGAGGCACTCATCTTCGCGACGACCGGCATCGGCCGCGCGTGCGGTTCGATGCGCGGGTCCGCGTCATAGAGGCCATTGATGTCGGTGGCGATGAACAGCACATCCGCATCCACCAGTGCGGCGACGATCGCGGCGAGGTTGTCGTTGTCGCCGAGCTTCAGTTCGTCGACCGAGACCGTGTCGTTCTCGTTGACCACCGGCAGCGCACCGTGGCGCAGCAGCGCGGTCAGCGTCGCGCGTGCGTTGAGATAGCGGCGGCGGTTGCGCAGGTCATCGTGGGTCAGCAGCACCTGCGCGACTGGGCGTTCGAAGAAGCCCTGCCAGAAGCCGGTCAGCCGCGCCTGGCCCAGTGCGGCCAACGCCTGGCGCTCGGCCATCGGCGCGCCGGGCGCGGGATTGGCATGCAGGATCGCGCGGCCCGCCGCGACAGCGCCCGACGACACCACGACGATCTCGCGCCCCGCGGCGTGGCTCGCGCGCACGAAACCGGCGAGCGCCTCGGCGTGTTGCGCCGACAGTCCGCCGCCATCGGCCGCCAGCAGACTGCTGCCGACCTTGAGCACCGCGCGCCGCCAAGGCGGTAAGGGTTGCTCGGGAAACGCATCGGTGTCGGGCACGTGCATCGGTCGGCTGCGCTCAGCGGGTGTTCCACTCGTGGACGACGAGGTCGCTCGTATTCTGCAGTGCCAACGGGTCGGCCGCGACGATCGCCTGCGCTTCATCCAGTGTCGCGATTCCGCTCAGCAGATACGCGCCGCCCGTGCCGTCTGCGAAGCCGCCGGTCATGTCCAGCAGGCCGCGCGCGCGAAGATCGTCGAGGAAGGCCTGATGCGGCGCGACGACGGACACATCGAAGTCCGGGCGGCGCATCGCGATGACGAGGAAGCGTTTCATGTCGTCAGTGCTCTAGTCAGAGACCACGCATCACGCCAGCGCATCCCAGCGCGCGCGCAGCGTGTCAAGGCGCAGATCTGCGGCGCCGCCCGGCGAGGTGCGCGCGGCGAGACTGCCTTCCGGCGTGCGGCCCTGCCCAGCCGTGTCGGCGCTCTGCGCGGCGGCCTTGTAGGCCTCGCGGAACGGCACGCCGGCGATCGCGGCCTCGACTGCGGCATCGGTCGCGTACATGCCCGAATCGACCGCGGCGCGCAGGCGGTCTTCGCGCCACTCCAGATTCGCCAGCAGCGCCGGCAACAGCTCCAGCGCGGCGAGTCCACGACCGAAACCGTGGAAGATCGCGCCCTTGGAACTCTGCAGGTCGCGGTGGTAGCCCGACGGCAGCGACAGCAGATGCTCGATCTCGGTCCGCGCCGCGGCGACGCTGGCGTGCGTGGCGCGCATCAGTTCGACGACGTCGGGATTGCGCTTGTTCGGCATGATCGAGCTGCCGGTCGTGTACTGCGCCGGCAGAGCGACGAAGCCGTACTCGGCGCTGGTGAACTGCGAGAGATCCCAGGCCAGGCGACGCAGATCCAGCGTCGCGCTGCCCAGGGCTTCGAGCGCGGCGAGTTCGAACTTGCCGCGCGAAAGCTGCGCGTAGACCGGCGAGACCTGCAGCCGCGCAAAACCGAGTGCGGCGGTCGTGTGGTCGCGATCGAGCGCGAGATTCACGCCATAGCCGGCCGCGGTGCCGAGCGGATTGCAATCGATCAGCGCGAGCGTGTCCTGCGCGCGCACCGCGTCGTCGATGAAGGCCTCGGCCCAGCCCGACCACCACATGCCGCCCGACGAGAGCACGGCGCGCTGGATGTGGGTGTAGCCGGGAATCGGCAGCTCGCACTCGGCTTCGGCGCGATCGAGCGCGACCTTGGCGATCTCGCGCGACAACGCAGCCAGACGCGCGAGCTTCTCCTTCAACCACAGGCGCGTGGCGACCAGCACCTGGTCGTTGCGGCTGCGGCCGGTGTGGATGCGGCGACCGGCATCGCCGAGGCGTTCGGTCAGCCGGTCTTCGATCGCGGAATGACCATCTTCGAAGCGTTCGTCGAGTACGAAGGCGCCGCTGCGGAAATCGTCGGCCAGTGTGGCGAGTTCACGCTTCAGCCCGTCGAGCTCGTCGATCGAGAGGATGCCGACGCGCTGCAGGCCTTCGGCATGGGCGGTGCTCGCGGCGATGTCGTGCAGGAAGAACTCGCGGTCGAGGATCACGTCGTCACCGGCGAGAAACGCCTGGATCTGCGTGTCGACGGCGACGCCAGGCTTCTGCCAGAGGAGAGTGCTCATGTCGGTGTCCTTGCGGGATCTGGAGGAGCGCGCTCGCGCGCGATGCAGCTTTACTGGTAGCGGGCGGTCGTACGCGCCGCCCGGGAATCAATGCGGGATCGACGTCAGCTCGTCGAAGCCCAGCGCGAGGTTGAGGTTCTGCATCGCCTGTGTCGCCGCGCCCTTGAGCAGGTTGTCGAGCGTCGCCACGACGACGACGCGACCATTGCCCGGCGCCATCGTGAACGCACCTATCTGCGCGCCGTGGCGGCCGGCGATATGGCTGACCCAGGGCGCGTCGTCGATGACTTCGACCAGCGGCGCGTCGGCGTAGCGCGCATCGAACAGCGCCTTGACCGCGTCGCGCGACATCGGCGCTGAGAGCCACAGGTTGACCGTCATCGTGATGCCGCGGAAATGCGGCGCGACGTGCGGCATGAACTCGACCGGCAACGACAGCTGCTTCGACACCTCGCGCTCGTGCACGTGGTTGGTCAGCGCGTAGGGCATCAGGTTGTCGGCCAGCAGCGCGGTGTCGTTCTTGTCCGACGGCATAGTGCCCGCACCCGAGTAGCCCGACACGCCGAAGCACTGCGGCGGGCCGGCGAGATGCTCGGCAAGCGGCGCGATCGCCAGCTGCATCGCGGTCGCGTAGCAGCCGGGATTGCTGATCCGGCGCTGGCCGGCGTACCGCGCACGCGTCAGCTCCGGCAACCCGTAATACCAGCCGGCCTCGAAGCGGTAATCGGCCGACAGATCGACGATCAGCGTGTCCGGCTTCGCGGCGTCGATCGCGGCGACGAACGGCGCGGCCTTGCCGTTGGGCAGCGCGAGAATCACCGCATCGACACCCTTCGCGGCGACCGCATCGGCATCGAGGCTTTCGAAGCGCAGCTCGCCCGCGAAGCCGTCGGTGTGATCGGCGACGCGCTGGCCGTCGAGCTCACGCGAGGACACGAACGCGAGTTCGAGGCCCGGATGCGCGGCGACGAGGCGGATCAGTTCCTGGCCGGTATGGCCGCGCGCGCCGACGATGCCGAGGCGGAAGGGAGATGTGCTCATGGAGGGCTGTCCGGCTTGAACGTGTCGAGTTTGAATCGCAGATGGCGACGCACCGCCGGCCATTCCGCGTCGATCACCGAAAACACCACGGTGTCGCGCAGAGAGCCGTCGGCATGCCGCTTGTGATGGCGCAGCACGCCATCCTGTTTCGCGCCCAGGCGCGCGATGGCCGCGCGTGAGGTGTGATTGAACCAGCTGGTCTCGAACGCTACCGACGCGCAACCGAGCACATCGAAGGCGTGCGTGAACAGCAGCAGCTTGGCTTCGGTGTTGAGAGCGGTGCGCTGCACGCGCGGTGCGTACCAGGTGTAGCCGATCTTGAGGTTGGGCACCGCGGCGTCGAGATCATAGAAGCGCGTACTGCCGACGACGCTGCCGTCGGCGTCCAGCACCGCGAACGCGAGCGCCTCGCCGGCCGCCTGCGCCTCGAGCGCCTTGTCGATGTAGCGCGGCACGTCGTCCGGCGCGGGCACGTTCGTGTACCACGCCGTGTGCAGACCGCTGTCGCGCGTGACGTTCGCGAGCGCGTCCGCATGCGCGGGCGCAAGCGTTACCAGCGAGACGTGACGACCGGTCAGGGTCGGCGTCCGTGTCCACGCAGCGTCGGCGGCGCGTTCGCCCACTCAGCCCACCAGCGTCGGCGGACGCGTCGCACAATGCGCGACGCAGCGCTGGATCTGCTCGAAGCCGTCGAGGCCGTACCAGAACACCTTCCACTTCTCCTGCTTGATGCAGCCGTCGGACTCGGCGTAATAGAAGATGTTGACCTGGTTGTGGTGGCGCGAGCGCCAGAACAGCTGCGGCGTCTCGTCGCGCATCACGTTCCACACCGCGCGGCCGAGACCCTCGCCCTGCGCGTCGTCGAGCACGGCGAACTTGTCCAGATACACCGTGCCCTCGCCTTCGGTCAGGATCACCGCGGCGCGGTAGTTCTCGCTGACGTAGGCGCGCAGCAGCGGCGTGCGTTCGAAATAGTCTGGGGCGAGTTCACGGCCGAAGCTCGATTCGATCAGCGACTTCAGCCGTTCGAGATCGAGTTCCGACCAGTCGGTCACGCGCAGCACCTGCTCGCCGCGACGCACCAGCGTGCCGGATCCCTTGTGCGTGAACAGTTCCTTGGCCAGATCGGCCGGCCGCGTGATCGACACCGACGAGGCCATCGGCAGACCTTCGAGCAGCGCCTTGATCTGCTCGATCTTGACCTTCATGCCGCCGTGGATCCACGGCTGCTGGATCAGGTGGTCGTACTCGGTCGACAGGTTGATCGAATCGATGACCTTGCCGTCGGCATCGAGCAGACCGCCGGTGCCGGTGAGGAAGATGATCTTGTAGGGCTGCAGTTCGCGCACCAGTTCGTTGGCGGCGAAGTCTGCGTTGATGTTGAGGATCTGCCCCGCGGCGGTTTCGCCCAGGCTCGTGATCACCGGGATCGAGCCGGCCTGCAGGCTGGCTTCGATCGGCGCGAGATTCACGGCGCTCACTTCACCGACCAGGCCATACGTGCTCTGGTCGAGATACGTCGCCTCGAACACGCCGCCGGTGATCGACGTCGCACGCGCGCCGTTGCGCTGCAGGGCTTCGACCAGGCGCAGGTTCGCGGCCTGGAACACGCGGCGCACGATGGCCAGCGCCTCTGGCGTGGTGACCCGCAGACCGCCGACGGTCTGCTTCTCGATGCCGGCGGCGGCGAGCTCGGCGTCGAGCTGCGGACCGGCGCCATGCAGCACGATCGGCGTCAGGCCGACCTCCTGCAGGAACGACAGCGAGGACGTCAGATCGTCGAGTTCGTCGCGCAGCACCGCGCCGCCGACCTTGACCACGGCGAAGCGCTTGGCATCGAGCTGCGAAAAGCGCTTGAGGTACTGGCTGATTTCCTTCGCGCTGGCCATGCTCGAAAGCAGGCGCACGATGGTCTGACGGGTCTGGACATGGGTCGCGGGAATGTTCACGGGCTGCAATCGGTTGGGCGTGGGATGACGCGTGAAAAGCGGGCGATGCGGAAGTTGCTCAGCGATAGCCGTTGATGATCCGGTGCACTGAATCGGCGTAACGCTGCAGTTGTTCGAGCGTCACGAACTCGTCGCCGGTGTGCGCCTGGGCGATGTCGCCCGGGCCGTAGACCAGCGCGGTGTAACCACCGGCGGAGAACAACGAGGCCTCGGTCCAGAAATCGACGGCGTTGCCGATCGGCAGGTCGAAGGCATCTGCGATGTCGCGCGCGGCGAGACGGCGGTCTTCGGCGCGGTCGATATCACCCGACGGCAGGCTCGGTCCGCGGAAGGTTTCCTCGAAATGCGCCGCATCGGGCTGCGCAAATCCGGAGAACGTCTGCAGCAGGTCGTCTATGTCCATCGACGGCAACGGCCGGAAGCCGAAGCGCAGCTCGGCGGCCGGCGCGATCATGTTGGCCTTGATGCCGCCTTCCACCCGGCCGATGTTGAAGCGCAGACCGGTCAGGCCACCGAAGCGCGCGTGCGCCAAGGATTCGACATGATCGAGGGCACGGCCGCCCCAGCGCATCGCCTGGTGCAATGCGCTCGCCGCCGGATCCTGCTTGCCCGAAGCGTGTCCCGCGGTTCCGGCGAAGCGCATCAGCACCGAGCTGATGCCGCGATGCGCGAGCACCGCTTCGCACTGCGTCGGCTCGGCAACCAGCACGGCTTCGAACTGCAGACCGCGCGCGAGGAACGCGGCGATGCACCGCGGATCGTTGGCTTCCTCATCCGAGGAAAACAGGAACGCCGCGTCGCCGTCGCCGGCATTGGCCGCTGCGATCAGCGCTGCCGCCGCGCCCTTGATGTCGCAGACGCCGAGGCCGACCACGCGATCGTCGAGCCGCCGCATCACATGCGGATCGGCGCTCCAGTCGGGCGAATCGGGCACCGTGTCCAGATGCACGTTGAACAGCACCGTCGGCGTACCGCGCACCGCGAACAGGCTCACCGCGCCGTCGCCGTGATCGATCACTTCGACATCGAAGCCCGGCAGCCGGCTGCGGATGTAATCGAAGATCCCGCCCTCGGCCTGGATCGCACGTGGCGGATTGCGGGTGTCGAAGGACACCAGCTGTTCGAGATGATCGAGGGTTTGGGCGAGAAGATCGTTCATGGCGTCATGAAGCTCTGTACGAATGAATCCTTCTCCCTGTGGGACAACGTGCCCTCGGGGGTAGAAGGTGCCCCAAAGGGGCGGATGAGGGACGGAACCTCGCAAGATGCAACCGGATTGCGCGGCCCTCACCCCAACCCCTCTCCCCGAGGGAGAGGGGCTCGACATTCAGCGATTGACCTGCGCGTACAGCGTCGAGCTCATGCCGAACAGCTTGATGAAACCCTCGGCCTCCTCGACGCCCCAGTCCGCGGACTGCGCGTAGGTCGCGCCCTTGGCGTTGAGGATGTGCGGCGAGGTCACCGCCACCGCGTCGACGCGGCCGCCGCGGGTTTCCAGCACCACTTCACCGGTCACCTTGGCCTGCGAGGATGCGAGGAAGGCTTCGATGTCGGCCTTGAGCGGATCGTGGAAGAAGCCTTCGTAGACCAGCTCGGTCCACTTGCGCGCGACTTCCGGCTTGAAGCGGTTCTGCTGCTTGGTCAGCACGGTGTCTTCGAGCGCGCGATGCGCGGCGAGCAGCGAGATCAGGCCCGGCGCTTCATACACGATGCGGCCCTTGAGACCGATCACGGTGTCGCCGGTGTAGACGCCGCGGCCCACACCGTAGGGTGCGAACAGGGCGTTGAGCTTCGCCAGGATCTGGGCGCCCGGCAGCGTTTCGCCATCGAGCGCGACCGCCGTGCCCTGCTCGAACCGGACCTTGACCTGCAGCGGCGCTTCCGGCCATTCGGCACGCGGCGCACACCAGCCACGGGCACCCTCGCCCGGCGCTTCCCAGCGGTCGATCTCGCCGCCGGACATCGTCAGGCCCAGCAGGTTCTCGTTGATCGTGTAGGCCTGCTGCTTGGCGCGCACGCCGAAGCCGCGCTCTTCCAGATACGCCTGCTCGTAGGCACGCGTCTGCGTGTGTTCCTTCTGGATTTCGCGGATCGGCGCCACGATGCGGTACTCGCCCTGCGCCTTCACCGCCAAGTCGAACCGCACCTGGTCATTGCCCATGCCGGTGCAGCCGTGCGCGATCGCGTTGGTGCCGAGTTCGGCGGCGCGCGCGAGCGCGGCATCGACGATCAGATAACGGTCCGACACCAGCAGCGGGTACTGGCCCTGATAAGCCTCGCCGGCCCAGACGAACGGCTTGACGAAACCGTCCCAGATCGCGGGGCCGCCATCGACGGTGACGTGGCTGGCGACGCCGAGTTCGGCCGCACGCTGTTCGATAAAGGCACGCTCTTCGGCATCGACGCCGCCGGTGTCGGCGAACACAGTGTGGACGGTCCAGCCCTGTTCCTTCAGATAAGGCACGCAGAAACTGGTGTCGAGGCCGCCGGAGAAGGCGAGGACGATGTCGCGGGAAGTGTGGGCGCTGGTCATGGAGTTGTCCGTGGAGATGCGGAAAAGAATTCGGATGAAGTGCGGCGCGCGTCAGCGCATCAGGGTCGCCATGACCGCCTTCTGCACGTGCAGGCGGTTCTCGGCTTCGTCGATGGCGATGCAGTTGGGCGAATCCATCACCGCGTCGGTCGCCTTGACGTTGCGGCGCAGCGGCAAGCAGTGCGAGAACACGCCGTTGTTGGTCAGCGCCATCTTCCGCTCGTCGACGATGAAGTGCTGGTACTGGTCGCGGATCGGCTTTTCGGGCGCCCAGTTGCCGAAGAACGGCAGCGCGCCCCAGCTCTTGGCATAGACCACGTCGGCGCCGGCGTAGGCGCTGTCGATGTCGTGGCTGACAGCGAGCGAGCCGCCACTCTCGGCGACGTTCTGCGCCGCCCAGTCCATGTAGCGCTGGTCAAGCACATAGTCCGGCGTCGGGCACAGCAGGGTCACGTCCATGCCCATGCGCGTGGCGATGGTCAGCGCGGAATTCGCGACCGCGGTGTTGAGCGGCTTTGGGTGATAGGTCCAGGTCAGCACGTACTTCTTGCCGCGCAGATCCGCAGTGCCGAAGTGCTCCTGCAGCGCCAGCGCGTGGGCCAGCTCCTGGCAGGGATGGGTGATGGTCTCCATGTTGATGACCGGCACCGGCGAGTACTGCGCGAATGCCCTGAGCACCTTGTCTTCGCGATCGACCGACCAGTCGACGAACTTCGGGAACGCGCGCACGCCGATCATGTCGACGTAGCGGCCGAGCACGCGCGCGACCTCGGCCACGTGCTCCTCGGTGTCGCCGTCCATCACCGTGCCCAGATCGAATTCGATCGGCCACGCGTCCTTGCCCGGCTGCAACACGATGGCGTGACCGCCGAGCTGGAAGGCGCCGAGCTCGAAGCTGGTGCGCGTGCGCATCGACGGATTGAAGAACACCAGCGCGATCGACCGGCCCTTGAGCGCGTCGCCGAGCTTCTCGCGCTTGAATTGCGCGGCATCGGCCAGCAGGGCGTCGAGGTCGGGACGGGACCAGTCCTGCGTGTTGAGGAAGTGTCGGATCGCGGTCATCGGTGGAAATCTCGTGGAGGCGATGGAGGTAAGGATCGGATGGATCGATGAAACCGGTGTTTCGGAAACGAAAAAACCCGGCATCGGCCGGGTTTTCTGCAGAACAGCACGCATACGCGAACGACGTTCCGACTAGCCCGGGAGGATGTGGGCTTCCGGTCGGCGGGCACGCGAGGTCATCCCCGACGCCATACGGGCGGAGGTAAGGATGTCGGCGTTGGCGCGCAGGGCGTTCATGAGGCGCGAATCCTCGCACGCGAAGCGCTGCACTGCAACAGCGGCTGACGCGATGTTCAACGCTCGCCGGCCGGCGGCACGATCGGCGTCACCGACACGCGCACGCGCAAGCGGTTGCCCGGGTCGTATGGCAGCCGCGAGCGGTACTTGACGCCCTTGTGCACGTAGTCGACGTCGTAGGCGATCGGCCGGCGGAACTCGCGCTCGATAGGCACCATCCGACAGTCGCCGCCGGCGGAGCGGTCGGTCTCATCGACCCGGTCGTCCTCGGAACGCAGCACGTCCTTCACCGCGCCGACCCAGCGCGCGACACCGCGCCGCTGTTCCTCCGCGACCGGCGTGGCGGCTTCGCAACGCTCGACCATGCTGGTCGCGCGCAGGGTCTGGTAGACAGGCTCGGCCCGCAGCACCTGCGCGTACTCGAGGCGCGCGTTCTCGGGCGCCGGCGGCGGGCTCTGTGCGAACGCCGGACACGCACAGACGAACAGCACCGCCAGGACAGGCAGCGCGGGATTCGCACGAGGGTGGCTTCGGAGCGCGATCGACACCGATGCAGTGTAGGCCGCGCCCACCCGCGGGGGCTGAATCGATGCTGTCGTGAACACGCGTCGGGCCCGCTGCGATGCGGCTCGCGGGCCGCGCAGTGCCTGGGGCAGCAAGACGCGGCGAGCGCCGTTAGAATCGTCCGGTTATTCCGGCGAGCCCGCCATGTCCCTGCATCTCTACAACAGCCTGACCCGCCGCCTCGAACCGTTCGCGCCCCTCGATCCCGCGTGCCCGACGATGTACGTCTGCGGCCCGACGGTCTACAACTACGTCCACATCGGCAATGCCCGTGGTCCGGTGGTGTTCGGCGTACTGGCCGACCTGCTGCGGCGCCGTTTCGGTGCGTTGAAGTACGCGCGCAACATCACCGACGTCGACGACAAGATCAACGCCGCCGCGCGCGACCAGGGCGTGCCGATTTCGACGATCACGGACCGCTTTGCCGCCGCCTATCGCGAGGACATGGCCGCGCTGGGCATCGCCCCGCCGGACATCGAACCGGCCGCGACCGCGCACATCGGCGAGATCATCGCAATGATCGAGCGCCTGATCGACAGCGGCCACGCCTATGCGGCGGAAGGTCACGTGCTGTTCGCGGTCGGCAGCTTCGACGGCTACGGCAAGCTTTCGCGCCGCGACACCGACGACATGATCGCCGGTGCCCGCATCGAGGTCGCACCGTACAAGCGCGATGCCGGCGATTTCGTGCTGTGGAAGCCGTCGACGGATGATCTCCCCGGTTGGGAGTCACCGTGGGGCGTCGGCCGGCCCGGCTGGCACATCGAATGTTCGGCGATGGCCGCCGCGCATCTCGGCGAGACGATCGACATCCACGCCGGCGGCGTCGACCTGCAGTTCCCGCATCACGAGAACGAGATCGCGCAGAGCGAGTGCGCCCATGGCGGTGCGCCGTTCGCGAACGTCTGGCTGCACAACGGCATGCTGACTTTCGCCGGCAGCAAGATGTCCAAGTCGATCGGCAATATCGAGCGCGTGCACGACCTGGTGCAGACGCATGCACCCGAGGCACTGCGCTATGCCCTGCTCTCGGCGCACTACCGTCAGCCGCTCGACTGGTCGGATGCGCTGATCGAACAATCGGTACGCACGCTGGATCGGCTGTACGGCACCCTGCGTGATCTAGCGGATGTCGAAGCAGAGGCGCGGATCCCCGACAGCATCGAAGCCGTGCTGGACGAGGATCTCAACACGCCGGCCGCGCTGGCCGAGGTCGCGCGCATCGCCGGTGATGCACGCAAGGCCACCGACGACGCCACGCGCGCGACGCTCAAGGCGGACCTGCTCGGCGCCGGCCTCGCGCTGGGCCTGCTGCAGCAGGCGCCAGCCGACTGGTTCGCCCGCGGCGCCAGCGACGACGACGACACGCGCATCCAGGCGCTGATCGACGAACGCATCGCCGCCAAGCGGGCCCGCGACTTCGCCCGCGCCGATGCGATCCGCGACCAGCTCGCCGCCGAGCAAATCGTGCTCGAAGACACGCCCCAGGGTGTGCGGTGGAAGCGGGGCTGAGCGAGCGCGACCTGCCTTACCGTCGTCCCCCCAGCGCACGCTGGGGCCCATTTTGATCTTCGCGAAAACTGATCGTTGATCGGACTGCTCGCTTCAGTGCGATGCGCGTGCAGCAGAAGCAAAAATCAAAATGGGTCCCAGCGTGACCAGGCATTTCGTGTGCTGAAAGCCGCTGGAACGATGGAAAAGCAGACTCGGCCGACTCACCGCTACCCACCAAAAAAGGCCCGCTTGCGCGGGCCTTTTTCTTCTCGCCGATCCAACGTCGCCGTCAGACTTTGCGGAACACCAGCGTGCCGTTGGTGCCGCCGAAGCCGAACGAGTTCGACATGACGTATTCGACCTGGTGCTCGCGCGCGGTGAGCGGCACATAGTCGAGATCGCAGCCTTCGCCCGGCGTGTGCAGGTTGATCGTCGGCGGGATGATGCCGGTGTGCAGCGCCATCGCCGAGAACACGGCCTCGATGCCGCCGGCCGCGCCCAGCAGGTGGCCGGTCATCGACTTCGTCGAGCTGACCATCACCTTCGACGCATGCGCGCCGAGCACGCCCTTGATGCCCATCGTCTCGGCGACATCGCCGGCCGGCGTCGAAGTGCCGTGCGCGTTGATGTAGCCGATCTGCGAGGGATCGATGCCGGCGTCGTCGATCGCGGCGCGCATGCAGCGACCGCCGCCCTCGCCGTTCTCGCTGGGCGAGGTCATGTGGAACGCGTCGCCGCTCATGCCGAAGCCCGCGAGCTCGGCATAGATGCGCGCGCCACGTGCCTTCGCGCGCTCGTATTCCTCGAGCACCAGCACGCCTGCGCCGTCGCCCATGACGAAGCCGTCGCGCTCGATGTCCCACGGACGCGAGGCGCCGGTCGGATCGTCGTTGCGGGTCGACATCGCTTTCATCGAGCAGAAGCCACCGACCGAGGTCGGCGTGGTCGCGAACTCGGCGCCGCCGGCGATCATCACGTCCGCGTCGCCGTACTGGATCATGCGCATCGCCAGACCGATGTTGTGCGTGCCGGTGGTGCACGCGGTCACTGCCGCGATGTTCGGGCCCTTGGCGCCGGTCATGATCGAGACCTGGCCGGAGATCATGTTGATGATCGTGCTGGGCACGTAGAACGGCGATATCTTGCGCGGGCCGCCCTCGGCATACTTGATCGCGGTCTCTTCGATGCCCTTGAGGCCACCGATGCCCGCGCCGATCGCCACGCCGATGCGCTCGGCGTCGGATTCACGCACGTCGATGCCCGCGTCGGCGATCGCCATCAGGCCGCCGGCGACGCCGTAGTGCACGAAGGGATCCATCTTCTTGACGTCTTTCGGCGCGATCCACTGGGTCGCGTCGAAGCCCTTCACCTCGCCCGCGATGCGCGTGGCGAAATGGGTCGGGTCGAAATGGGTGATCGGGCCGATGCCCGACCGGCCGTTGACGATGCCGTCCCAGCTCGAAGCCAGATCGTTGCCCAGCGGCGAGAGAATGCCGATGCCCGTGATGACGACGCGGCGCTTGGCCATTGTTCAACTCCTGAGAAGTCGGTGGCGGCGCGGTTGGTCGCCGCCAATACGCACGAGGCCGCAACGCGGCCTCGTGCTGGAACCTGTCTGCCCGGCCGCATCGCGGCCGGACCAGTCACACGCCCATCGGATCGAACCGTGGGCGCGGACGCGGGCATCAGCCCTTGGCGTGCGTCTTGACGTAGTCGATCGCCTGCTGCACCGAGGTGATCTTCTCGGCTTCTTCGTCCGGAATCTCGCACTCGAACTCTTCTTCCAGCGCCATCACCAGCTCGACGGTGTCGAGGGAATCGGCACCGAGGTCGTCGACGAAGGAAGCGCTGTTGCTGACTTCTTCTTCCTTGACGCCCAGCTGCTCGATGACAATCTTCTTGACGCGCTCTTCGATGTTGCTCATGGGTAGTCTGCTCCGGGGAGGCGATTTTCGGTGGATAGTGTAAGGGAAAGCCGGGCGATGGGCGCACCACCATCAAAGCCCTTGCCATTCAACGGCTTGCCCTCGGAATTGAAGTGTCGACGCCGCCCCTCTCAGGGCATGTACATGCCGCCGTTGACGTGCAGGGTTTCGCCGGTGATGTAAGCCGCCGACGGACCGGCGAGGAAGGCCACCGCTTGCGCGATGTCGTCCGGCTCGCCGAGACGGCCGAGCGCGATGCGTTCGGTCAATGCGGCCTTGGATTCTTCCGGCAGATCGCGGGTCATGTCGGTGGCGATGAAGCCGGGCGCGACCACGTTGACGGTGACGCCGCGCGAGCCGATTTCCTTCGCCAGCGATTTGCTGAAAGCAATGATGCCGGCTTTGGCCGCGGCGTAGTTCGCCTGGCCCGCATTACCGGTCACGCCTATCACCGATGCGATGTTGATGATGCGACCCTTCCGCGCCTTCATCATGCCGCGCATCACCGCCTTCGAGCTGCGGTACACGCTGGTCAGATTGGTGTCGAGGATGGCCTGCCAGTCCTCGTCCTTCATGCGCATCAGCAGATTGTCGCGAGTGATGCCGGCATTGTTGACGAGGATCGAGATCGCGCCGAACTCGGTGGTGATCGATTCAACCAGTGCTTCGATCGTGCCCGGCTGCGAGACATCCAGCACGCGGCCATGGCCGCCGTGCGCGGACAGGCGCTCGCCGATCTTCGCTGCGCCGGCGTCGCTGGTCGCAGTCCCGATCACGGTCGCGCCCTGCGCGGCCAGCGTGTCGGCAATCGCGGCACCGATGCCGCGGCTTGCGCCGGTGACGAGAACGATCTCGCCGGAAAGAGGTGCGCTCATGAGAACTCCATAGGGGCGTGTGTGACGGCGAAGATCGAACGACGCAGGCATCGGCCGCAACCACTGCCTGCAGTGTGCGCCGATCCGCGTCCTTTCGCCGGGTTCAGACCTTCCAGTCTGCCAGCGCGGCGTCGAAATCGTCCGGCGCGGCGAGCGCGCGGGCCTCGATAGACTTGTCGATGCGCTTGACCAGACCGGTCAGCACCTTGCCAGGGCCGCACTCGGTGATGCGCGTCACGCCGCGTGCCGACAGCGCTTCGACGCAACGCGTCCACTGCACCGGCAGATACAGCTGGCGCACCAGCGCATCGCGAATTGAATCGACACTCTCGTGCACCGTCGCATCGACGTTCTGCACCACCGGCAGCGACGGCGTGTGCCAGGCGACCGCGCCCATCGATTCCGCCAGCCGATCCGCAGCCTCGCGCATCAGCGGCGTGTGCGAAGGCACGCTGACCGCCAGCTTCACGACCTTGCGCACGCCACGTTCGCCGAGCAGTGCGATCGCACGATCCACCGCCGCGGCATGCCCGCCGATGACGATCTGGCCGGGCGAATTGAAATTGGCCGGCACGACGACGCTGCCGTCTTGAGACGCATCGCGGCAGACTTCGCTGACCAGCGCATCTTCGGCGCCGATGACCGCGGCCATCGCACCGGTGCCCGCCGGCGCGGCGCTCTGCATCAGCTGGCCACGCAGACGCACCAGCTTCGCGGCATCACCCAGCGAGAGCGCGCCGGCCGCGACCAGCGCGGTGTATTCGCCGAGACTGTGACCGGCCAGCGCGGCCGGCGCAGCGCCGTCGTGCTGCTGCCACGCGCGCCACACGGCGACACCGGCGGCCAGCAATGCGGGCTGGGTGAACTCGGTCTGGTTGAGCTGGGCCTCGGGGCCCTGCTGCGACAGCGCCCACAGATCGACGCCCGCGCCTTCGGAGGCTTCGGCGAATGCCTCGACGACCACCGGATGGCGCGCGGCGAGATCGCCGAGCATGCCCAGCGACTGCGAGCCCTGCCCCGGGAAGACGAATGCGAGTTGCGATGCAGTCACGCGTATTTCCAGCCTCAAAACCGGAGGCGATGATAAGTGCGAAGCCGCGACATTGTCTGTACCGGGGCGTATGCGGGCGATGCGCGGCGGCCGCTCAGAACATCATCCGCAGCAGTTCGATCTCGCCATCGTCGAGCCAGTCCCACAGCACGGCGACGACGAGCAGCATCGGCAGCAGCGTCGCCGCGCGCACGACGAGGATCGAATGCGCGACGTGGCGCGCGGACCGCCCGAGCCAGCCGATGCGCTGCGCGAAGCCCTTCAGGCGCCCCACGCGGCCCGCGTGCGCGGCGACTTCCGGCTCGCGCTGCATCACCCGCGAGAGCATGTCGGCGAGCGTATCGGTGCGGCCGTCGTAGTACTTCGCCATGCCGAACGCGAACATCAGCCAGTCGCGGGCCTGCGCCTGCGGCAACGACATCACTTCGAGCGGGTCTTCCTCGAAATCGATGAAGCCCACGCGGCCACTGTCGTCGAGCGTGATGTTGCGCGGCAGCGGTTGCCCGAAATACGCACCACGCGCATGCGCATCGGCGATCGCGTCGATCACCGCCGTCGTCAATGCATCGATGCGCGCGACATCGCCATCGGCAGCGCGCAGTTGCGCGGCGAAGGTATCGCCCAGATTGCTCAGCAGCAGCGTGGAGGCGCCTTCGCCGAGCACGCGTGGCACGCGCACGCCTTGCGCGTCGAGTTCGGCCAGGCGGCGTGCTTCGATCTGCTTGGCTTCGCCGCCACCGGGATGCGGCGGCGGACGCAGCGCGTCGATGTCGAGCCCGCGCGCGATCGCATCGAGGATGCCGAGGCCGAACTTGCGGCTGTCGCCGTCGGCATATGCCTTGAGCCAGGCGTCACGCCCGGCCACGACGATGGATTCGACGCCCATGCGGGAGCCTCCGTGTCGTGCGGACGCGAAGTCCGCGAAATGGAATCAGCTGCGGGGCCGACCGCCCCCGCACGCGGGACTCAATAGCGCAGCAGCGCCGAACCCCAGGTAAAGCCGCCGCCGAAGGCTTCGAGCAGCAGCAATTGGCCGCGCTGCACGCGACCGGAACGCACGGCCTCGTCGAGTGCCAGCGGCACCGAACCGGACGAGGTGTTGCCGTGCTTGTCGACCGTGACCACGACGCGATCCATCGGCATGTCCAGGCGCTTGGCCGTGGCTTCGATGATGCGCAGGTTGGCTTGGTGCGGAATCAGCCAGTCGATGTCGTGGCGATCGAGACCATTCGCCAGCAGCGTTTCCTCGACCACCGAATCCAGCGCCTTGACCGCGTACTTGAAGACGTCGCTGCCGGCCATCTGGATGCGCACGCCCGCATTGGGCTGGTCGTCGCGGAAGCCGGCGGACACGCCGACCGGATTCCACAGCAGTTCCTTCTTGGCGCCGTCGGCGTGCAGATGGGTGCTGAGGATGCCGGTCTCGGTATCGGCCTTGAGCACGACGGCGCCGGCGCCGTCGCCGAACAGCACGGCGGTGGTGCGCTCGCTCCAGTTGACCATGCGGGTCAGCGTCTCGGCGCCGACCACCAGCACGGTCTTCGCATCGCCCGACTTGATGAACTTGTCGGCGATCGAGAACGCGTAGAGAAAGCCCGAACATGCCGCGTTGACGTCGAACGCGCCGCAGCCGTTGGCGCCCAGCCGCGCCTGCAACAGGCAGGCCGTGGACGGAAAAATGATGTCCGGCGTGGTGGTGCCGACGATGATCAGATCGATCTCGGACGCCGATACGCCCGCGGCTTCCATTGCGCGCGTGGCGGCATGGAAGGCCAGATCGCTGGTCGTCTCGCCTTCGGCGGCGATGTGTCGCTCGCGGATGCCGGTGCGGGACGCGATCCATTCGTCGCTGGTGTCGACGAACTTCGCGAGGTCGTCGTTGGTCAGCACTTTCTCGGGCAGGTAACTGCCGGTGCCGGCAATGCGGGAATAGATGCGTTCGCTGGTCATCTGCGGAGCGGCCCTCGCGCTGAGCGCGTCATCGGAAAGCGGCATCCCTGCCGACGGCAGACGCAGCCGCCCGTCAGGGACGGAGGCTGCGCCCGGTGCATCGTGCGCCCGCCGTCAACCTGGCGGGCAGCGAGGATCAATCTTCCTCGACGACGCGCGTCTTCGGCTGGATCACCTGCTTGCCACGGTAGTAACCGTCGGCGGTGATGTGATGACGAATATGGGTCTCACCCGTCGTCTGGTCGGTCGACAGCAGCTTGGCGCTCAGCTTGTCGTGCGCGCGACGCATGCCACGACGGGACGGGGTGACGCGGGATTTCTGCACAGCCATGGGAATTGCTCCAACAGGTTCTAGTTGTTTCGATCTTTCTTCAAACCCGCCAACGCCGAAAACGGGTTGACGCGTGTCTCTTCTTCGGGCGACACCGGCCAGTCGCGATCGATCGCTTCGGAGCCGGGTGCGACCGGAATCGCGGGTATTGCCAGAATCATTTCGTCCTCGACCAGCGCGACCGGCGACAGCGAACCGTCACCTTCCAGCAGCAGCGCCTCGTAATCAGGCAGCAGGCCGGCCTCGTCCGCCTCATCGCGGATCAGACCCAACCGCTGCTCGATCTCGAGCGGCCACACGAAGCGCTTGAGCGTCCGCTGGCACACCAGCGGCAACCCGGCTTGGATGCGCAGCAGCGCGAACGGCTGCTGCAGCGCATCGCGACCGAACTCGATCGAGCAGATCACGTCATCGCCTTCGGCATCGGCCAAGAGGTCACGCAGGCGCGTCAACGACGCCAAGGGCAGGCGCCCGTCGAGGCGCATGCTGCCTGCGACCATGCGCCAAGCGTCTACCAACTCGGGCATTTGCGCGGACATAGCCGCCGAATGTTAAAGATGCAATCCCGGGCTGTCAAACCGGCATCCATGGCGGCCGGACCAGTCGGCACGCGGATTTGCCGGCATCGCGACCCGCCGGGCAGACTGGCCCGCCGCGCTACAGGACTTCCTGCGTGCAGCCGATCCCCAGCCTGCTGCTGGCCACCCTGATTGCGACCGCCATTGTACTGGCGTGGCGCCACCGCGTCCGGCGCCGGCACCGCGCGTATGCGCGCGTACTGGACGCTGCCGACACCTTCGAAGCGCGGCTGCGGATCGCGCGTGCCCAGATCGGCCAGGACGGCGGCGATCCAGTGCGCGACGCGCTGCAGGAGATGCTGCGGCAGCGACTGTGGCTGCAACAGCACGGCGCCAGCGCGGATGTCACGGCGCTGGAGGCGATGCGAGAATCGATCGAACAGGCGCAGGCCCGCATCGACCGGCAACTGGCCCAGCTGGCGCTGGTCCGCGCCGGAGGCAGTGCATGAACCCGCCGCTGATCCTCGGCTCGACATCGGTTTATCGCCGCGGGCTTCTGGAGCGCCTGCGGCTGCCGTTCACCTGCGAGCGGCCGGACGTCGACGAGACGCCCGGGCGCGGCGAAGCCCCTGATGCGCTCGCGATCCGGCTCGCACAGGCCAAGGCCGAAGAGGTTGCCGCGCGGATGCCCAGCGCCTGGGTCGTCGGCTCGGACCAGGTTGCCGCGCTCGATGGTCGTCCGCTCGGCAAACCGGGCGGCCGCGACGCGGCGATCGCGCAGCTGATGGCGATGTCCGGTCGCAGTGTGGTCTTCCACACCGTACTGGCGCTGGCGCGATCGGGAGAGTCGACATTGCAGGCGCAGGACCGCACCGAAGTCGTGTTCCGCACGCTGCAGTTCGACGAGATCGCGCGTTACGTCGATGCAGAACAACCGTTCGACTGCGCCGGCAGCTTCAATTGCGAAGGACTCGGCATCGTACTGTTCGAGGCGATCCGCAGCGATGATCCGACCGCGCTGGTCGGACTGCCGCTGATCGCGACCGCGCGCCTGCTGCGCGCGGCGGGCTACGCCCTGCCCTGAGAGGCGCGCCTCAGCGCGCGGGCGCGACCTGGATCGGCTGTTCGGCCCAGCGTTCGACCGAGCCGTCGTGGCCGGTGATTTCGAGTCCGAGCCAATGGCGGCCGGGCGTGAGCGTCGCCGGATCGATCGTCGCGCTGAAACCGATATTGACGCCCGCGGGATCGCGGGAATCGCCAGCCAGGAACCGCTCGACGATCCATGGATTCGGCGCGCCGTACTGCGCCTGCACGACCGGCACGCCATCGAGCGTGATCGCGACCGATGCGACGCCGCTGCCGTCCTTGACCGCCCAGCCGCGCACTTCGAACGGCGCATCGACGCGCGCGCCCGCCAGCGGCGTATCGACATACGCGAGGGCCGGCGTGACGCAATCGCCGGCGCCTGCCTTCGCATCCGCATCGAAGCGCGACAGGATGAAACGCTGCGCGCCGCGGTCCGCATTGACGACGCGCGATACCGGCAATGCCCCCATACGCGCACAGATCGTCTGGTAGCGCTGCAGCAGTGCACTGAACTTCACGTCGTTGGCGCCGGTGACGAGCAGCACCGGGCGTCCGGCCAGTTCGGCGCGATCGTCGAGCTGTAGATGCCAGAGCTGCAACTGCGGCGCGCGACCGTGATGGCGATTGAGTGGATGGTCGAGCACGCGGATGCGCGGATCGCCGAGTGCGAAACCGAGCTCGGCGCCGATCTTGAAGTTGTCGGCCACGAGCACCGTGTCGGCCGGCATGGCCGCGAGCTCTTCGCGTACCGCATCGGCCAACGTGTCCCAACCTGCGAAGTTCGATGGATACCACTTCAGTCCCGCGCTGCGCTCGCGCACTTCAGGCGCGGACACCGCGGCGTAGTAACCGACCACACCGATGAAGCCGAGCGCCAGCGTTACCCACGTGGCAATGCGCAGCCAGCGTGGCCACGTCATCAGCACGAAACCGACCAGCGGCAGCAGTGCGAGATAGCCCGGCAGTGGCCAGTGAAAACTCGCGCGTTCGGTGTCGGCGACGAAGCCGAGCGCGAAGAAGCCCAGCACCATCAGCCCGCCGGACATCGCGAGAAAGCGCGCCGCGTCGTCCGGCGCCCGGCGCAGGCGCCACGCCGCGATCAGCAGCGCGGCGAACAGCAGCGGCGTCACCATCACCGCCTGGATCACGATGAACTGCCAGCCGTCGGCATGCAGCGCCCACGGATGCCGATCGACCATCTGGAAGCGCAGTCCGGCTTCTGCGTTGTCGACATTCCACACCAGCAGCGGAATCCACGCCGCGGCGCCGGTCGCGATCGCGATCCACACGCGCGGGTCGCGCAGCGCTTCGCGGCCCTTGGCGATCGTCAGCAGCGCGACGATGCCGACGCCGATCACCGCGATGAAGCGGTAGTGACTCAGCGCGCCGAGCGACAAACCAAGCGCGAGCAGCAACGCACCGCCGTGAGTCACGCCGCGCAGCAGGCGCACGCCCGCATCCAGACACAGCACGGTCGCCAGCGCGAGCATCGCGTCCGGCAGTGCCATCACGCCGAGCGAGCCGAGCAGCGGCAGCAGCAATGCCGCGCAGCCGGACAGCCACGCGGACTGTGGATCGAACTCGCGCGCGGTCAGGCGCACCACCAGCCACGGCACCAGCGCGGAGATCGCGATGAAGGGCAGACGCACCGCGAGCAGACCATCGCCGAAGACTTCGGTGCCGATGCGGATCAGCCACGCGGTCAGGCCCGGCAGATCGGAATAGGCGAACGCGGGATGCTGGCCTTCGAGCCAGTAGAACGCCTCGTCGACGAACAGCGGCAGCCGCGCGGCGATGGCCAGTTTCAGCAGCACGATCGTCGTCCACAGCACGACGAACACCGTGCGCATTTCCATCCGCCGCATTGAACTCGACCTCGCTACACTCGGGGGGACCGCCGCAGGAGCACATGCATGCCCGACCCGACGACGCCCGCCATGCTAACCGACACCCAGCGTGAAGCCCTGTCGTCATCGCTGGCCCAGGTGAACCGGCTGGTGCTCGGCAAGGAGACGGCAGTGACGATGAGCTTCGTCGCGCTGCTCGCCGATGGCCACATCCTGATCGAGGATCTGCCCGGCCTCGGCAAGACGACACTGGCGCATGCGATCGCCGCAACCGTGGGCCTGGATTTCCAGCGCGTGCAGTTCACCTCGGATCTGTTGCCGTCGGACGTCGTCGGCGTGTCGGTCTACGAGGGCAGCGCGCGTCGCTTCGAGTTCCATGGCGGCCCGGTCTTCACCAACGTGTTGCTGGCCGACGAGATCAATCGCGCACCGCCGCGCACGCAGAGCGCGCTGCTCGAGGCCATGGCCGAACAACAGGTCACCGTCGACGGCACCACGCATCGCCTGCCCGATCCGTTCTTCGTCATCGCCACGCAGAACCCGGTGGATCTGTCGGGCACGTATCCGCTGCCCGATTCGCAGCTCGACCGCTTCCTGCTGCGGCTCACGCTCGGCTACCCCGATCGAGACGCAGAACGCGCGCTGCTGTCGGGCAGCGACCGCCGCACGCTGATTGCCGAGACGCTGCCCCGACTCGGCGCCGACGATCTGCGCGCCTTGCGCCAGGCGGTCACGACGATCCATGCGAGTCCGGCGCTGATCGATTACGTACAGGCGCTGATGGCACGCAGCCGTCAGCATCCGGGCGTGCGCGTGGGCCTGTCGCCGCGCGCCGGTCTCGCGTTGCTGCGCGCGGCCCGTGCATTCGCCTTGTTGCAGGGCCGCGGTCACGCACTCCCCGACGACGTGCAGACTCTGTTCCCGTTGATTGCCAGCCACCGCCTGGTCGCAGAGGCCGATGCGGCCGGCGACGGACTGGCGGCGTCGATCCTGCAGGCCGTGCCGGTCGACTGATGCCCGCGTTCGCCGACCTGCGCCGTCGTGTCGAAAGCTGGGCGCGTCCGCGTCGGCCGGAAGTATTGCCGGCGCGCCTCGACCGCAGACGCATCTACATCCTGCCGACGGGCTTCGGTGCCTTCGTCACCGCGCTGTTGGCGACGATGGCGATCGGTGCGCTCAACTACAACAACAATCCGGCGTTGCTGCTGTGTCTGCTACTGGTCGGCGCGGCACTGGCCAGTCTGCTGTGGACGCAGCTGCAGCTCAGCGGGCTCGAGATTCGTGCAGTGCACGGCGAACCGGTCGCGGCCGGCACGCCGATGCCGCTGCATGTGCATGTCGAAGCAGCGCCCGGCCGCGAGCGTCGCGGTCTGCGCGTGGTGATCGGCGACAGCGCGGCGCTGCTGTCGCTAGGCGAATCCGGCGGCGAAGCAACCGTGGCCTTGCCGACGGTTCGGCGCGGCTGGTTGACATCACCGAGGCTGCGCATCAGCACCACACGCCCGCTGGGTCTGGCGCGTGCGTGGTCGTGGGTCTGGCCGACGACACGCTTTCTGGTCTACCCCACGCCGGAGGCATCCGGTCCGCCGTTGCCGGAGGGTGGCGGCGACGAAGCGCAGGCCCGGCTCAATCCGGCGGGCGAGGAGTTGCATCATCTGCGCGACTGGCGCTCGGGCGATGCGCCGCGGACCATCGCGTGGAAGGCCTCGGCGCGGCGCAATACGTTGATCGTGCGCGAGTTCGAGCGCCCGCAGGGCGATGACCTGACGCTGGACTGGCAGCGTCTCGGCGCTCTCGACCCGGAATCGAAAATCCGCCGGCTGGCGCGTTGGGTCGACGAGGCCGAGCGCGAGGCCGTGCGCTATCGACTGCAGCTTCCCGGCCAACCGGTGATCGGTCCCGATCGCGGCGCCGCGCATCGCCACGCCTGCCTGCGCGCGCTCGCGTTGCTGCCGGACGCCGGCTGATGGCGCGCACCGCACTCGCGCTCGATACCGCCGGCCGTCGCTGGTCGCTGATCGCGGCGGCCGTCTGCCTGCTGCCGCTGTTGCTGCAGTTGCCGATGCCGTTGCCGCTGGTCATCGCTGGCGCAGGCGCGATCGCTGCGGGCATGGCGTCGCGGCGCGCGGCACCGGGCTGGCTGCGCACTGTGCTGGCGCTCGCCGTGTTCGGGCTCGTGCTCGCGCAGGGCGGGATGAATTTCGGCCGCGACACCGGCTGCGCGCTGCTCGCCGGCATGCTCGCGATCAAACCGTCCGAACTGCGCACCGTGCGCGATGCCCGCAGCCTGCTCGGCTTCGCCCTGTTCGCGCCGTTCGCGACCTTCCTGCTCGACCAGGGGCCGCTGTCGCTTGTGCTCGGTCTCGTCGGCGCGGTGCTGGTCCTTGCGGCACTCGCGCGAGTGTCGGAACAGGAATCGGGACTGCCCGCGGCCGGCGTGCGCCATGCCACCCGCATCGGCATCGTCGCGCGTCTGATCGCGATCGGCCTGCCGTTGGCACTCGCTGCGTTCTGGCTGTTCCCGCGTCTCGCGACGCCGCTATGGGGCATCCCGGATCTGTCGACCGCGCGGCCCGGCCTGTCGGACGAAATGTCGCCCGGCGACTGGATCGATCTCATCGCCGACGACACGCCTGCGATGCGCGTGACCTTCCGCGGCGCCGAGCCTTCCACCCGCGGGATGTACTGGCGCGGCCCGACGCTGACGCAATACGACGGCCGCACCTGGACCGCGTCGCAATGGCTGCGCAGCCTGCCGCCAGCGACGGTCGAGCACGGCGCGCCGACCTGGGACTACGAGATCGCGCTGGAGCCGACCGAGCGCAATCTGCTGGTCGCATTGGAGATGCCGCTCGCATTTCCCGACGGCATGCGCGCTGCGCACGAGTACACGCTGACCAGCGAGCGCCGCCTCGACCGCGTGACCCGCTGGCAATTGCGCTCCGCGCCACCGACCCGCTTCGAAGCGGATCTGCCCGATTCGCTGCGCCGTCTGGCATTACAGCTGCCCGAGGATTTCAATCCACGCACGCGGGCGCTGGCGCAGCGGTGGCGCGCCGAGACGGCCGACGACGGCGCGCTCGTCGACCGCGCGCTCGCCTGGATCCGCAGCGATTTCGCCTACACGCTCGACACGCCGCTGCCTGGCCGTCATGCGGTCGACGAATTCTTGTTCGACTATCGCGCCGGCTTCTGCGAACACTTCAGCTCCGCGTTCGCCGTGCTGATGCGCGAGGCCGGCATTCCGTCGCGTGTCGTTACCGGCTACACCGGCGGCACCCGCAACCGCTTCGGCAACTACTGGATCGTCCGGCGCATGGACGCCCACGCCTGGAACGAAGTCTGGCTCGAAGGCCGCGGCTGGGTACGCGTCGATCCGACCGCCGCTGTGGCGCCCGAGCGCATCTACGACACGCTGGAAGACCGGCTCGGCGCCGACGCCGGCGGCGGCGCGCTGCCGATGGCCGACCTCGGCGACTGGGCGCGGCGCGCGTGGAACGATTTCGTGCTCGGTTTCGACGCCGCGCGCCAGCAGCGCATGCTCCAGCGCATCGGCTTCGAGAACATCGACACTGGCGGCCTCGCTGCGCTGTTCTCGCTGTGCGCGGCGCTCGCGCTGGGCTGGATGCTGTGGCTGGTCGCGCGGACCGAACGCGAGCGCGATCCGCTGCTGCGTGCCTGGCATCGACTGGGACACCAGTATGCGCGCCTCGGTCTGGCCCGCGAACGGCACGAGCCCGCGATCGCCTGGGCGGAACGCGTCAGGGCCGCGCGTCCGCACGAAGCTGCGCTCGTCGCCCTCACCCACCGTTTCGTCGCGGCCCGCTACGCTCCATCGGCGTCCGATGCGACGCTGGTGCGGGCACTGCGCGCGCACCGTCCATCACGGGAGACCGCTCGATGACCGCCCTTCGCCTGCTGCCCGTTGTCGCCGGCGCCCTGCTGCTCGGCGCGTGCGCGTCCCAACCGAAACCGCTGCAGGGCGGCTACGTTGAAGCGCTGACACCGCACGCTGCCGTGCAAGGCGAGCACACCGGCGCGATGGTGCGCTGGGGCGGCCGCATCGTGCAGGTGGAACCGCGCACCGACGCCACCTGTTTCGAGATGATCGCCACGCGGCTGACCGCGACCGGCCGCCCGTACTGGGCCAGCGACGACACCAACGGCCGCTTCATCGCCTGCCGCGCCGGCTTCTACGATCCGGCGGTGTTCGAGGTGAATCGCGAGGTCACCTTCACAGGCCGCATCGCCGGCTACGACTCGCGCCGTGTCGGCGAATACGACTATCGCTTTCCGCGCGTCGAGGCTGATGTGGTCTATCTGTGGCCGAAGCGCGAGCGCGTCGACGTGATCACGCGCCCGGCGCCATGGCCGTGGTGGGGTTACTGGTGATCGTCGTTCTGTAGGAGCGCGCGGTTGCGGATCACGTTGCAGTGCCGAAGCGCCCCAGAGGTGCGCCAGCCAGCAGATGCAGATGGATCTGGAACACCGTCTGGCCACCGTGCGCGTTGCAGTTCATGACGATGCGATAGCCGTCTTCGGCGAACCCCTGCTCTTTCGCATACCGCGCGGCCGCAACCGCCAGCCGCCCGATGATCTCGGGCGCGTCCACCGGCACATCATTAAGCGTGGCGAAGTCCTGTTTCGGCACGAACAGCACATGCACCGGCGCCTGCGGCGCGATGTCGCGGAACGCGATGACGTGGTCGTCTTCGAAGACGATGTCGGCCGGAATCTCGCGCTGGATGATCTTGTGGAAGATGGTCGTCATGGGCTTCTGGAATCGAGAGCGAGGGTTCCAAAAAGCATACGTCACCGCTCACGGCACACGCCCTTCATTCCACGTGCGAACGCCGATCCTCAGGCGACTTCGCTGCGACTGCCGAACGCATGCGACAGCGTGCCGCGATCCACGTACTCCAGCTCGCCGCCGAGCGGCAGACCATGCGCGGGCCGACTCGGCCGCACGCCATGCTGACGCGCGATCTGCGCCAGATAATGCGACGTGGCCTCGCCTTCGACGGTCGGGTTGGTCGCGATGATCAGTTCCTGCACTTCGCCTTCGGCCAGGCGCGCGCCGAGCAGATCGAGCCCGAGTTCATGCGGGCCGATGCCGTCGAGCGGACTCAGCCGGCCCTGCAGCACGAAATAGAACCCGCGAAATCCCGTGGCCTGCTCGATCGCGAGCCGGTCGGCGGGCGTCTCGACCACGCACAGCGTCTGCGCATCGCGCGCCGCGCTGCTGCAGGTCGGGCAGACCGGCGTTTCGCTGAAATCACGGCACCGCTGGCAGTGGCCGATCTTCTCGACCGCTTCGGCCAGTGCCGTCGCCAAGCGCGCGCCTCCCTCGCGCCCGCGTTCGAGCACGTGATAGGCCATGCGCTGCGCGGACTTCTGCCCGACACCGGGCAGCACGCGCAACGCATCGATCAACTGTTCGAGCAGGGAGGACATGCGATTGCTGATTCGTCAGAGGTGATTCGTGATGACTGACAGCTGGCAGCACGCGTAGCCTGTCGCCTCGGATCCCGAATCACCGCCCCTCAGAACGGCAGCTTCATGCCGGGCGGCAGCGGCATGCCGGCGGTAGCACCGGACATGCGGCTCTTCGACTCTTCATCGACCTTGTTCGACGCGTCGTTGAACGCAGCGGCGATCAGGTCCTCGGCCATCTCCGGGTCCGACAGTACGCTCGGATCGATGCGCACCTTGCGGCATTCCTTGTTGCCGGTCAGCGTGATGGCGACCATGCCGCCGCCGGCGCTGCCCTCGACTTCCAGACTGGCGAGTTCCTGCTGCACGCGCTGCATGTTTTCCTGCATCTTCTGCGCCTGCTGCATCAACTGGGCAATGTTTCCACGCATCACTGAAATCCTCGTTCTTCAAAAGGGCGTATCGAATCGGGCACCACTTTGGCGCCCTGCTGCGACATCAGCCGCTGCACGTCCGGATCGGACATGAAACTGGTTTCGGCGTTCGACTGCCGCGCGTCGCGCTCGCGCGCATTGCGTTCGTGCAGCGTCACGGTTTCGCTGGCGGCCGCGGTCTCGAAGCGGATCTGCGGCGCGCCGCCGAGCGGGCCAGCGAGCGCCTCGCAGAGCTGGTGGACCATGATCGGCGCTTTCAGATGTTCGTCCGCCTCGGGCAGCGCGAGCCTGAGCACGGCGCCGTCCAGCGAGACGAAGGCAGCGCTCGCGGCAAGTTCGCGCACCGGACCGCGCAGCGGCAGATCGGCGACGAGATCGAGCCACTGGTGCGCATCGAGCGTGCGCAGCTTCGCAGTGACAGCCGGCGCCGGTGCTTCGGCGCGCGGCGCGTCGACCGTCGGCTGATCGACGGACGGCGCAACGCGCACAGGCTCAGGTGCCAGACGCGCAGGTGGCGTTTCCACGACCACGCGTGGTGGTGTCGGCGTGGGAACGGCTCGCGGCGACGGCGACGCCGCGCGCGGTGCAGGCGCGGACTCGGGCGCCGCCTGTGCAGCCAACGCAGCACGCGCCGCGGCCGGACCGCTCGCACGGTTACCGCTTCCCGCGGCAGGCGCAGCAGCGCCGCCTTCTGCAGGACGGAACGCCAGCATGCGCAGCACGGTCATCTCGAAACCGGCGCGCGGGCTCGGCGCCAGGCCGACATCGCGGCGTCCGTTGAGCGCCATCTGGTACCAGAGCTGCACGACTTCCGGACGCACCGCCGATGCGATCGCATCGACATCCACGCCGTCACTCTCGACGATGACTTCCGGCACCAGCTGCCGCACCTGGATGCGATGCAGTGCTTCGGACACCGCATCGAGCACCCCGCCCCAGTCGGGCGAGAATTCGGCCAGCGTCGCGACCTCGGCAAGCAGCGCCGCACCATCGCCATCGGCCAAGGCAGACAGCAGCGCACCGACGCGCGTGCGATCGACACTGCCGAGCATCGTCGCCACCGCCGCGTCGCCGAGCGCACCGCCCTCACCGCCCGCACCGGTGTAGGCGATGGCCTGGTCGAGCAGCGACAGACCGTCGCGCAGACTGCCGTCGGCGGCCTTCGACAACTGGCGGATCGCACCAGCCTCGACCGCGATGCCCTCGGCTTCGAGGATCCGGGTCATCTGCCCCTGGATCTGCTGCTCGTCGAGCCGCTTGAGGTTGAACTGCAGGCAGCGCGACAACACGGTGACCGGCAACTTCTGCGGATCGGTCGTGGCCAGCAGGAACTTCACGTGCCCCGGCGGTTCTTCCAGCGTCTTGAGCAGCGCGTTGAACGCCGACTTCGACAGCATGTGCACTTCGTCGATCAGGTAGACCTTCACCCGGCCGCGCGAAGGCATGTACTGCGCGTTGTCGATCAGCTCGCGCACATCGTCGACGCCGGTATTGCTGGCGGCGTCGATCTCGAGCAGATCGATGTAGCGGCCCGCGTCGATCGCGCGGCAGGTCTCGCACTCGCCGCAGGGATCGGACGACGTACCCGTCTCGCAGTTCAGGCTCTTGGCGAAGATGCGCGCGATCGTGGTCTTGCCGACGCCACGGGTGCCGGTAAACAGGAAGGCGTGATGCACGCGGCCGGTTTCCAGCGCATTGGTCAGCGCACGGACCACGTGCTCCTGGCCGACGAGCTCGGCGAACCGCTTCGGACGCCACTTCCGGGCGAGGACGAGATAAGACATCCCCGTATTCTGCCACGCCCCCAACGGTTCCTTGTGACCGCAGGCGCCGACGGATAGAATGGCCGGCCCGCGGCGTCCCAACGCCGTTGCGCAGCGCCCAAGCGCTCCGCGAAGGGCCAGTTCTGGAGAGGTGTCCGAGCGGTTGAAGGAGCACGCCTGGAAAGTGTGTAAGCGTCTAAACCGCGCTTCGGGGGTTCGAATCCCCCTCTCTCCGCCAGTCTAAGATAAGCCCTTGATTTTCAAGGGCTTTTTCTTTGGATTCGGAATTCTTGACGGGACACCGGCTGGGACACAGCCGATGCGAATCCCTCACTACCTCATTAGAAATGCGTCAGGCTGCTTCGTCTTTCGCCTGCGCGTGCCGAGCCGTCTCCAAGCCCTCCTTGGCCGCAAAGTCATCAAGCATGCTCTGCGCACGCAGTGCGTCCGCGCAGCCCAGCAGCACGCGCTGATCTTGGCCGAGCGGTATGCTCGGGCCTTCGAACATTTCGGGTGGCATCGGATGCCGCGGGGACCAAGCGTTGAGGACATCTTGGCGAATGTGGCCGAGGGTGGCCTGTCGCGATATGAAATCGATCTCGCCTCAGGCCGCGTCCAGGCTTCCGATGCTGAAGATCACCGCCGCGCGATGGAAGCGCTGGCGCTGATAGGCCGGATTGACCATCTGCGCCAGCCGAGTGCCGCCCCGCCAGCCTCCACCGTGCTTCCGCCCGCAGCTGTAGCCCCAACCGCACCAGCGGTGGCCGAGCCGCTGACGATGAAGCAGGCGAAGATCGCATGGCTGCGCTCGATCGAGGCCAGCACTACCAAGAAGACGCTGAGCATCAAGACCGCGGCGGTCGAGGATCTGGTGCGCTTCATCGGTGAGAAGCGCCAGCTCCACGCGCTCGGGCGCCCCGATCTCGCCAAGTGGTATCAGTTCCTCCGGGACGACGGGATCGCGACCCCGACTCTCACCAACAAGCAAAGCTACATCGGCGGCAAACACGGCTTCTTTTCATGGGCAATGGCCTCGGGCCACTACCCGCCCGGCGACAACCCCGCGAAGGGGCACGTGTCCTACACCGCGAACGAGAAACGCAAGCGCAAAAAATTCGGATTTAAGGCCTTCACGCGCGAGGAGATCGCCCTCCTGTTCGCCCCCGAGAACTTCGAGACGCTGCCCCTCCACACCCGCTGGGCGTGTCTGATTGGTCTTTACACGGGCGCGCGGGTTTCCGAGGTCGGGCAGCTCCGCGTTCTCGATGTCATCGAGCTCGAAGGCGTGCCATGCCTGAGCTTTTCGGACGAGGGGGAGCACCAGAGCCTCAAGAGCGAATCGAGCCGCCGCGTCGTGCCGATCCACCCGCGCCTTCTGAAGCTTGGGCTCCTCGACTATGTCAAAACCCAGGTCCGCAGGAACGCACGCGACCTGTTCCCCAACGGAAAAGAAGATGCCGTCAACGGCCGGGGCAGTTGGATCACCAAGGCCATGGGGAACTACCTCGCCAAAATTGGATCGAGCTGGCCAAAGGCCAAGCGCGGCTTCCACTCGTTCCGAAAGAGCGTGATCCAAGAGCTGCAAGGGGCCGGCGTTGCATCTGAAATGCGCGCGCAGCTGGTGGGCCATGAACTCGATGACGAGCATCATGCGGTTTATTCCCGTGAGTTCACGCCGCGCGAAAAACTGACTGGCGTGCGCTCAGCGCAGTTCTCCTCGCCTGGACTAAGCGCGCTGGCGTTCGACATCAACGTCGATGCGGTAATCAGGCCCGTCAACACGTAGCGCTCGAATGAGCGCTCACCTGAGCCGCCGCCCCGGAGCTTGAAAGCCCTCGCTTAAAGCTTAGGGACTCGGAGCTCCCCCCAAGTGGTTTGCGCGACTCGCGATGCGCGCTTCAATGAGTTCGATACGTGCCCGCTGACGCTCAACAAATGCATTCCCCTTGCTCAGCCGATTCAAAATTCCGAGTGGGTAGATCGCGCAGGCATAGAGCGACATGCCCAAAACCGCGACAAAGGGAAGCACGTACCGCCCGCCGTTCTCAATAACGGCCATAGGCGCATAGACGATGCTGATGCCCAAGATCGCAAAACAGATCAGCGCCTGACGCCCCAAAAGAACACCAACGCCAGATGGATTGCGCTTGAGTTCAAGGACACAGTCAAGCTCGCCACGCAAGATCCGCAAACTTATCCGATCGTTGAACATGCCGACACGCAGACGCACCCACCCAAAAGCCCAAGACAGGCTCGCCACGAAGATACCGGCCAGCACAGTGTTCAGAACATCCTTGAAATCAAAGCCGAAGTTGTCCACGGAGTAGGTCCTGTCGGTGAGGTCAATGCGCCAACTGACGCCAATGCAATTCAAGTAGTCTGCGGTCTCAGCAAGCGAGACACGGACGTGATCGATGTCGCAATCTCATCAATCCAGCCGCCAAAGCGCACGCCGCCACGCGTTTGAATTCCGAGAGCTAAGGTCATGACAATGACAGCGCCGCAAGATGCATCCGTCGCTGTTCTTGTCGACTGCGACAACGTTCCACCCGACATCGTGGACCATGCCCTGCTCATGGGTGCACAGTTCGGACGTGTTGTGCTGCGGCGGGGCTACGGGAACAGCGGCACCCTCGCCCACCGCTGGCAAGACGTGCTCGTGCGCCAGGCGTTTACGCCCTGCCTCCAATATCAATATGCCTCCGGCAAGAACACCGCCGACATCGCACTTGCTCTTGATGCCCTCGAAGCGCTTTTCGACGAGCGCGTTGAGGTCTTTTGCCTTGTAACCAGCGACTCGGACTTCGCCTACCTCTGCCGAAAGCTGAGAGAGCGCGGTGCGACTGTCTGCATAATTGGCGAACCCAAAACGCCCGACGCGCTGCGAAACGCTTGCGATCAGTTCTTTGAATGGATGCCTCAGGTTCGGGCTGAGGAGGCGCTCTATACAGCCGCCGATGCCGCCAACACGAACGCGTCGCAGCCGACCCCTTCGCTTCCACTTCCCAAGCGCCGCCCCCGGTTCGTCATCGAAGCGGTTTCCCTCCTTGCGGACGACGCGTCAAGCGGCGCGGTGTCGCTCAGCGCCCTTGGCACTTACCTGCGCCGCGCGGACCCCGCGTTTTCTCCCAATGCCTACGGCCACTCAGGACTCCTCAACATGATTAAGACTTACGATCTGCTGGAACTTCGTCAGGAAGGCCAGCACTGGTTCGTGAGTCCTGCAGCGGCCCAAGACTGAGTGGGTGCTACGCCCGCCCAGTGCGCTAAATCTCCACGCATCACGAAAGCCTGAGCGACGAACCTGGAGCGCCTCGGGGCGCAACGCGCCAATCCAAGGGCGCCGCATTCTGAAGAAGGTGGCGCACGTTGCCTTGCGTTGGGAAGTCGGTCTCGATCACCCGCTGCGCCTCCAGCATCGCGGCCTTTGCAATGCGGACTCGCTCGTCTTGGCCGTAGCGGGCGCCGCTCGTCGTCAGAGCCTTGGCCTTGGTCAGCTCCTGCCGCACTGCCTTCACCTTCGGATCCCGCCCGTCGAGCCCCGACAGGGCGAGCAGCTCAGAGCGCGCGATATCGACGCGCCGAGCTGCTTCAAACGGTACTTTATAGGCGGCTGCATATTCTGCGATTGCCGCTGCGAGCTCCTCGGCGCTTTCAAAGAAGTATCGACTCGACGCGTGCGCCTCTACGCGGCGAACGCTCGCGCAGGCCATAGCCGAGCGCAGCACAGGCTCAATCTGCGCGCCTGGCACAGCTCCGATACCGATTACAGCATTGCGGGCGATCTCATTGAGGTTCTCAAGCCATGCTTCGATCATCTCAGCCTCGGCGTTGAGCACCTCGGCGCCATTGCCATTCGCACGCATCAGGCGCGCGACGCGGGAGAGGTGCAGCGCGGTTGGGCTTGGCACCTGGTTAAGCGCGCCGCGGCCGCTTCCACGTGGATGTAGTGATCCCAGCGGCTCGATGCGCTCGGAGCTTTTGTACACCTCTGAAGCTGCTGTTATGGCCGGCGAATGCTCGCGCTGGTGATCTGCAAGCGCGGACGCATGACTGTGCCCAGCGCTTGGCGGAACGAAAGTGCCCGACTGAGCCGCGAGCTCGACGGCCTGATCGAAGGTTGTCGCCGGAAGCTGGACGGCCGGGTGGCGGAACACCCGCGGGTCGACGCCCTTTCGAAGCATCGCCGTGATCGCCTTGCCTCGGTAGCGCGTCGGAGGACGGTTGAGCGCTGCGGCGCGTTCGAAATCTCCAGCCGCCGCCGCCGCCCGCGACTGATCCACTAAGCTTCGATGGTCCACAGTTTCAAAGCGCCCGGCGGCCGCGAGATGAGTGTTGACGATGCCCGACACCACTTCGCGCACAGCCTTCACCTCATCCGCCCCAGCGCCGCCTCGCGCATCGAACGCGGCGCCCGCCCGAGCGCCGAGGGCACCGGGCCCGACCTGACGAGCGGACATCAGCAGATGCGTGTGGAAGTTGCGCTGATCCCCCCGCTCACTCGGCGCATGGATGGCGACCAGCACGGCGCAGCTGTAGCGATCCACAAGCATCTGGCCGAGCGCAAGCGCCAGCGCCTCGCGCGCCCCAGGCGAAAGCTCGCTCGGGAGCGATACCTCAAGTTCTCGCCCAACGCGCGCGTTCGCCCGTGACTCGGCTGCCTCATTCGCCTGCCAGAACCGGTGGATGTCGAGGCACCATTCGGGCGCACCCTTAGGTGCGAGCATCCGAAACGACACCACCCCGCGGCGCAGTGAGTAGCGATGAATCTCGCGAGTTTGTGTGTCCACGAGGTCAACGCCCGTCCGGTAAGCCGCGGCAGCCATGGACGACTCGCCCTTACCGCGGGAGAAATTTTTGATGTTCGCGTGATAGATCGCCATGCAGATCTCCTGAATGGCGAATAGAGATAGGGCGAAGCGGAAGCTTGTAAAGCGCCGCAGGCCGCACGGTTTCCATGAATATGGAAACCATAGGTGCGCTCTTGCTTCACCCGATTCTGCGTCTTTCAGGCTGGTATCCAGACACAACTCAAATTCTCGGTGCAGTCCGTTCACGGCGACCGCCGGCTACGAACACCGCGCGGCCCAAGAGTGAGCACGAGCGCAGTTGATTCTTTTGCCCTCGCTAGCTGCAAGCAGCGGGATGCGTCGAGACGCGGCGAAGCAACACCTTGCGCAGTGACCGCTGGAAAAAATAGCCTAGACCCAGCGCAGACAGCTCACTGCGCGCCGCCGCTTTCAGCCGAGCGTGGCGCAGTCACTCGTCAGATCTTGACGCACTCGCACTTCGCCTTAGCGTTTTTCAGATCAATTGGATGACGAAGAGCGCTGCGTCTAATCCTTCGGTTGGTCCATCCAGCGCAAGGTAGTCAGCAGCAACACACCACTCCAGCTCCGCAGCAGCGAAGGCTAGCTGGTCATGAGATACGACGGCGCTCTCACCTTGATCACGGGCTGGCAACTATTGGTCCAGATGGCCTATGCGCACGAGCAGTCCGTCGAAGCCGCCGTTCGCCTCGCCGTTAAAGATGCGACGCACAGCGAAGCGATACGCGCCTGGGCAGCGAGCGGCGGCGCCACCGCGCTTCCGCGCGCGCTCGATCAGGAGATTAATCTGCGCGTTGCGCGAATTGCGCGCGGCGAGCAGGCTGTGCTTACAGAAGGCAAGCGACTTGCGCGCTCATTGCGCGCGAGTGGACCGACGTGGCCGCCGACGTCTTCGCTCGGATTAGCGGCCAGAATCGACAGACGCTCGACAGTGAAACGGCTAGCAGGCTCTTGGCTTCAGGATCGACTGTGCGACTGTAGCGGCGCGTGTCCAGACGCGCTTGCCCCATTATCTGGTCCGCAGTCCCTCCGGCCGCTTCGTCTTTCGCCTGCGCGTGCCTGCGCGCTTTCACGCCGCCTTGGGCCGCATGGTCAACTGGGCACTTGATTGCCGGCGCCCCAAGCGCGAGCGCGTCTGAGGGCGCCTGCGCGGTAGAGATCGATGCTCGGGTGCGCGCGGGGAAGGAGAAGTTAGCCGAGCGGCACCTGCCCCACCGGGGACCCCTGCACTGATCAGCAACCCAGCATTGGTTAAACTTGATTGAAAAAGCCAGCGTCTCAGTCCGCGCGACAACCCGCTGTAAACTAAGCGCGCAAGTCGCACCGACTAGATCATGCACCCACCTCTTTTAAGGTCGGCATTCGCCATGGCTCAGGATCGCTCCGCGGTTGTCCGGACGTTTTTCAATCTCCCCAACGAATACAGCGACGATCCGGAGAGGGCTGAGTTCCTCACTGGTTTCACGGATCGCGGCAAGGTCGACTGGCCCACGCTCCTCGAGTCCGATCGCGCCCTCATCGTGTCCGAAGCGGGCATGGGCAAGACCTACGAATGTCAGCGGATGCAAGAGCAGCTCTGGGATGAAGGTCATCCCGCTTTTTTCGTCGAACTTGCCGCTCTTGGCGATGCCTCGATCGAAGACGGCTTCGACCCGGATGAGCGGGCGCGTTTCGATGCCTGGAAATCTGCGCATACCGAGCGCGCCATCTTCTTTCTCGACTCGATCGACGAAGCGAAGCTCTCGCCGAGGGCGTTCGAGCGCGCCGTGCGCTCTATCGCGCGCTCATTGCACGGCCATCTCGACCGCGCGACGATAGTCATCACCACGCGTCCGATCGCGATCGACCGGCAGATCATCGAGAAGTATCTGCCTGTCTCCTCATCCGAAACCGTCGTGGATGCCGAAGCCGAGTTCGCCAACTTCGCGATGCGCGTAGAGACGCGAAAGCGCGAGGAGCCGAAGCGCGCGCAGTGGCTCGAGATCGCCCTGTCGCCGCTTCGGAGGGAGCAGATGCGCGCTTTGGCGAAGGAGGCCAAGGTTGAAGATGTCGATGCACTTTTCGAAGCGATTGACGCCCGAAACGCGCACGACTTCGCGCGGCGCCCCCTCGATTTCCTGGCACTCTGCGGCGACTGGAAGGAGCACGGTGCCATCCAGTGCCATCGAGATCAGATCAGCTCAGCGATCGATATCAGGCTCAGGAAGAACCCCAAGCGCGAGGAACGCACGACTGTAAGCCCTGCGCGCGCGCGCGAGGGCGCTTCGCGCCTCGCATTTGCCGTTTTGATGCGGCGTCGATTTGCGCTCTGGTCTGGCGATGACGCCGACCGCGCGTCCGGGGACGGATCGGTCGAGCCTTCGAAGGTACTCGGAGACTTCACGGGGGACGAGATCGATACGCTGTTGCAGCGAGCACTGTTCGGCTTCGCCAACTACGGTCGCGTGCGCTTTTATCACCGATCCGTGATTGAGTTTTTGGCCGCGAAGCACATCCAAGGCTTCGTCGACAGGGGCATGTCGCACCGTTCGCTCGGGCATCTGCTGTTTGCCGCGCTGCCCGACGGTGAACGCGTGGTGCGCCCGGCGATGCGCTCTGTCGCGGCGTGGCTTGCCGCTGAAATTGCGTATGTGCGCCAAGAGGTGTTGAAGCACGAGCCTGCGCTTCTGCTTCACTATGGCGATCCCGAGTCGCTCGACCTCCCGCTGCGCCAATCTGCACTGGCCGCCTATGTCGAACAACAGGGCAAGGGAACATGGAGGGGGCAGGCCGTGTCGGATGTGCAGGTCGAGCGCTTCGCCTCGAAGGAGCTGACTGCGGATGTCGCTCGGCTCTGGTCGACCGGCATCGAAAATCCCGAGGTCAGAGACACGCTGCTCGGCTTGATCGGTGCCGGGGGCATGGCGGACAACGCAGGCATCGCCTACGCAGTCGCGATCGACCCGAAGGAACAGCCGCCCACCCGCGTCAGCGCGCTGATCGCCCTGGCGCGCGTGTCTGATCCGCGACTCCCGTTGCTTCTGGACGAGATGGCAACGCGCGATAAGAAGTGGCCGATGCCACTCCGTCAGCGCGCCATCTTGGAGTTCTTCCCGCGGACGATGACCGTTCGGCAGTTGGCAGGCATTCTGAAAGCCCTGCCTGTCGAGAAGGAGTCCGTCTATGGGCAGGCCGCGCATCTGGCCAATGTCGCCGAGCATCCAGACCTCCCCCAGGATCAAGTCGATCTTCTCGATCAAGAGCTGTCGAATCTTGTCGCTTCCGGAGTCCACTGGCACAACGAGCTATACCGACTTCGCACGAAACGGCAGAATTTGGTCCCGGCCCTGCTCGCCAGTAGTGTGCGGCGCCTTCGGAGTGGTTGCGCTGACCCCGCGCTCATGCGCGACATTGCGATGTCGCTTCTCCTCGCCCGCGGCGACTACGACTCAGACGAGGACGCCAAGACGCTCCACGCAGCCCTTGGCGATGCAAAGCCCGAGGTCCGCGCAGGCGTCTACTGGGCACAGGACGCTATGGCGCACCGGCACCACCCCAAAGGCGAGCGGGATGCGCGAGCGCGCCTGATTCGCGTCCATAGCGACGGCGGACTCCGGCTCGATCCTGTCAAGGATGAGCCGTGGGTGCTGTCGGCCATCTCTGACCCCGCGCGCAGCGAGGCGGAGCGTGCGCTTGCGTTCGAGACTGCGAAGTCCTTCACGCATACGAAGTCGGATCGAGCCGCGTGGGCGCGCGAGTTGCAATCGGCCGCCAAGGGCAGTGCGGATTTGGAAGCAGAGGCGGACTTTTTCGCCAAGCTTATTTCAGAGCCCCAAGTAGAACCTGCCTGGGTGAGAGAGAGCGCCAAGCGACAAGAGGAAAATCGCCGCAAGCATGCGCGCAGGTTCTCCGACTGGCGCCTGCGCTTTCGTGAAATCACGGAACGCCCCGACGACGTGTTCGCTCCGCCGCGGGTTGAGAACACGCTCTGGGACATCTGGCGCACGACGGATACCGACCGAGGCGCCAATGAGCACGCGGGTTGGAACCGCGGCTATCTCGAACGGATGTTCGGAAAAGAGATCGCTGATCGCTTCCGGCTGGCGTTCTCGGCCGACTGGCGCACTAGGACGCCAACTGTTCGCTCAGAGCGTTCGAAAGAGGCGAAGAACAGCGGTCTGGTCATCTGGCGGATGGGCCTTGCTGGCGTCTACGCCGAAGCGGAAAACCCTCTCTGGGCTGACAATCTCACCGCGGACGAAGCGAAGCTGGCCTGTCGATATGCGCTGATCGAATTGAACCGCCTGCCGCGGTGGGTGGAGCAGTTGGCGGTGCGGCACCCGAAAGCTGTCGATGAAATCATCGGCGGCGAGCTGGACGACGCGCTGCGAAGCGGCGACGATCTTCACGGGATGCTTCTGGAACATATTCAGCGCAGCGCCACGGCAGTGGCGTCGCTCCTGCTGCCCCGCGTCCAGGCCTGGACCTACACTGCCCTGACGGCAGGCCCACTCTCCAAGTCTGACCAGAAGACGATGGGGCATGCCGCGTCCTATCTGTTCGAGTTCGGCACGGCCAGCGATGCAGCGATGCTCGAAGCTGCTGCACTTGCGGCAATCAACAACGGCGCCAGCGAGCCTACGCTTGGCCTCTGGCTGCCTATCCTTGCCCGCGTCAACCTCACCGTGCTCACCGACGCATTGGAGCGCCTCGGCAACTTGGTTGAGCCCGCCAAGACGTCAGAGATGGTCCGGTGGATCGGCGCGCTCTTTGGCCATCACGCCGCAATCGATATCGCCAAGCTCAGCGAGCAGCCCGAACTACTTCTGCGATTTGTTCGCCTTGCTAATCGCCACGTGCGTAGCGAGCACGATGATCCTCGGCAGGGCGTTCGAGCGCGCGGGTTTCGCGACGATGCTGAATATGCGCGAAGTATGCTCTCCAATGCGTTCATGGATGCTCCGGGCACCGTGGCCTGGAAGTTGAAGCTCAGTCTGGCCGATGATCACGATGTGGCGCGCTATCGCGACCGGTTGATTGCGATTGGACGCGAGAAGCTCGCGCAGGAGCTAGACGCCGAGCCGATGACTGAGCAGGACGTGATCGCGTTCGAAGCGAACTTCGAGGTCGCACCCCGAAGCAGGCGTCAGATGGCGCGGCTCGTTGCGTCTCGACTTGACGATATCGACGATTTTCTACGCCAAGACGAGTCCCCTCGCGAATTCTGGGGAACTACGTCTGTGGAAAAGCTTTTGCGCCGTGAACTCGCGTCGCAGCTCCGTCAGCGGTCGCTGAACTCCTACACCACCACGCAGGAGTCGGCTACGGCCGAGGAGAAAGAGACGGACATCCGACTGATCTCGACCGCACCTGGAAATCTGCAGGCCTCGATTGAACTGAAGATCGGCGAGAGCTGGACTTACAAAGATCTGAGCGACGCGCTGCGAGTCCAGTTGGTTGGTCAGTATATGGCGCCAGAGTATCGGAGGGTGGGCATTCTCTGGATCTCCTGGCGGGGGGTTAAGACCTGGGAGGATCCTGACACCGGGGCCACGATGACCTTCGATGAAGTGATCAGCCGCCTCAACGTAGAGGCTGAGGCGCTCATGGCCGGCCTCGGTGCGGACGCGCTCTTGACGGTCCGCGGTCTCTACCTCGGCGGCGCAAAGCTCGGCGACAAGCCCAAGAGAGTGCGCAAGGCCGCGAAAAAGAAGCACGGCTGATGCCGGGGCTCCGATCAGTTCTAGCACGTCAAGCGTGCTTCTTACCTTCGGGCCGTGGTTGCGCATCGAATTGCCCGCGGACATAGCGCGGCATCGATACCGGCGACTTGAACTTATCCAAGGCATCGAGCTGGTCCTATCGGTGTGCCAGCGTCGAGAAGTGCATGTACATGTAGTGCGCATGCAAGACCGGGTATTCTTTCTTGCCGCTGCGGTGGCCGGTGATGCTGGTGATCAGGGCAACGAGGACGCCATGGAGGCCGAGGGCCGTGCTCAGCGTGTGGCGAAAGCCATGGAACACCGAGCCCACTTTCGACTTCGGGCAGCGCCACTCGCGATAGTATCGACGTTGGCGACAGCTTGCTGCGTGCTTGTCTCGCTACACATGCCTGGCAGCTAAAAAATCCCGGAAAACGTACAGCAAGGCTCCCAAGTCGCCATCTGCGCCAGCAACACGCTGATGCTCCACAGGACAAATCCAGCCGCCGCCACGAAAGGGGTCCACCTCTTCTGATTTCCTTCAACCATTGCGATACTGGACGAGGCAATTAGAAAGCCGAGCCGCCGATCTCCCTGCAGATGTCTTCGCGCCTCTGTGCGAAGACGACCGAGACGTACTTGACCGCGGAACGTGTGGCGCGTCCCTAGGTGTCGCGCCTCCCGCGCGGCTCTGACGCCGAAGCGCATAGCTCAGGGGCCCCAAACCTGCTGCGCCGGAAGCGGACAGAAAAGCAGCGACGCGCATCACACTACGACGAACGTAGTTTCAAAGAGTGACGAAAAACTGTCACCACCCTCTTGCGCTCTATATTTTTTCTGTTTCGATGCGCGCCCTTTCGAAACGGAGTCGCTATGAAAACACGTAATAAACTCGGTAGTCAGATCTACCGGGACCTCATCAAATCCGATCCTGACGGCGCGCTGCGAAATCCAATGCGCCACGCCCATCGCGCTCTGCTGCTTGCAGACGCGTTCTTCTTGTGTGCGAACGCGTCCGAGCCACCCAGCGCGTGTGAGAGCGCGCCTGATCAGCAGGCCGCGCCACACGTCAGCGCTGCCCTCTCGGTGTCAATCGGCGCATCCGTGCTTCCCGCTTCGCCGCGTCAGCGCAGGCACTGAGCCAACCTGCCGGAGGATCGCGCCAATGACGCGGGGGCCCCTCCCAGCGAAGACATCCCACGCCACCTGCAAGCGTCACCAGCCGCATGCTTTCGCCAAGGCACGTCCCCATTGGTGCGCCACGTGACTCGAAGCCCGCGCCCCACCCACATTGGGCTGGTTCGCCACCAGACCGAATACAACCATGACGCTTTTGGAGCTCCTCCGCGCCGCGAACGCCGAACCATTTCGAATTACGCACAGCCACCCCAGCTTTCACGACGTGGTTGACCTGCTTCACGGGCAAGCCAGCGGCGCGCTGGATGGACAGATCACCACCATGTGGACTCCAGAGGACGGCGTTATCCCTGTTCCCGCTCGGGAAGATGCCCAAGGCTTAACCCTGCACGGCCGAACCATGTTGGAGTCGCCCGAGAAGATCGCACGCTAACGCTGGTATCGCTTGTCGGCGCGTGGTTAAGCGCGGTGCATCAGCTTGCAGGCGAAGTGGTCACGCCCAGGCTGGTTGCGCGGGCGACCGAGCCGGATGAGGTGATGCATCAAGTGCACTGTCGTCACAGGGGCCTGCGCAGCTCCGAAAACAGACGAGGCCCTGTCAGGGCCTCGGTCGTCGGCGCTTGGTTGGAAGTTCTGGCTTCCGTCCCTCGCAGGGCGCGAGTGAAGTGGCCTGGACGACGCTGCCATTGTCCCTTTAGCAGAAACGCAGCGGCGTAAGTGTTCCCTGAAGCACAGTCTGGAAATCTGCCGATCGCGTCATCGGAGGGGGCCTCGATCAAAGCTCGGCGACTGCATCATCCGCGTCAACGCGCCTGACTTGTTCGATCAGCGCAACGGCTTCGTAGTCCTCGCGCGAAAGTCCAAAGTCCGCGGCTGCCTGGTGCACCCCAGCTTCGCTCGGCAGGAAAAAATCGTAGTTGATCGCACCGTTGACGCGGAGCGTGAATCCAATGATGCGAGACATGGCAGGAAATCGTCGGCGTTGGCGTTATCGTTATCGTTATCGTAAGGCATCGCTTGGCTATACGCAGCGCCAAGCTCATCACCGTTGAAGGGCAGAGCAGGATTGGAACAAACCTCTCGCGCAGCCTGCACAATCAGGCCCCCTTGCACTCATAACGCCCGATAGCCGCGCTGTCGCAGTGAAGGGACGCTGCCTGCACAATGAGGGGCCACTGCTCTGACCACGCCAGCCGCTCCTGCTCGAGCCGCAAGCCTGCAAACTCCCCACCGCCGAGTAGACTCTGATAGGTCGCACACTCCGCCTCGGTAAGACGCAGGAGTTCGGCGCGTCGCTGCTTGGGGTCGGGCACGCAAAGCGCGCGATTGGCCGTGAGCGTCGCTTCATCCATCCCAAAAGATGCGGCGTGCGGCAGTTCGCTTCGAACAGCGCTAAGGATCTCAAATCCCGCTGTGTCGATGTCGCCCCAGTAGAGGATTGGCAGATCACTCAGCCACGAAATCCGCGACAGGCCGCGCGCACCAAATCCCTGTCCGAAAAAGAGCGCGACACCGGGAATATCGTCAAACGCCAAAAAGGTTTGGAGGTTCTCCACGACAACTGCGCATCGCACGGGGAGCTTGAGCGCACTGATCGACGCGATCGGCGCGGATATGTCGTCGAGACCTCCCACTGCGTCGCGCAAGCGCGGATCGAGAAAGCGCAGTCGAACGCGCGGGCGGTCCTGCCTAAACGCGCTAGCGCCTGCTTCATCCGCGCCGAAGAGGCTCTTCAGTAGCTCAAGTGAGACCGCGCCATTCCGTTCAGTCCATTTGGTGTCGATGCCCACCACAGGCACCTGCCGAACGAAGAGATCAGCCTCGGGGTTTTCCCTGAGCCAGCCAACGAGCGCCTGCATTCGCGCTACGTCTCCTTCACTCGCGTCAATCAGCCATCGCAGGGCCCGCCCGCTCGCCCGGCTGTCAGGCCAATGCGCCTGCCAAGCCGCGAGGCGCGCCTGGCCCCTTCGCCATGCAGTCAATCGCCCGGGCCCAAGAAACGCCGCAAGCGCCTCGGGCGTCTCGAACGATGCGTGCGCTGGCAGCGACTGCGCGCCGCCAAGACTCGGCCACGCCCGGCTGACGATAGACAGCGTCGCACCACTGTCCAGCCACCCGTCTCGCCACGCCACAAAGCGCGCCCAGTCTGAAAGTGCCTCACGCTGCGAGGGCGGCCCGAGAGAGACCGTCAGTGGCCACGCGCCCTCGCCCGAGAGCCACAGGAGCCACTTTTTATCCCACACCCGCCCCAGCTGCACACGCGCCTCTTGGGCCGACTTCACTCGGCAAGCTCCACAGCGCGCCGCGCGCCCTCTGGAAGCCGAAGGCGCTGCGCATCCGCGTCGTAGGCGATATGCAAAAGACTCGATACCTTGCGATCCTTGATCGACACATAGGTGGCCCCGCCCACGAACTCCTCGAGCGTCATCACTGACTTCATGGGCGTTGCGACGATCATCTGAAAGCCCATGCCGGTAAAGATGCGCATGCAAGTCGCGGTGAACTCGTTATCGGTCTTGGTGAACGCCTCATCGAGCACTACGGCCGCATACGACGGCACGCCGCCGTCCGACCCACCTAGCTTGAACCGAAGCGCTGCCGCAAGGCAGGTCGCGGTCAGCTTTTGCCGCTGTCCGCCCGACTTGCCGCCCGCCCCGCTGTAGTTCTCGACGGCAACCCCAGTGGTACGGTCGCACTCATCGGCAATGAACTCGACGTGCTTACGCACGTCCAGCACCAGGTCTCGCCACTGCCTCCCGGCCGCGTCATCCGCGCGCAGGTCCTGAATGAGGGAATGCAGGCCTTCAAACTGCGTCTCGGCGGTTTCCTCCGTCAGCTCCCCCCGCTGCGCGAACAGCGACCCGAGACGCCTTCGGAACTCGCGCGGCTCATCGAGTCCCCGGTCAACGGTGCGGATATAGAGGTAGGTGTCCGGGTTGTAAGGGACCGGACGCAGCGCGCGGTTGACATCGTCCATGCCGCTCTCGATGTCCGCGCGCGCCTCATGAAGGTGCTGGGAGAGCTCGGCAAGGCGCTGCATGCTTTGCTTTCGCAGAAGCTCCTGAAAACGCGCTTCGTGCTTGGGGAGACCATCCGTTTCTAGCCGATCGAGCTTGGCGAAAAAATCCGTCGCGCTTGGAAGGCTGGGTTGGAGACTGCCTCGCTCCTCAGGCCAGCGGTGCAAAAACGCCTGAAAACGCTGCAAGATCGCCTGAACGTACGCGCTGATCGCCTCGGTGATCGCATCCTTTTCGCGGTCAAGCACTTCTCGCACGCGCGCAAGTTCACTATGAATTGTCTTCAGATTCGGCGCCCAATCGCCGCAACGCGCGCTCAGGCCTGCACCGGCCTCAGGTGGCAAGCCGAGCGCGCCGGCGGATGCCATCTTGAGCTCACCCGCGTTCTCGGCGCGCTGGCGCTCCAACGCTTCGATATCGAGGGTAAGGCGGGTTGCGTCCGCAAAGGCGCGTTTGGCTTCTTCCTGTTTCTGGACCAGCTGGCCTTGCAGATCGATGAGCCCCGGCGTGCGCTCTAAAAGAGCGCGCTGCGCCTCTTGGTTCTCCTCGATCCTGCGCAGAGCACCCCTCAGATCGATACTCGGCCACTCGACTTCCACAAGATGCGCCGACGCCTGCGCGCGCAGGCGGATGCTGTCTGCGCTTTGCACCGCTTCGCTGCGCCGCTGGGAAATCGTTGCAAGCGCGCCGGCAGTTTCGGCCGCGTTGCGCCCGAGGCGATCGAGCTTGGCCCGGTTGTCGCCGAGCACCCAGCGACTCTCGTCATCCACGCGAAACCGGTCGTCCTTCTGGTGGAGACCGCCGTTAAAGCGAATCTGCCCTGCTCGGGTGATGCGGCGCTGACCCTTCATCAGGTCCGCCGACTTCTCCACGCACTCGAAGTCGGCCAAGTGCCAAAGCTCCTTCCAGACCCAGTGCCGGTAGGGACTTTCAGTTACGTCCAGGCAGTTCAGCAGGAGACCCGGTCGCCGCTCACGATTGCCGGTGCTCAGCGTGGGTTCGACTTGGTAGTAGCTCCAGCGGCTGCGTAGATGGTTCTTATCGACCCAAGCGGCGACTTGGCGGTAGTCGTTAATTTCGACGAGTAGGGATGTGCCAAATCCCCATAGCAGGCGGTTAGCCGCGCCCTCCCAGTCCTTGCTCTCGGGTTTGACGGAGATCAGTTCACCTGCGAAGGGAACGCGCGACTTCGGGATCCCCAGATCGCGGCACATCCATGTGCGGATATCTTGCTTATCGCTCGGGATGCTCGACGTGCTGCCTTCAAGCGTCTCGATCTCTTTGCGGAGCAGGGAGAGCTCGCCTTTCAGACGCGACTCGTCCACGAGCAGCGTGTCTCGCTCACCTTCCGCACTCGCAAGGCGCTCCTCCGCCCGAGCCTGCTCCGATCGCGCCACATGGAGCTGCGATGCAAACGTGGCCTGGTCATCCGCCAGCGTCAGTCCGAGCGCGCCTGCCCAGCCCCCAGCTGATGCCTGCCGTCGTTCCACCCGTTCCTTATCCAGGAGGAGCTGCGCGCGCGCAGCTTCGAGCTGCGCCAGATCCCCTCCGCCGCCCGCGTCTGCTGCACGGCGAAGTGTTTCCAGTGCTTCGCTCAATGCGTGCTGGTGCCGATGCGCCTCTTCCGACTCGATACGCGTGGCGGCGATCGCGCTCAGAAGGCGCACGTCTTCGTCCCGCCGAAGCCGCGCCGTCTCCTTGGCTTGAAACTGCGGCAGACACGCGATCAGGCTTCTGACGTGCTGGACCTGCGCCTCGGCCGCTTCGCGCTCGCGGTAGGCATCGCGAGACGGGGCAAGCACATCGATCTGCTCACGCGCCACCACCACCGCTCGATGCGCCTCATCCAGATCCACGAACTCACTCACCAAGCTGTCGGCGATCTCAAAGGTCTTTGCCTCGGCGAGCATGTAGTCGCGCAGAAAGGCGTTCAGATCACTCAGGTTCTTGGTCGACTGGGTCTGGTGAAGAAGGTTGAGTGCGTTCGGCTCGACAATCCCAACCACTCGGCACCAGTGCTCGGAAAAGGCGGTGAAGCTCTCGTGCGAGCGATAGGGAGGATCTGAAAAAAGCTTCGTCAGCGTCTTACGCTCGCCTGTGAACTCGCCGATTTCCGAGAGATCAAACGGCGCGTCGACAACAAGGAAGTGGCTCTCCACCTTCGCAGTTGACCCGGCGCCGCGCACCCAAAGCACGCGCACAATCGACACCACGCGCCCGAGCGCATTGGCGTATTCGAGCGCCACGGCTGACCAGGTCGCGTTCGTGCGCAGATACTGCTTGGCAAGCGAGCGCGCGCTCTCGTCATCCGCGCGCTCTGCCCAAGCCCCGCGCACATACGACGTCAAGGTGCGATCCGGGTCGCGCTTTCCGCTCTCATCGGCCGCCGCGTTAAAGCGCACCGTGCGCGGAGACACCGTGAGGGCGGAGATCACGTCGAGCAGCGTTGACTTGCCCGCTCCGCTTGGGCCGATGATCAGGGTGCCTTCGGGGGACACTGGCATGCGGTGGAGGCCTGTGAACGTCCCCCAGTTGAGGACGCTGAGCTGGCGCATCCGAAACTGCTCATCACGAGGGTCAGGCAGGTCCGACAAGCGTAAAACTTCGGCTGAACTACTCATCCTGCCCATCCTCATCCATGTCTTCGGGCGCCGCGCCCGTCTGCGCTGACGATGCGTAGAGCTTTCCAAGCGCCTCGACGTCCTCGGCCGTGAACAAAAGGCGCAGAACCGGCGAGATTTCAAAGCTTCGCTCACCACCTTTGAGTAATTGCAGGATGCCAGCTGTCCTGAGCTTCTCGATGGCAGAGTTGACCTTCTTAGCAGCGCCGACCGTATCGGACACGCCCTGCTCCAAGTGAAATTCTCCCTCGCTCGCTGCTTCGCTGATTCTTTCTTTTTCCTGCCCATTTCAATCTCCCGCAAGCTCAATACTTGAGGAAAAGCATGGGCAAATCTTCGCAAGTTCTAAAGGGTAGGCGGTTACACCTTACTGGCAGCGCCATACTCGACAGTTGCGTGCGCGATGATTGAGCGGTCAATCTCAGATTCGATCATGCGGTGGCACGCTTCCACCAACGCCTGCCAAGAGCGCGCCTCCTCTGTCCGCTGCCAGCGCAGGCGAAGCGCCGCGCTTGGCCGAAGCCAGGCGACGTCAAAATCCTCACTTGGCAGGGCGTCAAGGTCGGGCGCTGCGCGCTGTGGAAGCCAGGCGCAGTGGCCAACTACCTCAGTCGTCGAGCGTGTTCGCAAGAGCAGGAACGGCGCGCGCCCAATGATAATTGCTTCGGCAAAGTGCCGGCCCATGTTGGTGCGAGACCGCTGCATCACCGCTGCTGCCTCGATCATAAGCCAAGCATCGCCCCAGACGCCGACCTCGCCTTTGGTGGCGACCTTCTCATTCGTCTTCGATTTTTTGAAGGGACTCGGCGGATTTCGCGCCTCGCGCCGACGCGCCCCCGTCTGCTTGGAAATATCGAGCCAAAGATCCGCGACGCCTGCGCGAAATAGCGTCGCATCAGGGCGCGCATCCAGCGCAATGCGCAGGGCGTCAAACGGGAGATAGGGCGCCGAGACTTCGATACTGGCCGCGCGCCGGGCATGCTCGATGTTCTGACGGTGATACTCAAGCTTTGAGTCAGCCATTCCCCGGTCCCGCAAGCGGTTTCGACATTAACCAGTCTACCGTCACATGGCAACACAAAAGCTTGACACGCGATGGCGCGCAACAGACGCTTCGCATATGAATTTCGATCTGTCCACATTCGACGCGCGACAACTTCACTCGCTCGTTCTCGCTGCTGAGAAGCGCAAGAGTCAGCTAGCAAAGCGCCGACCCATCGCAGTCGTCCGCGCGGAGCTGACCGCGACGGCAGCGGAGTTTGGTTATGCGATCGACGAGCTCTTCGGCGTCAGTGCTCCCCAGTTGAAGGCTGCGAAGTCCAAGACCCGCCGCCCGAAGGGCAAGGTCGCCGTGAAGTATCGTGATCCCGAGAACAGAAAGAACACCTGGTCAGGTCGTGGAAGCCAGCCGCTCTGGCTCAGAGAGAAGGTGAGGCGGGGCCTGTCCCCCTCGGACTTCTTGGTCGATGGCCTCGCAAGGCCAACAGCAAACACGAAGTCGATCGGGAAGCGCACGGTCTTCAAACAAGCTTGATGTGAGCCCCCGACATACGCGATGCCTCGCTTATGGATTGCGATTGAGCTGACCAAGTCGCTTTACAGGGACCCCGAACGCCTTATCGGTAGCGACAATTACCGGAGGCGTTATGGAAGACATTGGCATCAATCTTCGAAATCTCGGCCGCGCCAGGGGCGACTCGGTCATCGAGGTCGCAGCCCACCTCGCGGGGATCGATCTCTTCGACGTCCGCACCAACCGATTGCACCGGGGCTCCCGCGCGGATGGCATCCTCAGTAGCCGTATGCTCGCGCCGGCAGACGCTCCGCGCTCTGCGCTGGATGTCGAGAGCTTCTGGATTGCCAGCGAGCACTTCGAGCCGCGCGCCAATGCACGGCTCGGCCGCCTGATCTCCCTTCCCCTCGCCCGCCACCTGAGCCTGGTTGGACAAAGTGAGCTGGCAAGCCAGATTGGCGAGATGCTTGTGGCCCGCTACAGCGCAGTCATCCTCGCCGCAGTGCATAAGCTGTCCAGCGCCGGTATCGAAGCGCATTTCTTGCTCTCCGCACGCCAAGTCAGACAATCAGGCTTCGGCTCCCGCGCCGGCGCGATGTTTGACGCAGGCTCCGGCAGCGGTGCAAAAGAAATCGCAGCGCTCACCGAGCTCGTCAACGCGATCATCAGGTCCTATCAAGAGGGCGGCGGTAGCGCGCCGCCGCAGGCCCAGGCAGACGCCTCGCTGATACCGAGACCCGACTTTCGGGTGCCTCGCCGTCCCCTGACGCCACTGGACGCGGCCCAGATCGAGATGCAACTCGCTCTAGCGCGGGCGGATGCACGCGGCGTTCTCGTTCCCACATCCCCAGGCCATTCGCATGCCGCGGCGTTTGCTGATCGCATCTACGCACGCCGCGCGGCTCCGCCTCCGGCAGCTCTGCTCGTGCGCGAGTCGGGGCCACCCGCCAGCTGGATGGCGCGGAACCTCGGCCGGCTCGCCCGTAAGGCGCGCAACGGCCAGGACTCTTGGGCACGCTTGTTAGGAAGTGAATCCGAACTCTTAGGTCGCTGGCGCGACTCAATCTTGACAGCTGGCAGCAAAGCGCGTTCGGCAGCGATGATCAGTCCGGGCACTCAGCTCGATCAAGGGTTCCTGCAGGCCCTCGCCGCGCTCGAAGTTGACCGGGCACCTATCTATGGCATGCGTCCTTTCTTCTTTCTCGACATCGAAGCGCTTTCAAGCACCGTTACCACTTACGCAGCTGCGCTCCGCGCGCCGCACGATGACATGGAGCGCGTCATGCGTGCACGCGTCCAGCTCACCCAGGCCATCAATCCCGCAGAGCGCGCGTCATCCGCAGCCATCCGCGCTGCGCGCGAAGCGTTTGACATAGCGCGCGCCCAGACGACCGACGCCGCCAAGACGCGGGGGCAGTCGCAACTTCGTGAGGCGAGGCGCGAGATGCGCGAGGCGCGCGAACACGTCGAGCACCACTACCACATCACGCAGGCCGTTCTGATCGATCCCGATCCGTTCGCGGCCTTCGATGAACCGCCGGATGGCGGCGCGCGAAGCAGCGACTCGCATCAGCGCCAGTTGCGGCCGACGTCTTCGACCGGTCCGGGACGCTAAACTGCCCAATCCTCTTGAAACAGCGACTCACGAGGAAACCAAGGGGCGTGCACCACGCTCTCTCCTCCTCAACAAGTGCCGCAGCGCACCGCGAGACGGGAGGGAGTGCCAACACGTCTGGGCAGATAGCCTGACGCAAAATCTGCGGCTGATGCACGAAAGTTTTCGTTCGAGAACTCATGCAGTACCGTTCAATGCGCGTCGCGCCAGCGATGTGTTTTGAAACCTTTATGTGCCGACGGATCAGCTTGTCCGAGGGAGCGAAATTGCAAATCGCGTGACGCCGTCAGCCGACGTCGCGTTAACTGCCCCACCATGCGCGGCGGCGATCTCTCGAACCAAGTAGAGCCCTAAGCCGAGACTCAAGCGTTCGTCCTTCGAGGCATCCGCAGATCCGCGCCTGAGCGGATCGAAAAGAGACTGTAATGCAGCTTCGGTCAGTGGCGCGCCAGAGTTGGAGACCGTGATCCTGACCTCCTCTGCATTGCTTGCGACCTCAACGCCTACATCGGTGCCGGCCTGCCCGTATTTGGCTGCGTTGGTGCCCAAGTTGTGAACGGCCTCACGGATCCGAGAAGCGTCGAAGCTTCCATCGGTGTGTTCGCTCGACTTAAAGCGGAAAGAGGTATCAGGGTGGGCCGCTCGCAAAAGCTCCACCTCCTCGCCTATCAGCGGGCCGAGTTCGCACTGCTCGCGATTGATCTCCATACCAGCGCCAAGCTTGCTCTTGCAGTATCCAAGCAGATCGTCAAGAAGACGCGTCATCCGCAAACCGCCACTTGAAATGCGCTCTGCTTGCCGCGCGAACGGCGTGCCCCGAGTTTTCTCAACGAGCACATCGGCAGTGAACACGACAGCTGTCAAAGGCCCGCGCAAATCATGGCCTAGTGCCCCAAGAAAGATCTGACGCCAGGACTCTACTTCGGCGGAATACTCTGCTAAGGACTCTGCAACCGCTTGATCAATCGCCTCGTTGAAACGGACGATGTCGTCGATCGACGCAGCGGAAAAAGCTTCATGCTTTGACCAGCGCCGCAGCACCGACGCGCGGAGCGCGCGATACTCGGCAACCATCTGGTTGATGCCAAAGCCAGCTCTCGCGCGTGTTCTACCGTGAAAGCTAGCGGCAGTCTCAGGGCCATCGAGATCAGGTGCGTGACCTTCCGATTTGGCCAACTGCACCCTTCCATGGTGGCCGGCGTTGAGCTTCTTTGCGCTTTTTTCATTGTCTTCTCCCGTTCGCCGCGGGCATCGCGCGCTGGGGTGAAGCCTCCAGAGGTGAACACTCCTGCTCTAGGGAGCTGGTTACGGCAGAATCGGCGCAATGAAGTCCGCTTGATGCGCAATAGCCCCGCAGTTGACATGGCTGGGATTGAGAACTTGATGCCAGCCTAGCTCATCCGATGGCAGCCACCCACGCTCTCCTGCCATTCCTGCGTATCCTTTAGATCTTGCATGGAGGCGCATGAGCGCTTCGGCAGGCCTAAGCCACTACACATCGAGATCCTGCGTTGGCGCGACTGCCAAGCGCCGGTCGACGCGAGCTGCCAGCCAAACGCGGTGTCCAACAACTTCGTCTCCGTTCGGATTATGTCCGCAAAGCCCAGGCGCGCAGGATCACTCCTAGTAGCCCCCAAAAGAGGGCCACAGGGAGTGACGTTCAAATCGTGAGACCAGGGTGGTCGCCACTTAGCGCGCGGCGGCTGCGATAAAAGCTACGCGCCCATTACGATTACTTGGGAAAGATCAGCCCAAGCAGGAAGCGTGCTGCGTCGTTAGGGTCAAATGCGCTCGCCCATGGAACGTGGGCGCCAACGTCTGCATCGAAATTTGCCATGAGCAGCGAGAGATCTTGTTCCATGATTAACTAACTCCTTTCTTACGGTGGTTGATGCGCGCTCCGTGCGCGATGGGCCTCTTCCAGTGAGTTCATTAGATCTTGCTCGTTATGGACCTCGCGCGATGCGAGTACGGCCGTCACGACCGCAAGATCCGAGTCCGATTGGATCTCGAAAAGATGCTGGGGAAAAGTCTTCTTCGAGTAACAGATGATATTGATGCTGACTGACACTTCGTCTGGCGCATGCTGCGCGTGGATGTCGCATCCCGCACTGAGAAATAGAACCGTGCCTGGCGCAAGCTGAAATCGTCCGTGCCGATTTATGGAAACAGTCTCTCGCTCACTGAGAGACTGACCATTCCCCTGATAGCTGTACAGATCAGTCAGGTATCCGCATCCCGTATAGCCCACGGTCATTAAATCAAAATTGTGGTCATGCGCGCCTTCATAAAGAAACGCCTCGTCTTCAACGCCTGTCGTCGGCCTCCAAACCACGAGTCGTATCAGATATCGCTCCGTCTGATGCAGGACGAAGACGTGCGCGTTATCGACCAGCATTTTTTTTGGATCGATCGACAATCCCAGGACCGCGCTCGGGATGCAATCGCGATCTTGAGCGACGCGCGCGAGCAGCATCGCCGTCTCGTCCAGGCGACTACCCAACGCAGCCCCCGCTAATGAGTCCAGATGATCAATCAGCGAACTGATCTGGAGAGGTGCACTTTTGGCGTCACCAGCTGCCTGCCAGATGCGTGGCACTACGCGACCTCGACCGCGGACATCGCGGCTCGAAGACCGGGCAGCGAACGCTGAGCCAGACGGCTGATTTCGGCAGACCCGTGGGCAGCTTCATGCTCCAAGCACTCGATACCGCGCGCAGGATCAATGGCGACCAGTGTCCGAAGCGCCATCCACTGGACATGGGGAGACGCCGCATTCCGAGCAATGACCTCCACGCCTACAGCGGCGCCTTTCGCCCTTAACTGACCGGCAAGCAAAAGTGCATTCACTTGAGCCGTGTCGCGTGAACGCGACGAAGCGATGTGAGTTCTCGCCAGCGTAGAGGTGTCGTAGAACTGCTGATACGGCAGCTTGGGAGCACTTCCAAATCTGAGCGCCCACCCTCCTTGCCCGCCATCGATATGAAGTGCTCCAGATCCCCCAAGCTGCGCGACTGCGCAGCCCACGCCGAAATCGTGATCTGAGATGAGCGCGAGCGTGGCGCCCTCCCCCACGCTCCGATAGCGCATCACACGCAGATCGAGACCACTGACATTAGCAACGATCTGATCGCACGCATCTACGACCAACCATCGACTCACAGACGCGGCCGGAAACCTCTGCAGCGTCAGAGAAAATGCCTCACCGCTGTAAAGATTGATCTGCCCCGCATGCACCGCGATCGACGCTCCCGTGGAGGCAGCTTGCCGCTGTCTTCCGCTTAGCAGTAGCGCGGCAAGTGCGGAGACCTCGTCACTACGCGCCCAGATCTCCATCCGAGCACGCTGCGCGTCCAAGTCCCCTTCGAACGCCAAGAGATCATAAGTCGCCGCGAACATTGCTCGCGAGAGCGGCGATGCGTCGAGAGACAATCCGCTCCCCTCCATGATCATTCTGCTCAATGCGCGCCCTCCCCAGAGATCGCGACGAAGAAGCGAGCAGCGGCCATGGATTCACTTATGCCAGAAAGAACAAACGTCATCAGCAGAGTGGAATACACCATCTTCACCGAACACCCAATCATTAGAGTTGGAAGATTTATGCAGCCACGAAACATCATGGAGATCTACTTCTAGGGTCCGCCCCTTACGCTGTCAACACACATAAAGAGTGGACTACACGTCGTTGCGAACGCCATCGATCGCGCTTTGACCCTTGCTTTTAGATGTTTTTTTGGCTCGACTATTAATTGCTCAGGATTTCTCTTACACGTCGTAGTGGTGTAAGCCGACACGCAGCTCGGCAACCTGGGAAGGCTTTCGAGAACATAGGCTGGACGTCCTGCAGACCTGCGCCCCAGGCCCTGCGGTTGGGTGCCCCAACCTTTAAAATCTGTTGGACATCTCCGATTCCGGCATGTCCAGCTCTGCTCGCCCAACTTCCACATCAAGATGTTATGCAACTGCTAGGGCTTTTTCAGTTTCTAGACACTGAGCATGCCTGCGCAGCATCAGCTGGCCGTGCATCTCGACGCGCTGGAACGCTGCGATGCGCTAGATGCGTTCATGAATCGCACGATTCAAAGTCGACTTAAAGGTCGTGTTGCTCTCTACTCCGCCTGAACGCCAGGAATACGTGTCGCGTCGCGATCAACACCGCGCTCATCGGCTATCGTGCGGCCTTCTTTCCCACGCTTCGCGTCAGTTTAGAAGTGGCTTGCTATGCGCAGGAGATCGAAGCAGATGCTTCGCTTGGCAGCGTGGACCATCATCGAGACGAAGTTGCGCGAAAGGCTTGCCGGAACGCTTTTTGGGGATGCGGTATCGAAAATCTGCAAGCGCCTAGGCTCCCTGAGTCCAGCTAACTCTAGGCTCGTAATCGACATGTACAACTCGATGATTGATGACGGTGTTCATCCTAATGTCCGATCAATTCTGCCAGGACTTCTGATGACAGAGACCGAGCATCATCACGAACTTGCGGTTGGCCTAGTGGTGCCTCAGGCGGTTGAGATCTCTCTGTTCTGATGCTTTGAGATCGCGCTTCTCACCTCTTGGCTCCTTGGGAACCTGACAGATCCAGGTCTCGCGTTCTGGGGGAAGCGTCCCGGCTCAATGAGATCAAGAACGTGTGGAACGACGAGTTATTGGCATCACGGGAGGCTCGATAGTGCGCAGAGTCAGGCAACAAAAGACGCCCCTACCGAGTGCTTCGGACGTATCGCCGGACTTTCAGATCAGGGCGTCAGCGCCAGTTCCGCGCGATGAGACACCGGCCCAATCTCGACGTGCAGAAGCAGACCGTCATGTATCTATGCATCGAATTCTGTAGGAAGCACAGAATCACCCTGCTTTCTGCACACCGCTACTCGGTTGGCCCTTGATAGCTTCCCGAGCGTGAGGCCGCCTGCACAACGAGAGGCCAGTGCTTTGAACGCGCAAGTTTCTCTTGCCGGAGCCGCAAACTTGCAAACTCGCGATCGCCCAGAAGCCGCTGATACGTTCCGCGCTCAGCAGCGGTGAAATGCAGCAGCTAAGCGTGCCGCAACTTCGGGCCGGGCTCGAAGAGTGCGGGATTGGGTTGGAGCGTCGCCTTATGCATCCCAAACCAAGCGGCGGCCCTGACGTGCCGCTACGAGAAAATTTGCCTCAGAGGGCGCGCGATCAGGGCACCGAAGACGTCTGCTGAGGGTTAGGCGCGATGAGAAAATATGTGAGAAGCGCGCCAAGATATGCAACGTTCTTGTTTTGCTGCCGCTACGCCGAGCCTTCACTAATAGCAGGCTCGCTAAGGGCATTTGTGGCCCGGATAAAACTCTTCACGAAGCGCTGCGCTAGTTGACTCAATCTGATCAACAAACTTGATCTTACTCGAAGCTGGAACGCTCCTGACTGCAACAAGCGCGCGCTCCTCCATTGAATCCTTCGCCAAGTACTCGAGTGAAACTGCAGTAATCCCTTCTAGCTTGAGCGATCTTTCGGGCGCCCGCCCGCTGACCAACCAATCCATACCGACACCCGAAACAACAGTGATGAGAACGAGTTTCTCAAGTGATGGGTTGCAACCGCCAGGTCGTTCCCATTGCGCTACTGCAGATCGGTGAACTCCAACTCGCTCAGCAAACCGCGTTTGAGACAAACCTGTTGATCGACGCGCGCTGCGAATTCTCTCAGACATCAATGTCAAAAAATCCATTTACCCCCCTGCACCACTCGATGCTAGCAGCACACACATTTAACTGCAAAGACGCAGCAACAACTTGAAGCGAGCGCGCGCGGAAATCGAGACGCATCGCCAAGAGCGAGCTTGCCTAACCCTCCTTCGAAGCTGCTCTCATCCCCATTTAAGCGCAGCACAGACACGAGCCTAAGGGCTGCGGCACCAAGAACCAACACAGGCCTGACGACTTTCGATCCAAGTGCGATGTCACGCGCTACTACTCCCCGGCAGCGAACAATTAGGCTCCTCCGTCCTCGCAGTCAACAGCGCTGCATGATGCAGTGCCAAGCGGGCGTCGCTATTCCAACGGCCACTCCTAGGCCTTGTAGCGAGATTCGTGTAGGAAAATTCCGCGAGCTTGAGTAAGGCATCCCAGCAGTCATTCGAATCCTGTGCGCTGCTGCTCAGCGGACACTGTGTAGTTGCGCTAAGCATCGCTCCGTCAGCGGCGCTTTCGATGCGGTATCAAGTTCCAAAAGCACGAGTCGCTGACGCAGAATCCTTGAGATGGCACCACTTGATGACTCATCTTATTTGTAGCAAAAGAGCGGAGTCGCAGCTTCAACAGCGACACGTGCGACTCCTGCGAGTCGTGTCTGGAAGATCCGATCTACGAAACAAGGAAGATTCAATGAAACAGATTGATATCGCGAGCGTTCCGTCATTGGAATTTGATGTCGGAATGGGAGGCACTTCAAAAATCGATTCAGTTATCGAGCCTGTGACCATTACGGTCATGGTCATCATCATGGTGGTCTGAAAATGGAGCTGAAAATGATCGATGCGAACACTCTTCCAGCTCTATCTTTTGACGTAGCTATTGTCGGCGCGGGCGGATTTGAGGACGCAGGAGCTCATGCCTGCTTCGCGCTGGGCGTCATTGCTGGCATCATGATCAATAAGCAGCTGGACAGATAAAATTTTGAACTGGCGCAGGGCTGGCCCTGCGCCAGTTTTTTCAGCCCAGGGGATAAGTATGCGCGACCCGGCGAGAACACTGCATATCTGCGATGACATTGATAATCTTAATTGTTTTTATAAATTTTCCAGTGACGAGGCGCAATTAGGTGGGCGCTTAAAGTCCAGGGGATTTGAAGCGCGCCTTAAGGAAATATCGAGCCGCCTTGCGGGAGTACATGATGCCCGACATGTAGAAGAACTTCTGACAAAAGCGTCGCGAGTGATGTCGCTTTCGGATATCGAGACACTTGTCAATGAGGAGCTGAGCCGATTCACGCAGTCGCCCATCTACTCAGCTGCGGTCAGGACAGTCGACACCGACGTATTTAATGGGTTCGTACTTTATGACGATGAAGAAATTCGCGTTTCCTTAGTCACGGTCGGAGCAATCGCTCTGCGCGTCAAGAAGAACAAGAGAGATCAAAACACGGTCTACGGAACGACTATGCAGGGAACGGACTCTCTGATCAGATTCGTCAAGTCTGGCAACGCAGTGCTCAACCTTTGGAAATCGGAGGCGTTCGGGCGTAATGAGGCGCTGACCACACGCTTCATGAAGCCGGTTCCGGACGCAGCGCTCAGCGACGACGATGTCTTGTTCATGGAGGGCGGCGTTGATGGCATGTCAATCGCGAGTCTCGATTCGTCAGTCCTTTTTATTCTCGTTGTGAGAAACCGCGCGAGAATACCGGTAAACGCGCATTACAGCTCGGATGGGCAGCTTCACTCGTGCACCGCCTCGGATATGAAATCTTCCCGGATTCAGCTCTTGGCAACTTTAATTCGCGAGCTCGATTGGAAAGCTGGTTCAGAACATCTATCCAACCTCTCTGACCACCCCGACCATTTTGTCCGATGGCATCTGATGCGGGAACTGGTTGCGCTTGATCAGCCAGTAGCGCGGGTCAGGATCGAACGAGCAGCGACGGAAGATCCGCATCCCCAGGTCAGGGAAGCCGCGATCAAGACAATTCAGATTCTCAACGAGGTGTAATTCCATGCCATTGACAATCGCGTGCGATGAAACTAAGGCGGCCGACCTAGACGAAGTCGTTGAGTACATGTTCGAGAACAAAATATCGCCGGAGGATCAGGCGTCGCTTATGGAAGCTGCGCCGATGCTACGGCGCTTGGCGAACAACAAGTCATTTCTCGCAGAGATGGTTTGCGAAGAGTTAAAGAGCTACGACACGCTCCAGTCATCGAACAACTACTCTGCTCAAGTTTTCATGCTTTATAGGCCTCAACGAAAGGGTCAATCTTTCTTCATGCGCGCATGCTTCTGGCCTTCGAATGCGGACCAAGTTGTGAAGACGAGCGGGACGGATCCGTTCTTCTATAATAAACCGCACGATCACAACTTCAATTTCCTCACCGTGGGATATCACGGCCCTGGCTACTGGAGTGACTACTTCGAATACGACTACGACCAGTGCGATGGCGTGCGAGGGGAGTCGGTACCGCTCCGATTTATTGAGCAATCAAAGCTCGACACTGGCAAGGTCCTGCTCTATCGTGCATTTACCGACATCCACAACCAGCTTCCTGCAGACTCATTCTCAGTCTCACTGAACATTATGGAAAATTCAATGAGAGCATCCATGATGGATCAGTACGCGTTCGATCTTCAAGCGAGCAAGATCTCTGATCTCATCAATCGCACCACGTCTATTTCACTCTTCAACGCTGCTGCAGCTCTCGGAAACGATGAGCAGAAAGATGTGCTCAGGTTTATCGCCCAGCAGCACAGCATCGATCGCATCCGACTCTCTGCGCTGGATGCTCTTGCTCATTCGTCAACAGACCAGGATGAGGCGATCAAGGTGTGGGCGTCAGTGAAAGACAGCGATACAGCGTTCCTGCGAGGCTGGCGCAAAGTGCGGACCACTGAGATCGAGACTTTCGCCACCGCTCAATTGAGGGCTTAGAATTGCTAGAGCTGGAATCAATCCAAAAATCCTTTGGAGATGTATCGGCGGTCAGCGACGTTTCCTTCAAGGTGCCTCCCGGCGCAGTCAGCGCATTAATCGGTCCCAATGGCGCCGGGAAATCGACGACATTCCGCATTATCTGCGGCCTAGCTCGTCAAGACTCGGGGGCACTCAAATGGCTCGACCGGCCCTTACACAGTTCTTTGCCAAAGGAGAAGATCTCGTTTCTCCCAGAAGAGCGAGGTTTATATCAGGATGTTGAAGTTCAGGACTTGCTTCGCTATTGGGCGAAGCTTCGTGCCGTGAAGTCCTCTTCCGTTGATACCCTGGTGAGTCAATGGCTAACACGCTTTGATCTCAATCATAAGCGCACAGAGAAGGTGAGGTCGCTTTCCAAGGGAAATCAGCAGAAGCTACAACTCGCTGTCTGCCTCATTCACTCACCCCACCTGCTGATCTTAGACGAGCCGTTTTCGGGCTTGGATCCACTCAATCAAGATCTTGTGTCAGACGTTATTCTGGAGCAGGCCGCCCGGGGCGCCTCAGTGTTGATTTCAGCGCATCAGTTGTCGATTGTTGAGAAAATCGCGACTAACGTCATCATGATCAACGCCGGACGCGCCTCTGAAATCGTTAACTTTCGGCGTCGAGAGGATGACGGTCGCAACGCGGTGCAGAGGCGCGTTCTTGTATATGTCGCTCCCGGCGCGAACCCTCAGTTTGACGAGATTCCCGCGCACTCTGCAGAACGTGTTTCCGACGATTGCTTGCTTCTGACATTCGGCGCAAGCTCTCTAAGAGATTTTACGAGCGCCCTTAGTCGCATAGCGTCAGACGAATCTGTCATCGACATTGAGACCAGTCGACCTGGCCTGCATGAGGCATATGTCGAATCGATCAACTCAAGCAAGGCCGGGATCTGAAATGGACTCAAGAACTCTGGATATCGCGCGATTCGAGTTTCGCAGATTTTTTGATCTCAAAGGCGAAATCATCAGTATTGCTATACTGATCTTGATCGCAGCCGTACGCTTTGGAGGCGACGCCTTGATGGCGGTATCGACTTCGAAGGACATTAGAATTTCTGTAGAAACAGAGTTGTCGCAACTTCCAGTCGAGGCGAGCGATCGTTTTTTGTTCACAGCCGTGCCGCCTAGTGCGCGCGCCAGCTCTTTGGATGAACTAAATGCGGGCCGCATAGATGGCTTGATCCACGAGGTTTCGAAGGGCAACTATCAGCTTCAGACCAAAGACCGTGTGCTATGGCACGAAGCACTCGTCTCGGATTTTACCCCCATCCATCAGAAGTTGAGTTCTCAGCGTTTTGGCGTGAGTAGCGCAGATTTCATGGTACTCACAACTCCACCAACGATTGAACCGATCGCGATTAACGCAGCGAGCACTAGTTCAAATTCCATTGGCTACGGCGCCTCTATCGCAATCCTTGTTCTCACGATCCTCTCCATTGTTTCGGTGTTGACACTTATCTTGCAAGGAATTGCGGGAGAGAAGTTCGGAAAGATCAGCGAGATCGTCCTATCCGCAATCCCGCCATCAGTCTGGATAGACGGAAAGGTGATTGCCGCTCTACTCCATGGGCTCAAGACGATTTTCAGCTACGCGATCTATGGCTTGGCGGCAGCGCTGCTCTTGGGTTTCTTGACGCCGCAGCAGATGCTCGAGTCCGCACACACTGCGCCAATGATTCTTCTGGCGGCCTTGCTGAGCGCGCTGGGTCTGCTCTTCTGGGTAATGGTGTTCGCTCTCGTTGCTGCGCTGCTTCCGAGCGCACAATCGCCAATCCGCAATACGCTTGTTCTCGCCCCAATGACGTGTTTGCTGCTGTGCCTCGGCGGTGCAAAGGAGCCCGACAACTCGTTTTTTGTCGCGCTGTCGTTCTTCCCCCCAACCATGCCGTTCTCAATGCCGCTGCGGATTGTTTCCGACACGGTGGCTGGTTGGGAGATCGCGGTGGCGATCTTACTCCTTGTGGCAACCGCGCTCTTGTTGCGGAAGCTCTTAATCAAGGTCTTTTCTGACAGCGTGCTCAATACGGATGAGAGTCGAGCCTGGGCGCCGCTGAAGAACTTCAAGTGGCGGCCTAACGCGAAGAAGAGCGAGTGCGTGAACTAACGTGCAAGCATTTGTTGTATAGCTCTAGTGCTCTTGGTTTCTTCTTCATGGATTGACGATGCTTCTGCACGCTATTTTTGTTGTACGCGCGAGCCGATCGGCTCTTTGGGTTTGGCTTGAGGCAGGTTTGTGAGGCAGGTGGATTTGCTGAGAGAACTCCGCATCGACCGCAGCGCGCCACCCCGGCCGCCGCGTCGCGGGCTGTGGATCGGCTTGGCCATCGCCGCGTTGCTGCCGGTACTGCTGGTGATCCGCTTCTCGGTGCTGGGCGAGCGCTCCGTTGAGGTCGAGACCACGGTGGTCGTCGCACCGAGCGCCGCGGGCGTTGCCGGGGGATCGGTGCTCGATGCCAGCGGCTACGTCGTCGCGCGGCGCATGGCGACGGTCTCGGCCAAGATCACCGGGCGCGTGCGCGAGGTGCGGATCGAGGAGGGCCAGCGTGTCGAGGAAGGCGAGATCCTCGCGACACTGGACCCGATCGACGCCGATGCGCGCCGCGACCTCTCGGCCGCGCAGCTCGAAGCCGCGCGCAGCCAAGTGGCCGGCGTGCAGGCGCAGCTGACCGAAGCGGCCGCGAATGCCGGACGGATGCAGGCGCTGGTCGGTCAGCAGCTGGTGTCGAAAGCGCAATACGAGCAGGCGGTCGCCCAGCGCGACGCACTGTATGCGCAGCTCACCACCGCGCGTCGCAACGCGACCGTCGCCACGGAACAGTTGCGCATTTCCGGCATCGGTGTCGACGACACGCTCGTGCGCGCGCCGTTTTCCGGCGTTGTGGTGGCGAAAGCCGCCCAGCCGGGAGAGATCGTGTCGCCGCTGTCAGCCGGTGGTGGCTTCACCCGCACCGGCATCGGCACCCTGGTCGATATGGATTCGCTGGAAGTCGAGGTCGACGTGGGCGAGTCTTACATCGGTCGGGTTAAGCCAGGCATGCCGGTCGAGACCACGCTCAACGCCTATCAGGACTGGAAGATTCCGGGCAGCGTGATCGCAATTGTGCCCGCCGCCGACCGTGGCAAAGCGACGGTCAAGGTGCGCATCGCACTCGATTCCAAGGACGGCCGTATCGTGCCAGACATGGGCGCGACGGTGAGCTTCCTTGAGCACGCACCCCCTGCGCAGGACGCCGATACATCGCGCCTGCTGCGCGTGCCCGCGACGGCGCTGTCCGAGCGTGACGGCGCGCAGGTGGTGTTTGTCGTCGATGGCGACGTGGTGCGTCAGCGTTCTGTCGAAGTAGGCGAACGCGTTGGCGGCAATGTCGAGATCACCACGGGCGTCGCGCCAGACGAAGAGCTGGTGGCGAATGCGCCCGACGCGCTCGCTGACGGCAGCCGCGTGCATATCAAGAAATAAGGGACCGCGGGCACCCGCCCGCGCAATCGCTGTGCTTCTGCAACATAGATAGGGGAATGACGATGGCATTGGTGTCGATCCGCAACCTCACCAAGACCTACCAGCGCGGACCGGAGAAGGTCGAGGTGCTGCACGGGGTAAACCTCGATATCGCCGAGGGCGATTTCGTTGCGTTGATGGGCCCGTCGGGCTCGGGCAAGACCACGCTGCTCAACCTGATCGGCGGGCTCGACACGCCCAGCGGCGGCGAGATCTCCGTCAGCGGCGAGCGCATCGACAACATGGGCGCCGGGCAGCTCTCAGGCTGGCGCAGCCGCAACGTCGGTTACGTTTTCCAGTTCTACAACCTGATGCCGGCACTGACGGCGCAGAAGAACGTCGAACTGCCACTGCTGCTGACCAGGCTCTCAGGTGCGCAGCGCAAGCGCAACGCCGAGATCGCCCTGACGTTGGTCGGGCTTGCAGACCGCACGAAGCACAAGCCAAACGAACTCTCGGGCGGCCAGCAGCAGCGCGTCGCGATCGCCCGGGCGATCGTGTCTGACCCAACATTGCTGATCTGCGATGAACCGACCGGCGATCTGGACCGGCAGTCGGCCGAGGACATCCTGGGGCTGCTGCAGACGCTCAACCGCGAACACGGCAAGACCATCGTGATGGTTACGCACGACCCAAAGGCCGCCGAATACGCAAGTCACACGCTGCATCTGGATAAGGGCACGCTGGTCGGCGAGCACGCGCAAGCAGCGTAGCGCTGCCGGTCTAGAGGTTGCTCGAGATATTCACTCGGCGCGCCTTCCAACCACTTTGAAGGCTCCGCTTAGCCTCTCTGGAAGCCGGTACTCGCAGGGACAACGCATGAAGTATCTACATCTAATCTGGTCAGCACTCATCCGTCGCAAGACAAGGACGCTGCTTACAGTCGCATCGATCATTGCCGCCTTCTTGCTGTTTGGCCTGTTAGATGGAATTCGAGTTGCGTTCGTCCAACTCGGCCAAAACTCAGACGGGGCTCAGCGCCTGCAGACGTCCTCCCGATTATCGATGATGGAGATGCTGCCGCAAGCGCTGAGCAAGCGCATCGAGCTGGTCGACAACATCGAAGCGGTGACCTACGCCAACTGGTTTGGCGGCACGTATCAAGGGCCGCGCAACCAACTGTTCACCTTCGCGGTCGCGCCGAACTATCTTAATCTCTACCCCGAGATCGTTGTCGACAAAGCCGAGCGCGATGCCTTCGCGCGCACGCGCACCGGGGTGCTGGTCGGGGAGAAGCTGATGCAGCGCTTCGACTGGAAGGTCGGCGACCGCATCCCGCTGCAGTCTCCTATCTACCCCAATAGCGACGGATCCATGGACTGGTCATTCGAGATTGCGGGCGTCATACGCAATCGAGGCGGCAAAGCTGGAGGTTTTAATGATCAGCTGCTGTTGATGCACTGGAGCTATTTCGCGGAGTCCACACCGAACGTGGACAACACCGTGGGTTGGTACATCAGCCGCGTCTCGGACGTGCGTCGCGCCGATCGAGCGGCCAAAGCAATCGATGCGCTGTCCGCAAACTCTCCCCATGAGACCCGTACGATGACTGAGGGCGCTGCGATGGCGTCGCAGCTTAAACAGATGGCCGATATCGGAATGATCGTCGGTGCAATCATGGGAGCGGTCTTCTTCACTCTGCTGCTGTTAACCGGTAACACGATGGCGCAAGCAGTGCGTGAGCGCACTGGTGAACTAGCTGTGTTGAAAACAATTGGCTTCTCCAGCGCTAGCGTCCTCGCTCTGGTGCTAGCAGAGTCCGTGTTCTTGGTCTTGTTCGGAGGCGTGATTGGCCTAGGACTTTCGGCCTTAGTGAGCGCAGCAGTCAACTTGGCTGCAGGCGACATTATTAGGCTTCCTGGCATTGAGTGGCAAAGCTGGCTGCTCGGGTTCGGTTTGATGCTTGCCATTGGCCTAGTCGTCGGCGCGTTGCCGGCCTTGCGCGCAATGCGCCTAAACATCGTCGACGCCCTCGCAGGCCGCTGAGGAGACCGCCATGCATCCTTTCCTGAAATCTGTACTGCAGAACGCCGGCCTCGTCTTCGCGCTGACCGTCGCGCTGATCGTCTGGATACTCGCGCCTTGGTATGTGCTGCTCGCACTCGCGGTGGTCGCCGGGCTGTGGATGCTGCTAAGCCACGGCGGTCGCCAGGCCGCCTCGGTCAGCCACGTCGGCATCAGCACGCTGGGTCAGCGTCTGGGCGCCTCGTCGGTGATCGTGATCGGTATCGCCGGCGTGGTCGCGGTGCTGGTCGCGTTGCTGTCGATGGCCGAGGGCTATCGCCACACCGTCGGCAGCACTGGCAGCCCGTCAACGGCCATTGTGCTGCGCGGCGGCTCTGCAGCCGAAGTGATGTCGACACTTGACCGCTCGCTGATCAACACCGTCGTACAAGCGCCTGAGATCGCGCGCGACGCCGAGGGGCGTCCGCTCGCCTCGCCAGAACTCTTGGTCGCCGCGAACCTCCCGCTGCGGGGCGGTGCGCCCGATGAAGACGGCAGCGTGCAGTTTCGCGGTGTCGGCGAGATGGCATTCCAAGTACGACCGGAGCTTCGCATCGTCGAAGGCCGCATGTTTGAGACCGGGCGTCGCGAACTGATCGTCGGCAAGGGCGCGCGTCGCCAGTTCGCCGGTCTCGAGCCGGGCGGCACCGTGCGTCTGGGCAGCGATACCTGGGAGGTCGTCGGCGCGTTCGAATCCAACGATGCGACCGATTCGGAGATCTGGGCCGATGCCGAAGTCGTGTCGATGACCTATCGGCGCGGTTCGAGCCGCGCGTCAATCACCGCGCGGCTGACGAGCCCCGGCGCGTTCAAGGCCTTTAAGGCGACGCTGGACGCCGACCCACGCACGCAGGTCGAGGTCAGCACGACGCTGGAGTACTTCGCCAAGCAGTCGGAGGGCATGAGCAAGGTGCTACGCATCATCGGCAGCGTGGTGGGCACAATCATGGCGGTCGGCGCGGTGTTCGGCGCGCTTAACACGATGTTTGCGACCGTCGCCGCACGTGCGCGCGAAATCGCAACGCTCCGCGCGATCGGTTTCAGTGGTCTGCCGGTGGTTGTGGCGGTGATGCTGGAGACGATGCTGCTCGCCCTGCTGGGCGGGGTGCTCGGCGGCTTCGTCGCTTGGTTGGTGTTCGATGGCTACGGTGCATCGACCATTGCAGGCGGCGTGGGGCAGATGACCTTCGATTTCTTGGTGACCCCTACGCTGCTGTGGAGCGGCCTGAAGTGGGCGCTGGCGATCGGCTTCGTGGGCGGCCTTTTCCCAGCAGTGCGCGCGGCGCAGCTCCCTGTTACGACCGCATTGCGAGCGGCTTAAAGGGCCGGTCGCTAGCGTTCGCACGCGCATGCGCCCAGCGACGATGACAGCGGCGCTGCTAGCTCGCGGCTCGCATCGACTTCACGACTAGAGATATTCTGCGGCGAAGGAATTTCGACGGGGCGGGTCTTCCAACTACGATCTCGATATCCGGGTTTAAGTCAGCTCGGTGGATTGAGTGCAGTGCTAGCGCCGAGGCGGTGAGCGAGGATCTAACAACCAGGCAGGATGGGAACGACCGTGTTCTTCTAAGCCAGCTTCGGGCATGAACCCATCAAGCTTGGCTCGAACAATACGTCTGGAATTGGATTAACGGCAGTATTTTAAAGGCCGGGATCAACTTGGAAGCGCCACATGAGCAGTAAACCTTTAGTCACCACCGGCATCGCAAGCATGTTCGCGGGCGACATTTTTTTCATGGGGCCAAACACTACGAATGGCCTTGTTCCTCTGCCGGCAGCATTTGCGCTGTGGCTAGCTTTCGGAATCGCAACTGCGTTTGCGGGCGACACGGCCTACAACCGCTGGAACTCGCCAAGCCGCACCCCGACGCATCGCCTCGTTGTGCTATGGACAATCATCTTCACGATTTTACTCAGCGTCTTCGTCCTGTCTAAGATCGGATTTTTTATCGCCAGATCGATTGCGTAGAACATCCGTCGTCAGATATACGAGCATTACGCCGGAAAGTATCCAATAGGCTATCTGCGCAGCATTCATCTAATAAGTCCGATTCTAAAAATCCTTTTTAATGCCAAATGTTCTTGAGTCAAGCCGACCAAGGCTAACTTTCTCGCATGGGATTTCTGCTTCGCGATGGCGCACGAGTAGCTAGCTTCCCGTTCGGATCAGCCTATCTCGAGAGAAGGCCATTTATCGCTTGGCAGTCAATGTGCCTCACACGACGCTCGGCACATGAAATTTGACCTCACTTCCTTCGATGTGCCCGAACTTGGCGCGCTCATCACTGCTGCCCGAAAGCACAAAACTGCCCTCTGTCGCTGTCGCCGTCGCCCGATCGTCATCGTCCGACAAGAGCTCACCGCGATCGCAGCCGAGCATGGCTATACCATCCAGGCGCTTTTCGGAGACGAAGCTTCCGAGCCATCAGCCCGAAAGCCTCGCAGACGCAAGGCCGGCAAGGTAGCAGTGAAATATAGGGATCCGGATAACAAGCGAAACACTTGGACGGGGCGCGGCAGCCAGCCGAGATGGCTCAGGGACGAAGTCAAGCGCGGCCTGAGCGCCTCAGACTTCTTGCTTCCTTGCCTTGCGAAACCGACCGCAAATTCCAAAGCAATTGGTCAACGCTCGGTGTTCAAGGCGGGCTGAGCGCTAACGGCCGCTCCGTCTCGATCGCCTGTCTCTTCTCTCGGAGTCAACCGCGCCGAACGCAGTGCGACGGCGCCGGTGAAGAAGGCAATCAGGAATCTGCCAGCGCGCGAAGCGGCCATCCTGACGCTCATCACTGCTCCCAAGGTATGCATTTTTCCTGCGCGAGGTCCGCAGCGGCACAAACATACGGCAGGGTGTGGGATGGCCGAATCAGGCGCTTGCTAGACATCCGGTCAGAAAATTCTGACCACGCGCATGCACGGCAAAGATCATGTCGCTGATTCAGCAGTGGGCGGCGCCGTGTAAGGGAGCGTGCCCAGAACCAAGTAGTAGCTCCTGTCGCAATCGGAACATGTCCAAGATAAGCCAGGCACTAGCTCGTCAGGGAACTTGCAGTGCTTGCCTCCGCAATTCTCGGTAGGGCATGGAAATTCTTCCCACCGCGCGCGCCAGATCACTTCGCCGTCTTCTTGAAGCGTGTTGACATGCGGCGCCTTGCATTCAGGGCAGTGGGCGACGATTTGATCAACCTGATCCGCAACGCGCTTGTGCACGGGATGTCCGCAGCGAAGGCAATTGAACGTGTAGGTCGGACTTATCGTGAAGTTCCAAATTTTAGACGCGAGTGATTTGGACACGGCTTCTGCGGTCGCTTCAATGCGTTCGCGCATGCGCGTCTCGTCGACAACCGCCGCCTCACTCGCCTGCTGCATGCTCGGCATGTGGAGATAAGATCCGAGTGCGTGATAGTGCCGCTTGATCTCACTTAGGCCAAACACGACGTCTTCGCCAAGATCCGTCATGTTCTCAGGTGCGACACCTAGCGCCGGCTCCTTGCCTATGCTCACTCGATAGCTCGTTCCCGCATGAGGATCGATCTCCAGCAGAGCATCCATCACCTGTCTAGGTTGCCACTTGGTCCTCGCCTCGGCCGGTAGCTCCCTCTCATACGCAAGCGCCCGGTCGTAGGTGAGCGCCTCGATCGCCATCCTGAGTTCAAGCGCCGCGTAGCGCAGGTTGCCTGACGCCATTTGATCGCGGGCGCGTGCAAGCGCTTTGTGAGCGCGGTTGCGGAACTGCGGTTTCAGGACGACTACTCCCATCAAAAGTTCGCGCTGCGCATAGCCAAGCGTCTACTCGTCTTGCTTGTCCTTGGCATCCACTACGCCTAGGCGCCTCTGGATCTCTGAATACTGCTGAGGCCCGGAGATCTCACGGCATAGCCGGAGCACGGCATCGAGCTTTGCCGCGCTCATTTTTTCGAGATGGCCGTTCACCTCGGCGACTCGATCGTCCCCCGTGCAGAGTGCAGCGAGTGGCACCCCCAGGACCTCAGCAAGCTCCTGAGCGGTCTCAAAGTTCGGCAAGTGCCGCTCGTTCTCGTAGCGATTGATCTTGCTCGACGCCACCTCAGGTGCCCATCCCATCCGCCTGCCAACTTCTGACTGAGAGATGCCCAGCGCATTCCGCGCCGCCCGGATACGGGCAGCCAAAACGGCGTTGATGGGCAACTTGGACATGGCAAAACGGTTCTGGGAGCCGTTCAGCATGCCTTCAACGTGGAATACGTGATACTTCGTTCAACGAAGAGATGCAACCGTCCACGGAAGAAGAAGAATGGAATGAAGACTTTGGGTGCAGTCGTTGTCTCGGTTTTGGGGTTTGGCGTGCTGCTCTATGCGCTGCGGGAATACATGCCGGGCGCAATGCTGACCCTTGGTGCAGTGGCCGCCATCGTCGCGATGGTTGCGCGATCGATCAAAGCAGACCCGCAACGCGGTTGGCCAACACTCGCGGCCTTCGCGGGTGCGGGCTTCCTTCTGACGGGCTTCCTCACAATGGCTGGCGGTGTCCTAGCTGCGCGGCTCGGCTGGCTCCTGCCCGTTGGCGCGCTCTTTTCTTTGGGGCTCGCCGTCTACTCGGCGGTCAAGTGGGCTCGCCTTGGACGAAACGCGAGCCGCTCGGGGAGCGGTGGCAGGAAGTTCGACACGCTTGCCCAGGCGCACGAGCAGTCCCGCGCTGCAGAGCTTGACCGCCGCCGCTCCGAAGCCCGCGGAAAGATGCTCCAAGCGCAGGAGGAGGCGCACCAAGCGCAGCAGAAGGTCCGCGAACTTGAATCGGCTAACGCCACCCTGCGCCAGAAGGTTGCTGCGCTTGAGAACGATCTCGACGCCGCAGTGAACGACCCGTGCTTCGACCAAGCGAGTCATCCGCTTTACAAGCACGCCACCTGAGGAGACCCACATGCGCATCTACATGTTTGCTGCCGCGATCGCGTTGTCGCCTGGGCTGGCGCTTGCCTGCAGCACAGGCGAAACAGAAGTCTTCTCGTGCACAACAACGAGCGGGAAGACCGTTCAGGTGTGCCAGGCGCCTGAGAGCATCCGCTACTCGTTCGGCCGCCCGGATGCAGCGCCTGAGATGACAGTCCGGGTCCCGAACAAGCGCTTCGTGTGGCACTCGGACGGCGGCTCGGCAATGGACATCATCGAATTGAACTTCGACAACAGCAGCACACGCTACGTGGTCTCAGCCACGCGGTTCTGGCGCGGCGACGTCGATCTCGATGCTGAAATCCGTGTCAAGCAAGGCGAGCGGCAGCTGGCGATGCTCCACTGCGACGTCGCGACGGTGCGTCTGGATGAGAAGGCCATTACGGCGGCGAAGACGCCCTACTAGGGCGGGTCAGAGACGCTTGCGAATCGGCAGCGCGTCACTTGCAGCCTGAGGGGTCGTATCGCGCAGCCTGCTCGCCTCAACCTCGCTCAGCAACTCATCCGAAATTTCTGGCCGCAATTGTCCATAGTGCGCTGAGGCGGCAGCTGCGAACGCGCGGATCTCTTCGCTCGACTGCGGAGCACCTAACACGCGCCCCCACTGCGCGATCAGGCAGACATTGGTCCACGACTGTCCGTAGTCCTGCGCGAACGTAACCTGGGCGAGTATTTCATCGTCTGCCTCGACGGAGTAAAGGCGCGCGGCGGTCGCGCAGTCCGCGTCGGGATCTTCCCTGTCCAATCCGGAAATATCGATGTCCCTCGCCTTGCCCACCGCGTCATCGAGCGAATCGGCTTCGATCTCCACGACGCTTTGCGCTTGGAGGTAGCGCTCAAACCGCAGTGAAAACTTAGGCATGCGCATCTCTCAGTCGAGGGCCATCAATCATCCGCAATCACACCAGCGCCGTCCACATGGATAATCAATTGGCGCCATGGATTTTGATCCGGAGCTTTCGATATGCGGCGCGGCCGAAAATTACGCGCCGCGAATTCCTACCGCCTTCGCGTCCGCGCGCGCCTGCGCGTATTTCGGGACCGCCTCGCGCATAGCGTTCTCAAGCGCTTGACGCTGGGCAACGGCGACATGCCTCATCTGTTGAAGCTCCGCTCTACCGGCCTGGAGTTCCTTGATGATTTCAGCGCGGCGGGTAGCGATGCTGCGATCAAGGTCAGCGACGAGCCGGGGGTCGACGCCTCCGCTCGCGTTGAAGCGAAATCTCGCTTCAAGGCCACGCCGCCACTTCAAGAGCCTCTCCGTAAGCGCCGGTCCAAAACCGGGCACATTCATGACGCCGTGCTTGGTTACGTCGGCTGCCGTCTCGATGCCAAATGACTCGAGCATCGCCTTCTTCGCGGCGCCGATCCCGGAGATCGACGCACTCTCGATTTCGAACTGATCCAGATATGCACGCAGCGCATGCGTTTGGCGATCCTGGACGAGGCGGCTGTAGCGCGCATCTCGCTTTTGCTGCAGCTGACCAAGCTCCCCTTTGAACGCGTCCAGTGCTTGGCGTTTGGCGCGAAACTGAGCATCGAGGCGATCTTCCCGCCAGCGGACGCAAAGCCCCTCAAAATGACTCTTGGCCTGACGAAAGCGATTTTCAATCGGCGATACGTCGCTGCGGCCGCGCGCGTTGATCCATACGCCAAGCCCCGCTCCCAAGAGCCCCCACAAGAGGATCAGATCAACACTGACGAGCACGCCGAGGAACATGATACTGAGCGCAACCGCCCATGCAGTGCCTAGCCAAACGCTTTTGCGTTTTCCGAGTGCTGCGATTGCGGGCGATGGAACCGCAGCGGGCACCTGCGGCGGCGCGGGCCAAGTCGGGATCGCGATTGACACGATATCCCGCCAGATCGCGTCGACATTCGCAGGGCCGCTCTGCACGGGCGGCGTCGCGCCCAGGGGCATTCCAAACAGTGCGATGCCTGCCCGCTCGATCGGGCACCAAGGGCATGCGCTGAGCGCGCCGAAGTAGTAATGCGCCGGATGCGCGGAGCACCGAACGAACTTTGACTCAACCGCCTCGAGGGCTTTGATCCAATCCTGCGCGGATGGACGCGCGCCCGGTGCGGTGGACGCCTGCCCAAACGCACGCTCCCATAGCTGTGCCACTTGCGTGGAGGCAGCCGTTGCGGGCGCACTAAAGGGGGGCGGCTGCATGCCCAGCGTCGCGCCATTGGCCGCATAGGCATAGCGAAATCCAGGGATCGCCTTCTCGATCGGCATATCGCCAGGGCCGCTGTAGCGCCCCGCGAATGGATGGCGCCCGTTAAGCAGCATCTGAAAGATCAGAACCGCCAGACCAAAGTTGTCGTGGTTTGGAGTGCGCGTGATTGACGCGAAGGCTTTTCCTTGCAGCTCAGGCGGCGTGAAGTCTTGAACGCCGACTTCGCATCGAAACACGCGGCCCTGATGCGACACCTGAAAGCTGTCGGTGTCGATCAACCGCACGGTCGCGTCGGGCGCGACGCGAACCCCGCCGTGATTGACGTCCCCCACGAGGTGCCCGGCTTGGTGGAGCGCTGCAAATGCGCGAGCCGTATTGAGCGCGGCGCGCACCACCATGCGCCAGTCGGCGCTTGGAAAATCCGCCAGCCGGCTCTTGGGGCTGTAAAGCTTGTGGATGTCCTTGGAGCCGCGCAGGTTCTCCATCAAAAACCCGCGCACCTTCCCGTCCGGCTGGCGGAGGATATCGATGGGCCACGCAGTGAGCTGACTGATCACCGGTGTGCGCAAGCTCGGCATCACCGCAAGCTTTTCGCTCCGCTCAGCACTCGCGGGCGCAAGGTAGATCTTGGCAGCAAGCTCAGGGCGCCCGCTGACTTCGTAGACCGCGCCCTCACCACCCTTTCCAAGAAGTGCGCCGAGGGCCACCCGGCCCGCGCTACCGCGGACGTCGGGCGTGGTCACTCAGGGGGCCTCGGGCAGCGCAGGCGTCTGTGCCGGCAAACGACTCGCCAAAAGAAGCGTCTTGTCATCATCCGTCCGCTCGCAGACGACGGGCGACGACAGATACCGATCGAGCTTCTCGGACAGCCCGTGGTCGAACCCGTCCGACGGCAACGCCCTCACCGCTTGGATCATCTGGTCGAAGAACGGACCATGGACGGTCTGGGAGGCGTAGTGCAGCACTAACGCTTCGATGCCGTCGGTGAACACTGCAATTTCATCGACGGGACCTGCTTGAGACGAGAACTCAACGCTATCGACCGCGGCCGCGTCAGTTACGAAAACGGTTTGATTGATGAACTCGCCATGCTGCGGCCAGAAGATGTAGGCCCAGTCATCACCGCGCGGACGCACCACCATCGCGCCGTCGCCAACCTGCAAGAAGCACGCATGGTCTGGGGATATGATCGCCGCAAGCAGCGTGCAGGCGTATTCGCGAACGGAGCACCCGTCCACCTCGGCACGGTGGCTGATCCTCGCCACCACATTGCCAAGCCAGCCCTGCGCAGTTTCACGCGTGATTTCTTCCAGAGTGCGGCCATCTGCGAAGAAGCCGCGCACCGAGTCGAGAAGCTCCGCCGCGGCAAGCTGCGCGCCACTGTCAGAGTAGCGGGCGCTGCCGGCGCCATCCGCGGCCACCAGCACCAAGATAGGATCCTCACCGATGAGCGCCCAGCCGTGTGCGTCCTGACAGGGCGCCCCCGTCTTGGCATGCGACGTTCCGAGCGCGGATGCGGCAGCGAGCCGCCACGCCTGGAGGTCCATTAAACCGTCGCCCATCCCTCTGGAACAGCCGGATTTTGCAAGGGCACGGCGTCGCCAGGTGTGGAGCGCGAGACCGCGCTCATGGAGTTGGATAGCCAGCTAAAGAGCTCGCGGAACTGCAGACCGCGCAGACTCAGTGGCGCGCGAACGGATATCTGACGCAGAGTTTCCATATCTGCGCCCTGCACTCCCACGGCAAAGAACTGGAAGTTCTTGGTGGCCTCGCCCTCTCGCACGAGCTCGGCTGCGCGCTTCCAATTATCGGTCGGCGCGCCGTCGGTGATTAGAAAGACCCACGGTCGGTAGTAAGACACGCCGTTGGCCTTGTAGATCTCTTTGCGCTGGCGCAGCATCTCGAGCCCCTGCTCGATCGCAGCGCCCATCGGCGTATCCCCAGTGCACGCTAGTGTTGGCGGGTAGAAGCTGTCGGCTGTTACGAACTCCGTCATGGTCTGCACGGGGCCGAAAGTCACGATTCCCACCTCAACGCGCTTGGCGGCAAGCGAGTCAGCGGTGAGCTCTTCGCGAAACTGCAACAGCCCTTCGTTGAGCTGCTGGATTGCCGGGCCGTTCATCGACATAGAGGTGTCGAGGAGCAAGAGGCACGCGCACCGGTTTTCCGGGTTCTCCGCGAAGGTGTCTGCGCCAAAGGGCATCTGCTCAAATTCGTTCGTCATAACGGATCTCCCTGTCCTAGGCGATATGTTAGTCGCAAACCTTGGCGCCTGAGCGGGGCGGGCTTAGCATCCCAGCATGTCGATCGTGCCTCCCTTCGCCGCCGCTTCTTGGGCACCCCGCAGCATTGCCGACTGGGCGCCACTTTTCGTCTCGGGCGTGGTGATCGTTGGGCTGTTGCTCGCGCTCGCGGTCGGCGATAGCACATTTACAGCGCCGCAAGCGTCCGTCCCGGTCGCGCGAGAGGCCCCCCGGGCCCCGGCCGAAGCGCGCCCGCTTCGCGCGGCACCTCCGCGCGTGCAGAGCGGCAACCAGGGCTCCATCCGGCTCGTTGGAACGCGGGCGCTCCCAAAGCAGAACAGCCAGTTGGCGTCTGCAAGCGGTTGTTCGAGAGAGCAGCCCGGGGCACCGTCGTCCTCTGCAGCCGCTGCAATACAGGCGGGCTGGCACGTCGGCGCGGACCTCTATCAGTCCGGCTACCACGTCGTCCTTGTGGACGCCGGTGTTGAGCGCCGAGGCGAGCGCTGCGTGCCGATCGGCGCTTCGGTACTCGTGTTCATTGAGTCGGGCTTGGTTGCGATCGCTTATGACCGGACCGGGCTGCCTGCTTCGCGCTTGGCAGCGATCGAAGTCGCCGAACCTGATGGGGTGAAAATGATGGGCGGCAAAGCCACACTCGCGCATCTCGCGCTGGGCGATCAACTACTTCTTCGCTAGGCGCGCTGCGGGGCTCAACAGATCGCTTGGGTTTCCACGATCTGCTTGAAATCGGATTCGCGTAGCACGCGGATTGCATGCCCCTCGGCGATGAGCGCTTCCGTTTTCAAATGCTTGGTGCTCTTGGTCTTCCCACCGAGCTTACGCGCGTCCTGATCCCCAACGATCAGAAGCGTCGTCTTCTTGCTGACGCTCGCTGCGACGTCGCAGCCTGCCTTCGCCGCAAGATCTGCGGCATGGCGCCGGGGGATCTCCAAGGACCCAGTGAACACCGCGATTTGCCCATAGAGCGGCCCCTCGCAGTCGCCAAGGCGCGTTACGTGCCCCTCGGTGCTCAGATCGATCGGGCGCCGCACGCGACCCTGCCAGTCGGCGAGCGTCAGCCCTGTCGCCTCGCTCGCGCGGCAGAGCACCTCCCCAGCTGCGCGCGCGTCTTCGAGCGCGTCGTGGTGCTTGAAGCGAATGCCGAGAAACGCAGATACCGGGCGCAATCCATATCCACGCGCGCCAAAACGATCTGGCCATGCCCGCCGCACGACGCGCGCGGTATCGAGCCACTGCCAGACGGGAAGGCTCACGTCATAGCGCTCACAAGCTCGGCGGACAGCACCTTGGTCAAACGGGGTATGACAGGCAATGATGCTCTCGTCGAGGCGCTGCCTGAGTGCTCCGACGATCTGCGGCCATGTGGGCGCGCCGCGAACATCAGCTTCGGTGATCCCGTGGATGTCGACATTGAAAGAATCGAACTCGTCCTCTGGATCGACGAGCGTCGAGTAAGAGTCGACATGTCGCCCATCACGGAAAAACGCCACGCCGACTTGGCAGATGCTTCCCAGGTCAGCGTTGGCCGTCTCGACATCGAGCGCCGCAAAATCCATTTCGTCCCCGGTGATATCACGCGAGATCTGCGAGTTGGGGACGCAGCATGGTCGTTAGGCGACACCGCATCCTGCGCGCTTATGCTTTGAGCGAACTACTTGCTTGGCTTGTGCTTGTGCGGCTTGAGAGAGGGCGTGTTTCCAGGTGTGTCTTTGTTGTCCCGCCGCCTTTTATCGGGCTCACCGGTGGACGGTGCGATCGGCTTGGGACCGGGCTTGATTGCCATGCATAACCTCCCTTTCGACTGATGAAGAATGAGTGCTTGCGGTGTCGCCTAACGCAATTTTTCAAAGTTCTTCTGGGCTGGCTTTCCGACTTGATCAGGCAACCGGCTCCCGCGTGATTCAGCTCGCGCCACAGGTCTGCGAAACCAGGCGCTCAAGCCCTCGTTTATCAGTAATGCCAAAGGTTTGCAACCGAGGTTCGAGTGGAGGCCGGTAAGAGCCCAATCTTCGCCTACAGCAACGAAGACAGAGAACAGAGACTGCTAGATCACTACGCTTTCACCACGCGCGACAGCATCTGGAGCTGGGTCGCAAACGCAGCAGCTACGCCGGGCTTGGACACGTGAAGGAGCTCGTTGAGCCCCGTTGCGCTCGCAATGCCGAGGCGATCGTATGCGCAGATCGGGATCTGATGATTGTTCTTGAACCGCTTGTCAGGTCCGCCGCGCTTGTTTACAAACCGCCACGTGTAGCCAGTAATTGTTGCGTCAGAAGGCACGCCCTCGTCTTCGATGAAGCTGGTAGGGCCCGCCTCGAGGCGCAGGGATCCAAATGACACGCCGCCCACGCCGGAACTGTCGTAGATCAACACGCGGTCGGGGAAAAAGTGGAGGGTTTGAGCACCGATTTCGATGGCGACCGTTTCGATGTTGGTCTTGACATATGGCGGCGCCGCGCGGGAGACGCGCGTTCTTTTACGCTTGATCAGGCCGCTGGCGCCCGCGTGATACTTCGTGTCGTGCACATGAGCGCGCGCAGAGATATGCCACACACGAGCGGCCGCCGCGATGCCGTCGGCTGCCCTGTGGAACGCGTCGAGTGCCCGTTCGACATCACTGTCGAGTTCGTAGAGAAGCACCACAGATTTTCTGAGAAGGTCTGTGTAGCAGGCCCAGGCAGTAACGATCCCCCCGGCAAAGACGGCGCCCCAAAGTGCCCAGTCCGGAGCACCTCGTATGAGCAGGATCAGCAAGGCGGCGAGCGACGCCGCCAAGGCCCAAGGCCACCTACGAACGCGCTTTTGCTTCGCGCTCAGTTCTTCCAGAAGTTCGGCTGACGACGAATCGACAATCGTCGTCGCGAGCGCGGAGTCGATCGCCACCATGGGCCCGTGTGTGCCTGCCGGCACGTCGACCCAGTCGAGCGAGGGTGATCGCGGCGCGGGCGGACGTTGAGGTCCGCGCTGCGCTGAAAGCGCCGGAAGCGTCGCGCGGTAGTAAACGCCGCCTCGCCCCATATGGACATAGTTGCCCCTAGGCCCCGCACCGAGGCGCAGGCCCTTGATGCCGACTGAGACGCCCACCCCTCCCTTAGACAGATTGAAGCGAAACGGCCCGACTCGAACGCTCTTGCGTAGAAAGATACCCATCGATCAAGTTCCTTTTGCACGCGCTTTTCCGTTTAAGGTCGAGGTTGACGCGTTCGCCTCCGTGTCCCGCGCAGATGTTGACAGAAGTCGCCTCGCCAGCGCCGGTCCCGCAAGCATTGGAGCTTTAGAAAAGACTTGGTCTCGTGCTTTGGCTACGTTAGGGTGTCGGGACACTCTCTGGGACACATTCCGGCTGGTGGCTTGTCAAGGAATTCAGCGGGTTAGGCAGGATCTCTAGAGGATCCCCCTCTCTCCGCCAGAAACGCAAACGCCCCCTCGTGGGGCGTTTTGCGTTTCTGGCGGAGAGAGGGGGGTGAAAGAACCCGCGCGGGTTCGACGGATTCGCCCGGAGCGAATCCGGACAGCCGCACGGCTGGCCCCGCAGGCGCATCGCGCCGGAGGGGCGAGACCCATGGATGGGCCGAGCCTCGGATTCGCCGGGAGCGAATCCGGACAGCCGAATGGCTGGCCCCGCAGGCGCACTGCGCCGGAGGAGTGAGGCCCAGGGATGGGCCGAGCAATCCGCTCGTTGCACAGATCGTTCGCCCCATCTCCGACCGTAGCGAAGATCAAAATGGATCCCAGCGTCCACTGGGATGACGGCTTGCGTACTCACACGTTCGGTCGGAGACACGTACGGCTATTCCTTTGAAGAATTCACGGACGCCTCCCCTCCAACAACATGTTCACGCATCAAGAGGTATCGCTGCACGACCGAAGGGCCCGCGCTCCCAGTCCGCATCCGGCGCACGCCCGCATCGCATCCCACCCGGAGATCCGCCATGCTGACCCGCCGTCTCGTCGCCCCGCTGCTGATGTCCATCGCACTGCCGCTGTCCACATTCGCCATGGCCCAAACTGCACCCCCGACCCCGCAGGACACGCCCGCGACCACTGCAACCGCGGCGACACCCGCGCCCGTCGAAGGCAGCTGGCGACTCGTGTCCTACGAAGTCGAGGTCAAGGAAGGCGGCGAGACCTTTCCGCCGATGGGCGATCAGCCGACCGGCTACGTGATGTTCTCGCCTGAAGGCCGCGTGTGGTTCGTGCTGACCGGCGAAGGCCGCGAGCCGGGCGAGAGTGCGCAGGAGAAGGCGCGTCTGCTGGAAACCGTGATCGCCTATACCGGCCGTTACCGGATTGAAGGTGACACCTGGATCACCGCGGTCGATGTGGCCTGGAACCCGGCATGGGTCGGCACCGAACAGCGTCGCCAGTTCAAGCTCGACGGCGATCGTCTGCAGGTGCTGACCCCGTGGCGGGTCATGCCGAACTGGGCCGACAAAGGCGAGACGCGCAGCATCATCACCTTCGAGCGTGCTCGCGAAACGCGCTGAGCATCGACATGGCGGATCGGTTCATGTCGATCCGCCGCAGCGCAGACGTGCAGAACGAAGCAAACCGTCGCTGGCGTGTACCACAAAAGGTGATGGCCCCGCCGACTGACCTCGGCGCCCGCATCGACCGATACCGTTGCTGCCTTCCGGCCCTGGCGGGATTTTCGATCTAGCGTCGCGAGGGGCCGACGGGGCCACCATGGAGACACGCGCCGGGCTTTGCGCCCGACCCCGCCATGACGACGGGACGCGGAGTCTAGCAGGCCCGCGGCGACTCGCCTATCCGCTTCGAGGCATCACGGCGCACCGATGCGCTCGACCTCGGGCGTGCCGGCCTGCTGGCTGAATCGGAACGCATAGGACAGGCGGACGGCGGTCGGGGTTTCGATGACATCGTCCGCTTGGCAGGCATCGGTGCCTTCGAACGTCGCGGGCGCCACGCACAGAAATGCTGGCGCGTAGGTCCACTGGCCGATTGCGGCCAGCGCTGCATCGATGAATGCCGGGATTTCGATATCCGCTGGCGGCGCGCAATCTGCGTCGGTCCGCGGCGCAGCTGCGGATACCGCGCCCGTCGCGTCGATGGCCGCATCGATGCACACCACGACCGGCGCGAGACGCAGCGGCAACTGGTCCGCTGGATAGACCGGCATTGCCGCGGGAATGTCGAGATTGGGATGGATGAAACGACGGTTGCGCTGCAGGTCCATGCGCGGCGTGTCCGCCGCCGGCTCGATCAACGATGCACCAACCGCGCCCTGCGGTGGCGGATCCGGCGGCTGAACCGGTGCGATCGACGGCGCTGAGGAACAGCCTGCGAGGCCTGCGATGCAGACCAGCACGCCGGCACCTCGGATCAAGGCGCGACCTCGCCCGGCACCAGCGCCAGCGCATCGGGTTCGCGCCCGGTCGTCCAGTATTCGAGAACCTGCCAATCGCGCGTATCGATCACTGCAATCCGGTCGGCACCGCTGATCGCCACATATGCGCGCGGCGCGTCGGGATCCACGATCGCACCGATCGGCAACGGCCCGTTGCCGAGCAGCGTCGTCTGCAGCGCGGCATCCGACGGCGCCAGTGCGACCGACGCCACCGCGCGGCGCGATGCGACGTCGAACACCGACAGCGTCGCGGCAGTCGCGTTGGTGACCAGCGCATGCCGGCCATCGGGCGTGAACACAACGCGGATCGGGAATCCCGCACTCGGCAGCGTCGCGACGATGTCGAGCGACTCGGGGTCATGCACGGTCACGGTGTCGTCGGCGCGATTGGTGACCCACACGCGCCCGTCGGGCGCGACCGCGATGCCTTCCGCGCCGGCGCCCGCTGGCCGCTCCGCGGTCGCACGCATGGTCGCCAGATCCACACGCACCACGGTGCCCGCGCGGATCTTGCTGACGTACGCGAACGCGCCGTCCTTCGAGATCGCGACCATATGACCGATGCCATCGCCAACCTCTGCGACGCCTGCCACCACGCCGCGCGCGATGTCGACGCGCAGCAGCGCACCGCTGCTTTCGGTCGTGACCAGCGCATCGCCATTTGCAAGCAATTGCAGTCCGTGCGGCCGCCCGTGCGTGCCGAGGTGGATCGTGCGCGTGCCGACATCGACGAGATCGATCACGGACAGCGCGTGGTGCGCGTCCTGGTGACCGTAGGTGGTAACGACAGCGGTACGGCCATCGCGCGAGACTGCGATCTCGTGTGGCGCGGGGCCGGTCGCGTATTCCGCGAGACGTGCGCCCGTCGCGCGATCGAGCGCCCAGACGGTATCGGCCGACTTGTTGCCGACCAGCAGCCGCGGCGCGGCGTGCGCGCTGCACATGGCCGCGACCAGCACCGCGGCGAGCACGAACCGCCTCATGCATCACCGCCGCGGGTCGATTCGGGATGCAGCCAGCCGGCGTCGCCATCGGCATACCGCTCGTGTTTCCAGATCGGAACCCGGTCCTTGATCTCGTCGATGATGTAGCGGCAGGCGTCGAACGCCGCGCCGCGATGCGCGGCGGTCACGCCAACCCACACGGCCATGTCGCCGATCGCCAGGTCGCCGATGCGGTGCACGCACAGCGCCGCGCACAGGTCGAACCGTTCGCGCGCCTCGGCGACGACCTTCGCGCCTTCGGCCTCGGCGAGCGCCACGTAGGACTCGTAACGCAGGCCGAGCACAGGGCGCCCGTCGTTGTGGTCGCGCACCCAGCCTTCGAAGCTCGCGAACGCGCCTGCACGATCGTGCTGCACGCGGCGGCGCAGCGGCGCCAGATCGACCGGCGCATCCGCCAGCCAGAATTCACGACTGTCCATGCTCAGCCTCCGCTGACCGGTGGAATGAAGGCAATCTCGCTGCCGGCCTGCAGCGCATCGTCCCAGCGCGCGAACGTGCCATCGACAGCGACGCGCAGACGCTCGACCGGCAACACAAAGCCGTGCCGCGCACGCAGTTCCGCGTACAGCGTGCGCAAGTCGGCCGCGTCTGTGGTCCAGGTTTCCTCGCCCTGCCCCGCGGCATCGCGCAGGCTGGCGAAATACAGCACGCGCACGTCGCTCATCGCGCACCGCCCGCGATCGATCCGACATCGCGCTTGCCGCCCCGCTTGCCGACCAGTTTTGCCGGGCCCAGCACGATCGCGTGCGACAGCGCCTTGCACATGTCGTAGACGGTGAGCGCCGCAATCGTCGCGCCGGTCAGCGCCTCCATCTCTACGCCTGTGCGGTGCGTGGTCTTCACCGTGCATTCGATGCGCAGCTCGCGTTCGCCTTGCCAGTCGATGGCGATGGCGATGCCGTCGATCGGCAGCGGGTGACAGAACGGAATCAGCTCGTGTGTGCGCTTGACCGCCATCGTGCCGGCGATGATCGCGGTGTCGACGATGCCGCCCTTCGCGCTCTTCAACCCATTGGCGTGCAACTGCGCGGCGACATCCGCGGGAAAGCGCACGCGGCATTCGGCGCTGGCGACGCGCGCGGTGGTCGCTTTCGCGGACACGTCGACCATCGTCGGACGGCCGGCGGCATCGATATGGGTCAGCGCTGCGGGCGCTTTGGGTTTCGTGCGGGCCATGCGCCTGCGTCGTGACTGCGGAAAGCGGATGTTACCGGGGCCGGTCTGAAGTGGCTCGCGACACTTGGAGTTCGATGACGAAAATCCGATTCGAAACATGCACGGATCGAGTACCGGAAATCCGGAAGGCTAGACGGCAGCCCTGAAGGTCTTCCCGTCATTCCGGCGAAAACCGGAATCCAGCGACTTGCCTACCCTCGCTCAGTCTGGCCGCACTCGGCGAGACCCGCGTAGAGGCTCTGGATTCCGGCTTCCGCCGGAATGACGATCAAGGCTGAAGTGGAGATGTTTGCGCCCCTGACAGAACAAGCTCAGCCGCCGACCAGAAACATCTCGACGTGCTTGCGCGGCGCACGCACGCTGCCGCGCAGTTCGCTGTAGCGGTCAGCGCGGCGCGACCACAGGTCGGCAAGCCGCGAGGAGAACGCCGCCTCGCCATCGCCGAGCCAGCTGCGCATCGGCTGGCCGCTGCCGGAGAACAGGCAGGTGTAGAGGCTGCCGTCGGCCGAGACGCGGGCACGCTGGCAATCGCCGCAGAACGGCGCGGTGACCGAACTGATGAAGCCGATCTCGCCGGCGCCGTCGATGAAGGCGTGCCGCTCGGCCACTTCGCCGCGGTAGTTCGCATCCAGCGCGCGCAGCGGCCAGCGGGCGTCGATGCGGGCATGCAGCTCACGCGACGGCACCACCCGCGCGCGATCCCAGCCGTTGCAGGTGCCCACGTCCATATACTCGATGAAACGCAGCACATGGCCGCTGCCGCGGAAATGCGCGGCCATGCGTTCGACTTCGTGGTCGTTGACGCCGCGCTGGACGACGCAGTTGAACTTGATCGCCGGGAATCCCGCGCGCTCGGCGGCAGCGATGCCGGCGAGCACGTCGCCGATCTCGCCGCGTCCGCCCGACAGCGTGCGGAACAGATCCGGATCGAGCGCGTCGAGACTGATGGTCAGCCGCTGCAGGCCGGCATCACGCAGGGCCTGCGCATGGCGCGCCAGCAGCGACGCGTTCGTCGTCATCGCCAGGTCGGTGATGCCCGGCACCTTGGCCAGGCGTTCGACCAGCGCCGGCAGGTTCTTGCGCAGCAGCGGCTCGCCGCCGGTCAGGCGCAGCTTGTGCATGCCCAGTCGCGCGAAGCCGCGCACCAGAGTTTCGATCTCGTCGAAGGACAGCCGCCCGGCCTGGTCGAAGCCGTAATCATCGGGCACGCGATCGGCCGGCATGCAGTATCCGCAACGGAAATTGCAGGCTTCGATCACCGACAGACGCAGGTCGTGCAGCGGACGTCCAAGCCGGTCGAGGGGCGCCTGGGGCAGATGTGGCAGGGCGCTCATACGAGTGGAGCCTGCGCCACGCGCGGTGGACGCAGCGCGAAACGGGCGCCAGGGCGGGCGATCCGCTGCCCGCGCGCTTCCAGCGCCGCGCCGTCGGCTTCGGACGCGTAGTGATACAGCACGCAGCGCGCCAGCAGGTCGCGCGGATACTCGCGCTCCAGATCGTCGATGCCGCTGTGCGAAGGGTTGCCGTACAGGCCGCAGTCGTGGGCGACGAGCTCGTCGCGATCGGCAAAGCGCGCCAGCATCTCGGGAATCGGCCGCGTGTCGCCGCTCCACACCAGGCTGCCCGGCAGACGCAGGCCGTACGCGGTTTCCGGCCAGTGGTGGCGCACCGGGAACACCTCCAAACGCACACCGTCGTGCCAGAACGCATCACCGACCGGAATCAGCTGGAAGGCATCCCAGAAGTTCGCGCCGCCTTCGGCCAGCACGTTCGGATAGTCGCCCACCCGCTTGTGCAGCAGCGGCACCACCGGCGCCGGCACGTAGATCGGCAGGCGGCCGCGGCGCGCGGGATCGAAGTAGCGGTCAACGAACAGACGCTCGAAGCCGGCGACATGATCCAGGTGCACGTGGGTGACGAACAGCGCGCGCGGCGCTTCGCCGTAGTGATCGAGATACGCGGTCAGGCCTTCGGCGCCGCAGTCGATCGTCAGCCAGGGCGCGCCGTCGCATTCGATCGTGGCCATCGGCGAGCCGAGCGCCACCGCCGACGCGTTGCCCACGCCCTGGAACCGCAGCGCCCAGTCGTCACCGCCCACCATCAGGTGCCCCGGCTCCACAGCGCGTCGTAGGAGCGGCGCAGCCGCGCGAAATCCTGTTCGACGTCCGCCTCCGGTCGCGCGCCACGCAGCTTTAGCAATGAGCGCTTGAGGCGCGCAAGATTCTGTTCGCGCCAGCGGGTTTCGGGAATGCGCAGCGCGCCGCGGTCGAGATCGATCAACCAGCCCTTGCCGACGCCGTCGAACAGGATGTTGTGCGCGTTGAGATCGGCATGGTCCAGACCGGCACGATGGAAGCGTGCGATCAGACGCCCGGTCTGTTCCAGCGGCGCATCTGCGGGTAAGTCGGCCATTTGATCGGCCAGCGAGCGCACGTCGGGGATCCGCTCCATCAGGATCCAGGCGCGATAGGAAAGTCCACGCCTCAGATAGCTCGCGGCGATCGGCTGCGGCACCGGCAGATCGCGTCGCAGCAGTTCACGCAGCAGACGGAATTCCACGAAGCTGCGCACGTGCTGCGTGCCGCGCCACAGATGCTGGTCGCGGTTGAAACGCCCGACCATGCCGCCGCGCAGGTACTGCCGCAGCACGCAAGGCCCGTGCGAGGCATCGATGAACCAGGCACCGCCGCGGCCACTGCCGTCGACGCGCTGCGCGCGCTCGCCCCAAGCCTCGGGATCGAACCAGCGCGGGTCGGCTTGCCGCAGCTGCGTGCCGTCGAACAGAATGGCTCCGCACGTGCCCGCCTGTCCGCTCGCGCGATCGCCCGCCGGTATCGGCGTCAGGCTTTCGGCGGGATCGAATCTGCTCATCAAAGCGAGTCTATCAAGCCTTGACGCCTGCCCTGCCCGGTTCCGACTCCTCGACAATGACCTCCAGCTCGCTCGCGCGGCCGCGTTCGATCTGCCTGTTGCGCCTCTCCGCGCTGGGCGACGTCACCCACGTGCTGCCGCTGATCCGCACCCTGCGCGCGGCCTGGCCGGACGTCGCGCTGACCTGGGTGATCGGCAAGGGCGAACACCGGCTGCTCGAAGGCCTGGCGGGCGTCGACTTCGTGGTCTACGACAAGAAGACCGGCATCGCCGGCATGCGCGCGCTGCGCCGCGAGTTGAAAGCGCGCCTGGGCCCGGCTGGACGTTTCGATGCCCTGCTGCAGATGCAGGTCGCCGCGCGCGCGAACCTGCTGTCGGCGTTCATTCCCGCGCGCGTCCGCGTGGGCTATGACGCTGCGCGCTCCAAGGATCTGCATGGGCTCTTCATCAACACACGCATTGCCGATCGCCAGGGCATCCATGTGCTCGACGCGCTGGGCAGTTTCTGCGAACCGCTCGGGCTCCGGCAGGACGACGTGGACTGGCGCGACATGCCGGTGCCAGCCGACGCCTTCGATTGGGCGCGCGCGCAGTGGCCGGACGATGGCCGCCCGGTGCTGATGATCTCGCCGTGCTCCAGCCATGTGCGTCGTAACTGGTACCCGGATCGCTACGCCGCGCTCGCCGATCACGCCGCCGATGCCGGCTGGCGCATCGTGTTGTGCGGGGGTCGCAGCGATCTGGAGCGGAAGACCACCGACGCCATCATCGCGGCGATGCGCAATGACGCCCTCGATCTGGTCGGCAAGGACACGCTCAAGCAGTTGCCTGCCCTGCTGTCGCGCGCTCAGCTGCTGGTCACGCCCGACTCCGGTCCGATGCACATCGCCAATGCGATGGGCACCAAGGTGCTGGGCCTGCACGCGGCCAGCAATCCCGAACGCAGCGGCCCGTACTCCGACCGCCGCTTCTGCGTGGATCGCTATGACGACGCCGCCCGCAAGTTCCTCGGCAAGCCGGCCGCGGATCTCAAGTGGGGCACGAAGATCGAATTCGACGACGTGATGGCGCTGGTCACCGTGGACGACGCGATCGACGCTTTCGAATGCCGCCGCGCCGACCTGGAGCGCACCTGATGGATCCCATCGTCGCCGGCCTGCTCGCCACCCTCGTCGGCGCGATCGTCGGCGGCGGGGTCAGTTTCCTGCTCAACCGGCAGTTGCACGCGCAGCAGCTCGAACGTCTGCGCACCGAACACAAGACCGAATTCGCGGCCGAGGACACCGCCCGGCATTTCCTCGGCCATCGCGGCTACACCGATCGCTCCTTCGACGTGCTGCGCAAGCATCTGGGCGGCTTCGAGGACGACGAACTGCGGCGCATCCTGGTGCGCGCCGGCGCGGTGCGCACCTATCGCGACGACGGCAGCGAATGGTGGCGGCTGCTCAGCCGCATGGACGAATACATCGAACAGAAGGCGCGGCGCGCGGACGTGGCGGCCGCCGACTGAGCCTCAGGGCGCGGTCTTGCCAGCCCGGTAGTCGGCGTAGGACTTCTCTTCGACGTAGGCCGAACCCAGCGCGAGATTGATCGCCTTCTTGATCCGCGCGCGCTCGTCGTTCTCGAGATACACGCTGCGCGCCAGCTGTACGAAATCGTCGCCGAACTCGCCGGCCCGCTCCTTGACCCGCACCGCGTCCTCGATGTCCCACAAGCGCTCGTTGACCGCCTTGAGGTCCGCGCGCAGCCGCACGATGTCGTGGCCCGCGGCCGGGTGCGCCATCCACGTCTGTTCCAGCGCACTCAGCTCGGTGCGCACGTTGGCAAGCTTCGCGGGATCGTCCATCCGCTCGGACTTGATCTGCAGGATCGAGAGCTTGTCGAGGAGTTCGCCGAACGAGACGGGGACGGTGATTTCGGACATGGACAGCGCCGTGGAGGTGAACGGGCCGGCCAGTGTAACGCCACGCTTGTCGCCCACGCGGAGCGCCCGTATGATTGCGCCCCCGGACGCCGCGAGGCGCTCGGGGACCATCTGGAGAGGTGGCAGAGCGGTTGAATGTACCTGACTCGAAATCAGGCAGGCGTTTATAGCGCCTCGGGGGTTCGAATCCCCCCCTCTCCGCCAGATTCGCAACGCCCCGGAAGGGGCGTTTTGCGTTTCTGGCGCAGAGCGGCGGATGAGAACCCCCCGCGGATTCGACGGATCGGCAGGATTGCCGATCCGGACAGCCGCAGACTTCCCCCGAAGGGACGAGGCCCATGGATGGGCCGAGTCGATCCCCCGGTAGACGAGCGCGCAACAACTGACAGACGCGAAGCGCCGCTTCATCGGAGCGCCCGAACATCCGCGCAACCTCGCGCATCATCGATTCGATAGCCGAGATCAAAATGGCCGACCCGCCATCCGACTGCTGAGAGGCGCCTCCAACGTCCGCTGGGATGGCGTCTCTGACTCGACGCGCATCGATCACCCCACGCAATGCACCACGTGCACGACGCTTGCCCTATGCTCCCGAACGGGTCCACCGTCACAATACCGAATGCGCCTCTCCTCCCCGTTCCGGACGCTCCGTATCGTGTCTCGCGCCATCTGCCGACCCGTCTTGGCCGCACCCGGGGAACCGTCGCGTTGTCGGCTACAGACACCCCGTTCCGGCTTCGCCAGGGGACACGCATGATCGAGTTCGGCCACCTGACGCATGTGGGCCTGCGGCGTGACCTCAACGAGGACACCTATTACGGCGACAGCGAGCTCGGGCTGTGGCTGATCGCCGATGGCATGGGCGGTCACGAGTACGGCGAAGTCGCCAGCGCGCTCGCCCGCGAGACCATCGTCCGCGAGATCCGTCAGGGCACCGCGTTGCCGCAGGCGATCCGCATCGCCGACGAGGAGATCATCCGTGCCTCGCGCCGACGCAACGACAGCCTGCCGATGGGCACCACGGTCGTAGCCGCGCGGGTGACCGGCAATCGATTCGAGGTAGCGTGGGTCGGCGACAGCCGGGTCTATCTGTGGCGCGACAACAAGCTCGCGCAGCTGTCGCAGGACCACAGCTACGTGCAGGAGCTCATCGCCCAGGGCGCGATCAGCATCGACCAGGCGCGCAGCCATCCGCATCGCAATGTGGTGACCCAAGCGCTGGGCGTCACCGATCCGCAGACGCTCAACGTCGAGACCCTGTCAGGCGAGCTGAGCCCCGGCACCCAGCTGCTGCTGTGCAGCGATGGCCTGACCGAGGAAGTCGACGACCGCGCGATCTCGCGCGTGCTGGCGCATCTGGAATGCAGCGCGCAGGAATGCGTCGATGGACTGGTGGCCGCTGCACTCGATGGCGGCGGCTCTGACAACGTCACCGTGATCCTGATCCGCCGGCACTGAGCGCCGGCGCTGATTTCAGGCCGGTTCCAGTTCTGCCGGCACGCCCACGGGTTCCCACAGGCATACGCCCGCCTTCTTGCGGATCGATTCAATCCGCGCTGCATGCGCGGCGAGCTCCTCGGCCTGCACCCTCAGCACCGGCCGCGCGCCGGCAGGCTGCGAGAGCACGATGTGGCGCGTGTTGCGCTCGGGCTCGACCGCTGCGCCGAAACCGATCTCGTGCTGCCCTGCGGTGAGTGCGAGATACACCTCGGCCAACAACTGGGCATCGAGCAGCGCGCCGTGCAACTGACGATGCGCGTTGTCGACGCCGAGGCGACGGCACAGCGCATCGAGCGAATTGCGCTGCCCCGGGTAGCGCTGGCGCGCGAGCAGCAGCGAATCCTCCACCGTCACCCGCTGGCGCAGATTTCCGTAGTCCGGGCCCAGCAGCGAGAGTTCGTTGTCGAGGAAGCCGACGTCGAAGGCCGCGTTGTGGATGATCAGTTCGGCGCCTTCGATGAACTCCAGAAACGCGTCAGCGATGTCGGCGAACGGCGGCTTGTCGGCGAGGAACTCCAGACTCAGGCCGGTGACCTCGGCCGCGCCCTGTTCGAAGTCGCGGTCGGGCTTGATGTACTGGTGATAGGTGCGACCGGTCGGGCGGCGCTCGACCAGTTCCACGCAGCCGATTTCGACGACGCGGTTGCCTTTCTTCCATTCCAGGCCGGTGGTTTCGGTGTCGAGCACGATCTGGCGCATGCGTGTCCTCTTCTCAGGCTGCGGCGGTGCGCTGTTCGCGCGCGGCGGCACTGGCGAGCGCATCGACGCGCTCGTTCTCGGGATGGCCGGAATGGCCCTTCACCCAGCGCCAGTCGATCTGGTGGCGCTCGCAGGCGACCTGCAGCCGCTGCCACAGATCCTGGTTCTTGACCGCGCCGCCGCCGGCGGTTTTCCAGCCCCGCTTGATCCAGTTGCGCATCCACTCGGTGATGCCCTGGCGCACGTACTGGGAATCGGTGTGCAGCACGATCTCGCAGGGCTCGCTCAGCGCTTCGAGCGCGGCGATCGCGCCCATCAGTTCCATGCGGTTGTTGGTGGTCTGCGGCTCGCCACCCGACAACTCGCGCTCGGTGGCCTTGTAGCGCAGCAACGCGCCCCAGCCGCCGGGGCCGGGATTGCCGAGGCACGCGCCATCGGTGTAGATCTCGATCGACTTCATCGGTGTTCCGCAAAAAAAATGAGGATCAGGCCGCCGGAGCGGCCAACGGCATCGGCATCGCGCGGCGGCTGCGCATCGGCGTCAGCGGCAGATGCCGCTTCTGCCCGCGCAATGCGTAGGCCGCGCGCAGACCCGGGCCGTTCTGGGATTCAGTAGCGGCCTCGGTGCGCCAGCTCGGGCCCATGCCGTTCGACACCGCGTCCGGCGCGAGGCCGGCATCGCGCATGCGACGACGCCAGGTCAGCGGTTCGGCACTGGCGATGCCCGTCCCGCGCCACCGCCAGCGGTAAGGCGTGAGCGGATTGAGGACCAGCAGCCACAAGTGTCCGCCTGGCGCGAGGACGCGCGCGGCCTCGGCGAGCAGGCCGAGCGCGTCGCCACGGCCGCCGACCACATGCTGCAGCACGACCGCACCGAAGGCTTCACTCGGCAGTGGCAGGGGCACGCCGCAGCGCACCGGGCCATGCAGACCATCGCCCTGCCGCACCAGACACAGGCCGCGGCCTTCCACCTGCAGCTCGGGCACGGTCGGAGTCAACCACAGCCACGGAAGACCCGGATGCGAGCCCAGCGCGTCGGTGACAAGCGTGTGCTCGCTGTCGAGAATCGCGCGGCCGGCCGGAGTCTCGAACCAGTTGCGGGCGCTGCCGGGTTGACCGGCCGGGGAGATCGCGGGCATGGTCGGCATTGTAATGGCTTCCAGCCGCCGCCGAGCCGAACCGATGCGACTGCAGCCCTTGCCCGCCTTCGAGGACAACTACATCTGGACGCTGTCGGACGCGTCCGGACGCGCCATCGTGGTCGATCCGGGCGAAGCCGGGCCGGTACTCGCCGCGGCCGAAAACGGGCTGACGCCCATCGCGCTGCTGCTGACCCACCACCATGCGGACCACATCGGCGGCGTGGATGCGCTGCTGGCGCGCTGGCCGGATCTACCCGTGTACGCGCCCGACGATCCGCGGATTCCGCAGGCGACGGTCCGGGTAGGCGATGGCGACACCGTCGAAATCGCCGACTGGCGCTTCGATGTGCTCACGGTGTCGGGCCATACCAGCAGCCATATCGCCTTCCACGGACACGGCCATCTGTTCAGCGGGGACACCCTGTTCAGCCTCGGCTGTGGGCGCATGTTCGAAGGTACCGCGGCCCAGATGCTGACCTCGCTCGACCGGCTGGCCGCCCTGCCTGCCGATACACTGGTCTGCTGTGGTCACGAATACAGCCGGTCCAACGCAGCCTTCGCGCGCGTGGTCGACCCGGACAACGCAGCGCTGCGGCGCCGTGAACAGGAGATCCTCGACATGCGCAGCGTTCCGCGCCCCACCCTGCCCGTCGCGCTCGCCAGCGAGCTCGCCTGCAACCCCTTCCTCCGCGTCGACACCGACGCCGTCCGCGCCGCCGCCTCGCGTCAGGCGGGCACGGCGCTGACCGACCGGGTCGATGTCTTCGCCGCATTGCGGCGCTGGAAAGACGGCTTCCGCGCATGAGGCGGGGGCGCGTGACCCGGCTGGCCGCGGCGCTGCTCGTATTCGCAGCGCCGGCAGCGACCAGCTTCGCGAACAACGCCGCTTCCAACGCATCTGCCGCGGTCCTGGTCCCGGCCACGCTTGCCGCCTCCGGCACTTCGACGCCGGTGGTCACGCGCAATGGCCAGGAGGTCTATCGTCGTTTTCTCGACGGCCTGTCCGAGCCTGAGTGCGCCGCGGATGCGACCGAGCGCTGGCGCTCCCACTTCGGCCATGTGCCACGTCAGCTGGCCTCGCTCGGCAACGATGTGCTGCCGCTGTTCGCCTACGTGGTCGAAGAGGTGCGCGCCCAGCATCTGCCGACCGAGTTCGCCCTGATTCCCTTCGTCGAGAGCGGTTACCGGCCCGGCGCCCGCAGCGCATCTGGTCCCGCGGGCCTGTGGCAGTTCATCGCGGTGACCGCGCGCAACCACGAGATTCCGATCCGGCCCGGCTACGACGGCCGCCTGTCGCCCGCTGATTCCACCCGCGCCGCGGTGCGCTATCTGAAGACCCTGCACGGCATGTTCGCCGGCGACTGGCGTCTGGCGGTGATGGCCTACAACGCCGGTGAGTACCGTGTGTTCGGTGCGCTCAAGCGCGCCGGCCAGGAGGCCCGCGACGCGACACCCGACACGCTGCCGATGCCGCAGACCACCCAGGCCTATGTGCGCAAGCTGCACGCGCTGTCGTGCCTGATCAAGGAAGCCGGCGAGCGCGAGACCTGGATGGCCTCGATGGACCGCGAAGTGCCGGCGCTGACCGCGATCGCAGTGCCGGACGGCGTTCGCGATCTCGACACCTTGGCGAGTCGCCACGAGACCGACGCCGCGCGCCTCAAGCGCCTGAATCCCGCGCACGTCGACGGCCGCCTCGCGCAGATCGGCCAGCCGGTCACGCTGCTGGTGCCGCAGGCTGCGGCCGCGCCACCGGTGTTCATGGCCGAGGCGCCGCCAGAGGTCGACATCCCGCAGGCCGCCAGCGAAGCCGCCACCGCCGCACGACGCATGCATACGGTCGTCCGCGGCGATTCGCCGTGGTCCATCGCCAAGCGCTATGGCCTGCGGACGCAGGAATTGCTGACCCGCAACGCGCTCGATGCACGCAGCGTGCTGCGGCCGGGCATGGAACTGCTGATCGACGAGCGCTGATCGGGCGCGACGCGCGTGCGGATACACCTTTCCGCACACCGCACCCCATAAAAAAAGCCCGGCGCGAGCCGGGCTTTTTCGTGGTCCGTGCAAAGCGCCGTTACAGGCGCGCTTCGTTGACCGTGATCTTCATCTCGCGGCGCAGGCTGCGCTGCATGATTTCCGCATCCTCGCTGCCCAGCAGGCTGCCGAGCTGCTGACGCAGCATCCTCTGCTCCTGCTCGCTCGCGTCCTCGGGCTTGCCCGGCTCGACCTTGGTCACGGCGAAGACCACCGAACTGCCATCGGCCAGCATCACCTTGCCCGGCGTCGGCGTATCACCGGTCGGCGGCGCCGCGCGGAAATAGGCCTGGCTGGCGCTCGCGTCCGGCACCGGTGCACCGCGCGGAATGCCCGGCACGTCCTGCGCCTGCAGCTGGCGTTCGCCGGCCAGCGCCTGCAGGGTCTTGCCGCCCTTGATCTCGGCGACCATCGCATCGGCAGCCTGCTCGGCCTGCTTGCGCGCACGGTCGGCGCGGACCTCGGCGATCACGCGCTCACTCACCTGCGCCAGCGGCTGCGCGCGCTCGGGCGTGTGGCTGGTGACGCGGATGAATACCGTCTGGTTCGGGCCGATCTCGATCGGATCGCTGACCGTGCCGTCCTGGGTCAGCGCTTCGGAGAACGCCGCCTGCACGACGGCGTTGTTGGCCGCGATGCCGCTGCCGGCGCCACGCGCGAACGGCGCGATGGTCTGGATCTGCACGCCACCGGCGGCCGCTGCGGGTTCCAGCGACATCGGGTTCTTGTTGATCTCGTCGACGAAGCGACCAACCTGCTCGTTGTAGACACGCGAGCTGTCGCCCTCGCTGACTTCCTTTTCCATCTGCTCGCGCACGTCTTCGAACGCGACCGGCTTGCCGGCGTCCACTTCGCGCAGCTGCAGCACGTGCCAGCCGAAGTCGGTGCGCACCGGCGCGCTGACCGCATTGGGCTGCATCGCGAACAGCGCATCTTCGAACGCGCCGGCCATCATGCCTTTCTCGACCCAGCCCAGATCGCCGCCGCCGTCCTTGGAACCCGGATCGTCCGAATTCTCGCGTGCGAGCGCGGCGAAATCGGCGCCCGGCGCCTGCGCCTTGGCGGCGATATCGGCGGCCTTCTTCTGCGCAGCCTGCTGCGTGGCCTCGTCGGCACCGGCCGGCACTTCGACGAGAATGTGCGAGGCCCGACGACGCTCGGCAGTCGCGAAGCGCGACTTCACCTGCTCGAAGTGGGCGCGCGCTTCGGCTTCGTCGACCGTCGCGTTCTCTGCACCGGCGTCGGCCGCGGCCTTCAATTCGACGTATTCCAGCGCAACCTTCTCCGGCTCGCGGTATCGCGCGGCGTGCGACTCGTACCAGGCTTGCTGGTCGGCCTGCGACACTTCAGCCGCGTCGACGGCCAGCGGCGGCACGACGACGAAGCTGACATCGCGACGTTCGCCGAGCAGACGCATCAGACGCGTGGACTCGCCCGTCGTGACAAACGCGGTTTCGGCGATCGACTGCGGCACCAGTGCGCGCTGCAGATCGATGCGGATGCCTTCCTGGAACTCGCGCGGCGTGCGCGGCGGCTGCGTGGACTGCAGCGCCATCTGATAACGCTGCGGATCGAAGCGGCCTTCGACCTGGAATGCCGGGATCGACTGGATGATCTCCTGCACCTGCGCATCGCCGACGACGATGTTGGCGCGATCGGCCGCGAGGCCGAGCACCGCACGGTCGATCAGCTGCTCGAGCACTTCACGCTTGCTCTCCATCGTCTCGAACGCGCGCGCGTCGAACGCTTCGCCTTCCTGCTGACGACGCTGCTCACGCATGCTGTCGAAGGTCTGGCGGAATTCTTCGGCACTGACTTCGGCCGAGGACCACGCGAACTTGCGCACCAGCCACCAGTCCGGCGCGGACTGCCACCATTTCGGCGGCGCCTCGACCTTGGCGGCATAGTCGGCATTGTTCTGGAACAGATACTGCTCCATGCCGAAGAACGCGAAGGGGACCGCGAGTACCGCCACGATGGCGATGGCGATCCAACCACTGGTCTTATCTCGAAGCGCTTGCAGCATGGGTCAGGACACAGGATGGCGAGCCGCCCAGTGTACCCGCAAGCCCGCGGCCGCGCAGGCGCAAGGCCCGTCCACGCCGCGCCGCGAGCGCGCTCGCACCTGTTCAGTCGCGATCCGGAATCCGGTCGTAATCGCCTAGGGGATCGCGTAACATGCGCGCCTGACCGGAATCCCCGTCCGGACCAGCAGCGCACAGCGCGGCCGGCCGGATGCTCCAGACGTACGACACGTCGATATCTCAAGAAGAAGAGGAATTCACAGATGGCAAACCTCACCAAGTCCGACATCATCGCTTCGGTTGCCGAGAAGTCCGGCCTGTCGCGCGCCGACGCTGGCCGCGCTGTCGACGGCCTGCTCGACACGATCACCGAGGCGCTGAAGAACGGCGACGCGGCCAACTTCGTCGGCTTCGGTTCGTTCGTTGCCCGTCCGCGTGCTGCGCGCACCGGCCTGAACCCGCAGACCAAGGAGCCGATCCAGATCGCCGCTTCGACCGTGCCTGCTTTCAAGGCTGGCAAGGCGCTGAAGGATGCAGTAAAGTAAGCGGCTCGATTGTTCCGCATGGGTGCTTAGCTCAGCGGTAGAGCGTCTCCTTTACACGGAGAGGGTCGGGGGTTCGAAACCCTCAGCACCCACCAAGAGTTTCAAAGCGCGGAGCGGTAGTTCAGTTGGTTAGAATGCTGGCCTGTCACGCCGGAGGTCGCGGGTTCGAGTCCCGTCCGCTCCGCCAATTTACAAGCAAAAAACCCTGCAGAGATGCGGGGTTTTTTGTGTCCTGCGTTTTTCGGAGGCGCGCAGTGCGAAGCGGGCTTTTCGATTGCAAGCATCGACATGGCAGGCACGCTCGCAGGATCGGTGTTCCGATTGCGCCTTTCCGGAGAAATCGTGCGCGCTGGTTTCCGCATTAGATGATCAACGCGAACTTCCTGAGTTTGGCGGGCGCGTCGACATCGAACGGCGCACGATCAGCAGCCACGATGATCGAGTCATTCCACCCAAAGTCTGCATCCTCGCGTCTGCGAATCGCGTGTGATCCGAGCGTCCGCAGGCATCGCCCCGCATGCAGCAGAACGTGTTGCGTGCAACGACAACCAGCACGCTGGAGCGCAATCGCCGACCATTATCGGCGGCTGATTCGATGCCACGTCGAACACCGCGAAAAAAAGTGCGCGCAGCCTCTTCCCAAGCCCGAAGTTTCATGTAGAATCTCGCGCCTTGGAGCGGTAGTTCAGTTGGTTAGAATGCTGGCCTGTCACGCCGGAGGTCGCGGGTTCGAGTCCCGTCCGCTCCGCCATTTGCAAGCGAAAACCCCTGCAGAAATGCAGGGGTTTTTCGTTTGTGTCGATCTCGATTCCTGGGGTGCGGAGCTACCGGCAATCGCTTTCGCGTACGAATGCGAGATCTTCGAAGTCGTAGCTGAAATCCGCGTCCGGATCGACTTTGGCCATGTGCAGCGCGGTCGCGCTGCCCTGCGCCGGCGATGCGATGAGCCACGCGTCGACATCGACATCGGTGTCCCGCCAGCGCACCTGCAGCCGGCCATCGACCGCGACGACATCGCCGTGCAGTTTTGGCGAACGCTCGGAGACGAAGCTCAGTCCATCTCCTTGAGGACACACGTCGACGCTGCCGAACCACGGATCGCGCCAGCGCCCGACGACGTTCGCAGTCTCCGCCGCGGTCGGCGCGCGCGCCGGACCTCGCGCACCGGATCCGGACGCGTCACTGTCGGCACGCTCTGCTGCGAGCAAACCGGCGTAATACGCGACATCGTGCGAGCCAGCTGCACCGGTGAACTGCTTGACCAGCGCCTGCATCAACACCGTGCGCGCCTCGTCCGCATCGCCGTTGATCAACACGACGATGCCCACGCCGCGCTCGGGCAACAGCGTCAGCGCGGAATACATGCCCTTGAGCGTGCCGGTGTGCGAGACCTTCGACGTGCCATCGACATCGGTCAGCCGCCAGCCGTAGCCATAGGCCGAGAAGTGGCTGCGATCCCACGCGCGCATGCGCGGGCTGAGCGGAATCGGCATGTGCGCCGTCCACGCGGCATCGCGCTGCGCCTGCGACAACCACGCCTGCTCAGAATCGTCACCGCTGGCATCGAGCCAGACCTGCGCCCAGCGCAGCATGTCGTCGAGGCTGCAGCGGAGTCCGCCGGCGGCCATCATCGGCTCGTCCGGAATCGTCGTGTCATCGGCGCGCACCACGACGGTGCGACCGTCGATGCGCGCATGCGGCTGGGCGACGTTGCCGACCGCGTCGCGCGACCAGCTGCCGGCCTGGCAGCGCGTCATGGCGAGCGGTTCGAAGATTTCGCGCCGCACCAGCACATCGAACGGCACGCCGGCCACGGCGGCCGCCACTTCGCCGGCAACGATGTAGAGCGTGTTGTCGTAGGCGTAACGGGAACGGAAACTCCAGCGTGGCTGCAGATGGCGCAGGCCGTGGATGACGTCCGAGCGCGTGAAGCGGTTCGGCGACGGCCACAGCATCAGATCGCCAGCGCCGGGGCCGAGTCCGCTGTTGTGAATCAGCAGATCGCGGACCTGGATCTCGCGCGTGACCCAGTCGTCGGCCATGCGGAAATCGGGCAGATGCCGCACCACCGGATCATCCCAGCGCAGCAGACCGGCATCGACCTGGCGGGCCAGCACCGCCGCGGTCATGGCCTTGCTGTTGGATGCGATTTTGAACAGCGTGGCCGCGTCGACCGGCTCGCCCTGCCCCGCGCGCAGTTCGCCGCGCATGTGGCGCAGCACCACCTCGCCATCGACGACGACGCCCACCGCGATCCCGGGCAGTGCGTAGCGGGCGACCGCGTCGTCGACCAGTGACGCGAGCCGTGCAGGATCGATCTGCGCCTCGCGTGCACCCGCCTGCCCCGCGACAGCGAGGCAGGCGATCAGCATCCAGCGCGCGACGCGCGTCGGCACGGCTGTCAGAAGTCGAAGGTGATATTGGCGAACACCTGGCGCCCGATCGCGCTGTAGCTGCTGGCGAAATACGGCCACGCGGTATGCGAATCGTCGCGCGGCGGCATTTCATCGAGCAAGTTGAGCACGCTGATGCCCAGCGTCACGTCGTCGGTGATGCGACGCGACACATCCGCGTTCCAGATCACGTAGCCCGACGTGCGGCCCGGCAGCACGTTGCCGTTGTAGTTCGGCCGGCTGCCGTAGCGGTAGCCGTAGAGGCTGGTGTTCCAGGCATCGTTCGACCAGCTGGCGCGCCAGTTCGCGCGACTGCGCTGGCTGTTGTATTCGACGGTGCTGCGCACATCGCGCGGCGCTTCGTCGCCGAACTGCGCGACCTCGAATTCGAGCACGTGGGTGTAGCCGGCCTGCAGGTTCAGATCGCCCCAGCGGCCAAGCTCGAGACCGTAGCGCAGCGATGCGTCGAGACCTTCGGTGCGCATCAGCGAGGCATTGATCGGATAGGTCGCGAAGCGGGTGATGCGGCCGTCCGGATTGAGGTCGGACACCACGCGCTGCACGGCGCCGGCGTAGAACTGGCAGGCCTGCGAGTTCGTGTCGACTGCGCCGCCGTTGCGATCCTGGCCGAGCCGGCAGTTCGCTTCCTGCTCGAGGTAGTAGCTGTTCGACAGCGTCTGCACCCGGCCTTCGAGTTCGATGCGATACCAGTCGACGCTCGCCGACAGGTTCGGCAGCACATCCCAGACCACACCCAGCGTCGTCGATTTGCCCTTCTCTTCTTCGAGCAGCGGGTTCGACGACTGGGTCATGTAGGTCTGGTAGTTGAACGCCGCAGTGCAGGCGGGCGTTTCGGGGGCGATGCCGTTGAGCCGGCACAGGTACTCGTCGTCGACGATCGGGTTGGAACCCGTGGTGCCGGCATAGATCCACAGCAGGTCGGGCGCGCGGAAGCTGGTCGCATGCGCGCCGCGCAGCAGCAGGTTGCGGAACGGGCGCCATTCAAGGCCCGCCTGCCAGGTCACCGCGTCGTCGACGGACGTGATGTCGTCGTACTTGTCGTAGCGACCGGCGAGCGTGGCTTCGAGACTCGAGAACACCGGCACGCGGAATTCGAGACCGAGTGCGAAGCGGTCGCGCGGGCCACCGCCCGGCGTGCTGGTCAGGTTGTAGACGCGGTCGGGGCCGGTGTAGTCGACGGTCGTGCGCGGATCGGGCGTTAGCGAATACTCCTGCTTCGCGGCTTCGAGCACCGCGGCCATTTGCAGCGGGCCGGCCGGCAGATCGAACAGCGGACCACTGAACACGAACTGCGCCTGGTCGGACTTCGACACGCCGTCGCTGACCACCGTGGTGGTGAGCTGGTCGTACAGCGCAGCAGAGCCGGGCGCGAACAAGCGATCGGTGTAGAACTCGCGGATCTCGTTGCCGTCAGGCGCGATGCCCAGCACCGGACCCATGTAGTAATCGCGCACGGCGCGGGTGAGGAAGCGCGGACGTGTGGTGGTGATCTCGAAGCGGGACGAGGTCAGGCTCACGTCCCAGTCGAAGCGACCGTCGACCAGCGTGCCGCGCAGACCGGCGTTGATCGACCACGCGCGTTCGTCGTACTCGATGTACTTGGTGCCGCCCACTTCATCGGGCAGGAAGATGCGCTGGGCAGTGACGAGACCGCGCACGGGATCGCGCACGGTGAACGGACCTTCGCCGATGTAGTAATGCGTCTGGCTGGAGCTCTTGTCGTTGGAATCGCTGCCGAGCAGCTGCGCATAGCCGGTCACGGTGTCACTGAAGTCGAAGCTGCCCGACACATAGGCCGAGGTCTTGCCGTAGGCGTTCTGGATCGAACGCGCGTTGTAGTAGTCGAGCGCGCCGCAGCGGTTGGGCACCGCGACGGTCGTCGCAGAATGGAAAGGTACGAAATCAGGATTGGTCGCATCGCAGGCGTCCAGCAGCGCCTGGTAGGACGGCGACAGCGCGCCCGCATCGTTCCGCCACAAATAGTTCTGGCCCGCGCGGTAGTACACGCCGCTGATCGATGCGGTCGGACGCTCGGGATTCGTGCGGTATTGCGGATGTGCCAGGTACGTGAGATCGCGCTGCGAGGCGACGATCTCCTCGCGGTCGAGCCGCTCGATCGCGTAGGTCAGGCTCCAGCGATCACCGGTGCGCCCGCCCGTCCACTGGAACAGGCCGGTGTCGCCGCCGCCCTGCGTGGTGGTACCGCCGCGCAGGCGGATCGTGTCGCCGCTGAAGTTTTCCTTGGTGATGATGTTGACGACGCCGGCGACCGCGTCCGATCCATAGATCGCCGAGGCGCCGCCGCTCATGACTTCGATTCGTTCGATCGCTGCCGCCGGAATGCTGCCCAGGCTCACCGCGGTGCCGTTGGAGCCATAGGGCTGCGGGTAGTCGGCCAGGCGCTGGCCGTTGAGCAGGATCAGCTGGTAGCCCGGCCCCAGCCCGCGCAGATTCATGAACTGCCCGTTGGGCGAATTGCCGGTCTGGTCGGATTCGTTGAGCGTGTTGCCGGTGAACTGGGTCAGCGTGCCCAGCGATTCCCAGACCGTGCTGAAGCCCTGCTTCTGGATGTCTTCGGCGGTGATCACCGTGACCGGCGCCGGACCCTCGATTTCGGTGCGCGCGATGCGCGAGCCGGTGACCTGCACCTGGTCGAGCGTGCTGACGCGTTCCTCGGCAGTGGACGTCTGCGCATGGACGATCGCGGGCGTGGCCAGCGCCAACAGCAGCGCGGCGCTCAGGCGACGAAGGACGGGCGGGTGCGAAGCGGGCTGGCAGGACATGCGGAACGGACTCCCCAGGTGGCGTGGCGACACGGCGCACGCAACCGGCAGGTCATACCGGTGCGGCCGAGATCGGTAGCAACCCGGCCGCCCCGGAGGGCCCCTTACCGGACGGGTATGACCATGTGATTAACACCCGTCATGAATTGATGTCAATTAATTATTCCGCCTTGTCCTGACGCGGAAAACAAATATTCTCGAACGCTCGACCGCAGACCGGCGCGCACCTGCGTGCGCACCGACCGCAGGAGCCGCGATGCGTTTCAACCGACTGTCCCCGTTCGCCATGCGTTGCACGCTCGCTACGCTGCTGACGCTCGCCGCACTGCTGCCGGCGCCCGGCGCGACGCATGCCGCGTCGCCGGCGATTCCGGGCCTGACCGCGCCGATGCTGTCGCCGGCGTACTGGATCGCGCGACTCGACGCACCTGATGCGGTGGTCCTCGATGCCGCCTCGATCGACGCGCAGAACACCGTGATGCGTCGCGACGATGTGTCGATCCAGGATCCACTCGCCCTGCATGATCGACTCGATCGGCGTACCGTCGCCGGTTGGATCGAAGCGCTGTCGAAGCGCCCCACGGCGCCACGCTTCACTGTCGATGGCCCGGTCGATGCCGCGACGCTCGATGGCTGGATCGACGCGCTGGCGCTCGACGCCGTGCCCGCGCACGTGACGCCGCGTTTCGGTCTCGTGGTGCGCCGTGCAGACCTGCGCGCATTCCCGACCGCGACCCGCGTCTTCAGCCGCCCCGGCGACACCGACATCGACCGCTTCCAGGAAGATGCCCTGTTCCCGGGCGCACCGGTCGCGGTGCTGCATGCCAGCCGCGACGGCGACTGGCTGTTCGTGGTCAGCGAGCGCTATCGCGCCTGGGTCGAGACCACGCACATCGCGATTGGCACGCGTGATGCGGTTGCCGGGTACGCGGCGCGTGCGGCTGATGGCGTCGTCGTCACCGGCGCCACCGCGCGCACGGTGTTCACGCCCGAAGCGCCAGCGGTCTCGGACGTGCAGCTGGAGATGGGCGTGCGTGTGCCGCGTGCCGATCGGGATGCGACGCGTGTGCTGCACGGCCAGGTGCCGGCATTCGGCCACATCGTCGAGCTGCCGGTGCGCGGTGACGACGGTGCACTGTCGTTTTCGCCGGCGCTGCTGCCGGCCTCCGCCGATGTCGCCGACGACGTGCTGCCCTACACGCGCGCAGCGCTGATCCGCCAGGCGTTCAAGTTCCTCGGCGAACGCTACGGCTGGGGGCACTCGTACAACGCGCGCGATTGCAGCGGTTTCGTATCGGAGATCTACCGCAGCGTCGGCATCCTGCTGCCGCGCAACACCAGCGCGCAGGCGACGAGTCCCGCACTGAATCGCATCGAGGTCACGGCCGATATGCCGCACGCGCAGCGCCTGCAGCTGCTGCGCGACGCCGGCGTCGGCGACATGGTGTTCATTCCGGGCCACGTGATGATGGTCATCGGCCACATCGACGGCGAGCCCTGGGTGATCCACGACACCGCCGGCATGAGCCTGCGCGACGCCGACGGTGCCATCGCGCGCCTGCCACTCAACGGCGTCGTGGTCACGCCGGTCACGCCGATGCTGTCGGGCGAGGACGGCACCACCATTGACCGCATCACAAGCATCCAGCGCGTGCGCTGACGCGCGACTCACCGGACACCCATGAAGATCACCGACATCCAGCTGGGCATGGTGCGCGTGCCGCTGAAGACGCCGTTCAAGACCGCGCTGCGCACCGTGGAGAGCGTCGACGACATCATCGTGTCGATCCACACCGACACCGGCCACATCGGCTACGGCGAAGCCGCGGCGACCGCGGTGATCACCGGGGATACCCACGGCTCGATCGTCGCGGCGATCTCGACCGTCATCGCGCCACGACTGGTCGGCCGCGAGATCGCAGATTTCAACGCGCTGACGCGGCTCGTGCAGACCGCGCTCGAGCGCAACACCAGCGCCAAGGCCGCGGTCGAGATCGCGCTCTACGATCTGTTCGCACAACTGCATGGCGCGCCGCTGTACCGCATCCTCGGCGGCGGTGATCCGGTGATCAGCACCGACATCACGATCAGCGTCGACTACATCGACAAGATGGTCGCCGATGCGCTATCGGCCGTGGACCGCGGCTTCGGCGCGCTGAAGATCAAGGTCGGCAAGGATCTGGGCGTCGATCTAGAACGCATCCGCGCGATCCATGCCGCGGTCGACGGCCGTGCACTGCTGCGCCTCGACGCCAACCAGGGCTGGACGCCGAAGCAGGCCGTGCATGCGATGCGCCAGCTCGAAGACGCCGGCATCGAACCGGAGCTGCTGGAGCAGCCGGTCAAGGCCCATGATCTTGCCGGCCTGAAGTACGTCACCGATCGCGTGCACGTGCCGGTGATGGCGGACGAAAGCGTGTTCGGCCCGGTCGAACTGATCGAACTGATCCGCATGCGCGCGGCCGACATCGTCAACATCAAGCTGATGAAGACCGGCGGGTTGTCGAACGCGATCAAGCTCGCCGACATCGCTGGCCTGCACGGCGTGGATTGCATGATCGGCTGCATGATCGAAACCAGCATCAGCGTCGCTGCGGCAGCGCATCTGGCCGTCGCCAAGTCCGATGTCATCACCAAGATCGATCTCGACGGGCCGTCGCTGTGCGCGTGGAATCCGGTCGAAGGCGGCGTCTCGTTCGACGATGCCGAGATCTCGATCGGCGACGCGCCGGGGCTCGGGATCGTGTCGATACGCGGCGTGCAGCCCATCGCCTGCTGACGTGCAGATGGCCTCGCCGCTGCTGAAGATCCGCGCCGAACGCGACCGGCTGTCGGCGATCGAGCGCCGCATCGGAGACTTCGTGCTGGAGAACGCGCACCTGCTGCGCGATTACTCCTCGCAACAGCTCGCCGGTGCGCTCGGCATCAGCCAGTCGAGCGTGGTGAAGTTCAGCCAGAAGCTCGGCTTCCGCGGCTATCCGGATCTGAAGTTCTCGGTGGGCGAATCGGTCGCGCGCGAACGCGAGCCGGCGACCATCACGACCGCCGCGACGGTCGAGCTGCCCGCGGTTGCGGACGCGCTGTGGCAGGGCAAGAGCCAGGCCGAAGCCGCGACGCGTTCGATCAATCCCCAACCCGGTCTCCAGACGATCGCGGCCGCGCTGCACGTGGCGGGACGCGTGGTCGTGGTCGGCTCGGGCGAGGACAATCTCGCCGCACGCGCGTTCGCGATGCGGCTGTCGCTGCTCGGTGTCCCTGCGGCCTATCACCCGGATCCCACACTTGCCGCTGCGCAGGTCGCCGGCCTCGGCGAAGGCGACCTGCTGGCGCTGTTCTCCGAGCAGGGCCAGCAGCCGGCGTTGTTGCAACTCGCCAGGCTCGCGCACGAGCGCGGCGCACGTGTGCTGTCGGCGACGCGGCATTCCAGCAATCCGCTGCGCACCCGCGCCGATCATGCGCTGCTGGTCTCGGCGCACGACGCGCAGCCGCATGTCGCGATGCTGCTCTATCACAGCGCCCTGCAGCAGCTTCTCGATATCCTGATTGTGCAGCTGTGCGCGATGCCCGGCCGGCAGGCGCGACTCGCCGATCACCAGGCGCGCATGCGCCGCCTGCTCGATCCATGACTTCCAAGGACGCTTCCATGCCCCGATTCCCTCGACGCGCCGCGAGCGCCGCGCTGCTGCTGACCACACTGCTGCTCGCCGCCTGCGGCACCACCCGAACGCCGGCTGCAGCACCACTGACCGGTGCGCAGCAGCTCGTCGTCGTGACTTCGGCCGACTGGGACGCTTCGGAGGCGCGCATGCAGCGCTTTGAACGCGATGGCAACGGCGCCTGGCGCGCGGTCGGCGATGCGGTACCAGTGATGCTGGGCCGCAACGGCAGCGGCTGGGGCATCGGCCTGCATCCTGCGCAGGCAGGCGAACCGCAGAAACGCGAAGGCGACGGCCGCGCACCTGCCGGCGTGTTCGCGATCGGCGAAGCCTTCGGCTACGCACCCACCGGCATCGGCGCCCTGCCCTACCTGCCGATGCAGGCCTCGCATTACTGCATCGACGTGCCGGCCTCGCCGCTCTACAACCGCATCGTCGACGAGAAGGACGTCGGTGCGGCCGCGGTGGAGGGTTCCAGCGAGCGCATGCGTCTCGACCTGCACAACGATGGCGACGTGCGCTATCGCCAGGGCTTCGTCATCGAACACAACGCACAAGGCGAGGCCGGCCGCGGCAGCTGCATCTTCGCCCACCTGCTACGCCGCCCCGATGAGACCACGGCCGGCTGCACCGCGATGAGCGATGCGGCGATGGACGCTCTGCTCGGCTGGCTGGACCCGGCGCGCACACCGCGCTTCGTGCTGCTGCCCGACGCCGAATACGCGCGTCTGCAGACCGCCTGGCAGCTGCCGGCGCTGCCGCGATGAGCGCCGCGACGCCTCTGGTTTCGCGCATCGCCACACTCGACGATCTGCCCGCTGTGCTGGCGATGATGCGGGCCTTCTACAGCGAGGACCGCCTGAACTTCGACGAGGTCGCCACGCCGCGCGCGGTGTCGGCGCTGCTGTCCGATCCCGGCTGCGGCGCGCTGCTGCTGCTCGGCGCCGACGGTACCGACGGATATATGGCGCTGACCCGCGGCTTCAGCCTCGAACAGGGCGGCCACCATGCCCTGCTCGACGAGCTCTACATCGCGCCGGCCGCGCGCGGTCGTGGACTCGGCGCGCAGGCGCTCGAGATCGCCAGCACGCAGGCGCGCGTCTGGGGCGTCGCCGTGCTGCGTCTGGAAGTGCATCACCACAATCCGCGCGCGAAGGCGCTGTACCTGCGCGCGGATTTCGTCGACGGCCACCGCGACATGCTCGCGCTCGATCTGGGCACACGCCCCTGATGCATCGACGACCGCGCGGCCGCCACGCTGCATGGCATGCTGCTGCGGTCCGTCGAACCGGCCGAGCTCCATGACCGAAGCTGTTCCCGCACGTCGCACCCTTCCCGCCTCGGTCCGCGTGCTGCTGGCGTTGCTGGCCGGCGCGGTCGTCGGTCTCTCGCTCGCGGCCTGGAACGCCGACACCGCGTTGCGCGTCGCCGAGTTCGCGCAACCGATCGGCAAGCTCTGGCTTAACGCGCTGCAGATGACCGTGGTGCCACTGGTCGCGGCGCTGGTCGTGGTCGGCATCAACGGCGCCGCTGATGCGGCAGCGTCCGGACGCAACGCGCGCATGGCGATGGCGACGTTCGCGGTACTGCTGGCGATCTGCGGCACCTTCGCCGCGATCGCCGCGCCGGCGTTGCTGTCGCTGGTGCCGCGCGACGACGCCCTGGTCGGTGCGTTCCGCGCTGCGATCCAGGCGCCCGAAGTCCTGCCGCAGGCGCCGAGCTTCGGCCTGTGGATCACCAGCGTGATTCCGAGCAATGCGATCGCCGCGGCGGCCGCCAGCGCGATGCTGCCGCTGGTCGTGTTCTCGATGTTCTTCGGCTTCGCGCTGACCCGGCTCGAACCCGAGCGACGTGAGCGGATGCTCGATCTGGTGCGCACGATCGGCGACGCGATGATCGTCGTCGTGCGCTGGGTGCTATGGGCGGCGCCGGTGGGTGTGTTCGCGCTGGTGCTCGCGGTCTGCGCGCACGTCGGCCTCGGTGTGCTGACCGCGCTGGGTTACTACATCGCGCTGCAGTGCGTGCTGTACGTGGCGATCACGCTGCTGATGTACGTGGTCGCGGTGACGGTCGCCGGCGAGCGCCTGCCTCGCTTCGCCGCCGCACTGCTGCCGGTGCAGGCCATCGCCGCGAGCACGCAGTCCTCGCTCGCATCGCTGCCGGTGATGATCGACAGCGCACGCAACCGTCTGGGCTATCCGCTGGCGGTGACCTCGCTGGTGCTGCCGATGGCGGTGTCGCTGTTCCGCATCGCCAGCCCCACGCAGTATCTGAGCGTCGTGGTGTTCATCGCCTGGATGTACGGCGCGGATCTGGGGCCGGCGCAGCTCGCGATCGCGGTCGGCCTGAGCATCGTCATCAGCATGGGTTCGGTCGGCCTGCCGGGCCAGGTGAGCTTCATGACCAACAACCTGCCGGTGACGCAGGCGATGGGCCTGCCGATCGAACCGCTGGGCGTGCTGCTCGCGGTCGACACGCTGCCCGACGCCTTCGCCACCGTCGCCAACACCACCGCCGACGTCACCGCGACCGCCGTCGTCGCCCGCCACAGCGGTACGTCAGCCACTGCGGATCTTCCACCGACATGACCGACACCTGGACCCTGCTGCACAACCCGCGCTGCACGAAATCGCGCGCTGCGCTCGAACTGCTGCAATCGCGCGGCATCGACGCCGACGTCGTGCGCTATCTCGACACACCGCTCGATGCGGAAGCACTCCGCACGCTGCTGCGGCGCCTCGACATCTCACCGCGGGGTCTGCTGCGCACCGGCGAGGATGCGTATCGCGAACTCGGACTCGCCGATGCAGCGCTCGATGACGATGCGATCGTCGAGGCGATGGTCCGGCATCCCGAATTGATCGAACGTCCGATCCTGGTGCACGGGGAGCGTGCAGTGATCGGCAGACCAACGGAACGGTTGCTGGCACTGCTGGACTGAGAAGAACCAGAAACAGGTCATTCCCGCGCAGGGGGGAATCCAAGGACGTTGTGGTCGGTCGACCCCTCAAGCATTTCGACAGCGCTTGTCGTGACTAGAGGACGTGGACGACTCAAGAGGAGAGTCCATGGATTCCCGCCTGCGCGGGAATGACGGCGAGACACAGCAATGCGCCTTGAAGAAAGAAGGCCGCATCCGGCTTGTTCTGCAGGATGCAGAACGCTGCAACGCGCTAGTGCGTCCGCTTCGCCACGTGCATCGCCGATGCCCGCGCCGGCGGCGCGAAGCTGTCGGCGCGCGCGCTCGGCCAGAAGGTCTTGAACACCGCGTGCTCGGGCACGCCGGTCAACAGCTCTCCCGGCTCGAGGAAGCGATACAGCGCCGCCAGTGAACGCACTTCGGTCGGCGAAACGCGACGCAGGATGTGCTCGGGGCCGATCTGCATCGGGTGTTCCAGTCCTGCAGCGCCGATCATGTCGCGCAGTGCCTTCAGCGTGTTCTGGTGGAAATGGAACACGCGGTTGGCCTTGTCCGGCACGTCGAGCAGGCGCCAGCGCGCCGGATCCTGCGTGGCCACGCCCGTGGGGCACTGGTCGGTATGGCAGGTGCGCGACTGGATGCAGCCGAGCGAGAACATGAAACCACGGCCTGCGTTGCACCAGTCCGCGCCCATCGCCAGCGTGCGCGCGATGTCGAAGCCGCTGGTGATCTTGCCGGCCGCGGCGACGCGGATGCGGTCGCGCAAGCCGATGCCGACCAGGGTGTTGTGCACCAGCATCAGCGCCTCCTGTAGCGGCAGGCCGACATGGTTGATGAACTCCGACGGCGCCGCGCCGGTGCCGCCCTCGGCGCCATCGACGACGATGAAGTCCGGCAGGATGCCGCTGTCGAGCATCGCGCGCGCGATGCCGAACCATTCCCAGGGATGTCCGATCGCGAGTTTGAATCCCGCCGGCTTGCCGCCCGACAGCGTGCGCATGCGGTCGACGAATTCCAGCAGGCCGAGCGGCGTCGAGAACGTGGTGTGCGCGGCCGGCGATTCGCAGTCCTGGCCGACCGGAATGCCCCGCGTTTCCGCGATTTCCGGCGTGACCTTGGCGCCGGGCAGCATGCCGCCATGACCGGGCTTGGCGCCTTGAGAGAGTTTCAGTTCGACCATGCGCACCTGCGGCTCGGCCGCATGGCGTGCGAACAGGTCTTCATCGAATCGGCCCTTGGCATCGCGACAGCCGAAGTACCCCGAGCCGACCTCCCAGACCAGATCGCCGCCATGCTCGCGGTGGTAATCCGAGATCGCGCCTTCGCCGGTGTCGTGGAAGAAGTTGCCGCGCTTCGCGCCGAGATTCAGCGCGCGGATCGCGTTCGCCGACAGCGAGCCGAAACTCATGGCCGAGATGTTGAAGATGCTCGCGGTGTACGGCTGCGCGCGTTCGTCGCCGACCGGCACGCGGAAGTCGTGCGACGCGGCATGCGCAGGCACCAGCGAATGGTTGATCCACTCGTACTGCGTGCCGTACATCGGCAACTCGCTGCCGAACGGCACTACGTCGCTGACGTTCTTCGCCCGCTGGTAAACCAGGGCGCGCTGCTGGCGCGAGAACGGCACTTCGTCCTGGTCGTCCTCGATGAAGTACTGGCGGATCTCGGGACGGAACGCTTCGAGGCCGTAGCGGAAGTGCGCGGTCAGCGGATAGCTGCGGCGCAGCGTCGCGCGCGTCTGCAACAGATCGACCGTGCCCAGCACCGACAGCGCCAGCAACGGCACCGCGGCGAGCGCCCACCCCATCGACTGGTGCAGCGACGCCATGGCGATCGAGACCAGCGCCAAGACGACGCACAGAGCGAATGTGAGATAGCGGGTCATCGGGTTCCCTTTCAAGACCGCCGGCAGATGACGCCCGGCGCGCCATCCTCCCCGGACGACGGTGAAATCCAGTTGCAGGCCGTTCCGGCCCATGCTGCGCGTTGTACGCATGGTAGGTAGCGAACTGTCACGGGGCCACCCGAAACTGAATGTTCCGTTGTGCACCCGTCTGCTTCACGGGGGTTTGGCGGGGCGCTGCCTACTGTCGAATCGAACCCCACCCATGCCCGAACGTCCATGTCGCAACTTGCCTACAACCCGGTGGTCCTCGCGGAAATGACGCGCGCCGTGCACGCGGACCGTCCCGACGCGGACTGGCATGAACTCGAACCGGTGCTGCGCGCGCAGTGGGAACAGATGCCGCGCGCGATCGCCTGGGACACGGCACGTGAGGCTGCCGCCGCGCATTTCCGCAGCATGCGCGGCCTGCCGGATGCAGCGCCGGTCGTCGGACTGGAGCAGCTCACCTCGCAGGGCACAGCCTCATGATCTCGCCGCGGACGATCTGGCGCCTGCTCGTACTGCCCACCTACATCCTGATCACGGGCGCGGTATTCGCACTCGCCTTGCGCAATACGGCCGGTTCGATTCTGTCGCCACTCGTGGGACTCGCGCCCTGGGTCATCGTCATGGCGGCCGGGCTCGGGATGCTGTCGATCCTCGGCGCCGCGTTGCGCTGGCGGCGCAGACTCTCTGCAGTCCGCCGCGTACGCGCTGCACGCGACGGCACCGTGCAGCGCGATTGGGAAGACGACAATGCAAGCGGCGTCGCGCATCACGCCGGCCCCGGCTGATCGGCGAGTCGCTCAGAGCGGCTCGGCGATGTGGATCGCATTGCCACCCGCGCGCTTGGCCTGATACAGCGACGCGTCCGCGCGTGCGAACCAGTCCTGCCAGTCGCGCTCCGCCGACAGCATCGCGCCGCCCACTGCGACGGTGATCCGTCCGCCAGGCCCGACAAGTCGCGTCGCCACCGCATCACGCACGCGCTCGGCCGCGCGTGTCAGCGCCTGCTCCGACAGCACCGGCAACAGCATCACGAATTCCTCGCCGCCGAAGCGATAGACCGAATCGCCCTGCCGCAGCTCTTCGCGCAGCAGCACGGCCAGATCGATCAGCACCGCGTCGCCGGCCGCATGGCCGAAGGTGTCGTTGACGGTCTTGAAGCGATCGATGTCGAGCACCAGCAGACCTGCGCGACCGGTCTGGCCAGTGGCGATTGCATGCCGCAGATCGGCTTCGAGCATGCCGCGGTTGGGGATGCGCGTCAGTGGATCGACGCTCGCCATCAGTTCCAGCGAATCGCTGTGCGTACGCAGCCGTCGCGCGAACACCAGTGAGAAGCCATAGACCAGCGACCACGTCACCAGCGTGCTGATGTGGTACGGCCCGACGTCGCGCCACAGCAGCGTCGCCGACGCGACCAGCAGCACTGCCCCGCTCCACGTCGCCACGCGCAGCGGCGCCAGATAGAAGTTGGTCATCAGCGCGACGTAGACCCAGCCGCTTGCCGCCGGGCCGAGGGTCAGGCACGCAAGAATCGCGAAACCGGAATTGAGCACCACCATCCACGCGCCTGCGCGTTCGGTGCGCCCCTCGCGCCACGCCAGTCGTACGATCGCGACCATCGTGACGACGACGGCTGCATCCAGCATCGCGACGCCCCAGTCGCCGCGCGCGACTCGCCACACCAGAAAACTGCCGAGCACGACCGCAGTCACCAGCCCGAGCAGGGTGATGATGGCCAGTTGGAAATTGTTCCGGAGTCTCGAAATCATCGTGGTGGCGCCCGTCCCGGGGCACGCCGGCGGCGTACCCGTCCCTCTCGCCGACCAGCCCTGCATCCGCTGTGGTCGAACCCTGAACCGATCGCGCGCATGTGCCCGTGAAGACACGCGTCGAACTGTGGGGAATGCGTGGGAACTGCGAAGTCGGTCTGCAGAAGCAGCGGCCGACGATGGTGCCCGGAGCCGGAATCGAACCGGCACGACCTTGCGGCCAACGGATTTTAAGTCCGGTGCGTCTACCAGTTTCGCCATCCGGGCAGGCGGTCGACAGCGTGCCCCAGCGCGCCGTCGATTGGAACCGCCGCGTCAATCGCGCGACGCCAGATACGAAAAAGCCCTGCATCTGCAGGGCCTTTCGAACTGGAGCGGGAAAAGGGGCTCGAACCCTCGACCTCAACCTTGGCAAGGTTGCGCTCTACCAACTGAGCTATTCCCGCTTGGAACCGAATTGTAACCCGCCTGCGACCTGTGTGGTGCGCCGGCTGGAGGCCTGGGTCGGAATCGAACCGGCGTACACGGATTTGCAATCCGCTGCATAACCACTCTGCCACCAGGCCGGTGACGCCGTGCAGGACTTTGGGTCCTGTCGACAAAACGAAACCCCGCGTACAACCGGGGCTTCGTCTTCGAAACTGGAGCGGGAAAAGGGGCTCGAACCCTCGACCTCAACCTTGGCAAGGTTGCGCTCTACCAACTGAGCTATTCCCGCTTGGGAGGCGAAATTCTACCCATCGCCACCGGGGTGTCAATACTTGTTCTTTTCCGCAGCGCGCATGATCGGCCACGCGGCACGCAGATACAGCAGCCCCGACCACAACGTCAGGATCGCTGCAATCGCCAGCAACCAGTCGCCGATGATGAAGATCTCGCGGCCGAGCCACGGCAGCGGACGCGGCGGCTGGTCGGGCGTCACCGAGTACAGCAGGCACAGCAGCGCGACCATCTGCGCGATCGTCTTGATCTTGCCGATCGCCGCGACGCGCACGGTCGCACGCTGGCCGAGTTCGGCCATCCATTCGCGCAGCGCGGACACCGCGATCTCGCGACCCACGATCACCGCCGCCCAGAACGCCATCCACGGCGTCGGGTGACCCTGCACGATCAGGAACAGCGCGACCGCGACCATCAGCTTGTCGGCCACCGGATCGAGGAATGCGCCGAATGCGGAGTACTGGTGGTATTTGCGCGCGATCCAGCCGTCAAGCCAGTCGGTGATCGACGCGAATGCGAACACGATCGCGGTCGCGAAGTTGGTCCACTGGAACGGCAAATAGAACACCAGCACCAGCACCGGGATCAGCATGATCCGCATCAGCGTGATCCAGGTGGGAATCGTGAATTTCATCGGACGCCTGTGGGGGATTCAGTCGTGTCCGGCGCCAGGGCCGGGGTCGAGCCCGTGTAGGGTCGCATAGATGCGTTGCGCGAGCGCTGCGTTGACGCCTTCCACCTGGGCGATCTGCTCGGCGCCGGCGGCCTTGAGCCCGCCCAGGCCGCCGAAATGCTTCAGCAGGCTGGCGCGGCGGCGCGGGCCGATGCCGGGAATGTCCTCGAGGCGGCTGGTGGTGCGCGCCTTCTGGCGGCGTCCACGATGACCGGTGATCGCAAAGCGGTGCGCTTCGTCGCGCACCTGCTGCACCAGTTGCAGGCCGGGCGAGGCTGCGCCGGGCTTGAGCGCGCGACCGTCCGGCAGCAGCAGGGTCTCGTCGCCCGGCTTGCGCGCCTCGCCCTTGGCCACGCCGACCAGACAGATGCCGGTGATGCCCAGCGCGTCGAGCACGGCGCGCGCCTGCGCGACCTGACCCGTACCGCCATCGATCAGCAGCACGTCGGGCAGGATGCCCGCTGCTTCCGCGGCCACAGGTACCTGCGTGCCCGCCTCCACCGCTGCGACTTCTGCCGCGCGCGCGTCAGCCGCCTTGCGGAAGCGCCGTGTCAACGCCTGGTGCATCGCCGCGTAATCGTCGCCCGGCTCGATGCCGGCGATGTTGTAGCGCCGGTACTGGCCGCGCACCGGGCCCGCGGCATCGAACACCACGCACGAGGCGACCGTCGCCTCGCCCATGGTGTGGCTGATGTCGAAACACTCGATGCGTTGCGCGAGCGTGGCGAGGCCGAGCATCTCGCGCAGCGATTCGGCGCGCGCGTTCTGCGCGGCCTGGCTGCTCATTTCCGTCGCCAGCGAGATCTCGGCGTTGCGACGCGCGAGATCCACATAGCGCGCACGATCGCCGCGCACGCTGGTCTTGATCTGCACACGGCGGCCGGTGGACTCGCTGAAGGCCTGTTCGAGCAGCGCGATGTCCTCGATCGCGCGGTCGAGCACGATCTCGCGCGGCGGCGTCTGCTCGGCGTAATGCTGGGACACGAACGCGGCCAGCACTTCGGCCGGATCGTCGCTGCCGTTGGTGCGCGGATGGAACGCGCGCGTGCCGAGATTGCGGCCGTCGCGGAACGCCAGCAGCAGCACGCAGGCCTGACTGCCCTGCATCGCGCAGGCGAGTACGTCGAGTTCGGCGACCTTGCCGTCGACGTACTGGCGCGCCTGCATGCTGCGCATGTTGCCGAGCAGATCGCGCAGGCGCGCGGCGTCTTCGAAGTCGAGCTTATCGGCCGCCGCTTCCATGTCGCGCGTGACTTCCTGCGTGAGTTCGTCGCTGCGACCGTCAAGGAACAGCGACGCGCGGCGCACGGCATCACCGTAGTCCTGCGCGGAGATCATGCCGACACAGGGCGCGGTGCAGCGGCCGATCTGGTGCTGCAGGCACGGCCGCGAGCGGTTGCGGAATACGCTGTCCTCGCAGTTGCGCAGCTTGAACAGCTTCTGCATCAGATTCAGCGTCTCGCGCACCGCGGTCACGCCCGGATACGGGCCGAAGTAACGGCCGGGCACGTTGCGTGGCCCACGATGCACGGCGATGCGCGGCCAGTCGTCGCTGGTCACCAGCACGTACGGATAACTCTTGTCGTCGCGCAGCGAGACGTTGTAGCGCGGCTTGAGAGACTTGATGAGCTGGTTTTCCAGCAGCAGCGCTTCGGCTTCGCTGCGGGTCACCGTGGTTTCCATGCGCGCGATCTGCGCGATCATCGCCATCGTCCGCGTGACCTTGGGCGAGGCGTTGAAGTAGCTCGCCACGCGCTTGCGCAGGTCCGCGGCCTTGCCCACGTACAGCACGGCGTCGTCCGCCGCATACATGCGGTAGACGCCCGGTGCGGTGCTGAGCCCAGCGACGAACGCCTTGCCGTCGAACATCACGCCGCCGCCGCTTGTCTTGCGCGGCCCGGTCATTCGCCTATCGGAACGTGCCGCACGGCGCCGCTGACGGGGTCGAGCCGCAGCACGGCGTGCGCATCGGTATCGGCGATCCACACCGCATCGCTGCCGATCGCCAGACCGCCGGGCGCATGCAGGCGCTGCGGCAGATCGAAAGAAGTCAGTTCGCCGCCGCCCAGCCGCAGACGACGCAGGCTGTCGTTGCCGGCATCGGCGATCCACAGCACCGGCGCATCGGGTTCGAGCGCGAGCGCCTGCGGATGCTGCATGCGGGCGTCGGTACGCGGACCGTCGACGCGGCCGAACTGCCAGGGATCCTGGCCCACCAGCGTCGAGACCGCACCGGTGCGCGTGTGCACGCTGCGGATCGCGGAGCCGCTGGCATCGCAGACGTAGAGCGTCTGCTGCACGCAGGCCAGCGATACCGGTTCACCGAACGAGGCCATCGACCCGCTGCCATCCATCACCGCGAGCTTGCCGTTGCCGGCCAGCAGTTCGATCGTCGAACGGCCGAGATCGAGCCGCCAGATGCGGTTGTCGCCGGCGCAGGCGATGTAGAGCTTGTCGCCGGCCAGCACGATGTCGCGCGGCTGGTCGAGCGCGACGGCGCGCGGATCGCTCAGCGCGCCCTCGGCGGTAATGCCGGGACGGCCCGCACCACAGATCGTCGAGATGTCACCGCTGCGCAGTTCGATGCGCCGCACCGCGTGATTGCCGGTGTCGGCGACATAGAGCACATCGCGTTCGACATAGATGCCGTGCGGCCGGGTGAACGCAGCCAGTTCCATCGGCCCGTCGATGAAACCGGGACTGCCGCTGCCGAACTGCCGCAGCACGCGGCCGCTGGTGTCGCATTCGAGCACGCGGTGATGGCCGCTGTCGGCGACATAGAGAAAATTGCCCGACAGCGCGAGGCCGACCGGAAAGCGCAACGGCAACGGCGGTTCGCCGCTGCGACGCATGCGGATCGGATCGCCGTTGACCGCGTGCGGGGTGAGTTCGGCCGCCAGCGCGCTGACGCGTGCATCGAGTTCGCGGATGCCGCCTTCGCCGACGATGCGTTCGCGCACCCGGCCCTCGCCATCGATCAGCACGACCGTCGGCCAGGCTTCGATGCCGTAGTGCTGCCACAGCGTCCAGTCCGGATCGTGGGCGACCGGAAACTCGACGTGCTGGCGATGCGCGCGTTTGCTGCTGCGGCGTGATTCGCGCTCGGCATCGAACCGCGGTACGTGCACCGCGACGACATTGAGCCGTTCGCGATGCCGCGCACGCAGATGACCCAGATCCGCCAGACGCTGCTGCGACCAGGCCGAGGCGAGATTCACGAACGCGAGCGCACACACCTTTCCCCGCAGCTGCGACATGCGCAGCGGGTCGGTCAGGTTCAGCCACTCCAGGCTGGCCGGGAACTCGGGTGCGGTCACGGCGTCGGTCATGGCCGGATTATGCGCGAACGGCCGGGGCGCCGCGTCGATGCCGCGCGACGACCGCTTCGGCCGCCGCATCGACCATTTGCCAGACCGATTCGAAGCCCGCCGCGTCGCCCGTGTACGGGTCCGGCACGTCACCGCTGCCCTGCCCGGCCCAGTCGAGCAACAGGGCGATTTCGCCGGTGGCATCGGCCGGCTGGCGCTCGTGCACGATGCGCAGGGTGCTGGCGTCGGCGCACAGCAGCACGTCGAAGTCGCGGTAATCCGCGTCGTCGAGCCTGCGGGCACGCAGGCCGGCGATGTCGACGCCGTGCGCGGCGGCGCTGCGGATCGCGCGCGGGTCCGGCGGATCGCCGACATGCCAGTCGCCAGTGCCGCAGGAATCGACCTCGATGACATCGCGCAGGCCCGCCGCCTCGATCCGCGCGCGCAACGCACCTTCGGCCACCGGCGAGCGGCAGATGTTGCCGAGGCACACCACCAGCAGGCGGGTCATCCGCCAGCCGCCAGACGCGCTTCGGCGCGGGCGAGGTCTTCGGGCGTATCGACGCCCGGCGGGAACGACTCGGCCGCGATGCCGACCGCCACGCGGTGCCCGGCCTCGAGCACGCGCAGTTGTTCGAGCATTTCGATCTGTTCCAGCCGCCCCGGCGGCATCGCCGCGAACTGCTTCAGGAAGCCGACGCGATAGCCGTAGATGCCGATGTGCCGCCACCAGTCGCCCTCGGGCATCACATCGCGGCTGCGCGCGAACGCATCGCGCGGCCACGGCACCGGCGCGCGACTGAAGTACAGCGCATCGCCCTGCGCGCCGCGCACGACCTTGACGGCATTGGGATCGAGCAACGTCTCGACATCCTCGACCGGCACGCACAGCGTCGCGAGATCCACGCCTTGTTGCGATGCAAGCTCGGCGACTGCCTGGATGCCCGAGACCGGCGCGAACGGCTCATCGCCCTGCAGGTTCACGACCACGCGCGTGTCGTCCCAACCGGCGAGCGCGGCGCACTCGGCCAGACGATCGGTGCCGGACGGATGATCGGGCGACGTCATCGCCACCTGCACCGCGGTGCCGGCCAGTGCGTCGCGCACGCGGGTGTCGTCGGTCGCGACCCAGACCTCGCCTGCCCCGGCCGCCAGCGCACGCCGCGCGACATGCAGCACCAGCGGTTCGCCGCCGAGCAGTTGCAGGGGCTTGCCCGGCAAGCGTGTGGACGCGTAACGCGCGGGAATGGCGACGACGAAACCGGTGGATGTGCTCATGCGGGGATTGTCACAGATCGCGGTGCGCGGGGCTGTGGGGCGCCTCGCGACGCGAGCGCGAAGGCCAACTCGGCGGATCGCAGAGTGGGTGGAGCGAAGCGAAACCGATCGCATGGACGGCGATGCAGGTACGGCATCTCGCGAGCGTCTGCCCTCACCCCAACCCCTCTCCCAGGGGGAGAGGGGCTCGAAGCGAACCTGGTCGGTCGGCGCGTTGTCCGTAGGATGGGTAGAGCGCAGCGAAACCCATCGCGTAAAAAGCGGCGCGCAGATATGACATATCGCGAGCGTCTTCCTCACCCCAACCCTTCTCCCGAGGGAGAGGGGTTCAAGTCGAGCCTCCTCGCCCCCTGATCAGCGCAGGTTGGACAACCGGTCCAACAGCGCGATCCAGAACGCCTCGGGCAATTCCCCCGACACCGGCACGCTGTAATGCCGTTCGCCGGCGAAGCGCATGCACTTCACCGCGTCCTTCTCGGTCATCAGCACCGGCAGATCGCTGCCGAAACGCAAGTCTTCGGCGGTGTAGCGGTGATGGTCGGCGAAAGCATGCGGGACGATCGCGATGCCGTGACTGCGCAGCGTCGCGAAGAAGCGTTCGGGATCACCGATGCCGGCGACCGCGTGCACGCGTTGGCCGGAGAAACGCGACAGCGGCAATGCGCGCCCACCGGCCAGCGGCAGCGCTTGGCCGGTCACCAGGCGCATCGGCCACTCGCCGAATTCGGCTTTGACATCGGTCGCGCTGCCGGTATTGAGCACGCGGAAATCGACATCGGCGCTGCGCGTCGCCAGTTCACGCATCGGGCCAGCCGGAATCAGCAAGCCGTTGCCGTAGCGACGCAGCCCGTCGATCACTTCGATCTCGACATCGCGGCGCAGCCGGTAATGCTGCAGACCGTCGTCGCAGACCACGATGTCGCAGCCGGCGGCGATCAAGGCCTTGGCAGCCGCGACGCGATCGGCATCCACGCGCACCTTCGCGCCGGTGCGCGCGGCGATCAGCACGGGCTCGTCGCCGGCGAGTTTTGGATCGGTCACCGACTCGACCCAGCGCGGTGTGCCAGCCTCGTCACGGCCGTAGCCACGGCTCGCCACGCCCGGTGTCCAGCCCGCAGCCTGCAGACGCGCGACGATCGCGATCGCAAGCGGCGTCTTGCCGCTACCGCCGGCGATCAGGTTGCCGATCACCAGCACGGGCTTCGACACCTTGCGCGGCCGCACGAACTTCAGCCGCAATCGCGACGCCGCGCCGTAGACACGGGCGAGCGCGCGCGCATGCAGCGGCGGACGGCTGCCGTCGAACCAGTACCGCGGCGCTTTCATCCAGCGTCGCCCTCGCGAAACTGCATGCGATGCAGGCGGGCGTACAGACCGTCACGTTCGAGCAGCTGCTGGTGCGTGCCGTGTTCGACGAGTCGGCCGTGATCGAGCACCAGCACTTGGTCGGCGTGTTCGATCGTCGACAGGCGATGCGCGATGACCAGCGTAGTGCGATCGGGCATCAGATGTTCGAGCGCGTCCTGCACGAGACGTTCGGACTCGGTGTCGAGCGCAGCCGTGGCTTCGTCGAGGATCAGGATCGGCGCATCCTTGAGCATCGCGCGGGCGATCGCCAGGCGCTGGCGCTGGCCGCCCGACAGGCGACCGCCGCGACTGCCGATGCCGCTTTCGAGTTGCTTGGGCAGCTTCTCGATGAACTCCATCGCGTTCGCGCCGCGGATTGCCGCGTCCAGCGCTTCGGGCGACACGCCGGCCATCTCGCCGTAGGCGATGTTCGCGGCCACGGTGTCGTCGAACAGCATCACCTGCTGGCCGACCAGCGCGATCTGCCGGCGCACGTCGGACAGTTTGTAATCGTCGATCGGATGGCCGTCGAGCAGGATCTCGCCTTCGGCCTGCGCGTAGAAGCGCGGAATCAGTTTGATCAGCGTCGATTTTCCGCTGCCCGAGCGACCGACGATCGCGGTCACCGTGCCCGGCTTCGCGGTGAAGCTGACCCCCTCCAGCGCCGGCGAATTCTGGCCCGGATAGCGCGCGCCGACGTTGCGGAACTCGATCTCGCCGCGCGCACGCGCCAGCGGCCGCGAACCGGTGTCGCGCTCGTCGTCAGAATCGAGGATCTCGAACAGGCGCTCGGCCGAGGCCACGCCCCGCTGCAGCATGTTCTGCACGTTCGTCAGCTGCTTGAGCGCGGGAATGATCGCCATCATCGCGATCATCAGCGCGACGAAACCGCCGGCAGTCAGACGTCCCTGCGAGGCTTCGTAACCCGCGATGACGATCAGCAGCGCCAGACCCACCGAGCCCATCAGCTGCACGACCGCCGAGGAGATCGCACGCGTGGCCTCGACCTTGAGGTTCAGCCGCATGTGCACATCGGCGACTGCGCGATAGCGCGCGTTCTCGGCCGCCTGCGCGCCATAGATCTTCACTTCCTGCTGGTTGCTCAGCGACTGGTCGGCCGCCTGCAGCAGCAGCGCCGAACTGTCCTGGATGTTGTGGCTGACGCGGCGGTAGCGCCGCGCGACCTTGCCCATGATCCAAGACAGCGGCGGCGCGATCACGAGGATCGTCAGCGTCACCTGCCAGCTGGTCCACAGCATCACGATCAGCGAGGCGATGATCTGCAGCGACTGCTGGATCATCACCTTGGCCGCGTCCACGGCAGCCTGCGAGACCTGGTCGGAATCCGAGCCCAGACGCACCAGCATCGACGGCACCGGCTCGGCATCGAAACGCATGCCCGGCAGACGCAGATACTTGCCCAGCACCAGCACGCGCAGATCGCGGGCGATGCCGCGGCCGGCCTTGGCCATGTTGTAGTCGGCCAGATAACCGGCAATGCCGCGCATGACGAACAGGCCGATAATCGCCGCCGGCAACCACAGGTTCACGCCCGAGTTCTCGCCGACGAAGGTCTCGTCGATGATCGGCTCCATCATCTTGGTGAAAGCGCCGCCGGCGGCCGCTTCGATCAGCATGCCGATCAGCGCGACCGACAACAGGCCGCGATAGTCGGTGGCGAACTTCAGCAGCCTGCGGTAGACCGGCCACGCGCGATCGGCGCGCGCGGGTCCCGGCGTCGGCGCGTCATCCTGCGCCTTGTCCACAACGGTACTCATGTCATTCCTCTTGCGTGGCGGCAGATGGCACTGCGGCCGTCTGCGGCGCGGTCGCATTCGCGATGCGCTTGAAACCGAGCTGGCCCAGCGCGTCGTAGGCGGTCACGACGGCCTGCCACGGGGTGCGCGCGTCGGCGCGCAGCAGCACGGTGCGTTCGCGGTCGTCGCCCGCGACCTCGGCGATCGTGCGCTTGAGCGATTCGACATCGGTGCGCAGCGCCTCGCGGTCGTCGACGAAGTAACGGCCGTCGGCATTGATCAGCAGGCTCAGCGTGCCGTCCTGCGCATCGTTGCGCTCGCCGTTGGCCTGCGGCAGTTCGAGCTTGAGCACCGAGCGCGCATCGAAGGTGGTCGTGATCACGAAGAAGATGATCAGCACCAGGATCACGTCGATGAGCGGCACGAGGTTGAGTTCCGGATTGTCCTCGGCGCGGCGGTCGCGGATGCGCATGCGTCAGCCCTGCACCGGTGCCTGCACCTGCGCGCCGCGGCGGTTGCGCGGATCGATGACATCCATCAGCGCGATCGCCTCGTGTTCCATCTGCACGATGTAACCGTCGATGCGCGCGCGGAAATGGCGATGGAACATCAACGCCGGCACCGCGACGATCATGCCCGCGGCTGCACACACCAGCGCCTTGCCGATGCCGCCGGCGAGCTGGTTCACATCGCCCACGCCGTGGTCCATGACGCCCATGAACATCTGGATCATGCCGACCACCGTGCCGAATAGGCCTAGCAGCGGACCGGCAGCAGCGATCGTGCCCAGCGCATTGAGATAGCGCTCCATGCGGAACGCGACATGCCGGCCGACATCCTCGACCCGCTCGCGGATCTCCTCGCGCGGCCGGTTGCGCACGTCCAGCGCGGCGGCCAGCAGCGCGCCCAATGGCGCAGTGCCGCGTAGCGATTCGATGTGTGCGGGATCGAGCGTGCCGCGCGCGGCCCAGGCACGGACTTCCTCGCCCAGACCCGGCGGCAACACCGCCTTGCGGCGCAGCGCCCAGAACCGCTCGACGATGATCGCCAGCGCGAATGCCGACAGCAGCAGCAAGGGCAGCATCGGCCAGCCGCCAGCCTTCACCAGTTCGAGCACGCCAACCCCTTCGGCCGATGGCCGGTTCAATCCGGGGAATAGGATAGCCCAGCCTGCCCGGCCGCCCCGGCCCGCGCCTCGGCCTGCAGCGCGGCATCCCACAAGCGCGGCCGGCGCACGCGTTCCTGCGTGACCACCAGTCCACCGGCCTGCAGCCGGAACCGGGTCGCCCCGCCGCCCGCGGTGCTGCCCACCGCAGTCTCCGCCTTCGACCAGCGCTCGACGACTTCCTCATGCGGATGCCCGAAGCGATTGCCGTGACCGGCCGACATCATCGCGACCGCGGCGCCGGACGCGCGCACGAATGCGGGATCGGACGAACTGCGGCTGCCGTGGTGCGCGGCGATCACGACATCGGCTGCGAGCGAGGCGGCATCGCGCCGGACCAGCAGCCGTTCGACCAGATCGTCGATGTCGCCCGGCAGCAGTGCCGCGCCATGTGCGGTCTCGACCCGCAGCACACAGCTCGACGGATTGCGGAACGCCGGGAAGTGCAGGTCGGGATGCAGGAAGCGGAACGTCACGCCGTCCATCCGCCAGGCACTCCCCATCAGGCATGGCGATGCGCCCGGCACACGATCCCATTGCGGCGCGAAGACCACCGGCGCGGCAAAGCGTCGCTGCACGGCACCGAATCCGCCCGCATGGTCGGCATCGCCATGGCTGACGACGATCGCGTCCAGTCGCCGCACGCCCAGCGCGTGCAGCGCCGGCACCACGACGCGTTCGCCAGCGTCATAGGCCTCCGGTATCGCCGGGCCGGTGTCGTAGAGCACCGCGTGATGCGCGGTGCGGATCAGCACCGACAGGCCCTGCCCCACATCGAAAACAACCAGCTCGGCTTCGCCCTCGCGGGGCAGCTGTCGATCCGGCCACAGCAGCGGCAACCACAGCAGGGTCGCCAGCCATTTCCCCAGCACCCCGCGCGGCAACAGCATCCAGAACGCGGCCAGCAGTGCGAACGGCAGCGCCAGCCAGTGCGGCTCGGGCAGCCACCACAGCGAAATCGGACTCGCGGCGAGCCAGTCGAACAGCGGCCAACTCAGATCGAACGCCCACGCCGCGCTGCGCCAGGCCCAGTCGCCGGCGCCGCTGTGGATCGCCTCCAGCCCGGTGCCGACAAGCGCCAGCGGCACCACGACCAGACTCCACCACGGAATCGCGACGAGATTGGCGATCGGCCCGGCCAGCGAGGCTTGCCCGAACAGGATCACGGTCAGTGGCAACAGGCCGATGGTCGCGACCCATTGCGAGGCCAGCAGGCCGCGCAGCTTCGACAACTCACGCGCATCGGGCAGGCACCAGACCAGCCACGCGACGCCGGTGAAGCTCAGCCGGAAGCCCGCCGACAGCACCGACATCGGATCGACCAGCACGACAGCGATGGCGGCATAGGCCAGCGAATCGGCGATGCGCAGATGCCGTCGCGCCAACCGCGCGATCACGACCACGCCGATCATCAGCACCGTGCGCACGGTGGGCAGCTCCCATCCGGCAACCGCCGCGTAGACCGTGCTCGCCAGCAACGCGACGATCGCCGCCGCCTGCGGTCTTGGCAGCCAGCGGCCGAGCCATGGCAGGCACCACCACATACCGGTGGCGACCAGCGCGAAGAAACCACCGACCATGCCGACGTGGAAACCGGAAATCGCGATCAGATGCGTCAGCCCGGTCGCGCGCAATGCCTCCCAGTCCAGATCGCCGAGCCCGCGCGTATCACCGATCGCGAGCGCCCGCACATAGCGCGCACTGTCGCGCTCGACGACCGCATCGATCCGCGTCGCGACCCGCTCGCGCCACCGGTCCACGCCGCCGCCCGTATCGAGACGCGTGACCGGTTCGGCACTGCGCACATAGCCCACCGCCGTGACCCGCTGCGCCATCGCCCGTTTCTCGCCATCGAACCAACCCGGATTGCGCAGCCCGCGCGGCGCACGCAGCCGCGCGGTGAGTGTCCAGTCGCTGCCGGCGTGCAGCGCATGCCGCCGAAGATCTGTTCCCTCGCGCCGATCGTCGTACCAGGACAGACGCAGCAGCCGACCGCGCAAGGGTTTCGGCACCGGGTCGTCATCGGCAACGCGAAACAGAAATGCCGTGCGCTGCGGCTCATGCACCGGCAACCCGGCGATCTGCCCGCTCACCACGAAATCGCCCCGCTCCATCGACGCCGGCAACTGGATGGACAAGGCGTATGCCGCGTGCAGCCCGCACAGCGCGGCACCGAACAGAAACGCGCCAACCGCGCGTCCGACACCGCGCTGCCAAATCCATGCCGCAAACCCGATCGCAAGCCCAAGTGCCATCACCCACCGGGGCGGCAATACGGGTAGTTGCAGACAGGCGATCGCACCCAGTACCAGCGCGGCGGCGATGCCGAGTCCCACACCCGGGATCCGCGCAGCTGTCATGCCGCTGGCAGCCGGTCCAACGGACTGCGAACCCCCAACCCGCCCCGATTGAGTACATGGGTGTAGATCTGTGTCGTCGACAGATCCTTGTGGCCCAGCAGGGCCTGGATCGTCCGGATGTCCTGACCCGCTTCCAGCAGATGCGTCGCGAACGAGTGCCGCAGCGTATGGCAACTCGCAGGTTTCAGGATGCCAGCGCGCAGCCGTGCGCTACGCACAGCACGCTGCAGCACCGATTCGTCGAGATGATGGCGGCGGATCATGCCGTCGCGTGGATCACGCGACAGCCGCTGCGCAGGAAACACGTACTGCCAGCCACGCTCACGCGCCGCCCCGGGATACTTGCGTGCCAGGGCGTACGGCAGCCAGACCGCGCCATGACCGGCCTCGAGATCACCCGCGTGCACATGTCCCGCACGTGCGATCTCGTCGCGCAGACTAGGCGCCAGACGCTCGGGCAGCGGCACATGGCGATCCTTTCCGCCCTTTCCCTCACGCACCACGATCTGCCGCTGCGCGAAATCGACATCTTTCACCCGCAGCCGCAGCGCCTCCATCAGGCGCATCCCCGTGCCGTACAGCAGACCGGCCAGCAGCGCGGTGCGTCCCTCCATCGCCAGCAACAGGCGCTGCACCTCATCCACGGACAGCACCACCGGCACTCGCCGTGGCCGTTTTGCCCGGATGACCGCATCCATCCACGGCAATTCGACGCCCAGCACGTCCCGATACAGAAACAGCAGCGCCGCCAGCGCCTGGTTCTGCGTACCCGCCGCAACCCGATGCCTCGTGGCCAGCACCGTGAGGAACGCCGAGACATCATGCCCGTCCATGTCCCGCGGATGCCGCTTGCCGTTGGCCAGAATGAAACGTCGGATCCAACCGACATATGCCTGTTCGGTGCGCAGACTCAGATGCCGTACCCGACAACACGCACGGACTTGATCCAGCAAGCGGGGCGCAGCGACCACCCCTGTTACCACCTCACTTTCGTCGGATAACACGTCGCGCCTCACTGCGCCGGATAACGCAGGCAGGCTAGACCGGGCTACAGCCTGGAGGATTGCGACAAGCCATTGATCTCAAGTCGGAAATCCCCGCTTGGCGAACGAGCCGACTGCAACGCATACTCGGTACAACACCCCACATCCGCGGTCGAATACTAGTTAGGTGTCAAATGCAGAGTCTGTCGAGGCTTCGGAGATGGATAAACCGCGATGACGGGCGTTTCTGCCAGATCGACAACGGGCCAATTGGGGCTTGGACAACGTTGGGAGCGCTCGCTCTTGTGGCTGGCTTAGTCCTTTGGCAACTTCACACCCATATTGGTATCAGCAAATTGGGGGCCATCGCCGCCTCAGTCGCGGGACTAATCTTTCTCTGCATAGGCGCTCGTTCTGGCATCAATGCCAATGACACCTAACAATTCATTCAAGCCGATTCCGCTTCGCGGCACGGCTTAACTCAGGCGTTAGCCGTCAATGATCTTTCCCAAACTACTCAGTCTCTCTAGCTCCGATCTTGCTCCCGGAGAGCTTCCTCCGGATCCAAGGCATTGCTTTGTCCAAGTGCTAGCTAAGATTGGGCCTAGCTCCGGTAAGGCCGGAGATGACTTCTCTTTTGCTGTTGCCACACCAAGTGCTTTGGCAGAGTCGAAGATGTTTGGCTGGGGACGCGGCACACTCGTGGTTGACTCTTTCTCTTGGCTTCAGGTAGAGCGTGCGGTCGATCGTCTGCTTGCGCACGCTTCCCGTCCGAGTTGGCAGGAGGTTGCCCAAGTTCTCAATCACGAGTTGCTGTGGGAGTTTGACGGGTACCGTCCGAGTTGACGGCTAACAATTCATTCAAGCCGAACCCGCTTCGCGGGTCGGCTTAATTCTGGTGTTAGGCGACAAATGCAGCCAATCGAAGCTCTGAAAGAAGATTTCGCCCAGACACTTGGATTCATCGACAAGTGCGATGACCACATCTTCAAGATCAAGAACTGGGCACTTCTTACGTCATCGGCTGTCATCGCTTTCTCTGTGTCGCAAGGCCAAGACCTGATTGCACTCTCCAACTTGGCTTTGCTTGTTGCCTTCATCTACTTAGAACTCATCTACAAGTCGTTTCAAGACACGGCGATTCAACACACCACAGATATCTCCGCGCGCATCGACAGGTACTTGGCCGACTCAGCAGCACCAGATCTACTTTCTGGCTACCACCACAGTTTTGGTCGCAAGCTCCAGTATCCGTCGGTGCCTCGTGTCTTCTCTATTCTCGGCAATCGCAATCGGTGGCACATTCTTAACTTCTACGGTTTGCTGGCAGCCTTCTCAGTCGGCGCGTTCGTAGTTGCAAGGTTTGTCGCCTAACAATTCATTCAAGCCGATGCCGCTTCGCGGCACGGCTTAATTCAGGCGTTAGCCCGCTCATGACTAAGCACGCCGCCGTCTTCTTAATCGCTTCGTTCTTGTCCTCCTGCACGGTCATGGGTCAGGGCAAGGCGCGGAACGATGGATTCTTCGTCCATAATGCTGTGCTAGCAGATCCAGATTATCTTTCTGAACTGGGCGTGCGACCCGAGAATGTAGCTGCACTAGACCGCTCCGAGATGGGGTTATTTGCTCATAGGCTGTCATCTGGACAAGGCACGGTTGTTGCTCACCGCTTCTATTCCCCAGGTGGGGCGCTTACGGTGGACGATGAAGTGTTTGAGAAGTTGACGATCTGGTTCAAGAACTCAGGGCCAGACCCAGGTGCTATTGCCATTGACGATTCGGTGGTCGTGGTGCACACAAAAGGTAGCTCAGCATGGCCGCATGCTGCCTGCTCCGGCACCATCGAACGCGGCCAGATCAACATCACCCAAAAAGGCAGTGCCCTTCAGGTAGTAGTTACTGGAAACATAGTTCATAGCGGCAATCGCCACCCAGCGCGGTGCACACAGGACAACATCAATGTCTCTTTCACAGCGTCAGAAAGACCATTGTCATCACTTACACCGTGGCTCGGTACAGCCGGAGATCATCCTTATGAGGAAAGCTATCCCCGGTAGCGCGCCGCGGGCTAACAATTCATTCAAGCCGACGTCGCTTCGCGGCGCGGCTTAATTCAGGCGTTAGGGCGCATTCGCGATCTTGGAGACCAAATGCTGAGCATCGTCGCAGAACAGTCGGGAGATGTGGTTTACCTGCACGCAGACTTGGCCGGCCTCGAAGCCCTTGAGAAAGCGATCTCTTCTTTGCGTCAGCGCGTCGAAAAAGGCGAGTGTGAAGACAGCCATCTCTTTAGCGAGTCATGGGGTGGCGCGGAGCTTACAGAGTCAATGTTGCTGCAAGAGCAGTCTTCCGGCTGCAGGCAGGTCCATCACCTGAAGCTCTATGGTTGGACTCAAGATTGGGCGCATAAGCACGGCTTATCCAAGGATGCGCCCTAACAATTCATTCAAGCCGACGCCACTTCGTGGCGCGGCTTAATTCAGGCGTTAGGCGCGCGAATGATTGATCTCGAACATCGACAGATGCATCGCTCCAACGGCCTCATCGATGACTTTGTGGTGCGTGGTAGTCCGTCTGACTACGAGTCATTCGCCCGACAGTTGCGATCAGCCATCAGCAGCGGAGAGCCAGAAATGCTTCAGACGTCTTCGCGCATCGGCATTGAGATCACAAAAGATCCTAACCAACCGGAGCTCTTCACCTCGCTTCAGAACCAGGATGATTCCTATCCAACAATGATTGATTGGACGCAGCGAAGTATTCTCAGGATGCGCGGTAGTGCGGAGGTTCTGGAGGCCTTCTGCGCGTTCTTGCTTGATCTTTCGCAGCGCGGCCATGGCTACAGTTACATCTCTGAGTACTCAAATCAGCTCGGCTACGCTGAGTGTTCGCCTGAGTGGAGACTGCATGTCCAACTTCCTTGACGCTGCTTGGCAAGAAGCGTCGGGATTTGACGTCTGCAGGCGCGCGTCTAACAACTCATTCAAGCCGATGCCGCTTCGCGGCACGGCTTAACTCAATCGTTAGGCCCCCGGGAAAGCACTATGGCAACTCCTGACAGCGAATACTTCCACGAGCTTCCCCCACTCACGTCAGGCATCGTTGCCGAGCTTGGCGCCGGCCAAGAACTTACGCTGTTCCTCTTGGAGTACGTTTCTTCAGGCGGCGGTGTCATCTTTCCAGTTCAGTACATTCACCGGGAGCTTGTGTACCGCACTCCGGGTCAGAAAGATGCAGTCGCACTTGGTACTGCAAGGCTCATTGACGGCGGAGAATTCCGGGACGCACGTATTCTGTTCTCCCGTCCAAACCAGACTGCAACTCTCCGCGGTCCTACTCTAGAGGGGCAGGTCAAGGTTGCTCGGCCGGGGCCTAACAATTCATTCAAGCCGACGCCGCTTCGCGGCGCGGCTTAACTCAGGCGTTAGGGCGCAGATGAAGCTTGTTCGGTTCTTCATTGTCCAATCGGCACTACTTGGGTCATGCGCTTTCGCGGCTTGGGCGCTGCTCTTTTTTCCTGGCACATGGCCGTTTAGACCTTCGCTAGACACGTTGGGTGCTGCGGTGGTCGGCATTGTTCTCACCGCGATGTTTTTGTTCGCCGTTGCGGTGCCTTTCCAACTCGCGTTGCGTGGCAACCGTTCGTTGGCGGTTCGCCTTCTTGTTGGGGCCGTATCCGGCCCAGTTGGGGTTTGGCTCGGGCTCTTCGTGCTCTCCAACTACCCCATCAACTGGGAGTGGTACTGTTCACGGGCATGGGGGCTGCACCTTGTTTTCGCCAGCGTTGGCGTGTGCTTTTCCTTGGCGTGGCATCGTCGCCTGCGCCCTAACAATTCATTCAAGCCGATGCCGCTTCGCGGCACGGCTTAATTCAAGCGTTAGGCCGCAGGGGAGCAACATGGCCAGTCCAACAAACAAGCTTCTGGTATTCGGCGGCGCCCTCAGCGGCCTCGCTGCGCTGATGCATTTAGCGTGCCTGGTGGTGGGCGCTCCGCTGTTTCGGCTCTTGGGGGCCGGAGAGCAAATGGCGCAGCTGCACTTGGCCGGTCACTGGTACCCCACCGTCGTTACCCTAATCATTGCCAGCGTTCTCACTGGGTGGAGCGCCTACGCTCTCTCCGGCGCCGGTCTGATTCGCAAGTTACCGTTGCGGCGTACCGCTCTCTCCGTGATCACCGCCATCTACATTGTTCGTGGCATCGCATTCGCGCCGGCCATGGCTTACTTCCCCGGGAACAGCATGACGTTCTGGGCCGTGAGTTCTTCAATCTGCCTATTGATTGGCATCGTCCATCTTATGGGGCTTCGGCAGTCTTGGGTCAGGCTTTCTGGCGGCGCGGTCTAACAATGCGTTCAAGCTGAAGCCGCCTCGTTCCGCAAAGCACATGGAAGGTACAGCTTGCTATGCGCTTCGCTCCACTACGCGTCTCGGCTTAACTTAGGCGTCAGGCCGCACAATTATCCACGGACTCTCACATGCCCGAAGAACCTTACTGGAACCCTCTCGTACCCGAACTCACGGTGGACCGGATTGAAACCTCACTTCGCTTCTACACAACTGCCGGCTTTTCTGTTCGATTTCAGCGAGACGAACCCCCATTTGCCTACCTCGAACTCGGGCAAGCTCAGCTGATGCTTGAACAACAACACGAGCGCGGATGGAATGTCACCCCTCTTGATCGCCCGCTTGGGCGAGGCGTTAACTTCCAGATCGGAGTCGTGGATGCCGATGCAGTCCGATCTGCCTTGCTGGCTTCCGGCGTGACCATCTTTCGAGAAGTCAAGGACACGTGGTACTCGGCCGCATCCAATTTAAAAAAGGGCAGCGCGAGTTCCTCGTCCAGGACCCGGATGGCTACCTGATTCGTTTCGCGCAACATCTCGGTAGTCGCGATACGCCCTATTAATTAATTCGAGCCGAATTCGCTTCGCGGGTACGCTTAATTCTTGCGTTAGGGGCAGTGACAGTTATGGATTGGGACCACACTCTCTTTGCCGCGGAACAAGGTATTCCCGGACTCATCGCGCTCACCGCTATCCTCCCGGTTTCGCTCTCACTGCGACGCCGAACCGTAAGCTCAAGGCGTCAGCCGCAGGCCTTTCTGCTTTCTTTCTCTTTGCGGCCTCATATTTTGTGGCAGGCATCCCCGGCATTGAATCATCGCAACTCGCCAGGTACTTCCACTGGCTGGACTCATCGTCACGGTCGCCCTAGTTGCCCCTTCGGTCTTGGCCCTTCGGTGGCGCTGGATCGGCGCGCTGCCCCTGCTTACTGTCACAGCAGCCGCGTACCTGTGGTTCGTCGGCAGCCTGGCAATCAGCCACGACGCCACGTAGGCTGCCCCTCTAACAATTTATTCAAGCCGACGCCGCTTTGCGGCACGGCTTAATTCAGCCGTCAGGCACACGGAGAGAGATTCATCGTGACTCGGGTTTTCGGGATCATCGCGATCTTGCTGTCTCTGATCTCCGGTAGCGCCCGAGCATCTCATTCGCTCTACTTCGGAGACGGAAACGGCTACTCCATCGATATCGGCATCGGGACATGTGAGCATCCACCTCGCCGGCAACCTGAAACGTGTGTCACCATAGTTCGTGCCGAAACACCGGGCTCGAACGAATGGGTGCATGTCAATGCCGGGTTGACGGTAGAAGCTTTCAGGTTTCAAAGAAGCATGGTCCTTCGATACGACGGCCGCGATCCGCGAATGCCTGCGTTCTATCTGATCGTTCGCGGGAAACGAGCTTCGCTGCACATGGGTAGCTATGTAAGCCACACACACTTCAGTTGGTTCATGTGAGCTTAGTTGCTGCTCGCAGGTGGACTAGCTGGTGCCTAACGAGTCGTTGCAGCCGACGTTGCATCGGTCTGCGGCCCAGACGGCAGGTAGAGCTTGCCACCTCGTCCCCATCCCGCTACAACGCCGCTGAACTCTAGTGTTAGTGCGAACATGAAACAATCTCGGTCGTTTGTGGCACTTATCGCCGCCATCTCGCTCCTTGGTTGCGATATGAAGCAAACATATAAGGACACCTCTGGAACCCCTAAGTACCGCGACCTTATCGGGGACACATGTGAGTTGCTTGTAGCCATTCGTGCCCATGGGGTTGCAACGAAGCTTGAGAAAGACAAGAAGACGGACTACGTGTCTATCTGGAATCCAGGATTCAGCGGTCCGGAAAGGACGTTTCTCCTCCCACTCGCGGCCGGCACTCGCCTGCGAGTTCTGGCTGCTCGGGAATGTACTAACTGCCTATTCGACACTCTAGCTGAGTACCAAGTAGCAGTTATCCCTGAGCCGCTCGAGTTTGAGGGCAAGCCAGCTTTCGTGAGGCTTGAGTCTTTTACACCGCAACATGCACGGTGCGGCAGTGCGCGCTAACAATTCATTCAAGCCGACGCCGCTTCGCAGCACGCCTTAATTCAGGCGTTAGGCCTCACAGGAGCATTCTCGGCTTATGAGTAACAGCCAAAAACTTTCACCACGTCGCTCGCTACTGGTGTACGTGCTCGCGCTAGCGGGCGCCATCGTCGGAATCATCGCTGCGCCGCGCCTGATCGCAGCAGCAGAAGGCTCCCCGCCATGGCTCTTGCCTGCAGTTGTCATGTCCGCGGTGGCACTTGGCTTGTTAGTGGCATGCGCCGTATTCCGTGCGGCCGTCAATCGCTCAAGCCGCAAGCCTCGGGCCTGCCGGAGTGAGGCCTAACAGTTCGTCAAAGCCGACGCCGCTTCGCAGCGCGGCTTAACTCAGGCGTTGGACCGATGAGACTCGCCTTCAGAAAACTTCTCTCAGCTTTCGCGGCCATGGTGCTGTCAGTTTTGGCACTGAGGCACATGCACTCGGACGTCTTTTTCTTCACATTCATTGCCGCGATGATTTTGGCAATCATGTACTGGCTCGATGTCGGTGCCGAGTTGCGCGCGGCTGAAGACCCGAGTCCAGCATTACGCATACTGGGCATCTTGTTGGGTGTTCCGCAGGCTCTCCTGGGCTTCACGTGCTTGATCGCTGGGACAGCGGTCGTCCTATGGGTGCTGTACAACTTGGTGGTTGAAAGGCAGCCAGGGTTCCCCTCGCTTATTCTTGGTTTCGGCGTCGGGCCAAGCCTGATTACGTTCGGATTTGGGTGGTTGATCTACGCGTTCCGACGCCAACCATTGCCACCATCGGAGTCTCGCGACGCCTAGCCGCGCACTGCAGCTTTGCTCACCTTCTAGCGCTGTGATGTGTTCTCCGGCGCGATGATGTGCGCCGAGATCGTTCCCGGCGGCCAGGGGTGCTGTGCGCACTTAGTTCGTTCAGACGCGCGCTTGCGTCACCCGATCTTTCCGAGTCAAGCCGAGGCTTACGCCGGATGCGCGACCCGCCTGCTTCGACAGCGATGCATCTGGATCACCGTTACGATGGCCGCGCTTTGCGGGGAGTCGTGCGTGCGACAGCATTCTGTTCTTGGAGATCGTGCGGGCATGGTCTTGTATTGCGGCTGCTGTGGACGGTTGGCCGGATGACCGGATCCTTGATCCGCAGCTTTGCGCCGGTGGCCAACGACCGTGCTCGTGTGCTGGTACTCGGCAGCATGCCGGGCGTGGCGTCGCTTGATGCAGATCGCTACTACGCCCATCCGCGGAATCTGTTCTGGCCGATTGTCGGAACGCTGTTCGGATTCGATCCGGCGCTGTCGTATGACGCGCGGCTTGCGCGGCTGACAGCGTGTGGCGTGGCGCTGTGGGACGTGGCTGGGGAATGCGTGCGTCCCGGAAGCCTTGATGCGCGCATCGAGGCGGGCAGCGTAGTGCCGAACGATATCGGTGGACTGCTGGCGCGCTATCCGGGCATCGAGCGTATCCGGTTCAACGGCGCGGCCGCGGAGTCGCTGTTCCGGCGGCATGTGCTGCCGACGCTGGACGTCGTGCCCGATCTTTTGCGACTGCCGTCGACGAGTCCGGCACATGCAGCGCTTGGGTTCGAGGCGAAGCTGGCGGCCTGGCGTGTGGGGCTGGTTGGTCCGTGAGTCACTGAAGAGCCACCCGCGCGGAGTGGTCCCTCACCCGACACGCTTCGCGCGTCGACCTCTCCCATAGGGAGAGGTGCCAGGACCGAACGAATCGACGCTCTGCCTCAGCTCGTGCAGCACAGCCATTGCCGACTCCTCCAACCGACGCTCACCCGCTGCCAGCCGCAACGGATCGTCCCGCTGACCATAGGCCGCGCAGGCGATGCCACTGGCATGCTGGCGCCCTGCCCTCGCCGCCGTCGGAGCCGCGCCATGACCTTGTTGATCAATCCACGTACCCACGATCTCGGAGGGTTCGAGGTGCGCCGCGCGGTGCCGACGCTGCAGGCGCGCAGCGTGGGGCCGTTCGTGTTCGTCGACCACATGGGCCCTGCGATTTTCGAGAAGGGCGCCGGCGTGGACGTGCGGCCGCATCCGCATATCGGCCTGGCGACGGTGACGTTCCTGTGGTCGGGCACGATCCATCACGCCGATACGCTCGGCTACTCGCAGGACATCACCGCGGGCGACGTGAACTGGATGACGGCCGGTCGAGGCATCGCGCATGCCGAGCGCACGCCGCAATCGCTGCGCGAAGGCGAGCACCCGCTGCACGGTATGCAGACCTGGGTCGCACTGCCGAAGACGTACGAGGAAACCGCGCCGGAGTTCCATCACCATGCCGCGTCGACGCTGCCGCAGTTCCGCCGCGATGGCGCGTGGGTGCGAGTGATCGCGGGTCGTGGTTTCGGCGAGGAATCGCCGGTGCGCGTGTTCGCCGACACGCTCAACGTGGCGCTGGATCTCGAGCCGGACGCCGAAATTTTGATCCCCCCTTCGCATGCCGAGCGCGCGCTCTACGTGCTCGAAGGCGAGGCGCAACTCGACGGTGCGGACATTCCGCCGCGCCATCTTGCTGTGCTGGATGCAGGCGCGGTCGCCAAGCTGCGCGCGAAGACGCCGCTCAAGGCGATGCTGTTCGGCGGCGAACCGCTCGATGGACCGCGTCACCTGTGGTGGAACTTCGTGTCGTCTTCGAAAGACCGGATCGAGCAGGCCAAGGACGATTGGCGTGCGGGTCGCTTCGGCACGGTGCCGGGCGATCCGGAGTTCATTCCGCTTCCGGAACGGTGACGGTTGTCACAATCGCTGCCGCGCCGCAGCACGGATGCAGGCGTATGGTCGAAGGCTGAGTCACAGGGGACCATGACGATGCTTTCGATCCGACCGCTTGCGCTGTTGGGCGCGCTGCTCTGTGCGGGGACGGCACAGGCGCAGACCGCCACCGAATGCCCGCAACTGCCGCCCGAGGCCACAGTGCGCTGGGAAGTACAGCCCGGGCCCGACTTCGTGTTCTGCCGGGCGATGGACATCGCCAGTGGTCAACAGGCCTTCGCGGTGACCGTGGGGCGCAACGCGACCTTCAAGCCGCGCCGCAACGATCGCGTGGGTGATCGCGTGACCATCGACGGCACCCGCACGTGGTGGCACGCGCCGGACAACGAACTGACCGGCGCGATGGTGCGCGAGACGCTGCTGGAACTGCCGTCAGGCGACTACGCGCACATCATCGTGCGCGCGCGGGACGAGGCCGGCCTGACGCGCTCGTTGCACGATGCCGAGTCGCTGCATTTTTCGGATGTGCGGCTCGGCAGCAAGTAGGACTTGCATCGCCTAACGGCAACTGCCTCGACTCCTAAGTGTCAGCTGTCGTCGTGGCGAAAGCACGAGCTGCGCCACAGCAACGTGCGGCTATCCAGTGACGTCGCATACGTAAGCTGATATCCGACAGTTCCGCAGCGCGTTCACTGCTTCGGGCGTCCAAGGCGCTGGATGACCAGCGCGATCCTCTGTTATGAAGCACCTCCGGCGTCGGTCGGAGTGACGGTGATGACTTCATTGGCCCGCCGTCGACGATCGCGTCAGAGTACGGCGCGCATCAGAACCGGCCCTGCTCGAAATCAACGAACGCCTGCATCAGTTCTTCGCGGGTGTTCATGACGAACGGTCCATGACGGGCGACCGGCTCACGCAGCGGCCGACCTGCGACGAGGATCAATCGCGCACCTGTATCGCCGGCTTCCAGAATCAACTGCGCGCCGCCGCCGAGCACGGCGAGTTCCTGCGACGACAGCGGACGCGCGTCGTTGCCCTCGCCCACGCGCGCATCGCCTTCGAAGGCGTAAGCGAATGCGTTGTGGCCTTCGGGCAGCGCGTAACGCCAGGCGGCACCGGGAGCGAGCGTGATGTCGAGATAGAGCGGATCGGTCGCGGGCTGCGCGATCGGTCCGCTGACGCCGTCGACGACACCGGCGATCACCTTCACCGACACACCTTCACCTGCCTGCACAACTGGAATGCGCTCGGGTGCGAATTCCTGGTACTTCGGCGCGGTCATCTTGTCCTTCGCCGGCAGGTTCACCCACAGCTGGAAGCCGCGCATGCGGCCTGCCTCCTGTTCGGGCATCTCCGAATGCACGAGGCCGCGACCGGCGGTCATCCACTGCACGCTGCCCGGCACCAGCAGGCCCTCGTTACCGTGGTTGTCCTTGTGGCGCATCCGGCCGTCGAGCATGTAGGTGACGGTTTCGAAGCCGCGGTGCGGATGTTCGGGGAAGCCGGCGAGGTAATCCTCAGCGCGGTCGGTGCCGAACTCGTCGAGCATCAGGAACGGATCGAGATCGGGCAGCTGCGGGCTGCCGATCACGCGCGTGAGCTTCACCCCGGCACCGTCGCTGGCGGGCATGCCGCGCAGGTGGCGGATGATGCGGACGGCATCGGTGGTGGTCATCGGGCGGCTCCTGTCGGGTGTGCTGACACGATGCGGGCGCGATGGGTGGTTTCTACGCGCGCGGGTGGAACGGAGGTTTCTGTGGGGACAGGACGACGGTGGGAGCAGCGCGGACGGTCGAATGTCGATAAAGCTTACGCGCGCGGAGAGCGACCGTTGCAACCCGCTTGGCCTCACCCCAACCCCTCTCCCAAGGGGAGAGGGGCTCGAATCAGCCCGGAACGTGGCGGCCCGAGCCGACGCTTCAGCGCGCGGTGATGCGCCAGGCGCGGTGGATGCGCGGGTTGCGTTCGAAGTCCTGCGGAATCGTCGCCGGGCTGATGTCATCGACGTGCGCGAAAGCGGCGACAGCTTCGGTGTCGAGCTTGAAACGGCGGAAGTTGTTGGAGAAATACAGCACGCCGCCCGGCGCGAGCCGCGCGACCGCGGCTTCCAGCAGGCGCACGTGTTCGCGCTGGATGTCGAAATCCTTGGCACGCGCCGAGTTCGAGAACGTCGGCGGGTCGCAGAAAATCAGATCGTACTGCGCCGTCTCGGCTTCCAGCCACTGCAGCGCATCGGCCTGCACCAGGCGATGCTTCGCGCCGCCGTAGCCGTTCGCGCCGAGGTTGTCGGCGCACCACTGCAGGTATGTGCCCGACAGATCGACTGTGGTCGTGGTGCGCGCGCCGCCGCCGGCCGCATGCACGGTGGCCGCGCCGGTGTAGCCGAACAGGTTGAGGAAGCGGGTGTCGGCGGCTTCGTCGGCAATGCGCAGACGCATCGGCCGGTGATCGAGGAACAGGCCGGTGTCGAGATAGTCGAACAGGTTCACGCGCAGGTGCACGCGGCCTTCGTCGACCAGCAGGAATTCGTGGCGCGCATCGAACCGGCCGTACTTGCTGCCGCCCTTGCCCTTCGAACGTGTCTTGACCGCGATGCGCTCGCGCGGAATGCGGAACACGTCACGCGCAGCGGCGAGCACATCGCCGAAGCGGCGCCGCGTCACGTCCTCCGGAATCTCGGCCGGCGCTGCGTATTCCTGGATGTGCAGCCACAGTGGCGTGCCTTCGGCGCTGACATCCGCTTCGGACTGGATGTAGACGTCGATCGCGGCCGCGTATTCCGGCAGATCGGCGTCGTAGACGCGGTAGCAGGTCACGCCCTCTCTCTCGCGCCAGGTCTTGAACTTGCGCAGGTTCTTGCGCAGACGGTTGGCGACCATCGTCGCGCCTTCGCCGAGCTCTTCCGCTGTCTCGCTGACGGCGCGCTGCGGCAGCCGTACCGGATCGCAGACGATCAGGCTGCACTCGATAGCGCCGTTGAACACCTGGTACTTCTTCTTCGCGCGCAGGCCGGTGGCGTGTGCGAGTTCGGGGTCGCCGCACAGCAGGCTCGCGCGCCACTCGGGCACCGCGCGTCCCAGCGCATTGCCGAGCGTGCGATACAGCGCCGGGTCGGCGGCAAGGCGCGCGTCGTAGGGCGGATTGCAGACCGCGAGGCCGCGCTTCACCGATTCCGCCAGCGTGGCGTCCTCCTGCGAGGCCGGCGGCACCGGTGCCTGCAGGGTGGCGATGTCGCCGATCTGCCACTCGATCGCCTCGCGCAGACCGGCGGCCGTCGCGTTCTCGCGCGCGGCGTGGATCGCGTGCGGGTCGAGATCGCGGCCGAAGAACACGGCGCGCAGGCGCTGACGGCCGGTCCGTTCGCGCGCGAGGGCGTCTTCGCACAGCGTTTCCCAGTGCGCGACGTCGAACCCGCGCCAGCGGCTCGGCGCACGGCCAGCCGTCGCCGCACCGCCATCACGCGCCAGGCCCGGTGCGACATCGGCGGCCATCAGCGCGCCTTCGATCAGCAGCGTGCCGCTGCCGCACATCGGATCCAGCAGCGCGCCACCTTCGGTGTAGAGCGCCGGCCATCCGCCGCGCATCAGCACTGCAGCCGCGAGGTTTTCCTTCAACGGCGCCTCGCCCTGTGCACGACGCCAGCCGCGACGATGCAGCGGGCCACCGCCGAGATCGACCGACAGGATCGCGCGGCCCTTGCGCACCACCAGGCTCAGGCGCAGATCCGGCGATTCGACATCGACGTCCGGCCGCGCACCGGTCGCTTCGCGCAAGCCGTCGACGATCGCGTCCTTGACCCGCTGCGCGGCGTAGCGCGCGTGGGTGATCGCGCTGCCCGAGACATGCGGATCGATCGCCAGCGTCATGGTCGCGTCGAGATGCGCGGTCCAGTCGATCGCGCGCGCGCCGGCGTAGAGCGCGTCCTCGTCCTCGCAGGCGTAGTCGGCGATCGGCCACAGCACGCGGCTGGCCAGGCGCGACCACAGCACCGCGCGTTGCGCGTCATGCAGGGTGCCCTCGACATTGGCGCCGGCGGTCGTCGCTGTGGCGTGCGCGCATCCGAGTGCGAGCAGCTCGTCGACGAGCAGATATTCGAGGCCCTTGGGGCAGCTGGCGAAAAATTTCATGGGGACCTGGGTCGTACGTTTGAAGGCCGACGTGTCGACTCCCTCATTCCCGCGCGGGCGGGAATCGAGTGTCTTGACGTGCTGGCCGAGCGATGTGTGCCGATCAAGGCACTGGATTCCCGCCTACGCCGGAATGACGAAAATGGTTCTGGAAGACGTGGATGCGGACATCAGCTTTTCGCGCTTCAGATCGACCGCAGCAAGGCCGCGAATGCATCCGCCGACGCGTCCACATGCGCGGTCAGACGGTGATTGTCGTCGACCAGCAGCAGCCGACCACGGCGGGCGCAGGTCCAGCCGACGACATCGGCGGCGGGAATCAGTTCGTCGTCCCAGCCGTGCACGACCGACAGCGGCACCTCGGCCGCCTGCAGCGGATGCGCGGCGTCGAGGCGCACGGGCGGCGCCATCAGGAACAGGCCGGCGACCGGCACCTGCAGCGAGACATGCCCCGCGATCCACGCACCGAGACTGGAACCGGCCAGCACCACCGGTCCGCGCGCGGCGGCATCGAGGGTCAGCCGCAGCAGCCGTTCGATGCGCGCGGCGACATCCCCGAGCGGGCTGACGTCGCGCTTGCCGTCGAGATCGGTGAAGTCCGGGCGCTCGTGGCTCCAGCCCAGGCGTTCCGCGGCCTCGGCGAGCGCGGTGACCTTGGAGGCATCGGGGCCGCTTTCGAACCCGTGCGAGAGGATGCAGTGGCCGCGCGTACTCATGCGTCCACCCATTCGACCGCGTCACCGATCTTCAGCGCGCCACCCTCGATCACGCGCGCGCATAGGCCGCCCATGCCGCGGATCGCGTTGTAACCGCCGGGGCCGAGCGCCGCCTCCATCTTCGAACACGGATCGCAGGGCGCGGTGCCTTCGAGCAGCACATCGCCGACGCGGAAACGCCGCCCCTTGAGCGCGATCAGCGGAATGCCCGAGACCACGAGGTTGCGGCGCAGCGTCACCGGCGTGACCTCGGCATGGCCGCTCAGCGCGGCGATTGCCGGCAGATGCTCGGCCTGGATCAGGGTCACGCCGCGCTTGCCGCTGCCGCCGGTGTAACGATCGCCTTCGAGACCGATGCCGGTCACCGCGACAGCGCTGTCGACCGCGCGGATCGGCACCTCACGGGCCGGCCGCAAGCCGATCCAGTCCACGCGTCCGACGCGCGGAAACTGCGTCATCAGGGCGTGCAGGTCGGAGTCTGGCGGCGGATTTCTCATGTGTGAATGCTAGCATCCGGGCCATGTCCGACCCCACGTCCGCGCCCCGGATCGCGCTGCAACCGCTGCCCTATGTGGACCTGCTGGCGCCGCGCGCGGCATCGGACATCACCCTGGTGGTCATCCACTGCACCGAGCTGCCCGACCTCGCCACGGCGCGTGTCTACGGCGAGCGCGTGCTCTACGACAGCGGGACCGGCGCCAGCGGCCACTGGTACATCGACCGCGACGGCCGCATCGCCGAATACGTGCCGGCGACCCGAGTCGCCCATCATGTGCGCGGCCACAACGCGCAGTCGCTTGGCATCGAACTGGTCAACACCGGCCGTTTCCCAGACTGGTACGACAGCCGCCACCAGGCGATGGGCGAGGCCTACACACCGGCGCAGATCGACGCGCTCGTCGCCCTGCTCGCGCATCTGTGCGCCACGCTGCCGAACCTGCGCGACATTGCCGGCCACGAGGATCTGGACACCGATCGCGTCGCCGCCAGCGACGATCCGGCCCTGACCGTCGCCCGCAAGCGTGACCCCGGCCCGCTCTTCCCGTGGAAGGACGTGCTGGCGAGCGTCCCGCTGACCCGCATCGGCGTCTGAACGCCTGCGTCAGGGCCGCGACCCGCCCCCACCTATAATCGTCGGCCGGCACGCGTCCGCGTTGCCGCCCCCACCGTGCACGGCCCCGCGATGACCCCGCCCGTTTCCGAACTGATCGACCTGCTCTCGCTCGAGCGCCTCGAAGACAACCTGTTCCGCGGCCAGAGCCGCGACATCGGCACCAAGTACGTGTTCGGTGGTCAGGTACTGGGCCAGGCGCTGTCGGCCGCGCAGGCCACGATGACCAGCCCGCGCCCGGCGCATTCGCTGCACGCGTATTTCCTGCGCGCTGGCGATGTGGACGCGCCGATCGTCTACGACGTCGACCGCACCCGCGATGGCGGCAGCTTCTCGGTGCGTCGCGTGACCGCGATCCAGCACGGCAAGGTGATCTTCTTCTGCGCCGCTTCGTTCCAGGAAGAAGAGTCCGGCGCCGAGCACCAGCCGGTGATGCCGGACGTGCCCGCGCCCGAGGACATCGCACCGCAGGATCCGCTGCCGGCCGAAGTGCTGGCGAAACTGCCGGTCAAGGTGCAGCGCTGGCTCGATCGCAGCGGCCCGTTCGAATTCCGCCACGTCATCGCGCCCGGCGAAACCCGCCGCGACGAACTGCACCCGCGCAAGCGTCCGCCGTTCCAGCAGATGTGGTTCCGACTGACCGGCCCGGTCGGCGATGCGCCCGCGCTGCATCGCGCGTTGCTGGCGTACGCGTCCGATTTCCAGCTGCTGGGCACTGCCACGTTCCCGCACGGCATCAGCTACTACCAGCCGAACGTGCAGATGGCCTCGCTCGACCACGCGCTGTGGTTCCACCGCCCGTTCCGCGTCGACGACTGGCTGCTCTATTCGCTCGACAGCCCCAGCGCGCAGGGTGCACGCGGGCTCGCGCGCGGTCAGATCTTCGACCGCGCAGGACGCCTGGTCGCCAGCACCGCGCAGGAAGGCATGATCCGCGTGCTGCCGGGCGACGACGCCGCGGCGAAGGCGGGCTGAGATGCGTCAGGTCTTCTCCAGTCCCCGCCTCGAGAACGTCGAACGTGTCGCCGCCCTGCTGCGCGATGCCGGCATCGAAGTGCAGATCCTCAACGGCCGCTCCTACAAGGGCAACCGCCGCAGCAACTTCAGTTATCGCGAGGATGCCGGCGGCCCGAGGCCGGCGGTGTGGGTCACCCGCTCCGACGAACAGCCGCGCGCGCGCGAACTGCTGCGCGAGGCCGGACTGCTGCAGAGCCAGCCGTCGGCCCGCAACTATCTGCAGCAGGCCGACGTGGTGTTCGCGCCGGCGGCCGAGGCGCGCAAGGGCATGTCGCGTGCGTCCAAGGTGCGCTACACGCTGATCGGCGGCGCGGTGCTGGTGATCGCGCTGTCGTGGTGGAGCCGGCCGTCGACGGAGACGCCTCTGGAGTCACCTGTCGCCGCAGCCCCGGAGACGGTGCTCGACATGGTGCCGCCGACCGTCGAAGCCACCGAGTACCGCGCACCGGTGCCGCGCGCGCTCGCGACGGCCGTGCTGGCCGATGCGCTGGCTTCGCGGGCAGGTCCGGTCTGCGTGGCGATCGACGGCGATGCGCCTGCCGCGCCACTGCTGGCCGAACTCGAAGCCGGTTATCCCGACGTGCGCCCGTCTTCTGCCTGTGGTGGCGGAGACGGACAGGCCTCGTCGCTGGACATTACCAACTACCGCACCGACGGCTCCGGCCAGGGCACGGTGGATCTGGTCCGCGGCGGCAGCGATGCCGCGCAGGGCCTGATCACGCGCACGCTGGACGTTCGCCGCGACGGTCGCGACTGGCAGTTCGACGCCGCCGACTGATCGCAGCCGCGCGCGTCCGCGGGCATCATCGAGCGCGCCGGTCACATCCGGCGCCCGGGTCGCGTCCTTGAAAGCGACCTGACCTGCAAGGATCGCCATGAACGCCATCGCCGCCGACCTGGGCCTCGAAGACCGGATCCATCTGGAACTGCCCGCCGCGCGCGGTGGCGACCAGGCCGCGTACGGCCGCATCGTGCAGATGAGCCAGAACGCGACCACCGCGATCGCGCTGGCGATCACCCGTGACGTACAGGCCAGCCAGGACATCGCGCAGGAGGCCTATCTCAAGGCCTGGCAGCAGTTGGGCAGGCTGCAGAACACGACGAGTTTTCTGCCGTGGCTGCGACAGATCACCCGCAACCTCGCCCGCGACCATCTGCGCGCGCGCCGCGAACGGATTGTGGCTGGCGAGGCTGCCGACATCGCCATTGCACAGGCGGCCGATCCCGATGCCTGTCCGATGCAGCAGATCATCGATGACGAAACCGGCCGCGTCGCCGCGGACCTGATTTCCGATCTGCCCGACGAAAGCCGTGAAGTGCTGTTGCTGTACTACCGCGAAGGCGGCAACTCGAAGCAGGTTGCCGCCCTGCTCGGCCTGTCCGATGCCGCGGTGCGCAAGCGTCTGTCGCGCGCGCGCCGCAGCCTGCGCGAGGATCTGATGGCGCGTTTCCAGGAGTTCGCGGCGAGCTCGGCGCCGGGCACGGCGTTCACACTACTGGTGACGGGCGGACTGGCTGCGTTCGCGAAACCTGCCGCGGCGGGCACGGTCGCAGGGGTCGCGGCCGGCGGCGCATTCGGCGCAGGTGTCGCCGGCAAGGCCGCGCTGGGCAGTGCGAGTGCACTCGGCGCTGCCGGTGTATCGCTGGTGTTCGGCGGGCTGACGATGTGGCTGTGCCGGAAGATGGTCGCGCGTTACGCCGATACCGAGGCCGAGCGCCGCGCGATCCTGAAACTCTACGACCGCTGGTTCGTCTGGGGATCGCTGGCGGGTGGTGTCGTCGGGGCGGGCCTGGGCTTCATGGTGGGCAGCCGTGACATGTCGGGAACTTGGATGTCGATGGCGGTCGCGATCGCGTTGTTCCTCTACAACTATCCGCTGCTGACCAGCATGCCGCGCCTGATGAATCCGTTGATCGCGCGCGACATCGCGCGTGATCCCAAGGGCGGTACCCGCCGCGCACTCGGCTATCGCCTGATGTTCGGAACGAGTGGACTGATCCTGACCAACTTGGGCCTGGTGGGCGTGCTGCTGATCCTGTGGCTCAAGACCGCCTGAGCCGTGTTTCCGACGGTGGCGCGCAGAAGATCGCGCACGCGAATCCCGTCTTCCATTGCGTCCTGCTGTCGCGAATCATGCCCCCGGCGACGCTTCGCCTCGAGGTGCTTGGCGTGCATCCAAAAAAAAGGCCGCGCAGTGCGCGGCCTTTCCGTTGACGTATCGCCGGCGACTCAGCGCTGCGGACGTTCCGGGCGCAGCTCCTCGCGGCTCAGGAAGCCGTCGCGGTTCTCGTCGAGCCACGCGAAGCGCTCGGCCAGGCGCGGCATCTTCTCCGAGACCTCGACGCGGCTCAGCTTGCCGTCGCCATTGAGATCGGCTTCGCGGAACTTCGCATCGAAGCGACGCTCGCCCTCGGCGCGACGCTCGGCGGACTTCGCCGTGTGCCAGGTGCGCAGTTCGCTGCGGGTGAGATAGCCGTCGCGGTTGGTGTCGATCGCATCGAAGTTCGTGACCAGATCGAAACCGCCGCCCTTCTGCGAACGCGGGCCGCCCGGAGCACGCTGCGGACGCTCGCCACGTGCATCGGCGCTGCGTGCGCTCTCGCGGCGCGGGCCGTCGGCACGCGGAGATTCGCCACGCGCAGCGCGTTCCGCGCGATGTGCGTCGCGACGTGCCTGCATCGCCTGCTGGCCGGCCTGCGCTTCGGCGCGGCTGATACGGCCGTCGTTGTCGGTGTCGAGCCGTGCGAGGGCGTCGACACGATCGCCGCCGTAACCGCGCGGGCCGTGTCCGCGATGCCGTTCGCCATCGGGCTTGGCCGCCTGTGTGCCGGCAACCGGCGCCTGCGCGGCGGCCGTGCCGATCGTGGTGATGGACAGCGCCGCGAGCAGCGCGGTGGTGATGAGCCTCGTCTTCATGGATGTGTTCCCGTTGCCGCGGCACCGTGCCGCTGTGCAGGGATCAACGCCCGCACCGCGCGCTGCGTTGACCGGACGCCTGCACGGTTCAGCCTGCGGTCGGCGAACCGGTCGCGCCGCCTGCGACGCCGGTGCGTATCCTGCGGACATGCAGACGCCGTCGCGCCCCGCACCAGAACCGGATGCCGGCACAGGCGAGTTGCGCCTGTTCCACACCGCGCCGCATGCCTGCGGCTACTGGCCGGATCGCGAAGCGCGCGACCTGGTGCTCGATCCGCGCGATCCGCGTCTGGGCACCGTCTACCCGCAGGCACTGCGCTGGGGCTTCCGCCGCTCGGGTGACATCGTCTATCGCCCGCATTGCGGCGACTGTCGCGCGTGCACGGCGGTGCGCATTCCTGTCGACGCCTTCGTGCCCAACCGCAGCCAGCGCCGCACGCTGGCGCGCAACGCCGATATCGACGCGCGCGTGGTGCCGGCCGAGCGCAACGACGAGCGGCTTGCGCTATACCGGAAATATCTGGTGTCTCGCCATCCCGCCGGCGGCATGGACGACCACGGCGCGCATGAATTCGACCAGTTCCTGATCGGCAGCTGGAACGAAGGCCGGCTGCTGGAACTGCGCCTGCACGGACAACTGGTGGCGGTCGCAGTGACGGATCTGATCGAAGATGCGTTGTCGGCCGTCTACACTTTCTACGACCCTGACTTCGTGTCACGCGGACTCGGCACACTGGCGATCCTGCGACAGATCGCCTGGGCGCAGCGCGACCGCCGGCGCTATCTCTATCTCGGCTACTGGATCGATGGACACCGCAAGATGGCTTACAAACGCAATTTCCAGCCGCTCGAAGGCTTCGATGGACGCCAGTGGCGTCCGCTGACGGACGCCGCGCCATGACCCGCACATGGCTGATCGCCATGATCGCCTGTGCGGCCCTCGTACTGCTCGCCGCCTGCGTGCGCGTCAATACGCACGGCGACGCGCCGCGCACCGCCGACGCGGCGTCGCCCGGCACGCTGCGCATCGCGACCTACAACACCTCGCTCAACAGCGACGAAACCGGCGGCCTGCTCGAGCGCCTGCAGGGTGACGACGCCGGTGCGCGCAAGGTCGCCGCGGTGTTGCAGCAGGTGCGACCCGACATCGTGCTGCTCAACGAGTTCGACTACGTTGCCGACGGCAGCGCTGCCGAGCTGTTCCAGAAGCGCTGGCTCGAACGCCCGCAGCCAGGCGGCGGCGAACCGCTGCGCTATCCGTACCGCTATCTCGCACCGGTCAATACCGGCGTGCAGAGCGGTCTGGATCTCGACAACAACGGCACCATCGGTGGAGACGGTCGTGATCGCGGCAACGATGCCTGGGGCTACGGGCTGCATCCCGGCCAGTACGGCATGCTGCTGCTGTCGCGCTATCCGATCGATGCCACTACGGCGCGTACGTTCCAGCTGTTGAAGTGGGATGCGATGCCCGACGCGCGGCGTCCGCGCCATCCCGATGGTCGCTCCTTCCATCCCGACGCCACGTGGTCGCAGTTGCGGCTGTCGTCGAAGTCGCACTGGGACGTGCAGGTGCGCGCGCCGGGCGGCGTGATCCACGTGTTGGCCTCGCATCCGACACCGCCCGCGTTCGACGGGCCGGAGAAGCGCAACGTCGCGCGCAATCACGACGAGATCCGCTTCTGGACCGATTACCTGTCGCCGGGCGCGCACGACTGGCTGTGCGACGACGCCGGCCGCTGCGGTGGACTCGATCAGGATGCGCGCTTCGTGATCCTCGGTGATCTCAACAACGATCCTGTCGACGGCGCCGGCGATCACACCGCGATCGTCGAGCTGCTCGAACACCCGCGTGTGATCCGCATGGCCACGCCGCGCAGCGAAGGCGCGATCGAGGCCGCTGAAACCGATGGCGGCGCGAATGCGCAGCATCGCGGTTCGGCCGCGCACGACACCGGCAGCTTCGGCCCGCGCGTGGGCAACCTGCGTCTCGATTACGCGCTGCCGTCGGTGGGCCACGCGCTCGTCGGCAACGGCGTGTTCTGGCCGCGCAGCGATGCGGCGCATGCCGACATCGTCGACGGCACCGACCATCGCCTCGTGTGGGTGGATGTGACGCAGTAAGCGTACTTCAGGCGACGCGGCAGGATGCCGCGTCGCAAACTTATGGATGAGGCCGGCGCGCTACATGCCGTCATCCGATCGACGACGTGTCCAGCGAACGGTCCGCCTCAGCCGACCGTCGACCCCAGGCCGCGCAATGCGGCCGCGACCGTCTGCCGCCGCACCGCATCGCGGTCGCCGTCGAACTGGAACAGTTCCGCGCGTGCGTAGCCGCCACGCCGCTTCCAGCCGATCCAGACCGTGCCGACCGGCTTGTCCTCACTGCCGCCGCCAGGCCCTGCAATGCCGGTGACCGCGACCGCGACGCTCGCGCCGGAATTCACCAGCGCGCCGGAGACCATTTCGATCACGGTCTCGCGACTCACCGCGCCGTGGGTTTCCAGCGTGTGCGGATTGACGCCCAGCAGCGCCTGCTTGGCCTCGTAGCTGTAAGCCGCCATGCCGCAGTCGAACCAGTCGGAGCAGCCGGCGATATCGGTCACGGCCTTGGCGATCCAGCCGCCGGTGCAGCTCTCTGCGGTGACCAGGCGATGGTGGCGCGCGCGCAGCAGCGCGCCGGTCTCCTCGGCGAGCGTGTGCAGCGCGGCATCGGAATGGGTGTCGTGCATGGGCGCTCCCGCGATCGAAGTCGCCGTTGTACCGCATCGTGCCGCGCGCGTCGCCCCGGCGCCTGGAACGCCGCGTTTCCGCGCGCCTGAAACGCGAACGGCCGACCCTCCCGGGCCGGCCGTCGCGTCGACGCGGTGGATCAATAGCGCATGCGCAGCGTCACGCCATAGGTGCGCGGAGCACCGAGGAAGGCATTGAACGAGCCCGTCTGGATTGGCGCATCGATGCCAACCTGCTTGTAGGTCTCGTCGGTCAGGTTCTGGCCCCAGAACTCCAGCATCCAGCGCTGGTCCTGACGCCCGAAGCCGAGGCGTGCATTGAGCACGGTGTAGGCGTCCTGCATCTTCTGCGGCTTGAGATCCGAGCCGGTGTTGTACTCGGACATGTACTTGGCGCCGATGTTGAAGCGGCCCTGCAGCGCCGAGCCGATGTCCCATTGGTAGGTGGCCGACGCGTTGCCCGACCACTTCGGCGCGAAGCTCATCTGGTTGCCCGGCAGCAGCGGCAGATCCGGCACGATGTCGTCGCCGTACTCGGTTTCCGCGTACGTCACGCCACCCTGCAGCATCAGGCCCGGCATGCGGGTCTGCCACAGCACTTCGGCGTCGATACCCATCGAGGTCACTTCCGGGATCGAACGCACGACGAACGCGGTGCCGAGGAAGCTGTTGAGCTGGAAGTCCTCGTAGGTCTGGTGGAACAGCGCCGCGTTGAACAGCAGGTTGCCGTCGGCCCAATTGGTCTTCAGACCCAGCTCGTAGCTGTCGACGAACTCGCCGTCGAACGCGGTGTCGTCCACCGGCGTGATACCGACCTGCACGCGGTCGAGATTGAAGCCGCCGGCCTTGTAGCCGCGCGACGCCGACACGTAGGTCATCACGTCATCCGACCAGTCGTAGGCGACCTTCAGCGTGCCCGACCATTCCTTCTCGGTGCGCTCCTGGAAGGTGCTGCGGCCGTTGTGCGCGATGTTCGCCCACGGCAGACACATGAAGCCCGCAACCTGCGGCGCGACGGCCGGCACCAGACCCGCCAGCAACTGCTGCTGCAACGCGGGCGGCAGGCTGCCGAAGCCGTTGATGCGTTGCGCCAGCGCGCCACCGACGCGCGCCGCCGGATTGGCCAGCGTCGCCGCGCAGCCCTGCGCACCGTTGGGATTGGTGTAGTCGGACTGCAGCGTCTTCTTCTCGCGGGTGTAGCGCAGGCCCAGGGTGACGTCGAGCGCATCGGTCACGTGGAAGGTGTTGTTGGTGAAGATCGCCGCGCTCTTGGCGTTCTGCTCGTAGCGGTCGAGCGCGCCCTGCCCGGTGAAGTTGGTGCCGAACGGACGACCGCTGACCTGCGACAGGAACGTCGCCGGATTCGCGGTGTTGACGGTCAGGCCCAGCGGCGCGAGCTGCGCCGCGATCGCCGGCAGCACCTGCGAGGCGACCGCGGTCGACAGGTACGGCTCGTAGGCGGCGCCGAAATAGTAGGAATCGTTGCGGCCCAGATCCTCGTCGGAATAGAACAGGCCGACCATCCAGTCGATGCGATCGCTGGACCCGGTCAGGCGCAGCTCCTGGCTGAAGTTCTCGAACTTCACCAGCGAGCCGTCCGGATTCGGCGGGCGATACAGGATGTCCGCGCCGCTGTAGTCGAAGTCGATGCTGGTGATCGCTTCCCAGTCGCGGAACGCGGTGATCGAGGTCAGCACGGCATCGTTGGCCCACGGCGTGGTCCAGTTGACCTCGGCCGAGACGCCCTTGTCCTTGAGGTCCTGCTCGGTGGTGCGGTTGGCGTAGGCGAGACGGCGGTCGAGATCGACGACCGGAATGATGCCCTCGCCGCCCGGCGTCAACGCATCGATGATCGCCGCGGTCGGCCCGCGGAACGTGGTCATCGAGACGCAGCAGTTCTCTTCGCGACTGGTGTAGTCGGCGATGAAGTTGATGTTGAGGTTCGACGTGGGCTCGAGCAGCAGCTGGCCGCGCAGCGAGTGATAGTTCTGGTCGCCATCGTCGGTCTCCTGGCGGGGACCGCCCGAGGTGTCGACGTTGTCGACGCCGTCGCGCTTGCGCTTGGTGGCGAAGATGCGGAACGCGGCGTTGTCGCTGAGCGCGTCGTTGTAGGACCCCGATACGCCGAGCAGACCGTAGTTGCCCACGGTGACTTCGCCTTCGACCGCCTGCGTGTAGCTCGGGCGCCGGGTGATCACGTTGATGACGCCGGCCGAGGTGTTCTTGCCGAATACGGTGCCCTGCGGGCCCTTGAGCACTTCGATGCGCTCCATCTCGCCCAGATCGCCGAAGCCCACGCTGTTGCGCGCGCGGTAGACGCCGTCGATGACGATGCCGACCGAGGATTCCAGACCGGGGTTGTCACCCACCGTGCCGATGCCGCGGATGCGCGCCGTGGTCTGCGCCGCGGACTGCGTGCTGGTGACGGTGAGGCCGGGGACCAGGACCTGCATGTCCTTGATGTCACGCACGCCGGTGTCCTGCAGCAACTGCTCGGGCAGCACGTTGATGACGATCGGCACGTCCTGCAGCGCTTCTTCGCGCTTCTGCGCGGTGACGGTGATCGCCGACAGCGTGGTCGGTGCTTCGTTCTCGGTGCTGGTCGACTGCGCCAGCGCCGGACCTGCGATGGTGGCGGCCAGCGCGACGACGACAGCGTGACTGAGCAGGCTGCGCTGCAACTTACGTGAATCCATGTTGTCCCCCGAATGACGTGGTGTGGTTCTTCCGAAAACCGACCCCCGACGGCATTGCGCCATCGGGATTCCCCGCCGCTCCGGTCATCGTGGGGGACAGACCGGAACGTCCGGCAGTCGCCTGCCGTGAACGGAAACCTAACACAGCTTCCACACGCGTGCGCATGGACCTTGCGCGCGATGTGCGGGCCGCAGGCGAGGCCACTGCGGACCGCGGAAAACGCCGGTTTCGGGCAGACTATGCGGCCGGCCAAACGAGCGATTGGATGTCTTCGCCCCAGCACACGCCATTGATGCAGCAGTTCTTCGCCGCCAAGGCCGATCACCCCGACGTGCTGCTTTTCTTCCGCATGGGCGATTTCTACGAGCTGTTCTACGACGACGCCCGCAAGGCGGCGCGACTGCTCGACATCACCCTGACCCAGCGCGGCAATTCGGCCGGCGCGCCGATTCCGATGGCGGGCGTGCCGCATCACGCGGCCGAGGGTTATCTGGCGCGACTGGTCGCACTCGGCGAATCGGTAGCGATCTGCGAGCAGATCGGCGATCCCGCGGCGAGCAAGGGTCTGGTCGAGCGCAAGGTGGTGCGCATCGTCACGCCGGGCACGGTGACGGACGAGGCGCTGCTGCAGGAACGTCGCGACACCCTGTTGATGGCGGTGGCGCGCAATCGCGCCGGCCAGTACGGCATCGCCTGGGCGGATCTCGCGGGTGGTCGTTTTCTGGTCTGCGAGTGCGCGACCGAAGACATGCTCGAAGCGGAAATCGCCCGGCTCGATCCGGCCGAGTTGCTGGTGCCGGACGAGGACGGCTGGCCGGGCTTCCTGTCCGAACGCACCGGTGCGCGCCGTCGCCCGCCGTGGCTGTTCGATGCGGATTCCGGCCGTCGCCAGCTGCTGCAGTTCTTCGGCCTGCACGACCTCACCGGTTTCGGCATCGACGACAAACCGCTGGCCGTGGCCTCTGCTGGCGCACTGCTGGGCTACGTCGAGGAAACCCAGAAGCAGCGCCTGCCGCATCTGACTTCGATTTCGGTCGAAAGCGGCGACGGCGCGATCGCGATGAACCCCGCGACGCGCCGCCATCTCGAACTCGACACGCGTGTCGACGGCGACACCCGCAACACACTGCTCGGCGTCCTCGATTCCACCGTCACACCGATGGGCGGTCGTCTGCTGCGGCGCTGGCTGCACCGGCCGCTGCGCGACCGCACCGTGCTGGGCGAACGCCTGCATGCAGTGCAGACACTGATCGATTCCGGCGGCGACGACACCCTGCGCGAGCGCTTCCGCGCGCTCGGTGACATGGAACGTGTGCTCACGCGTATCGCATTGCGTTCGGCGCGCCCGCGCGACCTGTCCACGCTGCGCGATGGTCTGGCGATGCTGCCGGATCTGCGCGGCGTCCTCGGCACACTCGATTCACCGCGACTGCGCGCACTGCACGACAGCCTCGGCGAGCACGCAGGCGAAGCGCATCTGCTGTCCACCGCGCTGGTCGAACAACCGCCGGTACTCGCGCGCGATGGCGGCGTGTTCGCCGATGGCCACGATGCCGAGCTGGCCGAGCTGCGCCGCCTGAGCAATCACGCCGACCAGTTCCTCGTCGATCTCGAAGCACGCGAGCGCGAGGCCAGCGGCATCTCCACGCTGAAGGTCGGCTACAACCGCGTCCACGGCTATTACATCGAAGTCTCCAAGGCGCATTCGGCGAAGGCACCCGCGCACTACACGCGCCGGCAGACGCTGACCAATGCCGAGCGCTACATCACCGAAGAACTCAAGACCTTCGAGGACAAGGTGCTCTCGGCGCGCGAACGGTCACTGGCCCGCGAGCGGTTGCTGTACGAACAGCTGCTCGACGCACTGAACGACCGCATCGAGGCACTCAAGCACTGCGCCGGCGCGCTCAGCGAACTCGACGTGCTGGCCTGCTTCGCCGAACGCGGACAGGCGCTGGACTGGTCGCGACCGCAGCTCGACGACGCGCCTGGCATCCGTATCGAACGCGGCCGCCATCCGGTGGTCGAGGCGGTGCGCCGCGAACCGTTCGAGCCGAACGATCTGGTGCTCGGTGACGGCGCGGAATTCGATGCGCGCCGCATGCTGGTCATCACCGGTCCGAACATGGGCGGCAAGAGCACCTACATGCGCCAGAACGCGCTGATCGTGCTGCTCGCGCACATCGGCAGTTTCGTGCCGGCCTCGCGTGCGGTGATCGGCCCGATCGACCGCATCCTGACCCGCATCGGCGCCGGCGACGATCTTGCGAAAGGCCAGTCGACCTTCATGGTCGAAATGGCGGAGACGAGCTACATCCTGCATCACGCCACCGACCAGTCGCTGGTACTGATGGACGAGATCGGCCGTGGCACGTCGACCTACGACGGCCTCGCGCTGGCCGACGCCTGCGCACGCCATCTGGCAGCCGCGAACCGCAGCTACACGCTGTTCGCGACGCACTACTTCGAACTCACCGCGCTCGCACAGCCGGGCAGCGGCATCGCCAACGTGCATCTCGACGCGGTCGAGCATCGCGACAAGCAGGGCGGCGAGACGCTGGTCTTCATGCACGCGGTCAAGGCTGGTCCGGCCGACCGCAGCTTCGGCCTGCAGGTCGCCGCGCTGGCCGGCCTGCCGAAGGCGGTCGTCCGCGACGCGCGTGCGCGCCTGGCCGAACTCGAACAGCGACGCCACGACAGTCCCACGCCTGCGCCGATGTCGCCCGTCACGCTCGACAGTCCGCAACAGATTGGTCTGTTCGCCCCGGCTTCCGCGGCGCTCGAAGCGCTGGCCGGACTCGATCCCGATGAGCTGACGCCCAAGCAGGCGCTGGAAGCCTTGTACCGGGTGCGGGCGTTGCTCTGAGGCGTGCGGCTCGGCTGAAAGGGCGCGGCTCGCCGACTTCCAGGGTCGCGTCTTGAGGACCGTCGTCCCAGCGCACGCTGGGACCCTTTTTGATCTTGGTGTTCCAAGCGGAAATCACGAAAACGACGGCAATCCGGCCAGTTGAGGCCGAGCCTCGCCAACATCGGCAAGCCTCGCATCGAAGCCGCTTGCGGAACGAGCACGCGCCCGTCTACGCGATCGCGCGGCCCTGTTTCGATAGCCCACCCCTATCGAATAGACGCGAACAATCGATTTCCCTCCCGCCAGTGACTGCGCCTACCCTGAACATCCAGTACGGGAGGCCGCCAGCCATGCGCCAGCACATCGATTCCCCTCCACCGCGACCGCGCTGCCGCGCGTTGCCTTCCATCGCGGATTGACCACGCGCGGGCACTGCCGCGTGCACGCCTTCTGTCATCCATTTTTTGCAGACTCGATTTCCGATGCCCGCCGGCTCACAGCCGACGTGACATCGCCGAACGACCACACGGGAGAACTCCAGCCATGTCGACCGACGCCAAGTGCCCCTTCCACCAGACCGCCGGTGGCGGCACCAGCAACCGCGACTGGTGGCCGAACCAGCTGCGCCTGGATCTGCTCAACCAGCATTCCGCGAAGTCCGACCCGATGGGCGGGGATTTCGATTACGCCGCCGAATTCGCAAAGCTCGACTACGCCGGCCTCAAGCGCGATCTCGCCGCGTTGATGACCGATTCGCAGGACTGGTGGCCGGCCGATTTCGGTCATTACGGCGGCCTGTTCGTGCGCATGGCCTGGCACAGCGCCGGCACCTACCGCATCGGCGACGGTCGCGGCGGCGGCGGTCGTGGGCAGCAGCGCTTCGCCCCGCTCAACAGCTGGCCGGACAACGTCAGCCTCGACAAGGCGCGCCGCCTGCTGTGGCCGATCAAGCAGAAGTACGGCCGTGCGATTTCGTGGGCGGACCTGATGATCCTCACCGGCAACGTCGCGCTGGAGACGATGGGCTTCAGGACCTTCGGCTTCGCCGGCGGCCGCGACGACACCTGGGAGCCGGACCTCGACGTGTACTGGGGCCGCGAGACCACCTGGCTCGGCGGCGATGTGCGCTATGCGCATGGCTCGCACGGCGTGCCGAAGGACGGCGACGACGGCGTGCTGGTGTCGGATGACGACGCCGACGGCGACGTGCATTCGCGCAAGCTCGAGAATCCGCTCGCCGCGGTGCAGATGGGCCTGATCTATGTGAATCCGGAAGGCCCCGACGGCAATCCCGATCCACTGCTCGCCGCCGCAGACATCCGCGACACCTTCGGCCGCATGGCGATGGACGACGAGGAAACCGTCGCGCTGATCGCCGGCGGCCACAGCTTCGGCAAGACCCATGGCGCGGCGCCGTCCGAACACGTCGGCGAAGAGCCCGAGGCACACACGCTCGAAGCGCAGGGCTTCGGCTGGCACAACAGCTTCGGCAGCGGCAAGGGCGCCGACACCATCACCAGCGGCCTCGAAGTCACCTGGACGAAGACGCCGGCGCAGTGGAGCAACGATTTCTTCGAACACCTGTTCGGTTTCGAATGGGAACTGTCGAAGAGTCCGGCAGGCGCACAGCAGTGGGTGGCGAAGAACGCGGAGGCGACGATTCCGCACGCCTATGACGCGTCGAAGAAGCAGCTGCCGACAATGCTCACGACCGATCTCGCGTTGCGCTTCGACCCGGCCTACGAACATATCTCGCGCCGCTTCCTCGAAAGCCCGGACCAGTTCGCCGACGCGTTCGCGCGTGCGTGGTTCAAGCTCACCCATCGCGACATGGGCCCGCGCGCGCGTTATCTCGGCCCGGAAGTGCCGGACGAAGTGCTGATCTGGCAGGATCCGGTGCCGGCGGTCGAACATGCGCTGATCGATGACGCCGATGTGGCGTCGTTGAAGCGGGCAATTCTTGCCAGCGGCCTGTCGGTGTCCAAACTGGTGTCCACCGCGTGGGCGTCGGCGTCGACATTCCGCGGCGGCGACAAGCGCGGCGGCGCGAACGGTGCGCGCATCCGGCTCGCACCGCAGAAGGACTGGGCGGTCAACAATCCGCCGCAGCTGGCGAAGGTGCTCGCCGCGCTCGAACAGGTGCAGGCCGATTTCAACGGCAAGGCTGCGGGCGGCAAGCAGGTGTCGCTGGCGGATTTGATCGTGCTCGGCGGCGCCGCGGCGGTCGAGAAGGCCGCGCAGGACGCGGGCGTCTCGGTGAGCGTGCCGTTCTCGCCCGGTCGCAGCGACGCCTCGCAGGACCAGACCGATGTCGAATCCTTCGACGCGCTGGAACCTTGGGCCGACGGCTTCCGCAATTACGCAAAGGGCCATTCGGTCGTGCCGCTGGAGCATCTGCTGATCGACCGCGCACAGTTGCTGACGCTGACCGCGCCGGAGACGACCGTGCTGGTCGGCGGCCTGCGTGTGCTCGGTGCGAACCACGACGGCGGCCAGCAAGGCGTGCTGACCGATCGCCCGGGCGTGCTGTCGAACGACTTCTTCCGCCATCTGCTCGACATGGGCACCGAGTGGGCGCCGTCGGGCCGCACGACGTTCGAAGGGCGCGCGCGCGGTACCGGCGCGAAGAAGTGGAGCGGCACCCGCGTCGATCTCGTCTTCGGTTCGAACGCGATCCTGCGTGCACTGGCCGAGGTCTACGCCAGCGACGATGCGCAGGAGAAGTTCGTGCGCGACTTCGTCGCCGCGTGGACCAAGGTCATGGATCTGGACCGCTACGACCTGCGCTGATCGCTGCGCGATATCGCTCTCGGGCGATGGGATGACCGGACGCCGATGCTGATGCATCGGCGTTCGCGTGTCCGGCCATTGCATCTCCGTGATGTCGCCACGCGACCGTCCTACACTCGACGCCCCGAACCGTCACAGACCCGACGACCGATGCATCTCGATCAACGCAGGCGCCGCCTGCTGCAGGCCGGCGCGCTGGCCACACTGGCAACTGCCCTGCCCGGCTTCGCGCGCACGCCAGATCTCGATGCGACGAGCACCGCCGAAGATGCGACAGCCGGCCTCGACCTGCGCGGCCGGACCATCGTCGTCACTGGCTGCACGTCCGGCATCGGCCAGGAAACCATGCGTGTGCTCGCGCTGCGCGGCGCGCACGTGATCGGCACCGCGCGGTCGCGTGCCACCGGCGAAGCCGCCTGCGCCGGGATCGAAGGCCGCGCGACGCCGGTGGTATTGGATCTCGCCGATTTCGATTCCGTCGTTGCCGCAAGCGATGCGATCCGCGCGCTCGACCTGCCGGTCGATGCGCTGGTCTGCAATGCCGGCGTCGTGCTGGACGATCTGGAGCAGGTCCGCGGCATCGAAAAGACCTTCGTCGTGAATCATCTCGGCCATTACCTGCTCGTGCGTCGCCTGCTCGATCGCGTGACGGTCGCGCCGCAGGGACGCGTGGTCGTGCTCGGCAGCGGCGACGAACGCAATGCCCCGCCGGGCGGCATCCAGTTCGACGATCTCTCCGGCGCAAGCTGGGACGCGCGCTATGCGCATTCCAAACTGGCGAACGGCCTGTTCTCGCTGGAACTCTCGCGGCGCCTGGCGGGCACGCGGGCCGCGTCCAACTGCGTGTCGCCCGGTCACACGCGCAGCAACATCCTGCGCAACGTCGGCAACCGCTACCGCGATGACGCGCGCAGCGTGCAACAGGGCGCGGCGACACCGTGCTGGCTGGCGGCGTCGTCTGCGGCATCCGGCATCAATGGCGGTTTCTATCGCGACTTTGCGCCTGCGCAACAAAGCGATATGCAGCGCGACACCATGATGGCTGCGCGCCTGTGGTCGGTGTCGGAGTCGCTGGTACGCGGGTGGCTGCCCGCATAAGACACGCGCCTCAGAGCGCGTCGATATCGCCGAGTGCGCGAATCAGTTTCCGCGCGCGCTTGTCGGGCTTGTGCTCGGGCGCCTGGTAGCCGGCACGCGCAGCGCGCGCCTCCGCCAGCCGCGCCATGCGCGCTTCGCGCGAGGCTTCGGTTTCGCTGTACAGCGTCTGCGCGACGCTCGCCGGCCCACGCGTGTCCGACAGTCCGGCGACCGCGATGTCGAATACTTCCTCGCCGCGCGCCACGCGCAGCGCATCGCCGATGCGGACCGCACGCGCGGGCTTCGCACGCTGACCGCCGACATCGACCTTGCCGGTCTCGATCGCCTGCTTGGCCAGCGCGCGCGTCTTGAAGAAACGCGCGGCCCACAGCCAGAGGTCGAGGCGGACTGTGTCGGCTGTATTTGGAACCTGCGCTTCGCTCATGCGCCCGATATCGGTGCGCCGGCCGGCAAATCAAGCAGCACGCGGAATCCGCCCGGCAGGTTCTCGAGTACCAGCCGGCCGTCGTAACCGGCTGCGATGCCGTCGACGATCGACAGACCCAGGCCATGCCCGGGCATCCGGCTGTCGAGGCGCACACCGCGCTGCAACGCCTGCTCCAGTGCATCTGGCTGCATGCCGGGGCCGTCGTCGTCGACCGCGATCCGCACGCGTCCGTCGGCGACGCTCGCGTGGATGCGCACCTGCGCGCGCGCCCACTTCACCGCGTTGTCGACGAGGTTGCCGAGCATCTCTTCCAGATCCTCGCGCGCGCCGGCGAACACCAGATCCGGGGCGACCTCGCAGTGCAGCGTCACGCGATCGCCCGCGGTCTGCGCGAACAGCCCGCCTAGCGCCTCGGCCACCGGCGCGACCGGTGTGCGCTGCCGTGCATCGACCGCGAAGCCGCCTGCGAGCCTGCGTTCCACCTCGCCGCGCATGCGCTGCACCTGGGCCGACACCACATCGGCGATGTCGTCGCCCGGGCGCTGCGCTTCGGCCGAGAGCACGGCGAGTGGCGTCTTCAGTGCATGCGCGAGATCCTCGGCAGCATGCCGCGCGCGTGCGACGCGGCGTGCGTGTTCGTCGAGCAGATCGTCGATCTGTTCCGCCAGCGGCGCCGCTTCGGCGGGCCAGCGCTCGGCGCCGAAGCGTACGTCGTCGCCATTGCGCACACGTTGCAGGATGCCGCGCATGCGCCGCAACGGACGCAGGCCCCATTCGATCTGCCAGGCCAGCAGCGCCAGCAGCGCCGCCGCCGCACCCGCGAAAGCCAGCATCGCCGCCTGCCGGAACCCGCGCGTCTCGGCGATGACATCGCCGCGATCGCCAGCGACATGCACGGGAATGGGATTGGCGACACCCGGCAGCCGCAACAACTGCGCGCGCATGCGCAGCTGCTGGCCGCGCGGGCCTTCGACTGTCGACCACACGGCCGTAGTCCCGGGCACATCGTCGGCGACGAGTTCGTCGTCCCACAGCGAGCGCGAACGCACCGCGTCCGTGCCCTCGCCGATGCGCCAGTACCAGCCGGAAAACACCCGCGCCCAGCGTTCGTCGGCCGGCGGCCTGCGCAATTGCCAGCCACCATCCGCACGCGCTTCGAGCAAGCCGGCAAGCGTCGCGAAATCGTCGTCGAGTCGGCTGTCGAGCGCGCGTTGCCCGGAGCGTTCGAACATCGCGCCGAGCAGACCACCGGCGATCAACGCCGAGATCGCCACGCCCAGCGCGCCGGCCAGCCACAGGCGCCAGCGCAGCGACAGTGCGCGACGCGCGTTCATGGCGTCTCCGACAGCCGGAAGCCCTGCCCGCGCACCGTGTGCAGCAGCGCGACGCCGAGCTTGCGGCGGATGCGCCCGATCAGCACGTCGAGAGCATTGGAATCGGGATCAAAGCCGTTGTCGTAGACGTGTTCGCCGAGCTCGCCGCGACTGACCACGCGGCCGGCGTGATGGATCAGATACGCGAGGATGCGGTGCTCCTGCGCGGTCAACGCGAGCGGATCGCCGTCGAGTGCGAAGCGGCCCGCATTCGCGTCGAATTCCAGCGGTCCGCAGCGCAGACGCGGCGACGCATGGCCGGCGCTGCGCCGGATCAAGGCCTGCAGCCGCAACACGAGTTCCTCGATCTGGAACGGCTTGGTGAGGTAATCGTCCGCACCGGCGTTGAAGCCGGCCAGCTTGTCGTGCCAGCGGCTGCGCGCGGTGAGCACCAGCACCGGCAAGGTCAGGCCGGCCTCGCGCCAGCGGTGCAGCACCGAGACGCCATCGAGATTCGGCAGACCGAGATCGAGTACGACCGCGTCATAGGCTTCGGTCTGGCCGCGGAACTCGGCATCCGCGCCGTCCTCCGCACGATCGACCGCAAAGCCTGCGGCGCCGAGCGCAGCGGCAACGCGCGTCGCGAGTTCGACGTCGTCTTCGGCCAGCAGGATGCGCATCAGTCGTCGATCTCGACCTTGAGCAGGCGCCCGGAGCGCGCATCGTACTTCAGCTCCACCACGCGGCCGTCGCGCATCAGGATTTCGATTTCGTACTCGTCGTCGTCCTGGTCGAGTTCCACCTCGATCACGCGCCCTGGATAGCGGCGTTCGGCATCGACGAGCAGCCGTTCGAGCCGCACGAATTCGCCACTGCGCACGCCATCACGCGCGTAATCGGCGTTGCCTTGTGGATCCTGCGCATCGGCGTGCAACGGAACAGCGAGCGGCCCTGCACACAGGGCCGCAGCGAGGACGAGCGGAGCAATGAGAGTACGCATGGCGCCAGTGTGGCGACGCGGATTAACAGAACCGTGAACGGCTCGATCAGAACCGCGTTAAGCGCGATGGGGAGACTGGCGTCAACCGGTTGCAGACCGGTGCTCTCCATCCCACACCGAGGAATCGCCATGACCCGTACCGCCTTTGCCAGCCTGATCGCCGCCGCCGCTTTCGCCGTCGCTGCACCGCTCGCCTTCGCCCAGGACCGCGACGATCGCCGCGGCGACGACGACCGCGTGCACGCCGCGGCCGCCGCCCAGGCCGACCCGCGCTTCCGCGCCAACAGCGCCTCGCTCGACAGCATCCTCGCCGATGCACAGCGTCGTCATCCGGGCCGCGTCATCGACGTGTCGTACGACGATGGCGAGTACGACATCGATATCCGCCAGAACGATGGCCGCATCGTCGAGCTGGAATACTCGGCGCGCACCGGTCGCATGCTCGAGGCTGATTACGACTGATTGATCGACAACAGATTGTCGGTACGAAGGGCGCTGGATTGATCCAGCGCCTTTTTTCGTGCGGTGGCGGAATTGTTTGCGGCAGTGGGTGGCAGCAAATCGCGTGCGCAAGACCACGGCAGCACGCTGAAAACCCCCACAAACGCAAACGGCCGCCTTTCGGCGGCCGTCGGGCGACTCGGAACGTCCGATTACTCGGCAGCGGCAGCCGGTGCAGCAGCAGCTGCGGCCTTGTCGGCGCGCGCCTTTTCGTTCTTCGCCTTCGCCGAAGCGGACAGGTCTTCCTTGATGCGCGCCTTCTTGCCTTCCAGGCCACGCAGGTAGTACAGCTTGCCGGCGCGGACGGCGCCACGGCGCTTCACTTCCAGCGAATCGATGATCGAGCTGTGGGTCTGGAACACGCGCTCGACGCCGAAGCCGTGCGAGATCTTGCGAACGGTGAACGCAGAGTTCAGACCGGCGTTCTTCTTGCCGATGACCACACCTTCATAGGCCTGCAGACGCTCGCGGTTGCCTTCCTTGACCTTCACGTTGACGACAACGGTGTCGCCCGGGCCGAACTCGGGGAGTTCGCGGGTGGTCTGGGCACTTTCGAAGTTCTGCAGCAGGGTGTGCAAAGAGGGCTTGTTGGTCATGGTCTTGGCCTGTTGGTGTCGTTATAGGCGTGGTGCACGTGGACGCACGCTCTGGCTCGGCGAGCTCTTGGGCTCGGGGTGAAACGGGTTAGCCGCGCATTATAGACGGGGTCCCGGGGCGAATGCCAGCACCCGGCCGGACCGGATCAACCGCCCGACCCACCGGTCGTATTTCCGCCCTGTTCGGCCCGCCAGGCCGCCAGCAGCCGGCGATCGGCCTTGCCTAGCGCGGTCTCGTCGATCAGGTCCGGTCGTCGCTCCAATGTGCGCACCAGCGACTGCTGGCGCCGCCACTTGGCAATCTCGGCATGGTTGCCCGACAGCAGCACGTCCGGTACCCGGCCCATGTCGTGTTCGACAGGCCGCGTGTAATGCGGGCAATCGAGCAGGCCATCGCCTTCGAAGCTGTCCTGCACCGCAGACTCCGCGTCGCCCAGCGCGCCGTCCTGCAGCCGCGCGACGGCGTCCACGACCACTGCCGCGGCCAGTTCGCCACCCGACAGGACGTAGTCGCCGATCGACAGCTCCTCGTCGATCTCGGCCTGCAGGAAGCGTTCGTCGACGCCCTCGTAGCGGCCACACAGCAGCAGCAACCGCGGCAGAGCCGCGAGCTCGCGCACCTTGGCCTGGGTCAGCGGGCGTCCCTGCGGACTCATGTAGATCACGCGCACCGGCGCCGGATCTGCCGCACGTGCGGCGGCGAGTGCAGCGCGCAGAGGCTCGATCAGCATCACCATGCCGGGGCCGCCGCCGAAGGGACGATCGTCGACACGGCGGTAATTGCCTTCGGCGTAATCGCGCGGATTCCAGCCCTGCATCGTCAACAGCCCGCGCTCGCGCGCACGACCGACGACACCGACGGCTGCGGCCTGGTCGATGAAATCGGGAAACAGACTGACGACGTCGATGCGGATGGCGCGTGCATCGGCGGACGCGCGCGCTGCATCTGCGGACGCGGTGTCGTCTGGATTCGGAATGATGTCGGACGTCATGGCATGTCCCCTGCGGTCGCATCGCGCAGCGCGTCAGGTGCCTGCAGACGCAGCGGTGTATCGACGGCCACAGCGGCCGTTTCGAAGGCGCGGCGCGCCGTCCTAGAAATCGGGATCCCAGTCCACCGTCACCAGCGACGTGTCGAAATCGATCGACACGATGTAGTCCGGCACGACGAAGGGAACCATGCGCTCGCGATCGCCCTGCGCGACCAGCACGTCATTGGCACCGGTCGAGAACAGATGCGAAACGACACCGAAATCGACACCTTCGACGTTGCGCACGCGCAGGCCTTCAAGGTCGACCCAGTAGTACTCGCCGGGTTTGGGCGGCGGCAGCGCATCGCGCGGCACGAAGACTTCGAGTCCACGTGTCGCTTCGGCACCGTCACGATCCTCGACGCCGGGCAGCGTCGCGACGACACCCTTCGGCGTCTCGCGACCCTTCGCGCCTTCGCACTCGCGCTCGATGCCGCGCGGATCGCGCAGCACCCAGGGCTGATAACGGAAGATCGCACTGCGCGGCTCGGTGAAGGATTCGAGTTTCACTTCGCCACGCACACCGAACGCGCCATGCACCTTGCCCACCTGGATCATCCGGCGGGGAGGTTGGCGCGTCGGGTCGTTCATGTCGACAATGGCCGCGCCCGAAAGGCGCGGCCCGTCAATCAGGCAGCGGCGGTCGCAGCAGCGACCTTGCCGGCGTCCTTGTACAGCGCGCGGACCTTGTCGGTCATCTGCGCACCCTTGGACACCCAATGGTCGACGCGCGCGGTATCGAGAACGATACGCTGCTCGCCACCGGTGGCGACCGGGTTGTAGTAACCCACGCGCTCGATGTTGCGGCCGTCGCGCGCACTGCGCGAGTCGGTCACGATGATGTGGTAGAACGGACGCTTCTTGGCGCCACCGCGCGTCAGACGAATCTTGACCATTTGCTTTGCTTCCTGTGTTGCCCAGTCGCCAGAGTGGCGAGGTAAGCCGGCGATTATAGCGGAAACCCCCGCCTGCTCGGCAAGCCGGGGCCGCTCAGGCCTCCAGCGCTTCCCACGGCACGGCCGCCAGAACGGTCTGCAACGCCTGCGGAACGACCGGATCTTCCGCGAATGCCCGCCCGTCGATCGACGCCAGCGGCCACAGGCCGCTGCTGTTGCAGGCGAATGCCGCCTGGAAGCTGATGCAGTCCGCCAGCCGGACCGGTGCGATGCGCTGGGCCAGATCCGCGGCGTCCAGACCTGCACGCAATATGCCTTCGGTAACGCCCCGCAGGGCATCACCTTGCGGCCAGACGATGCCGCCCTCGGCATCGACGAGGCCGATGTTCCACAACGCGCCTTCAAGCACACGGCCCACGTCATCGACCAGCAGCGCATCGTCGAAGCCTGCGGCGCGCGCAGTACGTCGTGCATGCAGCAGCGGCAATGTTGCAAGGTGCTTCAAATGCGCCAGCGGACGCTGGTGTCGGCAGCTCTGCAGACGTTGCGGATTCACAGGCGCGGCGCGCGGCGGCGACAGCGCAATGAGCAGCGTCACATCCACGGCATCGCCCCGGTCGACCGCCGCAACATCCAACGCGCCGACGGAGACCCGGAGCGTGGCGTCGTCGACTGCGGCAGCGTGAAGCGCCGATGCGAGTTCGTGCTGGATGCGCGCAGCGCATAAAGCACTGCCGAACAGTTCGGCATTGGCCGATTGCAGGCGCGTCAGATGACGGCCGAATCCCTGCACCGCCCCGCCGCGCACCTGCATCGTCGACAGGTGGCCGTAGTTGGTCTGCAGCGCGGTCAGCGTGGCGGCATCGGCAGGCCGGCCATCGATCCAGAGGCTGGTGGCCGATGCGATCCGTTTCACAGCAATGCGTCGGCGGTGCGCCACCAATCGGCGACAAGCTCGGCCGCAGGCCGCGCCTGCGCAGACGCGGCCGACTGGCCGGCCCAGGCCTGCATCGCATCGATCCGGTTATCGCGCGCCGCGGCCGCGCGCATCGGCGCCGTCAATGCGCGCTGCACGGGATAGGGCTGCGGCAGTGGTGCGTTTCCGGATGCGGCCGCGCGCACGTACTCCGTCGCCAGCGCGCGGCCGAGCCGGCCGCTGAAGGCGCGTGTCGGCCAGGCCTGCTCGGGCTCCGACGATGCCAGCTCCTCGGCCCAGGCCGGTGCGATGCCGGCCTCCGGCGTGCGCAGGAATGCGGTGCCGATCTGCACTGCGCTCGCGCCCAACGTCAGCGCCGCCGAGATGCCGCGACCATCGGCGATGCCACCCGCAGCGATCACCGGCACGCGCAGCGCATCGGCGAGTCGCGGGATCAGCGAGAACAGGCCGACGAGTTGCGTATCGGCCTTCGCCGCATCGAAAGCGCCGCGATGCCCGCCCGCTTCGACACCCTGCGCGACGATCGCGTCTGCCCCGGCGGCTTCGGCCGCGAGTGCTTCGTCCAGCGTCGTCGCGCAGGCGAACCAGGCGATGCCGGCGTCTTTCAGCCGCGCGACGAACGGCGCCGGAAACACGCCCATGATCGACGAGGCTACCGCGGGCTTCGCGGCCAGCAGCGCATCGCATTGCGCATCGAAATCGGCCGGTGTCGCATCGCCAGCCTCGACCGGCACGGCGGGGCCCCACTGCGCGAGAAACCCACGTGTCGCCGCTTCTGCCGCGGCATCACGCACCGGCGCGGGATCGGGAATCCACAGATTGATCTGCGCCGGCCCGTCGCATGCGGCGCGCAGGCCGTGCATCCAGGTGCCGATGTCGTCGGGCTGCGACAGCACCGCGCCCATCGCGCCCATGCCGCCGGCCTCGATCACCGCGCGCGACAGCGCGACGGGGCATGCACCCGCCATCGGTGACAGCAACACCGGCAGGCGCAGTCCGAAGCGCGAACAGAAGGCGTCACTGCGCTGGCGGGCCGCGGATGTCATGCGATCAACGGAACGGCATGCGGCCGCCCATGCCGCCCATCATCCCCTGCAGGCCGCGCATCATCCCCTTCATGCCGCCGCGGGCCATCTTGCCCATCATCTTTTCCATCTGCATGTACTGCTTCATCAGCTTGTTGACGTCGGACGGCGTGGTGCCGGAACCGGCGGCGATGCGCGCGCGGCGCGAGCCGTTGAGCAGGTTCGGATTGCGGCGTTCCTTCTTCGTCATCGAACCGATGATCGCGATCATCCGCGGCACTTCCTTGCCCTGGCTGACCTGCTGCTTGAGATGCTCGGGCACCTGGCCCAGACCCGGCAGCTTCTCCATCAGGCTGCCGATGCCGCCCATGTTCTGCATCTGCTCGAGCTGGTCGCGCATGTCGTTGAGGTCGAACTTCTTGCCCTTGGCGACCTTCTCGGCGAGCTTCTGCGCCTTGTCCTTGTCGACCTGGCCTTCGACCTGCTCGACCAGCGACAGCACGTCGCCCATGTCGAGGATGCGGCTGGCGACACGCTCGGGATGGAAGACATCGAGGCCGTCGACCTTCTCGCCGGTACCGACGAACTTGATCGGCTTGCCGGTGATGTAACGCACGGACAGCGCCGCGCCGCCGCGGGCATCGCCGTCGGTCTTGGTCAGCACCACACCGGTCAGCGGCAGCGCTTCGCCGAAGGCCTTGGCGGTATTGGCGGCATCCTGGCCGGTCATCGAGTCGACGACGAACAGCGTCTCGACCGGATTGACCGCGGCGTGCAGCGCCTTGATCTCGTCCATCATCGCTTCGTCGATCGCGAGGCGGCCGGCGGTGTCGACCAGCAGCACATCGATGAAGGACTTCTTCGCCGCGGCGATCGCCGCGCGCACGATGTCGACCGGCTGCTGCGACGATTCGGACGGGAAGAACTGCACGTCGACCTGTTCGGCCAGCGTCTTCAACTGCTCGATCGCGGCCGGACGGTACACGTCGGCCGAGACCACCATGACCTTCTTCTTGCGCTTTTCCTTGAGCAGCTTGGCGAGCTTGCCGACCGTGGTGGTCTTGCCCGCGCCCTGCAGGCCGGCCATCAGGATCACCGCCGGCGCTGGCACGTTGAGGTTGAGCTCGGTCGCCTGCGCACCCATGACCGCGGTCAGCTCGTCGCGGACGACCTTGATCAGCGCCTGGCCCGGGGTCAGCGACTTCAGCACTTCCTGGCCGACCGCTCGCACCTTGATGCGCTCGATCAGCGCCTGCACCACCGGCAGCGCGACGTCGGCTTCCAGCAGCGCGATGCGCACTTCGCGCGTGGCCTCGCGGATGTTCTCTTCGGTCAGACGACCGCGGCCGCGCAGGCGCTCCATGGTGCCGGACAGGCGCTGGGTCAGGGACTCGAACATGCGGGACTCGATACGGCGGAATACGGCCGGCGATTATAGCCCGCCGCCCTGCGCGCCCCGTGGTCCACGCACCGCGATGCGCCCTCCGGAAGCGCCCGGCATGAGACACTCGCGCGATGACAATCGTTCTCATCGCAGCCCTGCTCTATCTGCTGGCGGCCGCGGCGCTCGTGCGCGGCGTCGCCCGCGAGCCGGCGCCGGGCAGGCTCTGGTGGGCAGCGCCTGCGCTCGGCGCAATCGCATTGCACGTGGCGGCACACGTGCTGGTGTGGCGCGAGGTCGGCGCCGAACTGCATTTCTTCGCGGCGCTGTCGCTGGTCGGCCTCGGCATGGCCGCGCTGACGGTGCTCTATGACGTGCGTGGTCGCATGGCAGCGCTGGGCGTGATCGTGTTTCCGATCACCGCCTTGACGCTGCTCGGCTACGGCCAGGCCGCGCATCCCTCGTCCAACACGCTCGACTGGCGCCTGCAGATGCATGCCTGGTTCGCGCTGCTGGCCTACGCCGCGCTCGCCGTTGCCGCCTTGCTCGCACTGCTCCTGTGGGCGCAGGAACGCGCGCTGCGCCGACGCGAATTCCATCGTTGGCTGCGCGCGCTGCCGCCGCTGACCGAACTCGAATCGCTGCTGTTCCGCACGATCTGGGTCGGATTCGCTCTGCTCACCGCCACGCTCGTCACCGGCGTGCTGTTCGTCGACGATTTCTTCGCCCAGCACCTGATGCACAAGACCGTGCTCAGCGTGCTGTCGTGGCTGGCCTTCGGCGCCCTGCTGTTCGGCCGCTGGCGCCACGGCTGGCGCGGCGCCCGCGCCGTCGGCTGGACCCTAGCCGCGATGGCCCTGCTGGTGCTGGCGTTCTTCGGCAGCAAGTTCGTGCTGGAGCTGGTGCTGCGGCGGACCGTCTGACGTCGCGCATCACCAGTCCAGACGCACGCCCAGCGTGCCCTCCAGCACCCGCCGACGCTCACCGCCAAGATTGCGCGTGACATCGCCGACCGCGAACACGCTGACGCCGTCGCTGATCCGCGACACCACGCCACCACCGATCTCGAGCGCCGTGCCCCGACGCTCGCTGGCCAACACATCGCCGCCCAGAACGACACAGTCGGTGCTGCTGATGTCGTGCCAGAGGCTGGCCTTCAGGTAGGGCCGTACGATGCCCACCGCGGTGTCGTAGCTGCCATGCAGCCGCGCACCGACCCGCGCGGTTACCGCGTCGCCTGCATCGAACCCGACGGTGGAAAACCGATCTGCGACATCGTCGAACGACACGCGTTGCCAGATCAGCTGCGCCTGCGGCTCTAATACCCAGCGCTGACCGAGCGCGACCGGCCAGCCGCCTTCCAGCGAAGCACTGAGACCGTCGCCGTCGAGCTGTACGCCCAGATTCCGGCTCGATCGGGTATCGCCATCCAGCCGGGACGCCATCACGACCGCGTCGATGTAGCTCCCGCCCGGTGCGATACGCGACCAGCTCAAGCCGACGTGGTCGCCGTCGAGCCGCAGGTCGCCCACGGTGAGGTTGTCCCAGCCGAGCGCAAAACCACGCACGTCGCCGCGCAACCGGGCCTGGCCGGCAAACACGCCAATGCGATGTCGTGCCTCACCGCCTTGCCCGGAGGCATACACGTAGAGTCCGGCCTGCACGCCGTTCAATCCGCCATCTAAAGCAGGGCCTGCTGTGCCGCGCCACGCCTGCTCTCGCCGCTGTCCCAGCACGCGCACCCAACCTGCGGACAGCGCGCCCTCCGACTGCAGCAGACCCTGCTCGCCCTGGCGTTCGTGGAACATGCCGAGCATCGCGATGCCCATCTCGTAGGCCGCCGGCGGCACGACCGCATAGGCAGGCGTCTCGATGCGGAACAAGGGCACTACATCATCGATTCGTGGTGTGGCGCCCGGGGTCGGCGGTTCCGGTGGCGGAGGCACTGGTTCGCCCGGCAACACAGGTGAAGGCGGCGACGGGGGCTGGATCGGAGGTGCGGGTTCGGGAACGCCTGGATCGGGCGCAACGGGCGGCACCGGCGCAGGTTGCGGCGGAGGCGGCGGGTCGGGATTCCCGGGTGACGGCACCGGCGCCGCCACGAGGGTATTGCGTAGATACCAATTGTCCGCGGTGCCTGCGCTGATGCCGCCCCGGAACAGCAGATATTCGTAGGCGCCTGCGGCCACGGGTGCGTTGAGTGCGAAAGCGTCACCGTCCGTGCCCGCGCCGTTGATCGTCTGGACCAGCAAGATGCCGTCCGTGCGCGTCTGTGCCCCGGCGCCACCTGCATTGACGACGTCCAAGCCGGTCAAACCACTGGCACGGCCGCCGGCGATGACGAAACGGTCCGATGCCGAATCGTCGTCGCCGAGCACCGTGTCCAGGCGGAGCGAACCGCCCGCGCCGATGTAATCGCCGACGATCGTCAGCCGGTCGCCCGCACCGGACGCGCCATTGGTGAAGTCGATCAGGCCGGCATTGACCAGTGTGGCAGTGCGCCCGGACACGAACGGCGCGACCGCCGCATTTGCGCCGGCACCCACGAGAAGCTGGCTGGTCGAATCGATCTCGAACCGGCCCGTCGCGGAGCCGGCATCGCCGAGCACGAAATCGCTGTCGAGCGTCAGCGCCGATGCGTTCGTCAACGCCACCAGCTCCCATCGCGTGTAGCGCGCAGCGCCGGCGGATGTCGTGCCGTCGAAGGTCAGCCGATCGATGGCGTTGCCCGTCGTGACGTCGGCACCGGTACCGCCATCGATCAACCGGTCTGTGGCCGCACTCGCTGTCAGCAACGTGTCGTCAAGACCGCGCAGAGTCGCCTGGTCATCCCCCGCGCCCAGCGCGACATCACCGCCGATGCTGCCGGCGCCAGTCCATTCGAAGCGGTCGCTGCCCTGCCCCGTCGTGATGCCACCGCCGATGGCGCCACCGCTGACCTGCACGAGATTGTTGCCGTGCAATTGCACGCTCGCACTGCCCGGATTGAACAGCAGCACGTCACCAGCAATGCGGCCGCCGGACACGATCACCGTGTCGTTGCCGTTGTTGAACGTCACGCCGCCACCGATCGCGCCGCCCGTCAGTACCAGCAGGTCATTGCCCTGCGCCGCGCGCACGTTGCCATCAATGCTGCCGCCGGACATGCGCATCTCGTTGTTCGCCTGCTCGAGATCCACTTCGCCGACGCGGCCGCCGGTCATCGTGAAGAAATCGCCGGCGAAGAACAGACCGACAATTCGTCCGCCGCGGACTTCTGCGTAGTCGAGTTCGCTGCCCTGGTTCAACGACCCGATCGTGCCGCCGGTCATCAGGAAGCGATCGACACCCGTGCCCTGGTTGACCGCGCCCAGCACCACACCGTCGCTGATCTCGAGCACGTCGTTGCCGCCGCCCTGGCTGACGCTGCCGATGCTGCCGCCGGTGACTGCAAGCGTGTCGATGCCACCGCCCGTCGTCAGTGCGCCGGCGATCTCGCCACCGCCGACCAGCGCGACGTTGCTGCCTTCTCCCTGATCCAGATCACCGCCGATGCGACCGCCCGAAACCTCGGCGCGATCGTTGCCGTCACCCTGCAGGACCGCATCGTCGATCGTGCCGCCGGCGAGCACGAACAGATCGTCGACGGCGCCCTGATTCAAGCCGCCCGCGACCGCGCCGCCGCGCATGTCGAACACGTCGACACCGCTGCCGGTCAGCACGTAGCCGCCGATGCGGCCGCCACTGATCCGCACCGTGTTGGCGCCGTTGCCGAAGTTCACCGTGCCGCCGATGTCGCCAGCGGACAGTTCCAGCAGATCGTTGTTCTGCGCGGCACTGACGTTGCCGTCGATGTTGCCGCCCGACATGCGCATCTCGTTGTTGCCCTGCTCGAGGTTGACTTCGCCGATCCGGCCGCCGGTCATCGTGAAGAAGTCGCCGGCGAAGAACAGGCCGATGATCCGCCCGCCATGGACTTCCGCGAAATCGAGCTGGCTGCCCTGGTTGAGCGAGCCGATGGTGCCGCCGGTCATCACGAAACGGTCGACGCCCTCGCCCTGGCTCACCGCGCCTGCGACCGTTCCATCGGCGATCACGAAGCTGTCGTTGCCGGCGCCCTGGGTGACGTTGCCGGTGATGGCACCCGACTGCATGTCGATTCGGTCCGCACCTGCGCCGAACACCACGTTGCCATCGATGACCCCGCTGCCGCCGGCCGGGAAGGTGAGACTGTTGCTGCCGCCGGTGTCGACGAGATCGCCGGTGTACACGTCGCTGCTGCAGACATGGGCATCGTTGCCCGTCGTGGGTACGGGTACACAGTCTGCATTCGCGTTGGCCGACACGATCGACAGGGATGCGGCGATCGCACCCGCCAGCGCCGAGCGGGACACGCGGCGCATGCGCCGGTTCGTGATCATCATCAATGGACCTCCCGCGGCTTACGCCGCTTCGGCGCCGTGTCGTGCCTCGACGGCGTCCGCGCAACCCCTGCCCGGCGATCTGACACCGGCCGTGCGTGAGACACGCGTGAACCCTGAAGTCCAATCGCGGCCAGGTACAACCGGCGTGCGCAGCTGGCCGCGTTGGCCGCGCATCGCGATCTCCTTGTCGGATGGTGCGACAGCGCGACTGGCGCGGACGCGCATGTTCTGACAATTTCCCGTTTTCTTGATCCGGAAGCCCGCATGCGCACATGGACGTCCAACGCTGTTCTCGCATCTGCACTCGCGTGCCTCTCGTCAGCGGGCGCGCCTGCAGCTGCCAGTGCGGAACCGTCTTCACCGATCCACGGCCACATCGAATTTCTGTGGGAGGCTCCCGCACCCGGCTCGGAAGCGCGGCCGGTTGCGCTGGGACTGCTGACCCGGCCCGAGGTCCCGCACCTCGCCTGCTGGAAATCGGCCGCGTTTCCGCAGCGCACGGTCGAGGTCCGGCTGGAGATCGATGATGCGCAAGGGCGGCACGCGCTGTGGGTCGGCGCCGAAACCGGCACACGGTCGCAGGTCGTCCGCTGCCGCGACATCGATCTGGCCGCGCTCGGCGTCGCACCGGGCATGCGCCGCGTAATCCTGCGTTTCGACGGGCAAGTTGCCGCGGAGGCGACGATCGAAGTCGCCGACAGTCTCGACACCGCCGCCTTCCATCGCGGCGACCGCACCTTCGTCAATGGCCGCACGCGCTACCTGACCGACATCGCGCCGGCGGACTACAGCGGCCGCTTCGTCTGGGTCCTGACTTTTGGGCCGGACGGCCGGGTAATCGCGGTGGAGACTGAAGTCGCCGAAGGCCTGGCCGCGACCCGGCTGCGCGCGGCTGGCGACGCCGCAGCGTGGCTGTACCGGATCGGCGCGGATCCCGACCAGCCCGAGCGCAAGTTGCGCCAGCCCTATGACCTCGTGCCCGGCGGCTGAGCTCGGATTCCTGATCTGAATGGCGGCAAACCCGCTGCCCGGAATCCGCTTGCGGCAACAATACTTGCCTTGACAACAATTGCACAGGCGAGGAATATGCGGGCCCATGGACACCACCCGCGCCTGCGCCTCCGCCAGCGGTTCTTCGCTGGGCCTGCTGTTCCGGCAGGTCCGCGACGCCATGTGGGCGCGGATGGCCGATGAACTGTCGAACGCCGGCCACGATCTGAGTTTCAGCCAGTACATCACGCTGAAGAAGCTTGCCCTCGGCACCACGGGCGCGACCGATCTGGCGCGCGCAGCCGAACTCAATCCCGGTGCGATGACGCGGTTGATCGACAAGCTGATCGAACGCGGCCTGGTCGAGCGGCACGCCGATCCCGGCGACCGGCGCGTGGTGCGCATCCAGCTCAGCGATCAAGGCCAGGCGATCTGGCGCGACATCGACCAGTGCGGCAACCGTGTGCGCGAGCGCGCGATGTCGGGCATGGACGAGGCCGAGCGCCTGCAGTTCATCCGCGTCCTCGAACAGGTCCGCGACAACCTCTCCTTCCCCGGACAGTGACCATGTCTTCTTCCACGACACGCGCCCCGCGCCGGGCGCGGGCTGCCGCATTGCCGATCGTTGCTGTGCTCGCATCTGCGCTGCTGCTTGCCGGCTGTGCCAGCAGCCGCGGGCTCGCGCCGCAACTGACCGCCACCGATGCCGACACGCTCGCCACCGCGCGCAGTCTTGGCGGTGACTCGCTGAGCGCGGCCGATTTCCCGCAGGCCGACTGGTGGACGGCGTTCGCCGATCCGCAGCTCGACGCGCTGATCGACGAAGCCCTGCGCGACAGCCCGTCGCTGGCCGCGGCCGATGCCCGCGCCCGCAGCGCGCGTGCGCAGGCCGGACTCGCCGACGCGCAGCGCAACCCGACACTCGTTGCCAGCGCACGCGTGAGTGGCGTGCAACTGCCCGCGACCATCGCGCCCGAACCGCTCGGCGGCGACTTCAAAGCCAGCAACGTGCTGACGTTGAATTTCGCGTGGGCGCCCGATCTGTGGGGCGGCCAGCGCGCCACGTTCGAAGCCGCCGCCGGCCAGGCACGCGCCGCGGAAGTGGATGTGCAGGCAGCGCGGCTCACTCTGTCGGCCAATGTCGCGCGCACCTACATCGCGCTGGCGCAGGCCTTCGACACGCAGGATGTCGCCGCGCGCGAACAGGCGCGTGCGAGCCGCCTGCGCGATCTCGCCGCGCAGCGCGTCGACGCCGGTCTCGACAACCAGCTGCAGTTGCGCAACGCAGACGCTTCGATCGGCATCGCGCGCCAGCAGGCACAGGCCGCGCAGCAGCAGATCGATGGACTGCGCAATGCGCTGGCCGCGTTGCTGGGCAAAGGCCCGGACCGCGGCCTCGACATCGCACGTCCGCAATTGCTGCAGGCCGCCGCGCCGAACGTGCCAGCCGTGCTGCCGAGCGAACTGCTGGGCCATCGCGCCGACGTCGTCGCTGCGCGCTGGCGGGTGGAAGCCGCATCGCGCGGCGTGGATGCGGCGCAGGCAGCGTTCAAGCCGAGCGTCAATCTCAGCGCGCTGGTCGGCCTCGCCGCCGGCAATCTGTCGGACCTGTTCGGCAGCGACGCGGTGCTCGGCCTCGGCGGACCGGCGATCAGCCTGCCGATCTTCGATGGCGGCCGTCTGCGCGCGGGCCTGTCGCAACGCGATGCCGATTACGACCTCGCCGTCGCCAGTTACAACCAGACGCTGGTGACGAGCCTGCGCGAAGTGACCGACGCGCTGCAGTCAGCGCGCGCATTCGATGCGCAGATCGCGACAGTCAGTGAGGCCACCGAAGCCGCACGCCAGGCCTTCGCACTCGCGGATACGCGCTACCAGGCGGGCCTCGGCAACCAGCTCGATGTGCTCGCCGCGCAACGTCCGCTGTTCCAACTCGAACAGCAACTCGCTGCATTGCGCGCGCAGCGTCTCGGCGCATCGGTCGATCTCGACCGCGCGCTCGGCGGCGGCCTCGTGCCGACCGCACCCACCTCTTCCATGCAGACCCACGCCGGGACGATCACGCCATGACTTCCGAATCCACATCCGCTGCTGCTGCCGCCGCGCCACAGAAGAACGGCAAGCGCCGCCGCGCGCTTCTGATCCTCGCCGCTGTGACCATCATTGCCGGCATCGGCTGGGCCGCGTGGTATCTGCTGGTCGCGCGCTGGCACCAGGACACCGACGATGCCTATGTGCAGGGCAACGTCGTCAGCATCGTGCCGCAGACGATGGGCACGGTCGTGTCGATCGATGCCGACGAAGGGATGCGCGTCGAAGCCGGCCAGGCGCTGGTGCATCTGGATCCCAACGACGCGCAGGTCGCCTACGACCAGTCCGTCGCGAATCTTGCCGGCACCGTGCGTCAGGTGCGCGGGCTCTACAGCAGCGTCGAATCCGGCCAGGCCGATCTCGCCGCGCGTCAGGTCGCCGTGCGCCAGGCGCGCGAGGACGTGAAGCGTCGCGAGGGGCTCGTCGCCAGCGGCGCGGTCTCGCGCGAGGAACTCGCGCATGCACGCGACATTCTGGCCGGCGCCGAAGCGGCGTTGTCGGGTTCGCAGGGCCAGCTGTCGCGCAGTCGCGCGCTGGTGGATGCGACCGAAATCGCCAGCCAGCCGCAGGTGCAGGCCGCCGCCGGCCAGCTGCGCCAGGCGTGGCTCAACCTGCAGCGCATGGCGATCGTCGCGCCGGTGTCGGGCCATGTCGCCAAGCGCGACGTGCAGCTCGGCCAGCGCGTGGCGCCGGGCAATACGCTGATGACGATCGTGCCGCTGGAACAGGTGTGGATCGAAGCGAACTTCAAGGAAACCCAGCTCACCAGAATGCGCATCGGCCAGCCGGTCGAAGTGCACGCCGATCTCTACGGCAGCGACGTGCGCTACGACGGTCGCGTCGCGAGTCTCGGCATGGGCACGGGCAGCGCGTTCTCGCTGCTGCCGGCGCAGAACGCTAGCGGCAACTGGATCAAGATCGTGCAGCGTGTGCCGGTGCGGATCGAACTCGATCCCAAGCAGGTCGTCGAGCATCCGTTGCGACTCGGCCTGTCGATGCACGTCGATGTCGCCATCCGCGACCAGGATGGCGCCGTGCTCGCCTCGGTTGATGCGCCGCGCAACACGCCGCTGCTGTCGACCGATGCCTACGCCGAACAGCTGGCGCAGGCCGATGCCCTGATCGAACGCACCATCGCGCAGAACCTGCCGGCCACCACCGTCGCCCGTCGCTGATCCGCCGCCCGCCGAGTCCGCCATGTCCACGACCACTGCCGACGCGCCGGGCGCCCCTGCCGCGCCAACCGCGTTCCGTCCGCCGAATCTCGCGCTGACGACGATCGGCCTCGCGCTGGCGTCGTTCATGCAGGTGCTCGACATCACGATCGCCAACGTGTCGCTGCCGACGATCGCCGGCAACCTCGGCGCGAGTTCCAACCAGGCGACGTGGGTGATCACTTCGTTCGCGGTCAGCAACGCGATCGCGCTGCCGCTGACCGGCTACATGGTCCGACGCTTCGGAGAGCGCAAGCTGTTCGTGTGGGCGACGTTCGCGTTCGTGCTCGCGTCACTGCTGTGCGGTCTTGCGTCGAGCATGGGGTTTCTGGTCGCCGCGCGCGCGATCCAGGGCTTCGTCGCCGGCCCGATGTATCCGGTCACCCAGGCGCTGCTGATCTCGATCTATCCACCGGCCAAACGCGGTCAGGCCATTGCATTGCTCGCGATGGTCACCGTGGTCGCGCCGATCTGCGGACCGATCCTCGGCGGCTGGATCACCGACAACTACAGCTGGGAATGGATCTTCTTCATCAACGTGCCGATCGGCATCTTCGCCAGCGTCGTCGTCGCCAACCAGCTGCGCGGCCGGCCCGAAAAGCTCGAAACGCCGAAGATGGATTACGTCGGGCTGATCACGCTGATCATCGGCGTTGGTGCGCTGCAGACGCTGCTCGACCTCGGCAACGAGGAAGACTGGTTCGAGTCGACCAAGATCGTCTGGCTCGGCATCACCGCGGTGATCGGCCTGGCGGTATTCCTGATCTGGGAACTCACCGAGAAGGATCCGATCGTCAATCTGCGCCTGTTCCGGCACCGCAATTTCGCCTTCGGCACGATCGCGATGGTGCTCGGCTACGCGGCGTTCTTCGCGGTCGGCCTGCTGGTGCCGCTATGGCTGCAGCGCAACCTCGGCTACACGCCGATCTGGGCCGGCTTCGCGACCGCGCCGATCGGCATTCTGCCGGTACTGCTCACGCCACTGGTCGGCAAGTACGCGACGCGTTTCGACCTGCGCGTGCTCGCCAGCTTCGCCTTCATGGTCATGGCGTTCACCAGCTTCCTGCGCTCGGGCTTCAATCTCGACGTCGACTTCCAGCACATCGCGACGGTGCAGCTGTGGCAGGGCCTCGGCGTCGCGCTGTTCTTCATGCCGGTGCTGACGATCCTGCTGTCGGATCTGGAGCCGCACGAGATCGCCGCAGGCTCGGGCCTGGCGACGTTCTGCCGCACGCTCGGCGGCAGCTTCGCCGCGTCATTGACGACGTGGGGCTGGAACCAGCGCACCACGGTGCATCACGCGCAGCTGATCGAACACATCCCCGCACACGACCCGACGCTGCAGCAGACCGTCACCGCACTCGGCAACGGCGACGTGCAACGCGGCGCGATGATGCTCGACCAGATGATCGCGCAGCAGGCTGCGCAGCTCGGCTTCAACGACATCTTCCACCTGCTCGGCATCCTGTTCCTGGTGGTGATCGCGTTCGTGTGGATGGCGAAGCCGCCGTTCGTGGCGAAGCTCGGCGGCTCGGCGTCGGGCGGACACTGAGTCGAACTCAAGAACCTGTGGGAGCGCGCTTGCGCGCGATGGCTTTGCTGGGACAGCCACATCGCGCGCAAGCGCGCTCCCACAGAATCGTCAGGCGGCTGCCAGCAGGACCACGCCGGTGACCAGACCCAGCGCCGTGCCGCCGAGCACCTCCGGCACCGTGTGCCGCGCCATCCGCAATCGCGCCCAGCCCAGCAATGGCAACGCAGCCAGCGCGACGATCGATGCCGCAGGCCACAGTGGCCACGCAGCCACGCCCGCGAACGACAGGCTCGCCATGTGCAGCGACAGCTTGATCCAGCGGTTGGCGATGCCGGCGACGCACAGCATCGCGACCGCCGCCAGTACGCCGTTCGACGTCGCCGACGCGCGGCCGCCCATCCATATCCAGTAAGCACCCGCGACAAGCAACGCCAGCGCGTACAGCAGCGGTCGCTCCTGCCGCCGTGAGGCATCGACGGTCTGCCAGTGGCCGCCGCGGCGCCGCTGCCAGATGAAGACCGACACGATCGCGATCGCGACGCCGATACCGAGCGCGGTGCGCGACAGCGATGCGGGATCGACGCGCCACGCCGCCAGCAGCGCGAGCGCTGCAAGCACGAGAAAGGGATGCAGGACGATGGAAACGACGCGCGCAGCGGTCGTCGAGATGGACGTTGGGGACATCGCCCGATGTTAGCCGGCGCGCCGCGTCAGATGTGTTCCAGCGCCTCGGCCAGACGTTCGACGCCGATCACTTCCATGCCCTTGAAGCTGCCGGTCTTCGGCGCGTTCGCTTTCGCGACGATCGCGCGCTTGAAGCCGTGTGTCGCCGCTTCGCGCAGGCGCTCTTCACCATTGGGCACGGGGCGGATCTCGCCGCTCAAGCCGACTTCGCCGAACGCGATGGTCTTGTCCGGCAACGGCGCGTCGCGCAGCGACGACAGGACCGACAGCAGCACCGGCAGGTCGGCTGCGGTTTCCTGCACGCGGATGCCGCCGACGACGTTGACGAAGACGTCCTGGTCGCCGGTCATGATGCCGCCGTGGCGATGCAGCACCGCCAGCAGCATCGCCAACCGGTTGCCTTCCATGCCCACCGCGACGCGGCGCGGATTCGACAGCGGCGACGCATCGACCAGCGCCTGCACCTCGACCAGCAACGGCCGCGTGCCTTCGCGCGTGACCATCACGCAACTGCCGGGCTGCGGCGTGCTGCCGCCGGACAGGAAGATCGCCGACGGGTTCGGCACTTCCTTGAGACCCTTGTCGCCCATCGCGAACACGCCGAGTTCGTTGACCGCGCCGAAGCGATTCTTGAACGCGCGCATGACCCGGAACCGGCTGCCGCTGTCGCCTTCGAAATACAGCACCGCATCGACCATGTGCTCCAGCACGCGCGGACCGGCGATGCCGCCTTCCTTGGTCACGTGGCCGACGAGGAACACGGCGGTGCCGGTTTCCTTGGCGTAGCGCACCAGACGCGCGGCGGATTCGCGGACCTGGCTCACCGAGCCCGGGGCTGCGGTCAGCGATTCGGTCCACAGCGTCTGGATCGAGTCGGCGATGATCAGCTTCGGTCGCAGTTCCGATGCGTGCTGCAGGATTCGCTCGATGCCGGTCTCGGCCAGCGCATGCAGGCCATCGAGCGACAGCCCGAGCCGCACCGCGCGACCCGCGACCTGAGCCAGCGATTCCTCACCGGTGACGTATAGACCTGGCAGCGTGCCGGCCATCTGCGCCAGCGCCTGGAGCAGCAGCGTCGACTTGCCGATACCCGGATCGCCGCCGACCAGCACCACCGCGCCTTCCACCAGACCACCGCCGAGCACGCGATCGAACTCGCCGATGCCGGTCGATACGCGCACGTCTTCGCCCTGCTGCACGTCCTTGAGCGCCATGACCTTGGGCGCGTCGATCTTTCCGGCCCAGCCGCTGCGACGCGACGCCGGCGAACTGGCCGCGGCCGCGCTTTCGAGCACGATCTCGGAAATCGAATCCCAGGCGCCGCAGGCACTGCACTGGCCCTGCCACTTGTTGAAATCAGCGCCGCACTCGTTGCAGACGAAGGCGGTACGGGCTTTGGAAGCGGTCTTGGCCACGGCGTGTTTGCGAAAACGGGAATGGCCGCAGCATAGCGGAGCCCCGTCGCAGCATCGGAGACCCGACATCCGTGTGCGGCCATTTCCGACCACCGCCGCGCATGGGCCGAAGGTCATGCCGACTGCGGCGCACGTCACGAAACCCGCCGCGCACCTTCAGGTTCGCTCTACAATTTCCGCGCACGCCCCACGACTACGCGAGTCCGCACGCTGGTGCCTTACTACGACGACATCGCCGATCGCTCGCGCACGCCTGCGCTGCGCTTCGTGACCCGCATCCATCGCATGCGCATGCTCGGCACCCTGCTCTGCGCCGTGCCGATCGCATCGGTTCTGCACGAAACCGGCGCGCCGGGATGGACCTGGGCGGCGCTGCTCTTCAACGCACTGGTCTGGCCGCATATCGCCTGGCTGCTCGCGCGCCGTGCGCGCGATCCCGCGGCCGTCGAATACCGCAGCCTGGTCGTCGACGCCGCAGCCGGTGGCGTGTGGATCGCGGTCATGGGCGTCAACCTGTTGCCGTCGGCGGTACTGCTGACCGTGCTCAGTGCCGACCGGTTCGCTGCCGGTGGCTGGCGCCTGCTGTCGCGCGCGCTGCCCGCAATGCTCGCGGGTTTCGCACTGGTCTGGCTGCTGCTGGGCCAGCCGTTCGCGCCGGACACGTCGCTGCGCACCGTGCTCGCCTGTCTGCCGTTGATGTTCGTCTACCAGTTCGCACTGAGCGTGGTGACCTGGCGGCTGGGCCGCACGATCGCGCGCCAGAACCGCGAACTCGAACGCGCCACGCGCACCGATGCCGCCAGCGACTTGCCCAACCGCCGCCACTTCGACGCGCGCGCCGCGCACGCGTTCAAGCTCTACCAGCGCAGCGGGCGACAGGCGGCGCTGTTGCTGATCGACATCGACCAGTTCAAGACCACCAACGACCGCTACGGCCACGGCATGGGCGACGTGGTGGTGCGACGCGTGGGCGATGTGCTGCGCGACATCGCGACCGGCGACGACGTACCCGCGCGCTTCGGCGGCGACGAATTCGCGCTGCTGCTGACCTCCGCCGACCGCGAACTCGCGATCTCGATCGCCGAGCGCGTGCGTATCGGCGTCTCCGGCCTGACGTTCGAGGCCGAGCCCGGCATGGCATGCACGGTCAGCGTGGGCCTGGCCGAAACGCGCAGTGGACACACGACGCTCGCCGACTGGATCCGCGATGCCGACGCCGCGCTGTACCGCGCCAAGGCGGCGGGCCGCGATCGCGTGGAGATCGGCTGAGCACCCGGGCAACCCGAAGCGCACATGAAAAAGGCGACCCGGAGGTCGCCTTTTTCTTGAACCTGGTGCCGGAAATAGGAATCGAACCTACGACCTACGCATTACGAATGCGCCGCTCTACCAACTGAGCTATTCCGGCTTGGGACGCGAATTCTAGGGAGCGCGGCGCCTGCGGTCAATCGACCAGTTGCAGGCGCAGTTCCTTGGGCAGGGCGAAGACCATGTTCTCCGGCTCGCCCGACAGCTCGCGCAGTCCGTCCGCGCCGAGTTCGCGCAGGCGGTCGAGCACGCCCTGGACGAGGATGTCCGGCGCCGACGCGCCTGCGGTGACGCCGATATGGCGGCGGCCTTCGACCCAGCGCGGGTCGATTTCCTCGGCGCCGTCGATCAGGTATGCCTCCACGCCATCGCGTTCGGCCAGCTCGCGCAGCCGGTTGGAATTCGAGCTGTTCGGCGAGCCGACAACGAGTACCAGATCGCACTCGCGCGCGAGGTCGCGCACGGCGTCCTGGCGGTTCTGCGTGGCATAGCAGATGTCGTCGTTCTTCGGCCCCTGCAGCACCGGAAACTTCTCGCGCAGCGCCGCGATGACGCCGCGGGTGTCGTCGACCGACAGCGTGGTCTGCGTGGTGTAGGCGAGGTTTTCGGGCTGGTTGACGACCAGCGCGGCGACGTCGGACTCGTCCTCGACCAGATAGATCGAACCGGTGCCCGCCTCGGCGCGCCACTGGCCCATCGTGCCTTCGACTTCCGGGTGGCCTTCATGACCGATCAGCACCACGTCGCGGCCGGCGCGGCAGTGGCGCGCGACCTCGAAGTGCACCTTGGTCACCAGCGGGCACGTCGCATCGAACACCTTGAGACCGCGACGCGTGGCTTCCTCGCGGACGGCCTGCGAGACGCCATGCGCGCTGAAGATCACGGTGACGCCGTCGGGCACCTCGTCGAGCTCCTCGACGAAGATCGCGCCTCGACGCTTGAGATCTTCGACGACGAACCGGTTGTGCACGACTTCATGGCGCACATAGATCGGCGCGCCGAGCGTCTCGATCGCACGCTTGACGATCTCGATCGCGCGATCGACGCCGGCGCAGAAGCCGCGGGGGTTGGCGAGGACGATGTCCATAGAACCCAAGTTTACCGGAGCCTGTGGCGCCGAAACGAAACAGAAGCACGACGGAGCGTCTCCCGCACGGCACATACGCCCCTCTCCCCTTGGGAGAGGGGAACGGGGTGAGGGCGACGCCGCGGAAATGCTGCCTTTGAACCCCGAAAATCGCTGATGTGCGGGGTCATACGGATAAACGCGAAAGCACGACCCTCACCCGACGCGCTCTGCGCGTCGATCCCGGATCGAGTCCGAGGCAGGCTCTCTCCCTGAGGGAGAGGTGCCGGATCGCTCAGACCCCCGACGAAGCGACTACTTCGCCTTCTTCGCCGGAAAAAACCCGAACAACGCGATCCCGATCGCGCCACCGACGATCGCCGCATCCGCCAGGTTGAAGGCCGGCCAGTAGTGCTCCTGCCAGTGCCACTGGATGAAATCGACGACGTGGCCATGGATCTGCCGGTCGATCACATTGCCCAGGGCGCCGCCGATCACCAGCGCGAACGGCAGCGCGGTGCGCCAATCGCGGCGCGGGGTTTTGGCCAGCCACCAGCCGAGCGTGCCGCAGATCACGATCGCGAGGATCGTGAAGAACCACTTCTGCCAGCCGCCCGCATTGGCCAGGAAGCTGAACGCCGCGCCGGTGTTGTAGGTGCGATACCAGTTCCAGAAACCGTCGATGACCGGGATCGCGGTGTACTCGGGCAGCGAGGTCAGCACCCAGTATTTGGTCAGCTGGTCGAGCAGGATCACCACGACTGAGAGCACCAGCCACGGCAGGGCGTTGGGCTTCACCTTGGCCATCAGAACCACCTCCGCAGCTCGCCCTGCCCGTCGCGACCATCGGTCGCGATGTTCTCCACGCAGCGGCCGCACAACTCCGCGTGCTCGGCATGCGCGCCGACATCGCTGCGACGCTGCCAGCAGCGCACGCACTTGGCCTTGGTCGTTGCACGCGCGGTCACGCCGATCGCCGTCGCGCTGGCGTCATCGACGATCGTTACGTCACCGCTGATCAGCAGGAAGCGGAGTTCGTCGACCACCGGCGACAGCCAGTTCACGTCCGACACGCCGCAGCGCAGTTCGATCTCGGCATCGAGCGCCGCACCGATCTCACCGCTGGCGCGCATCGGTTCGAGCACCTTGGAGACGCGCTCGCGCAGTTCCAGCACGCGGTCGAAATCCTGCGCCGACCAGTCGGCATCGCTGCCGAGCCCAGTCAGGCCGGTGTACCAGGTCGCGAACTGCACGTTGGCTTCGCGGGTGCCGCCTACCGGCGCCGGCAGATGACTCCACAGCTCTTCCGCGGTGAAGCTCAGCACCGGCGCGATCCAGCGCGTGAACGCTTCGGCGATGTGGTACATCGCGGTCTGCGCGCTGCGACGGCCGACCGAATGCTCGGGCATCGTGTAGAGACGATCCTTGGTGACGTCGAGATACAGGGAACCCAGATCGACGCTGCAGAAATTCGACAGCGTCTGCACGATTTCGGCGAAGTCGTAGCGCGCGTAGGCATCTTCGATGCGCGCCTGCAGCTGGGCCGCGCGATGCACGATCCAGCGGTCCAGCGCGACCATGTCCTGTGGCGCGACGAGATCACGCGCCGGCTCGAAGCCGGCCAGATTGCCGAGCAGGAAGCGCGCGGTGTTGCGGATGCGGCGGTAGGCGTCGGCGGTGCGCTTGAGGATTTCCTGCGACAGCGACATCTCGTTGCTGTAGTCGGCCGAGGCGATCCACAGACGCAGGATGTCGGCGCCCAGCGTCTTCATGATGTCCTGCGGCTCGATGCCGTTGCCGAGCGACTTCGACATCTTGCGACCGTGTTCGTCGACGGTGAAACCGTGCGTCAGGCACTGCCGGTACGGCGCGGCCTTGTCGATTGCGACGCCGGTCAGCAGCGAAGACTGGAACCAGCCGCGATGCTGGTCCGAGCCTTCGAGATAGAGGTCGGCCGGCTTCTGGTAGCCACGCGCGAGCAGCACGCCTTCGTGGGTGACGCCGGAGTCGAACCAGACATCGAGGATGTCGGTGATCCGGTCGTAGTCCGCGGCCTCGTCGCCGAGCAGTTCGCTGGCGTCGAGCGTGTACCAGATGTCGACGCCGTGTTCTTCGACGCGATCGGCGACCAGACGCATCAGCTCGGTGCTGCGCGGATGCGGTTCACCGGTTTCGCGATGCACGAACAGCGCGATCGGCACGCCCCAGGTGCGCTGGCGCGAGATCGTCCAGTCCGGGCGTCCTTCGACCATGCCGGCGATGCGCGCCTGGCCCCACTCGGGATACCAGGTGACGTCCTTGATCGCGGCCAGCGCATCGTTGCGCAGGTTGGCCTGCGACATCGAGATGAACCACTGCGGCGTCGCGCGGAACGCGATCGGCGTCTTGTGGCGCCAGCAATGCGGATAGCTGTGCTCGATCTTCGCGAACGCGAGCAGGCTGCCCTGCGCACGCAACGCATCGACGATGACGTCGTTGGCCTTCCAGATGTGCAGACCCGCGAGCACGGTGTCGCCGATCGGCGGCGTCGACGGCAGATACACGCCGCGGCCATCGACCGGATTGAGCTGGGCCGCGGTGTAGCGGTCGAGCAGGCCGTAGACCTTGCCGACGACGTAGTCCTCCTGGCCGTGACCGGGCGCGGTATGCACGGCGCCGGTACCGTCTTCGGCCGACACGTGGTCGCCGAGGATCACCGGGATATCGCGCTCTGCGTAGAACGGATGCGCGAGCACCAGATGCTCGAGCGCGCTGCCGGCAACGCGGCCGTGCACGACGACATCGCCTTCGACGCCGTAGCGACGCAGTGCGCGTTCGGCCAGTGCATCGGCCAGCACCAGCCAGTGGCGACGGCCGTCCTGCGCGACCGGCCCCTCGACCAGCGCGTATTCGAGATCGGCGCCCAGCGACACGGCGAGCGATGCGGGCAGCGTCCACGGCGTGGTGGTCCAGATGGGCAGCGCGACATCGACGTCAGCCGGCAACGTCGCGCCGAACGCATGTGCGAACGCGGCGGAATCGCGCGCGACGTAGGCAACGTCGACCGCAGGCGAGACCTTGTCGGCATATTCGATCTCGGCTTCGGCCAGGGCCGAACCGCAGTCGAAGCACCAGTGCACCGGCTTCACGCCGCGGGTCAGATGGCCGTTGTCGACGACCTTGGCCAGCGCGCGCATCTCGTCGGCTTCGAAGCGGAAATCGAGCGTGCGATACGGGTTGTCCCAGTCACCGAGCACGCCGAGGCGCTTGAAGTCGCGGCGCTGGATGTCGATCTGCTCGTTGGCGTATTCGCGGCATTTCTGCCGGAACTCCACCGCATCGAGCTTGACGCCGACCTTGCCCCACTTCTTCTCGATCGCGATCTCGATCGGCAGGCCGTGGCAATCCCAGCCGGGGATGTAGGGCGCATCGAAACCCGCCATGCCCTTGGACTTGACGATGATGTCCTTGAGGATCTTGTTGACCGCATGGCCGAGATGGATCGAGCCGTTCGCATACGGCGGGCCGTCGTGCAGCACAAACTGCGGGCGTCCCTGCGCGTGCGCGCGCAGCTGCGCGTACAGGCCTTCCTCTTCCCAGCGCGCCAGCATCGCCGGCTCGCGCTTGGGCAGATCGCCACGCATCGGGAAGTCGGTCGCCGGCAGATGGATCGTCGACTTGTAGGGATTGGAGTTGCTGGCGTCTGCGCTCACGCGAAGTCCTGTCGTTGCGTTTCGTGTCGTGGGGAATGCGGTGCAGCGAGGACGGCGCGCGCCTGTGCGGCGTCGAGATCCATCTGCGCGACCAGACTCGGCAGGTCGTCGAACTTTTCCTCGTCGCGCAGACGCGCGACGAATTCGACTTCGATGCGGCGGCCATAGAGATCGCCGTCGAAATCGAACAGATGCGCTTCGAGCAGCGGTTCGACACCGCCGACCGTCGGCCGCGTGCCGAAGCTCGACACCGACGGCCAGGGTGCGTCGCCGATGCCGTGCACGCGCGTGGCGTAGATGCCGCGCAGCGCCGGCACCTTGCCGCCGAAGCGCAGGTTCGCGGTCGGATAGCCCAGCGTGCGGCCGAGCTGCTTGCCGCGCACCACGCGCCCGGAGACCGCATACGGCCGTCCGAGCAGGCGCGCGGCGTGTTCGAAATCACCGGCCACCAGCGCGTTGCGGATGTGGGTGCTGGACACGCGCTCGCCATCGACGACCAGCGGCTCGATCTCGCCGGCGATGAAGCCCGCTTCTCGGCCCAGGGCCTGCAGCGTCGCCAGATCGCCGGCGCGCTTGTGGCCGAAGCGGAAACCCGGGCCGACCCAGACTTCGCGCGCACGCAGGCGCTGCACCAGCACCGCATCGACAAAGGCTTCGGGCGACATCGCGGCCATGCGCGCATCGAAACGCAGCAGGCCGACAACGTCCGCGCCGAGACCGCGCAGCCCTTCGAACTTCGCGCGTACCGGTCCCAGACGCGGAGGCGGCGATGCAGCGGCGAAGAACTCGCGCGGCAGCGGCTCGAAACTCAGTGCGGCAGCGTCGACGCCCAGCACCTGCGCACGCGCGACCGCGTGCCGCACCAGCGCCTGGTGCCCGAGATGCAGCCCGTCGAACGCGCCGATGCAGACCACGCTGCCGTCGGCACAGAGGGGCCCGCCGGCGATGTCGCGGAACAGCCTGCTCATGTGGGTCCGTTGCGGCGGGCGCACCAGTGCACGCCCGCGGGAAAAAGTGACCGGCAAGTATAGCCGCCACCCGGCCTGACCCGGGTTCAGCCGCCACGCGCGCAAGCGCCGGTCAGTGGCGCAGGTGCCGCGGCCGCAACCCCAGCGCGACCATCGCGATCGCATAGGTCGCCCCGCCCGCCCCGATCACCAGCACCAGCCAGCCGATGCGGTGGAGCGCGCCGTGGATATCGGTCCAGGCACCGATCCAGAACCGCAGGCCCAGCACTACTACCGCCATCGCCACGCACGCGCAGGTCAGGCGCAGCGCGTAGGTCGCCCAACCGGGCTCGGGGGTGAAGATCCCGCGCTGGCGGAGATACCGCCACAGCAGCGCTGCATTGACCACGCCCGCCAGCGCGGTGGCCAGCGCGATGCCGCCATGCGCACCGGGCACGTCGTAGAGCCACAAGGGTGTGGTCAGCGCGATCGTCAGCAGCACGTTCGCCGCAACCGTCCAGATCGCCGCGCGCATCGGGGTCTTGGTGTCCTGCCGCGCGTAGAACGCGGGCGCCAGCACCTTGCTGAGCATGAAGGCCGGCACGCCGAGGCTCATCGCGGTGAGGCTGATCGCCGCCATGCGCGTGTCGTCGGCGCCGAATGCACCGTAGTTGTAGACCGTCGCGGTGATCGGCTCGGCCAGCAGCAGCAGGCCCAGGCCCGCCGGCACACCGGCCAGCAGCGCCATGCGCAGACCCCAGTCCAGCGACTGGTTGTAGCCCTTCGCATCCTCGGCCGCGTGCCGGCGCGACAGATGCGGCAGGATCACCGTACCCAGCGCCACGCCGAACAGGCCCAGCGGAAACTCGATCAGACGGTCCGAGTAATACAGCCAGTCCACGCTGCCTGCCGCCAGCAGCGACGCGAACGCGGTGCCCACGAGCAGATTGACCTGGGCGACCGACGAGGAGAACAGCGTGGGCAGCATCAGCCTGCCCACCTTGCGTACCTCCGGATGCTTGAATCCGGGCCGGAAACGCGGGCGCAGCCCGAGGCGACCGAGCGCCGGCCACAGCAGCGCGAGCTGCAGGAAACCCGCGATCAGTACGCCCCACGCCAGGCCCTCCGGCGGCAGCGCGAACCGCGGCGCCAGCCACAGCATCGCGGCGATCATCGTCAGGTTGTGCAGCACCGGGGTGAATGCCGGAAGCGCAAATTTTCCGTGGCTGTTGAGGATCGAAGCCGACAGCGACATCAACGAGATGAAGAGCAGATACGGGAACGTGATGCGCAACATCAGCGCGGTCTGGCCCAGCAGCTCCGGCTGGTCCGCCCAGCCCGGCGCGAACAGCCGTGCGATGAACGGCGCCAGCAACATGCCCGTCGCGCAGACCACGAGCACGACCGCGCACAGCGCGCCGGCCATGTGGTCGATGAAGGACTTCAGCGCTGCGCGGTCCCCACGCTCCTTGATCTCGTTGAGCACCGGCACGAAGGCCATCGCCATCGAGCCTTCGGCGAACACGCGGCGCAGGAAATTCGGGATGCGATAGGCGACAATGAACGCACTCATCGCCGGATTGGTCGCACCGGTGCCGAACAGCGTGGCCTGCAGCATGTCGCGGGCGAAGCCGGCGATCCGCGAGATCAGGGTCATCGCGCTGAACACCGCGCTCGAACGCAGCAGTCCGCCGCGCTTCTTCGGGGCCGGGCTGGCGGCCGCCGGATCGGGGGCCGTCACCAGATCGCGCCGTTCAGGCCGGGCCGGTTGACGCAAGTATCTGAAAGACCCATAATTTCCTGCTCAAATTTCCAGTTCGTCCGGCCAAGCCGGATTTTCACACGTCCAGCTTCCAGGAATCCATCGTGGCAAACATCAAGTCCGCCAAGAAGCGCGCCAAGCAGACCGTTGTGCGCAATGCGCGCAACTCCGCCCAGCGCTCGCAGCTCCGCACCGCCGTCAAGAAAGTGCTCAAGGCGCTCGAGTCCAACGACGCCACCGGCGCACAGGAGGCGTTCAACGTCGCCCAGCCGATCCTCGATCGTTTCAGCTCGCGCGGCCTGATCCACAAGAACAAGGCAGCTCGTCACAAGAGCCGTCTGACCGCACGCATCAAGGCGATCAAGGCTGCTGCCTGATCCCTGCCCGACCGCTTCGGCGGTCGATGCGAGAAGAACCCGGCCTTCGGCCGGGTTTTTTGTTGGGTCGGATCGTGTGATCCGGCATTGCGTGGAACGCGAAAGCGGTCTCGCGTGATCACGGGCAGGTGTGCGTTGCCGAGACTCGGCGAGGATCATCGCCGCGCTCACGTGCGCCAGTGCGACCGAGTTCGTCGCGCGCGATCTGCCTCACTGCAGCGTCTACCCGAGTTCTGCGCAGATCCGCGCGAACTCATATCGCGCGCACCCTCACCTGACGCGTCAGCGCAGGCGCGAGTCGTTCAGCGGAAACGTCGGCAGCGACGACGACGTGCAGAATTTCATCCAGACGCCGAAGCGCAACCGCGCCGGCATGGCCGAAGCGCGCCCTTCTCGGGTGACCGGATCGACCACCGCATCCAGCGCGATCGAACGCGCACCGCACTGACACCGTCTGCGTGCGCACTGCGCCGCGCACAGATGCGCGACGCGATCAGGATCGGTGTCGTGAGACCGGGCAGCGCATTCTCGCTGCCCCACTCGCCTCAGACGGCGTCCGCCGCCTCGCGTTCTTCGCGATCCATGTCGTCGAGCGTGGCCTGCACTTTCAGCATGACCTCGCGGGTGCCGTCATGGGCGAGTCCCGAGATCAGGAACCACGGTGCGGTCCAGCCGAGGGCTTCGATGATGCGCGCGGCTTCGGCTTCGGCCTCTTCCGGCAGCAGGGTGTCGGCCTTGTTGATCAGCAGCCAGCGCGGCTTGTCGAGCAGCGCGGCGTCGAACTTCTCGAGCTCGCGCTCGATCGCGCGCACCTGGTCCACGGCATCGGTGCCGTCGAGCGGCGCGATCTCCACCAGATGCAGCAGCACGCGCGTGCGCTGGATGTGGCGCAGAAACAGCGCGCCGAGGCCAGCGCCATCGGCCGCACCTTCGATCAGGCCGGGAATGTCGGCGATCACGAAGCTGCGTGCAGGTTCGACGCTGACGACGCCGAGATTCGGATACAGCGTGGTGAAGGGATAGTCCGCAACCTTCGGCGTCGCCGCCGACACCGCGCGGATCAGCGTGCTCTTGCCGGCGTTCGGGAAGCCCAGCAGGCCGATGTCGGCGAGCAGCTTGAGCTCCAGGCGCAGCGTGCGCTCTTCGCCAGGCTCACCCGTCGTCGACTGCCGCGGCGAGCGGTTGGTCGAGCTCTTGAAGTGCATGTTGCCGAGACCGCCCTGCCCGCCGCGTGCGACCAGCAGGCTCTGGCCGTGCTCGGTCAGATCGCCGATGACTTCGTCGGTCATGACGTTGTGCACGACCGTGCCGACCGGCACGACGATGACCTTGTCGTCGCCGCCCTTGCCGTACATCTGCCGACCCATGCCGTTCTCGCCACGACCGGCGCGGAACATCGTCTGGTGACGGAAGTCGACCAGCGTGTTGAGGTTCTCGTCGGTGACGATCAGCACGCTGCCGCCATTGCCGCCGTCGCCGCCGTCCGGGCCACCAAGCGGAATGAACTTCTCGCGCCGGAATCCGACGCAGCCATTGCCGCCATTGCCGGCGGTGACAGTGATTTCGACTTCGTCGACGAGCTTCATGACAGGCAACCGGAAAAGCGGAACGGAAAAAGGAATGCGGGCTCGGGACACGCGGCAGATACCACGCGCATCGCCGGCCAGCTTACCCGAGGCGCCGGATCGCGATGCATCGCATCACGGGTGCACGGGCGGAAAACAGACGGTCGCCGCGTGGCGGCCATCAACGAAAAACCCCGCCGAAGCGGGGCTTTCCGGTGTCACGCGTCGCGGGAGGCTCAGGCCTCGGCGAGCACGCTGACGGTGCGGCGGTTCTTCGGACCCTTGGTCGCGAAGTTGACCTTGCCGTCGACCAGCGCGAACAGCGTGTGGTCACGACCGAGGCCGACGCCTGCGCCCGGATGGAACTGGGTGCCGCGCTGACGCACGATGATGTTGCCGGCTTCGATGGCCTGGCCACCGTAGATCTTGACGCCGAGATACTTCGGGTTGGAGTCGCGGCCGTTGCGCGAAGAACCTACGCCCTTTTTATGTGCCATGCCTGCTGCTCCTTACTTGCTACCACCGGCGATGCCGGTGATCTCGATTTCGGTGTAGTACTGACGATGTCCCTGCTGCTTCATGGAGTGCTTGCGGCGACGGAACTTGATGATGCGGATCTTGTCGGCGCGGCCGTGCGACTTGATCGTCGCGGCAACCGTCGCGCCCTTCAGCGCGTCGCCCAGCTTCACGCCATCACCGTCACCCAGCAGCAGGATGTTGTCGAACTTGATCTCGCTACCAACGTCGCCTTCGAGCTTCTCGACGCGAAGGGTTTCACCTGCCATCACGCGGTACTGCTTACCGCCCGTGACGAGGACTGCATAACTCATGACCAGACTTCCTCTGTAGTTATTGTGGTCTCACTGCCGCCATCGAGGGCGGACAGGGGCGGGATTTTAATGGGATCAGTGACTTGCGGTCAAGTCGACCCCCGGCTCTGCCGCGCAGCCGGGCCGCTGACGCCCGGACGGGCCACTTCCCGCCGCCGGCCCGCCTTCCCCGATGAACGGACGCCATTCGCAGATCCTGCGACGGCCCGTCTGCAGACTGGTCCATCCGGAGTTTGCCCCCATCTGTCGGGCTCGCTAGTCTGATCGATTGCCCCGCGCCGCGCGCCACAGGTGCCGCAGTGCGGGTCCGGACCGCCCTCCCCCCGTTCCACAACCGGATTCCCAAGCCGATGGCGATGGATACCATCCGCATTCGCGGTGCACGTACCCACAATCTCAAGAACATCGACCTCGACCTGCCGCGCGACAAGCTGATCGTCATCACCGGTCTGTCGGGCTCGGGCAAGTCGTCGCTCGCGTTCGACACGATCTATGCCGAAGGCCAGCGCCGCTACGTCGAGTCGCTGTCGTCGTATGCACGCCAGTTCCTCAGCGTGATGGAAAAGCCCGACATCGACCACATCGAAGGTCTGTCGCCGGCGATCTCCATCGAGCAGAAGTCGACCTCGCACAATCCGCGGTCGACGGTCGGCACGATCACCGAGATCTACGACTACCTGCGCCTGCTCTATGCGCGCGTCGGCAGTCCGCGTTGCCCGGACCACGGCTACCCGCTGGAAGCGCAGACGGTCAGCCAGATGGTCGACCACGTGCTGACCCTCGATCCCGAGCAGCGCTGGATGCTGCTTGCGCCGGTCGTGCGCGAGCGCAAGGGCGAACACGCCCAGGTGTTCGAGCAGCTGCGCGCGCAAGGCTATGTGCGCGTACGTGTCGACGGCGAGCTCTACGAGATCGACGGTCTGCCCACGCTCGCCTTGCGCCAGAAGCACACGATCGAAGCCGTGATCGACCGCTTCAAGGTGCGTGACGACATGAAGCAGCGCCTGGCCGAATCCTTCGAGACCGCGCTCAAGCTCGGCGAAGGCATGGTCTCGGTGCAGGCGATCGACGACGCATCGATCGCGCCGCACCTGTTCTCGTCCAAGTACAGCTGTCCGGTCTGCGATTACGCGCTGCCGGAGCTCGAGCCGCGCCTGTTCTCGTTCAACTCGCCGATCGGCGCCTGCCAGACCTGCGACGGCCTGGGCGTCAGCGAGTTCTTCGATCCCGACCGCGTGGTCGTGCATCCGGAATTGTCGCTGGCCGCGGGCGCCGTGCGCGGCTGGGATCGCCGCAACGCGTACTACTTCCAGCTGCTGCAGTCGCTGGCCAAGCACTACGGCTTCGACGTCGACACGCCGTGGCAGGAACTGCCGCAGGCCTCGCGTGATGCCGTGCTGTTCGGCAGCAGCACCGAGACGATCAACTTCACCTACATCACCGATTCGGGCGCGCGCACCCAGCGCAAGCACCGCTTCGAAGGGATCGTGCCGAACCTCGAGCGTCGCTATCGCGAGACGGAGTCGTCCGCGGTGCGCGAGGAGCTGGGCAAGTACATCAGCGAGCGGCCGTGTCCCGATTGCGGCGGCGCGCGCCTCAACCGTTCGGCGCGCAACGTGTTCGTCGCCGACCGGCCGATGCAGTCGCTGGTCGTGCTGCCGATCGACGAAGCGCTGACGTTCTTCAACACGATGGAGCTGCCGGGCTGGCGCGGCGAGATCGCGGCCAAGATCGTCAAGGAAATCGGCGAACGCCTGAGCTTCCTCGTCGACGTGGGTCTCGACTACCTCACCCTGGAGCGCAAGGCCGACACGCTGTCGGGCGGCGAAGCGCAGCGCATCCGCCTGGCGTCGCAGATCGGCGCGGGTCTTGTCGGCGTGATGTACGTGCTCGACGAGCCGTCGATCGGCCTGCACCAACGCGACAACGAGCGCTTGCTCGGCACGCTGACGCGGCTGCGCGATCTTGGCAATACGGTCATCGTCGTCGAGCACGACGAGGATGCGATCCGTCTCGCCGATCACATCGTCGACATCGGTCCCGGCGCCGGCGTGCATGGCGGCGAAGTCGTCGCGCAGGGCACATACGAAGACGTACTCAAAGCACCGCGTTCGTTGACCGGCCAGTACCTCAGCGGCCGCAAGCGCATCGAGATTCCAGCCAAGCGTCACAAGCCGAATCCGAAGATGCAGCTCAGGCTGCTCGGCGCGTCCGGCCACAACCTCAAGAACGTCGATCTGACGATCCATTCGGGCCTGTTCACCGCCATCACTGGCGTGTCCGGCTCGGGCAAGTCGACGCTGATCAACGACACCCTGCATTCGCTGGCGGCGAACGAGATCAACGGCGCGTCGCACAAGGCGGCGCCGTATCGCGAGATCGAAGGACTGGACCTGTTCGACAAGGTCGTCGACATCGACCAGTCGCCGATCGGTCGTACGCCGCGCTCGAATCCGGCCACTTACACCGGTCTGTTCACGCCGCTGCGCGAGCTGTTCGCGCAGGTGCCGGAAGCGCGGTCGCGCGGTTACGCGGCCGGACGTTTCAGCTTCAACGTGCGCGGCGGGCGCTGCGAAGCCTGCCAGGGCGACGGGCTGCTGAAGGTGGAGATGCACTTCCTGCCCGACGTCTACGTGCCCTGCGACGTCTGCCACGGCAAGCGCTACAACCGCGAAACGCTGGAGATCCTCTACAAGGGCCATAGCATCCACGACGTGCTGGACATGACGGTCGAGGACGCGCTGGGCCTGTTCGAAAATCTGCCGCCGATCGCGCGCAAACTCGAGACGCTGGTCGACGTGGGTCTGTCCTACGTCAAGCTCGGCCAGAGCGCGACCACGCTGTCGGGCGGCGAGGCGCAGCGCGTCAAGCTGTCGAAGGAACTCTCGCGTCGCGATACCGGACGCACGCTCTACATCCTCGACGAACCGACGACCGGCCTGCACTTCCACGACATCGAGCATCTGCTCGCCGTGCTGCACAAGCTGCGCGACGACGGCAATACGGTGGTGGTGATCGAGCACAACCTTGACGTGATCAAGACCGCGGACTGGGTCATCGATCTCGGCCCGGAGGGTGGTCATCGCGGCGGCCAGATCATCGCCGAGGGCACGCCCGAGCAGGTCGCCGCGATGCCGCAGTCGCACACCGGCCACTTCCTCGCGCGTCTGCTCGAGACCAAGCTGCCTGAGCCTGCGGCGCCGAAGCCGGAACGCAAGATGGCGCGCAAGTCGACGACGCACCTGCCCAAGCCGTTGCCGCGCAAGGGCGCGTCCACGAAGGCCGCCGAAGCCGATGCGAAAGTGCGCGCGGAACTGATGAAGGCCGGCTCGAAGCAGGCGGATCCTGAAGCGGTCGAAGCGACGCCGTCGAGTGCGAAGAAAGCCGCCGCGAAGCAGGCGCCGAAGAAGAGGGGAGCCAAGGCATGAGTGAATCGAAGGTGCTGATCCCGATGCCGATCGAGCTGCGCTGGCGCGATCTCGATGCGTTCAACCACGTCAACAATTCCAACTTCATGACCTACCTCGAAGAAGCGCGCATCCGCTGGTTCGACACGGTGGGCGAGCCCTGGGTCACCGACGAGACTGCGCCGCTGCTCGCGGCGGTGCAGATGAACTACAAGGTGCCGATCCCGTATCCGTCGAAAATCGTCGTCGAGCTGCTGGCCGATCGGCTCGGCAACTCCAGCGTGACCATCGGCCATCGCATCGTGTCCGACGACGGCGCCACACTGCATGCCGACGGCCACGTGGTGATGGTGTGGATCGACCGCGCGACCGGGCGTCCGGTCGCATTGCCGGAATCGGTGCGCGCGAAGGCGCTCGCGGCCGGCTGATTCAACGCGGCGCCTGTGACCTGCAGGCGCTGCGTTTCCAGCACCGGGCCACGGCCCGGACATCGCGCTGCCGCTACCATGCGGATTCTCCTCGCATGGACCCGACGCGATGACTGCATTGATCGAGACCCAAGACCACGGCCCGATCCGCGAGCTCAAGCTCGCACGCCCGCCGGCGAACGCGCTCGATCCGGCGCTGTGCCTCGCGCTGCGCGATGCGATCGAAACCGCGGCCGCGGATGGCGTCGGCGGCGTCGTGCTCGCCGGTGGCCCGAAGGTGTTTTCCGGCGGCCTCGACGTGCCGCATCTGTTGTCGCTGCCGGACACCGCGTCGCTGCGCGATGCCTGGGATGCGTTCTTCGCTGGCGCGCGTGCTCTCGCCGGTGCGCCGATGCCGGTCGTCGCCGCGATCGCAGGACATGCGCCCGCCGGTGGCTGCGTGCTGGCGCTGTGTTGCGACTACCGCGTCATGGCCTCGGGCGCGTACCGCATTGGCCTCAACGAAACGCAGGTCGGCCTGGTCGCACCGGACGGCATCCAGCGCCTGATGCGCCGGACGATCGGCGCGCGCCAGGCCGAGCGGTTATTGGTCGGTGGTCTGCTGGTGGATGCCGACGAAGCGCTGCGCGTTGGCCTGGTCGACGAGCTCGCCGGTATCGATGAAGTGCCGCTGCGGGCACGCATCTGGCTCGAATCCCTGCTCGCCCTGCCCCGCGCCCCGATGCTCGAAACCCGCGCAATCGCGCGTGCGGATCTGGTGGAAGCGCTGTCTGAGCAGAACATCGAACTGGATCGCTTCGTCGATGCGTGGAACGCGCCGGATACGCAGGCGGGGTTGCGGGCGCTGGTGGCGCGGTTGGGGCGTTGAGCGTCAGCCACCAAGCTGTTTCGACGCGCGGATTCCGACCGTCACCAGAGCAGAGTCGCTGGACCCCGGCCTTCGCCGGGGCGACGTAAAAAAATCCCGTCATCCCGGCAAAGGCCGGGATCCAGCGCCTTTCAGCAACGTCCAGGGCACAACTTGGACGCGATCCGCCCGCTAGGCTTCAGCGACCGCAACCTCACGCGCGGGATCAGCGACACACCCGCTCCACGAAGGCGCGTACAAACTGGCGCCATCGCGTCCCGCATGCGCCATCGCCAGCAGGTGATGGCACGCGGTGACGCCCGAGCCGCACATCACCGCCACATCGGTCGGGGCATGTCCGTCGAGCACGGCATCGAATTCCGCCGCGAGCACATCCGCCGGCTTGAACCGCCCCGCTTCGAGGTTGTCGGCATACGGCCGGTTGCGCGCGCCCGGCACATGGCCGGCGCGTGGATCCAGCGGTTCCATTTCGCCGCGGAAACGCGCGCCTGCGCGCGCATCGAGCAGCAGACCGCCCGCATCGAGATGACGCTGCACGGCATCGGCATCACGCAGCAGCCGCGTTTCGTCGAAGTTGCCGGCGATCGTTGGCGCAGCTTCGACGTGTGGCACCGTCGTTTCGACCGGCAGTTCGAGCGCACGCCACGCCGCCCAACCGCCATCCAGTACTGCGACGTTCCGGTGACCGAAGCTGCGCAGCAGCCACCACAGGCGCGCGGCGAATGCGCCGTCGCTGTCGTCGTAGGCGACGACCTGCATGCCCGGCGCGATGCCCAGACGCGACAGCGTCGCCGCGAACGCGTCAGCTGTCGGCCAGGGATGACGACCGAGGCCCGGTCCTTTCGGACCCGACAGATCGCGTTCGAGATGCGCGTAGATCGCGCCCGGGATGTGCGCGTCGCGCCATGCCGATTCGCCGGCGCCATCCGACGCACCGGCGACTGCCAGCGTGAAGCGGCAATCGAGGATGCGCAGGCCCGGATCGCCGAGCAATGCCGCCAGCGTCGACGCATCGACCAGCGTGGTCCATCGCGCGCTCATGCGCGCTCCAGGCGATCGCGCAGGTTGAGCAGGATCGACGCCGTCGCGCCCCAGATGCGATGCGTGGGCGCAGCGGCGAGGGTCTCGTACTCGAGCACGTGGCGCATGCGGCCTCGAAATTCGATGTCGACGTGGCGCAGGCTGTCCGGCGCCATCAGGAATGCGAGCGGCGCTTCGAAGACCTCGGCCACCTCGCCGGGTTCGGGCACCGCTTCGAAATCGGGATCGAGCAGCGCGACGACCGGCGTGACGCGATAGCCGGTGATCGTCGCCAGCGGATCGAGATAGCCGAGCGGCTGCACCTGCGATGCGTTGAGGCCGATTTCCTCGCAGGCTTCGCGCAGTGCGGCCTGCAGCGGCCCGCCATCGCCTGGCTCTTCGCGACCGCCCGGAAAGCTGACCTGCCCCGCGTGGTGGCGCAGCGTGTCGGTGCGGCGCGTCAGCACCGCCTGCAGGCCATCGGCGCGGCGCACGAGGCCGACCAGCACCGCCGCTTCGCGCAGCACCGCGGTGCCATCCAACAGGCCGTCGAGTTCATCGACATTCCAGCCACGCGCCGACGGCGGCGCATCCAGCGGATGCAGCGCGTGCGCAAGGCTGTCGGTATCGAATGCGGTGTCGAACATGGCGCTCATCCGCGCGCAGCCTCACGCGCAGGCAGTTCGACATCCATCAGCCACTGGCGCTGGGCGTCGCTCATCTGCAGCCAGCCGCCGATCTCCGCCAGGCTGCGCAGGCAGCCGTGGCAGGTGCCGTGTTCGTCGAGGGTGCAGACGCCGGTGCAGGGCGTGAGCACGGCGCGGGGGCGTTCGTCCATGTGCCGATTCTACCGGCGCACCGTCGCAGGCGCCGCGCACGCGAGAACGTATTCGCATTGCACGCATCCCACATACGACGACGCCGACGTGCTTGCACGTCGGCGTCGGGTATCGCGTATCGCAGTGCGGATCAGCGGGTGCTGAGCAGCTTCACCATCACGCCGACCGGCTGGCGTGCGATTTCCTGCGTGCCTTCACCGGTAACGAACTTGCCCGGCGGGAACACCACTTCGTACACCGCGTTGAGCGGCATCAGCGGCAGCACTTCGCGCAGACCGGCGATCGGGGCTTCCGACACGCGGAACGGCGGGGTCTTGTCTTCCTGGCTCAGACCGATGCCGGCCGGCACGATCAGGGCCTGGTAGGCGACTTCGACGGTGCTGCTGGTCGTCGGCTTGGCACCGGCGCCGGCTTCGACGACGCGGTACATCACGCCGCTCGGCAGCGAGACCACGCCTTCGCGAGCCTTGTACTCGTTGATGAACGTGGTGGCCTGACCTTCGTTCTGGGTCAGCGCCGCGCGACGCTCGGTGACGATCTTCGCCTGCATGCGCTGCTGGAACGCGTTGTAGGCCGTGCCCATCTGCTCAGGCGTATAGGTCGGGTCCTTGCGACCGTGACCGTCCTGCAGGCCCTTGATGATCGTGTTGACGTCGACCGACTCACCGGTCTCCGCCAGACGATTGCCAAGATCGAAACCCAACGCATAGCTGAGCGTGGTGCGATCGTTCGCGTTAGCCGCGGGGGCTGCCGCCTGCTGCGCGAACGCCGCGCCGCTGAACGTGATGGCCGCGACGGCGGCCGCAATAAAACGCAACTTCATTCCGTGGATCTCCGCTAGGTCAGATTTCAATATCGCCTGTCGCGCGAAGGGGCGGTCGAACCGCCCCCTATGGACGCGCTAGGATAACGGTCGAAGGGCTTAACCGCCACTGACGACCCCCAACTAGACCGCGGCCGCCCCGACAAGTTCCACGGGCGGCGCTTTTGCGCCTGGAGTCTCCATGTCCGAATCCCCGCTGCTGATCGAAGACCAGGGCGCCGTGCGCGTCATCACCGTCAACCGGCCCGACAAGCTGAATGCCTTGAACTCGGCGACGCTCGACGCGCTGCACCGCGCGTTCGACGATGCCGCGGCAGATGACGCGGTGCGCGTCGTGGTGCTGACCGGCGCCGGCCCCAAGGCGTTCGTCGCCGGTGCGGACATCGCCGAAATTGCCGACCTGCGCCCCGTCGAAGGCCGCGATTTCGCATTGCGCGGCCAGGCGATGATGCGCCGGGTCGAAACCCTGCCCAAGCCGGTGATCGCGATGGTCAACGGCTTCGCGCTGGGCGGCGGACTGGAGCTGGCGATGTGCTGCCATCTGCGGATCGCCAGCGATACCGCCAAGGTCGGCCAGCCGGAAGTGAATCTCGGCCTGATTCCGGGCTTCGGCGGCACCCAGCGCCTGCTGCGTCTGGCCGGCCGCGCGGCCACGCTGGAGCTGTGCCTGACCGGCGCGCCGGTCAACGCCGAGCGTGCGCTTGCGCTCGGCATCGTCAACCGCGTTGCGCCGGCCGCTGAGCTGCAGGCGCAGACGATGGCGCTTGCAGAACAGCTGGCGAACGCCGCCCCGCTCGCATTGCGCGGCGTGCTCGACTGCATCAATACCGGTGGCGAAAGTGCGATCGGCGAAGGGCTGGCGTTCGAAGCGGCGCAGTTCGGCCTGATGTTCGCCACCGAGGACATGCGCGAAGGCACGCGCGCCTTCCTCGAACGCCGCAAGCCCGAGTTCCAGAACCGCTGAGTCGCCCGCACGCCATGCCGCACCGCCAGCCCGACGCCAGCACCCCATCCCCCGACACACTCGAACGTCTCGCCGCGTTGCTGCGCGACGACGATATCGATGCCGCGATCGATGTCGGCCTGATGGGGGCGTGGCCGGACACATGCGCCGACGCGCTCGATGCCAATGCGCGCACATTGCTGCTCGCGACGCGTGCACGGCTGCGTACCGCGTGGGACGCACGTGCGCGCTTCGACGCACGCAACGCGCGACTCGCCCGCCGCGCCGAGGAACGCGACGCCGCGCGACGTGTCGCCGCCCCGCCGCAGGCAGTTGCCGACACCGTACCGGCGCGTCCGGCGCTGCCATCGAATGCTGCGGCGATTCTTGCCCGTGCCAAGGCACGCGCGGCAGGCGGCACGCCGTGAGCACCTCGATGCACACCGCTGCGCCGAAACGGCGCGGCCCGACGATGACGCGCGCGGAGATCCATGAATTTCTGTCGCGGCTGCGCGAGATCGATCCCGAGCCCACGACCGAACTCGAATACACCACGCCGTTCGAACTGCTGATCGCAGTGATCCTGTCGGCGCAGGCGACCGACGTCGGCGTCAACAAGGCCACCCGCCGGCTGTATCCGGTCACGAACACGCCGCAGGCGATCCTCGATCTCGGCGAGGACGCACTCAAGCGCCACATTTCGACGATCGGCCTGTTCAACGCGAAGGCCAAAAATGTCATCGCGGCCTGCCGCATCCTCGTCGAGCAGCACGGCGGCGTGGTGCCGAACGATCGCGCCGCACTCGAAGCGCTGCCGGGCGTCGGCCGCAAGACCGCGAACGTGGTGCTCAACACCGTGTTCGGCGAACCGGCGATCGCGGTGGACACGCATATCTTCCGCGTGTCGAACCGCACCGGTCTCGCGCCAGGCAAGGACGTGCGCGCGGTCGAGGACCGGCTGATGCGGGTGATTCCGGAGGAATTCCTGCTCGGCGCGCACCATTGGCTGATCCTGCACGGGCGCTACACGTGCAAGGCGCGCAAGCCGGATTGCCCGAAGTGCGTGGTGCGGGATCTGTGCCGGTTCAAGGAGAAGACGGTGGGAACTGTCTGATCCCAGTCTCAGCGATTGCTAGGCTCGTCATCCCAGCGGCTTTCAACAGACGCATGTCTGGTCACGCTGGGATCCATCTTCGCTGTAAAGCTTCAGATCAAAATGGGCCCCAGCGTTTGCTGGGGCGACGGTAGAAGGTTTGGCTACAACTGTGCGCCACGGACCAAACCGTCGCGCACCCCATCACTCATCCCGCTCGCTAAACGGCTTCCGCGGCAGGCGCTCATCGCGCATCGCCGCGTGGTACGCGAACGAGGCGATGATCGCCGCGGCCTGCTTCAGGTCGTCCGGCACCACATGGTCATAGGTGTCGAGATGCGTGTGGTGGACGTGGCTGAAATAGTCGGCCGGGTCCTGCACGAACTGGAAACCCGGCAGGCCGACGCGGTCGAACGAGATGTGGTCGGTGCTGCCGGTGTTGCGCGTCGTCACGACTGTCGCGCCGAGATCGGCGAACGGTTCCAGCCAGGCGCGGAACACCGGCACCGCCGCGTGGTTTTCCTGCGCGTAGATGCCGCGGATGCGGCCGGTGCCGTTGTCGAAGTTGAAGTAGGTCGAGAAACGGTCGTAACCGGCGCGGCGCTGCAGCGGGCCGGTGCCGCGCTGGAACGCGCGCGGCAGTGCGATCTGCTCGGGATCGGTCGGCGCCGGCCAGTCGGCCAGGTATTTCGCGACGTAGCCGGCCGAGCCGTGCAGGCCCTGCTCTTCGCCGCCCCACAGCGCGATGCGGATCGTGCGCTTCGGGCGCGCATCGATCGCTTTCAGAATGCGCATCGCCTCCATCATCACGACCACGCCCGCGCCGTTGTCGGCTGCGCCGGTGCCGGTATGCCAGGAGTCGAGATGCGCGCCGATGATCACCGTCTCGTTCGCCTTCGAGCTGCCGCGCAGTTCGGCGAAGGTGTTGGTCGCAGGCAGATCGGCATCGCTGGTGAAACGTGCCTGCACGTCGACGCGCAGACGCGGTGCCTGCTTGTTGTCGACGGCGCGCACCAGCTGGTTGTAGTGCTCGGCCGCGACCACGAGATCGGGCACGCCTTCGGGATCGCCGGCCTTGCGGCCACCGCCGCCCATCACCCGGACGATGCCGTTGTCCCAGGAGCTGATCGACAGCGTCGCCAGCACGCCCTCCTCGGCGAAGAAGGTGTTGAGCGCGCGCACCAGTTCCTGGCGCTTGCGGTACTCGTCGAGGCGCTTGTTCTGCGCGTCGGGATCGCGGTCCTGCGGCACCGGGAAGGTCTGCAGCTCGCCGAGGTCTTCCTCGGTGTGGCGGCGGAAGTCGGGCTTGTCGGCGGGCTTGTAGGCGCGCGCTTCATCGAGCAGCACGATCTTGCCGGCGAGCTTGCCGCGCTGCTTCTCGATGTCCTCGATGGTCTTGAACGAGGCGCGCACCAGCTCGCCTTCGACCGGACCATCGGTGCCCGGCGTCCACGCCTTGGGCAGCGCGTGGATCGGCAGTTCGCGCGGCGCGAGCAGTTCGACGCGCGAGGCGCGGAATTCCCAGCCGCGGCCGAAGGCCGGGTCGTAGACCTCGTCGCGCACATCGGTCAGGCCGTAACCGGTCAGCTTGCCACGCGCCCATTCGCTGGACCGCACGTAGGCCGGCGAATTGGTCAGGCGCGGGCCGATGGTTTCGGTCAGTTCCTTGAGATTGGCCGCGACCTGCGAGCGGTTGAACGCTTCGTGGCGGATCTGCGCGACCACATCGAGATCGACCGGCTCGACCGTCTGCGCGAAGGCCAGGCACGGCACGAGGGCGACGGTGGCCATGGCCGCCTGCAGCAGACGGATACGGTTGGATTGCGGCTTGCTCACGGAACTCCCCGGAAAAATCGGAACGATGGCCCGCGATGCACGGAGGACCGGTGTCGGCACCGCCTCCCGCGACGCGGCCGCCCATGCTACCCGCCTCCCGCGCCGCGGGAGTGGCGCACGACGGCACTTGACCGTGCGGCACGGGCATGTCGCCAGTCCGTCGACGCATGCACCGCGGCCGCGCGGGATGCGACCATCGGCACGGACCCATCACCGACGCGCCCGCATGAAACCACTGCTGTCCGGTCTCGCCCTCGCCCTGTCGCTCGCCTGCGCGCCCGCGCTGGCCGACGACACCGTCTCCGCCGAAGCACGCGCCCTGCACGAACGCATCCTCACCCTCGACAGTCATCTCGACACGCCGAGTTTCTTCGGCCGCGACGGCTGGGACATCCTGCAGCGCAACGACACCCCGCCGACCGCCAGTCAGGTCGATCTGCCGAAGATGATCGAAGGCGGCCTCGACGGCGGCCTGTGGGTGATCTACACCGGTCAGCGCGGACGCACGCCCGAAGACGATCGCGCGGCGCGTGACGCGAGCCTGGTGCGGCTGGTCGAGATCCGCGAGCTGCTGGCCGCGCATCCCGACAGCTTCGAGCTCGCCCTGACCGCGGACGACGCCGCGCGCATCCGCGATGCCGGCAAGCGCGTGGTCTACATCAGTATCGAGAACGCGTCGCCGCTGAGCGCCGACCCGTCGCTGCTCGCGCTGTATCACCGCCTCGGCGTGCGTGTGCTCGGCCTGGTGCACACCTCGAACAACGACTTCGCCGATTCGGCGAGCACGCCGCCCGAATGGAACGGGCTCAGCGACAAGGGCCGCGCACTCGTCGCCGAGGCCAACCGGCTGGGCATCGTGCTCGACCATTCACACGCGTCTGATGCCGTGTTCGACCAGCTGATCGCGCTGTCGAAGGCGCCGATCATCCTCAGCCACACCGGCGCGGACGCGATCCACGAACACCCGCGCAACATCGACGATGCACGCATCCGCACGCTGGCCGAGCACGGAGGCGTGATCCTGGTGAACTCGCTGGGCAGCTATCTGATCGACACCGGCGCGACGCCGGCATACCAGAGCGATCTGCGCGCGTTGTACGAGCGCTTCGGCGGCCGCGCGAATCTGAGCGAAGCCAACTACGACGAGTTCGATCGCCTGCGTGGCGAGCTGGATGCGAAGCACGGCCTGAAGAAGGCCACGCTGGACGATTATTTCGCCCACATCCTGCACATCATCGAAGTCGCCGGGCCCGAGCATGTCGGCTTCGGTGCGGACTGGGACGGCGGCGGTGGCGTGGTCGGTCTGGAAGACGTGTCGGATCTGCCGAAGATCACTGAGCGGCTGCTCGAGGCCGGCTACACCGAAGCACAGATCGAAGCGATGTGGAGCGGGAATCTGTTGCGCGTCATCCGGGAAGCGCAGGCGGTGGCGGTGGCGGATGCATCGGCGACGCGGTGAACGCTTGAGGACTTCATGACACGCCTTCTCCCTCCGGTAGAAGGTGCCGAAAGAGAATGCCGAGGCTTTCAACAGCCGAACTGCGGGTCAGGCGGGGACGGACGACAACGCTCTGGAATCATCTAGGAAAGCCCCGCCCTCACCCGATGCGCAACGCGCATCGACCTCTCCCGGAGGGAGAGGTGCATCGAAGAAGAGCGCGGACGACATGATGTCCGTACAAAAGGAAAGGCCCGCAACTTGCGCCGCGGGCCTTCCGGTCAAACGTGCCGCTTCGATCAGAACGAGAACTGCGTACGCAGTGCGTACTGGCCGGTCTCGTCACCGGTGAAGGTGTTGTCGCCCTTCGTGTAGTTGAACATGAAGCGCAGGTTCGGATTGACGTAGTAGTTCATGCCGACGATCCAGCTGCTGACATCCATGTTGCGGATGTCCTTGTTTTCGACCGTGTCATAGCGCGCGGTGAGTTCCCACAGACCCGTGTCGGCCACCTTGGGCGACGCGAAGATGCCGTTGGCCGGCTTGTAGGCCTTGTGGCCGCCGTTGAGCAGCCAGCTGCCCTGCACGTACCACGTGGCAACGTCCTGGTCGGCGCCCAGCGGACGGCCGTAGGTGGCGTTGGCGTACTCGGCCTGGAAGAACAGCGGACCGAACGAGCCGGCGGCTTCGACGCCAACTGCAGTGACCTGGTTGCGGCTGCCCGCGGTGGTGGTGGCGATCGTCTGCGCCGGGCCGCGACGGCCTGCGTAGTTGGCCGCGAAGGTCAGGTCAGTCGAACCCTGGTTGACGTTTTCCTGGCTGGCCCAGCCGCCGAAGTGCAGCGTGCTGTCTTCGGTGTTGATCGGCGCGAACGTAAAGCGGCCGGCAGCGCCGACGCCTTCGTTGCGGGAGCCGGAGGCGCTGCGCAGATTGAACACCGACAGGCCGGCGGTGTAGTTGCCATCGGCGCGCATGTAACCCACGCCCTGCTGGAACTGGCGGCCGTTGAACAGGCCGGTCGCCGATGCGAACGGACGCTCCATCATCAGGATTTCGTTGGAGCTGGTCAGCTCTTCCATCGAGCGGTAGGGCTTGAAGTGACCGATGGTGAACTTGCCGCCCAGCGCCGACTTGGCGATGTAGACGTCGCGGAAGCCGTCGAGGCCGCTGCCGGCCGCGAAGTCCTGTTCGAACTTGTAATCCCAGCCGTAGGCCTTGCCCTGCAGCGTGATGCGCGCGCGGCGGAATTCGGTGGTGCCGGTGGTCGCGGCTTCGTCGCGGTCGAAGGCGTAGGCATCGAAGTGGATGCGGCCACCCGCCGAGAACTCGAACTTCTTGTCGGCCGAGGTGACCTTCAGGCCGCCCTTGGTGTCGACGACCGGCATCGTGGTCGCCATCTTGTCCAGGCTCTCCTGCGTGCCGATGTTGATGTCGGACTGCGCGTCGGTGCGGACTTCGAGCGCGTCGATCTTGGCCTGCATTTCGGCCAGCTGCGCTCGCAGCAGGGCGACTTCGGACTCCCGGTTCTGGCTCTGGGCGGCGGCGGAGAACGAGACGGACGCGACGGCGAGTGCGACGGACGCGGCCAGGATGGAATGACGCATGGTGGATTCCCGAGGAGAGTGAGGTTTGGATCGCCCGCCGCATGCAGGCCACGTCGGCTCCGACCGTCGTGGCGTTAAGCGCTCGTTAGCGACGGTGCGCAGACTGCGCAGGTTTGCTGACACTGCGATGGCATCCACATGACAGTCCGATGACATCCCTGTCGGGCCCAGCGGGAATGCGTGATTGCACACGTCATCGGGCGGTCATCGGCCTGTCGCGGAAATGTCATGCGCGCTGCGTTGAATACGCCTCGCGGCGACACAGGCCGTCCAACACTCCAGGGAACCCCATGTACGCACTGCTCAAGAACCGTGTCGCGGCTGTCGCGCTGTCGACCACGCTGCTGGCGACCACGTTCGCCGCTCCCGCCATGGCCAACGACGTGACCGGCGCAGGCGCATCGTTCGTCTATCCGGCCATGACCCGCTGGTCGGCCGACTACCGCACCGCCACCAGCAAGCAGATCAACTACCAGTCGATCGGATCGGGCGGCGGCATCGCCCAGATCAAGGCCGGCACCGTGGACTTCGGCTCGTCCGACGCCCCGCTGCCGCCGGAAGATCTCGCCAAGTCCGGCCTCATCCAGTTCCCGTCGGTCATCGGCGGTGTGGTGCCGATCCTCAACGTCGAAGGCGTGGCCGCCGGCGCGATGAAGCTCGATGGCGCGACGCTGGCCAACATCTTCCTCGGCAAGATCACCCGCTGGAACGACCCGGCGATCGTCGCGCTCAACGGCGGCATCACCCTGCCCGACGCGCGTATCACCGTCGTGCATCGTTCGGACGGCTCGGGCACCACCTTCAACTTCGTCAACTACCTGTCCAAGGTGAGTCCGGACTGGAAGAACGGCGTCGGCGAAGGCACGACGGTCAAGTGGCCGGTGGGCATCGGCGGCAAGGGCAACGAAGGCGTCGCCGCCTACGTGAAGCAGATCAAGGGCGGCATCGGCTACGTCGAACTGTCGTACGCGGTGCAGAACCGCCTCGCCTATTCGCGTCTGCAGAACGCCGCCGGCAACTTCGTCAATCCGAGCGAAGAAACGTTCTCGGCCGCCGCCGCCAGCGCCAACTGGGGTGCGAGCCGCGATTTCTACCTGGTCATGACGAACGCACCGGGCGAGAACTCCTGGCCGATCACCGCGACCAACTTCATCCTGATGCACCGCCAGCCGCGCAACCGCGCCGGCGCCAAGAACGCCCAGGACTTTTTCCGCTGGGTGTACGCCAACGGCGGCGAGCAGGCACGCGCACTGGGCTACGTCCCGCTGCCCGCTCCGCTGGTGCAGCAGATCGAGCGCTACTGGGCCGAGAACGCCCGCTACTGATCCAGGCCACCGGCGCGTCCAACGACGCGCCGGTCGGACGTGATGCCAGAACAGATCTCTCTCCCAATTTTCCTCCGCGGGCCTTCGGGCCCGTTTTTTTTTGGTTTCCGGCGGAAACGGGGGTTTGGGTGAGGGTGCGCTTGCGGGGAAGCACGGGGTGCTTCTGTGTCGGCCACTTCGCGCTTCCCTACCCATACCCAGCGCGCGAGACATCGGCCCTCACCCGACGCGCGATGCGCGTCGACCCCGGATCAAGTCCGGGGCCGGCTTTCTCCCGGAGTGAGAGGTGCCTACTTGCGAATAGTTCGGCGCGCGCGGATGAAGCCCCTCTCCCCCGGGGAGAGGGGTTGGGGTGAGGGCCGACGCTCGCGAAATTCCTGATCTCCTTTTGACCGGACCCCGCGCAGCTGAAATGACGGGAAGGCCTCGAGTGAAGGCCTGCGTCCGAGTCAACTATCAGCGCGTCATCTCAGCCCTCACCCGCCGCGCTTCGCGCGGCGACCTCTCCCGAAGGGAGAGGTGCTGTTCGTCTGCGATCTTCGACCCGCCGCAATTCCCATCTCCGTGAATCTCGCGGATCGCACGCCCCCAACGTCAAACCCCCGTGAGCCCACGATGTCCATCCAGCGACATCCCGGCACCCCATCGCATTCCGCCCAGCCGGTGCAGCTGTCATTCATCGAGATGGCACGCGTCATACGGCTGTAACAAAAACATCATTTCATGTGCGGACCGAGGCGACGCTATGCGTTGCCGCACTCAATTGGAGCCACGCATGTCCCGTCAGACGATCCGGATCGGTGCCCTCGCGCTGTCCTCGCTCATCTTCCTCGCCGCCTGTGGCGGCAACAGCGCGGACGCGCCGGCCGGTCAGGCTGCCGAAGGCGCTCCGGGCGCCGCACAGCCGGCTGGCGACCGCGTCGCTGCCGAGATCTCGGGCGCCGGTGCGTCGTTCATCTTCCCGCTGGTGTCGAAGTGGTCGGCCGACTACAACGCCGCCACCGGCAACAAGGTCAATTACCAGTCGATCGGTTCGGGCGGCGGTATCGCGCAGATCAAGGCGGGCACGGTGGACTTCGGTTCGTCCGACAAGCCGCTCGACAGCGCCGAGCTGCAGGCCGCGGGCCTGGGCCAGTTCCCGTCGGCGATCGGCGGCGTGGTGCCGGTGCTCAACGTCGACGGCCTGCAGCCGGGCCAGCTGAAGCTGACCGGTTCGCTGCTGGCGGACATCTTCCTCGGCAAGGTCGCCACCTGGAACGACCCGGCGATCGCCGCCCTCAACCCCGGCGTGACCCTGCCGGCCGGCAAGATCAGCATCGTCCACCGCTCGGACGGTTCGGGCACCACGTTCAACTTCTCCAACTACCTGTCGAAGGTCAGCGAGTCGTGGAAGTCGACCGTCGGCGAAGGCACTTCGGTGCAGTGGCCGTCGGGCGTGGGTGGCAAGGGCAACGAAGGCGTCGCCTCGTACGTGCAGCAGATCAAGGGGTCGATCGGCTACGTCGAATTGGCCTACGCGCTGCAGAACAACATGCCTTACGCCTCGCTGCAGAACGCGGCCGGCAACTGGGTGCAGCCGAGCGAGGAAAGCTTCGCCGCGGCCGCCGCAACCGCCGACTGGGCGAGCGCGCAGGACTTCAACCTGGTCATCACCAACGCGCCCGGTCCGGACGCGTGGCCGATCACCGCGACCAACTTCATGCTGATGCACAAGCAGCCGAAGGACGCCGCACGCAGCCAGGCCGCGCGCGACTTCTTCAAGTGGGCGTTCGAGTCGGGCCAGGCGCAGGCCAGCGAGCTGCACTACGTGCCGCTGCCGGCCGAGCTGGTGCAGCAGATCGAGGCCTACTGGGCAGCCGAGTTCAAGTGACGCAACGTCCCGCGCGCGCAGCGCGCGGCTGACGTTGCGTCATCCCCGCGAAAGCGGGGATCCAGCGACTTCCGATCTGATCGCGACGATCACGAACGTCCCTGAATCCCCGCCTACGCGGAAATGACGGAACAAGGTCATTCCGGCTCCCGCCGGAATGACGGATCCACACCGCTTCGCGGCTCTCCTCCTCCGGACTCCCCATGAACGCCGCCACCCTCCACGCCGCGCCACCGGCTCCGAGCAAACGCGATATCCGCGATGCGCGCGCCGATCGTCTGTTCAAGATCGTCCTGACTGCCACCGTCGTCTTCGTGATGCTGGCGCTCGCCGGCGCCGCGTTGTCGATGCTCTGGGGCGGCCGCGATGCACTCTCGTCGCAGGGTCTGTCGTTCTTCACCACCGCTGACTGGAATCCGGTCGAGAACCGCTACGGCGCACTCGCACCGATCGTCGGCACCATCGTCACCGCGCTGATCGCGATGGTGATCGCCGTGCCGGTGAGCTTCGGCATCGCCTTCTTCCTGACCGAGGTCGCGCCGCGCTGGCTGCGCGGGCCGGTCGGCACCGCGATCGAACTGCTCGCGGGCATTCCCTCGATCATCTACGGCATGTGGGGCCTGTTCGTGCTCGTGCCGGTGATGACCACCTACATCACCCCGTGGCTCAACGACACGCTCGGCGAAGTGCCGTATCTGGGCGTGCTGTTCCGCGGCCCGCCGCTGGGCATCGGCACGCTGACCGCCGGCTTCGTGCTCGCGATCATGGTCATCCCCTTCATCTCGGCGGTCATGCGCGAAGTTTTCCTGACCGTGCCCACGCGTCTGAAGGAATCGGCCTACGCGCTCGGCGCGACCAAGTGGGAAGTCAGCTGGGACATCGTGCTGCCCTACACGCGCTCGGCCGTGATCGGCGGCGTGTTCCTCGGTCTCGGCCGCGCACTGGGCGAGACGATGGCGGTCGCATTCGTGATCGGCAATTCGGTGCGCCTGACGCCGTCGCTGCTCGAACCCGGCACCACGATCGCCGCGCTGATCGCCAACGACTTCGGTGAAGCCACCGAGACCTACCGCTCGGCGCTGCTGCTGCTCGGTTTCGTGCTCTTCATCGTGACCTTCGTCGTGCTGGCCATCGCCCGCCTGATGCTGATGCAGCTGGCCCGCAAGGAGGGCAAGTAATGGCCGTCGCCACCGTCACCGAACGCGAGCGCCAGATCGCCGACCGTCTGTATGCGCGTCGTCGCATCCAGAACGGCGTCGCCGTCGCGATGGGCTGCCTCACCGCCGCGTTCGGTCTGTTCTTCCTCGGCTGGATCCTGTGGACGCTGATCTCCAAGGCCGCCGGCGGCGTCAATCCGGCGCTGTTCACCCAGATGACCCCACCTCCGATGGTCGAAGGCGGTCTGCTCAACGCCTTCTTCGGCAGCGCGGTGATGTGCGGCCTGGCGATCGCGATCGGCACGCCGCTCGGCGTCGCCGCCGGCACCTGGCTTTCCGAGTTCGGTCGCGCCCGCAAGGCCGGCGTGGTCGTGCGCTTCATCAACGACATCCTGCTGTCGGCACCGTCGATCGTGCTGGGCCTGTTCGTCTACACCGCATTCGTGATGACGACCGGCGGCCGCTTCTCGGCGCTGGCCGGCGCGATCGCACTGGCCTTCATCGTGTTGCCGGTGGTCGTGCGCACGACCGACGAAATGCTGCAGCTGGTGCCCACGCAGATGCGCGAGGCCGCGCTGTCGCTCGGCGTACCGCAGTGGAAAGTCGTCGTGCAGGTGCTCTATCGCAGCGCATCGGCCGGCATCGTCACCGGCGTGCTGCTCGCGCTGGCGCGCATCTCCGGCGAAACCGCACCACTGCTGTTCACCGCGTTCGGCAACCAGTACTGGAACAACAACATCATGCAGCCGATGGCGAGCGTGCCGGTGGTGATGTACCAGTACGCCGGCAGCCCGTACGAGTCCTGGCAGCAGCTGGCCTGGGCCGGCGCGCTGGTGCTCACCTGTTTCGTGTTGCTGGTCAGCCTGGGCGCCCGCGCCATCCTGCTGCGCAACAAGATCTCCCATGACTAATCTCAGCCTGGACCCGTCCATGAACGATCTCCACACCGCTCCGTCGCAGCGCATCCAGCTCGCGACGCATGCGCGCACGCAACTGGCGCCGACGCCGGTCAAGATCGCCGCGCGCGGGCTGAACTTCCACTACGGCGATTTCCACGCGCTCAAGAACATCGAGCTCGAGATTCCCGAAAAGCGCGTGACCGCACTGATCGGCCCGTCGGGCTGCGGCAAGTCGACGCTGCTGCGCATTTTCAACCGCATCTACGCGCTGTATCCGAAGATGACCGCGAGCGGCGAACTGCTGCTCGACGGCGAGAACATCCTCGCGCCGAAGTACCCGATGAACCGTCTGCGTTCGAAGGTCGGCATGGTGTTCCAGAAGCCGGTGCCGTTCCCGATGACGATCTTCGAGAACGTCGCCTACGCGATCCGCCACCACGAGAAGCTGTCGAAGGCCGAGCTCAACGTGCGCGTCGAGCAGGCACTGACCCAGGCCGCGCTGTGGACCGAGGTCAAGGACAAGCTCAACCAGAACGCACTGGGTCTTTCCGGTGGCCAGCAGCAGCGCCTGTGCATCGCACGCGCCGTCGCCCTGCGCCCGGACGTGCTGCTGCTCGACGAACCGACATCGGCGCTCGATCCGATCTCCACCAGCCGCATCGAGCAGCTGGTCGAGGAACTCAAGGTCGACTACACGATCGTCATCGTGACCCACAACATGCAGCAGGCGGCGCGCGTCTCGGACTTCACCGCCTTCATGTATCTGGGCGACCTGATCGAACACGACACCACCGAGACGATCTTCTCCAATCCCTCGAAGCAGCAGACCGAGGACTACATCACCGGTCGCTTCGGCTGAGGCAGGCCGGCTTGCGCGGCATTGCCGCGCGGCCTGCCGAACGCCACGCGCGCTGCGCGTGGCCGGACGGGCGCAATCTGCCGGTTCGCAGTTGACCAAGCTCCCAGTCGCACATCGTCGCCACTCTTCCAGGTTCCCCGCCATGCCCAACCAACTGAACGACCACATCGTCAAGAGCTACGACGAAGAGCGCAGCCGTCTGACCAACGAGATCCTGCGCATGGGCGAGATGGCCGCCGCGCAGCTGGAGTCGGCACTGGACGTCGTGGAACGCCGCGATGACAAGGCCGCCGAGCGCATCATCGCCAACGACGAAGCGATCGACGCGCTCGAGCACGAGGTCAGCCAGGACGTCATGAAGCTGGCGCTGCGTGGCCCGATGGCGCGTGACCTGCGCGAGATCCTCTCGGCCCTGCGCATTGCCGCGGACATCGAACGCGTCGGCGACTACGCCGCGAACGTCGCCAAGCGCTCGACCGCGCTCAACCTCGCGCCGCCCCTGCCCTACACCCGTGGCCTGACGGTGCTCGGCGAACTGGCGGTGCGGCAGATGCGCGAAGTGCTGGTCGCGTTCCGCGACAACGATCCGGTCGCCGCCCAGCGCGTGCGCGCGCAGGACGCCGAGATCGACACGGTCTACACCGGCCTGTTCCGCGAGCTGCTGACGTACATGATGGAAGACCCGCGCGCGATCACGCCCTGCACGCACTTGTTGTTCATGGCCAAGAACATCGAACGCATCGGCGACCACGCGACCAACATCGCCGAGAACATCTGGTTCATGGTCAAGGGCGACGAGCCCCTGCCCCCGCGCGACAAGCGGGATTTCACCAATACGGTGACCTGATCCAGACGTATTGCATCGGCTCGTCTGCAAGCGGATAGATGGCGTGCGCCGTCTGGCGGATGGGCTCTAAAGAGCGCATTTTGCTTGCATTTGGGAACGGCCGACCTGCTGCCTTTTTTGGCGACTGGGCAGGTGCGTGCGTTGGTACCCTCACCCGACGCGCAGTGCGCTTAGACCCCGGATCAAGTCCGGGGCAGGCTCTCTCCCGGAGGGAGAGGTGCTGACCTCCACGACCGTCAGCACCGCGCACGGAATGAGCCCGTCGTCCCGCCCATACTCCGCGCGGACCGAGCCCCTCTCCCTCTGGGAGAGGGGTTGGGGTGAGGGCAAACGCCCGCGTGGCGGCCTGCCTCAAAGCACGTTGCCGAGAGGTGCCGCATAGAGCCCTGCCCAGGCTCTTCTCCAAAGAAACGCGGCGCATCCCGCACGATCCAAGCGCACCGCCAACCCAGCCACCTCACCCGGCTCTGCTAGGCTTGCACGCATGAGTGAAGCCGCAGTACCCGCCCCCGCATCGATCGACGATGCCGCGTCGCCCCATCTCCCCATGTCCCGCCGGTTCCGCGGCTTTCTGCCAGTGGTCGTCGACGTCGAAACCGGTGGTTTCGAGTCCCGCCGCCATGCGTTGCTGGAGATCGCGGCGATCCCTCTGAACATCGACGAGGACGGCAATCTCGTACCGGGTGCGTCCGCGCATACGCATGTCGAACCGGCCGACGGCACGCACATCGATCCGCAGTCGCTCGAAGTGACCGGCATCGACATCCACCATCCGTTCCGGTTCGCGAAGCCCGAGCGCGAAGCGCTGGAGCACATCTTCAATCACGTCCGCAACGCGGTGCGGCACCACGAATGCCAGCGCGCGATCCTGGTCGGCCACAACGCGCATTTCGATCTGGGCTTCATCAATGCCGCAGTCGCGCGCACCCAGCACAAGCGCAACCCCTTCCATCCCTTCAGCGTGTTCGACACGGTCACGCTCGCCGGCGTCGCCTACGGACAGACGGTCCTGGCGCGCGCGGTGCAGGCCGCAGGCCTGCAGTGGGACCAGACGCAGGCACATTCCGCGCTCTACGACACCACGCTGACCGCGCAGCTGTTCTGCCGTATCGCCAACGCCTGGCCGAAGATGGCGGCGCCGGCAGCGACCGCCGACTGAATCCGCGCGGCGCTCAGCCGTCCGCGCGGCGCAGCGTGATCACCGCGATCTCGGACGGCACGCCGATCCGGGTCGCGAAACCCGGCCACAGACCGGCGCCGTTGCTGACATAGAGCTGCATGCCGTCGACCGGGTACAGACCGGACACGAAGCCGCCATTCGCGCGCGCCACCAGCCGGTCCATGCCGATGATGTGGCCGCCGTGCGTATGGCCCGACAGCTGCAGCACGACGCCACGCTTCGCGTTCTCGCGTGCTTCGACCGGGCGGTGGTCGAGCAGGATGATCGGCGCCTGAGGATCGGCGCCCGCGATCGCGGCATCGATGTCCGGCAGCGCCTGCCCGTAGCGCTCGGCGACCGGATCGGTGACACCGGCGATCGTCAACGCCGCGCCGTCGCGTTCGACACGGACGTGCGCGTTTTCCAGCACCTCCATGCCCATCGCGCGGAACGCGTTCATCCAGCCGCGGTACTCGCCGTAGTACTCGTGATTGCCGGTGATCGCGATGACACCATCCGGCGCACGCAGATCCGCGAGCGGGCGCACGTCGTTCGCACGCGCAGTCACGCTGCCGTCGACGAGATCACCGGTGATGACGATCAGATCCGCCTGCTGCGCATTGGATGCGGCGACCACGCCGGCGACCCAGTCGCCGGTCAGCAGACGGCTGGCGTGGATGTCGGTCAGCTGCAGCACGCGATAGCCGTCGAAGGCCTGCGGCAGGCCCGCGATCGACACCTCGATCTGCCGCACCTGCGGCACCACCATCGCCTGCCACGTGCCGTAGGCCGACAGCAGCAACGCGAGCGCTGCAGCACCGGGCCGCAGCCACGGGCCGCGCATTGTCGCGAGCGCATCGCGGCGACGCAGCGCCCAGAGCAGCAGCGTCACCACGTCGAGCAGCAGCACGAACAGTGCGGTCAGCAGCAGCGCGATGAAGCCCGTGCCGAGCGCGGCGATGACGAGCTTCGGCAGTTCCGGCGACGCCATGCTGCCGGCGAAGCGCGCGACGATGCGGTGGTGCAGCGCCAATCCGTAGACCAGCACCGCCAGTCCCGCACGCACCGGCCAGGGCAGACGCAAGGGAAACACCACACGCAGCACCAGATAGGACGCAAGAACGATCGCAACGACACTCAGCACAGGCTTTCCCGGGACAGTGAGAAGCAGTCCGTGCGCGACGGACCGACGTGGGGCCGGCCATGGTCGGCGATGCCGATGACGCGCGCCAGCGCTCTCCTGAACCAGCGTCCAGATTCGTCGCGGAATGGTGAGCGCAGGCGTCCAGAGTGAGAGCGCACTGCGCGCCGCTGTCGCAGCGCGCGCCTCGCAGCATCAGCTCGCGAGCTTCAATCCAATGATGCCGGCGATGATCAAGCCGAGACTGATCAGCCGCCCCGGACTCGCCGCATCGCCCATCAGCACCATGCCGAGAATCACCGTGCCGACCGCACCGATCCCGACCCAGATCGCATAAGCCGTTCCGACCGGCAGATCGCGCATCGCGACGCCCAGCAAGCCGACACTGATCACCATCGCGGTGACCGTGCCGACGGTCGGCCAGAGTTTCGTGAAACCTTCGGTGTACTTCAGACCGATCGCCCAGCCGATTTCGAACAGGCCGGCGAGCACGAGAATGATCCAGGACATAGGAGTGCCTCCATCTTTGCGATGGGGCCGTCCCCTTGTGTGGATTGGAGTGGCGGGGTCGTCCCCGCTTCCTGGTGTGGGGTTATTATCGTTGGTGGATGCGGGGTTCGGATTACCGGGGTGTAACCCGCGGTGCGGGGCGTTTTCGAATGGGAAAGCCTGGCCATATTTTTCCGGACAGGCGCAGTGGATGCTCAAGCAAGTGCAAAGCTTCCGCGCTGTTGCGCGGCTTACTTTTGTCTTGGCAAAAGTAAGCAAAACCATTTTCGCCGGACGCGATCCGCCGCGATACAGCCGCGGCGATCCCCTGCGCTTCTCGGACGACGGGGCACGCAGCCCACACTCGCTGCGCTCAGACATGGGCAGCTCTCCGACCCCGCCGTCCTGCGATGCTCGGCTCGCTCTACTGCTCGATTCGAGAGCAAGAGCTACCGCAACAGCAACAGCAACAGCAACAGCAACAGCAGCAAGAGCGGGCAGAAACGAGCCGCAGCCGCAACAATCAAAGCGAGCAGCAATGTCCATGGATGCCCGCCTTCGCGGGCATGACGAGATCGGCTTTTCTTGGATGCGCGTGTGCGTGACGGCGCGCTTCTACGGAAACTCAACCGTGCGTGACCGCAACACGCCACCACTCAAATGCGAGGTGTTCGCTCGCCTGCTGACCACCTTGCGTGACGGCGTGCCACTTTGCTTCAGCTTCTTCGCTTCGGCTTGGCTTGGCTTGGCCCGACGCTACAGGCTCTCGCTCTTCTTCGGCTTCGGCTTCTGCTTCTGCTTCGGCTTCGGCTTCGGCTTCCAGCGTTTGACTTGAATCGAGCCGTAGAGCGAGCCGAGCACCGGAGCCTGGCGTGGCCGAAGAGCAGCCCATGTCTGAGCGCAGCGAGTTTGGGCTGCGTGCCGCGTCAGGCGAGGAGCGGAGAGAACCGACGCGGCTTCATCGCGTCGGCTCGCGTCCGGCGAAGGGACCTTTTGGTTCCTTTTGGGTCCATCCAAAAGGGACTCGCACGCGCAGCGGGCGAAAGCCCTGCACTTCAGCGCATCTCGCGCCCCAGCGGAACGCGAAGATATTCCCCGCCGCGCCTCAGCGCCCGTCGACTGGACTGATTACCTGGATGAAAGACCAGAGCGCATCCGCCCCCGCGCCCCCAACGTCCTGACAATCCCGAACAAGCTGATCGCAATCCACGCCAACTGCATGATCAACACCGGCATGCTGAAAGCGCCATACAACGACACAGCCAGACCAATCGCACCGAACAGGTTCAGCAGCAGATACGGCAGGCCCGCGCCCGAGAAACGGGTGACCTGCAACAGGAAATACGCGAGCACGACGAGAAACGCACCGACGATGCCGCACCACTGGTGCCATTGCAGATCCATCGCGTACTCCACGGGACGAGGTTCGGCGCATCTTCCGCCGATGCCCCGGCCGCGGCAAGCCGCGGGTTCAGGCCAGGCGCTGGCGCACGGCCTCGAACAGGGTCACGCCGGCGGCGACCGAGACGTTGAGGCTCTCGACACCGCCCAGTGCATCGCCGCCCGGCATCGGAATCGTCACCAGGCCGTCGCAGTGCTCGCGGGTCAGGCGACGCAGGCCATCGGCCTCGCCGCCCAGCACCAGCGCGACGTTGCCGCGCAGGTCGGTCGCATACAGCGTCGCGGTGGCTTCGCCGGCCAGGCCATAGATCCACACGCCCAGCTTCTGCAGATCGCGCAGCGTGCGCGACAGGTTGGTCACACGCACCACCGGGATGCTGTCCGCCGCGCCGGCCGACGTCTTGCGCACGGTCGCGTTGACCTGCACGGCCTTGTCCTTGGGGATCACCACGGCGGTGACACCTGCGGCGGCCGCACTGCGCAGGCAGGCGCCGAGATTGTGCGGGTCCTGCACGCCGTCGAGTACCAGCAGCAGCGCCTTGCCCTCTGCGGCCTCGACCAGGCCTTCGAGTTCGTTCTCGTCCCAGGTCTTCGCGGCGGCGTAGCGCGCGACCGCGCCCTGATGCCGCAGGCCACCGGCGACGCCGTCGAGTGCCTGCTGGTTGACCCGGCGCACCTCGATGTCGCGGCGGCGCGCGGCCGATTCGATCTCGACGACGCGCGGATTCTTCGCGCCCGCTTCCAGCAGCACCTCGCGCACGTTCTCGGCGTCGTGTTCGACGGCCGCGGCCACGGCATTGATGCCGACGATCCACTGGTTCTGCTTGTTGGTCATGGTGCTGGGAATTCGAAGAAAGGAATGCGGGTGTCTGGACACATCGACGGGGCCGGCACCTGCGCGCCGGCCCCGCGAATAACGGCCATTCTAGCGAAACGGCCTGCTCAGTAAGGCTTCTTCTCGCGCTTGGCTGGCTTGCCGCGCGGCGGCAGCGGCTTCGGGCCGCCCTGCACCGTCGAGTCCGGATCGACCAGACGGAAGTCGATCTTTCGGTCTTCCAGGCTGGCCTTGAGCACGATGATCCGCACCCGGTCGCCGAGGCGGTACTGCCGCCCGGCACGCTGGCCGTTGAGCATCCGCCGGATCGGATCGAAGCTGTAGAAGTCGTTCGGCAGCTGGGTCACGTGGACCAGACCGTTGACCTTCGACTGGTCGAGTTCTACGAACAGACCGAAGCTGGTCACACCACTGATCACGCCGTCGAACTGGCCGCCGACGTGCTGCTCCATCCACGCAGCGCGATAGCGCTCGTCGACTTCGCGCTCGGCTTCATCGGCGCGTCGCGAACGCTCCGAACACTGCAGCGAGAGGCTTTCCATGAGGCGCGGCGTGTACATGAACTTCGCCAACGGCTGGCCCGACAGCACGTGCTTGATCGCGCGGTGTACCAGCAGATCGGGGTAGCGGCGGATCGGCGAGGTGAAATGCGCGTACGACGCCAGTGCCAGACCGAAGTGGCCGATGTTCTCGGGCGTGTAGACCGCCTGGCTCTGGCTGCGCAGCAGCACCGATTCGAGCAGCGTCGCGTCGGGACGCTCGCGGATCTTCTTCAGCAGGACGGTGAAGTCCTTCGGCTGCACTTTCGCCCACGGCGGCAGACGCAGCGAGAATTCCTTGAGGAATTCCAGCAGGTCGGCGTACTTCGCTTCCGGCGGCTTGTCGTGCACGCGGTACGGCGCGGAAATGCCGGCTTCGAGCAGGAAGCGTGCGGCCTCCACGTTCGCCGCGATCATGCATTCCTCGATCAGCTTGTGCGCATCGTTGCGCTGGAGCATGCCGGCCTGGGTGACCTCACCGGTGTTGTCGAGCACGAAGCGCACTTCGGACGATTCGAACTCGATCGCGCCGCGCTTCGCACGTGCCTTGGCCAGTACCGCGTAGAGCTGGTGCAGGCGTTCGACCTGCGGCAGCACCGGCTTGATCGCGTCGCGCGTCTCTTCGTCGAGTTCGCCGACCGCCTTCCACACCTGGGTGTAGGTCAAACGCGCGTGCGAATGCATCACCGCTTCGTAGAACTTCGATTCCGACACCGTGCCGTCGCGCAGCACCTGCATGTCGCAGACGAAGCACATGCGGTCGACCTTCGGCTTCAGCGAGCAGATGCCGTTGGACAGCGTCTCGGGCAGCATCGGCACGACGAAGCCCGGGAAGTACACGCTGGTCGCGCGCAGCTGGGCTTCGTCGTCGAGCGGCGTGCCGGGACGCACATAGTTCGACACGTCGGCGATCGCGACCACGAGGCGGAAGCCGTCGCGGTTGGGCTCGCAGTAGACGGCGTCGTCGAAATCCTTGGCGTCCTCGCCGTCGATCGTCACAAGGGGGAGCGTGCGCAGATCGACGCGGCCGCCGACCATGCGTTCTTCCACGTCCACCGGCACCGCGGCGGCTTCGTCGAGCACCTCCTGCGAGAACTCGTGCGGCAGGTTGTGGCCGTGGATCGCGGCCTCGACCACCAGCGACGGCTTGAGCACATCGCCGAGCACGGTCAGCACGCGGCCGATCGGCGGACGGTGCGAATCGCCCGGCGCGGTGATTTCGCAGACGACCAGCTGGCCGTGCTGCGCGTCCTGGCGGGCGTCCACCGGGATCTGGATGTTGCGCTGGATGCGGCGATCGTCAGGCACGACGTAGCTGATGCCGTGCTCGACCGAGAAGCGCCCCATCAGGCGCGTCGTGCGGCGCTCGAGCACTTCGACGACGACACCGGCGCGGCGGCCGCGCGCGTCGACATTGGTCAGGCTGGCCAGCACGCGATCGCCGTGCATGACCTTGCGCATCTCGGTCGGCGGCAGGAACAGGTCTTCGCCCGCGCCCGAATCCGGCCGCAGGAAACCGAAGCCTTCCGGATTGGCGATCACCGTGCCCGGGATCAGATCCATGCGCTTGGCCGGCACCAGACCGCCGCGGCGGTTCTGCAGCAGCTGGCCTTCGCGCAGCATCGCCGCGACGCGCTTGCCGAGGGCATCGGCGCGATCGGGTTCGGTGAGCGCGAGCTTGAGCGCGAGCTCGTCGAACGTCATCGGGCCGTCGGCGTCGACGAGTGTCTGCAGGATCGCCTCGCGGCTCGCGATCGGATTCGCGTAGCGCGCCGCCTCGCGGTTGGCGTGCGGATCTTCGAAACGCCCGCCGCGCGCTGCGGGCGGACGGTCCTGGGATGCAGACTTCGTGGGTCCGCCGGTCCGCAGCGCGCGCTGCAGGCCCGGATCGGGCATCCACGGCGGCAATGCGTCCTTGCGGTCGCTGTGCGATTTGGGGCGGGCCGGACCAGAGGTGCCGCGCTTGCCGGCCCCCTGTGACGCGGGCCCGGGCGTTCCGCGGCTGCTGCCGCGCTTGCTTGGAGGTTTAGCCATTGCCGCGATGGTACAGGCTCGCCCGCGAGGCTGGCGTCGAAGCGCGGCAGACGGCCTTTCAAAATCCCGTTGACAAGCGCCGGAGGCATCGACAACATACGCGCCCTGACCTGCCCGGGTGGCGGAATTGGTAGACGCACTAGCTTCAGGTGCTAGCGGGGGCAACTCCGTGGAGGTTCGAGTCCTCTCCCGGGCACCAAGGTCATCACAGCCTTACCAGCCGTGAACATCAAACCCGCAATCGCGGGTTTTTTTGTGCCTGCTGTTTGCTGCCGGGCACCCCGATCGCTGCACGGGCGCTTTCGGAGATCACATCCGACTACGCTGCGTGCGGGCCATCCAGCCGAAGTGGCCGGACCGGACCTCCGGAGCGTTGCGTGGACTACCTGACGCTCAAGCTGCTCCACTTCATGGCCGCGGCGACGTGGCTCACCGGCATGGTCGGCAGTGGCATCGCTATCGCCCTCCACGACGTGCTGGCCTCGCCCACGGGGCGCTCGCTGCTCGCGAACCTGCGCAGCTGGAACCGCTGGGTCACGTCGCCGGCAATGCTGGCGACACTGGGCGCGGGTCTCACCATCGCGCTGCAGGCCGGCTGGCTGGCGATGTCCTGGCTGCGGATCAAACTCGCGCTCGTTTGCGCGCTGGTGATCCTGCACGGCTGGCTGAGCCGCACGTTGCACCAGATGGCACGCGTCGAGCCGCCGCCGACGCCGCCTGGCCTGTTGCGGTTCTCCGCGCCACTGGTCTTCGTGATCGGCCTCGCCATCGTGTTGCTGGCGCTCACCAAACCGTTCTGACGCACACAACGAAGCGGTGGCGGCATCGGCACGCATCGCATTGACAGCCGGCGGGCCGCGCCCCAGAATTGTCGACCTGACCTGCCCGGGTGGCGGAATTGGTAGACGCACTAGCTTCAGGTGCTAGCGGGGGCAACTCCGTGGAGGTTCGAGTCCTCTCCCGGGCACCAGGGTCATCACAGCCTTACCAGCCGTGAACATCAAACCCGCAATCGCGGGTTTTTTTGTGCCCGTCGTTTGCTGCGTCAACTGACGGACTGTCGCTCCGCCGCGCCGGCATCACCCGGTTTTCTGCGCAACGGCGCGTCCGAACTGGGCACGCTAGAGGCGCAGCGCAGCGACTGCCGCATCAGTCGCGCTTGCGGTTGCCGGGATTGTCAGGCGTGCCCTCGCCGCTGCGCCGTGTCGGGTTGCCTTCGAGCGCACCCGGCATCGATTCCGGATCGTTGCGCTGGTCCTGGTCTCGCTTCTCGGACGATTCGCCAGGCGTTTTCGGGCCATCCGGCGTCCGCTTTTCTTCCAGCGGGCCGCGCGTGGTGTCGGTGGTGTGTGCCTGGGTCATCGTCATCGCTCCGCGGGTGATGGCGACAGTGTGCGCAGCCGATGCGCGGTCGCATGTGATGCCACGTGGGCAGCCGTTACACCGCTGGGCCGAGCGGAACGGTCGCTCCACCGTGGCAATTGCAGCGCCCGAAGATCCCACGCTCGACGGCCGCGAGGAGGATCCGGGTGCGCCGCGACCGCATTGCGCCAGTCGCGCAGGCCGGCAACGCAGCACCTGCGACCACCACCCGCTAAAATCCAGGTTCCACCGTAGATGCTGTCCCGATGACCGAGTCCGTCCGCACCCCCTTCCATGGCTTCGAGCAGCTGCCGCTGCGCGAGTTCGCCGAGCGCGCCTACCTCGACTACTCGATGTACGTGGTCCTCGACCGCGCGCTGCCGTTCATCGGCGACGGCCTCAAGCCGGTGCAGCGCCGCATCATCTACGCGATGAGCGAGCTGGGCCTGGGCGCGGCGGCGAAGCCGAAGAAGTCCGCGCGCACCGTCGGCGACGTGATCGGCAAATACCATCCCCATGGCGACAGCGCGTGCTACGAGGCGCTGGTGCTGATGGCGCAGCCGTTCTCGTACCGCTATCCGTTGATCGACGGCCAGGGCAACTTCGGTTCCAGCGACGATCCGAAATCCTTCGCGGCGATGCGTTACACCGAATCGAAGATGACGCCGATCGCGGAGATGCTGCTGGCCGAACTCGGCCACGGCACCGTCGACTGGACCGACAACTTCGACGGCACGATGCAGGAGCCGACGTGGCTGCCGGCGCGCCTGCCGCACCTGCTGCTCAATGGCACCACCGGCATCGCGGTCGGCATGGCCACCGACGTGCCGCCGCACAACGTCAATGAGATCGTCAGCGCTTGCCTGCGCCTGCTCGACGATCCCGACGCGACCGTGCGCGACCTGTGCGAACACGTGCGCGGTCCGGACTATCCGACCAGCGCCGAGATCATTACGCCGTCCGCCGATCTGTTGCACATGTACGAAACCGGCCACGGCAGCGTGCGCGCGCGTGCGACCTTCGAGAAAGAACACACCAACATCGTCATCACCGCACTGCCGCACCAGGTCAGTCCGAGCAAGGTGATCGAACAGATCGCAGCCCAGATGCGCGCCAAGAAGCTGCCGTGGCTGGAAGACATCCGCGACGAGTCCGACCATGCCAATCCGGTGCGCGTGGTGCTGATTCCGCGCTCCAACCGCGTCGACGCCGAGCAGCTGATGGGCCATCTGTTCGCCACCACCGATCTCGAGAAGAGCTACCGCGTCAATCTCAACGTCATCGGGCTCGACGGGCGTCCGCAGGTCAAGAACCTGAAGATGCTGCTGTCGGAGTGGCTGCAGTTCCGCACCACCACCGTGACACGCCGCCTGACCCATCGTCTGGAGAAGGTCGAGCGTCGCCTGCACCTGCTCGATGGACTGCTGGTCGCGTTCCTGAATCTCGACGAGGTGATCCACATCATCCGTACCGAGGACGAGCCGCGTGCCGTGCTGCAGGCGCGGTTCGAACTCAGCGACGACCAGGTCGACTACATCCTCGAAACGCGCCTGCGCCAGCTCGCGCGCCTGGAAGAGATGAAGATCCGCGGCGAACAGGCCGAGCTGGAAAGCGAGCGCGATCGCCTGATCACCACGCTCGAGAGCAAGACCAAGCTGAAGAAGCTGATCAAGGACGAATTGCAGGCCGATGCGAAGAAGTACGGCGATGCGCGTCGTTCGCCACTGGTCGCACGCGGCGCCGCGCAGGCGCTCGACGAGAGCGATCTGGTGCCGAGCGAGCCGGTGACGATCGTCGTCAGCGAGAAGGGCTGGGTGCGCGCGGCCAAGGGCCACGACGTGGATCCGGCCGGCATGAACTATCGCGACGGCGACAGCCTGCTCGCGTTCGCGCGCGGCCGCACGACGCAGCAGGTCGCGTTCCTCGATTCGACTGGCCGCAGCTATTCCACTGTCGCGCATTCGTTGCCATCGGCGCGCGGCAACGGCGAACCGCTGACCGGCCGCTTCTCGCCGGCTGCGGGCGCGTCGTTCCAGGCGGTCGTGGCCGGTGAATCGGACGCGCGCTTCGTCGTTGCGTCTTCGCATGGCTACGGCTTCGTGACCCGCTTCGAGAACCTCACCGGCCGGCAGAAGGCGGGCAAGGCGATGCTGTCGTTGTCGCCGGGTTCGACGGTGCTGCAACCGGCCGCGGTGCGCGCTGTCGATGCCGACCGTCTGGTCGTGGTGACCAGCGCCGGTCATCTTCTGGTGTTCCCGGTCGCCGAGCTGCCGGAACTCGACAAGGGCAAAGGCAACAAGATCATCGAGATTCCGAAGGCCAAGCGCGGCACCGAACAGGTGGTCGCGCTCGCCGTCGTCGCGCCGGGGAGTTCGCTGTTGGTGCGCTCGGGTGCACGCACGATGACGCTGTCGTTCAAGGAACTCGACGCCTACATCGGCGCGCGCGCATCGCGTGGTGGCCTGCTGCCGCGCGGCTGGCAGAAGGTCGAAGGGCTCGACGTCGAATGACGCCGGCACGGGTGCGTCGCGGCGATCCAACGCCGCGCGCACCTGATCGTCGCGATAACGAAACTGTTCGAATCCTGGAGCCGTCATGCACCCCGAGTTCTGGCACGAACGCTGGTCCCACGATCTCATCGGTTTCCACCGCGACGCCCCGCTGCCGCTGCTGTTGAAACACTGGCCCGCGCTCGATCTTGCACCGGATACCCGCGTCTTCGTACCGCTGTGCGGCAAATCGCTCGACATGGTCTGGCTGGCCGAACACGGCCATCGCGTGCTCGGTGTCGAACTGTCGGAAATGGCGGTGCGCCAGTTCTTCGAAGAGCGCGACCTGCTGCCGGCGATCCGTGAAACAGCTGCGGGCCGCCACTTTGTTGCCGGTGCATACGAACTGATCGTCGGCGATGCGTTCGCGCTGGACGCCGACGTGCTCGCGGACTGCGCCGCTGTCTACGACCGTGCGGCGCTGATCGCACTGCCGCCCGAGCTGCGCCGCACGTACGCGGCCACGGCATGGCATCGGTTGCCGGCGGCATCCCGCGGGCTGCTGGTCACGCTGGAGTATCCGCAGGCGGAGAAAGCGGGGCCGCCATTTTCGGTCGCGGCGGCCGAGGTGCACGCGTTGTTGGATCGCGACTGGCGGGTCGATGCAGTGGAGCGGCGCGACATTCTTGCGGACGAGCCGGGATTCGTGGCGGATGGGGTTACTGCGTTGTCGACGGCCGTGTATCGGGTGGTGCGTCGGGGGTGATGCGGGTTTGGGGCGGCGCGCGGTTCGAGGTTTTTCTTCGGCGGCAGCCCTCACCCCAACCCCTCTCCCGGAGGGAGAGGGGCTCGAATCCCGCGAGCGTCTGCCTTAAAGCCCCTCCCCTCTGGGAAAGGGGTTGGGGTGAGGGCAAACGCCTCATTCGAATCGGATGGAGCAGCGGCGTCTCACCCGCCAGAAACAAGAACGCCCACAACAAGCGCAGGCGTTTCCAGACTCACGACAACGCGGCGAACCCGCCGCGCTTCCTCACCCCACGCCGGCGTGCGTGCCTTCCGCTTCGCCCATGCGGCTCTGCTGGTAGCGCTCCAGGCCGATCATGCCGATCAGGCGCAGCTGCTTCTCCAGCCAGTAGGTGTGATCTTCCTCGGTGTCGGCGAGCTGGGTCACCAGCACTTCGCGACTGACGAAGTCGTTGTGCTGCTCGCACAACACGATGCCCTTAGCGAGGTTGTCGCGCACGAGGTATTCGAGGTCGAGATCCTTGCGCAGCATTTCCTCGACGGTGACGCCCGGCTCGAACGCGTCGGGACGCATATCCGGCACGCCTTCCAGGAACAGGATGCGCTTGAGCAGCGCGTCGGCGTGCTGGGTTTCCTCTTCCATCTCATGATTGATGCGCGCGTAGAGCTGGTGCAGGCCCAGGTCCTCGTAGCGGCGCGAATGCAGGAAGTACTGGTCGCGCGCCGCCAGCTCGCCGCGGAGCAGGAACTTCAGGTAATCGACGACTTCGGGATGTCCTTTCATGGCAGCGCTCGCAACACGTGGAATGCGCGCAGTATGCCGGGCCGCCGCGAAGCATGATCGGATGGGAATGGATGCATTTCGCATTCTCAAGCGCGTCGCGCCGGCGTTGAGGAGACCGCACAGGCCGTTGCAAGCGGCGTGACGCGCATCGGCGTAGACTCCCGCGCCTTCCGCCTGTCGCACCCCCAAAATGAAGATCGGCATCGACTTCGGTACCAGCTATTCCGCCGCCGCTGCGCGCATCGGCGACCGGCTGGTGCACATCCAGTTCGACGGACAGCCGCAGTTCCGCACCGCGGTGTTCTTCCCGACTACCCTGCCCGATCTCGATGCGTTCGAGCTCGACGGGGCGATGGAGGCCGAGGTGGAATCGTTGATGCGCGGCTTGCGCAGCGACCAGACCCGCGCCGGCGGCACGCCTCGTCCGTCCGCGCAGCTGCGCCGCGACGCGATCCGCATCGTGCGGCGCCAATGGCTGGAGGCGCGCATGCGCGATGCGGAGTCCTCGGCCGCCGATCTGCAGCACGCGGTGTTCGGCGAGGCGGCGATCGAGAGCTACCTGCTCGAAGGCAGCGGCAATCTGGTGCAGTCGCCGAAGTCGATGCTCGGCTTCAACCTGCATCCGCGCGCCAAGGAAACGATCACCGGCATCGCCGCGCACATCCTCGAACACATCCGCCTGACCGCGAGCCAGCAGCTCGGCACCACGGTGCGCACGGCGACGCTGGGGCGGCCGGTGCGTTTTCGCAGTTCGCTCGGCGAGGCCGGCGGCGAACAGGCGCTGGCGTTGCTGCGCGACGCCGCGGCCCAGGCCGGCTTCGATTCGATCGAGTTCCTCGAAGAGCCCGCGGCGGCCGCGTTGCACTATCACGCCGAAAGTCCGCAGCGGCACACGACTCTAGTTGTCGACATCGGCGGCGGCACGACCGACATCGCGCTGGCGGAAGTGGGCGGCGACGGCGCGCCGCGCGTGCACCGCGCCTGGGGCGTCGCCAACGGCGGCACCGACGTCGACCTCGCGCTGAGCATGGCCCAGGTCATGCCGGTGTTCGGCAAGGGCGCGAGCCGCATTCCGGTGCATCATTTTGTCGAAGCGGCGACGGTGCAGGACATGCCGCGGCAGCGCGATTTCCACAAGCGCGACTTCGGCCATGTGGATGCGCCGTTCGGCGCGCGCCTGCAGGCCCTGCAGCGCGACGGCGGCACCACGCGCCTGTACCGCGGTGTCGAGGGCATGAAGGTGCGCCTGAGCGCACACGACGAGGCCGGCCACGCGCTGGACTACATCGAACCGGGCCTGCGCGTGGACGCGACGCGTGCTGCGTTGGAGACCGCCAGCGCACGCTTTCTCGACACCATCGGCGCCTTGCTCGACGACGTGCGCGGAGATCTCGACGCGCCGCCGGACAGCCTGTTCCTGACCGGCGGCATGTCCGGCGCGCCTTACGTGCAGGCGGCCGCGCAGGCGCGTTTCCCGGATGCGCGCATCGTGCGCGGCGATCCGTCGCTGGGCGTGGTGTCCGGCCTGGCCGAGCACGCGCGCAACTGAGCGACTAGGGCCGGCTCACGCGCCGGCCCGCAACATGCGCGTGGAATAATCGGACCGCGCCGCACCTGCCGCGGCCGGGGAATCGTGCATGCGCAAATGGATCCTGCGGGCGGTGCTCGCGCTCGTCGTGCTGTTGGTCGCGGCCGCTGTGTTTGCCTGGCTGTCGATGCGCGCAAGCCTGCCGACACTCGACGGCGACCAGTCGCTAATCGGACTCACCGCGCCTGCGACCATCGAACGCGACGCCGCCGGCGTGGTCACGATCACCGCTGCCAGCGAGACCGACGCGATGCGCGCGCTCGGTTTCGTGCACGCGCAGGAACGCTACTTCGAGATGGATCTGATGCGGCGCGTGCCGTCGGGCGAACTCTCGGCGCTGTTCGGCGAACGCGCGCTCGAGACCGATCGTCGCAATCGCGTGCATCGCATGCGCGCGCGGGTAGAAGCCGATCTCGCCGCAGTCGCCGGTGATCGTATGCCGCAGCTGCAGGCGTATGCAGACGGCGCGAACTCTGGGCTCGCGTCGCTGGGCGTACGACCGTGGGCCTATCTGCTGCTGCGACAAACGCCGCAACCGTGGGCGCCGGCGGATTCCGCGCTGACCGGCTTCGCGATGTACTTCGATCTGCAGGACGCGACCAACGCGAGTGAGCTGGCGATGCACCGCTTGCGGCCTGCGTTGCCGCCGGAACTGTTCGATCTGTTCGCGCATGACGGCAGCCGTTGGGATGCGCCGCTGTTCGGCGCTGCACGTGGCGATGCGGTACTGCCGGGCGCGGGTGTTGTGGATCTGCGGTTGCTGGATGTGGTGGAGGGCGATGGCGCGCTTCGGGAACGTTCGCCGTTCGCATCCGTCGAGTCTTCGCAGGCCGGGGCCTCACACCCGGCATCTCGGCTGGCCCTCACTCCACCGTTTGTTTCACAAACGGTCCCCCTCTCTCCCACGTTGCGGGAGAGTGGCGTTGGTGCGCCGCCTGCGGCGGCGGACCTCAGGGCTGGCAGCAACAACTTCGCCGTCTCCGGTGCCTTGACGGCCGACGGTCGCGCCCTCATTGCCGACGACATGCACCTGGGTCTACGCGCGCCCAACATCTGGTTCCGCGCGCGCCTTCGCTATCCCGACCCACGTGCGCCGGGCGGACAGGTCGACGTCACCGGTTTCACCCTGCCCGGCCTGCCGGCGATCATCGTCGGCAGCAACACCCTCGTCGCTTGGGGGTTCACCAACAGCTACGGCGATTACCTCGACTGGCAGCGCGTGGTGCCCTGCAACGACGGCGCGCCTGCGGGCTGCACGCCGCTGAGGCGACATGAAGAGCGCATCGAGGTCGCCGGCGGCGCGCCCGTCACGCTGGTCGTCGAAGACAGCGACTGGGGCCCGCTGGTCCACCGCGAAGACGACGGCAGCGCGCTCGCCTTGCGCTGGACCGCGCATCAGCCCGGCGCATTGAATTTCGGCCTGGCCGACTTCGCCCACGCGCGCGATCTCGACGATGCGCTGGCCATCGCCGACCGCACCGCGACACCGACCCAGAATCTCGTGATCGGCGATCGCAACGGCCGCATCGCCTGGCGTCTGCTCGGCCCGGTTCCGGTGCGCGCCGCCGGCTGCGACGGCCGTACCGTTTCCGTGCCGCTGACGGCCGATGCCGCGACCGACGGGAACCGCTGCGCGCCGTGGTCCATCACGACCGGCGCCTCGCCGCTGCTGCGCTCGCCCGATACCGATCGGCTGTGGACCGCGAACAGCCGCGTCGTCGATGGCACGGATTTCGCACGCATCGGTGATGGCGGCGCCGCACTCGGCATGCGCGCCTGGCAGATCCGCGAAGGCCTGCAAGCGCGCACGCAGTTCGCCGAACGTGACCTGCTGGCGATCCAGCTCGACGATCGCGCATTGCTGCTGTCGCGCTGGCACGCGTTGCTAGACTCGATCGCGAACGAAGCGGGCGAAGACATCGCGCTGCGCGCCCTGGCCGATGCTTCGCGCGACTGGAGCGGTCATGCAAGCGTTGATTCTGTCGGCTATCGCCTGGTCCGCGCCTGGCGCCTCGCCGTGCACGAACGTCTCGCAGACGGCCTCGCCGCACCCGCGCGCGCCGCGCTGGGCGACGCCTTCGAAACGCCGGATCCGCCGAACTTCGAAGGCGTGGTCTGGCCGCTGGTCGGACAGCGTCCCGCGCATCTGCTGCCGCGCCGCTTCGCCTGCACACCGGACACGCAGCGCGGCGTCTGCACACCGGCCGACAACGGCTGGCAGGCACTGTTCGAAGACGCGGCCCGCGACGCGCGCGACAGCGTGGCCGGTGATGGCCCGCTCGCCGGACGCACTTGGGGCGAGCGCAACACCACCGCGATCTGCCACCCGCTCGCGTCGGCGATTCCGCTACTCGGCAAGCGCGCGCTGTGCATGCCGGCCGAGCCGCTGCCCGGCGACGGCACCGTGCCGCGCGTCCAAGGCCCGGCCTTCGGCGCCTCGCAGCGCATGGTCGTCGCACCCGGACACGAGGCCGACGGCATCACCCACATGCCCGGCGGCCAGAGCGGACATCCACTCTCGCCGTACTGGGGCGCCGGCCATGGTGACTGGGCGCAGGGTCGTCCCTCGCCGTTCCTGCCGCAGACGACGGTGCATACGTTGCGGCTCGTGCCCGAGGCTTCCCGCTGACACAGCTCACTGTCGCATCCGATCTTTCAATCTGAACCAGACTCTTCATGCCCGACCGCCGCGCGCAACTCGACACACTGCGGATCCACCTTGGTGCGCTCGTCGCGATGCTGCGACTTGACTGGGACTGCACGTGGACGCGCCACTTCGAGTCGTGCCTGTCCCGCGCCGAATTACTCGCGAAGGACGCCCCGGATCAGGACGCACTCAACGCGCTGTCCGGTGCGGTAATGCATGTCTTCGGCGGCATGGGCAGCTTCAACGACTACGCGCCGTGGCGGAACGGACAGGTCATTCGTGGCATGGAGGGGCTGGATGCGGCCAGTGGGGCTGTGTATGACGCCGCTCTTGAGTTGCGGCGTATCGACGCCTGAGATGTCGCGCCAGTTGGTGCAGCTTTCCACCGGATACGAGTGATCGCTGGCGGTGCGTAGCTCCAGCTTTGTCTTTGTCTTTGTCTTTGTCTTTGTCTTTGTCTTTGTCTTTGTCTTTGTCTTTGTCTTTGTCTTTGTCTTTGTCTTTGTCTTTGTCTTTGTCTTTGTCTTTGTCTTTGTCTTTGGCGCTGGCGCTGGCGCTGGCGCTGGCGCTGGCTCTGGCTCTGGCTCTGGCTTTGGCTTTGGCTTTCAGCCTTTGACTTGAATCGAGCCGTAGAGCGAGCCGAGCATCGCAGGGCGGCGGGGTCGAAGAGCAGCCCATGTCTGAGCGCAGCGAGTTTGGGCTGCGTGCCCCGACGTCCGAGAAGCGCAGGGGACCGTCGCGGCTGCATCGCGGCGGATCGCGTCTGGCGAAGGGACCTTTTGGTTCCTTTTGGGTCCATCCAAAAGGGACTCGCACGCGCAGCGGGCGAAAGCCCTGCACTTGCTTTTCGCTTCTCAGTCGTGGCGCTGGATTTCGATGCGCCGCCTGACGAAGTGCTCGCAAGGCGAAGATCAAGTACAGGGCTTCCGCGCTGTCGCGCGGCTTACTTTTGTCTTGGCAAAAGTAAGCAAAACCGTCTTCGCCGGACGCGAGCCGATGCGATGAAGCTGCATCGGTCCCCTCCGCTCCTCGCCTGACGCGGCACGCAGCCCAAACTCGCTGCGCTCAGACATGGGCTGCTCTCCGGCCACGCCAGGCTCCGGTGCTCGGCTCTCTTTACGGCTCGATTGAAGATCAAAAGCCAAGGCCAAGCCAAAGCCAAAGCCAAAGCCAAAGCCAAAGCCAAAGCCAAAGCCAAAGCCAAAGCCAAAGCCAAAGCCAAAGCCAAAGCCAAAGCCAAAGCCAAAGCCAAAAGCTAAAAGCTAAAAGCTAAAAGCTAAAGCCAAAAGCTAAAGCAACAAATCCCAGAACATACACCCCGGCAACAGCACATCAAACGGATTACCAACACACACCCTGCGTCACCACGATGGCGCAGCCCCATCAGAAAAAAACCCCGCATAAGCGGGGCTTTTCCAAGCGTGCAGACGCGATCAGTCGCGCAATTCGATCACATCGAACTCCGCCACCGGATTCACTTCCGCGTCGTAATCCACATCACTGCGCTCGAAACCGAACAGTTTGAGGAACTCGTGCTTGTACCCGGCGTAGTCGGTCAGCGCGAACAGGTTCTCGCTGGTGATCTGCGGCCACAGCGCCTTGCACTGCGCCTGCACGTCGTCGCGCAGTTCCCAGTCGTCGAGGCGCAGGCGCGCTTCGTCGTCGACTTCGGCCGGTGCGCCGTCGGCGCGGTACATGCGTTCGCGGAACAGGCGGTCGAGCTGGTCGAGCGTGCCCTCGTGCAGGCCCTTTTCCTTCATCACCTTGAAAGCGATGGCGATGTACAGCGGCAGCACCGGAATCGCGGCGCTGGCCTGGGTGACGACCGACTTGAGCACGGCGACGTTCGCACTGCCGCCGGTTTCGGCGAGCTGCGCATCGATGCGACGCGCGGTCGCGTCGAGGTCGGCCTTGGCCTTGCCCAGCGCGCCGTGCCAGTAGATCGGCCAGGTGATCTCGGTGCCGATGTAGCTGAAGGCCACGGTCTTCGCGCCGTCGGCCAGCACACCGGCTTCGCGCAGCGCGTCGATCCACAGCTGCCAGTCTTCGCCGCCCATCACGGTCACGGTGTCGGCGATCTCCTGCTCGGTCGCGGGCTCGATCGACGCTTCGATGATCTGGTCCTTGTTGGTGTCGATCGCGGTCGAGGTGTAGGCCTCGCCGATCGGCTTGAGCGCCGAGCGCTTCACTTCACCGGTACCGGGCAGCTTGCGCACCGGCGAGGCCAGCGAATAGACGACCAGATCGACCTGGCCGCCCATCTCGTTCCTGATCAGGTCGATCGCCTGCGCGCGCGCGGCGTCGGAGAACGCATCGCCGTTGATCGAGCGGCTGTAGAGACCAGCCTCCTTGGCGTAGCGATCGAACGCGGCCGAGTTGTACCAGCCGGCCGTGCCGGCCTTCTTGTCGGTGCCGGGCTTTTCAAAGAACACACCGAGCGTGTCGGCGCCGAAGCCGAACGCCGCGCTGATGCGTGCCGCCAGGCCGTAGCCGCTGGACGCGCCGATCACCAGCACCTTTTTCGGACCGTCGTCGCGAACGCCGCGCGCGCGCGTGGCGGCGATCTGGTCGCGCACGTTGTGGTCGCAGCCGGTCGGATGCGTGGTGGTGCAGATGAAGCCGCGGACCTTGGGATGGATGATCACTGTGCTGCTCGTGTGTCTGGAAACGTGACACCCAGTTTACGGGCTGGGGTCGCCGCGGTCCCGTACGGGGGTCAATGGTGGATCGGACCGGTCGCAGTTTCGAATCTACTCTGTCCTTCATCCGCGCGAACGAACGCACACGCGCGATTGACAGCACGCGGGCGCGCGGCTGAACTGTGCGTCGGATCTCCGCCTTGGATGCACCATGTCGTCTCGCTGGACCGACTCACCGCTGCGCTACGGCCTGGTCACGCGGGTGCTGCATTGGGGCATGGGCGCGTTGTTCGCGTGGCAGTTCACCGGCATGGGCGTGAAGCTCCTGCTCGGTCGCCATCCACTGACCGCCCTTCTCGTCGGCAGCCACAAGCCGGTCGGCACGCTATTGATGCTGGCAATCCTGCTGCGCGGCGCCTGGGGCCTGTCGCAATGGCGCAAGCGCCCGCCGCATCCGGCGACGCTGGTCGGTCGTCTCGCGCTCGCGGGGCATGCACTGCTCTACGCCCTGATGTTCTACGTGCCAACCGTCGCGCTGCTGCGGGAATACGGCAGCGGCCGCGGTTTCGCACCGTGGGGGATTCCACTGTTTCCCGCGACCGGCGAGAAGTTGGAGTGGCTGATGGCGCCGGCGAACCTGTCGCACGGCGTCATCGCCTGGACCCTGCTGGCCGTCGTCGCCGGCCACGTCGCGATGGTCGCGCTGCATCACTTCTTCTGGCGCGATAAAACGCTGGCGCGGATGGCGGGAAAGCTTTAAAGCCGGCGGCTGCAAACTGCTCGCACGATAAAGCTGCGGGCCTGCTGATCGTTCGCCCCCTCCCAACCCTCCCCCGCACGCGAGGGAGGGCTCAAGACTCAGGCTGCCACCGCCGCGTTGTGCACGCCGGCGACCGCGCGTCCCGATGGATCGGCCGCATTCGCGAACGCGGCGTCCCAGGCGATCGCAGCAGGCGACGAACAGGCGATCGACTTGCCGCCCGGCACGGTGGCCGCTGCAGCCGGCGACGGGAACACGCGCTCGAACACGCTGCGGTAGAAGTACGCCTCCTTCGTCAGCGGCGGGTTGTGCGGGAAGCGGCTCGCCGCAGCCGCGAGTTCGCGATCGCTGACCTGCGCCTCGGCATGCGCCTTGAGCCCGTCGATCCAGCCGTAACCGACGCCGTCGCTGAACTGCTCCTTCTGCCGCCACAGAATTTCGTCCGGCAGATGGCCGTCGAACGCGGCGCGCAGCACGCCCTTCTCCATGCGCTGATAGCCGTCGCTGCCGCGGTGGATCATCTTGTGCGCGGCGTCGAAACGCATCGCCACGTCGAGGAACTCGCGATCGAGGAACGGCACGCGCGGCTCCACGCCCCAGGCCATCATCGATTTGTTCGCGCGCAGGCAGTCGTAGTTGTGCAGCGCGTCGAGCTTGCGCACCAGCTCCTCGTGGAACTGCCGCGCGTCGGGTGCCTTGTGGAAGTAGAGATAGCCGCCGAAGATTTCGTCACTGCCCTCGCCCGACAGCACCATCTTCACGCCCATCGCCTTGATCCGGCGCGCGAGCAGGAACATCGGCGTCGACGCGCGGATCGTGGTCACGTCGAAGGTTTCGACGTGGCGGATCACATCGGGGATCGCATCGAGGCCTTCCTCGAACGTGTACTCGTATCCGTGATGCACGGTGCCCAGCGACTCCGCGGCGATTGCGGCAGCCGCAAGATCGGGCGACCCCTTGAGGCCGATCGCGAACGAATGCAGACGCGGCCACCAGGCTTCGCTGCGGTCGCCGTCCTCGACGCGATGCCGCGCATAGCGCGCCGCGACCGCGGCGACCAGCGAGGAATCCAGACCACCCGACAGCAGCACGCCATAGGGCACGTCGGTCATCAGCTGGCGGTGCACGGCGGCCTCGAAGGCCTCGCGTACGTCGTCGAGCGACACGTCCACGCCTTCCACCGCATCGAAGTCGCGCCAGGGCCGCTTGTAGTACTGCGTGAGCACGCCGGTCGCGCTGTCGTACCAGTGCCCGGGCGGGAACTGCGCGACATCGGCGCAGGTATCGGCCAGCGCCTTCATCTCGGATGCGACGCGCAGGCGGCCTTCCCGGTCATGGCCCCAGTACAGCGGCACCACGCCGATCGGATCGCGGGCGATGATCGCGCGGCCGCTGTCGCGGTCCCATAGCGCGAACGCGAAGATGCCGTTGAGTCGCTCGAGAAACGCAGACGGGCCGGTGCCGTCGGCTTCGTGCTCGCGGTAGAGCGCGCTGACCACTTCACAGTCCGACGCGGTCTGGAACGCGTACGGCACGCGCAGCTCGGTCTTCAGCGTCTGGTGGTTGTAGATCTCGCCGTTGACCGCGAGCACCAGCGCGCCATCCTCGGACAGCAGCGGCTGCGAGCCGCCCGCTGGATCAACGATCGCGAGACGTTCGTGCACGAGAATCGCGCGGTCGTCGACGTGCACGCCGCTCCAGTCCGGGCCGCGGTGGCGCTGGCGCTGCGAACACTCGAGCGCCTGCCGGCGCAGAACGGTTGCGTCGTCGCCGGGTTGCAGGCCGAAGATGCCGAAGATCGAACACATGGTGAAGCTCCTGGGATGTCGTGGATTGCGATGTCGGTGGAGCCGGATGCGGACACAAAAAAACCCGCATCGCGGCCGATGCGGGTTCGTGTTCCGGTGCCTGCGCGTCTTGCTTTACTGCTGCGCCTGCTCCCACACCCGCATCGGCCGCGCACGATTATTCGTGCGCAGTGCGTTGCGGTTGCGATTGTTGGCGGCGATGCGGGGCATGTGTTGCAACCTAAAGGCTCTGCGGTGGACGCGCAACCGTTGCGTGCGCAACGGCTGCATCTACCCGTTCAACGCACGCGGCGTCGGCGGGCGGCCATCGGGATCATTTGACCGGCAAGGCGTTGATCGGCGCCGCTGCTTCGGCAGCGTTCTTCTCGGCGAGCAGACGGTCGGGATCGACCAGCGACGGACTGTCGAGCACCTCGTCCAGACGCTCGCGATCGAGCTGTCCGGTCCAGCGTGCGATCACCAGCGTGCCGATACCGTTGCCGGTCAGGTTGGTCAGCGCACGGCCTTCCGACATGAAACGGTCGATACCGACGATCAAGGCGATGCCCGCGAGCGGAATCACGCTCTCGAACGCGGCCAGCGAGGCCGCCAGCGTCACCAGGCCCGCGCCCGACACACCGGCTGCGCCGTTCGACGAGATCAGCATGAAGACCAGCAGCGCGATCTGCGTGCCCAGCGGGACTTCGATACCGAAGGCCTGGGCGATGAAGATCGCGCCCATCGACATGTAGATCGCGGTGCCGTCGAGGTTGAACGAATAGCCGGTGGGAATCGTCAGCCCGACGACCGACTTCGGGACGCCGGCCGCTTCAAGTTTCGCCAGCATGCGCGGCAGTACCGTCTCCGATGAGGACGTGCCGAGCACGATCAGCAGTTCGTCGCGGATCATGCGGATGTACTTGAAGATGTTGAAGCCCGACCACCAGCAGATCGGTCCGAGCACCAGGAACAGGAACAGCAGGCAGGTCAGCCAGAAGCTCACCATGAAGTAGCCGAGCGAACCGAGGATCGCGCCGCCGTACTCGCCGATGGTGAAGGCCATGCCGCCCATCGCGCCCAGCGGGGCGAACCACATGACGATCTTGATGACGCCGAACATCACCTGGGCGATCGTGTCGAGCGCGGCGACGGCAGGTTTGCCGCGCTCGCCGAGCATCGTGATCGCGCAGGCGACGAGGATCGCCATCACCAGCACCTGGATCAGCTGGCCTTCGACGAAGGCACCGAAGAACGAGCTGGGCACCAGATGCAGCAGGAAGCCTGTGAAGCCGCTGCCCGCAGCTGCGCCGGCGCTGCTGAGCGTGCCCTCGGCTGCCGAGGCATCGAAGGTAGCGATGTCGAGGCCGAGCATGCGGCCCGGGCCCAGCAGGTTGATGACGACCAGGCCGATGCCCAGCGCGAAGACGGTGGTGACGTTGAAGTAGATGACCGTCTTGAGCGCCAAGCCGCCGGCCTTGGCGAGGTTGCCGAGTCCGGCGATGCCGACCGCGACGGTCGCGAAGATGGTCGGCGCGATGACGACCTTGACCAGCTTGATGAAGAGATCGGCCAGCCATTTCATCTGCGCGCCGACTTCCGGCGCGGCGAGACCAATGATGATGCCCGCGGCGATTCCGACCAGTACCCAGAAGTACAGGTGGTGCCACAGCTTCTTGCGCTTCGGCGCGGGCCCGGGTGTCGGGGCTTTGACAGCGTTCTGGGTGGGGGTATCGGTCTGCATGCCGCAAGCCTGCCAGATGAACAAGAATTGCAAACTCACACCATGGGACTAGGTGGCGCAGTCAGGTTCGTGCGGGAACGGCGTCGAAGGGCGTTCTTTTGCGGGGATTTTCAGGGATTTCAGCGGATCCGGCAGCCGTCGAAAAATGCATCAGGTGCAGCTGCATTGGGACGTCAGCGGAGGTAGGAACCGCATCCGTAGGATGGGTAGAGCGCAGCCAAAGCCATCGTCGCGCCGACTCGCGAAGCCCGCGGTGTATCTGGTGTCGCGATGCATCCGCGCTTGCCCATCCACCGGGCGGACTTGTGTCCGTGGCGGCCGGTCTTTCGACAAAGGCCGTCGCGGGCGCAGCTGATCGGTCAGGTAGACCCCGCTCGCAATCTCGAAGAGCGATGGGTTTCGCCGCGCTCTACCCACCTGCGTGCGCGGCCCGGCCTCGATGCGAGTTGTGAGACGCGTGTTCGAAACCGACCGGACGCCACAACGAAAACGGGCCGCTTGCGCGGCCCGTTTCCTTGTCACATGCAACGCTGGCGATTACTCGGCCGGCGTGCCTTCACCTTCTTCGACAGCCTTCATCGACAGGCGGATACGGCCCTGCTTGTCGACTTCCAGCACCTTGACCTTGACCACGTCGCCTTCCTTGAGCACGTCGCTGACTTTCTCGACGCGATCGTTGGAGATCTGCGACACGTGGACCAGACCGTCCTTGCCGGGGGAGATCGTCACGAATGCACCGAAGTCCATCAGCTTGACGACCTTGCCCTCGTAGATGCGGCCCGGCTCGACGTCCGACGTGATCTGCTCGATGCGTTCCTTCGCGGCGCGGCCAGCGGCGGCGTCGACCGACGCGATCGTGATCGTGCCGTCGTCCTGGATGTCGATCTGGGTGCCGGTTTCCTTGGTGATGCCCTGGATGACCGAACCGCCCTTGCCGATGACTTCGCGGATCTTGTCGGGGTGGATCTTGATCGTGATCAGGCGCGGCGCGAACTCGCTGAGTTCGGTACGGGCCGTGGTCAGCGCGCTGCTCATCTCCTGGAGGATGTGCAGACGGCCCTGCTTCGCCTGGGCCAGCGCGACCTTCATGATCTCTTCGGTGATGCCCTGGATCTTGATGTCCATCTGCAGCGCCGAGATGCCGTTCGTGGTGCCGGCAACCTTGAAGTCCATGTCGCCGAGGTGATCTTCGTCACCCAGGATGTCCGACAGCACGACGTAGTCGTCGCCTTCCTTGACCAGGCCCATCGCGATGCCGGCGACCGGTGCCTTGATCGGCACGCCCGCGTCCATCAGCGCCAGCGAGGAACCGCAGACCGACGCCATCGACGAGGAACCGTTCGACTCGGTGATCTCCGACACGACGCGGATGGTGTACGGGAATTCTTCCATCGTCGGCATCACGGCGAGCACGCCGCGCTTGGCCAGACGGCCGTGGCCGATCTCGCGACGCTTCGGACCCATCATGCGGCCGGCTTCGCCCACCGAGTACGGGGGGAAGTTGTAATGGAACAGGAAGTGCTCTTTGTACTCGCCGGCGACGGCGTCGATGATCTGGCCATCGCGCGCGGTGCCGAGGGTCACGGCGACGATCGCCTGCGTCTCGCCACGGGTGAACAGCGAGGAGCCGTGCACGCGCGGCAGGATGCTGACCTTCGATGCGATCGGACGCACGGTGTCGAGCGCGCGACCATCGATACGGACCTTGGTCTTGAGGACCGAGTCGCGCATCGTCTGGTATTCCTGCTCGCCGAATTCCTTCGACAGCTCGCTGTTCGACCAGGCGTTGGCTTCGGCGTGCGGCTGCACGGCTTCGAGGATCGCCTTCTTGACCTTGGAGATCGCGTCCTTGCGCTCGAGCTTGTCACGCACCTGGAACGCGCTGGCGAGCTGCTCGCCCACCGCGGTGCGGATGGCCGAGATCAGGCCTTCGTTGGTAGCCGGGGCCGACCATTCCCACTTCGGCTTGCCGGCTTCGGCGACGAGCTCGTTGATCGTGGCGATGGCGACCTGCATCTGCTGGTGGCCGAACATCACGGCGCCGAGCATCACGTCTTCCGACAGTTCCTTGGCTTCCGACTCGACCATCAGCACGGCGTTCGCGGTACCGGCGACGACGAGCTCGAGATCCGAATCCTTCAGCTCCGACACGGTCGGGTTCAGCAGGTACTGGCCGTCCTTGTAACCGACCTTCGCAGCGCCGATCGGGCCGTCGAACGGCGCGCCCGACAGGGCCAGCGCAGCAGACGCACCGAGCAGAGCCAGGATGTCGCCGTCGACGTCCGGGTTCATCGACATCACGGTGGCGATGATCTGGACTTCGTTGCGGAAGCCATCGGGGAACAGCGGACGGATCGGACGGTCGATCAGACGCGAGATCAGCGTCTCCTTCTCCGTGGCGCGACCTTCACGCTTGAAGAAGCCACCCGGGATGCGGCCACCGGCGTAGAACTTTTCCTGGTAGTCGACGGTCAGCGGGAAGAAATCCTGGCCTTCGCGCGCGGTCTTGTTGGCGACCGCGGCGACCAGCACCTGGGTGCCATCGCAGGACACCATCACGGCGCCGCCGGCCTGGCGCGCAATCTCGCCGGTCTCGAGCGTCACCGTCTGGTTGCCGTACTGGAAGCTCTTTGTCACTTTTGCCACGTTGGAATTCCTTGATGTCTCTTGCGATGAACCGTCCGGGACCCATGCCCCGGCGGGCGGACGCTGCCCACGCCCTAAAAAGAACCGCGGCGCATTTCTGCGCCGCGGTGGGTATCAGTCTTAGCGACGCAGACCAAGCTTCTCGATCAGGGCCTTGTAACGACCTGCATCCTTGCGGTGCAGATAGTCGAGCAGGCTGCGACGACGGTTGACCATCATCAGCAGGCCGCGGCGGCTGTGGTGGTCCTTCTTGTGCGTCTTGAAGTGCTCGGTCAGGTGCACGATGCGTGCGGTCAGCAGCGCGACCTGGACTTCCGGGGAACCGGTGTCGTTGTCGCCGCGCTTGTGGTCTTCGATGATCTTGCCGTTGTCGATGGTGCTGGTCATTTCATGCTCTCTGGACGCGGGTCCCGCAGAAGACAGCGACCGGTCTTGTGACCGCCGCGTACCGCCCGGACCGCCTGTGGATGGATGCTGCAGTGTGCCTTGAAAAAGGCGGCGAAATTGTACCGCCGGGCGGACAGCCGGACAAGGCGGCCATTCAGGCCCCGGTGTCGTTCGCGTCAGCGCGGCGGAACATGCGTTGCGGTTTCAGGCGACCATCCTCGGCCACTTGGCCCAGACCTTCGGCGCGGCCGGCCGGCCCGATGATGGCCACCTCGCGCACCGGTGCGTACGCGCCCGGCACATCCTGGCCGTTCTGCAGACGCGCGGCCTGGCGTGCATCGACGTGGACCTTCGGCCAGGCCAGCATGCCGGCTTCGATCTCCAGCAGGCAGGCTTCGAGCTGCGATTCGCCGCGCGCGGCCAGCGCCTGCAGGTCCTCCAGCGTCCACATGCGCGGATCGCGGAAGGGATCGACCCAGAGCCGGCGCAGCTCGGCCACATGCGCGCCACAGCCCAGCAGTTCGCCCAGATCACGGACCAGACTGCGCACGTAGGTGCCCGAACCGCACTCGACGTGCAGGCGCAGCTGCGGCATGCCATCGGGCTCGAGTACCCCGTCGAGCAGATCGGCCGCCGACTGCAGTTCGAATGCGTGGACGTCGACCGGGCGCACGTCGACCTCGACCGTTTCGCCGCGACGCGCCTTGGCATACAGCGGCTCGCCGCCGCGCTTGAGCGCGGAATAGATGGGCGGGCGCTGCTGGATGCGACCGACCAGCTGGCCGAGGGCGGCGTCGAGGGTTTCGATGGTCAGCGCCGGCACCGGGCGCTCGCGAAGGATCTCGCCGTCCGCATCGTCGGTATCGGTGACCTGCCCGAGACGGGCGACGGTGGTGTAGGCCTTGCGTGCGCCGAGCAGACCGCCGGCGATCTTGGTCGCCTCGCCGAAGCAGACCGGCAGCAGGCCGGTCGCCAGTGGATCGAGGCTGCCGGTATGGCCGCCCTTCTCGGCGCGGAACAGGTGCCGCACGCGCTGCAGCGCCTGGTTGGAACTCATGCCACGCGGCTTGTCGAGCAGCAGGATGCCGTCGAGCTTGCGGAACTGCGTGCGCGGACGGTCCGTCTGCCGACGCTTGCCGCGCGGGCGCGGCGGCGTCGCAGACGAGGCGCCGGCGTCAGTCGGCGGAAGGTTCGCCGACATCGCGCAGCAGATTGTCGATGCGCTCACCGCGATCGACCGAATCGTCGTAGTGGAAATGCAGCTCCGGCACGTGGCGCAGCTTCACCGCGCGCGCGAGGCGGAAGCGGATCTCGTGCGCGACGGCTTTCAGACCCTTCATCGCTTCGTCGGCGCGCTCGGACTGCAGCGCGGTCACGAAGACCTTGGCGTGGGCCATGTCGCGGGTGACCTCGACATCGGACACGCTGACCGACGGCAAGCCGTGTTCGGAGACTGCCTCGCGCACGAGCGTTCCGAGCTCACGACGGAGCTGGGCGGAAACGCGATCGGTACGGTGGAAGGATTTCGTGGGCACGGATGGGAAACCTGTTGCGATGGGACGGAAGAAAGTCTGAAGCACTGCGGATGAAGACGCCTTGGAACCGGTTCAAGGTCCGTCGCGAGCGCAGTCGGATGGTGCGTGGCGGCGCGCAGGAAGCGCAGCGTATGGGTGATACGTGAGCATTCCGAGCACCGTACGCGCGCCAGCCGGCAAGCGCAGCAGGACATTGACCGGTTCCGAGACGACGACGGCCGGGTCCGTATCTACGGAGCCCGGCCGCCGGCATTGCATCCGGCGCGTCCTTACAGGGTGCGCTGGACCTCGATGCGCTCGAAGCACTCGATCTGGTCGCCCGGCTTGACGTCGTTGTAAGCCTTGACGCCGATGCCGCACTCGGTGCCGTTGCGCACTTCGTCGACGTTTTCCTTGAAGCGGCGCAGCGATTCCAGCTCGCCCTCGAAGATGACCGTGTTGTCGCGCAGCACGCGGATCGGCTTGTTGCGCTTGACCACACCCTCGATGACCATCGAGCCGGCGACCGCACCGAACTTGGAGCTGCGGAACACATCGCGCACTTCCGCGGTACCGATGATCTCTTCGCGGATCTCCATGCCGAGGATGCCCGAGGCGACCTGCTTGACCTGGTCGATCACGTCGTAGATCACCGAGAAGTAACGCAGATCCAGCGCGCTGTTCTCGATCACCTTGCGCGCCGATGCGTCGGCACGGACGTTGAAGCCGATGATCGTGGCCTTCGCCGCGGCCGCCGAATTGGCGTCCGATTCGGTGATGCCGCCGACGCCGGAAACGATGACGTTGATGCGGATCTGTTCGTTAGACAGTGCGACCAGCGACTGCTTGAGCGCCTCGACCGAACCCTGCACGTCGGCCTTGATGACCAGGTTGAGCGACAGCTGCTGCTCGGCCTGACCCATCTGCGCCATGATGTCTTCCATGCGGTTGCCTGCGGCCTGCACCAGGCGCGTTTCGCGGCGTTTGGTGTCGCGCTGCGAGGCCACGTCCTTGGCCAGACGCTCGTCGGCAACGACGACGAAATCGTCGCCCGCATCCGGCACGCCCGACAGACCCAGCACCTGCACCGGGATCGACGGACCCGCCGTCGGCACCTGGTTGCCGGTTTCGTCGAACAGCGCACGCACGCGGCCGTACTGCACGCCGCAGACGAGGTAATCGCCACGCGACAGCAGACCGTTCTGCACCAGCACCGTCGCGACCGGGCCGCGGCCCTTGTCGAGCGACGATTCGATGACCGTACCGCTCGCGCGGCCTTCGGCCACGGCGCGCAGTTCGAGGATTTCGGACTGCAGCGAGATCGCATCGAGCAGATCGTCGACGCCGTCGCCGGTCTTGGCCGACAGCTCCACCATCTGCGTGTCGCCACCGAAGTCCTCGGCCACGATCTCGTGCTCGAGCAGTTCGTTCTTGACCCGCGACGGATCCGCGCCCGACTTGTCGATCTTGTTGATCGCCACGATCAGCGGCACCTTCGCCGCCTTCGCGTGCTTGATCGCCTCGACCGTCTGCGGCATGACGCCGTCGTCGGCCGCGACCACCAGGATCACGATGTCGGTCAGCTTGGCGCCGCGTGCGCGCATCGAAGTGAACGCCGCGTGGCCCGGGGTGTCGAGGAAGCTGATGACACCCTTGTCGGTTTCGACGTGATATGCGCCGATGTGCTGCGTGATGCCACCCGCTTCGCCCGAGGCGATCTTGGTACGACGGATGTAATCGAGCAGCGAGGTCTTGCCGTGGTCGACGTGACCCATGATCGTGACAACCGGCGGACGCGCGACCTGGTCGCCCTGCGTTTCGCCCACGTGTGCGATCAGCTCGCTCTCGGCGTCGTCCGCATCGGCACGCACCGGAATGTGGCCGAGTTCTTCGACGGCGAGCGCCGCGGTGTCGTGATCGATCGACTGCGTAATGGTCGCCATGACGCCCATCTTGAACAGCGCCTTGACCACGTCGCCGCCCTTCATCGCGAGCTTCTGCGCGAGGTCGGCCACGGTGATCGCTTCGCCGATCGCCACTTCGCGCTGCATCGGCGCAGTCGGACGCTCGAAGCCGTGCGGGCCACCGCCACTGCGCGACGGTGCATTGCCGCGACGCTGCGGACCACCACGCTGCGGCTTGCCGCGCGTATTGCTGGTGCTGCGACGGGCGCGATCGGAGGCGCTGAGGTGCATCTGCCCGGCGAAGCGCGCGGTCTTGTCGTCATCCTCGACGCCACTGACCATCGCGTGCGAACCGCGGTTGCCCTTCTTGGCACCGGCAGGCGCGTTGCGATCGTCGGCACGCGGCGGCGCGGGCGGCTTGTGGCCGTGACCGTGCGCAGCCGGCGGACGACGGGTTGCTTCAGCGGCTTCTTCCGGCGGCGCGGCGGCGGCGGCCACGGCGACCTGGCGCAGGCGCTCGGTCTCGGCTTCCGCTTCGCGCTTGCGCTGCTCGTTCTCGTCGGCGCGGCGCTTGTCGTCCTGCGCCAGACGCTGCTGCTCGGACAGGTTCTTCGCGCGCGACTCTTCGAGCTTGCGCAGGATCTCAGCGCGCTCGGCGTCCGGATCGATCGCACCACCCGCGTTCGGGCTCAGCGTGACCTTCTTGCGCACGACGACGTCGACCGTCTGGCGGTTCTTGCCACCACCGACCGTCAATTCCTGCTTGCGGCTGCGGTTGAGCGTGATCTTCTTCGGCGCAGCGATTTCCTCGACCGGGGCGTCGCCCTTGCCGTGTGCGCGCTTGAGGAAACCGAGCAGCTTGAGCTTCTCGGCACTGGTCACGCTCTGGTCGGGATCGCTGAACGGCATGCCCGCTTCGGACAACTGTTCAAGCAGTTTCTCGACCGGCGTGTTCACCAGTGCGGCCAGCTTGCGGATGGTGGTTTGTTGCGACATTCGTGATTCCGGTTCCTTGCGCGCCGCCGCGAAGTGCGGGGCGCAGTGGATTTGTCATTCTACCGCTGCATGGGATTCGTTCCGAACTGGATCGTCATCCGAGGCTGGCGGCCGCGTTCTGAGCCGGTGCAGGGCACCGGCCCGGCGCGACCCGTCAGCCTTCCCTTTCCAGGCGCGCGATCTCTTCGGCACGGGCGGCGAGGATCAGCGCGGCGGCGCGGGCCTCGTCGAGGTCCTCGATGCCGAACTCGACCACTTCGTCCGCGCCCAGGTCCGACAGGTCTTCACTGGTGCGGATGCCGTTGGCGGCCAGCGCGTACGCCGTCGCCTCGTCCATGCCCTCGAGCGCGAGCAGATCGTCCGCCGGCGCGTTCTCGTCGACGCCCTCTTCGACCGCGAGCGCGTCGTTGAGCAGCGAGTCGCGAGCACGGCCGCGCAGTTCCTCGACGATGTCCTCGTCGAAGCCTTCGACCGCCAGCAGCTCGCCGACCGGCACGTAAGCGATTTCCTCGACCGTGCTGAAGCCCTCGGCGACCAGGATGCCGGCGATTTCCTCGTCGACTTCCAGCTTCTCCTGGAACAGGGCGCGCGCCGATGCCTGCTCGGCATCCGACTTCGCGGTGACCTGGTCCTGGGTCATCACATTGAGCTGCCAGCCCGACAGACGGCTGGCGAGGCGCACGTTCTGGCCGCCCTTGCCGATCGCCTGGGCGAGCTTGTCTTCGGCGACCGCCAGGTCCATCGAGTGCTTGTCTTCGTCGACGACGATCGACTGCACTTCGGCCGGGGCCATCGCGTTGATGACGAACTGCGCCGGGTTGTCCGACCACAGCACGATGTCGACGCGCTCACCGTTCAATTCGTTCGACACCGCCTGCACGCGCGAACCGCGCATGCCGATGCAGGCGCCGATGGGATCGGTGCGGGTGTCGTAGGCCAGCACGGCGATCTTGGCGCGGTCGCCCGGATCACGTGCACAGGCCTTGATCTCGACCAGGCCCTGGCCGACTTCCGGCACTTCGAGCTTGAACAGCTCCATCATGAATTCCGGCGCGGCGCGACTGATGAACAGCTGCGGGCCGCGGGGCTCGCTGCGCACATCGAACAGGAAACCGCGCACGCGGTCGCCGGCGCGCACGACGTCGCGCGGGATCGCCTTGTCCTTGGGGATCAGCGCTTCGGCGTTGCCGCCGAGATCGACGTAGACGTTGCCGCGCTCGACGCGCTTGACCACGCCGGTGACCAGCTCGCCCACGCGATCCTTCCACGCATCGACGACCTGCTGGCGCTCGGCTTCGCGCACGCGCTGCACGATGACCTGCTTGGCGGCCTGGGCGGCGATGCGACCGAAGTCGACGTTCTCGATCTGTTCTTCGATGTAGTCGCCGACCTCGACGCCTTCGGCTTCGTCGATCGCGTCCATCAGGCGCAGCTGGCGGTCCGGCGACTCCATGACGATGTCATCGGCCACCACTTCCCAGCGGCGGAACGTCTCGTAGCTTCCGTCCTTCGAATCGATCGCGACGCGCGTCAGCACGTCCTGGTCCATGTAGCGCTTCTTGGCGGCAGTCGCCAGCGCGGCTTCGATGGCCTCGAGAATCACGGATTCCGGGACGCCCTTCTCGCTCGCGACCGCGTCGACGACCAGCAACAGTTCCTTGCTCATCTTTTCATTCACTCCGCACCGGTCGACGGATCCGCCGACCGCTTGTTGTCACGTGGTGTGTGGTTGGCCTTGCGGGTCGCGCCGGTGGCGCGGCCGTTGTCCTTCTTGTCCTTCGACGCGGCGAGGCCCAGCGCGGCCCAGTCGGGCACCACGCGGGCCTTCTCGATGTTGTCGGCCTGCACGGTGAACGCGTTGCCGTCGACATCGAACGTCACGGTGTCGCCTTCGACCGAAGTGATGCGACCGGTCAGGCGGCGGCGCCCATCCTGCGGCAGCTTCAGGCCGACCTTCGCGGTCTCGCCCTGGAACTGCGCGAACTGCGCGACGTTGAACAGCGGACGGTCAATACCGGGCGACGACACCTCGAGAGTGTAGTTGCCGGTGATCGGGTCCTCGACGTCGAGCTGCGCCGACACTTCGCGGCTGACCGCCTCGCAGTGTTCGATCGTCACGCCCTGGCCGCCCTCTCCTTCCGGATCGGCCTGGCCGACTTCGGCGCTCGCCGGCACATCGATGTAGATGCGCACGAGCGCGCCACCCGGCGCCGTCAGGTATTCGATGCCCAGCAGTTCGAGCCCGAGGGCCTCGACCGTCGGTGCCAGCAATTGCGTCAGTTGTGTCGCTTTGTCCGCCACTGATCCCTCGTCCGTTGCGTATCCGGTATCGCACGATCGTCGCTGTCGTGAAGCGCACCGCGTTGCCCCGGGCGCCTGCGGTTTTCCGATCGCGGAAAACGACAAAGGGCCCGATGGGCCCCTTGTCCGATACCACTGGATGTCGGCGCCGAAGCGAAGCAGTTGCTTCGGCAAAGCCCAGATTCTTCGCGTCGGATGCACCCGGAGGTGCGCCTTCTTTACTGCGTTGAATGTGGTAGCGGGGGCAGGATTTGAACCTGCGACCTTCGGGTTATGAGCCCGACGAGCTGCCAGACTGCTCCACCCCGCATCAGAAGCGGAATTATGAAGATTTCTCTTCGATATTGCAAGAAGTTTCGAACGATTCCGCGTCCCTCGAACTTCCCCCCGATCGCTGCGTTCGCAACGACCGGGCGCGCATCCTAACAGACTCAGGCGGCGAATGCCTGCTGGCACCACGCCATCAGCGGACTGAAGAACGGAACGACGACCAGCAGCACCAGCACATTGAGTGCGAACACCACGCGCATCGGCGTGCCGGGGCGCTGCGCCATCGGCGCTGCCTCGGGTGCGTCGAAGTACATGACCTTGATCACGCGCAGGTAGTAGAACGCGCCGATGACCGCGAACACGATGCCGACGATCGCCAGCCACAGCAGATCACCCTGCAGGGCGCCCTGCAGCACGGCGAGCTTGGCCCAGAAGCCGAGGAACGGCGGCACACCGGCGAGCGACGCCATGATGCACAGCACGAGGCCGGCCATCCACGGGCTGCGCTGGTTCAGGCCCTTGTAGTCATCGATGCGGTCGGCTTCGAAACCGTTGCGCGACAGCATGACGATCGCGCCGAATGCGGCCGCCGACATCACGGCGTAGCTGACGACGTAGAACATCGCCGAGGCGTAGCCCACCTCCCCGCCACCGGCGAGGCCGAGGAACAGGAAGCCGACGTGCGAGATCGTCGAGTACGCGAGCATGCGCTTGAGGTTTGTCTGCGCCAGCGCGAACAGGTTGCCGACCACCAGCGACAACGCGGCGAGGATCGACAGCAGGATCTGCGCCTGGTCGTGCAGCGGGCCGAGCGCGGTTTCCAGCAGGCGCCAAGCCATGCCGAACGCGGCGATCTTCGGCACCGAGCTGATGAAGGCGACGATCGGCGTCGGCGCACCGTGGTAGGTGTCCGGCAGCCACATGTGGAACGGCGCGGCGCCGAACTTGAACGCGATGCCGACGATCAGGAACACCATGCCGGTCAGCATCAGCACGCGGCCGTCGCCCGACAGACCGCCGATCGCATCGTTGATCGCAGGCAGCGACAGCGTGCCGGTGGCGCCGTAGATCAGCGACATGCCGAACAGCAACATGCCCGACGCCAGCGCGCCGAGGACGAAGTACTTCATCGCCGCTTCGGACGCGAGCTTGCTGTCGCGGTCGCAGGCGACCAGCGCGTAGGAACACAGCGCCAGCAGTTCCAGACCGACATAGACCATCGTCAGGTTGTTCGCCGACACCAGCAGCATCATGCCGGCAGTCGTGAACAGGAACAGCACCGGGATCTCGCCCTGATACAGGTCGCGCTCGCGCAACCAGGTCCAGGCGTAGCCCAGCGCCACGGCGCCGACCACGAGACCGGCAACCTTGAGCACATCGGCGCCGCCATCGCGCACGAACATGTCGGCGAGGATGCTGCCGTGACCACCGACGCCGAACACGATCAGCGCCGCGGCGGCAAGCATCGTCGCGACGGCCAACACGTGGGTGATGATCCGGCGGCGCGGGTCGATGAACAGGTCGAGCATCAGCAGGGCGAACGCACCCAGCACGATCACGAGCTCGGGCACGATCGGGCCCAGCTCGGCCAGCGTGCGGATGGGAGGCGTCATCGGGGCAGAAATCATCGCAACGGTGTCCTTAAAGCTTGCTTGCGGCGATCAGGTTCGCCAGTTGCGCGATGGACGGCTCCATCAGATCGGTCAGCGGCTTGGGATACACGCCGATCAGCAGCGTGCCGGCGGCGAACACGCCGAGCACCAGTGCTTCGCGGGCGTTGATGTCCTTGAGCGCCGCGACGTGCGCATTCGACACTTCGCCGTAGAGCACGCGCTTCACCAGCCACAGGGTGTAGGCCGCGCCGATGATCAGCGTCATCGCCGCGAAGAACGCGATCAGCGGATGGCTCTGGAACGCGGCCAGGATGACCATGAACTCGCCGACGAAACCCGAGGTGCCCGGCAAGCCGGAGTTGGCCATCGCGAACAGCACGTAGAACGCGGCGAACCACGGCATCACGTTGGCGACGCCGCCGTAATCCTTGATGTTCCGGGTGTGCATGCGGTCGTAGAGGATGCCGATGCAGGAGAACATCGCGCCGGAGATGAAGCCGTGCGAGACCATCTGCACCATCGCGCCCTGCAGACCCAACCGCGCCGCATCGGAGCCGTCGGGCACGTCGCGCATCAGCGCGAACGCGATGAACACACCCAGCGTCACGAAGCCCATGTGCGACACGGACGAATACGCGACCAGCTTCTTCATGTCCTGCTGGACCAGCGCCACCAGACCCACGTAGACGATCGCGATCAGCGACAGGCCGATGACCAGCCAGGCCCATTCGTGACCCGCATCCGGCGTGATCGGCAGGTTGAAGCGCAGGAAGCCGTAGCCGCCGATCTTCAACATGATCGCCGCCAGGATCACCGAGCCGCCGGTCGGCGCCTCGACGTGTGCATCCGGCAACCAGGTATGCACCGGGAACATCGGCACCTTCACCGCGAACGCGGCGAGGAACGCGAAGAAGATCCACATCTGCTCCGTCGACGACAGGCGCAGTGCGTACAGATCAGGCAACTGCCAGCTACCGGCCTGGATGTACAGGTAGATCAGCGCGACCAGCATGAAGACCGAGCCGAGGAACGTGTACAGGAAGAACTTCACCGACGCATAGACGCGGTTCGCGCCACCCCAGACACCGATGATGATGAACATCGGGATCAGCATGGCTTCGAAGAACACGTAGAACAGCATCGCGTCCACGGCCGAGAACACGCCGACCATCATGCCTTCGAGGATCAGCATCGACGCGAAGTACTGCGACACGCGCTTGGTCACCGAACCCCAGGCACCGATCAGCACGAGCGCGGTGGTCAGCGTGGTCAGGATGATCAGCGCAATCGAGATGCCGTCGGCGCCGAGGTGGTACTCGATGTCGAGCGACGGAATCCACTCGCGCCGCTCGAGGAACTGCAGACCGGCGTTGCCGTAGTCGAAGCCGGTGAACAGCGGAATGCTGAGGACGAAGACGAGCAGCGCGAACGCCAGCGATACCCAGCGCGCCGCGTCGGGGCGGCGTTCGCCCAGAGCGAGCACGCACGCACCGCCGAGGATCGGCAGCCAGATCAGGAGACTGAGAAGAGGCCAGTTCGACACGTATCGTATTCCGTCAGCGCCAGTACTTGATGAGGATGGCCAGAAGCACGATCAGGCCCACGATCATCGCGAAAGCGTAGTGGTAGAGAGCACCGGACTGCAGCCGGCGGACAACGCCCGAGACCAGACCGACGACGCGCGCCGGACCGTTGACGAAGACACCGTCGATCACCTTGGTATCGAACACCCGCGACAGCTTGCCCAGGCCGACACCGCCGCCGGCGAAACCGCCGATCCACAGGTCGTCCATGCCGTACTTGTTCTCGAGCACGCGGATGGGCAGGCGGAACACGTGCGCGGCCTTCGCCGCCAGCTCGGGCTTCCACCAGTACATGACGGTCGCCAGCACGAAGCCGGCGACGACCAGCCAGAACGCCGGCGCCATGAAGCCGTGCAGCGCGAACGCCGCCGGGCCATGCCACAACTCTTCCTTCAGCGCGGTCAGCACGTCGTTGGACGCCAGCACGTGGATCACGCCGTCGAAGAAGCCGCGCACTTCGTGATGGCCGGTCCAGTCGGTGCCGAACAGCATCGGACCCGCGGTGAAGTAACCGATCAGGATCGACGGGATCGCCAGCAGGATCAGCGGCAGCGTCACGACCCACGGGGATTCGTGCGGCTCGTGCGGACCGTGATGGCCATGGTCGTCGTCCGCATGGTCGTCGTGACCCGTCGCGGCAACCGCGTGACCGTGGCCATCGTCGTCCAACGGCGCGTGGTGGGCGTCGTGGCCGTGCGCGTCATGCGTGGCGTGGGCGTCGGACGCATGCGCGTCGCGGAAACGCTCCTTGCCGAAATACGTCATGTACAGCAGACGGAAGCTGTAGAACGAGGTCACGAACGCGCCCAGCAGCACCGACCAGTACGCGTACTGGAATACCCAGCCGCCACCGTCGCTGGCGTGCTTGGCCGCCTCGATGATCGTGTCCTTGGAATAGAAGCCGCTGAAGAACGGCGTGCCCACCAGGGCCAGCGTGCCGATGACGCTGGTCCAGAACGTGATCGGCATGTACTTGCGCAGGCCGCCCATCTTGCGCATGTCCTGCTCGTGGTGCATGCCGATGATCACCGAGCCTGCGGCCAGGAACAGCAGCGCCTTGAAGAACGCATGCGTCATCAGATGGAACACCGCGGCCGAGTACGCCGACACGCCGAGCGCGACGGTCATATAGCCCAGCTGCGACAGCGTCGAGTACGCGACGACGCGCTTGATGTCGTTCTGCACGATGCCGATCAGGCCGGTGAAGAACGCCGTGGTCGCACCGATGAAGAGGATGAACTGCAGCGCGGTTTCCGACAGTTCGAACAGCGGCGACATGCGCGCCACCATGAAGATGCCGGCGGTGACCATCGTCGCGGCATGGATCAGTGCCGAGATCGGGGTCGGGCCTTCCATCGAGTCGGGCAGCCACACGTGCAACGGCACCTGGGCCGACTTGCCCATCGCACCGATGAACAGACAGATGCAAACCAGCGTCGCGACCGACCACTCAAAGCCGGTGATCACTTCGATCGTCTGGCCGCCACCAATGGTGGTGTCAGCCGCAGCGAAGACCGTTGCGTAATCGAGGCTGCCGAACCAGTACAGCACGCCGGCGATACCGAGCAGGAAGCCGAAGTCGCCGACGCGGTTGACCAGGAACGCCTTCATGTTGGCGAACACCGCGGTGGGCTTCTTGAACCAGAAACCGATCAGCAGGTACGACACCAGGCCCACCGCTTCCCAGCCAAAGAACAGCTGCAGGAAGTTGTTGCCCATCACCAGCATCAGCATCGAGAAGGTGAACAGCGAGATGTAGCTGAAGAAGCGCTGGTAGCCCGGATCCTCGGACATGTAGCCGATGGTGTAGACGTGCACCAGCAGCGACACGAAGGTCACCACGACCATCATCATCGCGGTGAGGTTGTCGATCAGGAAGCCGACGTGCGCCGAATAGTTGCCGACCTCGAAGAACGTGTAGACGTTCTCGTTGAAGGTCGGCGCGCCCTGCATCAGCTGCCACAGCGTGTAGATCGACAGCGCGCAGCTGATCGCGACACCCGCAATGGTGACCGTGTGCGCACCGGCGCGGCCGACCTGGCGGCCGAACAGGCCGGCGATGATCGAGCCCAGCAGCGGCGCCAGAACGATCGCGATCAGCGTGGTCTGGGAAATCATGATCTCGGAAACAGCGTTCTCCATGCCCGGATCAGCCCTTCAACGTGTCGAGTTCGGCGACATTGATCGTGCGCCGGTTGCGGAACAGCGTGACCAGGATCGCGAGACCGATCGCGGCCTCGGCCGCGGCCACGGTGAGAATGAAGAACACGAAGATCTGCCCGGCGGCGTCGCCGAACTCGCGCGAGAACGCGATGAAGTTGATGTTGACCGCGAGCAGCATCAGCTCGATCGACATCAGCAGGATGATCACGTTCTTCCGGTTGAGGAAGATGCCCGCGACGGAGATGCAGAACAGCACCGCGCCCAGCGAGAGGTAATGGCCCAGCGCGAGGCCGGTGCCGAACAGCTCGGTCATTTCGCTTCTCCCTCGCCTTCACCCGGTGTGGGCTCGACGACCGGACGCACCGCGTCCATCTTGACCACGCGCATGCGGTCAGACGCCCGCACGCGGGCCTGCTCACCCGGATTCTGGTGCTTGGTACCGGGACGGCGGCGCAGGGTGAGCATCACCGCGGCGATGACCGCGACGGTCAGGATGACCGCGGCGACTTCGAACGGCAGCAGGAAGTCGGTGAACAAGCGGCGTGCGATCCACACCGTGTTCGATACGCCCGCCTCGTCGACCGCATCGGCGGCGAATGGCGCCATCTTCGCGCGCACGCCGATCAGGGTGACGATCTCGACCAGCATCACCACCGCAACGATCAGGCCGACCGGCAGATAGCGAACGTAACCTTCGCGCATCGGCGCAACGTCCACGTCGAGCATCATCACCACGAACAGGAACAGCACCATCACCGCGCCGACGTAGACCAGCACCAGCGCGAGGCCGAGGAACTCGGCACCGACCAGCAGCCAGGTGCAGGCGGTGGAGAAGAACGTCAGCACCAGGAACAGCGCCGCGTGCACCGGGTTGCGGGCACTGATCACCGCCACCGCGGACATCACGGTGATCGCGGCGAAGACGAGGAATGCAATCAGGTCGAAATTCATGACTTACCTGTACGCGGAGTCGGCGGCGCGACGTTCTGCGATCTCGCTCTCGAGACGGTCGCCGATCGCCAGCAGCTGCGGCTTGGTCACGATGTTCTCGCCGCGGTTCTCGAAGTGGTACTCGTGCAGATGGGTCTCGACGATCGAGTCCACCGGGCACGATTCCTCGCAGAAACCGCAGTAGATGCACTTGAACAGATCGATGTCGTACCGCGTGGTGCGGCGGCTGCCGTCCTCGCGCTGTTCGGAATCGATCGTGATCGCCAGCGCGGGGCACACGGCCTCGCACAGCTTGCACGCGATGCAGCGCTCTTCACCGTTGGGATACCGGCGCAGCGCATGCAGGCCGCGGAAGCGCGGCGACTGCGGGGTCTTTTCCATCGGGTACATCAGCGTGTACTTGTCCCGGAACAGATACCGGAAGGTCAGTGCCATGCCGCCGAGCAACTCGAGCAGCAACAGGCCCCTGAACCATGCAACGAACTTGGCCATTACTGCCCTGCCTCGAAGATTCCGAAGTACGCCATCAGCGCGGTGACCACGATCCAGCCGATGCTGATCGGAATGAAGACCTTCCAGCCCAGCCGCATGATCTGGTCATAGCGGTAGCGCGGGAACGAGGCGCGGAACCAGATGAAGCAGCTGGCGAAGAAGAACACCTTCGCGAACAGCCACCACCAGCCGTCGACCGACAGCAGCGGAATGCCCCAGCCCTGGAACGGCGACAGCCAGCCGCCGAGGAAGAAGATCGCGACCAGGAAGCTGATCAGGATCATGTTCGCGTATTCGGCGAGGAAGAACAGCGCGAACGCCGACCCCGAATATTCGACCATGTGACCGGCGACGATTTCTGATTCGCCTTCGACGACGTCGAACGGTGCGCGATTGGTCTCGGCCACGCCGGAGATGAAGTAGATGACGAACAGCGGCAGCATCGGCAGCCAGAACCAGTCGAACAGGCCCTTGCCGCCGGCTTGCGCCATGACGATCTCGGACAGGTTCAAGCTGCCTGCGCCGACCATCACGCCGACGAGCGCGAAGCCCATCGCGATCTCGTAGCTGATCATCTGCGCCGAGGCGCGCATCGCACCGAGGAACGCGTACTTCGAGTTCGATGCCCAGCCGGCGAGGATGATGCCGTAGATGCCCAGCGAGGTCATCGCCAGCAGATACAGCAGACCGGCATTGGCGTTCGACAGCACAAGCTGCGCGTCGAACGGCACCACGGCCCAGGCCGCGAATGCAGGTGCCAGCGTGATCAGCGGCGCCAGCACGAACAGTACGCGCTGCGCGTTGGTCGGCTGGATGACTTCCTTGAACAGCAGTTTGAAGACGTCGGCGAAGGCCTGGAAGATGCCCATGCCCACGTACATCGGACCGTGGCGCTGATGCATCCAGCCCAGCAGCTTGCGCTCCCAGACCACGTAGAACGCGACGCAGATGATCACCGGCATCGCGATCAGCAGGATCTTGAGCACGATCCACAGGATCAGGCCGATCGCGCCCAGCGACATCAGCCAGTCGTACAGCGGCGCCGACAGATCGCCCAGCAGCGATGCGGTGTTGGTCACGCCGGTTTGAGTCGCACTCATGCCGCCACCACCTTGACCTTGCCGACCGACAGCGCCGCCGTGGCGCCGTAGCCCGATTCCACCCACGCCGCGCCCGGTGCGACGCGATCGTCGATCGCCACCTGCAGCGTCGCGGTGCCGACCGCATTCGAAACCTTGGCCATGCCGCCGTCGGCGACCTGGCTCGCGGCCGCGTCGTCGGGATGCAGCACGATGCGCGGACCCAAGGTCAGCGGATGCGACTGCAGCGCGGCAGCGCGACGGGTCAGACCGTCGACGCGATAGATCGCCTGGCTGACGGCCAGCTCGAAGCCATCACCATCGACGACCGGCGCCGCGGATGCGGCAACCGACACCGCCCTGCCCTGCAGCCCCGCACGCAGACCGGCGAGATCGGTGAACTCGAAGCCCGGAGCCTCGAGCGCGCCACCAAGGGCACGCAGCACACGCCAGCCGGAACGCGCGTCGCCGGGCAGCTTGCCGGCGGCGGTGGCCTGCTGGTCGCGGCCTTCGAGATTGGTCAGCGTTGCGTCGATTTCGGCGAGCGCGCCGATCGGCAGGATCACGTCGGCGACGCTGCGCGTGGACTGGCAGGCGAAGTGGCTGAAGGCCACGACCTGCGCCGCGCCCAGTGCCTGCAACGCCTGCGCCTGGTCGGCGAAGTCCAGACCCGGCTCGATGCCGTAGATCACGTACGCGCCGCGGCGCTCGGCCAGCATCGCGTTCGCATCGCGCGAGGTCGGCAGCACGCCGTGACGCGACAGACCCAGCGCATTGGCGCCGTGCGGAATGCGGCACAGCGACGCGCCGGTGTCCGCGGCGAGTGCAGCCGCCGCCTTGCGGATATCGGCCGCGTGCGCGCTGGCTTCCGCCTGCGCACCGACGATGATCGCCGCGTGCTTCGCGCCGCGCAGCGCGTCGCCGAGCTCGGCGACCTGCAGCGTTTCGGCGATCTTCGACGGCGCCACGATGGCCTTGTCTTCGATGTCGAAAGTGAATTCGAAATCGACCGGATTGACCACGTACACCTTGGCGCCGCGCTTCCACGCCTGACGCACGCGGTGATGCAGCAGCGGCACTTCGTGGCGCAGGTTGCTGCCGACCAGCAGCACGACATCGGCCTGCTCGAGTTCGGCGACCGGCATCGCGAATGCTTCCGCGATGGCGCCATCGGACAGGTCGCGCTGGGCGATGCGGTGATCGAGGTTGCCGGTGCCCAGGGCCTCGGCCAGACGTGCCAGCAGCGCGCCCTCCTCGTTCGAGGTCGACGGATGCACCAGCACGCCGAGTTCGTCGGCCGCGTTGTCGCGCAGGATCGTCATCGCGCGGTCGAGCGCCTCGTCCCACGAGGCCTCGCGCCACTGCCCGCCATCCTTGACCAGCGGATGCACCGCGCGGTCATCGGCCGTCAGGCCCTGGTGCGAGTAACGGTCGCGATCGGAAATCCAGCACTCGTTGACCGCTTCGTTGTCGCGCGGCACCGTGCGCATCACGTCGCCGCGGCGCAGGTGATGGAACAGGTTGCTGCCCAGCGCGTCGTGACCGCCGAGCGATTCACGCGCGATCAGTTCCCACGGACGCGCACGGAAACGGAACACCTTGTTGGTCAGCGCGCCGACCGGGCACACGTCGATGACGTTGCCCGACAGTTCGGTCGTCAGCGGCTTGCCGTCGTAGGTGCCGATCTGCAGGTTCTCGCCGCGCTGCATGCCGCCCAGCTCGTAGGTGCCGGCGATCTCAGCGGTGAAGCGTACGCAGCGCGTGCACTGGATGCAGCGCGTCATTTCGGTCGCGACCAGCGGACCGAGGTCCTCGTCGGCGACGACGCGCTTGCGCTCGGCGAAGCGGCTGACCGAACGGCCGTAGCCGAGCGACAGATCCTGCAGTTCGCACTCGCCGCCCTGATCGCAGATCGGGCAGTCGAGCGGATGGTTGATCAGCAGGAACTCCATCACGTTGCGCTGGGCCTTGAGCGCCTTCTCGTTACGCGTGAAGACCTTCAGGCCGTCCATCACCGGCGTGGCGCAGGCCGGCGACGGCTTGGGCGCACCGCGGCCGCCGACTTCGGTGTCGACCAGGCACATGCGGCAGTTCGCGGCGATCTCGAGCTTGTCGTGATAGCAGAAACGCGGGATCGGAATGCCGGCCTTGTCGGCGGCATGGATGATCATCGAGCCCTTGGGCGCGGCCAGTTCGACGCCGTCGATGAAGACGGTGACGTGGTCGGGCGGCAGGTTCGGGTTTACAGGCTGCGCGCTCATGCGGCGACACTCTTCGTCATGGCGACAACGCCCCTCGAGTCGAGGGGCTGGACGCGTTCGCGCAACGCGCGAACGTGTCCGGGGAGCTGGAGACGTGCTGCGCTCATGCGGCGACCGCCTTGGGCACCACGGTGCCGTTGCGCTGGTCGTCGACGAGGAAGCGCTTGTTGACAATCGCGTACTCGAATTCGTCCCAGAAATGGCGCAGGAAGCCCTGCACCGGCCATGCGGCCGCTTCACCGAACGCGCAGATGGTGTGTCCCTCGATCTGGCCGGCCGCAGCCCGCAGCATCTGCAGGTCTTCGACCGTCGCCGTGTGGTCGGCGATGCGGCACAGCATGCGGTACATCCAGCCAGTGCCTTCGCGGCACGGCGTGCACTGGCCGCAGCTCTCCTTGTAGTAGAAGCGCGCGATGCGTCGGCATGCGCGCACCATGCAGGTCGTGTCGTCCATGACGATCACCGCGCCCGAGCCGAGGCCGGAACCGGCCTTCTGCAGCGCGTCGTAATCCATCGTCAGGCCCATCATCGTCTCGCCCGGGAGCACCGGCATCGACGAACCACCCGGAATCACGCCCTTGATCGTGCGGCCTTCGCGCATGCCACCGCACAGCGCCAGCAGATCGGCGAACGAGGTGCCCAGGCGGATCTCGTGGTTGCCCGGCTTGGCCACGTGGCCGGAGACCGAGAAGATCTTGCAGCCGCCGTTGTTGGGCTTGCCCAGATCCATGAACCACTGCGCGCCGTTGCGCACGATCGCCGGCACCGAGGCGTAGGTCTCGGTGTTGTTGATCGTGGTCGGCTTGCCGTACAGACCGAAGTTGGCCGGGAACGGCGGCTTGAAGCGCGGCTGTCCCTTCTTGCCTTCCAAGGACTCCATCAGCGCGGTTTCTTCGCCGCAGATGTAGGCGCCCGCGCCGAGCGCGTTGTAGATGTCGACGTCGATGCCCGAGCCGAGCAGGTTCTTGCCCAGCCAGCCGTTGGCATAGGCTTCGGCGGTGGCTTCTTCCAGATGCTCGAAGGGCTCGTGGTGGAACTCGCCGCGCAGGTAGTTGTAGGCCACGCTCGAGCCGGTCGCGTAGCACGCGATCGCCATGCCCTCGATGACCGAATGCGGGTTGTAGCGCAGGATGTCGCGGTCTTTCGCGGTGCCCGGCTCGGATTCGTCCGAATTGCAGAGGATGTACTTCTGCATCTCGCCCTTGGGCATGAAGCTCCACTTCAGACCGGTCGGGAAGCCCGCGCCGCCGCGGCCGCGCAGGCCCGACTGCTTGACCATCTCGATCACGTCGGCCGGCGGAATCTTCTCTTCGAGAATCTTACGCAGCGCGCTGTAACCACCCGTCTTGAGGTAGTTCTCGTAGGACCACGGCTTGTCGAAATGCAGCGTGGTGTAGACCGCCTGGTGTTCCTGCGGCGCAGGCCCGACGGGCCCGTAACCTTCGGAAGACTTGGGATGGTGATGTGCCATGTCCGCGCGATGCCTTACTTCAGACCGTCGATCAGCTCGTCCACCGTCTCGGGTGTGAGCTTCTCGTGGTAATGACCGTTGATGACCACGACCGGCGCGCCGCAGCACGCAGCGACGCACTCTTCCTCACGCTTGAGGAAGACGCGACCGTCGGCGGTGGATTCACCCAGCTTGCAGCCCAGCTTCTTCTCGGCGTGCGCGACGAGATCCTCGGCGCCGTTGAGCCAGCAGCTGATGTTGGTGCAGAACGCGACGTTGTTGCGGCCGACTTTCTCGGTTTCGAACATCGAGTAGAACGTCGCGACCTCGTAGGCCCACACCGGCGGCAGACCCAGATACTTGGCGACGCCGGCGATCAGCTCGTCGGTCAGCCAGCCGTTGTTCTGCTCCTGCGCCGCGAACAGACCCTGCAGCACCGCGGACCGCTTGCGGTCTTCGGGGAACTTGGTCAGCCAGTGGTCGATGTGCGCGCGCGTATCGCCGCTGAGCACGACCATCGGGTCGACGTTGCGGGCGTTCTCGAAATTGCCAGTCGCCTTCATCGGTCGACTTCTCCGAACACGATGTCATAGGTACCGATCATCGCCACCACGTCGGACAGCATGTGTCCGCTGGTGATGGCGTCCATCGACGAGAGATGTGCGAAACCGGGCGCGCGCAGATGCACGCGGAACGGCTTGTTCGCACCGTCGGAGACCAGATAGCAGCCGAACTCGCCCTTCGGGGCTTCGACGGCGCTGTAGGTCTCGCCGGCGGGCACGCTGTAGCCCTCGGTGAACAGCTTGAAGTGATGGATCAACGCTTCCATGTCGTCCTTCATCGACTCACGCGACGGCGGCGACACCTTGTAGTTGTCCAGCATGACCGGGCCGGGATTCGCCCGCAGCCAGTTGACGCACTGCTGGATGATCTTCGCCGACTCGCGCATCTCGAACACGCGCACGAGGTAGCGGTCGTAGCAGTCGCCGTTGACGCCCACCGCGATGTCGAAATCGACTTCGGCGTACTTGGCGTAGGGCTGGGTCTTGCGCAGATCCCACTCGACGCCCGAACCACGCAGCATCGGGCCGGTCATGCCCCAAGCCTTGGCCAGGTCCGGCGGAATCACGCCGATGCCGACGGTGCGCTGCTTCCAGATGCGGTTGTCGGTGAGCAGAGTTTCGTACTCGTCGACGCGCTTTGGGAAATCCTTCGCGAATGCTTCGAGGTAATCGAGCATCGAGCCGCCGCGCCACTTGTTGAAACGCTTGAGCTTCTCGCCCTTGCGCCAGCGCGATTCGGCGTACTGCGGCATCTGCGCCGGCAGGTCGCGGTAGACGCCGCCGGGACGGTAATAGGTCGCGTGCATGCGCGCGCCCGACACCGCCTCGTAGACGTCCATCAGCTCTTCGCGCTCACGGAACGCGTACAGCATCACCGCCATCGCGCCGAGATCGAGCGCGTTCGAGCCCACCCACATCAGGTGGTTGAGGATGCGCGTGACTTCGTCGAACAGCGTGCGGATCCACTGCGCGCGCTCGGGCGCCTCGATTCCCATCAGGGTTTCGATCGCGCGCACGTAGGCGTGCTCGTTGCACATCATCGACACGTAGTCGAGGCGATCCATATAACCGATGGACTGGTTGAACGGCTTCGACTCGGCAAGCTTCTCGGTGCCACGGTGCAGCAGGCCGATATGCGGATCGGCGCGCATCACGGTCTCGCCGTCCATTTCCAGGATCAGGCGCAGCACGCCGTGCGCGGACGGATGCTGGGGACCGAAGTTGAACGTGTAGTTTCGGATTTCCTGCTTCAGCGCTTCCGCACTCGGCGTCGCGTTGGTGTGCAGCGAGGTGGTCGGCACGGCGCTCACTTGGCAGCCTCCACGCGACGCGCGGCCTGTTCGCCACTCGCGGTCGCGAAACGGGCGTCGTCACGGATCACGCGCGGCACGCCGACACGCGGTTCGACCGAGGTCACCGGCTCGTACACCACGCGCTTGCGCTCGGCGTCGTAACGCACTTCGACATTGCCGATCAACGGGAAATCCTTGCGGAACGGATGACCGACGAAACCGTAGTCTGTCAGGATGCGGCGCAGATCCGGGTGACCTTCGAAGATCACGCCGAACAGATCGAAGGCTTCGCGCTCGAACCAGTTCGCGACCGGCCAGAGCACGGTCAGCGACGACACCACCGGCAGATCGTCGCTGGGCGCGAAGCACTTCAGCATCACGCGCTGGTTGTGCTGGAGCGAGAGCAGCTGCGCGACCGCGGCGAAGCGGCGCTGCGGCACTGGGATATCGGCTTCGCCCTGCGGCTGCGAGACCTGGCGACTACCGGTTTCGCCGAACTTGAAACGACCGGGACCGCGGCCTTCGACGCCGCGGCTGAAGCCTTCGGAGGACACGTCGGTGTCCCACTCGTCGCTGCCGTGACTCAGATAGTCGACACCGCAGACGTCGATCAGCATTTCGAAACCGAACTCGTCGCGCAATGCGCGCGCGGTGTCGAGCCAGTCGCCGGCGGTGATGATCGCCACTTCGCCGCGCGGCAGTGCGACCGCCACGTCGGCGTCGGAAAAGCGCGCGCGCAGGCGCGCCGCGAACGCGGTGGAGGACTCACGCATCGCGCTGCCCCGTCTTGGTGTCGCCGAAATTGGTGGCGCGGCGGATCTTCTTCTGCAATTGCAGGATGCCGTAGATCAGCGCTTCGGCCGTCGGCGGGCAACCCGGCACGTACACATCGACCGGCACGATGCGATCGCAACCACGCACCACCGAATACGAGTAGTGGTAGTAGCCGCCGCCATTGGCGCAGCTGCCCATCGAGATGACCCACTTCGGATCCGGCATCTGGTCGTAGACCTTGCGCAGCGCCGGGGCCATCTTGTTCACCAGGGTGCCGGCCACGATCATCACGTCCGACTGGCGCGGCGACGGGCGGAACACCACGCCGTAGCGGTCGAGATCGAGGCGCGCCGCACCGGCGTGCATCATTTCCACCGCGCAGCAGGCGAGACCAAAGGTCATCGGCCACATCGAGCCGGTGCGTGCCCAGTTGAGCAGCACATCGGAACTGGTCGTGACGAAACCGCGCTCGAGCAGCGGGTTCTCGCCTTCCGGGCGCAGGATGTCGTCCACGCGGCCTTCCGGCAGCGGGTTGTTCATCAGGCGCGCGACGGTCTGGTTCACTCCCATTCCAGCGCTCCCTTCTTCCACACGTAGACGAAGCCGAGCAGCAGCATGCCGGCGAAGATGCCCATCTCGATCAGACCCAGCGCGCCGAGTTCGCGGAACACGGTGGCCCAGGGCACGATGAAGATGATTTCCAGATCGAAGACGATGAACTGGATCGCGATGAGGTAGTAGCGCACGTCGAACTGCATGCGCGCGTCTTCGAAGGCTTCGAATCCGCACTCGTAGGGCGACAGCTTTTCCAGCGTCGGGCGCTTGGGCCCCAGCAGGTTGCCAATGATCAGCAATGCAATGCCGATCCCCGTGGCAACGATCAGGAACAGCAGGGTCGGCAGATATTCGGCCAGCACTCGGATGTTCTCTCGGCTACGGCCGCAATGTGCGGCCTTGGCTCGGCGCCTGTGGACGCCGCATTCTCGAAGCGTCGAAGCGCTTCACGAAGGCCGGGCGATGCACGTGGTGTGCGATCGCCCGATCACGGCAATTGTACCGTTTACAGAACTCGTGAGTAAACGATTTCCAACGCTGCACACGCCGCCTGCGGCCTGCGCCGCGTTGCAGCGAGGCGCATCACGTGAAGTGCGCGCGCGAATGATTCCTGTCCGCGCGTCACCGCACACTTCCACACACGAAAAAGCCCCGCTTGCGCGAGGCGTTTTCGTGTTCGATACGCGTGAAGCGCATCGCTTTTCCGGTTGGTGCCCAAGAGGGGACTCGAACCCCTACGACCTAAGCCGCTACCACCTCAAGGTAGTGCGTCTACCAATTCCGCCACCTGGGCAGGTCAACCTGAAACCTCATCCGTGCCTACTGCCCCGGCGAGCCGCGCATTGTAATCCCAATCAATCGTTCTGGGGAGTGGGCTGCGGCGATTCCTGCGAAGAATTTTCTGCCGCCGGCGGCGCGGCCGGGACTGCACCCTCGGCAGACGGCGCGGCCGGCACGGTGGCGTCGGCAGGTGCGGGCGGTGCAACCGGCGTGGCCGGCGCGCCTTCGACCGGCGCCGTCGGCACCTGGCTGCCCATGACACCCAGATCCATGTCCAGCGCGTTCGGATTGGCGCGGTGCATCGCGTACCAGGCCATGAACAGCGTGATCGCGAAGAAGCTGATCGCCAGCCACTTCGTCGCCTTCGACAGGAAGTTGGACGAGCCGCGCGCGCCGAACACGGTCGCGGAGGCGCCGCCACCGAAGCCGGAACCGGCCGCGGCGCCAGCGCCGCGCTGCATGAGGATCAACGCGATCATCGCGATGGCGATGATGACGAACAGGATGTTGAAGACGGTCAGCAGCATTGCGTGGGCGCTCTGGGGTGCCCGCGGACGGGCCTTGTGTCGGAATCGCCGGCTGCGCTCAGCGCGCGGCCGCGGCGACGATGGCCAGGAAGTCTTCGGCCGCCAGCGAGGCGCCACCGATCAATCCGCCGTCGACGTCGGGCTGCGAGAACAGCGCAGCGGCATTGTCGGGCTTGCAGCTGCCGCCATAGAGCAGCGGCAGCGAATCGGCGATTCTAGCATCCTGTCTGGCGACCACGCCACGCAGGAAGGCGTGCACGGCCTGCGCCTGCTCGGTGCTGGCGGTCAGGCCGGTGCCGATCGCCCAGACCGGTTCGTAGGCGACGATCGCGCCGTCGAACGCGGCCACGCCCGCCTCAGACAGCACGGCTTCGACCTGGGCGGCGATCACTTCTTCGGTGCGGCCGGCTTCGCGCTGTTCGCGGGTCTCGCCCACGCACAGGATCGGCACCAGGCCGGCGGCGCGGGCGGCGATGAACTTCTGCGCGACCAGCGCGTCGTCCTCGCCGTGGTACTGGCGGCGCTCGGAATGGCCGACCAGCGTGTAGACGGCGCCGACGTCGGCCAGCATCGAGGCGGCCACTTCGCCGGTGTAGGCGCCCTTGGCGTGTGCGCTGACGTCCTGCGCACCGAAGGCCACGCCGCGCCCGCCATGCGACTGGGTCAGCAGCGGGAGATACGGGAACGGCGGCAGCACGATCGCCTCCACCCCGCCCGGCAGGCCGGCAGCGATGCCCTCGACGAGTTCGGTAGCGAATGTGCGGCTGCCCTGCAGCTTCCAGTTGCCGGCGACGATCCTGCGACGCATGGGAGACTCCTTGAGACGAGAGGCGCAAGAGGATAGCCGATGCACCCGCCGGCCCGGTTCAGGGACCGACCACATCCCCGTGCATCGGCGCCAACCGGCGCAGCAACCGGTTCTGTGTCGCAACAGGCACGCCGCGCCGCTCCATGACCAGAATCAGGTTCTCGACCAGCGCGTTGAACTGCGCAGTGGTGATGCCGCGGCCGGCGTGCGCCTCTTCCATCGACAGGCCGTCGTAGCGGCAGGGGCCGCCGGAGACACTGCAGAACTGGAGAATGAGCATGCCGCGCAGGCGCACGATATTGGCCAGTGCGAACTGGAAGTTGATGCGCTCGTCCTCGACGACGACGTCGAGCAGATCGTCGACGATGCCCTCGATACCGGTCTGTCCGCCGAGCGCGCGATAGACCGCATCGTCGACCGGCGCGGGTGCGGGCGAATCGGAACGCGTGGCGCAGGCGGAGATGCCCACGGCCAGCACGGCAGCGACCAGCAACGTGCGGATATGGCCGGCGCCCGCCATCAGAAGCTCGCCTGCACGGACAGATAGCCGCCGCGCTGGCGCTGCAGCGTGGCGACGTCGCCCAGATCGGCCCAGGCGCCGACGACGGCGACGCGCTTGTTCGGGAACCAGGCGACGAAGACATCGCGCCAGTCGTCCTCGCGAGCGAAGCCGAGGTTGTCGGGCTTCTGCCGGTATTCGATGCCGACCGCCCAGCGCGGATCCAGCAGCACGGCAGCGCTGCCTTCGGCGACGACGCTGTAATCCGAGCGGCGGTCGCCGCCGAAACCGAGCAGGCCGGTCTGGTTGGCACGCGTCGCGCGCAGGGTGCCGTTGAGCAACAGGTTGCGACCGCCGGCCGCAGCCAGCATCAGGCGCGATGCGCTGAGGTAGACATCGATGCCGTCGTCGTCGCGCGCGCCCACCAGCGACGGCACATGGAAATCCAGCTGGCGCTTGGCCTGCACGCCGAGCGAGATCTGTGGGCCGCGCCCGTAGACCAAATCGCCACGCAACCGCAGCTTCGCGCCGAGCACGTCCTGGCGGAAGCGCGCGGTCGGCAGCGACAGGGTGTCGCGCAGGGTGTCGAGCGAGAACGTCTGCCGCGCGATCGACAGTTCGATGCGGTTGTTCCAACTCCAGGCCGCGCCGATGACGTCGAGCCCGTAATCGTCGGTGCGCACTGCAGTGACGAAGGCAGCGCCGCCCTGCTGGTCGTCGGTGCCGTAGCCGGCGAGGACCGCCCAGGGCACGAGCCCGCCGCCAGCGGCGCCTTCGATCTGGCCGGCGCCGCCCGTCGCAAGCAGACGCCCGTCGCCGGCCTGGCAGGCCAACGCCGGCAGACACGCCAGCGCCGCGAATGCCAGCGCGCGCAGGTATCGCGTCATGCGTCCGCCTGCTCGCGCTGGAAGCGCGTGCACCAGTCGACGAATGCGTCCGGCGGCAGCGGCCGCGAGAACAGATAGCCCTGCACCATGTCGCAGTTCAGCGCTTCGAGAATCGCGAGGCTCGCCTGCCCTTCGACGCCCTCGGCGATGACCTTGAGCCCCATGTTGTGGCCGATCTCGATCGCCGAACGCACGATCACCGCATCGCCGCTGCCGTCGCCCAGATCGGCGACGAAGCTCTTGTCGATCTTGATCTCGTCCACCGGCAGACTACGCAGCTGCGCGAGCGAGGAATGCCCGGTGCCGAAGTCGTCGATCGACAGCCGCACGCCCTGTTCGCGCAGCCGGTGCATCGTGGTGCGCGCGGCTTCGAGATCGCGCATCACCGTGTGCTCGGTCACTTCCAGCACCAGGCTGCGCGACGACACGCCGTGCATCTGCAGGCGCTGGGACACGTATTCGGGCAGATCGCCGTCGACGAGATCCATCGGCGACAGATTCACCGCAACGCCTTCGATCAGGCCGTCGGCGATCCAAGGCGCTGCCTGACGCAGGGCCTCATCGACGACGTGGCGGGTGATCGCGCGGATCATCCCGGAGCGTTCGGCGAGCGGAATGAATTCATCGGGCGTCACGTCGCCGTACTCGGGCGTGGTCCAGCGCAGCAGCGCTTCGACGTGCACGACACGGCGGCTGGCCAGATCGATCTTGGGCTGGAACACCAGCCGGAACTGCTGCAGTTCCAGTGCGTAGCGCAGAAGACCCATCAGGCCGACCTGACGCAGATGGTGTTCGTCGTCGCCGGCGCGATAGACCAGCACGCGCACGTGCTGCTGCTTGGCTTCGTACATGGCGATGTCGGCGCGGCGCAGCAGTGTGGCCGCATCGTCGGCATGGCCCGGATAGACCGCGACCCCGATGCTGGCCTCCAGTCCGACCTGGGTGTTCTCGAGCCGAAACGGCGTCTCCAGCACCCGCGCGAGCTGGCGCGCGCGTTCGCAGGCCGCGTCGGCATCCGCGTCGTCGAGCAGCACCAGGAATTCGTCGCCACCGAGCCGCGCGAGCAGATCCTCGCCACGCACCGCTGCACGCAGACGGTCGGCGACGCCGGTCAACACCGCGTCGCCGAAGGCGTGGCCGAGCGCGTCGTTGATCTCCTTGAAGCGGTCCAGGTCGAGGATCAGCACCGCGCAGTTGCGGCCCTGCTGGCGGGCGCGTTCGATCGTGCGTTCCAGCACGCCGAGCGCGTGGCCGCGACTGGGCAGACCGGTGAGATCGTCGTGCGTGGCTTGGAAGCGGATGCGTGCTTCGCGCTGGCCGATCTCGCGCTGCATGCCGTTGAAGGCGCGCGCGAGATCAGAGAGTTCGTCGCGGCCGCGCACCGGCAACGTGGTGTCGTAATCGCCGGCGCCGATCCGCCGCGCGGCGTCGGCCAGACGCTGCACCGGCCGGGCGATGCCCTGCCCCACCAGCACCGCCAGCACGGCCGCGACCAGCACCGCGAGACCGGCCAGCCACAGAATCTGGTCGCGCAGGCGGTGATACGGCGTCAACGCCTCGTCGAGATCCGCCAGCAGCATCACCTGCACCTGGCGGCCGGACATCAGCGCGGCGCTGAACGCGTGCGCGGCGTAGTGGCGGCCGTCGAGTGCGAGATCGACATCGGCGCCATCGATGGCGCGCGCGGCCTCGCGGTTGAGGCGCAGCGCCGCGGTCTGCGCGTCGGGCAGGGTCGAGGCCAGCACGCGCACGAACGCGCCATCGCCTTCGACGAACACCACGTCCATGCCGATGATGCCGCGATAGCGCCGCGCCAGCGCTTCGCCGTAGTGCAGGCCGACGGCCGCCCACGCCACACGCCGCGGCGCCATGACCGGCACGACCGCCATCAGGAACGGGCGCGCGTCGAGCATCGCGACGCCGGTGGCGTGCCCGTTGGCCTCGGCCTCCGCCAGCAGCGGCGCCATCGCGCGCACGGTTTCCTGATCGTCCTCCGGACCGATCGACACCTGCACCGCGCCATCGGGCGCCAGCAACAACGCGACATCCGCGTCGATGCGCATGCCGTGGTTGAGCAGCGCGATTTCGGCGGTCGGCTGGTCCTGCGTGGCGACCGCGGCGCGGAACGCGAAATCGTTGGCCAGCACCGACACCGATTCCTGCAGCCGCTCGGCGCTGGCCGCCGACAGTTGCGCCCAGACGCGCTCGCTGACCTTGAGCTGGTCGCCCAGCTGCTCGCGCACCGCGCGCTCGGCGGCAATGCCGACGATCGCCAGGGTGGCGATCTGGGTGCCGATCAGCAGCAGCAGGAAGCCGAGGACGATGCGACCGCGGAACCCGAGTCCGCGCCTCGGCAGCAGCGCCTCATCCACCACGCTTGAGGCTCCGGAACCGCTCCTGCAGATGGCGCAGACGCGCGTCGGCAGGCTGCGGCGGCGCGCGTGCGGCCTCGAGTTCCAGCGTGACCCGCTCGATCCGCGGGGCGCCCACGTGCACGCGACGTGTCACCCGCGCACCGGGACCGTCTTCGAGCCGCTCGTGCCAGACCTGCAGCGTGTAGTCGCCCGCCGGCGCCTCGATGCGCGCATCACCGTCGGCGCCGGTGGTGGCGAAGTACGGCGTGTCGAGCACGATCACATAGCCGAGCATCCAGTCGTGGATGTTGCAGCCCAACTCGACCACGCCCGGCGTGTCGAACACGACCGGCTGTGCCTGGCGGCCGCTGTAGAGCGGCAGTTCGAAACGTTGCGCGGGCGAGAACGAATAGACCTGGTGGCGGAAATTGTCGCTGTTGGGAAACCGGACCCGGCTGCCGATGGTCACCGGCAGGACGTGCGGCACGAACTCGGCCTGGCGTTGATCCATCTCCGCCGACATCGGTCGTATGGCAGCGCGTGCAGCCGCCGAATGCAGACTCACGACCGCACCTTCTAGACGTTCGCCGGCGCCATCCACAGCCACGGTCAGCGACGCTGCCGCCGCGCTGTCCACCGCGCAGACGGCCAGCGCACACAGGCACCACTGCCCCAACCACAGGCGCAGTCTGTTCGACGCAATCATCCCGGATTCCCCATTACCGCCGCATGCGGACGGCGCATGCATTGCACCAGAAGCGCTAACGCTGCGCCACCGGTATTTGGCGCTTCGCGTCACGGTTCCGCAGCGGTTGCAGATCCATTCAAGCGTCGGCGCACGCGGGAAAAACGCACGTATCTGACGCTGCGGGTTCAAACCACGCGGTCCACGTTGCAAAATGGACGTGCACCGGCACTCGCCGGTGTTTTCGTGTGTGTCGAACCGTGTCCGTTTCCGATGGAGATCCCAATGCGTCTACCCGTTCTCGCTGCGCTCGCCTGCGCCCTCGTGCCGCTTTCCGCATCCGCCGTCGAAGAGGGCTGGAGCGGCAGCGGCGAACTGGGTCTGGCGATTTCCAAGGGCAGTACGGACAGCGAGACCGTGGTCGGTAAATTCAAACTCGCCCGCGAGGACGACACCTGGAAGCACGCGGTGCTCGCCTCGTTCCTCTACGGCACCAGCGACGGTCTTGAGAACGCACGTCGCTACGAACTGTTCGGCTCTTCCGGCTACCGCTTCGCCGAGCGTCACTACGTGTTCGGCTCGGGCCGCACCGAGCGCGACCATTTCAGCAGCGACGAGTACCAGACCACGATCGCCGGCGGTTATGGCTTCGAGGCATTGATGTCCGAGGAGACGAAGCTGGTGTTCGAGATCGGCCCGGGTTACCGCTGGTCCAAGGAACAGGACGTGCGCGTGCACAACAACGAGGCCATCGCGCGCGGCTTCATGGATTTCAGCCACCAGCTGACCGAGACGACACGGCTGTTCGACACGCTGCTGATCGAATCCGGTGGCGACAACACCTTCGTCCGCAACGAGTTCGGCGTGCAGGTGCGGATGACCGATGCGCTGGCGCTGAAGGCCGGCTTCGAGATCCGCCACAACACCGATGTCTCGGACGATCGCCGCCGCACGGACCGCCTGACGACGGTCAACGTGGTCTACGGCTTCTGAGAATCGCAGTCCCACTGACGGAAACGGCGCCCTCGGGCGCCGTTTCTGCTTGCGTCTGACGCCACTGACGCCCTACTTCAGCTTGATCTCGCGCAACCGCTCTTCGAGATAGCCCTGCGCGGTGATCGCTTCGGGATAGCGGCTCGGGTTGTCGGCGGTCACCGTCGACGGCAGCACGTCGATGACGAAATCCGGATTCGGGTGCAGGAAGAATGGCACCGAATAGCGCGGCTTGCGTGCCTGCTCGCCCGGCGGATTGGTCACGCGGTGCGTCGTCGACGGATACACGTGGTTGGTCAGGCGCTGCAGCATGTCGCCGATGTTAACGACGATGGTGTCGGCGTCCGACGTAAACGGCACCCACTCGCCACGCGACGACTTCACTTCCAGACCCGCCGCCGATGCGCCGACCAGCAGCGTGATCAGGTTGATGTCCTCGTGCGCGCCGGCGCGCTCGTTCGGGATGTCGTCCGAGGTGATCGGCGGGTAATGGATCGGGCGCAGGATCGAATTGCCGTAGTCGGTCTTGTCGACGAAGTAGTTCTCCGGCAGACCGATATGCAGCGCCAGCGCCGACAGCACCTTCGAACCGAGCGAATCGAGCGTCTGGTACAGGCCATAGCCATGCTCGCGGAAGCCCGGCACTTCGGTCGGCCACAGGTTCGGCTGCATCACCTCGCGGTACTTCGAGTCGTCCGGAATCTCGCGGCCGATGTGCCAGAACTCCTTGAGGTCGAAGTGCTGGGCGCCCTTCGCGGTCTCGACGCCGAACGCGGTGTAGCCGCGCGCGCCGCCACCGCCGGCCACGTGGTACTTCTTCTTGGTGGCTTCGGGCAGCGCGAAAAACGCCTTGAACACATCGTAGGCGCCGTCGATCTGCGCCTGCGGAATGCCGTGGCCGTTGATGCCGGCAAAGCCCCACTCGCGGTAGGCGGCGCCGAGTTCGGCGACGAAGGCCTCGCGGTCCGTATCGAAGCGGCGGATATCGAGCGTGGGAATACGGGGGGTCATCGCGGACTCCTTGGAATCAGGCGGCGGCCGCGCGCACGGCGGCGGCCAGTTGGTCGAGTGTCGATTGCATCAGGGCGTCGTCGTCGGCTTCGACGGTCACACGCACCACCGGCTCTGTACCCGAAGGGCGCAGGAACGCGCGACCGCGGCCCTGTACGGCGGCCTGCGCGTCGGCGAGGGCGGCCTGCACGGCCGGCGCCTCGGCGGGTTTCGACGCACCTTCGTAACGCACGTTGACGGTCTTCTGCGGCACCTTGGACAGACCGTGCAGCGCTTCCTGCAGCGACTCGCCGCGACGGCGCAGCACTTCCAGCACCTGCAGCGCGCTGATGATGCCGTCGCCGGTTGTCGCGCGATCCAGGCACAGCAGATGCCCGGAGGTTTCGCCGCCGAGCACACCGTCGTGTTCAAGCAGCATCTGGTGCACGTAGCGGTCGCCGACCTTGGCCCGCGCGAAGCCGATACCGGCCTCGCCGAATGCGCGTTCCAGGCCGAAGTTGCTCATCAGCGTGCCGACGACCGGGCCCTGCAGGCGACCCGACTGCTGCCAGTCGCGCGCGAGCACGTACAGCAGGTCGTCGCCGTCGCGCACAGTGCCGTTGGCGTCGACGAACAGCACGCGATCGCCGTCGCCGTCGAATGCGATGCCGAGGTTCGCGCCGCTGCGGCTGACGCGTTCGCTCAGGTGTTCGGGATGGGTGGAGCCGACGCCGTCGTTGATGTTGACGCCGTTGGGTTCGGCGCCGATCACCTCGACCTGCGCGCCGAGTTCGCGCAGCACGATCGGGCCGACCTGGTAGGTCGCACCGTTCGCGCAGTCGACGACGATGCGCATGCCGTCGAGATCGAATCCGCGCGGCACCGAAGCCTTGCAGGCTTCCACGTAACGGCCGACCGCATCGCGCGTGCGCACGGCCTTGCCGAGTTTCTCGGAAGCCACGGTGCGGAACGGCTGGTCGAGCGCGGCTTCGATCGCGAGTTCGGTCGCGTCGTCGAGCTTCTCGCCCTGCGCGCTGAAGAACTTGATGCCGTTGTCGTGATGCGGATTGTGCGAGGCGGAAATGACGATGCCGCCGTCGGCGCCGAGCGAGCGCGTCAGATGCGCGACGGCCGGCGTGGGCATCGGGCCCATCAGCTGCACGTCGACACCGGCCGCGACCAGTCCGGCCTCCAGCGCCGCCTCGAACATGTAGTTCGAGATGCGCGTGTCCTTGCCGATCAGCACCTGCGGGCGACGCCAGTCGCCGCCGCGTCCACGCAGCGAATGGCCGTAGGCATTGCCCAGGCGCAGCACGAAATCGGCGGAGATCGATCCCTCACCGACCCGCCCGCGAATGCCATCGGTACCGAAGTACCTGCGGCTCACGCAGCGGCCTCAGTCGGCATGACCTGCTTGCTGAGCAAGGCCACTAGGCGGGCGATGCGGTCGCGCATTTCGCGGCGGTCGCAGATCTGGTCGATCGCGCCATGCTCGAGCAGGAATTCCGATGTCTGGAAACCTTCGGGCAGCGTCTCGCGCACCGTCTGTTCGATCACGCGCGGGCCGGCGAAGCCGATCAGCGCTTCGGGCTCGGCGATGTTGATGTCGCCCAGCATCGCGAACGACGCCGAGGTACCGCCGTAGGTCGGATTGGTCAGCACCGAGATGTACGGCAGGCTGGCTTCGCGCAGACGCGCCAGCGCGGCCGATGTCTTGGCCATCTGCAGCAGCGAGAACATGCTTTCCTGCATGCGCATGCCGCCGCTCGCGGCGAAGCTGACGAACGGCGTGCCCAGCGCGAGCGCCTGCTCGGCGGCGCGGGCGAACTTCTCGCCGCCGACCGACCCCATCGAGCCGCCCATGTAGGCGAAGTCCATCGCGCAGGCGACGATCGGGCGCTGCATCAGCGTGCCCTGCATTGCGATCAGCGTGTCGCGCTCACCGGTGGCGCGCTGCGCGGCCTTGATGCGGTCCGAATACTTCTTCTGGTCCTTGAACTTCAGGATGTCGGTCGGGCCCAGATCGGCCGCGATTTCCTGCAGGCTGCCCGCATCCAGGAACGCCTTCAGGCGCGCGCGCGCGCGGATCGCGCGGTGGAAGTTGCACTTCGGGCAGACCTCTAGATTCTCTTCGAGCTCCGGGCCGTACAGCACGGTGCTGCAGCGCTCGCACTTCTCCCACAGACCCTCGGGAACGCTGCGCTTCTTGGCCGCGGGCGCATCGGTGCGGATGCGCGGCGGCATGATTTTCTGCAACCAGGACATGGGCGTATTTCTCCCGACGGCCGCAACGGGGCCGCAAAGCGCGGAAGTGTAACCGACGGGCCGTTGGGCTTCCGGCGGGGGCCGTACGGCGTTGATGCGCCTGGCGCGGGACCGAATCCGGTCACCGAGCGGCGTCTGAAGCCCTCCCCCGCGTCACGGGGAAGGGTTGGGCGGGGGCAAACTTCCAGATCGAGCAATGCGGGAATCTCATGTGGAATTCCGTATGAGACCGCGTTCGCGCGACCGGCCTGATCGCCCCTCCACCCGTGAGGGGCGCAATGCCCGCACACGGAGGAGTGCTCCGTGTCCCGCGCTCGCTCACCCTGCGTCGAGCGCTTCTCGCAAAGGCGCGAGGAACGCCTTCGCCCGCGCAGCTGCGTCGTCCGCATCCGCCGCGCCATCGAGCGCCGCGACCAGCGCACTGCCGACCACGACGCCATCGGCATCGACCGCCATCGCCGCGGCGCTGGCGGCATCCCGGATGCCAAAACCGGCCACGACCGGCGCACGACTGGCAGCGCGGATCGTCCGCAACCGGGACGACGCCTGCGTGGTATCGAGCCGGTCGGCGGCACCGGTGACACCAGCGAAACTGACGTAGTACAGATAGCCCTGCGCGCCCGCGCACAGCGCTTCGATGCGCGCATCGGTCGTCGTCGGCGAGGCCAGCAGCACCAGCGCGATGCCGGCGGCATCGAAGGCGACGCGGAACTCGTCGGCTTCCTCCGGCGGCAGATCGACCAGCAGCACCCCATCGACGCCGGCGTCGCCCGCCTGTCGCGCGAAGGTGTCCGCGCCGCGGATGTCGACCGGATTGAGATAGCCCATCAGCACGACCGGCGTGGCGTCGTCCTGCGTGCGGAACGCGCGCACCGCATCGAGTACATAGGTCATGCCCGCGCCCCGCCCCAGCGCGCGCTCGGAACTGCGCTGGATCGTCGGGCCATCGGCCATTGGGTCGGAGAACGGCACACCGAGTTCGATGACATCGGCCCCGGCCGCGACCAGCGCGTGCATCACCGGCACCGTCGCCTCGAGCGAGGGATCACCGGCGGTGAAGAAGGGGATCAACGCCTTGCGGCCGGCGGCGCGAAGTGCGTCGAAACGGGTGTCGATGCGGTTCATGGTGGCTCGTGGCAATGCGGTGCGCTGGGCCGCCGCGCTCGACACGCCCGCTTCGATATCGATGCGCGCGCTCACAGGGCAAACCCTTCGCGCTGCGCGATCGTGTGCACGTCCTTGTCGCCGCGGCCGGACAGGTTCGCCAGCACGATCGCGTCCTTTGGCAATTCGCGCGCGAGCTTGATCGCCTGCGCGATCGCGTGGCTGGATTCGAGCGCGGCGAGGATGCCTTCGGTCTTCGCGAGCTGGTGGAAGGCGGCCAGGGCTTCGTCGTCGGTGATGCCGACGTACTGCGCGCGCCCGGCGTCGGCGAGGAAGGAATGCTCGGGTCCAACGCCTGGGTAATCGAGGCCGGCGGACACCGAATGGGTTTCGGTGATCTGGCCGTCGTCGTCGCAGATCACGTAGGTGCGGTTGCCGTGCAGCACACCCGGTCGACCGGCCGCGATCGAAGCCGCATGGCGCCCGGTGTCGATGCCGTCCCCCGCCGCCTCGGCGCCGACGATGCGCACATCGCGATCGTTGAGGAACGCATGGAACAGCCCGATCGCGTTGCTGCCGCCGCCGACGCAGGCGGTGATCGCATCGGGCAGGCGGCCGTACTCGGCCAGCATCTGCTCGCGCGCTTCGCGGCCGACGATCGCATTGAAATCGCGGACCATGCGCGGATACGGATCAGGACCGGCGACGGTGCCGATGATGTAGAAGGTGTCGGCGATGTTGGTGACCCAGTCGCGCATCGCCTCGTTGAGCGCGTCCTTGAGCGTCGCCGAGCCCGAGGTCACCGGCACGACTTCCGCGCCCAGCAGGCGCATGCGGTAGACGTTGATCTTCTGCCGCTCGATGTCGGTCGCGCCCATGTAGACGACGCATTCCAGGCCAAGCCGCGCGGCCACGGTCGCCGATGCGACGCCATGCTGGCCGGCGCCAGTCTCGGCGATGATCCGGGTCTTGCCCATGCGGCTGGCGAGCAGCGCCTGGCCGATGGTGTTGTTGATCTTGTGCGCGCCGGTGTGGTTCAGGTCCTCGCGCTTGAGCAAGATGCGCGCGCCGCCGACGGCATCGCTGAGCCGTTCGGCGTGATAGATCGGGCTCGGCCGGCCGACGTAATGCGCGAGGTCCTTGTCGAAAGCCTGCTGGAACGCGGGATCGGCCTTGGCGGTGTCGTAGGCCGCCGCGAGTTCGGCGATCGGCCCCATCAGCGTTTCGGCGACGAAGCGCCCGCCGTAGCGGCCGAAATGGCCGTTGGCATCGGGATAGGCGTGGAAATCGGTGATCGGTGACTGTGACATCGGGGCGGGCACGGTGCGGGCTGACCTGCACTCTAACGCACACGTCGCACCGCCAGAATCGATAAGATCTGACACATATGTCAGGAAATCTCACATGACCGACACCGACCTGCCGCCGCTCAACGCCTTGCGTGCCTTCGAGGCCGCCGCACGCCTGGGCAGTCTGAGCCGCGCGGCCGAGGCGCTGCACGTGACCCACGGCGCGGTCAGCCGCCAGGTGCGCCTGCTCGAAGAGGCGCTCGGCACGCCGCTGTTCGTGCGCGCCGGCCGCGGCCTGCGGCTCACGCCGGCCGGCATGCGTATGCGCGACGCCGCCGGCGATGCATTCGCACGCCTGCAGGGCGCAGCCGCGGCGATCCGTCGCTCGGGCACGTCGCCTGCGCTGGTGCTCGGCTGCCCGGGCAGCCTGCTCGCCCGTTGGATGATTCCGCGACTGCCGCGACTCAACGACGCTCTGCACGATCTGAAGCTGCATCTGTCGCCGCATGAAGGCGCGTTCCCGGCGTCACTCGAGGGATTCGACGCGGCGCTGCTGATCGGCACGTCGCCGTGGCCGGCCTCGTGGACGGTGTGCGCACTCGCGTCGGAGCGGATCGGCCCGGTACTCAGTGCGCGCCATGCCGACGCGACACGCCTCGCAGCACTGACGCCCGACGCGCTGCTGCGCGAACCGCTGCTGCACACCACCTCACGCCCGCAGGCGTGGCCGACGTGGGCCTTGCTGCAAGGCGCCGCATCACCCGACGATCTTGGCACCGGATTCGAGCATCTGTATTTCCTGCTCGAAGCCGCAGCCGCTGGCCTCGGTGTCGCCATCGCACCACAGGAACTCGTCGCCGACGATCTCGCCGCCGGCCGCCTGCTCGCGCCCTGGGGGTTCGTCGAAACCGATGCGCAGTGGATTCTGGCGACGCGTCGCGACGACGACGATGCGCGTCTCGATGCGCTGGCGGAGTGGCTCAAACAGGAACTCGCCTGACTTGATTGCCCGCGCGTCGACGCTCGAGCGACGGCCCGACAGGCCTGACGATCAGCGCGTGGCGCGCACCGCGTCGACGAACGCGCGCATCCGCGTTGCATCCTTGATACCCGGCGCGGATTCGATGCCGCTGGACACGTCGACGCCCGCCGGGCGCGCCACGTCGATCGCCTTCGCGACGTTGCCCGCATCGAGTCCCCCCGCAAGCCAGAACGGCCGATCGAGCGACGCCGGCAGCGCCGCCCAGTCGAAGCGTTCGCCACTGCCGCCGGGCTCGCCCGCCGCGTGGCCGTCGAACAGGAATGCCGACGCATTCGGCCACGCATCGAGCGTGCGCAGCGCCGCAGCCGGATCGCCGCCCATCGCGATCGCCTTCCAGTACGGCAGACCGAACCGCGCGCAAAACGCGTCGTCCTCGGCGCCATGGAACTGCAGGATGTCCGGCCGCACGGTCGCAACGATCGCGTCGACTTCATCGGCCGGATTGTCCATCGTCAACGCGACAACGCGGATCGACGCAGGCACCGCATCGCGCAATCCGCGTGCAGCGTCCAGCGTCAGCCGACGCGTACTGCGCGTCGCGAACACGAAACCGATGCAGTCGACGCCGAGTGCAACCGCTTCGGCGACGTCTTCGGCGCGGGTCAGGCCGCAGAACTTGATCAGCGTGGACGTCGCAGCGCTCATGGCGTCAGCGTCACTTCCGCCGGCAGCGCCCACTCCGGCGGATACAACGGCCCCAGGAACACAAGGCCCGCGGCCGGTGCAGTCGCACCGGCGACGCTGCGATCTCGACCCGCCAGCAGTTCCGCGATCCAGCCCTCAGGCTGTTCACCGGCGCCGACATCCAGCAGCGAACCGACGATGTTGCGCACCATGTGGTGCAGGAACGCATTGGCCTGCACTTCGACGATGACTTCGTCGCCATCACGCGTCACGCAGATCCGCTGCAGGTCGCGGCGCGCATGCGGGGCTTGGCAGTGCACGGTGCGGAAGGCGGAGAAATCCTGTTCGCCCAGCAGCGCCTGGGCGGCGCGGTGCATGGCATCGGCATCGAGTGGACGCAGGTCCCACGACAGGTATTGCCGGTGCAGCGCAGGCCGCACCGGCCGGTTGATCAGGCGATAGCGGTAGTGCCGCGCGCGCGCGGAAAAGCGGGCGCTGAAATTGTCAGGCACCGGCTGTGCCCAGCGCACGCAGACCGCGGGCGGCAGATGCGCGGTAGTGCCGAGCATCCATGCGCGCGGCGTGCGCACGGCGTCGGTGTCGAAATGCACGACCTGGCAGCGCGCGTGCACGCCGGAATCGGTGCGCCCCGAACACGTGGTCACGACCGGATGCGCGGCGACGCGCGACAGCGCTTTTTCGAGCGCGGCTTGCACGGAACCCGGACCGGTCTCGGCAGCCTTGCCCAGCCGCTGCCAACCGTGGAACCCATGGCCGTCGTACTCGACGCCAATCGCGACCCGCATCGTGTGGCTCAGCCCAGGGTGCGCAGCAGCTGCGCGGCCTGCGCGGCCGCCGCCAGATCGTCGCCTTCCACCACTTCCAGCAGCAGGCTGCGCGCGGTGTCGGTGTCGCCCAGATCGATGTAGGCGCGCGCCAGCTCGATGCGCTCCACGCCGATCGGCGTCTCGACGGCGTCGCCGCTGTCGAGTTCGACCGGCGCGTTGACCGCCGGCGTCGCGTCGATCACCGGCACGGCCTCGGGCTCGATCGGTTCGACCGGCGATGCCGGCGGCGCGTGCCAGGTCGGACCGCCGGACACGGGCGGCGCGACGACCGGTGCGGGCTCGACCACAGGTGCCGGCGCTTCACGCACGAACGCCGGCGGCGTCGCCGGCTCCGGCACGGTGACCACGGGCGTAGCCGGTTCGACGGTCGACGTCGGCAGGCCGGCCGCCAGCGCGGCGCTGTCGAACGGACGCTTCGCGGTCGGCGTGCGGCCGCGACGGCCGAGCAGGAATGCGAGCGCGGCGACGATGAGGATCGCAACGCCGAGCCACAGCCACGGCATCGGCGCGGCCACGCTGGTCTGCTGCTGGTTGCTCGCTTCCATGCGCTGCTGCGCGGCGGCGAGTTCGGCGTCCTTGAGCTGGATCAGCTGCTGCTGTTGCTGCTGCAGCTGCTGGAGATCATCGAGGCGGGCCTTGAGTTCGTCGATCTCCGCAGTGCGCGCAGCGACGGTCTCGTTGGCCTGTTGCAGTTCCTGACGCAGCATGTCGCCTCCAGCGCCGGCAGCGATGCCGGATTGGGTGCCCGCCGGCTGGCTGTCGCTGGCGGGTGGTGTGATTTCGAGTCGTGCCTCGGGGGTGCGCGGGGCAGCGGCCGGCGGCGTGGTGGCCGCCGTCGTCGGCGTCGCATCGGCCACGGGGTCCGCGGGCTGCGGGGCCGGACGGCGCATCTCGCGCCACTGGCCCACCTGCTCGCGCACCACGGCATTGGCTTCAGCGGCGCTGAACTGGGTCCAGGCATCGCGCGCCGGCACCCGCAGCACCGCGCCCTGACGGATCAGGTTGAGGTTGCCGCCGATGAAGGCGTCCGGGTTCGTGCGCAGCAGCAACAGCATCGCCTGGTTGACGCTGATGCCGGCTTGGTCGGCGAGCGGCGCGGCAATCGAAGACAGCGTCTGTCCGGCGCGCACCGCGGGCAGCGCATCGCCCGGCGCGACGGCTGCAGCGGCAGGACGCGCCGCAGGTGAGGGTGTCGGTGCAGGTGCAGGCGTCGGAGTCGGCGGGGGCGGTGTGGTCGCGATCGCATTGCTGGCAGGTGCCGGCTCGGCCGGCGCAGCGGCCTGCTGCGGCGGTGGTGCGGGCGGCGCCTGCACGGGCGCGGGCGCGACCGGCGGACGCACGATGCTCGGTGCAGGCGCGGCCACGGGTGCCTGGATCGTCGGCTGCGCGGGCGCGGCGACAGTGTCGGGCACGGCAACCAGCGCGGAGTATTCGCGGACCAGACGGCCCTGCCCCCAGTCGACTTCGACCAGGAACGTCAGCGCTTCCTGCGTCACCGGTGCGGCGCTGGTGACACGGATCACCGGACGCCCGCTCCGGTCGAGCGCGACATTGAACTGCAGATCGGACACCACACCGCGCGGCGGCTCGAGGCCGATGCGCGCGAAGGTTTCGGGCGATGCGAGGCGCGCCTGCAGCTGGCGCAGCTCGGCCGGATCGCTGGAGACCACCGGAATTTCGGCCAGCAGCGGCTGGCCCTGCTGCGACCGGACCTCGATGCGGCCCAGTCCCAGCGCGAGCACGGGCCCGGCCAGGGCCAACAGGCCACCGGCCAGCAACAGACGCTTCAAGGTGCGCGACACGAACATCCCCTGTTTCTTGCGGGCTTGCCCCACCCGGCATTGCCGGGTCTGCTGCCGATGATCCGGATTCATCCGGCGACTGTAGCGGCGCGGACTCCCGCTCCGCAACGCGCGATGCGTCCACCGCATCGCGCCAGTATCCACGCAATACGCCGCAGCCGTGGCTGCGACGCGGCATCGCGCGGGCTCAGCCCTCGGCGGCGACCAGTTCGGCGACCTGCACCGCGTTGAGCGCGGCGCCCTTGCGGATGTTGTCGGCGACGATCCACAGGTTGAGGCCGTTCGGGTGCGAGAGATCCTCGCGGATGCGGCCGACGAAGACCGGGTCGCGACCCGAGGCGTGCGTGACCGGCGTCGGCCAGCCACCGCTCACGCGCTCGTCGACGACTTCCACGCCCGGCGCGGTCGCGAGGATCGCGCGCGCTTCGTCAACGGTGATGCGCTCGCGCAGTTCGACGGCGACGGATTCCGAATGGCCGTAGAACACCGGCACGCGCACCGCAGTGGGATTCACCAGAATGCTGTCGTCGCCGAGGATCTTGTGGGTCTCCCAGACCAGCTTCATCTCTTCCTTGGTGAAGCCGTTTTCGAGGAACGCGTCGATCTGCGGGATCAGGTTGAACGCGATCTGCACCGGAAACTTCTGCGGATCGATGCTGCGGAAGTTCAGCAGGTCGCCGGTCTGGCGGCCGAGTTCTTCCATCGCGGAGCGTCCCGCGCCCGATACTGACTGGTAGGTCGACACGTTGATGCGCACGATGCCTGCCTTGCGATGCAGCGGTGCGAGCGCGACCAGCATCTGCATCGTCGAGCAGTTGGGGTTGGCGATGATGCCGCGCGGACGCTGGCGGGCCGCTTCCGGATTGACCTCGCTGATCACCAGCGGCACGTCGTCGTCGTAACGGAACGCGGAGCTGTTGTCGATGACAACGGCGCCGGCTGCAGCGAACTTGGGCGCGTAGGCCTTGCTGGTGTCGCCGCCTGCCGAGAACAGGGCGATGTCGATGCCGGCGGGATCGAAGGTGGCGAGATCCTGCACGACGATGTCGTCGCCGCCGAACTTCACGGTGGTGCCGGCCGAGCGCTCACTGGCGAGCGGCACGAGTTCGGACACGGGGAAATCACGCTCGGCGAGGATCGACAGCATGGTCTCGCCGACGGCGCCAGTGGCACCGACGACGGCAACGCGGAAACGGCGGTTCTGGGAGCTGGACATTGCACACTTCTCTAAAGATCTGGACGTAGGTCGCGCGGAACGCGCGGGCGCTGCATTGCGTGGGCTTCGGGGAACCGCCCGCCCCTGACGCTCAGGCGGTTCCCGGACGTTTCACGTCGATGGCGTCTTGTTTAGCCGGCGCGATCGGGCTCGGCGGATGACCCGCATCCGGACCCGCGCCGAGCGCGGCGATCAGGTTGTCGACCGCGAGCGTGACCATCGCGCGCCGCGTGGCGAGACTGCCGCTGGCGATGTGCGGGGTGAGCACGATGTTGTCCAGCGCGAGCAGGCGTGGATCGACCGCGGGCTCGCCTTCGAACACGTCGAGTGCGGCCGAGGCCAGGCGGCCGTTCGCGAGCGCATCGGCCAGCGCGACTTCGTCCACGATGCCGCCACGGGCGATATTGGTCAGCGTCGCCGTGGGCTGCATCTTCGCCAGTGCGGCCGCGTCGACGATGTGGTGGCTGGCGGCCGAGTACGGCAGCACGAGCACCAGGTGATCAGCCTGCGCGAACAGCGTGTCGAAATCGACATACGACGCGTTGAATGTGCGCTCGACATCAACCGGCAAGCGGCTGCGGTTGTGATAGATCACGCGCATGTCGAAGCCGGACGCACGCTTCGCAATGCCCTGCCCGATCCGGCCCATGCCGAGAATGCCCAGCGTGCTGCCGTGCAGATCGGCGCCGAGCAGACCCTTGAAGTTCCAGCCCTGCCACTTGCCCGCGCGCAGATTGCGCTCGGCCTCGGTGACGCGGCGTGCGGCGGCCATCATCAGCGCGAAGCCGAAATCGGCCGTGGTCTCGGTCAGCACGTCGGGCGTGTTGGTCGCCACGATGTCGCGCGCATGCAGCGCCGGCACATCGAGATTGTTGTAGCCGACGCCGACGTTGGCGACTGCGCGCAGCTTCGCTGCATCGGCGATCGCGTCGCTGCAGATGCGCTCGTTGAGCGTCACCAGCGCGCCATCGACCTCCCGCAGCGCGGCGGCGATGGCAGCGGCGTCGTGTTCACTGACGTCCGGCACCTGCACCACATCGAAATGCGCGTGCAAGCGCTCGACGATGTCGTCGAACAGCGGCTGCGACACCCAGACCTTCGGACGCGACTCAGCCATCGATGCGCCCCGGAATCCGCGGCGTCACGGTGCCGACATCGCCGCACTGCGCGCGATGGCGCAGCGCCTGGTCCATCAGCACCAGCGCGAGCATCGCCTCGCAGATCGGCGTCGCGCGGATACCGACGCAGGGGTCGTGGCGACCGGTGGTGATCACTTCGACCGTGTGGCCGTCGGTGTCCAGGCCATGGGCCGGCAGACGCAGGCTGGACGTCGGCTTGAACGCCGTCGACACCACGATCTGCTGGCCGGTACTGATGCCGCCGAGCACGCCGCCAGCATGATTCGACGCGAAGCCCTGCGGCGTCATCAGGTCGCGGTGCTCACTGCCTTTCTGCGCAATCGAGGCGAAACCGGCGCCGATGTCGACGCCCTTGACCGCATTGATCGACATCATCGCCGCGGCCAGATCGCCATCGAGCTTGCCGTAGATCGGCTCGCCCCAGCCCGGCGGCACACCGTCGGCGACGGCGGTCACGCGTGCACCGACGGAATCGCCGGATTTGCGCAGCGCGTCCATGTAGGTTTCGAGCTCGGGCACCTGCGCGGCGTCGGGCCAGAAGAACGGATTCGATTCGACGACGTCCCAGTCGATCGCGGCGCTGTCGAACTGCACCGGCACGATCTCGCCCAGCTGCGACAGATAGCCATGCACGCGCACGCCGAAGCGATCATGCAGCCACTTCTTGGCGATCACCGCCGCGGCGACGCGCATCGTGGTCTCGCGCGCCGACGAGCGGCCGCCACCGCGCGGATCGCGGATGCCGTACTTCTGCCAGTAGGCGTAATCGGCATGCCCGGGCCGGAACTGCCGGGCGATGTTGCCGTAGTCCTTGCTGCGCGCATCGGTGTTGCGGATCAGCAGCGCGATCGGCGTACCCGTGGTCACGCCTTCATAAACGCCGCTGAGGATCTCGACCGCGTCGGCCTCGCGCCGCGCCGAGGTGTGCCGGGTCTTGCCGGTCGCGCGCCGGGCCAGATCGTGTTCGAAATCCTCGACCGCGAGCGCGATGCCCGGCGGGCAGCCATCGACCACGCAGCCGATCGCCGGACCATGGCTTTCGCCGAAGGTCGTGACGGTGAACAGTTGACCGAAGCTGTTGCTGGACATGGGACGGGCGTCGGGCGACGCAGCACGAAAACGCGGGCCGGCAAGCTTAACGCGAGCGGGACGCGCGTGGACGCATGGTTTCGGAGCGAACCGTTGGGGTTCGGAACGCTTCCCCCTGGAGCGATGTTTTTTCGCTCGTCGCCCCAGCGGCTTTCAACAGACGCATGTCTACTCAAGCTGGGGCCCATTTTGATCTGGCCCATTCCGGGAAAATCAAACTGGATCCCAGCTTTCGCTGGGATGACGACGCTTTAGGCGTTCGCGCGAATGAACTGGATCTTGAGCTTCATGCCAAGCGCGGAACACTACGCGCTCAGAACAACCCCGCCCCCGCACTCACCGTCGCCGCGACGGCAGCCGCAGTCTTGCCCTCGCGCGCCGCCGCCAGTTGCGTGATCTTCGCGCTGTGCGTGACCAGGTCGTGGCGCTCGACGACGAAGATCCCCATCTGGCCGACCTGGAATTCGATCCAGAACAGCGGCAGCTCGGGCAGCAGCTTGATCAGGTGCTGCTCGGACTCGCCGACTTCGCAGATTAGCAGGCCGTCTTCGGTCAGATGCAGCGGAGCGTCGCGCAGGATCTTCAGCACGAGGTCCAGGCCGTCGTCGCCGGCGCGCAGGCCCATCTCGGGCTCGTAGCCGTATTCCTGCGGCAGCGCGTCGGTCTCGTCATTGGTGACGTAGGGCGGATTGGTGACGATCAGGTCGTAGTGCTCGCCCTGCAGGCCGTCGAACAGATCGGATTTGAGGAAGCGCGTGTTGCGCACTTCGAGCCGCTTTTCGTTCTCGGCGGCGAGCGTCAGGGCTTCGTCGCTGAGATCGATGCCGTCGACGTGCCAGTCCGGGTTGTGGTGCGCCATCGCGATCGCGATGCAGCCCGAACCGGTGCACAGGTCCAGCGCGCGGCGCACTTCGCGGCCGCCGAGCCAGGGCTCGAAGCCGGCGAGGATCAGTTCGGCGATCGGCGAACGCGGCACCAGCGCGCGCGCATCGGACTTGAAGCTCAAGCCGGCGAACCAGGCCTCGCCGGTCAGATACGCGGCCGGCATGCGGTCCTCGATGCGGCGCAGGAACAGCGCCAGCACGTCTTCCTTCTCCGCCAGCGTGACCCGCGACTGGCCGTAGACGGGGCTCAGGTCGTGCGGCAGATGCAGCGCGTGCAGGGTCAGCTGGGTGGCTTCGTCGATCGCGTTGTCGTAGCTGTGGCCGAAGGTGAGGCCGGCGGCGTTGAAGCGGCTGGCGCCGTAGCGGATCAGGTCGACGATCGTCTGCAGTTCTTCGGTCATGGCGCGCGGAGCTCGGGACGGCTTGATGGACGCGGATTATAGGTCACCGCCCCGCCACGGCCCCGACAGGCGCGCCGGTTATCATGCCCGGCGCTCGAACCGGACTTCGCGATGTTCAACAGGACCACCCTCGTCATTCTCTGCGTCGCGCTCGCCGGCGGGCTCGGCCTGCTGGTCGCGCAGAAGTATTTCGCCTCGAGCGGCAGCGCCGCCGCGCCGCAGCTGGAGGTCGTGCAGCTGTATCCGGCGCCGCGCGATCTGCCCGATTTCGCGCTGCAGCAGTCCGATGGCACCCAGCTACTGCCGGGCGAACTCGCTGGTCACTGGACACTGGTGTTCATCGGCTTCACCCACTGTCCCGACATCTGCCCGATGACGCTGACCCATCTCGCCCAGGCGCAGCGCCAGTGGGAAGCGCTGCCCGAAGCAACGCGTCCGCGCGTGCTGTTCGTGTCCGTCGATCCCGATCGCGACACCCCCGAACGCCTCGGCGACTACGCGCATGCCTTCCACCGCGACACGCTGGCCGCGACCGCGGACATCCCGTCGCTGGAGCGCTTCGCGCGTTCGCTGTCGATGGTGTTCGCCAAGGTGCCGTTGGACCGCGACGCGCCTGACGGCGCCTACACCGTCGACCACAGCGCCTCGCTGGCCGTGCTCGATCCGCAGGGCCGCATGGCAGGCGTGGTCTCGGGCAGCGTGCTCAACGCCGAAACCCCGCGCCCCGAGGCCGTGGCCGCCGATCTGCTGCGCCTGACCGCCGAGCACCGCCCATGAGTCTCGTCACCTCGCTGACCTACGCCCTGCCGCACCGCTATCTGTCGTCGCTGGCGCGGCGCCTGGCGTATTCGCAGAACCCCGGCACGCGCCGCTGGCTGATCGACACCGTGGTGCGCAAGTTCGGTGTCGACCTGTCGGAAGCGGCGAATTCCGATCCCGAGTCATACGCCAGCTTCAATGCGTTCTTCACCCGCGCCCTGCGCGAGGGCGCGCGCGTTGCCGATCCCGATCCGCGTGCACTGGTGATGCCGGCCGATGGCCATATCAGCCAGTGCGGCCCGATCGAAGCGGGCCGCATCTTCCAGGCCAAGGGGCAGTCGTTCACCGTCGCCGAACTGCTCGGCGATGCGGCCGACGCCGTTCCGTATCTGGACGGCAGCTTCGCGACGGTCTACCTCTCGCCGCGCGACTACCACCGCGTGCACATGCCGTGGACCGGCACGCTGCGCGAAACCGTGCACGTGCCCGGCCGGCTTTTCAGCGTGGGCACCGCCGCGGTGTCGAAGGTGCCGCGCCTGTTCGCCCGCAACGAGCGTCTGGTCTGCCACTTCGACACCGACTTCGGCCCGATGGTGCAGGTCATGGTCGGCGCGCTGCTGGTCTCGGGCGTGGAAACGGTCTGGAGCGGCGAGGAAATTCCCGCCTATGGCGACCGCATCCAGCGCAAGGACTGGCGCGGCCGGGGCATCACCCTGCAGCGCTTCGAAGAAATGGCGCGCTTCAATTACGGCTCGACGGTGATCGTGCTGTTGCCGAAGGGTGTGGCCGATCTGGAGCCGTCGCTGCACGCCGAATCGCCGGTGCGGTTGGGGCAGCGGCTGGCGGTGCGGACAGCCGACTGAAAGCGGCGCGCGGCGCCGATTTCAGCAACGCGAAGATCTCCGCAATCCCGAGCCCCTCTCCCGCCGGGAGAGGGGTTGGGGTGAGGGTGCTTTTGTCGCTTTGCAAGACAACCCCGCCCTCACCCGACGCGCTGCGCGCGCCGGCCCCGAATCAAGTCCGGGGCAGGCTCTCTCCCAAAGGGAGAGGTGCAGGTTTCCAGGCTAGTGAGAGTTGGCGAGCACGTCGAAACGACGCCACCCTCAGCGCGAACACCCCTCCAACGTCAACGACTGCCCCTGCCGCAGTGCATACGCCGGCGCGCGCAGGCCGTTCGCACGCGCCAGCACCGGCACATCGCAGCCGTAGCGCTGGGCGATGCTGCCGAGCGTTTCGCCACGCGCCACGCGATGCGTGCGTGCGGGTGCGGGCGCCGGTGCAGGCGCAGCCTCCGGCGGACGCGGCGCGGCAGCGGACGGCGGCACCGCAGCCGGCGGCGGGTCGCCCTCGGTCGACAGCACTTCGATCGCACCGGTGCGCACGATCGCCGCGCGTGGATCACTGTTGACCAGTTCGGCCGCTAGATCGGCGCGTTCGCCGCGCACGCACCAGCGCTTGTACAGGCTGGCCATGCGCGTGGTGCCGGCGAGCGTGGTGCCGACCGGGAGCAGGCTCTCGGCTTCATAGCTGGGGTTGAGGTTGCGCAGCGCGCGCATGTAGCCGTCGCGGGTGTTGCCGTTGCCGAGGCAGATCGTCAGCTCGTAGATCGATGCCGGGCGCTCGAGGGTAAACGTCGCCGGGCGCGTGTCGATCTTCGGGAACGTCAGGCCGTATTCCTGCGGGTGCAGATACAGCCACGCCGCGGCGATCACCATCGGCACGTAGTCCTTGGTCTCGGCCGGGAACTGGTTGTAGACGTCCGGATCCCAGAAGCTGCGGCCTGCCGCTTCGCGATACACGCGCAACGCGCGACCTTCGCCGCCGTTGTAGCCGGCGAGCCAGTATTCGATCTCGTTGCCGTGCTGGGCGAAGCGCTCGTTGAGATACACCGCGGCCGCGTCGGCCGACAGGCGCGGGTCGTAGCGCGTGTCGAAACCGGTGCCGTCCGGGCCGAGGCCGAAGCGGCGCCCGGTCGCCGGCATGAACTGCAGCGGACCGGCAGCGCCTGCGCGCGAGCGCGCATGCACGCGGCCGTTGGACTCCTTGGCCATGATGCCGAACAGCAGCGCCTCGGGCAGACCGCTGCGCTTGAACGCCGGCGACATCAGGTGCTGCATGTACTGGTAGTTCTCGTGGCTGGTCATCAGCGACACGCGCATGTCGGTGAGCCAGCGGCGGATCGACGCCTGCACGGCGGGATTGAGCTGGACCATGCGCTTGAAGCGCTCGTCCTCGGCCAGCAACGCCGAGGCGCTGGCGGCGGCCGGCACATCGGCGGTCGGCAGCGTGCCTTCGAGGCCATCGACGTCGGCGTCCTCGGGCCCCTGCCCGGCCTGCGCATCGGCATCGGACTTGAGCAGGCGCTTGTAGGTCGTCAGCAACTGCGGAACGCTGCAGCCGCGCTGCTTCTCGCAGGCCAGCATCACGTCTTCCATGTCCTCCAGCGCCGCATTGCTGGCCGTCATGCCTGCCGGATCGTCGTTGGCGATCTGCACCAGTGCCTGCCGGTAGCGGGCTTCGGCATCGAGCATGCGCTGGTTGAGCGCCTCGCCGGCTTCGCGGTCGCGGCGCGACTGCGCGTTCGCATCGGTAGCCGTAGCGGCCAGCGCGAGCGCCAGCGCGAGGGCGCCCAGGCGCAGCGTCGTGGAAACGGAATCTCGCATCGTGACGGGGGTCCAGCAGACAGGGCCCGCAGGGTAGCCCTGCCCGTCGCGGCGCGGCAAGGCGCGCAGTGCGAACTGCAACGCAGTCGCTAGAATCGCGGCATCCACCTCATGGAGCGCGCACGCGATGGACCCGATCCTGCTCGGCAAAGCCGTCACCACCCCCGAGGCCGGGCCCGTCCACCTGCTGCCGAAGCTCGGCAACCGCCACGGCCTCGTCGCCGGCGCGACCGGCACCGGCAAAACCGTCACCCTGATGACGCTGGCTGAAGGCTTCTCGCGCATCGGCGTGCCGGTGTTCATGGCCGACGTCAAAGGCGATGTCGCCGGACTGGGGGTCGCGGGCACATCGAACGACAAGCTGCTCGCACGCGCGGCCGAGATCGGCGTCGCCGACTGGGCGCCGGCCGCGAGCCCGGTGGTGTTCTGGGATCTCTACGGCAAGCTCGGTCATCCGGTGCGCACGACGGTCAGCGAAGTCGGCCCGCTGCTGCTCGCGCGCATCCTCGAACTCAACGACACCCAGTCGGGCGTGCTCGACATCGTGTTCAAGCTCGCCGACGACCGCGGCCTGCTGCTGCTCGATCTCGCCGATCTGCGCGCACTGCTGGGCGTGGTGACCGACGAGCGCAAGGATATTTCCACGCAGTACGGCCTGGTCAGCCCGCAATCAGTGGCCGCAATCCAGCGTTCGCTGCTGCGGCTTGAACAGGACGGCGGCGATCATTTCTTCGGTGAGCCTGCGCTGGAACTCAACGACCTGATGCGCACCTCGACCGATGGTCGCGGCGTGATCGGCATCCTCGCCGCCGACCAGCTGATCCTGCGCCCGCGGCTGTATTCGAGCTTCCTGCTGTGGCTGCTGTCGGAATTGTTCGAGACGCTGCCGGAAGTCGGTGATCTCGACAAACCCAAGCTCGTTTTCATCTTCGACGAGGCGCACCTGCTGTTCAACGATGCGCCGGCCGCGCTGCAGCAACGCATCGAACAGGTGGTGCGTCTGATCCGCTCCAAGGGCGTGGGCGTGTACTTCTGCTCGCAGTTTCCCGACGACGTGCCCGACAACGTGCTCGGCCAGCTCGGCAATCGCGTGCAGCACGCACTACGTGCGTTCACGCCCCGCGACCAGAAGGCGGTGCGCACGGCGGCCGAGACTTTCGTGCCGAATCCTGCGCTCGATGTCGCCAGTGCGATCTCCCAGCTCGGCACCGGCGAAGCGCTGGTGTCCACGCTGCAGGACAAGGGCGTGCCGATGCCGGTCGAGCGCACGCTGATCGCGCCGCCACGCTGCCGCATGGGCGCGATCACCCTGGAAGAGCGTGCGCAGGTGCGTGCGAACAGCCCGGTCGGCGGCAAGTACGACACCGCCATCAACCGCGAATCCGCGGCCGAGCTTCTCGCGAAACGCGCCGAGGACGCAACCGCGCAGGCCAAGGCGCCGCCGGCGAAGACCGCACGCGACGCCACGCCTGCCGAAGGCGGCGCCGGGCAGAAGATCAACGACTTCCTGTTCGGCACTGGCCGTCGCCAAGGTGTGGTGGAGGCGGCCGGCAAACAGGCCGCGCGCACGATCACCAACCGTCTTGTGCGCGGCCTGCTGGGCAGCCTGCTCGGCGGCAAGCGCTGAGCGGAACGCGATGAGCCGCTGGCGCCCGCCTGCCGAGAAAAGCACTGCGTTGATCACGCCCGAAGGCCACGCGCGTTTGAAGGCCGAACTCGACGATCTGTGGCGCGTGCGACGGCCCGAGGTCGTGCGCGCGTTGTCCGCGGCAGCTGCCGAAGGCGACCGCTCGGAGAACGCCGAGTACACCTATCGCAAGAAGCAGCTCGGCGAGATCGACCGGCGCGTCCGTTATCTGTCGAAGCGGCTGGAATCGCTGCGCGTGATCGATGCGGCGCCCAGCGATCCCGACGCCGTGTTCTTCGGCGCGCATGTCGAGCTGGAAGACATCGACAGCGGCGAACTCGCGCATTACCGCATCGTCGGGCCCGACGAGACCGACGCCAAAGCCGGCTGGATCAGCATCGATTCGCCGCTGGCGCGCGCGATGCTGAAGAAACGCGTCGATGACGAGTTCGAGGCGCAGCTGCCGAGCGGTCTGGTGCGCTTCGCGGTGCTCGCCGTGGACTATCGCGCGGCGTGAGCGCGACTGATGTCCCTGCGTCGCGATGGCGCTCGAAAGCGTGCCTCGTGAGCGTGTGGCTGCTGCCGGTCGTATTGCTCGCCCTGCCCGGCTGCACGCGAGACGCGCCGAAACCCGTTCCATCGCAGGGCAACGCAGCGCGCCCCGCGTCCGACGCGAAGACGCTGGCGCACGCGGATCTCGCGCACCGACTGCGGCGATTCCTGATCGAGCGCAGCCTGCCCGGTGTCGCGCGCGGCCAGACCGCGGCCGATGACGAGCGCTTCCGGCTCGGCGCGTTCTGGCGCGCACGCACCGATACCCATCACTTCGGGGCCGACTTTCACGCACGGGCCAGCGCCACTCTCTCCACGCCCGGTTCGGCGCCCGTGGCCGACGCCGCGCTGCGCCGGCTGCGCGACACCGTCGATGCGCGGCTGCCTGCGTGGCAGGCGCTGGTCGACTACAACGCCGCGGGCACGATGCGCGACGACGGCGGTGAGGAAGGCCGGCGTCTGCTGCCGTGGGCGATCGCATCGATCGATGCGATCGAGGTCGCGACCTGGGACTACGTGGACGCGATCGAAGCGTCGCGCCGGGACGCGACCACGCGCTGAAGCGGGTCGTCGGCGCCGTCCACGCGCGTCATCAATCGACGCGCCGCATCTCGAAGATGCCGTCGTCCGACAGCGCGGTGAAATACCCCGTCGTCGAGGTGAAGTTCTTGTCCGGAAACGCGGTGCCCGGCGACACGCGGCAGAACAGGAACGCACGCGAATACGCGCATTGCAGGCGTGCCTCGGGACCGATATCCGGGAACAGACCGTGCTGCTCCATCGCGCTCAGCGGCAACAGCGCGAGACCCTCGCCGCGGAACATCGCAAGCCAGCCGCGGCCTTCGGCGCGCACCACCAGCTGCGCGTCGGCGGGAAACGCCGCACCGGCGTCGCCGGCCGGCTGATACGTGCCGCTCAAGCCATCGGCGGCGAGCGCGACACCGGCCGCGCACATCGCGGCGGCGAGCACCGCCGCGCGGCGGATCACGCCAGCACCTGCGCGACCTCGCCGTAGAGATCGTGCTCGTCGCTGCCCATGATCGCGACATCGACGAAATCGCCGGGCTGCAGGTCGGCCTCGCGGCCATCCTGGATCTGCACCACGCCGTCGATCTCGGGCGCATCGCCCATCGAACGTGCGATCGCCAGATCGCCATCGACCATGTCGACGATGCACATCTGCACCGTGCCGACCTTGGCCTCGAGCCGCGCGGTCGAAATCTCCGCCTGCTTCTCCATGAAGCGCGCGAGGCGCTCCTGCTTGACCTCTTCGGGCACCGCGTCGGGCAGCGCATTGGCGGTCGCGCCGGTCACCGGCGAATACGCGAATGCGCCCACGCGGTCGAGCTGTGCCTCGTCGAGGAAGTCCAGCAGCTGCTGGAAATCGTCCTCGGTCTCGCCGGGGAAGCCGACGATGAAGGTGCTGCGGATCGTCAGTTCCGGGCAGATCTCGCGCCAACGCGCGATGCGCTCGCGGGTCTTGTCGATGGCGCCCGGGCGCTTCATGAGTTTCAGAATGCGCGGGCTGGCGTGCTGCAGCGGCACGTCGAGATACGGCAGCAGCTTCGGCATGCCGTCGGCGTGGCGCTCGGTCATCAGCGGAATGATGTCGTCGACGTGCGGGTACGGATACACGTAATGCAGGCGCGTCCACACGCCCAGTTCCGACAGGCCCTCGCACAACGCCTTCATGCGCGTGGCGTACTGGCGCTCGCGCCAGGTGCGCTCGGCGTAACGCACGTCGACGCCATAGGCCGAGGTGTCCTGCGAGATCACCAGCAGTTCGCGCACGCCGCCACGCACGAGCTTCTCGGCTTCGCGCAATACGTCGTCGACCGGGCGCGAGACCAGATCGCCGCGCATCGACGGAATGATGCAGAAGCTGCAGCGATGGTTGCAGCCTTCGGAAATCTTCAGGTACGCGTAGTGCTTGGGCGTCAGCTTGATGCCGATGTCGTCGAGCGCCGCGCGGCGCGGCACCAGATCGATGAAGGGGTTGTGCGTCTGCGGCGCCGCCGAGTGCACCGCGCGCATCACCGAGCCGTAGTCCTGCGGGCCACTGATCGACAGCACGCCGGGATGCGCCTCGCGGATCACCGCTTCGCGCTTGCCCAGGCAACCGGTCACGATGACCTTGCCGTTCTCGGCGATGGCCTCGCCGATCGCGTCCAGCGATTCGGTGACCGCCGAATCGATGAAGCCGCAGGTGTTGACGACGACGACGTCGGCATCGTCGTAGGTCTGGACGATGTCGTAGCCCTCGACGCGGAGCTGGGTGAGGATGCGCTCGGAGTCGACGAGGGCTTTCGGACAGCCGAGGCTGACGAACCCGACCTTGGGATTGGCTGCGGACATGGGAACCGTGGCTAGAAGATGGCCGCCGGGGGCGGCTGGGATCGCGGTCGCGCGGCGTGACGCCCGCGCGCGATGGCCGCGCAGTATACCGCCGGCCCGCCTGAGGACCGGCCGCACGGATTCGCCGTTCGCGACTCGGTTAGACTCGGGGCGCCACCTGAACAGGGATTCCCCATGGGCCGGGACGTCATCCTCGCCACGCCCTCCGGACCGGTGAATGCCTGGCGCGCGGATCCGCCTCATGGCGCCGCCGCGCTGGGCGCGGTCGTCGTGATCCAGGAGATCTTCGGCGTCAACGCGCACATCCGCAGCGTCGCCGATGGCTACGCGGCTGCGGGCTACGTGGCATTGGCACCGGCACTGTTCGACCCGGTCGCGCGCCACGTCGAACTCGCCTACGACGCCGACGGCTTCGCGCGCGGCCGCGAAATCGTTGAAGCGCTGGGCACCGAACGTGCCGTCGGCATCCTCCGCAGCTGCCGCGGCGCGCTGCACACCGAAGGCCATCGCGGCATCGGCGTGGTCGGCTTCTGCTGGGGCGGCACGCTGGCTTTTCTCGCCAATACGCGTCTGGCGCTGCCCGCGGTCAGCTATTACGGCGCGCGCACCGTGCCGTTCCTCGACGAACCGCTGCAGGCACCGATGCTGTTCCAGTTCGGCGCCGAAGACTCCGCAATCCCGCCCGAGGACATTGCGCGCCATCGCAGCGCCCAGCCCGACGCCGAATTCCTGGTGCATCCCGGGGAGCACGGCTTCAACCGCGATGTCGACCCGGACCACTACCACGCAGCCAGCGCAGCCGCCGCGCGCCGCGCCACCCTCGCTTTCCTCGATGCCGCCTTGCGGCAGGATGCGACGCCATGACCCACACCGCCTTCGCGCTGCATCCGCAGCTGGCCGACGACACCCATCCGCTGGCGACGCTCTCGCTGTGCGAGCTGCGACTGATGGACGACGCCAACTATCCGTGGCTGGTGCTGGTGCCGCGCATCGCCGGCGCCCGCGAGATGATCGATCTCGATGCCGACCAGCGTCGCCAGCTGACCGACGAGATCGACATCGCCGCGCGCCTGCTGCGCGATGCATTCCGGCCCTGCAAGCTCAACATCGCCGCGCTCGGCAACATGGTCGAGCAGCTGCATGTGCATGTGATCGGCCGCGAACAGGATGATCCCGCGTGGCCGGCACCTGTGTGGGGTCGCGTCGCCGCACGGCCCTATACGCCCGAGCAGCTTGTGGAACGCATCGGCCAGTTGCAGGCCGCGTTGCCGCGCTGACTCAGCGCGCGCGGACCACGCGCGTCCCGGCGACGAAGTCGTGCCCGCAGCGCCGGTCCTGGCGGAAAATCATGCAGATATTGATCATCATGAGAAATGCGCCGACGAAGGGAATCCCACTCACCGCCCTTACCGGGAGATGACGCGCGAGGATCACCCGCAACGGTGCTACCTGTTGGCCATCAAGAGTGACGATCTGGATACCGACGATGCGCTTGCCCCACGTTTGGCCACCTGTTTTCAATGGCCACCAGTGAACTGCTGCAAAGACGGCTGTTCCGATCGGGATCCAGAGCAGAATCAGGCCAATATGAAGCTGCTCGCCGCGCTGCGCCGACTCGATCACCGCAGGGAGATATCCCCCGAACCACATAAGGGGGACCATCACGACCCAGATGATGGCGCTATCGATCAGCGATGCGCCTAATCGCGTCAGGCGATCCGCCATGACCTCGACATCGTGGAGTTGCAGGGGCGCCGATGGCGCCGCATACGGGTTTGAGTCGTGCATCTCGCATCCTTGCGTGAAGTGGGGCTGGTGATTGCGATCAGGTGCGCGGCAGAGTGACGCCGCGCTGGCCCTGGTACTTGCCGCCGCGATCCTTGTACGAGGTCTCGCACACGTCGTCGGCATCGGACTGGAAGAACAGCATCTGCGCGACACCTTCGTTGGCGTAGATGCGCGCCGGCAGCGGCGTCGTATTGCTGAATTCCAGCGTGACGTGACCTTCCCATTCCGGCTCCAGCGGCGTCACGTTGACGATGATCCCGCAGCGCGCGTACGTGCTCTTGCCCAGACACACGACCAGCGTGTCACGCGGGATGCGGAAGTACTCGACCGTGCGCGCCAGCGCGAACGAGTTCGGCGGAATGATGCATTCGTCCGCTTCGATGTCGACGAAGCTGCCGGGATCGAAATGCTTCGGATCGACGATCGTCGAGTTGATGTTGGTGAAAATCTTGAACTCGCGCGAGCAACGCACGTCGTAGCCGTAGCTCGATGTGCCGTAGCTGACGATGCGCTGGCCGGCGGGGTCCTGCTTGATCTGTCCCGGCTCGAAGGGCTCGATCATGCCCTGCTCGGACATGCGGCGGATCCAGCGGTCGCTCTTGATGCTCATCGTGGGGTTCCTGCGGCGCGGCGGCCTGGACGCGCATTGTCGCCGCGCAGCCCGCCTGCGTCACCCCGCCACAGCCGCGGTGTCAGACCAGCGACGCGGAAATCGACATCGGCGCCCGCGGCCGCTTCTCGAGTTCCTCCACCAGCCGGCGCGCAGTGGCGCGATAGGCCTGCGCGGCAGGCGAATCCGGCGCCGCGACGACGATCGGCACACCGGCATCGCCCTGCGCGCGGATGCCGATCTCCAGCGGCAGCGAACCCAGCAGCGGCACGCCGTACTGCGTCGCCATGCGCTGACCGCCACCGTCGCCGAACAGATGCTCGACGTGCCCGCAGTTCGAGCACACGTGCTGCGCCATGTTCTCGACCAGCCCGAGCACCGCGACCTCGACCTTCTCGAACATCTTCAGTGCCTTGCGCGCATCAAGCGTCGCCACATCCTGTGGCGTGGTCACGATCACCGCGCCGGCCACCGGAATCTTCTGCGCCAGCGTGAGCTGGATGTCGCCCGTGCCCGGCGGCAGATCGACCAGCAGATAGTCGAGCGCCTCGTCGCCACCCCACAGCGTGTCGTTGAGCAGTTGCGTCAATGCCGACGTCGCCATCGGCCCACGCCAGATCATCGGCGTGTCCTGGTCGACCAGCAGCCCGATCGACATCGCCTCGATGCCATGCGCGCGCATCGGCAGGATCGACTTGCCATCCGGACTGTCCGGCTTGCCCGACAGGCCCAGCATCATCGGAATGCTAGGGCCGTACACATCGGCGTCGAGCACACCGACCCGCGCGCCATCGGCCGCCAGCGCAAGCGCGAGGTTCACCGCCGTCGTGGATTTGCCCACGCCACCCTTGCCGGAGCCGATGGCAATGATGTTGCGGATGCGGGGGAGTGAGGCGAGCCCGCCTTGCGGAATTCTGGAAGGAACTGTCACGCGCGATTGGCCGATATGACGGAGACAGATTGTACTTATCTCGCAGAATTCTTGATTTCGCTGCAGCGCAACACTTGCAAACATCATTTTGATGTGGCAGTAATGTTAATCGTCCGTTAACAAATTATTGCGAGTCATCCTGCGCTCATGCAGGGATGGGGGACGCAATACGCCGGACGATTTCAATGACTCCAGGGGATCCAACTCAATGATCTATCGCAAGAGCCTCCGTCCGAGGCTGAACCCGCTGAGCACCGCCGTTGCCGGTGCCATGTTCCTGACGTTCGCTGCGCCTGCCTTTGCACAGGATGCAGATGAACAGACGACCTCGACGACCACCAGCTCCTCGGCGTCGCGCACGCTCGACACGGTCACGGTCGTCGGCTCGCGAATCAAGCGCGCCGAGATCGAAGGTCCCGCGCCTGTCACCGTGATCACGCGCGCCGAGATCGACCGGGAGGGATTCCAGACTGTCGGCGACATGCTGCAGACGCTCAGCCAGAACACGACCAGTTCGTTCACAGGTGATCTGGCGGTCAACGGCTTCACGCCGAACGCCCAGGTCGTCAATCTGCGTAACCTCGGCCCTGGCTATACCCTGACGCTGATCGACGGTCGTCGACCGGCCCAGTATCCGCAGCCGTACAACCGCGACAACAACGTCACCAACATCCAGGCGATTCCGACCTCGATCGTCGAGCGCATCGAAGTCCTGACCGGCGGCGCTTCGGCGATCTACGGTTCCGACGCGGTCGCCGGCGTGGTGAACATCGTTCTGCGCAAGAATTTCGAAGGCAACTTCGCGCGCGTGACCACTGGCACCACTGCCGAGGGCGGTGGCGACTCGGTCAACGTAGAGTTGACCGGTGGCAAGACCGGAGACCGCTGGAGCGGTCTGTGGGCATTCCAGTACGCCGAGCAGGAGCCGGTCTTCGCCAGCCAGCGCGAGTTCCTCGCGGATAACCGTAATGGCCCGCTCGGTGCACAGTTCACCAACCCGGCGCTGTCGCTGATTGCGATCCGCGGCCTTGCGTCTGCCAATGGCCCCGTGAACCACAACGCTTTCTACCCCGGCGAAGACGCCTGTGACGCGCTCGGCTTCGAGTCGCGCCGGACCGCAGCACGCGGCCTGTATTGCGGCTCCTACACCACCAACGCAAGCCGTTCGATCTCGAACAAGCGTCAGTTCTACTCGGCTTACGGCCGCGGCACCTTCGATCTGACCGACACCACGCAGCTCTGGGCATCGGCGAACTACTACACCACCGAAGCCAAGGCCGGTTCGGGCACGGAGTTCTGGGGCACCAGCGGCGACCGCTTCAACCAGCTTTCGACCGGTGGCACCAGCGCGTTCTACTACGACTCCGGTCTGCGCGACATCGTGCAGCTGCAGCGTGTGTTCACCCCGCAGGAACTGGGTGGCAACGAAGCTGCTACGAGCGTGTTCGAGGAGTACACCTACGACATCGCGGCAGGCATCACCGGCAGCTTCGCCGACCGTTTCGACTGGGAAGCGAGCGCGAATTACGGGTACTACAACTACGAGCGTGACCGTCCGCGCCTGCTTGCCCAGTCCGTGCACGACTATTTCCTCGGCCCGCGTCTGGGCTGGAGCAATGCGCAGGGCACAGCAGCGGGCATCTACCCGGTGCACCAGCTGAATCTCGCGCGCTGGTCGAGCCCGATCACGCCGGAGATCTATCGTTCGTTCGCGACGCGCGTCATCGACAGGTCCGAGACCAGCGTCGCAGGCGCCACGTTCAATGTCAGCGGCGATCTGTTCGAACTGCCGGCAGGCGCTGTCGGTTTCGCAGGCGTCCTGGAATGGAACCAGCAGAAGCTGGATCTGGTCAGCGACTTCCGTACCGATCAGCTGCGTCCCCTGGACAACCAGACGATCTACAACCTGACCAGCTCGGGCGAGACGCACGGCACCCGCGATCGTTACGCAGTAGGCGCGGAGTTCCGCGTGCCGATCCTGAACTCGCTGGCGGCCAACTTCGCCACGCGTTGGGACAAGTACGACGACATCTCGTCGGTCGACGCGGCGACAACCTACAACCTGGGTCTCGAGTGGCGTCCGTGGGACAGCCTGCTGTTCCGCGGCTCGTACGCGACCAGCTTCCGCGCGCCCGATATGCAGCTGATCTATGCAGAAGGCGCGGCGTCGTTCTCGAGCATTCTCGACGAGTTCTCATGCCGCTCCGGCACTGGACCCGGCGCTGCGCAGGGTCCGCGTACCCGTCCTGCCTGCAACGTGAGCGGCGACCCGACGATCTATTCGGCACAGACCATCATTGCCGGCAACCCGGGTCTGAAGGAAGAAGAAGGCGAGTCTTGGACCGCCGGTTTCGTGTGGGACATCATCGATGGCATGTCGCTGTCGGTTGACTGGTACCGCATTCGTCTGACGGACGCCGCGTCCCAGTTCGACTCGACCACGCTTCTCGCACAGGAAGCCGCGTGCCGCATCGGCGCATACGCGGACGGCAGTGCGCCTCCGAGTGCAGCGATCTGCGGCAACCTCTACCAGCTGATCACCCGTACAAACGCCCCGGGCTCGCCCGACGACGGACGTATCCAGCGCATTAACAATTCCTACATCAACACTGCGCTGCAGGACACCACCGGCGTCGATGCGACCTATCGCTACCGTTGGGACACCGATCGCGTGGGCCGTTTCAACGTCGATCTGGCGTACTCGCTGCAGCTCACGAACGAGTACAAGCAGACCGCCGATGAAGAGCTAGTCGATTACCGCGACGTGCCGCCGAGCCAGAACTTCTGGTATCCGGAGCGCAGCCGCGTGCGCGGTAGCGTGAGCTGGACCTACGGGGACTGGACCACAACCGTATTCGGAACGCGTTACGGCTCGGCTTTCACCAACGCCGAAGTGGACGGTGTGAACGCTGCAGGCGGCGCTTACGGCCGTCGTCTCGCGCCCTACATGCTTTACAACCTGAGTGTCGGCAAGCAGTTCACGCCGAACCTTCTGGCGCAGCTGCAGGTCGTGAACGTGCTGGACAACCAGTACCGCAAGGACAACAGCTTCACCGGCTATCCGTTCTTCAACAACTACCTCGGTGCGGATCCGCTGGGCCGTCGCTTCTACGTGAGCCTCTCCTACAAGTTCTGATCAGCGTCCGACGCAATCCAGAAGAGCCCGGTGCAAGCCGGGCTTTTCTTTGGGACACAACACCTTAAAGGAATGCCAACTCGATGAGAATTTCGCTACTTGCGCTCGCCATACTTGCTTCGGCAGGAATGCCTGAAGCCGCAGCTGCACCCTCGAACACGATCCAGGACTTCGTCAGCCATCCCAGCTACGGCGCGGTCAAGATTTCTCCCAACGGCGACTATCTGGCGATCACGGTCGATCGCGGCGATCAGGATGTCCTGACGATCATGCGGACCAGCGATCTGCAGATCGTCAAAGTCAACCAGTTGCCCGACAAGAAGAGCGTGGGCAGTTTCCACTGGGTCGGTCCAGAGCGCCTGATGTTCAACGCAGTACGCAAGATGGGTGGCTACGCGCAGCCTTTCATGACGGGCGAGTGGTTCGCGGTCAATGCCGACGGATCACAGCCCCGGCCCTTGATCTTCTACGGAACGCGTGACGCCACACAGCGCAGTCGTTCGGTCGGTAACGAGCGTTTCAACCTCCTCGACACGCTCAAGAACGATGACCAGAACGTCATCATGAGTGCCAACACCGCACGATCGTCGGAAGGTGTCGGTACGCAGCTGGTGATGATGGATACCGTGAGTGGACGACGTACTCCACTTGCACGGGCGCCCAAAGAGAACTGCAGCATCGTCCTTGACGAAGCGAAGGAACCCAGGTTCTCGGTCTGCTCGTCGAGCAGAAACGAAGAAGGCGAGTTCGAAGAACGCTCCGAGCTGTACCGTCGTGACGGCCGCAGCTGGACGCTGGTAAACGCGTCGAAAACCGCAGGGAAGCATCTCTCGGTGGTCCGGACGACCGAGAGCGGAACCGTTTACGCCCTGCAGAGCGACAAATCCGCGCCTGAAGCACTTGGCACGCTGGATGTCGCGACCGGCGAATTCACACAGCTCTTCCAGGATGAGACGGCAGACATCTCAGACTACATCTGGTCGACAGACGATTCGACGCTGATCGCCGTCGCAACCGAAGCCGGCGCTCCGAAAGTCACCCTTATCGATGAGGAACATGCAGACGCCGCGCTTTACGCTTCACTGTCTTCTGCATTCCCGGGGCAGATGGTGGATTTCACCAGCCACACCCAAGATGGCCGCAAGATCATCGTCTCGGTGGAAAGTGACAGCAATCCGGGTGAGTTGTATCTCTACGATCGCGACACCGGAAATGCACGCTTCCTGATGCAGCGTCGCCCGCAACTCGATGCCGCGAAGATGGCATCGGTGAAGCCTTTCAGTTTCCGCTCCACTGACGGTATGCAGATCCATGGCTACCTGACGATTCCGAACGGGGCAGAAGGACGCAACCTTCCGATGATCGTGAATCCACATGGCGGCCCGATCGGCCCTCGCGACAACTGGGCGTTCAACTATGAGACGCAGCTGTTGGCAAGCCGTGGATATGCTGTTCTCCAGGTGAACTACCGCGGATCCGGCGGCTACGGCCAGGGGTTCCAGGATGCCGGCCATCTGCAGTGGGGCCAGGGCATCCAGAACGACATCGTCGAGGCCACCCGATGGGCGATTCAGAACGGACACGCCGACGCCGAGCGCATCTGCATCTACGGGGGCAGCTTCGGCGGCTACTCGTCACTGATGGCGCCGATCCGTGCGCCGGGACTTTTCAAGTGCACATTCGGTTACGTCGGCGTCTACGACATCGACATGATGTTCAAACGTGGTGATATCCCGCAGAGCGACGCCGGCCTGCGTTTCCTGCGTCGTACACATGGCACGAACGCAACGGAATGGACAGCCAGCTCTCCAGCCCGGCGGGCGGGCGAGGTCAAGATTCCGGTCTACCTCGCCGCTGGTGCACGTGACGAGCGCACCCCGCCCGAGCAGACCGAGCTGATGAATCGTGCGCTCATTGCAGCCGGGAATGCCCCGGAAGGCATGATCATCCAGTCAGGAGAGATGCACGGCTTCTACGACGAGAAGGCGCGCGTGAACCTCTACACGGAGATGCTGGCGTTCTTCTCCCGACACATCGGTGGACAGGCGACCGTCGGGGCCGCGGAATCCGTGGATTGAGCAGCACTGCGCTAAGGCACAGCCGCCGCTGAACTGGCTTCAGCGGCGGACGTTTTTCAGACGCAGATCGGCTATAACTCCGCCATCTGCGCAGGCGCTGTGCTGGTCGCAGCTTCGAGGGAGGGATCGAAATGTTGGACAAGAAGAAGATGTGGCTGATGGCCGTGGTGGGCATGCCGTTGATGCTCGCATCCATGGTCGCGGCTGCGCAGTCGCCGGTGGGGCGCTGGAAGACCATCGACGACGAGACCGGTCGAGTGAAGTCGATCGTGGAGATCTCACAGGCGGCGAACGGCACGCTGAGTGGTCGTGTGGCCCAAGTGCTGCAGTCCGATCGCGGGCCGAATCCGGTCTGCGACAAGTGCAGCGGCACACGTCGCAACCAGCCGATCACCGGCATGACGATCCTGTGGGATCTCAAACCGAATGGCAGCGAATGGTCGGGCGGCACGATTCTCGATCCGGCCAACGGCAAGACCTACAAGTCCAAGGCCAAGATGCTCGATGCCAACCGCATCGGTGTGTCGGGCTGCATCGCGTTCATCTGCCGCGAGCAGGTCTGGCAGCGCGAGTGAAATCGGCTTCGAATGTGTGAGTCAAAGGCCCGGCAACTGCCGGGCCTTTTTGTTTCTGATGGCAGGGGCCTGCCGTCGCTACAGGAGACGTAGCGGAGTGCGCAGGCAAACAGCGGCACCACGCTTCCTATGCGCGTTTTGCGCGCAGGTCGTATCGAACCCAAGTCCTGGCACCCGATCCACAGGAGAGCTTCGATCACGGTTCCTCTCTCGCATTGGCAGGGCGGCTGGAGTCAGAGGCCTCGCTATTCGACGGCGCCAACGAAGGCCCGCGCCGACCCCATGCGATAATCCCGCTCTGCCCGCTCTTCCAAGCCCCGTCCCATGTCGCGCATGCTGCTCGTCACCACCGCCCTGCCCTATGCCAACGGGCCGCTGCACCTTGGTCATCTGGTCGGCTATATCCAGGCCGACATCTGGGTGCGGGCGCGGCGCATGGATGGGGATACGGCACGCTTCGTCTGCGCGGACGACACGCACGGCACGCCGATCATGCTGGCAGCCGAGAAGGCGGGGACGACGCCTGAAGCCTTCATCGCGGACATCCAGGTCGGGCACGAACGCGATTTCGCGGCGTTCGGCGTGGACTTCGATCACTACGACTCGACCCACTCGGCGGGCAATCGCACGATGGTCGAGACGATCTACGCGCGTCTCGATGCGGGCGGTCACATCGCGCGCCGCGATGTCGCGCAGCTGTTCGATCCGGTGCGCGGCATGTTCCTGCCGGACCGCTACGTCAAAGGCATCTGCCCGAAGTGCGGCACGCCGGACCAGTACGGTGACAACTGCGAAAACTGCGGCGCCACCTATTCGCCGAGCGACCTGATCGACCCGGTCTCGGTGGTCAGCGGCGCGACGCCGGAAGTGCGCGAGTCGGAGCACTTCTTCTTTGAGCTCGGCCATTTCGAAGCGTTCCTGCGCGAGTGGCTGGCAGGCGACGTCGCGGTGTCGGGCGTCAAAGCGAAGCTGGCCGAATGGCTCGACGGCGAAGGTGGTCTGCGCGCCTGGGATATCTCCCGTGATGCGCCCTACTTCGGCTTCGAGATTCCGGGCCATCCGGGCAAGTTCTTCTACGTCTGGCTGGACGCGCCGATCGGCTATCTCAGCAGCTTCAAGGCGCTGTGCGCACGTGAAGGTTTGGACTTCGACGCGTGGCTCGCGCCCGATGGCGGCGCCGAGCTGCATCACTTCATCGGCAAGGACATCGTCAACTTCCACGGCTTGTTCTGGCCGGCAATGCTGCACGGCGCCGGTCTGCGCGCACCGACGCGTCTGCACGTCAACGGTTATCTGACCGTCGACGGCGCGAAGATGTCGAAGTCGCGCGGCACCTTCGTCATGGCGCGCACGTATCTCGACCAGGGTCTGGATCCCGAGGCGCTGCGCTACTACTTCGCCGCGAAATCCTCGGGCGGTGTCGACGATCTCGACCTCAACCTCGGAGACTTCATCGCGCGCGTGAACAGCGACGTGGTCGGCAAGCTGGTCAACCTCGCCAGCCGCTGCGCCGGCTTCATCGGCAAGCGTTTCGAAGGCCGTCTGGCCGACGCATTGCCGGATCCGGAGACCTACGCGCGCTTCGTCGAAGCATTGGCGCCGATCCGCGAATCCTATGCGCGTAACGAGCCTGCAAGCGTATTGCGTCAGGTGATGGCGCTGGCCGACGAGGCCAACCGCTACATCGACGACCGCAAGCCGTGGGTGATCGCGAAGCAGGACGGCAGCGACGCCGAACTGCAGGCGGTCTGCACGCAGGGTCTGAACCTGTTCCGCGTGTTGGCGACGGCGCTGCGGCCGGTGCTGCCGCGCGTGTCGCGCGAAGTCGATGCGTTCTTCGCCGCGCCGGCCGACACGTGGGCCGCGCTCGACGCGCCGCTGCTCGGCCACATCATCCAACCATACGCCCTGCTCTTCACCCGAATCGACCCCAAGCAGATCGACGCCATGACCGACGCCTCCAAGGACACCCTCGCCGCCGCACCGACCGCACCCGCCGCACCGAAGAAGCCGGTCGAAGCACCTGTCACGACGCCCGCGAAAGCCACGGACGCGGATGCGCCTGCGCATATCTCGATCGACGATTTCGCCAAGCTCGATCTGCGCATTGGCAAGGTCGTTGCCTGCGAGTTCGTCGAGGGTTCGGACAAGCTGTTGCGCTTCGAGCTGGACGCCGGCGATCTCGGCACGCGCCAGATCTTCTCCGGCATCCGCGCGAGCTACGGGGAGCCGGACGCACTGGTCGGCCGCAACGTGGTGTTCATCGCCAATCTCGCGCCGCGCAAGATGCGCTTCGGCATCAGCGAAGGCATGATCCTGTCGGCCGGTTTCGATGGTGGTGCGCTCGCGCTGCTGGATGCCGACACCGCCGCGCAGCCGGGCATGCCGGTCCGCTGAGCCGGCGCGGCATCGCCGCGAACCCTGCCAAGCCCGCACGCCCAGCCGAACGCCACGCATGCCGCCGTCTCTCGTCGAACGCCTCGACCGCCTGTTGCCGCAGACCCAGTGCGGCCAGTGCGGTTTCGACGGCTGTCGTCCCTATGCCGACGCGCTGGCGCGCGGCGAGGCCGACGTCGACCGGTGTCCGCCGGGCGGCGATGCCGGCGCACGCGCGCTGGCCCGCGCACTCGAGACCGTCGCGCTGCCGTTCGATCGCGAACGCGGCGAGCACCACGCGTTGCCGCCGGTCGCGCTGGTCATCGAGGCCGACTGCATCGGCTGCACCAAGTGCATCCAGGCCTGCCCGGTCGACGCGATCATCGGCGGTTCGAAGCTGATGCACACCGTGCTCGTCGATGCCTGCACCGGCTGCGCGCTGTGCGTGCAGGCGTGCCCGGTGGACTGCATCGAGATGGTCGCGGCCGCCTAGACGGCCGGCGCGTCAGGTGCCCGGTTCGGGCTGCACCGGTGCAGGTGTCGCAGGCAGCGTCGCATCGGCCGGCGCACAGGCCGAACACACGCGCTCCACCGCATAGCCCTTCGCCGCGAGCTTCTCGACGACACCGTCGGGCCCGACCAAGTGCAGTGCACCGACGACGACGAGGATGTCGCCCTGCTGCTGCAGCATCTGTTCGAGCTTGGGCAGCCAGGCGTCGTTGCGCTCGGTGTTGATGCGCGCGTAGAGCGCGGGAAAACGTGCCTGCATGTCGAGGCCCATTTCCTGCCACAGCGCGTCGGCGTTGCCGGCGCGCCAGGTCCCGTGCAGGGCCTGGATCGATTCAGGACCCGCGCCCGCCTGCTCCAGCGCTTCCTGCAGCATCTGCGTCTGCTCGACGCGGCCCATGCCGTCGAGCAGTTCGATCTGCTGCTGCGCGGATTCCAGACCGGCAGTCGGCGTGCCGGCGGCCTGGGCCTGACGCGCAAGTTGCGCGTCCATGCCCAGCTTCGCCTCGAGGCCGAAGCGGCCGAGTTCGGTGGTCGTCACCAGCAGCGAGACGAACCAGGGCTCGAACAGCTGCAGGTTCGATGCGCCGCCTGCGCCCTGCAGAGACGCTGCATTCGTGTCGGCCCATGCGCGCAGTTGCGTCGCGGTCTGTGCGGGAATTTCGTCGTCGAGCTGGCTGCCATCGTTGCGCAGCCCTGCCTGCATCATCTGCAAACCCAGCGTCGGCGAATGCAGTTCTTCGGGCGCGAGTTCGAATACCACTTCGCCGGCACCGGACACGACGCGCGCGACGTCCTCCGACAGCGGGTAATCCGCTGGCGTCAGGAAGTGGAAGGAGCCCAGCAAATACAACGCGCCATGCTCGCCGCTGACCCGCCACAGCAGCGGCACCGGCGCCGGTGCCAGCGCGCCGTAGCCGATGGCCGGTGTCTCCTGCAGACCGTCGGCCGGCAAGACCACCGGCGACAGCAGAATCGCGGGCGCTTCCAGCGGTGGCAGTTCGGCCTGGCTCGCGCCGCCTGCGAGCAGGCAGATCACCACTGCACACGAGCGGAGGAAACGGATTGGCGTGGCTCGACGCATGCGGGAGCGGTCCTGTTCGGAGTTCGGGGTCATACCGTGGTCGCGGGTACGTAGGTCTTCTCGCCCGCGGGAATCGCGAGATCGAGGCGATTGCCGGCAGGCGGCAGCGGACATGTCGCGAACGCGGTGAACGCGCACGGCGGGTTGTAGGCGCGGTTGAAGTCGATCTGCAGACGACCATCGTTGCCCGGCGCCGGCGCATCGAGATAACGCCCTGCGCTGTAGCTGCCGTGGCCGCTGGTGCGATCGGCGAAGATCAGGAACAGCATACCGTCGCCGCCGTCGATCGCCTGCAGCGTGTAGCGCGTGCCGTCGCGTTCGAAGGCAATCGAGCCCGGCGTCGGCGTGTCTTCAACCATGCCCAAGATGTTGGCGATCGGCAGCGTCGCACCGGCCGCCGCCGGCACGAACTCCGCATCGACCTGCCAGTCGCGCGCGGTCGGCCAGTACTCGATGCCTGTGAAGCGCCGTCGCGTGGGCGCCTCTTCGTGGCGCGCGCGCACGAACGCCGACCCGCCACGTTCAATGATCGTCAGCGCACCTTTGCCGGCGTCGAAGCCCAGCACGCTGGGCGCTGCATCGGCGTCGGTCTGCAGCGACACGCGGCCACGCACCGGCGCGTCGTCGAGCGTCACCGCGACGCCGCGCTCGGGCGTGAACGCATACGCGCCGTTGTCGGATTGCAGCAAGCCGAGCTTGTCCGGCCCCATCGACAGGCGGATGCCGGCCGTCTCACCGCTGCCGATGAAATGCGATTTCAGTTCGATACGATGCAGGCCGATCAGGCTCAGCCAGCCATCGGGCGCGACCAGTTCCGCGCGGCGCGTGTCCTGCCAGACGCGGGTCTGCGCCGAGAACATCACGTCGAGCCGCGCCGCATCCGCGCGCGCGGATGGATCCTCGGGCGCGGACGTCTCGCCGCAGGCGGCCAGCAACGCCACCAGTCCGATCGTGCAGCAGTGGCGCCATCGCAGCATGTCAGCGTCCTCGCAGGAACCAGCGGTCGATCTCGGCGAGCGGAAAATGCGCCCACGTCGGACGACCATGATTGCATTGCCCGGAGCGCTCGGTGGCTTCCATCTGCCGCAACAAGGCGTTCATTTCAGGCACCGTCAGACGCCGGTTCGCGCGTACCGCGCCGTGGCAGGCCATGGTCGACAGCAGTTCGTCACGGGCCGAGCGCACGCGCAGGCTTTCGCCGTGCTCGCGCAGGTCGGTCAGCACGTCACGCAGCAGCGCTTCGGTGTCGCTCTGCGCAAGCAACGCAGGCACGCCCCGCAGCAACAGCGACTGGATGCCGGCGCGCGAGACCTCGAAACCGAGGTCGGCGAGGGTCGCGGATTCGGCTTCGGCAACATCGGCTTCGCGCTCGGACACGGCAACCGTCTGCGGTACCAGCAGCGGTTGCGTGCGCACGCCTTCGCCGTCGTGTGCGGTCTTGAGCTTTTCGTAGCCGATGCGTTCGTGCGCGGCGTGCATGTCGACGACGATCATGCCGTCGGCGGCCTGGCTCAGGATGTAGATGCCGTGCAGCTGTGCGACCGCGTAGCCGAGCGGCGGGACCAGCGTGCCGGCATCGTCGACCGCGGCGTCGGGCGCCATCGGCGACGGTGCCCAGGTGTCGGCACCCGATGCGATCTGCGCCGGCGTCGGCCCGTAAAGGCCGGCGTAGGCCGCACGCGTTTCGTCGACGCGCAGCGCGAGGTTCGGCTGCGGCATCGGTCGCGACCAGTCGGGCATCGACGCGGTACCGGATGCGGGCATGGCGGCGAACGCCGTCATCGCCGCGTCCGCTGGTGCGTGATTCGTCTGCCCGGCGCGGGTATCGGCCAAGGCCTCGTGCAGCGTGCGATAGACGAAATCGTGGATCAGTCGCGCATCGCGGAAGCGCACTTCGTGTTTCGCAGGATGCACGTTGACGTCGACGCGCGTCGGATCGAGTTCGAGAAACAGCACATAGGCCGGCTGGCGACCGTGATACATCACGTCCGCGAATGCCTGCTTCACCGCGTGCGCCACGCTGCGGTCGCGGATTGCGCGGCCGTTGACGTAGAGGTACTGCTGATCCGCGCTCGCACGCGAGTACGCCGGCTTGGCGATCCAGCCGTGCAGGCGCAGACCCGCGGCGCTGTGATCGATGCGCAATGCGTTGTCCGCGAATTCGCGGCCCACGGTTTCGACCAGGCGCGCGCCGGAGAACAAATCCTCGTCGCCCTTGTAACGCCGCGACGCCTTGCCGTTGTGGCTGATGCGCAGTTCGACATCAGGCCGCACCAGTGCCAATGCGCGCAACCATTCCTCGATGTGGCCGAGTTCCGTGCGTTCGGCGCGCAGGAACTTGCGGCGCGCCGGCACGTTGTAGAACAGATCGCGCACTTCGACCGTCGTGCCGCGCGGGTGCGACCGCGGCGTGACGTCGCCGACGCGGCCGCCCTCGACTTCCAGCGCAGAGCCGTGGGTTTCGTCTTCGCGGCGCGAGATCAGCGAGAAGCGGCTCACCGACGCGATCGACGGCAGCGCCTCGCCGCGGAAGCCGAGCGTGGCGACGGCTTCCAGATCATCGAGCGAACCGATTTTGCTGGTCGCGTGTCGCTGCACGGCCAGCGGCAGTTCCTCGGGCGGAATGCCGCCGCCGTCGTCGCGAATGCGGATCAGGCGGACGCCGCCTTCTTCGAGATCGATGTCGACGCGCAGCGCGCCTGCGTCGAGCGCATTCTCGACGAGTTCCTTGACCACGGACGCAGGGCGTTCGACCACTTCGCCGGCGGCGATCTGGTTGACGAGGATGTCGGGGAGCTGGCGGATCGGCACGTGGGCATCGGCGACGCAGGCGCGTCGCGGCAGGAATCAACGTGGATGATACCGGCTCGGACGTCGCGCCCGGCCGATCAGGGGCTGCCGCCGGCCGCCACGCCCGCATCGGCCGCAGCCGCCGCGCGCGCGGCATACAGCGTGCCCGGCGGAGGTTGCGCAGTGAAGTAGGTATTGATGCCGTTGAGCACGGCGCTGGCGAGGCGGCGCTGGTGCGCGGGATCGAGCAGACGCTGCTCTTCCTCGGCATTGGAGATGAAGCCGGTCTCGACCAGCATCGCCGGCATGTCGGCGTTGCGCAGCACCGAGAAGTTCGCGTACTCGACGTTCGCCTTGTGCGTCTTGCCGACGTTGCGCAGGCCCGAGAGCACGTGCGTTGCGGCGTCCTGCGAGGCGCGCATGTGGCCGCTCTGCGCCATTTCCAGCAGCACGTTCGACAGGGTGTCCTGCGACAGCGACACGCCGCCGACCAGATCTGCGCTGTTCTCGCGATCGGCCAGCCAGCGCGCCTGCTGCGACGAGGCGCCGCGCGTGGACAGGGTATAGACCGAGGAGCCGTAGGCCGCGCGGTTGTGCGCGGCGTCGGCATGGATCGACACGAACATGTCGGCCTTGGCCCGGCGGGCGCGCGCTGCACGCTGCGGCAGTTCGATATAGCTGTCGTTCTCGCGCACCAGATGGGCACGCATGCCGGGCGTGGCGTTGATCTGGCGCGCGAGTTCTCGCGAGATCGCCAGCACGACGTTCTTCTCGTGCGTGCCGGCCGGACCGATGGCGCCGGGATCGCGACCGCCGTGACCGGGATCGATCGCGACCACCAGCGGACGCATGCCGGGACCGACCGCAGCGGGCATCGGCACCTGCGGCGCAGGCGCGATCTCGCGCTGCACGGCAGGCGGCGGCGTCGGAATGGGCGCGGGCGGCAGCTGCGTGGCGGGCGCCTGCGCGGTGGCCGTCACAGGCGCAGGCGCGGACGGCGCAGGGCCCTGCTGCGGGCCCATGCTCGAAATCAGCCGCGAGGTCGCATCGTTGGACGCCAGCGAAGGATCGGCTGCAGGCGTCGCCACGGGCGCGGCGCCGGCAGCGGGCGTCGACGCGGTCGACGCAGCGATACGCGCGATCGGATCGGCAGCGCCGTCGCCGGGCCATTCGATGACGAGTCTTGGACCGTCCGGGCTGTCTTCGAGCCGCGGCGGCATCGCCTTCACCGACGAGGACAGGTCGAACACGATGCGTGTGGTGCCGGCCACCGGCTGGCCACTGCGTACGGACTTGATCGTGCCCGCGCCAGCCGGCATTGCCGTCGTCCGCAGGCGGGTGCCGGGCAGATCGACGACCAGGCGGTCGGGATTGGCGAGAGAGATCACCGAATACTCGGCGCGGGCATCGAGTTTGAGTTCGGCGCGGGTGCCGGTGGCACCGGAGCGCACGTCGACCCCGCGCAGCTCGGCGCCGTAAGCGATGTTCCAGCACAGCGCGGCGATCAGGGCGACCGCCAACGCGAGCTGAGACAGATTGATTCCCCGGATGCGCATGGCGGCTAGTCAATCACCGCCTCTGGAACATTGCAAGCCGTTTTCCCTTTCAAATCCGTGGCCTGCAGATCCTTTCTATGGTTTCGGTTCAGGAAGCGTCGACAAACGGGGATCGTCGAGAAGTGCGGCCAGCCAAGCGTTACCGCCCTGCCCGTCGGGCACGAGTTCGACCGAGCGGCCCGCGCCGTCGATTGCCAGGTGGATCTCCAGATCGGCAGGCGCCAGCGCCGCGGCGCCGCGCTCCGGCCATTCGATGAGCCACAGCGCAGCGTCGATGTCGTCGAGCCCGAGAAAATCCAGCTCGCCTGCATCGCCGATCCGGTACAGATCCAGATGCAGGGCCTCACCGCCATCGACCGGATAGCGCTCGACGAGCGTGTAGGTCGGGCTGCGCACCGTGCCAGTCACGCCGAGCGCGCGCAGCCAGGCGCGGGCCAACGTGGACTTGCCGGCGCCGAGGTCGCCCTGCAGGTACACGACGGCGCCGCGCGGCTGATGCGCGGCGAGAAGTTCGGCGAGCAGGCGGGTCGCCGCGTCGTCGGGAAGGTGGCGTCGGATCATGCGTTCGGTTCCGGATTCGCGCAGGCGCGCAGCACGTCGATGAGGTCGCCCGGCAACAGGCCGCGTTCGCCGGACGTGCGCGCGGCGGTATCGCCGGCCACGGCGTGCAGCAGGGCGCCACAGGCGGCCGCGTGTTCGGCGTCGAGTCCCTGCGCGCGCAGCGCGGCGATCACGCCGGTCAGCACATCGCCCATGCCGCCGGTGGCCATGCCGGGATTGCCGGCAGCGATGAGCCACGGCAGGCCGCCGGGCGCGCAGACCAATGTGCCGGCACCCTTGAGCACGACGACCGCATTCCAGCGCGCAGCGAGTGCGCGCACCGCAGCCGGGCGATCGCGCTGGATCGCGGCGGTATCGAGATCGAGCAACCGCGCGGCTTCGCCCGGATGCGGGGTGAGTATCGCGCCTGCCGGCAACGCGCGCGGACGCGCGGCAAGCAGATTGAGCGCGTCGGCATCGAGCACCAGCGGCGTGCCGGCGGCGCTGGATGCGTCGAGCGTTTCGTCGAACAGCGCGTACCCCCAGCTGCCTTGGCCGAGGCCCGGACCGAGCGCGATGACATCCGCAGCATCAAGAGCGCCGGCCAGCGCGGACACGTTGTCGGTACGCCGGACCATCGCCTCGGGCCAGCGCGCGAGCAGTGGCGCGACGTGCACGCCCTGGGTCGCAACTTCCACCAGCCCCGCGCCTGCGCGCAGCGCAGCGCCGGCCGCGAGCAGCACCGCGCCGCCGGTGCCGTGATCGCCGCCGATGCACAGCACGCGGCCGTGGCGGCCCTTGTGCGCATTGCGCGAACGTGGCCGCAGCCAGTGCGCGAGATCGTGCGCATCGATCCGGCGCGCGTTTGCCTGCGCATTCGTGAAGCAGCGCGTGTCAACGCCGAGCGTGTCCAGCGACAGCGCGCCGGCATGATCCGGACCATCGCCGGTCTGCAGTCCGATCTGCGGCGCGAGGAACTGCAGCGTGTGCGTCGCGCGCACGGCAGCGCCCGCCGCGCTGCCGCGATCGCCGGACAGGCCGCTGGGCGTATCCAATGCGAGCACCGGCACGCCCGCGGCGTTGATCGCATCGATCAATGCAGCGGTCGCGTCGTCGGGCGCACGGGACAGGCCGATACCGAACACCGCATCGACGACGACGTCGGCAACCGGCAACGCGCGATCGAACGCAAGGATCCGGCCGCCTGCGGCCTCGAACGCGGCGCACATCGCCTGCGCTGCATCGGTCCGCGGTGCATGCGATGCGAGCCGGACGACGACCGCGTCGCGCCCCGACGCCAGCGCTTGCGTCGCGAGCACGTAGCCGTCGCCGCCGTTGTTGCCCGGCCCGCAGACCACGACGATGCGCCGCGCCTGCGGCCAGTAAGACAGCAACGTGCGCCAACCGGCCTGCCCCGCCCGTTGCATCAGCGTGGTGGCATCACTCGCGTGCGAGAGCGCCGCGGCCTCGATCGCGCGCAGCGCGGTCGCGTCGTACAGCGGGGTGCCCGGCAGCGGAGCGCCGGGCGCAGGCGTGGCACAGGAAGCACTCATCGCGCGGATTCTATACTTCGCGCATCGTGATGCCGTCCGCCGCCACCGCCGCTCCGCCCCCCGCATCGCCTGACGCGCTCGCCGCGCGCATCAAGGCGATCGCGGGCGAGATGGGCTTCCAGCGTTGCGGCATCGCCGGCATCGACCTGCGCGAGGACGAAGCGCATCTGCGCGACTGGCTCGCGCAGGGGCTGTACGGAACCATGGACTGGATGGCACGCCACGGCGACATGCGCGCGCGTCCGGACGAACTGCTGCCCGGCACCGTGCGCGTGTTGTCGGTCGGTCTCGACTACGGCCGCAACGACGACGACAGCGCCTGGGACACGCTCGCCGATGGCAGCCGCGCCTACGTGGCGCGCTATGCGCTGGGCCGCGATTACCACAAGCTGATGCGCAACCGGCTGCAGAAGTTATCGCATCGCATCGCCGAGGAAATCGGTCCGTTCGGCCATCGCGTGTTCGTCGATTCGGCGCCGGTACTGGAACGCGCGCTCGCGCGCAACGCTGGCCTGGGCTGGATCGGCAAACACACCTGCCTGATCGACAAGAACGGTGGCTCGTGGTTCTTCCTCGGCGAGATCTACGTCGACGTGCCGCTGCCGATCGATCCCCCAGCGACCGCGCATTGCGGCAGCTGCGTGCGCTGTATCGACGTCTGCCCGACGCGCGCGATCATCGCGCCGCACCGCCTCGACGCGCGACGCTGCATCGCCTATCTCACGATCGAACACGAAGGCGCGATCGACGTCTCGCTGCGTCCGTTGATCGGCAACCGCATCTTTGGCTGCGACGACTGCCAGCTGGTCTGCCCCTGGAACAAGTTCGCCAAGCGCACCGACGAACCCGACTTCCGTGCGCGCAACAATCTCGACACCGCGAGCCTGGCCGAGCTGTTCGCCTGGGACGAGGACGAGTTCCTGCAGCGCACCGAAGGCTCACCGATCCGCCGCAGCGGACATCGCCGCTGGCTGCGCAATCTCGCGGTCGCGCTGGGCAATGCGCCGACGACGCCGGAGACCATCACCGCGCTGCGCACGCGCCGGAACTCCGGCGATCTTCTGATCGAAGAGCACGTGGACTGGGCGCTGGCGCGCCACGGCGTGGACTGACTTCGCAGGCGCGGGAAGCGCCCGCGCGAACAGCGATCGATCAGCGCGCGCGACGCGCGCGGATCTCGTCCAGCAACGCGCGCGTGACCGGGTCGGCCACCGCCACGTCATCGCCCTGCACCGCCGGCATCAGTTCGCCGGCAATGCGCTTGCCCAGCTCGACGCCCCACTGGTCGAAGGCATTGATGCCCCACAGCACCGACTGCGCGTAGACGCTGTGCTCGTAGAGCGCGATCAACGCGCCGAGGCTGCGCGGATCGAGACGGTCGAGCAGGAACAGCGTCGAGGGGCGATTGCCCGGATACGACTTCTGCGGATCCTCGGCCGAATAGCCGTTGGCCAGCGCTTCGGTCTGCGCGAGCAGGTTCGACAGCAGCGCGGCGTGGTTGTCGGCATGCGGATGCGCAGGATTCACCACGCCAATGAAATCGGCCGGCACGGTCTGCGTGCCCTGGTGCAGCGCCTGGAAGAAGCTGTGCTGCGAATTGGTCCCCGGCCCGCCCCACAGCACCGGCACGGTGTCGATACCGACGGCCTCGCCATCAGGCGTGACCGACTTGCCGAGGCTTTCCATCACCAGCTGCTGCAGATAGGCCGGCAGCAGCGCGAGGCGCTCGTCGTAGGGCAGCACGGCATGCGTGGCGAGGCCGAGCGCGTTGCGGTTCCACACGCCCGTCAGCGCATGCAGCAACGGCAGGTTTTCGGCGATCGGCGCCTGCAGCGCATGCGAGTCCATGTCGGCGGCGCCGGCGAGCAGCGCCTCGAAGCCGTCCATGCCGACTGCGAGCGCGATCGAGAAACCGACGGCCGACCACAGCGAATAACGCCCGCCCACCCAGTCCCACATCGGCAGCACGCGCTCGGGCGCGACGCCGAAGGCTTCGGCACGCGGCACGTTGGCGCTGACCGCATACAGGCGTTCGCTGCCGCCGAGCCAGTCGCGCACGACCGCGCCGTTGAGCAGGGTTTCCTGCGTGCCGAAGGTCTTGGAGACGAGAATCGCGGCGGTCTTCGCCGGATCGAGTTTCGCAAGCCGATGCTGCGCATCGCTGCCGTCGACGTTGGTCAGGAAATGCACGCGGAAGCGACCGGTGCCGAAATCCTTCAGCGCATCGACGACCAGGCGCGGACCAAGATCCGAACCGCCGATGCCGACATTGACGATGTCGGTGACGTCGGACGCTTCGAGCTGCGCGACCAGTTCCGCCATGCGCACGCGCGCTTCGGCCGCCTGCGCATGCGCGTCACGCGCGATCGCGGCGTCAGACAGCGCGGACCGCAGCGCGACATGCAGCGCAGGACGGTTCTCCGAAGTGTTGACGGTGACGCCGTCGAACAGCGCACGGAACGCCTGCGGCAACTCTGCGGCTTCACCGAGTGCGACCAGCGCGTCGCGCGCCTCGCGGTCGAGCCGCTGGCGCGCGAAGCTGGCGTAGAGCCCGCCGATGCGCAGCGCAAAATCGTGCGGGCGCGCCGCATCGGCTTCGACGAGGTCGGCGATGCGCGCCGAATCGAGGCGACGCGCGTGCGGCGCCAGCGCCTCGATGATCCGCCGCGCCGCTGTCGTCATCAGGCGGCCTGTGCGGGAATCGAATCGTTGGTGTGGGTCATGCGGTTGTCGCGGTCCACGTACACCAGCTTGGGCTTGAACTTCGCCACTTCGGCTTCGTCCAGCGCGCCGTAGGCGCAGATGATCACCAGATCGCCCACGCCGGCCTTGTGCGCGGCGGCGCCGTTGACCGAGATGATGCCGCTGCCGACATCGGCGCGGATCGCGTAGGTCGCGAAGCGCTCGCCGTTGTTGATGTTGTAGATCTCGATGCGCTCGTACTCGCGGATGCCCGACAGGTCAAGCAGGCGGCCGTCGATCGCACACGAGCCTTCGTAATGCAGCTCGGCGTGGGTGACGGAGGCGCGGTGGATCTTGGCTTTCAGCAGGGTGAGTTGCATGACGGATGCGGCCGGATCACGGCATCGGACAACGCGGGAAGCCCGCAGGAACCGCGAAGTATAGGGACCATCTGCGGCATCGCAACATCACCGCCTGCCGCGGCGACGGGAGATTCAGCGGGCCGTCGGCGTGCCGTCGATGCTGAATTCGAGGTTGTCGATCAGGCGTGTGGCGCCGAGGCGCGCCGCGGCCAGCGCGACCGCGGCCTGCTGGCCGTCGACATACGGCGCCAGGTCGGGCGCACGCACCTCGACGTAATCGACCACGAAGCCGGCCTCGCGCAGCGCCGCCGCGGCGTTGCCCGCCGCGCCCGCTGCAGTTGCGCCGCCCTGCATGGCGTCGCGAAGTGCGCGCAACGCCGCATGCATCGCCGGCGCACTGGCCCGCGCATCGGCGTCGAGATACTGGTTGCGCGAACTCATCGCCAGGCCGTCGGCCTCCCGGGCGATCGCGACCGGCAGCAGTTCCACCGGAAATGCGAGATCTGCGACCAGATGCGCGATCACCGCCAGCTGCTGGTAGTCCTTGCGCCCGAACGCGGCGACGTCCGGCTGCACCTGGTTGAACAGACGCGCGACCACGGTCGCCACGCCGTCGAAATGACCCGGACGATGCGCACCGTCGAGCACTTCGGTCACGCCCGGTACCCGCACGGTCACCGTGTTGTGCAGGCCCAGGGGATACATCGCCTCCACCGATGGCAGCCACAGCAGATCGCAGCCCGCGGCGGCGAGACCCTGCGCGTCCTGCTCCGGCGTGCGCGGATAGCGGGCGAAGTCCTCGTTCGGTCCGAACTGGGTAGGATTGACGAACACGCTGGCGACCACGCGATCCACGCGCGAGCGCAATGCCCCCACCAGCGAGAAATGACCCGCGTGCAGATTGCCCATCGTCGGCACGAGACCGATGCGCAGGCCCGCGCGCTTCCAGTCGGCGATCCGCGCACGCAGCGCGGCGAGGTCATGGACGGTGTCGATCACGGCGGGTCCGGCAAGGGGGAGGCGTCGATCTTCGCAGATCGGCGACCCCGGGCGTCAGCGCGCACCGCTGCAGGTCATCGCTAGGCGCACGTGCTCGCATGACCGGCCACGACGCTCCGCTTATTTGTACGAGTGTTCCGGCCCCGGGAAGCTGCCGTCGCGCACCGCCTCGATGTAGGCGCGCGCGGCGCTAGCGATCGAGCCGCCTTCGACGAGGAAATCGCGGACGAACTTCGGCCGGCGATGGCCGCTGTCCAGACCCAGCATGTCGTGCAGCACCAGCACCTGGCCATCGCAATCCGGGCCGGCGCCGATGCCGATCGTCGGCACCGGCGAGGCGGCGGTGATTTCGGCAGCCAGCGATGCCGGCACGCCTTCGAGCACGATCAGCGTCGCGCCGGCTTCGGCGATCGCGCGCGCATCGTCGCGAAGCGCCTGCGCCGCGGCATCGTTACGCCCCTGGATCTTGAAGCCGCCGAAACGCAGCACCGATTGCGGGGTAAGCCCGAGATGCGCGCAGACCGGAATCTCGCGATCGACGAGGAAGCGCACGACCTCGCATTTGTTGGGCGTCGCGCCTTCCAGCTTGACCATGCCGGCACCGGCCTGCAGCAGCCGCGTCGACGCGTCGAGCGCGCGTTCGGGCGTCGCGTCGGCTTGGAACGGCAGATCGGCGACGATCAACGCGCGCTGCACGGCACGGGCCACGCAGGCCGTGTGATACGCGATGTCGTCGACGGTGACCGGCAGCGTCGAGCCATGCCCCTGCACCACCATGCCCAGCGAATCGCCGATCAGCAGCAGGTCCACACCTGCGGCATCGAAGGTGCGGGCGAAGCCGGCGTCGTAAGCGGTGAGCATCGCGAGCCGGCGACCGGCGGCGCGGGCCTCGAACAGCGCGGGCACGGTGACCGGCGCGGAAGATGAAGTGTTCATCGCATTAGTGTCGCACCAATGCCGAAACGCTGGTCGCGCGCGCCGGCACCGACGCGTCGAGCGGTGCAGCGCCGCGGATCAGCGAACGACGGCCCGACGCGAGATCAGGGCAGCGCTTCGATGCCGGCGCGATCCACGTGTACGAGCGCATCGGCCGCCGCGCCGATACGTGGAATCACGATGTCGGCGTCGAGTTCCAGCAGCGGCACGAGCGCGAATGCGCGCTGGTGCAGGCGCGGATGGGGAACGGTCAGTCCCGGCAGCGTGATCAACGCGTCGCCATAGAGCAGCAGGTCGAGGTCCAGCGTGCGCGGCCCCCACTGGTCGCCAGCCTCGTCACTGCGGGTGCGGCCGAATAGACGTTCGATATCGAGCAGCGCGTCGAGCAGATCCATCGGTGCGCGGTTGGTGTCGAGCACCGCAACCGCGTTGACGAAATCGGGCTGGTCGGTGCGGCCCCAGGCCGGCGTGCGATACAGCGACGACAGCCGGAGGTCTTTGATATCGGAAAGCGCCGACAGCGCCGCTGCGGCGTCGCGCAGTACCTGCGGCACATTGCCCAGATTGCCGCCGAGCCCGATCCAGGCGCGCACGCTCACGCGCGGGCGCCTGCCTGCACGCCGCGCGCGGCGCGCGGTGTCATCCAGCCGCGGCCGGCGTACGGCGGCGACGGCGACGGCGACGCGGTGCGTCTTCATCGCCACCCGCCTCGTCCTCGCCCGGATACAGCGCGATCGCGTGGTCAGGATCGTGCTGGGCTTCTTCCCAGAACGCGACGTCAGCGGCATGCGCATCGGACGCGGTCTGGCGCAGTACGAGAAAATCGAATGCGGCGCGGAAACGCGGATGCGACAGCGTGCGCGTGACGCGCTTGCGCTGGCGCAGCGGGAAGCGTGCCTGCAGCAGCCAGATTTCCTGCATAGGCAGCGAGAAGCGACGCGGCAGCGCGACCGTCGTCACCTGATGCAGCGTGACGCGATCGGCCGCGCGGCGCTGCGCTTCGACCGGCTGCACGCCGTCGGCCTGCAGCTTCATCCAGGCGCGGCAGAACGCCGGCCACAGCAAGGTCGCGAACAGGAACGCCGGCGACACCGGATCGCCCGCGGCGATGCGCGCATCGGTCGATGCCAGACCCGCGAGCACCATCGCGCGCAACGCGCCGCTGCGGTTGCTGGCGAGAGCGGCCGCTGATTCGGGGAACAGCGCCGGCAGCAGGCCGTGCCGCTCGAGACCTTCGAAACTGGCGACCGCATGCCCGGACAGGAACAGCTTCAGGCATTCCTCGAACAGCCGCGCCGGCGCGGCTTCGGCCAGCAGCGAGGCCAGACGCGGAATGGGTTCCGCGGTGCCGGGTTCGATCGTGAAACCGAGCTTCGCCGCAAGACGCACCGCACGCAGCATGCGCACGGGATCTTCGCGGTAGCGCGTATCGGGATCGCCGATCAGGCGCATGACCCGGTTCTGCACGTCCTCGAAGCCGCCGGTGTAATCACGCACCGAGAAATCGGCGATCGCGTAATACAGCGCGTTGGCGGTGAAGTCGCGGCGCACCGCGTCGTCTTCGATGGTGCCGTAGACGTTGTCGCGCAGCAGGCGGCCGCCGTCGTGGACTTCGCGGTCACCGCTGCCGTCGTCGACGTTGGCGCGGAACGTGGCCACCTCGATGATCTCGCGGCCGAACACGACATGCGCCAGACGGAACCGGCGGCCGATCAGGCGGCAGTTGCGGAACAGCCCTTTGACCTGCTCGGGCGTCGCGTCAGTTGCGATGTCGAAGTCCTTCGGCGTCAGGCCGACCAGTACATCGCGCACCGCCCCGCCGACCAGATAGGCCTCGTGGCCGGCCTCGTGCAGGCGGTACAGCACGCGCAGCGCGTTCTGGCTGATCTGCCGCCGCGAGATGGTGTGCTGGTCGCGCGGAATCGTCCGCAGCTCGGCGGAGATGGCGCTTTGAATCGGAGCGGAATCGGTATGCATCAAGTCTGAAAAAATTCTCAGGCGGCCGTTGCGGCGCCAGCAAGCCTGATATACTAGCAAGCTGCACACGTCTTAGACGCGTTTGCAGACCGGTCGTCCAACCGGAGCCGCTCGCGGCGCCCAGCTCCCTTCGTCTAGAGGCCCAGGACGTGGCCCTCTCAAGGCTAAAACACGGGTTCGAATCCCGTAGGGAGCACCATATCAAAGTCGACAGCCCATGCCGCAAGGTGTGGGCTGTCTGCATTTGTGCCTCCGAAAGCCGGCCAAGCACTAGCAGTCCGCTGACAAGCAGCAGCGCCTCGCCCATGTCGCCTTTCGTCGACCCGCGCGCGCCGCTCGGTCTGGCCGCTCTCGACCAACCCGCCGCAGACCACGCGGCGGCCGCGCTCCCGACACAGGCCTCTGCCGTACGACACGATCCAGGACCAGTAGCGGCTGCGGGTGATCCGAAGCTACGACTTCGGCGCGCGCCACAGGACGGAACACCTGCCCGCCATCCGTCGCGGGCGATGCGCGACACACCATCTCTTCCGCAAATGCGAACACTTCGCACCGGCGCCGCGGGCGCTGCCTTAAACTGCAGCCCGTCATCGCCCCGCCCGATCCGAATTCCATGCCTTTCGTCGTCACCGAAAACTGCATCAAGTGCAAGTACACCGACTGCGTCGAGGTCTGCCCGGTGGACTGTTTCCACGAAGGGCCGAACTTCCTCGTCATCGATCCCGACGAGTGCATCGACTGCACGCTGTGCGAGCCGGAATGCCCGATCAACGCGATCTATCCCGAGGACGACGTGCCGGCGGGCCAGGAAGCGTTCGTCGCGCTCAATGCCGATCTGGCCAAGGCGTGGCCGGTCATCACCACGCGGAAAGACGCGCTGGCCGACGCCAAGGACTGGGAAGGCAAGCCGGACAAGCTGCCGCTGCTGGAGCGCTGATCCGCGCAGCGCGATCGCACTACGAAAAACGGGCGCCGAGGCGCCCGTTTCCGTATCCGGGGGTCGACGACGTCCGAACCTCGGACGCCGCCTGCCCGTCTTTACTGTGCCAGCGCAGCCTGCAGCGCCGCGATCAGACGCGTCGGCGCATCGCCGGTCGCGGCCACGCCTCGCGGATCGACTGCCGAGACCACGGCGCCACCCTGCTGCGATGCCACGCGAACCAGAAACTGGCTGCCGGCGTAGGACACGTCGTAGGTGCCCAGCACCTGCGAACGGCTGTTGACGGTCACACCGTCGGTGGCAGCCAGCGCTTCGCCGACCTGCGCGAACACCGCATCGCGCGCACCGGTGGCGCTGAAGGACACGTTCGAATCGGCCGGCGCCGCTGCCGTGCCCGAGCGGGTCACCGACGTGGTCGCTTCGGGCAGTGCCATCGCACCGTCGGTACGCGGACGGTCGAGATCCGGCGGGACTTCGAGCGGACGGGTTTCCGGGCTCTGCGCGTACAGCGCGTTGTCCTTCTTGAACCAGCGGCAGCCGCTGGTGCCCACGACTGCGACCGCGACGACGGCAATGGCGAGATAGCGCATGGAGGAACGGGGTGGACGCATCGTGGAATCTCCTGGGAAATCAGGCGGCGCGGGCACGGCAGGACGTTTCGAGGTCCGCCGCGAGTCGCGTCGCATCGTCGGCCTGCGCATCATGCGCCTGGGCCAGTGTCGTCAAAGGCAGACGCAGGCCATGGCCGAGGCCCTGTCTGCTCAGCACCGCCTTGACGGGAATGGGGTTGGGTTCGATGCCGCAGAACGTGTGCAGCGGCTGCAGGCGCGCGTCCCAGTCATGCGCAGCGTCGGCCTGACCACTGCGGGCCAGATCGCAGAGCTTGCGGAACGCGCCGGGCACGAGGTTCGACACGACCGAAATGACGCCATCAGCGCCGGCGAGCATCGCGCGCGCGGCGGTCGGATCGTCGCCGCTGAGCACCGCGAAATCCTCGCTCTGCAGCGCGAGCAGCGCCTGCATGCGCTCGACACCGCTGTGCGCTTCCTTGATGCCGACGATGCGCGGATGCCGCGCCAGTTCGGCGACGGTCTCGGGCAGCATGTCGGTGCCGGTGCGACCGGGCACGTTGTAGAGCAGCACCGGCAGGCCGCCGGCATCGGCAACCGCGCGGTAATGCGCGAGCAGGCCTGCCTGGGTCGGCCGCACATAGGCCGGCACGACCACCAGCGCGATATCCGCGCCGAGTTGCGCGAGCCGCTGCGTCGCGGCGATCGTCTTCGACGTCGCCGACAGGCCGGTGCCGGCGAGCACGGGCACGCGGCCGGCAGCCAGTTCGACCGCGCTGCGGACGAGCCAGTCGTATTCATCGTCTTCCAGCGTCGCCGCTTCGCCGGTCGAGCCGGCGACCACGAGTCCCTGCGTGCCCGCGGCGAGCTGCCACTCGACCAGCCGTTTCCACGCCGCGCGGTCGAGTGCACCGGTGGCGTCGAAGGGGGTGGCAAGTGCGGTGATGCTGCCTGAAAGTCGCAAGATGGGAGTCCGATGGGCGGCCGCAGTGCGGTCGCAGAGAAACGTGGAGCCGGGAAACACGCAGTTTGGCCCGGAAAATGCTGGCCGATGTTACTTGCGGCCACGAAGCGCGGGCAAGTATGCTGGCCGCCGCATCCGGCCCTGCCCGGACCGCCGTTCACCCTCCAGTCGCCATCGACCCTCGCAGTCGAACAGATTTTCCGCCGCGGACGCCCCCTTGACCGAATCCGATACCGCTGCCCGGCCCTCGCCGAACGAGAATTACCTGCTGATCAACGCGTACACCACGCATCCGGCGTCGCCGCTGCTGTCTGTGTCGCGTCGTATCGCCGACAGCGGTTGCAACATGGTCGACACGCGTCTGTCGACCGTGGGACGGGACGTTTCGGTCACGGCACTGGCGAACGGTCCGTGGGATGCGGTCGCCAAGCTCGAGGCGATGCTCACGCGCCTGGAGCGCGAGGAAGACCTGAAGCTGGTGTGGTATCGCACGGGCCCGAAGCCGATCCAGTCGAACCTGCTGCCCTACGTGGTGGAAGTGGTCGCCGCCGACAAGGCCGGCATCCTGTTCCAGCTGGCCGACTTCTTCGATCGCCAGGGCATCACGATCGAAAGCCTGCACTCCTCGCGCTATCGCGCGATGCAGACCGGCGCCGACATGTTCTCGGCGCAGATCACGATCGGCATCCCGGCGAACATGCACATCGCTGCGCTGCGCGACGATTTCCTCGAGTTCTGCGACCACCTGAACCTCGACGCGATCATGGATCCGATGAAGTTCTGATCCGATGCGCGCGGACGCTTGCGAAAGCAGGAACACGCGCGCATTGTGATCACGACCGTCGCAATGGAACGCCCGTTCGAACGATGAGCGGAACACGCAAGAAGCTCGCAAAGGCCACCCTGCAGCTGCCACTGGCGCTGTCGGGCGGCGCGAAGGCCACACTGGCCGACCACGCCGGACGCTGGCTCGTCCTCTACTTCTACCCGAAGGATTCCACGCCCGGTTGTACGACCGAGGGCCTGGATTTCAGCGCGCTGTTGCCGCAGTTCCAGGCGCTCGACGCCGACGTGCTGGGCGTCTCGCGCGACTCGGTGAAATCACACGACAATTTCTGCGCCAAGCAGGGCTTCGCGTTTCCGCTGGTCAGCGATGCGGACGAAGCCTTGTGTCGCGCGTTCGACGTGATCCGCGAGAAGAACATGTATGGCCGGACCGTGCTGGGCATCGAGCGCAGCACGTTCCTGATCGATCCCGACGGCCGCATCGCGGCCGAATGGCGCAAGGTCCGCGTGCCGGGCCATGCGCAGGCCGTACTCGACGCACTGCAGGCTGCGCAGTCGCAGTGACGGCCACTTCCGAACGTGCCACTCGCCGTCCCGCATCGCGGGTCACGGCGGCGCGGCCGTGCGTGTGCAACGAAAGCTCCACTCCCGTCATCCCTTTTCAACACGGAACGCCGACACTCCGATGATGACCAAAGGCAAGCGCGTCTACGTTCTCGACACCAACGTGCTCATGCACGATCCCACGGCGCTGTTCAAGTTCGAGGAGCACGATGTCTACCTGCCGATGCAGGTGATCGAAGAACTCGATAACGGCAAGAAAGGCACTACCGAGGCCAGCCGCAATGCGCGGCAGGTCAGCCGCTTTCTCAACGAACTGATCGAAGCGGCGGGCAGCGACCAGATCGCGACCGGCCTGCCGTTGCTGCGTCCGCAGGGCCTGCAGCTGCGCGGCGCGCAGAGCGTCGGCAAACTGCGGTTCCAGACCACGACGCCCAGCGAAGACCCGACCTCGTTCGGCGCAGCCGCGCCCGACAACCGGATCCTCGGCGCGATCCTCGACCTGGTGCGTACCGAGCCGGATTACCCGGTCGTGTTCGTCTCGAAGGACATCAACCTCCGGATCAAGGCGGCGATCGCCGGCATTCCCAACGAGGACTACGAGAACGACCGCGCGCTCGACGATTTCAGCCTGCTCTACACCGGCGCAACGGCGTTGCCGGCGGATTTCTGGACGATCCACGGCAAGGACCTGCGTTCGTGGACCGACAAGGGCCGCACGTATTACGACCTCTCGGTATCGGAAGAAGACGGCTGGTACGCGAACCAGTTCCTGTACCTGCCGGGTGACGAGGAATCCGAGTTCCGCGTAACGAAGGTGGAAGACGGCCGCGCGACGCTGCAGATCGTCGACGACTTCCGCCACAGCCAGCACGCGGTGTGGGGCATCAACGCGCGCAACCGCGAGCAGAATTTCGCGCTCAACGCACTGATGGATCCGGAAGTCGACTTCGTCACGCTGCTCGGCACCGCCGGCACCGGCAAGACGCTGCTCGCACTCGCGGCAGGGCTGGCGCAGACGATGGACCAGCAGCGCTACCGCGAGATCATCATGACCCGCGCGACGGTCAGCGTCGGAGAGGACATCGGTTTCCTGCCCGGCACGGAAGAGGAAAAGATGACGCCGTGGATGGGCGCGCTGACCGACAATCTCGAAGTGTTGACGCACAACCAGGAAGGCGGCAGCTGGGGCCGCGCGGCGACCAACGATCTGCTGGCGTCGCGCATCAAGATCCGCTCGATGAACTTCATGCGCGGGCGCACGTTCCTGTCGCGGTATCTGATCCTCGACGAGGCGCAGAACCTCACGCCCAAGCAGATGAAGACATTGATCACCCGCGCCGGTCCCGGCACGAAGATCGTGTGTCTGGGCAACGTCGAACAGATCGACACGCCCTACCTTACCGAAACGACGTCGGGCCTGACCTACGCGGTCGACCGCTTCAAGAACTGGGCGCACAGCGCGCACGTGACGCTGCGTCGGGGCGAGCGTTCGCGCCTGGCCGACTTCGCGTCCGAAGTGCTTTGACCTCCGCACGACCGGCCGCACACGCGGCCGGTCGATGCGTGCACGCTGCATTCCGCGCCGGGCGCTGTTGCACAATGTGCGCATGACCGATCCGTCCGCGCCCCGCCCGCCTTCCGTGCTCACGATCGCCGGTTCCGATTCCGGCGGTGGCGCCGGCATCCAGGCCGACCTCAAGACCTTCGCCGCGCACGGCGTGCACGGCCTGTCCGCGATCGCCGCGTTGACCGCGCAGCACACCCGCGGCGTCACCGCGGTGCACGCGCCGCCCATCCAATTTCTGCGCGCGCAGATCGACGCCTGTTTCGACGACTTCGACGTGCGTGCGGTGAAGATCGGCATGCTCGCGACCGCGGAGATCGTCGACGCCGTGGCCGACGCGCTGGCGCTGTGTCCCGACGTGCCGGTGGTGCTGGACCCGGTGATGATCGCGACCTCGGGGGCGAAGCTGCTCGACGACGACGCGCTTGGCGCGCTGCGCACACGCCTGATTCCGCGCGCACGCGTGCTGACACCGAATCTGCCGGAAGCCGAACTGCTGCTCGGCCGCCGCATCGCCGCCGGCCCCGACGCCGAAGCCGCACTTGCGGCGCTGCGCGCGCTCGGCGCCCACGGCGTGCTGCTCAAGGGCGGCCATCTCGATGAAGGCGACGAAGTCGTGGATCGCTACGCCGATGCCGGTGCGGCCTTCGCACATCGCGCGCCGCGGCTCGAGATCGACGGCCACGGCACCGGCTGCACGCTGTCGTCGGCGATCGCCGCACGCCTCGCGCTGGGCGACGACGCCGCGACTGCATGCCGCGCCGGCATCAACTACGTGCACCGCGCAATGCGCGACGCCTACCGCCCCGGGCGCAGTGCGGTCAGCGTGCTCGGCCATCTGGGCCCGCTCGCGTCGTGAGCACGGTGGCTGACCGCGTCGAACCACTCGACAGCGGCGACGGCCATCGCTTCGAACTGATCATGCGCGTGCCCGACGCGCCGACGCGCCGGCTGTTGTGGCTGCCGGCGATGGGCGTGCCCGCGAAGCATTACCTGCCGTTCGCCGACGCGCTGGCTGCGCGCGACATCGCCGTCGGCCTGCACGAATGGCGCGGCATCGGCTCGAGCAGCCTGCGCGCCGGCCGCACGCACGACTGGGGCTACCGCGAACTGCTCGCCGACATCGCGCGCAGCGAGGCAGCGCTGGATGACGCCGTGCCGGGCGCGACGCGCGTCATCGGCGGGCACAGCCTCGGCGGGCAGCTCGCCTGTTGCCATCTCGCGCTGCAACCCGATGCGGCCGACGCGCTGTGGCTGGTCGCCAGCGGCGCGCCCTACTGGCGCGCGTTCCCGCCGCGCGTGCGCTACACGTTGCCACCGCTGTACCGCTTCATGGCGTGGCTCGCGCGTACGCGCGGCGTGCTGCCGGGGCGCCGGCTGCGCTTCGCCGGCAATGAGTCGCGCGGCGTGATCGCCGACTGGACGCGCAGCGGATTGCGCGGGCGTTATGCGGCAGCCGGCGTGGATGTCGACATCGATGCGGCGATGGCGCGTGTCGATGTGCCCGTCCGCGCGGCGTGGCTCGACGACGACTGGCTCGGCCCGCCGTCGTCGCTGCGTTTCCTGCTCGGCAAACTCGGCAGCGCGGACACCGCGATCGATGGTTTCGACGCCGCGCGCCTGGGTGCGAAGGCCGACCATTTCGCGTTGATGCGCGCACCGGACGCGATCGCCGCCTGGCTCGCCGACACCTGAAGCCGTTTGCGGGCGTCCGCTACACTGCGCCGATTGCCCAACGAGCGACTCCCTGCATGACCGCACCGCTGCCCGCACGCGACGACATCCGCATCGCCGTCATCGGCCTCGGCTACGTGGGCCTGCCGCTCGCGGTCGCATTCGGGCGTCGCCACGCGACGCTGGGTTTCGATATCGACCAGACGCGCGTGGCGGGCCTGCAGCGCGGCGACGACCACACCCGCGAACTGTCGCCCGACGAACTGCGCGCGGCCGCGCATCTGCGCTACAGCGCCGACGCGGCCGATCTCGCAGGCTGCAACGTACACATCGTCACCGTGCCGACGCCGGTCGATGCCTACAAGCGTCCCGACCTGTCGGCACTGGAAGCTTCTAGTCGCGCGGTCGGCGCCGCCCTGCAACGCGGTGGCGTAGTGATCTACGAATCGACGGTGTATCCCGGCGCGACGGAAGAGATCTGTGTGCCGATCCTCGAAGCCGTGTCGGGCCTGCGTTACCGCGACGACTTCCACGTCGGCTACAGCCCCGAACGCATCAACCCGGGCGACAAGCAACACCGGCTGGAGAACACGCTCAAGGTCACCGCCGGTTCCAGCGACGCGGCAGCAGGTTTCGTCGACGCGCTGTATCGCGACATCGTCGAAGCCGGCACGCATCGCGTGTCGAGCATCCGCGTGGCCGAAGCGGCGAAGGTCATCGAGAACACCCAGCGGGACGTCAACATCGCCCTCGTCAACGAGCTCGCGCTGATCTTCGACCGCCTCGGCATCGACACGCACGAAGTGCTCGAAGCCGCGGGCACGAAGTGGAATTTCCTGCCGTTCCGCCCGGGCCTGGTCGGCGGCCACTGTATCGGCGTCGATCCGTATTACCTGACGCACAAGGCGCAGGAGATCGGTTACCACCCCGAAGTGATCCTCGCAGGCCGTCGCATCAACGACAGCATGGGCCTGCACGTCGCCCAGCGCGTGGTGAAGCTGATGCAGCAGCGCGGCATCCAGACCGCCGGCGCGCGCGTGCTCGTGATGGGCCTCGCGTTCAAGGAGAACTGCCCCGACCTGCGCAACACGCGCGTGATCGATGTGGTGCGCGAACTGCAGAGCTACAGCATCGAAGTCGACGTGCACGATCCATGGGTCGCGGCGGCCTATGCGCAGCACGAGTACGGACTCACGCCGATCGGCACGCCGGAGACGGGCGCCTACGACGCGATCATCCTCGCAGTTGCACACACCCAGTTCCGCGAACTCGGCGCAGATGGCCTGCGCGCGTTCGGCAAGCCGGGCGCGGTGCTGTTCGACGTCAAGGCCGTGCTGCCCGCCGACGCGGTGGACGCGCGGCTGTAGCGCGCCACTGCGGCGCGCCCGCGTCGGCCACGCCCGGAGACATCCGGTCGTATGCGCGGGTCCATGGATGAACCGCCCTATGGGCTGGTGTAAAGCACTTCGCCTCTGCGCGGGGATCACTTGAGCTGGTCGATCGCGTCGCGCTATTGGATGGCGTGGCGTGCGCAGTCTCGTTTTCCCGACGCGCTCTTACGGCGAGCTGTCGCATATCGCACCAGCCGGCGTCCCTACACACGCGTTCGAGACGGCGCTCCAGACGCGATCACGCATCGGCATGCGACGTTGCGCGCGGGTCCCGCAACGTCTGACACATGCGAATAGATGCGTCATTCACAACGCGCAACCATGGTCATCGAAGACGCGCGGCGTCGCCGCAAGAATCGCCAGCCGATGCACAGCGCGACATCTGCGATGTAAATGCACCGCCCGATGCGTGACTGATCGAAACCGTCGCACACGCCCCGGCAAAAACACGCGCGCAACAAAAAAGCCAGCGATCGCTCGCTGGCCTCTTCGTTGTTCTGGTGCGCCCGGAAGGATTCGAACCTCCGACCCCCAAGTTCGTAGCCTGGTGCTCTATCCAACTGAGCTACGGGCGCCTTGAACAGAAGCGGAATTTTCTAGCAAAACGTTTGCTTCGTCAACCACTATCAAGAATTTTTCTCTGCGATTTCCGGGGAAATCCGATCGAATTCGAGCAGTGGCGGAGAGTGAGGGATTCGAACCCTCGATGGAGTTTTAAGCCCCATACTCCCTTAGCAGGGGAGCCCCTTCAGCCACTCGGGCAACTCTCCGAAGCAACACGTTCGACGCAAGCGCCGAACGCGGTGCGAAGGATAACGGCTCAGGGCGTCTGCGGCAAATCTTCTTGCGCTTCGGCACCATCGCCTTCGCGATGGATGCGCTGATAGATCTCCTCGCGGTGCACGGCAACGTCCTTGGGTGCGGTGATACCGATGCGCACCTGGTTGCCCTTGACGCCCAACACGGTGACCGACACCTGGTCACCAATCATCAGCGTCTCCCCGACGCGGCGGGTCAAAATCAGCATAGCAATCTCCTGGAACCGGCCCGTTTCGACGCGCCGGCGTGGACTGTATTCGGACCGTTCTCGACCTTGGAAACCGATTACAGACCTCGTTAGGCCGTGAAGCATGTCCCCTGCCGGGCGGCCGGTCAACAACCGGGGACGGGCGTTTAGCGCCCGCTTAGCCGAGGCGTTCCGCCACCCACTGGCGAACTTCGCCGAGCGCCGCGAGCAGCGCCGGGCCGTCTTCGCCGCCGCCCTGTGCCATGTCGGGTCGACCGCCGCCCTTGCCGCCGGTCTTCGCCGCGACATGCGACAGCAGCTCGCCCGCCTTGACGCGACCGGTCGCGGCGCCGCCGACGCCGGCGACCAGTGCGGCCTTGCCGTCGCTCGTGCCGGCCAGCAGCACGACGACATCGCCGAGCTGTTGCTTGAGGCGATCCACCGCATCGCGCAGCGCCTTGGCGTCGAGACCTTCGATACGCGCGGCGACGACCTTGATGCCGTCGACATCGATCGCAGACGCGCCGAGGTCCGCGGTCGCGCCACTGGCGGCCTTGGCCTTGAGCGATTCGAGTTCGCGCTCCAGCTGCTTCTGACGATCGAGCAGTGCGCGCAGGCGCTCGCCGACTTCGCCGGCAGTGCCGCCGAGCAGACCAGCCGCCTGACGCATTCGCTCTTCGTCGCTGCGCACGTGATCGAGTGCAGCCTGGCCGGTCAGCGCTTCGACACGGCGCACGCCAGACGACACACCGCCTTCGGACACGAGCTTGAACAGACCGATGCGACCGGTGCGATCGACGTGCGTACCGCCACACAACTCGACCGATTCGCCCATCGTCACAACGCGCACGCGCTCGCCGTACTTCTCGCCGAACAGCGCCATCGCGCCGGAATCGAGTGCGGACTGCATGTCCATCTGCTCGATGCTCACCGGATGGTTGGCGCGCACCTCGACGTTGACGCGACGTTCGATCTCGGCGAGTTCGTCCGCGGTCACCGGCTGGAAGTGCGAGAAGTCAAAGCGCAGGCGCTCGGGCGCGACCAGCGAGCCCTTCTGCGCGACGTGCGTGCCGAGCAGATCGCGCAGCGCGCCGTGCAGCAGATGCGTCGCGCTGTGGTTGAGCACGATGGTGCCGCGGCGTGCGGCATCGATCGCGCCGCGCACCTGACCACCGCGCTGCAGCGTGCCCGACGCCAGACGGCCGACGTGGCCGTGGAACTGGCCCGCGAATTTCTGCGTGTCGTCGACTTCGAAACGCACACCGTCGGCTTCGATCACGCCGGTATCACCGACCTGGCCGCCGGACTCGCCGTAGAACGGCGTGCGGTCGAGGATCACAACGACCTCGTCGCCGGCCGATGCGGACTCGACCGGACGCCCGCCGACGAGCAGCGCAAGAATTTGCAGGCCATCGGCTTCGTTCTGGTCGTCGCCGACGAACACGGTCGGCGACAGCTGCGCAACGAGATCGGCCGACAGGCCGGCGCTCGAGGTGAACTTGCCTGCCGCGCGCGCGGTCTCGCGCTGGCGCTGCATGGCGGCATCGAAGCCGGCCATGTCGACCTCGAGGCCACGCTCGCGCGCGATGTCCTGGGTGAGGTCGAGCGGGAAACCGTAGGTATCGAACAGGCGGAACGCGTCCGCGCCCGGAATCGCACCGCTGCTGCGCGAGGCGATGTCGTCGAAGATGCGCATGCCGGCGTCGAGCGTTTCGGCGAAGCGTTCTTCTTCGGCCTTGAGCGCGCGTTCGACCAGGTCGCGCTTCTCGCGCAGCTCCGGATACGCATCGCCCATCACCTCATCGAGCGTGCCGACCATCGCGCTGAAGAACGGCTGGCGCACGCCCAGCATCCAGCCGTGGCGCAGTGCGCGGCGGATGATCCGTCGCAGCACATAGCCGCGGCCCTCATTGGACGGCAGCACGCCGTCAACGATCAGGAAGCTGCAGGCGCGGATGTGATCGGCGATCACGCGCAGCGACTTGTTCTCCAGATCCTGGGTGCCGGTGAGTTCGCCGGCCTTGCGGATCAGGGCCTGGAACAGGTCGATCTCGTAATTGCTGTGCACGCCCTGCAGGATCGCTGCGAGGCGCTCCAGGCCCATGCCGGTGTCGACACACGGTGCAGGCAACGGCACCAGCGTGCCGTCGGACTGCTTGTCGAACTGCATGAAGACGAGGTTCCAGATCTCGATGAAACGGTCGCCGTCCTCGTCGGGCGAGCCCGGCGGGCCGCCGAAATGCGCAGGACCGTGGTCGTAGAAGATCTCGGTGCACGGGCCGCAGGGACCGGTGTCGGCCATCTGCCAGAAATTGTCGGACGCGAACGGCGCGCCCTTGTTGTCGCCGATGCGGACGATGCGCTCTTCCGGAATGCCGACCATGTCGCGCCACAGCGCGTAGGCCTCGTCATCGGTCTGGTAGACGGTGACCAGCAGGCGCTCGGCCGGCAGCTTCCAGAGCTGGGTGAGCAGTTCCCAGGCCCAGGCGATGGCGTCCTTTTTGAAGTAGTCGCCGAACGACCAGTTGCCGAGCATCTCGAAGAAGGTGTGGTGACGCGCGGTGTAGCCGACGACGTCGAGATCGTTGTGCTTGCCGCCCGCGCGCAGGCAGCGCTGGACGTCGGCCGCGCGCACGTAGCTGCGCTTCTCGGCGCCCAGGAACACGTCCTTGAACTGCACCATGCCGGAGTTGGTGAACAGCAGCGTGGGATCGTTGCCGGGCACCAGCGGCGCCGAGGGCACGATGGTGTGGCCCTTGCCCTTGAAGAACTCGAGGAAGTCGCTGCGGATCTGGGCGGTGCTGGTGGGGGTCTGCGTGGTCATGGGCCTGGCGTGACGGACGTACTGGAGGGATAGGGCATCCCCGGCAGCCGTGCGCGCCCGCCATCTAGACAGGTGCAGGTCCGGAGCGGTGCCCACAGCCGCAAAGGGTAGCAGGCCGTCCGGGGGCCACGCGCGCCGCCGCGCCGGGCGCAGTCCGCGTGCTTCTTCGCCGTGTCTCAATCGCCCCGGAAGGCGCGGACCGCGCCAAAGGCGGTTTCGCCGTCGAATCCACGACGCAGCAGGAAATCCACGGCCTTGCGCCGCAGTGCCGGATCGTCCGCGAACGCGGCTACGTCGTAACGGCGCTCGATCAGATCGCGCGCGCGTTGCGGCCAGTCGGCCTCGCCGTCGGCCGCCAACGATTCGAAGGCCGCAGCGATCTTGCCTGCATCGAGCCGATGGGTCGCGAGTTCGGCCTCGATCCGCAGCGGACCATGGCCACCAGTTGCGCGGCTGCGTGCGAGGCTCGCGGCAAACCGGCCATCGTCCTGCCAGCCGGCCTCGCGCATGCGTTCGACGGCATCGGCAGCCGCCTCCGGCTCGATGCCCCGCGCCGCGAGCTTGCGCAGCAGCTCAGGCTGCGAATGCTCGCGCCGCACCAGTAACGACAACGCCCGCTGGGCGGGCGTCAGTTCGCGGCGTTTCTTGCGCCTGCCTGCGGCAGGCGCATCACCATCGGGGGTCAATCCAAACCCGGCAGCGTCTACGCGTTCCGCGGACCCGCCAGCCGGCAGGTCCGTGTCATGCGATTCGCCACCGCCGGGCAGGCCCGACGCGGCCAGCTCAGTCGTCGTCGTTTTCTTCATTGCCCGCCGCTGCGGCCGCCAACACGGCTGCAGGCAGCAGCTTCTCGCGGATGCCCGCCTCGATGCGCGCGGCCACTTCCGGGTTGTCCTTGAGGTACTGGCGGGCGTTCTCCTTGCCCTGACCGATCCGCTCGTCGCCCGCGCTGTACCAGGCGCCCGCCTTCTCGATCAGCTTGGCTTCGACGCCCATGTCGATCAGCTCGCCCTCGCGGCTGATGCCTTCGCCGTAGAGGATTTCGGTAATGACCTGCTTGAACGGGGGCGCCATCTTGTTCTTGACGACCTTGATGCGGGTCTGGTTGCCGATGATCTCGTCGCCCTTCTTGATCGCGCCGATGCGGCGGATGTCGAGACGGACCGAGGCGTAGAACTTCAGCGCGTTGCCGCCGGTCGTGGTCTCGGGGCTCTGGCCCGGCATCATGATGCCGATCTTCATGCGCAGCTGGTTGATGAAGAACACCATGCAGTTGCTGCGCTTGATGTTGCCGGTCAGCTTGCGCAGCGCCTGGCTCATCAGACGGGCCTGCAGGCCCGGCAGCTGGTCGCCCATCTCGCCTTCGATTTCGGCGCGCGGCGTCAGCGCGGCGACGGAGTCGATGACGACCATGTCGACCGAGTTCGAGCGCACCAGCATGTCGGCGATCTCGAGCGCCTGCTCACCGGTGTCGGGCTGCGAGACCAGCAGATCCTCGACGTTGACGCCGAGCTTCGCAGCGTACGTCGGATCCAGCGCGTGCTCGGCATCGATGAACGCCGCGACGCCACCGAGCTTCTGGCACTGCGCGATCGTCTGCAGGGTCAGCGTGGTTTTGCCGGACGATTCCGGACCGTAGACCTCGATGACGCGGCCGCGCGGCAGGCCGCCGATGCCGAGTGCGAGATCGAGCTGCAGCGAACCGGTCGGGATCACCGGGACCACTTCCGACACGCGGTCGCCCATACGGATCACCGAGCCTTTGCCGAACTGCTTCTCGATCTGGCTCAGGGCTGCGGAGAGCGCGCGCTTCTTGTTCTCGTCCATCGTGGTGGTCCTCGTCATTCGTGTTCCGGTCTGGTGGAGGCATCCTCGCAATCGCAGGTCGCACGGGCTGCGACGCTGCGGAGAGGAAGCAAAATTAAGTGGGTGGATGCGTGCCGGTCAGCGGCGCGCGACGCGGATACCCGTCGGGGAACGCCGCGCGCGACATGCGCTTGAGCGGCAACGCGCTCAACGGTTCGGCCTGACCAACCCGCAATACAGGCCTTCGATCGCGAAGTCCTGGTCGGGCAGCACCTCGATCGGTGCGTAATCGGGATTGCGCGGCATCAGACGGATGCGGTCCTTGCCGATCTTCAACAGCTTGACCGTGATCGCGTCATCGACGCGGGCGACGACGATCTGGCCCGAGCGCGCATCCCGGGTGCGGTGCACGCCGATCAGGTCGCCTTCGAAGATGCCTTCATCGCGCATTGAATCGCCCTTGACCTTGAGCAGGTAGTCGGGCGACGGCGAGAACAGTACGCGGTCGAGCACGAGGTAATCGTCGGAACCGATGTCGGCACCGATCGGCGCGCCGGCGGCGACCTGCCCGAGCACCGGCAGGCGGAGCGCGTCGCTTGGCGTCGCGCCCAGAGCCAGCGCGTGCTGTGCCTGCTGCACCGGTACCAGCACACGGATGCCGCGCGCCCGGCCCGGCACCCGCTCGATGGCGCCCGCAGCTTCCAGTGCATCGAGGTGGTACTGCGCGGCGCGGACGCCACTGAAGCCGAAGGCGCGGGCGATCTCGGCCTGCGAAGGCGGCATGCCTTCGGCCGCAATGCGCTCGCCGATCATCTCGAGAATTGCGTGCTGGGTCTGGGTCAGGTCCATGGTGAGTAGTATTACTACTAACGCATGGAGGCTGCAAGCTCTGGCGTGAGACAACCCGCGTCGAGCGTCAGTCGGTCAGCGGGGGACCGCAAGGTGGGTGGCGTCGAGTGCCGTGCCCGCGCCACGCGGGATGGTCGGAATCGAGGCATCCGCCGGCGACGCGCCGTTGCCGTCCAGATGCGCATCTACGCGATCGAGCGCGGCATACACATACGGCAGCAGCGGCACGTAGCGCGAGGCGTAGTCCGGGAGGCCGAGGAATCCATCGAAGTGCTGCGCGTTGGCGACCTGCCACAGGCGCACGTCGCGCCCGGCCGCCTGCGCCCATCCGACATAAGGCGTGCTGGTGAAGGCCATCGGGATCAGCCCGTCATCGGCGCCGTGGACCACGACCACCGGCAGGCCTGCGCGCGGCAGGCCGACCTGCGTCTCGGCGATGCCGGCCTGCACCCGCTTCGCGGCCGCATCATCACCGTCGTTGAGCGCGCGCAGGCACTGCAGGCCCGGCAACAGCGGATCCGCGCCGGCCATGCGTGTGTCGACGACGCCGACACCCGCGCCCGGCGGAATGCCGCTGCCGTCGCTCCACCAGGCCGCGCGTTCGGTCGCGGTTGAAGGACGCGGACCGCCGTCCGCGCCCTGCGCCGCGTAGCGGTAACCGCAAGGATGCGCGTCGGCATCGAAGCGGCCATACGCGGATGCATAGGTCGCGGCGATCGCGCGCCACAGATCGAAGCCGGCTGACAAGGCGCCCGCGCGTAGCGCGCCGTCGGTCCAGCCATGCGTGCGCAGGATCTCCAGGGCCGACCGCGACTGCGCCCCAGCGTCACTGCCTTCGACCAGGCCGGCCGCGCGCAGCGAGGCGCAGCGCGCGGTCCATAGCGGTGCGACCTGCGCGGTCAACGGCGGCTGCGGCAGGTTGTCGACGGCGAGCAGCGCGCACGGCATCAGCAGCGCGGCTTCGGTGGTGTAGTCGTAGAGCGAACGCGCGCCGGGTGCATCGACGTGGATGCTGGGCTCGCCGGCGACCACGGCATCGAGCCAGTCGCCTTCGAGCTCCGCCGCGCGCAGCACCGCGCCGCCGCCATTGGAGATACCGACCGCGATGACACGAGTGCTGTCGAAATCGAACGGCGCGTCGTCCGGATACGCCTCGCCCAGCGCCTGCAGCGCGAACTCGGCAGCCTGGCGCACGTGGCGGCCCCAGTCGGCCTCGGGGTTGTCGCCGGAATGCGCATGCTTGAACGCAACGCCCTGCCCCGCACCATCCGGCGCGAAGACGGCCTGCGTGCGATCGGCGGACGGCGTGCCATCAGCCGCGATGCCGATGCCCGCATCGGCGTCGAAGTAATCGGTGCCCGCGCCCTTGTCCGTGTAGGCGACGGCGCAACCCTTCGGCAGACCCCAGGCGCCGGCGACGGCGATCGCGCCGTAAATGCCGCGCGAGCCGGACGAAGCGGCGACCACGATGCAGCGGCGCGTGCGGTCGAAGCCGTCGGGCACCTGCACCAGCACGCGGTGCGGCTGCGAGGCGCCGGGTACCGTCGCCAGCGCGTGGAATTCGCGGCCGGGGACACTGGCCAGACTGCCGTAGAGCGTGCCGTAGCCGCCGCCCGGTGCGAGGTCGGCGATGCCGCGCCAGTTCGCCCACAGCGCGCGCCGGCGTGCTTCGGCAGCGAGCGGATGTTCGGGATCGACGAACGTCGGGGGCGTCATCGCCTGCAGGCCGGTCAGACCGAGGCCGGCGGTCAGCAGATCGTCGTCGCCCCGGTGGAGGCTGGTGCGCTGGGCGCTGAACATCGTGGCGTCGTCTCCGCGCATCGAGGCAGGATCGCTGCGCGTCGCACTGCCGGCACAGGCGGCGAGCGAGAGCGCGAGGGTGGCGAGGCACAGCGGCCGGAGCATGCGGGTCTTGGTCATGCAGGCACCGTAGCAGCGCGTTCGCCGGCGGCCATCGTACTTTGGTACCAGCCGCGCGCCCCGCCCGGGCTTGCTAGTGTGGCGATCGGATCCGGACGCGGGAGTCGAAGCCAGCGTCCACTGCCACCGCGCCGAATCTCCGATTCCGAATTCTCATTCCGGCCCCCGAATGCCCAAGCTGCTGATCGCCGACGACCACCCGCTGTTCCGCGCCGCCCTGCGCGGTGCGGCAGCCGACGCGGCGCCCGACGTCACCACGCGCGAGGCCGAAACGCTCGACGGCGTGCTCGAAGCGCTGGAGAACGAGGACGACATCGACCTCGTACTGCTGGACCTGCACATGCCCGGCAACCATGGGCTGGCCGGACTGGCCGCGATCCGCGCGCAGTTCCCGGCAGTGGCGGTGGTGCTGGTGTCGGCGAACGAGGATCCGCTGGTCGTGCGCCGCGCGCTCGATCACGGCGTCGCCGGCTACATCCCCAAAAGCGCCGGCCTCGACGAACTGCGCGAAGCGATCCGCGCGGTGCTCGATTGCGAGCAGTGGTTGCCGCCTGCGTTGCGCGGCGCAGTCGCCCGCGCGCAGTCGGCGCCGGCCGACATGGATCTCGCCGCGCGCCTCGCGAGCCTGACGCCGCAGCAGTTCCGGGTGCTGCGCCTGGTCGCCGAAGGCCTGCTCAACAAGCAGATCGCCGATCGCCTCGACGTGCAGGAACGCACGATCAAGGCGCACATGTCGGCGATCTTCGAGAAGCTCGGCGCGCGTAATCGCACGCACGCGGGCGTGATCCTGCGCGGCTTGGAAATCAGCGATCCCGCGCTGCGCGTCGCCGGTTGAACGCGATCAATTGGTCCGCCGCACCGGCGGATTGATCCATTGCACATGCAGACCGCGGCGCTGCGCCTCGCGGTTGACCCGCGCGACATAGTCGTCGTCGGTCGTGATCCGCAAAGGATCCGCTGACTGCATCCGGAGGTCGGCGGGCGGCGCATCCGTCAGACGTGGCGAGTTGCTGGCGCAGGCCGCCAGCGCACAAGCCGACAGGACGATAGTGGTTCGGAGGAAGGACGGCATGGTCGGACTCCGCGGCGACTGGCTCGGCGCAGGCGCGCCGCCGTTACGCACCTGCCCCTGCGCTATACACCCACGTCGCGTACGCCGATCAACCGCCGGTCGGCGCGTCCGGTGCGGGCCGACGGGCGGCGACATTGCCGATGGTGCCGAGTTCGGCGAGCACCGAGGTCGCGTAGCAGCCGGCCGGCAACACGAACGACACCTGCAGCTGGTCCCTTGTCTGCCAGGTCCACTGCAGCTCGCCCGGTTGCAGGCGCGTCGCGCGACGTTCCTGCGACAGGCCTGCGGTTTCCAGACCTTCGCGCAGCGCGAGCGCCTGCGGATCGTCGAGCGCCGCGGCTTCGCGTGCGCGTGCTTCGCCGGTGCTGCGCAGCGCGCCGCGGCCCCACAGCGGTGCGGTGGGATGGATGTCCTGCGCGGCGACGCGTGCGTCGAGCTCGGCGCTGGCTGGCTCGGGCCCGAACACGCTGCGGCTGCCGTCGAGCATCCACACCTCGCCATCGAGACCGGTGTCCCAGTCGCCGGCATCGACGCGCGCCGCGAGCACGCGGTTGAACAGCGCCGAGCGTGCCGCCGACAGCAGCATCGCGCGCTGGTCGCGGTCCATGCGCCGGCGCGGCGCGGCGAACATGCGCAGCGCCTTGTCGATGTTGCCGCCGTCGTGGCCGAAGCGTTGTTCGCCGAAGTAGTTCGGCACGCCGCGCGTGGCGATCGTCTGCAGGCGCGCCTCGATCGCCGCGACATCACCGGCGACATCGCGCAGCGTCAGCATGAAACGGTTGCCCGCCAGCGCACCGCGCGGCAGCTTGCGCGCATGGCGCGCCTGCGCCAGCACGCGCAGCGACTGGCCATGACCGGTGGCCATGGCTTCGAGCGCGGCGATGTCGGGCGCGTCGCGGCCCGGCAGCTGCACGGTGAAACGCTGCGTCGTCAGTGCGTGGCGATCCTTTAGCCCCGCGTAGCCGACCGCGCGACCGTCGACGTCCGCCCACTGCGCGAGCAGGCGCGCGACGAACGCGGTGTTCATGCCGGTCTTCTCGATCGTCAGCAGCAGGTGTTCGCCCGCGCCGCTGGCCTCGAAGCCGTCGATCTCGTCGACGCGGAAATCCGACGGATGCTGGCGGATCGTCGCCGACAGCACCGGCGCGCCATGCGCGGTCGGCGTGCCGGCCGCGATGTCGGCGCTCCCGCCGGGCTCAGCCGCCATCGCGCACCAGCAGGCACACCGCCTGCGCGGCAATGCCTTCGCCGCGGCCGGTGAAGCCGAGCTGTTCGCTGGTCGTCGCCTTGACCGACATGCAGTCGAGCGCGATACCGAGGTCGTCGGCAATCGCGGTGCGCATCGCCGCCGCATGCGGGCCGATCTTCGGCCGCTCGCAGATCACGGTGACGTCGGCGTTGCCGACACGCCAGCCGCGCTCCGCCAGCAAGGCATTGCAATGGCGCAGCAGCGCGCGACTGTCGGCGCCCTTCCAGCGATCGTCGGACGGCGGGAAATGCACGCCGATGTCACCAAGCGCGAGCGCGCCGAGCATCGCATCGCACAGCGCATGCAGCGCGACATCGCCATCGCTGTGCGCGAGTACGCCGCGCTCGAACGGGATGCGGACGCCGCCGACCATGACGTGGTCGCCGTCGCCGAAGGCGTGGACGTCGAAGCCCTGGCCGATGCGGAAATCAGGCGTGGCGGTCATGGGGCGGACCCTGCAGGAAAACGGGACGGCAGCTTGCCATGGATCGGCGCTCGGGCAAGGTCTGAAGCGGGAAGCGAAAACGCATGCGCGATGCTGGATCGCGGCGGCTACCGAGCCGCCTGTCCGGATCCAAGCCTCACCCGAAGGGCAAGGCGACAGGTTCGACGAGCGTCACGATCTGCGCGACAGCTCGAACTCGAACCGCGCGAAATCGGCGGGCGTGGTGATCTTGAAGTTGTCCCCGCGGCCTTCGACCAGCAGCGGGCGCGCACCCTGACGTTCCATGGCCATGGCTTCGTCGGTGACGGCGATGCCTTCAGCGTCGGCGGCTTCCAGTGCGCGGCCCAGTTGCAGGCGGCGGAACAGCTGCGGGGTCAGCGCGCGCCACAGGCGTTCGCGGGGTTCGGTACCGTCGATGCCGCCGTCGTCACCTGCCCGCTTGAGGGTGTCGCGCACGGGTGCGGCAAGGATCGCGCCGACCGGATCCATGCGCCCGCGTTCGAGCAGCGCATCGAGATCGTCGGCGTGCAGGTTCGGACGCGCGGCGTCGTGCACCAGCACGAAGTCGTCGGGGCGGACCGATTCGGGCAATGCGTGCAGACCGGCAAGCACCGATGCCGCACGTGTGTCGCCGCCCGGTGCGCGGACCAGCGGCTTGCCGTGCAGCGCGGCTTCGGGCAGCACCGGCACGTCGTCGGCACCGAGCACCAGCACGATGCCGCCGATGCCGGAATGACTGGCGAGCGCGTCGAGCGTGTGCGCCAGAACGCTTCGCCCGCCGACCTCAAGAAACTGTTTCGGGACAGCGCCACCGAACCGGCTGCCGCGACCGGCGGCCGGCACGATCACCCAGAGCCCGCCCCGGACCCGATCCGGGGTGCTCACGGCGTCTGGTCCTGCGCGCGGCGCTGCGCGTCCGGATCGAGCGCGTGCTCGGCCGGCAGCGGCGCGATGCGTGCATCGTCGACGACGCGGTAAAAGGTTTCGCCCGGCTTGATCATGCCGAGCTCGCCACGCGCGCGCTCCTCGATCGCCGCCTCACCGGATTTGAGGTCGGCGACTTCGGCCGCGAGTGCGGCGTTGCGTTGTTCCAGGCCTTCGTTCTGGCGCGCCTGTGTCTCGACACGACCACGCAGTTCTTCGACCTGCTCGGTCCCGCCCACGCCGAACCACAGCCGGTACTGCAACCAGGCCAGCAGCGTGGCGAGCACCAGCAGCACGACGAGCAACGCGCGCATCGAATTGTGTCCTGTGGAATCAGCGCTTCAGCGACACGAACGCATCGCGGCCGGCGTACCGGGCAGCACTGCCCAGGGCCTCTTCGATGCGCAGCAGCTGGTTGTACTTGGCGACACGGTCGCTGCGGCACAGCGAACCGGTCTTGATCTGCGTGGCCGTGGTGGCGACCGCGATGTCGGCGATCGTCGTGTCCTCGGTCTCGCCCGAACGATGCGACACGACCGCGGCGTAACCGGCCGCATCCGCCATCGCGATGGCTTCGAGCGTCTCGGTCAGCGTGCCGATCTGGTTGACCTTGATCAGGATCGCGTTCGCGGTCTTGGAATCGATGCCTTCCTTGAAGATCTTCGGATTGGTGACGAACAGATCGTCACCGACCAGCTGCACCTTGTCGCCGATGCGGTCGGTCAGCTGCTTCCAGCCGGTCCAGTCGTCCTCGGCCATGCCGTCCTCGATCGTGACGATCGGGTACTGCGCGGCCCAGTCGGCGAGGAAGTCGACGAACTGCTCGCCGGTCAGGCGCTTGTTCTCGCCGACCAGGTGGTACTTGCCGTTGTCGTGGAACTCGCTCGACGCGACGTCCAGACCCAGCAGCACATCGTCGCCCGCGGCGTAACCGGCCTTGCCTATCGCCTCGAGGATCGTGTCGAGCGCTTCGACGTTGCTGCGGAAGTCCGGCGCGAAGCCGCCTTCGTCACCCACCGCCGTGCTCAGGCCGTGGCTCTTGAGCACGGACTTGAGCGCGTGGAAGATTTCGGTGCCCGCGCGCAGCGACTCGGAGAAGCTCGAGAAGCCAACCGGCAGCACCATGAATTCCTGGAAATCGACGTTGTTGTCAGCATGCGCGCCGCCGTTGATGATGTTCATCATCGGCACCGGCAGCACCGGCGCGCGGTCGCCGCCGAGCAGCTTCCACAGCGGAATCCTCTTCGACGCCGCCAGCGCATGCGCGTTCGCCATCGAGACACCCAGCAGCGCGTTCGCGCCCAGGCGGCCCTTGTTTTCGGTGCCGTCGAGATCGATCAGGCGCTTGTCGAGACCGGCCTGGTCGGCGGCGTCGAAGCCCTTCAGCGCTTCGGCGATCGCGCCGTTGACGTTGCCGACGGCCTTCTGCACGCCCTTGCCGAGATAGCGCGTCTTGTCGCCATCGCGCAGTTCCACCGCCTCACGGGCGCCGGTCGAGGCGCCGGACGGCACCATCGCACGGCCGAAGCTGCCGTCTTCCAGCGTCACTTCGGCTTCGAGGGTCGGATTGCCGCGGGAGTCGAGGATCTCGCGGGCGTGGATCTTGGCGATGGCGGTCATGGTCGGGTCGAAAGTCTCGTTCGGGAAAATGGGAGTGCTCAGGCGTCGACGAAGCGCGCTTCCTGGGCCAGGACGTGTTCGGGAATCGGGTGGCCGTCGCGGCGGGCCACGGCCATCTGCGCACGGGTGCCGAAGCCCCCGAGGATACGGCCGTCGTCGAGGAACACCTGCCAGTCCTCGATGTCGGTGACCGCGACGGTCACCGGATCGGACGGCAGGGCGCCATCGACGAAAGGCGTGACGATGCGCAGGGTCATCGATTCGGCGTCGAGCGATTGCGGCGTGCCCCAGACGTGTTCGATCTCGTCGGCCGCGTTGCGCAGCGGGATCTTCACCCCGACCTGCAGCGGCGAACCGACATGCGGACGCAGGTCATCGATCGACGCCTGGGCGCGCGCACGCGCCGCGTGCAGCAACGGCTCGTCGCGCGCGACCGGCACGGCGGACTCCGCGATCTTGCGGGCGCTGCGCACGGCCAAGGCGACCGCTGCCGCGCACGACAGCAATGCGATCAGCCAGGGCCACCAGCCGGTCAGAGGTCGGCTTCCGCGAAGCCGGCACGCTTGGTGACGGCGTCGAGTTCCAGCATCGTTTCCAGCAGCGCGCGCATGCGGCCCAGCGGCCACGCATTCGGGCCGTCGCTGAGCGCTTCTTCCGGCTTGGGGTGCGTTTCCATGAAGACACCGGCCACGCCGACGGCAATTGCCGCGCGCGCCAGCACCGGCACGAACTCGCGCTGGCCGCCGCTGGAATTGCCCTGCCCGCCCGGCAGCTGCACCGAATGGGTCGCGTCGAACACGACCGGACAATGCGTCTCGCGCATCACCGCCAGCGACCGCATGTCGCTGACCAGATTGTTGTAGCCGAAGCTCGCGCCGCGCTCGCAGACCATGATCTGGTCGTTGCCGGTGGACTTCGCCTTCTCGACGACCGGCTTCATGTCCCACGGCGACAGGAACTGGCCCTTCTTGATGTTGACCGGCTTGCCGGCCGCGCAGACCTTCTTGATGAAATCGGTCTGGCGCACGAGGAAGGCCGGCGTCTGCAGCACGTCGACGACCGAAGCAACCTCTTCCATCGGGGTGTATTCGTGCACGTCAGTCAGCACCGGCACGCCGAGCTGGCGCTTCACCTCGGCCAGCACGCGCAGGCCTTCTTCCATGCCCGGGCCACGGAAGCTGGTGCCGGAGGTGCGGTTGGCCTTGTCGAAGCTCGACTTGAAGATGAAGTTGATGCCGAGATCGGACGTGATCTCCTTCAACTGGCCGGCGACGTCGAGCTGCAGCTGCTCGGACTCGATGACGCAGGGACCGGCGATCAGGAAGAACGGCTGGTCGAGACCGACCTCGAATCCACAGAGCTTCATGCGTGTGCCTCCTTGAGCAGCGCGCCGCCGGCTTTATGTTCGCGCGCGGCGCGCACGAAGCCGACGAACAGCGGATGGCCGCCGCGCGGCGTGGACAGAAACTCGGGATGCGCCTGGCAGGCGATGAACCACGGATGCTGCGGCAGTTCCACCATCTCCACCAGCAGGTCGTCCATCGACTTGGCGGCGATCACCAGACCGGCGTCCTCGAGCTGGGTGCGATAGCGGTTGTTGAATTCGTAGCGGTGGCGATGGCGCTCGCCGACGACATCCTGGCCGTAGACCTCGCGCGACTTCGTGCCGGGCTTGAGGCGCTGTTCCTGCAGGCCCAGACGCATCGTGCCGCCCAGATCGCTCTCTTCGCTGCGGCGCTCGACATCGCCCGACTGGGTGCGCCATTCGGTGATCAGGCCGATCACCGGATGCGGCGACTGCTTGTCGTTCTCGGTGCTGTTGGCGCCTTCGAGACCGGCGACGTTGCGTGCCACATCGACGACGGCGGCCTGCATGCCGTAGCAGATGCCGAAATACGGCAGTCCGGTTTCGCGCGAGTACTGCGAGGCCAGCACCTTGCCTTCGAAACCGCGGTCGCCGAAGCCGCCCGGTACCAGCACGCCGTCGACATCACCGAGCCACGCGGCGGCGCCGTCGCGCTCGATGTCCTGCGATTCGATCCACTTCAGGCTGACGCGGGTGCGCTGACGCACGCCGCCGTGCTTGAGCGCTTCGCCGACCGACTTGTAAGCGTCCTTGTGGTCGACGTACTTGCCGACGACGCCGATCACGACCTCGTCGATCGGATGCTCGACCGCATTGACCACGTCGATCCACTCCGACAGATCGGCGGTCGGCTTGACCTTGTCGCCCAGGCGCAGGCGCTCGACGACGATCTCGTCCAGACCCTGCGCGTGCAGCCACATCGGAATCTTGTGGATGTTGTCGAGATCGACGGCCGAGATCACCGCCTTCTCCGACACGTTGGTGAACGAGGCGATCTTGCGGCGCTCGCCATCGGGCAGCGGCTGCTCGCTGCGGCACAGCAGGATGTCGGGCTGGATGCCGATCGAGCGCAGTTCCTTGACCGAATGCTGCGTGGGCTTGGTCTTCAGCTCGCCGGCGGCCGCGATGTACGGCACCAGGGTCAGATGCATGAAGACGGCCTTGTCGCTGCCGCGGTCGGTACGGATCTGGCGGATCGCTTCGAGGAACGGCAACGACTCGATGTCGCCGACTGTGCCGCCGATCTCGACCAGGGCCACGTCGTAGCCCTGCGTGGCTTCGTCGATCGCGCGCTTGATCGCGTCGGTGATGTGCGGGATGACCTGCACGGTCGCGCCGAGGTAATCACCGCGGCGTTCCTTGCGGATCACGCTCTCGTAGATCTTGCCGGTCGTGATCGAGTTCTTGCCCGACAGACGCACGTTGATGAAGCGCTCGTAGTGGCCGAGATCGAGGTCGGTTTCCGCGCCGTCGTCGGTCACGTAGACCTCGCCGTGCTGGAACGGGCTCATCGTGCCGGGGTCGACGTTGATGTAGGGATCGAGCTTCATCATCGTCACCCGCAGGCCGCGGGCTTCGAGAATGGCCGCCAGCGAGGCGGCCGCGATGCCCTTCCCGAGGGAAGAGACCACGCCGCCGGTCACGAACACGAGCGGAGTGATGGAACTGGAAGGAGGCGTCATGGGCACAGCAGGTCGCTGGAAAGCCCCATTCTACAGGCTGTGGCGGAACGGCGCCCGGTCCCGCGCAACAGATCGGTACATCGACGCATGCCCGCACAGCAGAACGCCCCGGCTGACCGGGGCGTTCCGTGGATAAAACCTGGCGCGTGGATCAGGCCGGATCTTCCTCTTCTTCCTCGACCTGCGGCACGGGCTCTTCGGCGGTCTGGACGGCGGCGTCGGCCTGCGCGTCGTAGGCCTCGTTCACCGCGTCGGTCGCGTAGTCTGCTTCCGTGGCGGCGGTTTCGGCAGCCTGCGCCGAAGCCTCGGCGGTCTGGGCCGCCTGCTCGGCCTGCTGCGCGGCGATCTGGGCGTCGCGGGCCTGCTGCTCGACCGAGGCATCCTGGGCGAACGCGGGGGCGGCGAAGGCAGTGGCGACGATAGCGGCGAACAGCACGTTGCGGGTCTTCATTGGACTCTCCGGATTTGAATTCGAAAGTGGAGCAGCGTTGCGTCTTGCAAACCATCCGCGGCGGAGCGGCGGATGAAGGGTGTCGGCTGGATCTGCTCGACGGTTCGAACCTAGCCACCGCGACCCGGCCCGCAACTGAACAACGCCCCGCTTACACCCGGTGCACAAGGCCCTAACTTCGCTGCAACCGCTTACATGCAGCGGTGAAGCGGATTGCGCGATTTCGCGCACGCCGGGGGCTGGAAATCGGCGGATCGGCAATTCCTTTAACATGCGCCGATTCCCGCTGCGCAGCATCGAATGAACACCCGTTACAACGCCGCCGACATCGAAGTCCTCTCCGGCCTGGATCCGGTCAAGCGCCGCCCCGGCATGTACACCGACACCACGCGCCCGAACCATCTGGCGCAGGAGGTCATCGACAACGCCGTCGACGAAGCGCTCGCCGGGCACGCCCGCGAGATCGCCGTCACACTGTTCAAGGACGGCAGCTGCGAGGTGTCCGACGACGGCCGCGGCATGCCGGTCGACATCCATCCGGAAGAAAAGATTCCGGGCGTAGAACTGATCCTCACGCGTCTGCACGCCGGCGGAAAGTTCAACAACAAGAACTACACCTTCAGCGGCGGCCTGCACGGCGTCGGCGTCAGCGTGGTCAATGCGCTGTCGACGCTGGTGGAAGTGCATATCAAGCGTGACGGCAGCGAGCACCGCATCACCTTCCGTGATGGCTACCGCGCGTCGCCGCTGGAAGTGGTCGGCACGGTCGGCAAGAAGAACACCGGCACCCGCGTGCGCTTCTGGGCCGACCCGAAGTATTTCGACAGTCCGAAGTTCAGCGTGCGTGCGCTGCGCCATCTGCTGCGCGCGAAGGCCGTGCTGTGCCCCGGCCTGACCGTGACGCTGCTGGACGAAGCCACTGGCGAACGCGACCAGTGGCTGTTCGAGGACGGTCTGCGCGATTACCTCAAGGGCGAACTGGCCGAGCGCGAGCTGCTGCCGCCGGAGCTGTTCGTCGGCGCGCTGAAGAAGGACACCGAGACCGTCGACTGGGCGGTCGCGTGGGTGGTCGACGGCGAGCTGGTGCAGGAGAGTTACGTCAACCTGATTCCGACCGCGCAGCACGGCACTCACGTCAACGGACTGCGCACCGGCTTCACCGATGCGCTGCGCGAGTTCTGCGACTTCCGCAATCTGTTGCCGCGCGGCGTCAAGCTGGCGCCGGAAGATGTCTGGGACCGCGTCGCCTTCGTGCTGTCGATGAAGATGACCGACCCGCAGTTCTCCGGCCAGACCAAGGAGCGGCTGTCGTCGCGACAGGCCGCGGGCTTCGTCGAAGGCGCCGCGCACGATGCCTTCAGCCTGTGGCTCAACCAGCACACGGATCTGGGCGAGAAGATCGCCCAGCTCGCGATCGACCGCGCCAGCGCGCGGCTCAAGACCGAGAAGCAGATCGTCCGCAAGAAGGTCACCCAGGGTCCGGCACTTCCGGGCAAGCTGGCCGACTGCATCAGCCAGGATCTCTCGCGCACCGAACTGTTCCTCGTCGAGGGTGATTCGGCCGGCGGCAGCGCCAAGCAGGCGCGCGACAAGGATTTCCAGGCGATCCTCCCGCTGCGCGGCAAGATCCTCAACACCTGGGAAGTCGCCAGCACCTCGGTGCTGGCATCGGAGGAAGTGCACAACCTGGCGATCGCGATCGGCTGCGATCCGGGCAAGGAAGACATCTCCGGCCTGCGCTACGGCAAGGTCGTGATCCTGGCCGATGCCGACTCCGACGGCCTGCACATCGCGACGCTGCTGTGCGCGCTGTTCCTGCGCCATTTCCCGGCGCTGGTCGCGGCCGGCAACATCTTCGTCGCGATGCCGCCGCTGTTCCGCGTCGACGTGGGCAAGCAGGTGTTCTACGCGCTGGACGAGGAAGAGAAGCGCCTACTGCTGGAGAAGATCGCGCGCGAGAAGCTCAAGGGCCAGATCAACGTCACCCGCTTCAAGGGTCTGGGCGAGATGAATCCCTCGCAGCTGCGTGAGTCGGCAATCCATCCCGACACGCGTCGCCTTGTGCAGCTGACCGACGACGACAGCCTGCAGACGCATTCGCTGGTCGACATGCTGCTGGCGAAGAAGCGCGCGTCGGACCGCAAGGCCTGGCTGGAAACCAAGGGCGATCTGGCCACACTGGAAGTCTGATGGCGCGCCGTGACGTGGCGACGGATCCCCCCGCCACGTCCGACCGCCACACCTGACCGATGCTCGACTACACCATCCCGGTTCTGCTGATCGTCCTGCTCGGCGTCTGGCTGCGGCGCAGCCGCTGGACGCCCGAGGGTTTCTTTCCGGCGATCGAGTGGTTTTCGTTCTACGTCGCGTTTCCCGCGCTGCTCTTCATCAACACCGCGCGGCTGGAATTCACCGGCGGCGCGCTGCGCGATCTCACGGCGGCGACCCTACTGCCGACGCTGGCAATGGTCGCGCTGCTGGTGATCGCATTGCGTTTCGCACCGCGCCTGCCCGACCCCAGCCGCTCGTCGATCATCCAGGGCGCCGTGCGTCCGAGCACCTACTTCGGCCTCGCGGTCGCATCCCTGCTGTTCGAGGACGCCACGGCTGCGCTGGTGATGCTGGCATTGGCGATCTGCCTGCCAGTGGTCAACGTGGTCGCGGTCGTCGCGCTGGCGTGGTGGGGCGGCACGCGCGTCAGCGCCGCGCGCATCGCCATGATGCTGGCGAAGAATCCGATCATCGTCGGGACGGTCGCCGGCGCGCTGGTGAATGTCCTTGGCCTGCAGGTGCCCGCGCCGCTCGCCAACGGGCTCGACATCGTCGGCAGCGCGTCGCTTGCGCTGGGTCTGATCTGCGTCGGCGGCGGACTCGACTTCAACTGGTCGGCGGCACGCCCGCTGTCGCTCGGTATCACCTCGACATTGAAGCTGCTGGCCCTGCCGCTGCTCGCCGTCGCGACCTGCCGCGTGCTCGGCGCCGACGAAGACGTGACCCGCGCTGCCTGCTTCTACGCCGCGCTGCCGACCGCATCCAACGCCTACATCATGGCGCGGCAGATGGGCGGCGACGCGCCGCTGATGGCGTCGCTGATCACGCTGCAGACGCTGCTCGCGATCGTCACCGTGCCGCTCGCGCTGCAGTTGCTGGTGTGGTGGCCGGCGTGATCGGAAGCGGATCGCACACGCGGGTGTAACGTTTCGATAACGCCTGAATGCGCGTCGGGCGGCAGACTGTCCCCATGCCATTCCCCGACCGCTATCTCGATCTCGGCTGCGGCGACGCCCCGCGAAACCCGTATGGCCGCGCCCGGTTGTGCGGCATCGACATCCGCGCGCCCGACGGCGACGTCGACCACGAGCACCGCACCGCAAACCTCGTCGTCGCGCCGATTCCGTATCCCGATGGCAGCTTCGGTTCCGTATCGGCCTACGATTTCATCGAGCACGTGCCGCGGATCTTTCCCGACGCGAACGGCGGCACGCGGTTTCCCTTCATCGAGCTGATGAACGAGATCTGGCGCGTGCTCGCGCACGACGGCCGGCTGTACGCGCTGACGCCTGCGTTTCCGCATACCGATGCCTTCGTCGACCCGACCCACGTCAACATCATCACCGACGCCAGCCACGCGTATTTCTGCGGGCCTGCGCCCGACGGCCGCATGTACGGCTTCCACGGGCATTTCGAGATCGTGCGGGTGATCCGCACCGAACGCGGCGCGGCCTACAGCGCCCTGCCCGGCTCGCCGCAGAATCACAGCCCGCGCAAACTCGCCGCGCGTGCGCTGCGCCGCTGGCTGCGCTGGATACGCGGTCGCGCGTTCACGCCGCGCGCGCCGTATCTGCTGTGGGAACTGCGCGCGGTCAAACAGGCGTCGCGTCAGGCCTGATCGCTGGTCTCGACGACGCGCCCCGGAATGCGATGGGTGCGACCCAGCTGCGCGAATATCGCCGCCGATGCCAGCGTCAGCGCGCCGATGCAGACGAAGGTCCAACGGAACGCCGCAAGCACCGGCGCATCGCCGACCGGCTCGCCACTGAAGGCGCCGAGCAGCCCGCCCGCGGTCGCGACACCCAGGCTCATCGCCAGCATCATCACCATCGACAGCAGGCTGTTGCCGGCGCTCGCTTCCAGGCCACCGAGACCACGCAGCGCCAGGGTGTTCATCGCGGTGAACTGCAGCGAATTGACCGCGCCGAAGATCGCGAACTGCACGATGTGCACCCACGTCGGCTGGCCCACGTCGACCAGCGCGAAGCTCGCCATCGTCAGACCGGTCAGCACGGTGTTGACCACCAGCACGTTGCGATAGCCGAAGCGCTGTACCAGCGGCACGACGATGCGTTTGGAGAACATGCCGGCGAGCGCGACCGGAATCATCATCAGCCCGGCATGGGTCGGCGGATAGCCGAGCGCGACCTGCAGCAGCAGCGGAATCATGTACGGCATGCCGCTGCTGCCGAGGCGCGCGAACAGATTGCCGAGGAGGCCGACACTGAAGGTGCGCGTACGAAACAGCGTCAGCGGAAACAGCGGCGCGACCGAACGTGCGGCGTGCAGCCAGTACGCGACCAGCGCGGCGAGGCCGGTGACCAGCAGCACGACCAGCGCCGCATGCCGCGCGGCGTTGCCCGACAACGCCTCGACCGACAACGAGATCGCGATCATGCCGAACGCGAGCATCGCGTAGCCGGGCAGATCGAACCGCGAGACCGGTGCGCGCAGATCGGGCATCCACTTCAGTGCCGCGATCGCGCCGAGTACGCCCAGCGGCAGATTGATCAGGAAGATCCAGTGCCAGGACGCGACATCGGCCAGCCAGCCACCGAGCGCGGGACCGATCAGCGGGCCGATCAGGCCGGGCACGGTGACGAAACTCATCGCCGCCAGGAACGCCGTACGCGGTACAGCGCGCAGCACCGCCAGTCGCCCGACCGGCATCATCATCGCGCCGCCGACGCCCTGCAGCACGCGCGAGGCCACCAGCGCATCGAGATTCTGCGACAGCGCGCAGGCCAGCGAACCGGCGGAGAACAGCACGATCGCCGCAACGAACAGACGCCGCGTGCCGAAGCGGTCGGCGAGCCAGCCCGACGCGGGAATCAGCATGGCCACGGTCAGCGCGTAGGCCACGACGACCGACTGCATGCGCAACGGCGACTGGCCCAGATCGACCGCCATCGACGGCAGCGCGGTGTTGACGATCGTGGTGTCCAGCATCTGCATGAACACCGCCGCGGCGACCAGCCACAGCATCGGCTTGAACGGGCGCAGCAGTTCGGCATCGCTGGCGCGTGTGGCGCTCATGCGCGGCGGGAGTCGCCGGTTGCATAGCCGATCGCGTCTTCGATCAGCGTGCGCAGCAGCGGCTGCAGCCGACCGGCGCGCGCCGCGTCCCAGGCGAACGTCTCCTCGTCCATGTAGCAGCGCTGGCTGATTTCCAGCTGCACGGCTTCGACGCCGGTCTCCGGCTGTCCGTAGTGCCGGGTGATATGGCCGCCTTTGAAGCGGCCGTTGGCGACGAAGCCGAACGTCGACTGCGCCCGGAGCTGCGCGGTCATCCGCGCTTCGAGTTCGGGACTGCAGCTCGCGCCGCTGGCGGTGCCGAGATTGAGGTCCGGCAGCGGACCTTCGAACAGGAACGGCAGCGTGCCGCGGATCGAATGCGCTTCCCACAGCACCACCCGGCCATGTGCGGCGCGCAGGCGCGCGATCTCATCCGCGAGCGCGGCATGGTACGGACGCCAATAGGTGTCGACGCGCGCGGTGACCTCGTCGGGCGTCGGCGCTGCATCCGGCAGGTACACCGGACCACCGTCGAAACGCACCACCGGGCACAGGCCCGTCGTGTTCTGGCCGGGATACAGCGAGACGTCGTCCTGGGACCGGTTGAGGTCGACGACATAGCGCGAATGCGTAGGCACCAGCATCGAGGCGCCGAGCTCGCGTGCGAACGCGTAGAGATCGGCGACATGCCAGTCGGTGTCGGGCACGCGACGTGCCTCGTCCGTCAATTGCGAGGCGATCGCATCGGGCACGTGCGTGCCGTTGTGCGGGATGCTGATCAGCAGCGGCGCGTCGCCGCGGTGGAGGTCGAAGAGGTCGGTGCGCATCGGCGCATTGTAGGCGCGGTCCGGTCGCGCCGGCGCTCAGCGCATCAGCACCACTTCCTCGGCGCTGGTGGGATGGATCGCGATCGTGTCGTGCAGATTGTCGAGGGTCGCGCCCATCTTCAATGCGACCGCGAAGCCCTGCAGGATCTCGTCGGCCGCATCGCCGAGCAGGTGGATGCCGCGCACGCGACGCTCGTCGCCGGTGCAGACCAGCTTGAACAGGCTGCGCTGGCTCGATTCGGCCAGCGCCTCGCGCATCGGACGGAAGTTGCTGCGGTAGATGTGCACGTCGTCGCCGTACTGCGCGCGCGCCTGCGCCTCGGTCAGGCCGACCATCGCCAGCGGCGGATGCGAGAACACCACCGACGGTACGTTATCGGCATCGAGCTTCGCGTCGGGTTTGCCGCCGAACAGGCGATCGCACAGACGACGCGCGGCCGCGATCGCGACCGGGGTCAGCGTCGGTCCGCAGCCACAGATATCACCGACCGCGTACACCCCCGGCGCGGGCGTCGCCTGCCACGCATCGACCGGGATGTTGCCGGCGGCGTCTGGCGTAATGCCGACGGTGTCGAGTCCGAGATCGGCGGTGTTCGGACGACGACCGGTCGCGAACATGACCTCGTCGTAGCCACCGCGCGACGTGCCGTCTTCGGCCTCGAGACGCAGGCCGTCGTCGTCGCGATGCAGGGCCTTGAGCCCGTAGCCGAACACCAGATCGATGCCCTGCTGGCAATAATTCTCCTGCAGTTGCGCGACGAGTTCGGCATCGGCCTGTCGCAGCAGCCGCTGCTCACGTACGAACACGTCGACCTGGCTACCGAGCGCCTGCAGCACGCCCGCGAGTTCGATGGCGATGTAGCCGCCACCGATGATCGCCACGCGCGACGGCGCCTCGCACCAGCGGAAGAAGTCGTCGGAAATCGCGCCCAGTGCGGCGCCCGGAATATCGGGGCGCTGCGGATGCGAGCCCGCGGCCAGCACGATGTGCGGCGCGGTCAGACAGGTGCCGTCTTCGCATTCGACGCGATCGCGCCCGGCCAGCCGTCCGCGCGCAGGCAGCACGAGGATGCCGTCGCGATCGAGCCGCGTGCGGTAGCTCTCGTGGATCATGTGGATGTAGCGCTGGCGATCGGTGATGAACGACGGCCAGTCGAACGCGACCTGCGTGTCCATCGGCAGATCGAACCCGAAGCGCGCGGCCTGCCCCATGCGCAGGCGCAGATCGGCGGCGAGCCACATCGCCTTCTTCGGCACGCAGCCGACGTTGACGCAGGTGCCGCCGAGCGGTTGGGGTTCCAGCACCGCGACGCGCTGGCCATGCTCGGCCGCGCGGAATGCCGCGGCGAGACCGCCGGAGCCGCCGCCGATGACGATGAGGTCGAAGTGCAGCAGCGCGGAATCGTCGTATGGCGCAGCGCTCATGCGAACCGCGCCGGCGCGTAGGGCGCGGGGTCGAAGCGCGGCGGGAGCCCGCAGATCAGGTCGCTCATCAGTTGTCCGGTCGCCACACTCATGCTGACCCCGAGCATGCCATGCCCGGTCGCGAGCCAGAGGTGACGATGGCCGGGTGCGCGGCCGAGAATCGGCACGTCGTCGACGCTGACCGGTCGCCAGCCGTACCACTCTTCCTCGCGCACCGGACCGACCGGTTCATGCAGGTATTCGCGCGCGGCGCGCTCCAGCGCATCGAGGCGCACGCGGTTGAGCGAGCGGTCGTAGCCGGAGAATTCCATCGTGCTGCCGAGCCGAAACCCGCTGTCCCACACGGTTACGCAGACGCTGCGTTCGTGCAGCACCATCGGCGTGCGCGGCACGATCGACGGACGCGAGTACGTGATCGAATAGCCCTTGCCCGGTTGCACCGGGACGCGCAGGCGCAGCGACTTCGCGAGCAGCGGCGACCAGGCGCCGGTCGCGAGCAGCAGATCGCGTCCTGCGAACATGCCCTGGCTGGTGTCCACGCGCACGCCATCGCCGGTCTCTTCGATCGCGCGCACCTCGCAGTGCTCGGTCAGTTCGCCGCCCAGCGCGCGGAACGCGCGTGCGAGGCCGGCAACATAGCGATCGGGACGCAGACGTGCATCGCCGGGAAAGCGGATCGCGCCAACCACGCCTTCGCGCAATGCAGGTTCCTGACGTAGATAGTCGGCGCCGTCGATGCGCTCGACCGCGACGCCCAGCGCGCGCAGCTGCGTGGCTTCGTCCTCGAACGCATCGAAATCGGCGCGGTCCCGGTAGATGTAATCGACGCCGGAGGCTTCGAATTCGCAATCGATGCCCAGCGTCTCCAGCCATTCCGGAAACGCATCCCGCGAAGCCTCGAGAATCGTCGAGCGCGCGCGCATCGCGTGCAGCCAGTCGGGCCGGTTGCAATGGCGTGCGAAGCCGATCATCCAGCGCCACAAGGCGGGGTCGATGCGCGGGCTCACCCGGAACGGCGCGTCGGGCATCAGCATCCAGCGCAGCGCCTTCGCCACCGTGCCGGGCGCGGCCAGTGGCGCAGCGTGGCTCGGCGTGATCGTGCCGCAATTGCCGTGCGAACTGCCGCAGCCCGCAGTGCCGGCCTCGAGCACACGCACCCCGCGGCCCGCCTGCAGCAGCGCGATGCCGCTGGCGAGGCCGATCACCCCACCGCCAACGATCAGCACGTCATCCCGCGCGTTCATGCCAGCGCCCTCGGAATCTGTTCAAGATCCGTCGCGAGCGCAGCCGGATGGCGCGTGGCGGAGCGCAGGAGGCGCAGCGTACGTCGGGTACGTGAGCACTCCGAGCACCGCACGCGCGCCTTCCGACAAGCGCAGCAGGATATTGGACAGATTCTCACGGCAGCGCGGGAATGCGCCGCCAACCCGGACGACGTCCGTAGGTCAGCCAGCGCCAGGTCCATTCCATCGGTCCATAGCGGTGATGCGACAGCCACGCATGGCTGATCCCGATCTGCAGCGCGAACACGCCGAGCACGATGCCGGTCTGCGCCGCGCGGCCCAGCTCGCCGAACAGGCCGAAGCCATAGCCATAGAACAGCAGCGAACAGATCAGCGACTGCGCGAGGTAGTGCGTCAGCGCCATGCGTCCGACCGGCGCGAACACGCCGAGCACGCGCGCGCCCGCACTGCTGCTCCACGCGAGCACGATCAGCGCGACATAGGCCAGCGACATCGGCAGCGCGCCGCACAGCATCAACCCCTGCGCCAGGAGTCCGCGTGGATCCATCGCGCCGAGCGGGAACGTCGTGCCGACGGTGACCGCGAGCGCGGTGAACACCAGACCCGTCGGCAACGTGATCGCCAGCAGACGCCACCAGAACCGGCGCTGCGCGGCCGGTGCCTGCAGCCAGCCACCGGACATCAGCCAGCTGCCGATGAGGAACACGCCCAGCACCATCGGCACCATCATCGTCTGGCCCATCAGGCCGATCTGCGCGTAATCGCTGACGCGCTGCACGAGCACCGCGCCGAAGCCGCCATCGGGATAGACACTCGCCGCGCGCTCGGCGCTCGCCGCGATCGGCGCGGACATCTCGGCCAATGCAGCTTCGGGCAGCACGAACATCACCGCCGCGAACAACAGATAGAAAGCCGCGATGCCGGCGTACAGCAGCAGGCCGGTCAGCAGCTGCCATTTCGGCGCGACCGCGCGCAACGCCATCAGGATCGCGCCGGCGATCGCATAGGTATGCAGGATGTCGCCCGGCCATAGCAGCACGATGTGCGCGATGCCGAACAGAAACAGCGCCGCCATCCTGCGCAGATAGACGCGTTCGACCGACAGCCCGGCGGCGGCGATGCGCCCGCTCATCAGCACGAAGCCCATGCCGAACAGCAGCGAGAACATCGTCCAGAACTTGCCGGCCACGAACACGTGCACGACCCACGCGACCGCATGGTCGAGCCCGGTCGCGTCGACCGGAATGCCGGACCCCATCTGCTGCATCGGCCGGTTGAACCATTCGATGTTCATCGCGAACACGCCGAGCAGCGCGATGCCGCGCAACACGTCCATCACTTCGAGACGCTGACCGGTGGGTACCGGTCCAAGCGCGGCCTGCGTCTGCATCCTGCGGTCCTCGCGATGTCAAAGCGCCGCCAGCGTCACTGCCGGCGGCTGCGCCCGATCTCAGTGCTGGTGACCGCCGTCGCCGTGCACATGGCCGTGCTCGACTTCTTCGGTCGAGGCTTCACGCACTTCGACGATCTCGATGTCGAACTGCAGGTCCTTGCCGGCCATCGGGTGGTTGAGGTCCACATCGACCACGCTCATGCCGATCTTCTCGATCGTCACTGCGCGCGGGCCAAAGCTGGTGTTGAGCACGACCTGCATACCCGGGGCGAGCTTCTGGTCGCCGAAGTGCTTCTTGGGCACGCGCTGGGTCATGCCGTCACGGCGCTCGCCGTAGGCATCGGCCGCGGTCACGTCGGCCTTGAAGGTCTCGCCGGCTTCACGACCGTCCATCGCCTTTTCCAGACCCGGGATGATGTTGCCGTGGCCGAACAGGATGGCCAGCGGCTGGCGGTCGCGCGAGGTTTCCACCGGCTCCTGGCCGGCTTCGGCGACGCTGTAATGGAAACGGACGACGCGGTCTTTCTCGATCTTCATTGCTGGAATATCCGGATAGCGCGGCAGCGCCGCTTGAGGAGGATGTGTGGCTGGGGCAGGATGCCGCGATGCAATCCACCGGGCGCCCCATGCAAGCAACCCCACATTATCCGGACTCCGGCACGCCGGCGCCAACCGCTGCGCGCCGCTGGCTGTTTCCGTTGCTGTTGGGGACCCTCGCGCTGGCCGCCTGCGGACGCGACGACGTGCGCCCCACCCCGTCCGCGGCGAAGCCGCAAGCCGCCACCCGCACCTGGACACCGGTCGCCCCGGCCGACCCGGCGGCGGCGAATGCGGTGCTAATGCGGGCGATCAGCCTCGTCGGCACGCCCTACCGCTACGGCGGCAACACGCCCGAGGGCGGCTTCGACTGCAGCGGACTGGTGAACTACGTCTTCCGCGACATGCTCGACCTGCGCCTGCCGCGCACCTCCCGCGAGCTGTTTGCCTACCAGGGCCCGAAGATCGAGCCCACACGCCTCGCGACCGGCGACCTGGTGTTCTTCGGCAGCGGCGGCAGTGTGACCCATGTCGGCATCTATGTCGGCGAGGGCCGCTTCGTGCACGCCCCGAGTACCGGCGGCACCGTGCGTCTGGACCATCTGGACGGCAGCTATTGGGTGCGGAACTACTCCGGGTCCAAGCGCGTCCTGCATTAGAGAGCGTAGCCGTCAGGGCGCAAGCCACGAGTGTCGCGAAGGCATCGCCCGATGCACCGCGGGCAGTCGATGCGTTCCGGATCGGATCGATGACACGCAAATTGGCTCCTCTTTGGCGCCGCCCTGCAATCTGTCGGCACCTCGTTCATCCAGGCCCGCATTCACCTTTTCACATCGTGGCTGCCACGCCGATTGCCCAAGCCTCGGGACTGAAGCGCGACACGCTTTCTCCACACGCTCTTCACCGATTTCTGTTCAAAAACGAGGACTTGTACGCATTCATTAATTTTTGTTTAACAACTTTCACATTCCCGTCCGGTAGCTTCCCCCGCTGGTCCGCGACAATGTGAAACCCACGTGACGATGACAGACGCAACGCCAGGCGCTCGCGCCAAACGCCACAGCCGCCTTCGCACTGCCTTCGTCGCAAGCGTTCTCGCCCTCTCCGCAGCACCCGTTTTCGCAGGCCCAGGCCTCGCCGGCGACTCCGCCGACCAGATCGAAGCGACCACCTCGGTCGCCCGCGCGCTCACCGCGCCGACCGCACAGCTCGCCCAGCCGGAAATGCTGCTGGCCAGCGACATCAACCAACTCATTGCGATGGACGTCGACAAGCCGGTCCAGGCTGACGGTCGCGTCGAAGGCCTGCTCAAGCGCGCCCTGAGCTTCATCGGCACCCCGTACCGCTGGGGTGGCTCCAGCCCGGACAGCGGCTTCGACTGCAGCGGCCTGGTGGGTTACGTGTTCCGCACCGCGCTGGGCATCGACCTGCCGCGCGTCTCCCGCGACATGGCGCAGAACGGCGAGCGCGTCGAGCGCACCGCCCTGACCGCCGGCGATCTGGTGTTCTTCGGCCGCCGCGGCAACCGCATCGATCACGTCGGCATCTATCTGGGCGACGGCCGCTTCGTGCACGCCCCGCGCAGCGGCAAGGACGTGATGGTCTCCGAGCTGGACTCGGGCTACTGGGCCACCCGCTTCAAGTCCGCACGCCGCGTCGCCGGCGTCTGAGGGCTGACGCCCGATGCGAGAAGGCCGCCGAAAGGCGGCCTTTTGCGTTGTGGACGCAGCTCTGGTCGCGGGCACGGCTTCTGGAAGCCCTCCCCCGCCTGCGGGGGAGGGCTTCTGTCCTCCAGCACCTGAAAAGTCAGTGGCGACACAGCCTGACATCAGGCGTTGCGTCGGCGCCGAAACAAAAAAAGGCCGCCCGAAGGCGGCCTTTTCCATCAACGAAGATCGAACACGACCCGGACCGTCAGGCCCGCGCCGCGCCCTGCATCACGCGCGGCTGTCGCGGCGTTCCTGCGGACGGCCGGCACCCGGACGGTGCTGCTTCGGGCCCGCATGCGCGTGCGCGCTGCGGTCCGCCGGCTTGCCGTGGCCGCGGTTGCCGGGCTTGCGCGGAGCGCGCTCGCCACCGGGCTTCTGCTCGCCCATGCGTGCACCCGGACGACCGGCAGACGGCTGACGACGCTGACCGCCACCGTTCTTCGGGATCGGCGTGTCGAGACGCACCGGCTGGCTCGGCTCGAAGCCGGGCACCGCCGTCAGGTCGATCTCGGCCTTGAGCATGCGCTGGATCTGGCGCAGCAGACCGCCCTCTTCCGGCGAGACCAGCGACAGCGCCTCACCCGTCGAACCGTTGCGACCGGTACGGCCGATGCGGTGCACGTAGTCCTCGGCGACCATCGGCAGATCGTGATTGATCACCAGCGGCAGGTTCGGAATATCGAGACCGCGCGCGGCGACGTCGGTGGCGACCAGAATGCGGGCGCGACCGGACTTGAACATGTCCAGTGCCTTCTGGCGCTGCGCCTGGCTCTTGTTGCCGTGGATCGCGACCGCCGGCAGGCCGGACTCGGCCAGCTGTTCGGCCAGACGGTTGCAGCCGTGCTTGGTCTTGCCGAACACCAGCACCTGATCGGTATGGCGCTTGGACAGCAGGTCGACCAGCAGATCGCGCTTGCGGCTGTTGTCGACCGGATGCGCGCGGTGCGCGATGGTCTCGGCGATCGTGCTGTTCTGCGCCACCTGCACCTGCTGCGGATCGCGCATGAACTCCAGCGCCATCGCCTTGATGCGCGGCTCGAACGTGGCCGAGAACAGCAGCGTCTGACGCTGCTTCGGCACGCGGTTCATGATGCGCTTCATCTGCGGCAGGAAGCCCATGTCGAGCATGCGGTCGGCTTCGTCGAGCACCAGCACTTCGACGGCGTCGAGCTTGGCGTGACCGCTGTCCATATGATCGAGCAGACGACCCGGGCACGCGATCAGCACGTCCACGCCGCGGCGCAGATTGTCGATCTGCGGCTGCATGCCGGCGCCACCGAAGATCGTCGTGACGTTCAGACGCAGGTGGCGGCCGTAGGTCTTGAGGTTGTCGGCGACCTGTACCGCGAGCTCGCGGGTCGGCACCAGGATCAGCGCGCGCGGCTTGCGCGGGCCCTTGGGCGGCGTTTCCTTGGCGAGACGCTGCAGCAGCGGCAGACCAAACGCGGCGGTCTTGCCGGTACCGGTCTGGGCGCCGCCCAGGACGTCGTTGCCGCCGAGGATCAGCGGAATGGCCTGCGCCTGGATCGGCGTGGGCGTGTTGTAGTCGTTTTCGGCGAGCGCGCGCAGCAGCGCGGGCGACAGCCCGAGGTCTTCAAACGTCATCTTGGAACTCCTTGCGCTTCCGCACGCCACCGCCTGCGAATCGTGCGGACGCACGACACCGGAACGGAAACGCTGGGAAGTCTTGCTCGGAGCTATCCAGAACCGCGCTGCGAGCAATGATGAAACGGCTGCCGGATGCTCCGGGCCGTGGTCTGCGCGACGAAAGACGTGCGGGATAAGTCCGCGCGGATCAGGAATCGATCAATGCGGTAGGCGTACCAGGATCGTATCTGTCGGCGCGGATCGCGTCGGACAGGGGCAGCCGTGTTGCAGAACGGGGCAGAGTCTACGCCAATTCAGCCTGCCATTCCAGCGGCCGGCCATGCGCCGCGACAGCCGGCGCTCAGGCGCCCGGTCGCGACACGATGCGTGCCACACCGCCGCTGGGCGCTCGTCCGGCGCTGTGTCACCCTTCACGCATCCTCGACAGGATCCACCCATGGCCTTCCGATCCAGCGCGCCGTCTGCTCCGATGCTGCTTGCGCGCGTCCTGATGGCCAGCCTGTTCATCGTGCTCGGCGGCTGGCGGGTCTGGGGCGCACTCAACGGTTTGGTGCTGTCGAACGCCGCGCTGGTGCTCAGCGTCGGCGAACTGCTGCTGGGCCTGCTGCTGCTCGGTGGCTGGCGCCTGCGCTGGGTCGCGCTGGCGGCCGCGGCGCTGCTGGTGGCGGACGCCTTGCTGTCGCATCCCTTCTGGTCGGCGCGCGCCACGGCGCTCGACGGCCAGCTGCTGCATTTCATGAAGAACATCGCGTTGGCCGGCGGCTTCCTGCTGCTGGCCGCGACCGCACCGAGGAAGTGATCCATGGCCACCGAGGCCCACGAAACCACCAGCCAGCTGATCCAGGTGGTCGCATTGCTCGGCGCTGCCGTCGTCGCGGTGCCGCTGTTCCGCAAGCTCCGGCTCGGCTCGGTGCTCGGCTATCTGGCCGCGGGTCTGGCGATCGGCCCGTTCGGCTTCGGCTGGTTCTCCGATCCCGAATCGATCCTCCACGTCGCCGAACTCGGCGTGGTGATGTTCCTGTTCGTCATCGGCCTGGAAATGCGGCCCTCGCATCTGTGGAGCCTGCGCCGGCAGATCTTCGGCCTCGGCGCGCTGCAGATCATCCTCAGCATCACCGCGCTGACCCTGCTCGGCGCCGCGTTCGGGTTTCCATGGCCGATCGCGTTCGTCGGTGCGTCCGGCTTTGTGATGACATCCACCGCGGTGGTGATGCAGCTGCTGTCCGAGCGCGGCGAGATCGCCCTGCCCCACGGCCAGAAGATCGTCTCGGTGCTGCTGTTCGAGGATCTGCTGATCGTGCCGCTGCTGGCGCTGATCGCGTTCCTCGCGCCGACGCCTGAAGCCGCCGTCGATGCGCCGTCGCGCTGGATGTCGATCGCGATCGGCATCGGCTCGCTGGTCGCGTTGATCGTCGCCGGCATCTATCTGCTCAATCCGATGTTCCGCATCCTCGCCGCAGCCAAGGCGCGCGAAGTCATGACCGCGGCCGCGCTGCTGGTGGTGCTGGGCGCGGCGCTGCTGATGCAGCTCGGCGGCCTGTCGATGGCGATGGGCGCGTTCCTCGCCGGCGTGCTGCTGTCGGAATCCTCGTTCCGCCACCAGATCGAAGCCGACATCGAACCCTTCCGCGGCATCCTGCTGGGCCTGTTCTTCCTCGGCGTCGGCATGGCCTTGAACCTGACGGTGGTCGCGGCGAACTGGCCGCTGATCGTCGGCGGCGTGCTGGCTGCGATGGCGACCAAGGCGCTGTGCATCTACATCGTGGCGCGCGTGACCCGCAGTTCGCATCCCGAAGCGCTGGAGCGCGCGGTGCTGATGGCCCAGGGCGGCGAGTTCGCCTTCGTGCTGTTCTCCACCGCCGCCGCGACCGGCCTGATCGATGCCGAGGTCAATGCCAATTTCACCGCGATCGTCGTGCTGTCGATGGCGCTGACACCGCTGGTCGTGCTGATGACCCAGCGCTTCATCGTCAAGGCCAAGGCCGCGCGCCCGGATGACGTGGAAGATGTCGAAGGCCAGAGCGGCAGCGTGCTGATCATCGGCTTCGGCCGCTTCGGCCAGGTCATGAGCCAGTCGCTGCTGGCGCGCGATGTCGACGTCACGATCATCGACACCGACATCGAGATGATCCAGAGCGCGGCCGAGTTCGGTTTCAAGGTCTACTACGGCGACGGCACCCGTCTCGACGTGCTGCACGCCTCGGGCGCCCGCACCGCGCGCGCGATCGCGATCTGCATCGACGACCGCGAGGCCGCCGACCGCATCGTCGAACTCGCCCAGCACGAATTCGCCCAGGCCAAGCTGATGGTGCGTGCATTCGACCGCGCCCACGCGCTCAAGCTGGTCAACGCCGGCGTCGACGTGCAGGTGCGCGAGACCTTCGAGTCGGCGGTGCATTTCGGCGCTGCGGTGTTGCGCGAACTCGATGTGTCCGAAGAAGACGCCGCCGCGATCGCGACCCAGGTCCGTCGTCTCGACGCCGAGCGCTTCGAGCTGGAGACCGCCAGCAACGACACCCGCGCCGGCATCCCGCTGATCATCAAGAACACGAATGCGCCGGGCCCGAAGCCGACGCCGCTGACGCGTCCGCGCCGCGAGAGCAAGCGGCTCAACGATGCCGCGGCGGCAGCGCCCGCACCCGACGCTCCATTGCCCTGAGCGCGGAGTCCGGGGCGATGACCCACATCGCCCCGAAAACCGGTTCCGTTACAGCGTCACCCGCCGCCGGTTGTCCGACGAGACCCGGTCGATCAGCTTGTTGTAGGGATCGAAGCCGGCCTCGAACGGCGCCTCGTCAACCGTCACCGTGATCACCGGATCGGCGGTCGTGATGTGGTGGCGCTCCAGGTACAGCACTTTCTCGTCGCGTTCCTTGCCCGACGGCCCGCGTGCGAACACGCCGACCTCGATCCAGTCGTCGAGCACGCCCGCTGTCTCGCGACCGGTGCCATCGGCGTAGCGCTTGGCCGCATGCAGGTTGAGCGTGACGTCGTAGCGGCCATCGTCGCGACGCGTCGTCGTCGCCGTCACGACCCGGTTGTCGTAGAAGCTGATCGTCTCGAACAGATCGGTGATCAGCGTCTGCTGGTCGGGTCGCGCTTCGGCCCGGATGTAGTCCAGCAGTTCGCGCGACGTGGCGTACGGCGGCTGCTGGTAGGCCTTGTCCTCGAGGAACCGCTTGAGCGCGCGATTGAGCGCGGCCTCGCCCATCTCTTCGCGCAGGCGATAGAACATCAGCGAACCCTTCTGGTAGTGGATGTACTGCTGGTTCTCCACGCGGTAGAGCGGCAGCTCCTCCAGCAGCTCACCGCCGCGACCGCCGAGGTAGCGGTCCAGTTCGTACTTCAGGAACTGGCGCATGCGCGGTCGCCCGTATTCCTGCTCCATCACCATCAGCGCCGAGTACTGCGACAGGGATTCGGACAGCATCGTCGCGCCCTGCACGTTCGCGCCGATCACCTGGTGCGCCCACCACTGGTGTGCGACCTCGTGCGCGGTGACGTAGAACACGTAGTCGAGCTTGTCGGCATCGCGCAGGTCGGCGATGAAGCCGATCGACTCCGAGTACGGCACCGTGTTCGCGAACGCCTGGGCGAAGCTGCCGTAGCCCGGGAACTCGATGATGCGCAACTGGCGATGCTGGTACGGCGTGAAGTTGGCCTCGTAGTAGGCCAGCGACTTCTGCGTCGCCTCGATCATCCGGTCGACATTGAACGGATGCTTGGGGTCGAAATACACCTCGATCGGGATGTCCTTGTACATGCCCTTGCGGACCTCCCAGCGCGCGGAGAGGAATGCGTAGAAGTGCAGCATCGGGCGATCCATCGCATAGCTGAAGCAGCGACGCCCGTCGCGCTCGAACTCGCGTTCGATGTAGCCCGGCGCCAGCGCGATCTGGTCGGGCGCAGTGCAGATCGTCGTGCTGAAATCGATCCAGTCGGCGTCGTCGGTCAGATAGGTGTTCGCGCGGGCGGCTTCGTCCTCCAGTTTCGGCATACGCCGCGGTTCGCCGAGATCGCGCTTGCGCCGTTCGTTGCGGTCGCTGATCTCGACACGCGCGCTGTAGCCGAACTGCGGAAACATCCCGCTGTTGAAGAAGCTGCCGTTCTCGACGAACTGCGTCTGCGCCTGGGTGCTGGTGATGCCGGTCGGATGGAAGTCGACCCTGAAGCGGAACTCGCGCGTCTCGCCCGGCGCCAGCGGTGTGGCGAGCCGGTAGATGCGATAGCCCAGCGGCGCGTCGTGCTTGGCGAGCGTCTGCCCACCGAGATCCACGTCGACCAGCGCACGGTCGTCGCTCATGCCGATGTGCACGTCGGTGATCGGCCCGGCATGCGGATTGCGCACGGTGTAGACCAGCGTGCCGGTCATCGATTGCGTTTCGGGGCGCAGGTCGATGTCAGAGCGGCTCGCGATGATGCGCGGCTGCGGCAACGACTCGTACTGCTTGTAGTCGCGCTCGTAGCGGGCCTGCAGATCGAGCTGGCCATCGGGCGAGACGAAATCGTTGCGGATGTTGGTGTTCCAGAACAGCACACCACCAACCGCCGCGAACGCGAGCACTGCAGCCGCGAATGCCAGGCCCAGGCCGCCCCGCAGCTGCGCACGCATGTCGGCCAGACGCTGGCGCCAGCCACCATCCACGCCGCGCACCCACAACGCCGCCGCGAGCAGCAACAGCGCTGCGACGAACAGACCCCAATAGCCCTGGAATGCCAGCTGGCCGGCGAGGAAGTGCCCGTAGCCGTTCATGTCGGAATACGGCGCGTTCGGCCACGCGCCGATCGTGTAGAGGTTGTGGGTGAAATCGAGCATGCCGAGCACGGCCTGGGCGACGAGCACCAGCACCAGCAGGCCGTAGCCGATGAACTTGTTGTTGGCGAAGACCTGCAACGCCAGCGCCAGCCCGCCCATGATCACGTAGGGAATCGAGTCGAACACCAGCGCCTGCGCGTAGACCAGCGGCTCCAGCTGCACGCTGCCCTTGAACAGCTGGATCGTCATCGCCATCGCCATGCCGATCATCTGGAACAGCGCGATCACCACCAGCAGGGTCAGGAACTTCGCCAGCAGCGGAATGCGATTGGCCACCGGCATCGCATCGACCACCTCGTTGAGCTTCGCGCTGCGTTCCTTCCACACCAGTTCGCCGGCGTAGAACATCACCACGATCATCAGCAGGAAGCTGTAGCTGCTGCGCAGCGCGTCGAGCATCTGCGACGTCACCGGATACACCGACGTGCCGTACAGCGACTGCTGGAACAGCGCCGACGGCACGAAGTTGAGGATGCCGAACAGCAGCATCACCAGGAACGGCACGCTGCGCAGCACGCCTGCGGTGTCGAACCGCACCTGTCGCCAGGTCTGCGTCCAGGCGGTCGCCGCGCCGAACACAGGCTGGACGCGGATCGGTGCGCGCGACGGCACGACCGATGCCACGGTGGCCGGAGCCGTCACGCGTCGACGCCTGAACAGTCCGCGCCCCGTCCCGCTGCGCTCGGTCCGGAAGAGCGAGAAGGCCGCCGCGAACAGCGTCAGCGATACGCCCAGCCACAACGCGCGATTGGCGAGCAGATACTCGGCGAATGCGGGCAGGCCGGCATTGCGTTCCTCGGCCGACCAGTACCGCAGCGTGCGCGACAACGCGCGCACGCCGAGCGGCTCGACCAGCGTCGCCAGCCAGATGTTGTCGATGTCCTTGATCAACGTCGCACTGACGCCGTAAACCACGAAGAACGCCAGCACGCCGATGTAGACCCAGAGGATCGAACGCGTGGTCACCGCGAGAACCGCGAGCAGCGCCGTGACGAACAGCAGGTTCGGCAGCACGAGCACGCCGAGCGACCACAGATACGGCTGCAGCGACACTGGCCCGAGGCGCGCCGGATCGATCCACGGCATGAACTGCGCGACGAACAGGCCGACACCGATGACGACGAAGACCGCCAGGCTCGCCAGCAGCGCCGCGCCGATGCGGCCGAGCAGATAGTCGCGCCGGCGTACCGGCCCCGCGAACAGCAGGTCCGCGGTGCCCTGCTCGAAATCGCGCAGCAGCGCGGTGCTGACGAAGATCGGCACGATCAGCATCGTCAACAGGGTGAAGGCGCCGAACAACTGCGCCACGACGACCGGCGCATTGCGATGCACGTTGCCGATCGCGCCACCGATCTGCACCGCATCACTCGACGCGGCGCCGAACCCGAGCAGCGCGAACAGCACCGCGAGACACCAGAGCAGCGGCGAACGGAGCTGCTGGCGCAGCTCGAAACGGAAGAATTCGAGAATCATGGCGTGCTCCGGTCAGACGACCGGCGCAGGCGTGGCCTGCTGCCGCGCCTGCAGACGCAGGCGCTGGAAGTACACGTCTTCGAGATCCGGATCGATCTGCACGAAGCCGTCCTCCGGACGATCCGCACTGTGCACGTGGATCACCGGCTGGCCGGCGACCAGCCGCGTCGACAGCACCGTGTGCGCAGCCTCGTAACCGGCGAGCGTGTCCTTGGTGACCTGCTTGCGCCAGACCTGCTGCGACAGCGCTTCGATCGCATCGCTCGGGCGCCCGGTCAGGAGCACCTGACCGCGGTTCATGATCGCCATCGTCGGGCAGAGATCGGTGACGTCTTCGACGATATGCGTCGACAGGATCACCACCACGTCTTCGCCGATCGCCGCCAGCAGATTGAGGAACCGGTTGCGCTCTTCTGGATCGAGACCGGCGGTGGGCTCGTCGACGATCACCAGACGCGGATTGCCGAGCAGCGCCTGGGCGATGCCGAAGCGCTGGCGCATGCCGCCGGAGAACGTACCGAGCTTGCGCTTGCGCGCATCCCACAGGTTCACCTGCACGAGCAGGCCGTCGACGACCTCACGCCGTTGCTTGCGATCGGTCAGGCCCTTGAGCACGGCGAAGTGTTCGAGCAGATCCAGCGCGCTCACCTTGGGATACACGCCGAAATCCTGTGGCAGATAACCCAGCTGGCGGCGCACCGCATCCTTGTCGCGCAGCACGTCGATCGGACCGTCGCTGCCATCGAGCGTGACGCTGCCGCCGTCGGCCGATTGCAGTGTCGCCAGCGTGCGCATCAGCGAGGACTTGCCCGCGCCGTTGGGACCCAGCAACCCGAACATGCCGCGCGGGATGTCGAGCGTCACGCCGTCGAGGGCGCGCACGCCATTGGCATAGGTCTTGGTCAGGTCACGGATCGCGAGCATGGGCGTCTCCCTGTGCCATCGGCACGATGGCGCGATCCTCACCTGTCCCGCGCGGCCGCGCATGGGTCGAACGTCACCCGCCGTTGAAAAGCGGATCGCCACGAACCGCAAAACCGCGCACGGCCCGACCTCGCCCGCGCCCCGGTGGCCCGCCCGCACGCATGACCTTCGACACCCCCGGCGCCTCCGGGGCAGGCGTAGAGTGCGCCCACACCGGGCGTCGCCCGGCGGTCCTTCCTTTCGGAGATTCCACGTGATTGCCTTCGTTCCCAAGCGCCTGCTGCTGACCTGTTCGGTGGTGCTGGCGCTGTCCGCCTGTTCGGGCGACCAGGACACCCCGCCGGCCACGGCCGCCGCGCCGGCGACGGATGCCGCCGCACCCAAAAAGCTGACGCTCGACGAGAGCACGCTGCCCGGCGTGAACCGCTTCGAGATCGGCGATCTCGACACCAGCAAGAACGCCTGTACCGATTTCGACGCCTACGCGAACGGCAAGTGGCTCGCGGCCAATGCGATCCCAGGTGATCGCACCTCGTGGGGCGCGTTCGAGATGCTCGACGAGCGTTCGACCGCCATCCAGCGCCAGCTTGCCGAGCAGTCGGCGGCCGATACCGCCGCGACCGGCATCGAGAAGATCGTCGGCGACTTCTGGGCCACCGGCATGGACGAGGCGAAGATCAACGCCCAGGGCGTCGAGCCGCTGAAGGACCGCCTGGCGTCGATCGAAGCGCTGGCCGATGGCCCGGCGGTTGCCGAGTACCTGCGCCAGACCTATGCGCGCGGCGAAGGCGGTCTGTTCGGCTTCGGCCCCGAGGCCGATTTCGACGTGCCAACCATGAACATCGCCTACGCGATGCAGGGCGGCCTGGGTCTGCCCGACACCAGCTACTACACCGATGCCGACAAGGCCCCGGTGCGCGCGCAGTACGTCGCCCACGTGGCGAAGATGCTCGAACTGTCCGGCGTGCCGGCCGCCGATGCGGCGACGCAGGCCAAGTCGGTGCTGGCGTTCGAAACGCGCCTGGCGTCGAAGTCCAAGTCCAGCGTCGAGATGTCGCGTGACGTGAAGCTGTTCTACAACCCGGTCACCCCGGCGGAAGCCGATGCGCTGACCCCGAACTTCCCGTGGACCACGTTCTTCGAATCGCAGGGCGTCGCCGTGCCGGAGAAGTTCTCGCTGGCGATCCCGGACTTCCACAAGGAAGTCAGCGCGATGCTCGGCGACACGCCGGTCGCCGACTGGCAGAGCTATCTGCGCTATCACCTCGTCGACGGCGCCGCGCCGTATCTGGGCGATGCCTTCGTGCAGGAGAACTTCGACTTCTACGGCAACAAGCTGCGTGGTCAGAAGGAACTCAAGGAACGTGGCAAGCGCGTGCTCGACACGCTCAATGACCAGGCCGGCGAAACGCTGGGCCAGTTGTACGTGCAGGTCGCGTTCCCGGCCGAGTCCAAGGCGCGCATGGAAACGCTGGTCAAGAACCTCAGCGAATCGCTGAAGGTGCGCATCGAGAACCTGGCCTGGATGAGCGACGAGACCAAGGCCAAGGCGATGGAGAAGTGGGCCTCGTTCACGCCGAAGATCGGTTACCCCGAGAAGTGGCGCGCATGGGACGGCCTGTCGACCTCGCGCGACAGCTACATCGGCAACGTGCTCGCCGCGACCGAGTTCAACTACAAGTGGATGCTGTCGAAGATCGGCCAGCCGGTCGACAAGACCGAATGGGGCATGACGCCGCAGACGGTCAACGCCTACTACAACCCGCTGCAGAACGAGATCGTGTTCCCGGCTGCGATCCTGCAGCCGCCGTTCTTCGATCCCAGCGCGTCGGACGAGATCAACTACGGCGGCATCGGCGCGGTGATCGGTCACGAGATGACCCACGGCTACGATGATCAGGGCAGCCGCTTCGGCCCGACCGGCAAGTTCGAGAACTGGTGGACCAAGGCCGACTCGACCGGCTTCACCGGCCGCACCGATCTGCTGACCTCGCAGTTCAACGCGTACGAAGCCGCGCCGGGCAAGCACGTCGACGGCAAGCTCACGCTGGGCGAGAACATCGCCGATCTCGGCGGTCTGGCGACGGCCTTTGATGCGATGAAGAAGGCGGCCGGCGACACGCCGGACCCGATGACCGACGGCCTGAGCCGCGACCAGCGCTTCTTCCTCAACTGGGCCACCGTGTGGCGTCGCAACTTCACCCCGCAGGAACTCGACGTGCGGCTGAAGACCGACTCGCACGCCCCGGCGAACTTCCGCGCAGTCGGCGCGCCGTCGAACCTGCCCGCGTTCGCGGCCGCGTTCTCGTGCAAGCCCGGCGATCCGATGGTCCGCACCGGTGACCAGCAGGTCGTGATCTGGTGATCCACGCGGTATCGCGGTAACCAGGAAGCCCGGCAGCGATGCCGGGCTTTTTCTTTGTCTTTTCTTCTTGTGACCTCTCCCTCCGGGAAAGCGCCTGCCCCGGACTTGATCCGGAGTAGATGCGCGCAGCGCATCGGGTGAGGGCTGAGGATCGCGCGCCGCGTTCCGGGCCAACGGCATTCCTCCGAAGGCCCACGTCTTCGAAATGAAAGTGCGAGCGCAGTGCGACCTTTGCATCCCGCAACAGTCGATCTGCCCCACGTCTTTCGCCGCACATCCCTGAACGCGAAATCCCGCACCGTCCCGCCGTCGCGCGGCTTGCTAGACTTGCGCGATTCATGCCCGCACGGACTCCGCAATGCCGATCCAGCACACGCTTGCCCGCCCCGCCCTGCTCGCCGCCTCGATCGCACTGCTGGTCGGCCTGAGTTCCGATGCCGACGCCCAGCGTCGTCGCGCCGCCGCCCCGAAGGGACCGCCGCCGGTCACCGCCTGCACCGACCTCTACAGCTTCACCAACAAGGACTGGCTGGCCGCGAACATGGTCGCCGCCGGTCAGGGCACGCGTTCGGCGCTCGGTGAACTGCAGGCGCTCGCGCTCACGCAGCAGCACGACCTGCTCAACAAGGCGATGACGTCGCCGCAGAACGACGTGCAGCGCCTGCTCGGCGACTTCTGGGCCAGTGGCCTGGACGAGGCCGCGGTCGAGGCCGATGGCGCCAAGCCGATCGCCCCGCTGATCGCCCGCATCGACGGCATCCGCCGCACGCGCGATATCGCGCCGGCACTGGCCGCGCTGCACCAGGTCGGCATTCCGGTGCTGTTCGAGTTCGGCGCCGAAGTCGATCTCGCCGATCTCAACCGCCACGTCGGTTACTTCACCCAGGGCGGCCTCGGCCTGCCCGACCCGGCGTACTACAGCCGTGGCGATGCCGAGACCCAGCAGATCGTCTCGCAGTACACGCAGTACGTGCGCAACATCCTCGCGCTGACCGGCACCGCCGAAGACCGCCTCGACGCCGAGACGGCGCTGGTGATCGATCTGGAGCGCCGCATCGCGGCCGTCTCCAAGCCGCTGGCCGACCTGCGCGATCCGCGCGCGCAGTACGCGCTCGTCGACACCGCCGGTCTCGACAAGCAGTACCGCCGTCTGCAGCTGGGCACGTTCCTGTCCGCGCAGAGCGTGCAGGCACCGCAGGTGTCGCTGGCGAATCCCGAGCTGTTCACCCAGCTCGACACGCTGGTCAATGCGCTCAAGCCGGAACAGTGGAAGGCCTACCTGCGCTTCCATATCGGCAACGCGATGGCGCCGTATCTGTCGAAGAGCTTCCGCGACGCCGAATACGATTTCCACGGCCGCATCCTGCGTGGCGAAACCGCGCAGCCGAGCCGTCAGCAGCTGACGCTGGGCGCGATCAACCGCGCCGCCGGTCCGATGATGTCGCGCGAATACGTCGCCGCGTACCTGCCCGACACCACCCGCGCCCGCGCCGAGACGATCGCAGGCCAGGTGCGCGATGCACTGGGCCGCGGCATCGAGCGCAACACCTGGATGACCTCGACCGCGAAGACCGAGGCCAAGGCCAAGCTGGCCGCGCTGAAGATCGAGATCGGCGCGCCGGTGCAGGACATCGACTACACCGTGCAGCCGATGGGCCGCGCCAGCTTCGGCAGCAACATGCTGATCGCATCCACCTGGCGTCATGCGCAGGAAATGCGCCGCATCGGCCAGGCCAATGCCGGTCGTCGCTGGGACGTGCTGCCGCAGACGCCGGCGCTGGCCTACGACCTCGCGCAGAACCGTCTGATCGTGTCCGCCGCCGTGCTGCAGGCGCCGGTGCTCGACGTCGCTGCCGAGGCCGCCACGCACTACGGCACCTACGGCGCGCTGGTCGGCCACGAGCTGAGCCGCGCGATCGACATCAAGGGCAAGCAGGTCGATTCGACCGGCACCGTGCGCACCTGGTGGAGCACCGACGACGACGCCGGCTGGCTGACCGCCACCGACAAGCTCGTCGCGCAGTACAACGCCTACGGCTACCCGGGCCTGACCGGTTCGCAGGTCAACGGCGCGCTGACGCGTGACGAGAACGCCGCCGACCTGGCCGGCGTTGAACTCGCATGGGACGCGCTGCAGCAGGCGAACCCGGAGCTCGCGCAGCCGGCCAAGGAAGCGTTCTTCCGCGGCTGGGCGCAGCTGTGGCGCCAGCAGTCGGCCATCGACACCGCGACCCGCAATGCCGCGACCAGCGTGCATGCGCCGGGCCAGTGGCGCGCGAACGGTCCGGTGGCGAACCTGCCGGTCTACACCGAGACCTTCAAGTGCGGCGCCACCGATGCGATGACCCGCAAGGCCGAAGACCAGGTGCGCATCTGGCGCTGAGCCGGGGCCAATTCGCGACGCGAAAATGCGCCGGCTTGTCCGGCGCATTTTTTTTGGGCGGCTTGTGATGCGTCAGGCGATGTGTTCGGCTGACGCTCGGCCGTGCGTCGACTGACCAGGCTTTCGCAGGATGGGTAGACCGAAGCGAAACCCATCGAAACCCAATGAAAGTGGGCGCCTCAGACCCTGCGCACGTGCCGCTTGCCGCCACCGCGGTTGAACGGCGGACGCCCGCGCCAGTGCTGCAGCAACAGCCAACCGAACAGCATGCCGCCCAGGTGCGCGAAGTGGGCCACGCCCGAGCGTGTACCGGTGATGCCGAGTACCAGCTCGACCAGGCCGTAGACGATCACCAGCGTGCGCGCACGCATCGGGATCGGCGGAAACAGCAGCACCAGCCGCTGGTTCGGGAACAGCACGCCATACGCCAGCAGCAGGCCGAACACGCCGCCCGATGCCCCGAGGGTGGGATACGGGAATGCGCCCTGCGCCAGCGACCACGTCACCACGCCGAGCTGGCACAGCCCCGCGCCGATCACGCAGACCAGGTAGTAGGTGACGAAGCGCCTGGTGCCCCAGGTGTATTCGAGCTGCGAGCCGAACATCGCCAGTGCCAGCATGTTGAATGCCAGATGCCCGATGTTGCGTGGGTCGTGCATGAAGCCGTAGGTCACCAGCTGCCACGGCTGGAAGCCGAGCCCGCCCGCCTCCGCGCCGCCCAGCGGCCACAGCATGAAATGCGCGAGCGCATTGCCGATCGCCAGCTGCAACACGAACACGACCACGTTGATGGCCAGGATCACTTTGACGGCCAGCGGCAACCTCGGAAACATCCGGACTCCTCGTTTTTTCCGGCGCCATGATACCGGCGACGCTGTGTAGACGATCGTGCCGGATCAGGCGTGTGCGTCGGGTCCCCACAGCGCGGCGTCGAGGGTGTCGTCGGCCGGCATTCGCACGCGGCCACGCGTCACCGTGACGCCCTCGGCGCGCAGCCGCTGCGCCTGTTCTCGGAAGCCCGGCGAGCATTCCGGAAATGCGATGCGGCCGTCACTGCGCACGACCCGATGCCACGGCAGGTCCGGATCGCCGTGATCGCGTAACACCCGCGCGACCAGACGTGCTCGCCCTGGCAGACCGGCGCGGCGTGCGATGTGTCCGTAACCGGCGACGCTGCCGACCGGCACCGCGTGGATCGCGGCGAGAATGCGGGCGCGGGAGATCGCGTAGGCGTCTTCGGCTTCCGGGCTTTTGACCGCCATGCGCCGGCCGAGATCAGGCCCGACGCGACTGGCGCGTGGCGTGCACGACGCGTCCGATGATGTAGAGCACGAGGCCGCTCAGGAATCCACCCTGCGCGCCCCACATCAGCAACTGGAACGACGTGCTGTTCGCCGGCGGCATCACTGCGAACAGCGTGACAGCGCAGACCAGTCCAATGACGATCAGGACCAGTCCGCATTTCAGATAGATATTAGTGAGGCCGAGTCGGGACACGGGCACATCCTCTATGCAGGTGTCCCGAGACTCTAACAAACAGCCGACAGACGCCGGCCGCTGCGGATCACACCCAGCCGAAGTGGTGGAACATCCGGAACAGGCCGTAGGCGATGCCGCCGGACATCGGGATCGTCAGGATCCACGCCCAGATCATCTTGTTGACGACCGTCCACTTGATCGCGTTGAGGCGTTTGGCCGTGCCCACGCCCATGATCGCGGCGGAAATGTTGTGCGTGGTCGACACCGGAATGCCCATCGACGACGCGGCCAGGATCACCGACGCGGCGCTGGTTTCGGCGGCGAAACCGTGGATCGGGTGCAGCTTGACCAGCTTGTGGCCCAGCGTCTTGATGATGCGCCAGCCGCCCGCGGCGGTACCGGCGGCCATGACCACGGCGCAGGTGATCTTGATCCACAGGTCGATGTCGCCTTCGGCCAGCGCGGCTTCCGACGGATGCAGGAACGCGAGCCAGGCCGGCAGGTTGTCGAGCGTGCCGACGCTCTGCGCGCTGACCAGGGTGAGCGCGACGATGCCCATCGTCTTCTGCGCATCGTTCATGCCGTGCGCGAAGCCCATGCCGGCGGCCGACACGATCTGGCTCTTGCCGAAGAACGCATTGACCCAGCGCGGCCGCGCGATGCGCGCGAGCACGCCGCCGCTGCGCGCCATCATCGAGATCGCGAAGAACAGTACGCCCATCATCAGAAAGCCTGCGGCGAATCCCAGCACCGGCGAACTGACCATCGGCACGATGACCTTCCACAGCACACCCGCGCTGTGCCAGACCGGCTGCGCCGGCTCCGACCAGATCACCACATCGAGATTATTGGACGCAGCCGCCAGCGCGGCGCCGATCAGACCACCGATCAACGCGTGCGACGACGATGACGGCAGGCCCCACCACCAGGTAATCAGGTTCCAGACGATGCCGCCCAGCAGCGCGCACAGGATCAGCTGCGAGCCGACATCGACGACGCCGGCGTCGATCAGGCCGGAGGAAATCGTCTTCGCAACCGCGGTGCCCATCAGCGCGCCGATCAGGTTCATCGACGCGGCCAGGCCCACCGCCTGCATCGGCGACAGCACCTTGGTGGCGACGACGGTCGCGATCGAATTGGCGGTGTCGTGGAACCCGTTGATGTATTCGAACACCAGCGCGGTTGCGACCACGATCAGCACGAGGGTCAGCATGATCCGGAATCCGTCAGGAGTTCTTCAGCACGATCTCGTAGGCGACCACGCCCGCCTCGCGGCAGCGGTCGATCGCCTTTTCGAGGATCTCGAAGAACTCCTTGAGCAGGAACATCTGCAGCGGTTCGAGGTTGCCCGAATAGATGTCGCGGTAGAGCTCGAGCATCAGCCGGTCGGCCTCGTTCTCCAGCGCGCGCAGCTCGTCGTTGAGCGCCTTCATCGGCTCGAGCTTCATGCTGCGCAGGCTCTTGACCATCTTCACCACGACCGCCGAAGCCTGCTCGAGCATCGCCGCGCGCGGCGCGAAGTCGATGTGTTCGAGGTGGCGCGTCGCCAGCGAATAGCGGTCGGCGAACTTCTCGACCTGCTTGGGAATCTTGTACAGCGCCGAGCCGAGCGCTTCGATGTCCTCGCGCTCGATCGGGGTGATGAAGCTGTCCACCAGCGCCTGACTGATCTTGTCCGACGCCTCGCGCTCACGCATGCGCGCCAGCTTGAACGCGTCCAGCGCCGGCTGGCGGTCCGACGCCTTGAGCATCGAATGCAGCGCGACGGTGCTGTCGTGCGCGGCCACGGCGGCCTCCTCGAGCAGCGTGTAGAACTGGTTGCCTTGGCCGAAGATCGTTTGCAGGGAGAACATGCCGGGACGCCTTGAAGTCGCGCGCCCGGGACCGGACGCTCTGCGCAAGGCGCGGATTATGACGGTTCGATGACACTCCGGGCCAGCCCGGGCCGCCCCGGGGTGTACGGCGGTCGTCACATCGCAGCCTGTTATAGTCGCCGCCGCGCCCCTTGCGCTGTTCATCTTTCACATGGACGACGACCCTAGACCGCTCCCCGCGACGCACACCGCTGACGCCTCCCCCGATGCTCCGCATCGTCTCCAATCCGGCAGGAGGCCCCGGCAATGCTCGAGCTGATCCTCATCGTCCTGGCCCTGATCGCCTGCAACGCGTTCTTCGCGTTGTCGGAAATGTCGGTGGTCACGTCCCGCAAACCGCGTCTCAAGCAGATGGCCGCCGAGCACCGCAGCGCGCGTGCCGCGCTGGAGCTCGCCGAACATCCCGAGCGCTTCCTGTCGACCGTGCAGGTCGGCATCACGACGATCGGCGTGCTGACCGGCATGCTCGGCGGCGACGCGCTGGGCAGCCTGATCGGCACGTGGCTCGCAACCAGCCTGCCGATCCTGGGCACCTACGCTTCGACCGTCGGCACCGTGCTCGCGGTCAGCCTGATCACGTTCCTGACGATCGTGTTCGGCGAACTGCTGCCCAAGCGCCTGGCATTGCTCGCACCCGAGCGGCTGGCGTCGCTGGTCGCGCTGCCGATGCACTGGCTGTCGCGCGCAGCGACGCCGGCGGTGTGGCTGCTCAGCGCCAGCGTGCGCGGGGTGCTGAAGCTGCTGCGCCTCGACAAGACCGAAGCGGCGCAGGTGTCGGAAGAAGAAATCCGCATGCTGGTGAGCGAAGGCCACGAGCAGGGCGTGATCGACGCCGACGAACGCAACATGGTCAACCGGGTGCTGACGCTCGGCGACCGTGACGCCGAAAGCCTGATGACGCCGCGCACGCGCATCGCCTGGCTCGACATCGCCGCCGGCTTCGAGGAGAACCTCGCTGAGATGCGCGAGACACCCTACTCACGCTATCCGGTGTTCCGCGGCAACGACTCGGACGTGGTGGGCGTGCTCGAGATCAAGTCGCTGATCGACAGGCTCGAGAAGAAAGAATTCGACCTGTTCAAGTATCTGCGCGAGCCGCTGTTCGTGTCGGAATCGACGCCGGCGATGAAGCTGCTGGAAATCCTGCGCGAGAACCAGCAGTCGCTGGCGCTGGTGGTCGACGAGTACGGCGACATCACCGGCATGGTCACGCTCAACGACGTGATGGAAGCGGTGATCGGTCGCACGCAGAGCAGCGGACTCGACGCGACGCCGTTGGTGGTGATGCGCGAGGACGGCTCGATGCTGGTCGACGGCACGCTGCCGACCGGCGCGCTGCGCGAACTGCTGGGCGGTGGACCGTTGCCGGGCGAGAACGAGCACATCTTCCACACCGCGGCCGGCATGACGATCGCGCGCTTCAGCCGTATTCCGAACGTGGCGGAGTATTTCGAATGGCACGGCTGGCGCATCGAGATCGTCGACCTCGACGGCCCGCGCGTCGACAAGCTGCTGTTGCAGCGTCTCCCGGATGCGGACGCGGGCGGCGATGACGCCTGAGATCCCCTCGCGCGAGGAAGCCAGCACGCGGGAACTGCTCGCCGCGATGGCGCTGGGCGATCCCGAGGACCAGCTGCGCTTCGCCGATCTGCTGATCGGCTTGGGCAAGCGCGTGTTCGGCATGATGCTGTTCGTCGCCACCTTGCCCGCCTTCATCCCGATTCCGGGCGTCGGCGGCGCGATCGGCGGCCCGCTGGTCGCACTGGTCGGCGCGCAACTGCTGATCGGCCTGCGCAAACCCTGGCTGCCCCGCTTCATCGCAGAACGCGGCCCGCACCGCAGCGCGGTGCAGCGCTTCGAAACCGTGCTCGAGCCCTGGCTGCGCCGCGTCGAGCGTTTCAGCCGCCCGCGCCTGCCCGGCGTGCTCGACCACCGCGCCGCGGCGATGTTCACCGGCCTGCAGCTGGTGCTGCTCGGCGTGCTGCTGGCGCTGCCGATTCCGTTCACCAACTACGTGTTCGGCCTGCTGCTGCTGGCTTACGCGTTGGCGCTGCTGGAACGCGACGGCGCGCTGATGGTGTGGGCGTGGGTCGGCGGGATCGTTGCGATCGGCTTCTTCGGCGTGCTCAGCGGCACGCTCGCCACCGCCGCGACCGAATGGCTGGCGCGGATCTTCTGAGCGGGCTTCGTGTGTCGTCGTCCTAACGACCGAGACCGACCGCTTCCAGCATCAGATCCCGACGCCGCGCCGCGTGTTCGGCGACACCGATCCGTCCGTTCGCCAACAGCGCATCGAGCGCGGCCAGTAGCGCATGCGTGGGCAGCGTCGGAAACGCGGCGCCGTGCTCGACGACTTCCGGCGGCCACACGCGCCGGTGCGCGAGCACCAGACGCACGCTGACGACACTGGCTACGGCCCAGACGACCAGGCCCGCCAGCAGGCAGAACATCTCGAGCGGAGACCACATACCCATGGCGACATCCGTGACGCTTTCCGGGGGCGTCAGCATACCGGGGCGGGTGATGGGTGGCGTGTAGGTGGGTGACTGTTTCTGTCTCGGCTTTTGGCCTTGGGCTCGGCTTCGGTTTGCCTTTGTTTTTGCCTGTGCTTTGACTGTGACTCTGGCTTTGGCTTTGGCTTTGGCTTTCAGCCTTTGACTTGAATCGAGCCGTAAAGCGAGCCGAGCACCGGAGGCTGGCGTGGCCGAAGAGCAGCCCATGTCTGAGCGCAGCGAGTTTGGGCTGCGTACCACGTCAGGCGAGGAGCGGAGGGGACCGATGCGGCTTCATCGCGTCGGCTCGCGTCCGGCGAAAGGACTTTTTGGTTCCTTTTGGGTCCATCCAAAAGGGACTCGCACGCGCAGCGAGCGAAAGCTCTGCACTTGCTTGCTCCTTCGCTCGTCGCTTTACGACCTTGATATTCGAAGCAAAAGATCAATCGCAGGAGCGAAGATCAAGGACAGGGCTTCCGCGCTGTCGCGCGGCTTACTTTTGTCTTGGCAAAAGTAAGCAAAACCGTCTTCGCCGGACGCGATCCGACACGGCTACGCCGCGCCGGTCCCCTGCGCTTCTCGGTCGACGGGGCACGCAGCCCAAACTCGCTGCGCTCAGACATGGGCTGCTCTCCGACCCCGCCGCCCTGCGATGCTCGGCTCGCTTTACGGCTCGATTGAAGTCAACGGCGGAAGCAAAAGCGGAGCAACGGCAAAGAGCAACAGCAACAGCAACAGCAACAGCAACGGCAACGGCAACGGCAACGCTGGAGCAGAAGCAAAAAAAGCGAAGCAGAACGAAGCCTCACCTCAACAGCGCATCGAACTCCCGCGCCGGCAGCGGGTGCCCGAGCCAGAACCCCTGCCCCAGATCGCAACCGCGATCGCGCAGGACTTCGAACTGGCCTTCCTTCTCCACGCCTTCGGCAACCAACGTGATGCCGATCGAGTGCGCCATCGAGATGATCGCCGTCGTCAACGCCAGGTCGTCGGGATCGCGGAGCACGTCGGCAACGAAGCTGCGATCGATCTTGACCCCGTCGACGGGCACACGGCGCAGGTGGCTCAGGCCGGAGAAGCCGGTGCCGAAATCGTCGAGCCAGATCTTGACGCCGAGTGCGCGCAGCGCGCTCAGCAGCTGGCCGATGCGGGCTTCGTCGCCGATGACCGCGGTCTCGGTGAGTTCGAGATGCAGATGGCGTGGCGACAGACCCGATTCGCGCAGCGCCGCTTCGACTTCCACGGCGAACGCGGCGCCACGCAGCTGGCGCGGCGACACGTTGACCGCGACGAACAGGTCGGCGGCGGACGGATAGCGCTGTTGCCAGGCACGCGCCTCGACGCAGGCGGCGTGCAGCACCTGCGGGCCGATGACGTCGATCAGGCCGCTCTGCTCGGCGACGTCGATGAACACCGGCGGCGCGACGTTGCCGAACTCGGGGTGCTGCCAGCGCAGCAGGGCTTCGACACCGACCAGCGCCTTGTCGCCCATGCGGAACACCGGCTGGTAAGCCAGGCTCAGTTCGCCGCGATCCCAGGCGCCGCGCAGTTCGTGTTCCATGTGCATGCGGCGCTCGACCGCTTGGTCCATCGCCAGGCTGTAGAAGCGGTGGCAGTTCTTGCCGGCCAGCTTGGCCTGGTACATCGCGATGTCGCCGTTCTTGAGCAGCATCGCGGCGCTGGCGGCATCGTCGGGAAACACGGTGATGCCGATCGAGATGCCGAGGAACACGCGCCGGCCTTCGACTTCGATCGGGCGCGCGACTTCTTCCACCAGACGGTTCGCCAGTTCGCCGGCGACGGTGCGCAGATCGGCGGTGCTGGCTTCCGGCAACTGCAGCAGCACGACGAACTCGTCGCCGCCGAATCGTGCCAGCAGTGCGTCGGCGACATCGAATTCGCGCACGGCGGCATCGATGCGCGCGGTGAACTGGATCAGCGCTTCGTCGCCGGCGTCGTGGCCGAGCGTGTCGTTGACGCGCTTGAAGTCGTCGACATCGGCGAACAGCAGCGCGAGGCGTCCGGCAGCGCCCTGCATTTCCAGCAGGCGCTGGTCCAGCGTTTCGCGCAATGCGAGCCGGTTGGCCAGTCCGGTCAGCGAATCCGTGTACGCCATGCGGCGGATGTCGCGATCGTGGCGCGCGATGCTGTCGCGCATGCGATCGAAGGCGCGGACCAGATCACCGATCTCGTCCTGGCGTGCGTCGGCCGGCACCACCACGTCGTAATGCCCGGCCTCGATGCGCTGCGCGGCATCGGCCAGTTCGCGCACCGGGCGCACGAGCCGTCGTTGCAGCATCGCCGCGACGAGTGCGCCGAGCGCCACCAGCACGACCAGCAGCAGGCCGACCGAGACCAGATGACGCCGCGCGATCTCATCCAGCCGCGCCTGCATCGTCGCGACCATTGCGTCCTCGTCCTGCTTCGCCGTCGCCAGCGAATAGCCGATGCGCACGCCGCCGAGACGCTGGTCGCCGATGCGGATCGGCATCGAGACGTCGAGTAGCTTGCCGTCGCTCTGCATGTGCTGGCCGGTCGCGGCGACGACTTCCAGGGCGAACGGATCGTCCATGCGCTGGCCGTAGCGTTCGATATCGCGGCTGCCGTCGTGGACGATGTTGCCGTCGGCGTCGTAGACGATCACGTAGCTGACGTCCGGCTGCCGAAGTACGTTGCCGACTGCCGCGCCGATGGCTTCGAGATCGAAGTAGTACAGCGGATTGACCAGTGCATCGGCGACCTGCGCCGAGACCGCCTCGCCGCGCAGCAGCAGACGCTGCGACGCGAGTGCGTGCATCGAGCGCTGGCTCAGCGCGAGGATCTGCTTCTGCGCCTGGTCCTGCTGCTGCAGCACCAGCGCCACCGCGACGAGGCCGGCCAGCACGGCGGCGCCGGCCAGCGCCAGAAACATGGCCTGCAGGCCTGTGCGCAGTTTCATTCGACGTCCGCCACGACGCGCAGGGCACCGGCGCGCAGGATGTCGAGTTCGGCGCGCGTGGCGGCATCCATCGGCAGGAACGCGGTGGTGCGGAAGAACTCGCGCAAGGCATCGGCGGCGGCGGGATCCTGGCTGGCCTCGATCAGCACCTCGCGCAGTCGCGCAGTCACGCGCGCGTCCAGATCGCCGCGCACGATCTCGATCGCGCGCGGGAACGGCGCGCTCTCGCGGAAGATCACGAAATCGCGCTTGAACGAGGGCGGCACGCGCCGGTCGCTGTCCCAGTCGAGGTTGCTCATCGCACCCGCATCGACAAGGTGCTTGTGCACCCACGAGGACATGTTGAGTTCCGAGCGCGCGAACAGATAGCCGACCGAGTCCGGTTCGGGCTGGTCGCGCGGCGACAGCAGGATTTCCAGTTTCATGCCGCGGGCGAGCAGCTCGGTCGCGGGCACGAAGTAGGCGCTGGTCGACTGCCGGTTCTGGAACACGATGCTGCGACCGCGCAGATCGTCGAGCGACTGGATGCCGCTGTCGCGGCGCGCGAAATAGACGGTGTGGTAGTGGCTGACGCCGTTGCGCTCGGTGAGCAGCAGCGGCGTCGCGCCGGCGCGCGCTTCGAGCAGGGTCGCGCCGCTGGCGGTCTCGGTGACCCAGTCCACGCGGCCGCGCCGCAGATAGCTCTGCATCTGCTGCACGTCGCGCGCCATCAGCACGCGGCCTTCGGTGATGCCGACATCGCCCATGCGCGCGACCACGTAGTCGAGCAGCGGCTTGAGCTGTTCGTAGTGCGCCTTGGGATCGTCGCTGATGCGCCCGAGCACCAGCACGTTGCGCGGCTCGGCCGCCTGCAGCGGCAACGCGACTGCCAGTACCGCCAGCAGCACACCCGACAGGAGCCGTCGAAGGAAGTGACGCGGGTCCAAGGCGGGTCCGGGAGGCGTGAGCGAAGCGGCAAGCCTAGCGGAAGCCATTCCCCGGCGACAGACGCCGCGGCTCAGCCGTCGCCGCGGTCGCGGGCGATCCGGGCCATGCGCTGGGCATCGGCGAGGATGCCGCGCAGCAGCCGGACTTCCTTCTGGTCCAATCCGGTGCGCACGAACAGCCGCCGCAGCTTGCGCATCGCCGACTCGGGCGCGCGGCCCTTGTGGAAATCGATGTCCTCGAGCGTGTCGCCCAGCTGGCCGAAGAAGCCTTCGAGTTCGGCGTGCGGCACCGCGTCCGGATTCACCGGCGCGATGGCCGCGGGCGTGACATCGCCGCCCTCGCCCAGCAGCGCCAGCCGCACTTCGTAGCTCAGCACCTGCACGGCCGCGGCCAGATTCAGCGAGCTGTAGTCGGGATTGGCCGGGATGTGCACGGCGGCGTGGCACAGCTGCAGTTCCTCGTTCTCCAGTCCGGTGCGCTCGCGGCCGAACACCAGCGCGACCTCGCCACCGGCCGCGGCTTCCGCATGCACGGACGCGGCGGCATCGCGCGGCCGCAGCTCGCGCAGCTGCACGCGGCGACTGCGCGCGGTGCAGCCGAGCACCAGTCGGCAGTCGGCCACCGCTTCGGCCAGCGTCGCCACTTCGACCGCGGCATTGAGCACGTCCTCGGCGCCCGCGGCCATCATGTCGGCCTCGTTGTGCGGATATTTCTGCGGCGCGACGAGCACCAGCCGGTGCAGGCCCATCGTCTTGATGGCGCGCGCGGCGGAGCCGATGTTGCCGGGGTGCTGGGTGCCGACGAGCACGATGCGGATACGGGCGGCAGGGCCGTCCGCGGCGACGATGTCCATGCCGGACTCTGGATTCAGGGGCGCTTGCATGGCGCGAATGGTAAACTGCGCGACCGGCCTCGCGCCGGCACTGCTCTTTTCCCCCTCGATCCTGCCCGCGCCCGGAGTCGTCCGCGATGCTTCAACCTGCTGTCAATGTCATGGTCAAGGCGGCGCGCGCCGGCGGTGGCGTCCTGTTGCGCAACATGCACAAGCTCGATGCGCTCAACGTCGTCGAGAAAGCGCGCCACGATTACGCGAGCGAGGTCGACGGCCTCGCCGAGGATGCGATCGTCAAGGAACTGCGTCGCGCCTATCCCGAGTACGCCGTGCTCGGCGAAGAAGGCGGCGCCAAGCCGGGCCGTGGCGGCCCGAGCCGCTACACCTGGGTCATCGATCCGCTCGACGGCACCAGCAACTATCTGCGCGGCCTGCCCCACTGGTGCGTGTCGATCGCGCTGGTCGAGGGCGGCGAGCCGCTGCATGCGGTGATCTTCGACCCGCTGCGCAACGAACTGTTCACCGCCACTCGGGGGGCCGGCGCCCAGCTCAACGAACGTCGCATCCGCGTGTCCGAACGCCGCGAACTGACCGGCGCGATGCTCAGCACCGGCTTCGCCCCGCGCGAGCGCAAGCGCGTCGGCGCCCAGCTGCGCGCGGTCGAGGCGCTGCTCGAATCGGCCGAAGACGTGCGCCGCACCGGTTCGGCCGCGCTGGATCTGGCCTATGTCGCCGCGGCGCGTACCGACGGTTACTTCGAAGCCGGCGTGCATCCCTGGGACATCGCGGCCGGTGTGCTGCTGGTCCGCGAGGCCGGCGGCCGCGTCAGCGATTTCAAGGGCGGCCCGGGTGGTCCCTTGCACGTGGCTTTCGCCGGTGGCCGTCAGGTGATCGCCGGCAACGTGCACATCGTCGCGCCGCTGCAGAAGACCCTGGTCGATTCGGGCTACGCGAAAGAATTCGCGTAAGCCGCCGGATCGGCTGGACCGGAAAGGCCGCGCGCAAGCGCGGCCTTTTTTGTTGTGCGAGAAGCGCGCCTGTCTTTGCAGGATGGGTGGAGCACAGCGAAGCCCATCGATTGCCCCGCTCGGCAACGCGATACGGAGCGCCGCGCGGCGCGACCTGCCGCTCCTCCGGATGCGAAGACACCACGACGCTGGGTGTCCGCCGCGCTCTGCCCATCCGACGATTGCGACCCGCTCCATCCGCCCACGAAAAAGCCGCGCAGTGCGCGGCTTTTTCGTGCAACCGGTCCGGCCCGCGTCGTGCGGACCAGACGTGCCGGATCAGGGACGACGCGACAGCGCCGCCTCGTCCTTGGCCTTCGGCAGCAGGTCCTGCTTGGTGACGCGCAGGACGCCGTAGGTTAGCAGCGGGCACGCGATGAAGATCGACGACAGCGTACCGACCACCGCGCCCATCATCTGCGTCAGCGCCAGGCCTTCGAGCGAACCGCCGCCGTAGAGGAACAGCGCCAGCACCGACAGGAAGAACACCAGCGAGGTGATGATCGTGCGCGACAGGGTCTGGTTGATCGAGCGGTTGAAGATCTCCAGCGGCTCGGCGCGGACGCCGCGGAAATTCTCGCGCACGCGGTCGAAGACCACGATGGTGTCGTTGATCGAGAAGCCCATCACCGACAGCAGGCCGGCCATCACGGTCAGGTCGAACTCGCGACCGGTCAGCGAGAACATCGCCGCGACCACCATGACGTCGAACAGCGTGGTGACACTGGCCACCACCGCGAACTTCCATTCGAAGCGCACGCTGATGTACAGCAGGAAGCCCACCAGCACGAAGATCGCGGCATAGATCGCGTTCTTGCGCAGGTCGCCCGAGACCTGCGCGCCGATCGACTCGGTGCTCAGGATGCGACCCGGATTGGCTTCACTCGACGCCGCGGCGAGCACGTCCTGGGCGAGCTGGGTGTTGCCGTCCACGCTCACCTGCGTCTCGTCGCCGCGCACGCGGATCAGCAGGTCGTTGCCGCTGCCGAAGGTCTGCACCTGGGCATTGGAGATGCCGGCGTTCTCGAGGCGTTCGCGGACGTCGTCCACACCGACGGGCTTGTCGAAGCGGACGTTCACCGCGGTACCGCCGGTGAAGTCGAGCGCGAAGTTGAAGCCCTTCAGACCGACGACGGCGAACGAGCCGACGAACAGCAGCAGGAACATGGCGACCCAGACGTGACGCAGCCGCATGAAGTCGATGCGGGTGCCGCTGGGAACGAGGGTCAACGGAAAAATTTTCATGGGGGTCTCTTCCGTCAGATCGCAAGGGACTTGAGCTTCTTGCGCGGTGCATAGATCAGCGTGACCAGTGCGCGCGAGACGACGATTGCGGTGAACATCGAAGCGGTGATACCGATCACCAGCGTCACCGCGAAGCCCTGCAGCGGGCCGGTGCCGAAGGCGTACAGCGCGACGCCCGCGATGATGCCGGTGAGGTTGGAGTCGAAGATGGTGTCCGACGCCTTCTCGTAGCCGGTCACGATCGCCGCCTTGGGCGGCATGCCGGCCCTGAGCTCTTCGCGTATGCGCTCGTTGATCAGCACATTGGCGTCGACCGACAGACCGATCGACAGCGCCAGACCGGCGAAGCCGGGCAACGACATCGTGGCGCCGAACAGCGACATCACCGCGACCACGATCAGCAGGTTCAGGATCAGCGCCAGACAGGTGACGATGCCGAACATGCGGTAATAGAACATGAAGAAGATCAGGGTGAAGAAGAACGCGTAGAGCACCGCGGTCAGACCGCGCTCGACGTTCTCGGCGCCCAGGCTCGGACCGACGACGCGCTCTTCGACGAAGTCCATCGGCGCGGCCAGTGCACCGGCCTTGAGCTGGCTCGCCAGATCGGTGGATTCCTCGCGGCTCAGACCGGTGGTCTGGAACTCGCGACCGAACACGCCGCGGATGGTCGAGGAGCTGATGACACGCTCGACGCTGCGCGAGGAACGCACTTCTTCGCCGTCGACCATGCGCACGGTCGGAATGCGCTCGACGTACACGATGCCGAGGCGCTGACCGACGTTCTGCAGCGTGTGGTCGAGCATGCGCTTGCCGCCGGCGCTGTTGAGCGTGATGCCCACGGCCGGCGTGCCGGTCTGCGCATCGGTCTGCGGATTCGCGTTGATCAGCTGGTCGCCCGACACCAGGATGCGGCGCGACAGCAGCAACGGCGCGCCGGCGTCGTTGTAGTAGATGCGCGAATCGGCCGGGATGTTGCCCGACGCGACCGCGGCCGCGGCCTGGTTCTCGTCGCCGGTGACGGCGCGGAACTCGAGGGTCGCGGTGGCGCCGATCAGGCGCTTGGCCTCGGCGGTGTCCTGCAAGCCGGGCAGCTGGATGACCAGACGGTCTTCGCCCTGACGCTGCAGCACCGGCTCGGCGACGCCGATCGCATTGATGCGGTTGGAGATCACGGTGCGGTTCTGCTCGACCGCGTCGCTGGCGATGCGCGAGATCTCGCCCGGCGACAGGCGCACGGTGATGCGGTTGCCTTCGGTCGTGATCTGCGGGCCGCTGCCGCCAACCGCCTGGCCGGAGGCGCTGGCGAGACTGGTCGAAATCTGCGTACGCGCGGCGTTGACGTCCGCGCCTTCGGTCAGCACCACACCGATGCTGTTGTCGTTGCGGCGCTCGACGCTGGAATAGCCGATGCGCGCATCACGCAGCACGGTGCGGATGCCGTCGGCGTAGCCCTCGACGCGCTTCTGCAGCGCCGCGGCCTGGTCGACCTGCATCACGAAGTGCACGCCGCCCTGCAGGTCGAGACCCAGCGACATCGGACGCGCGCCCATGTTCGATAGCCAGTCCGGCACGGTCGAGGCAAGATTCAGCGCGACCGAATAGTTCTCGCCCAGTTCCGGACGCAGCGTGTCGGACGCGAGCGTCTGCGCATCAGAATCGTGCAGACGCACCAGCAGGTGGTTCTCGTCGATCTCGGTGCCCACCGACGTCACGCCGGCGGCGGTGAGCAATCCTTCGACCCGCGTCTTCAGCGCCTCGTCGATGCGCGCCTCGCTGGTGCTCGGGGTGATCTGCACCGACGGGTTCTTCTGGTAGGCATTGGGCAGCGCGTACAGCGCAGCCAGCACCAGAACGACCAGGATGAGGGCATATTTCCAACGCGGGAATTCAAGCATTGCCTTGCCTCGGACGCCGCACGCGGGCGGCGCCTGGAGAGATGACGGAACGAAGGATCAACGATCGACGATCGGGATCAGGCGGACTTCAGCGTGCCCTTGGGCAGCACGTTGCCGACCGCACCCTTCTGCACGCGGATTTCCACGCGCTCGGCGATTTCGATCGTCAGGAAGCTATCGCCGATGTTGCGCACGACGCCGGCGATGCCGCCGTTGGTGATGACTTCGTCGCCGACCGACAGCTTCTCGAGCATCGCGCGGTGTTCCTTGGTGCGCTTCATCTGCGGGCGGATCATCAGGAAGTACATGATCGCGATCAGGATGATCGGGAAGGCCAGCGTCGACAGCAGGCTCGGGCCAGCGCCCGGAGCTGCAGCAGCGGCGTGGGCGGGGGCGATCACAAGGTCCAGCAGATTCATCGGGGCATCCATGGGTCGAAAACAGACAGCGGGCGATTATGACACGGCCGGGCGCGGACGCAGGCCGGGCAGCGGGTGAATGGGCGGTGATGGGGCCGAAGACGTCGCCGGGACGGCTCAGGCGCCCGGATTCCCCGCCCGGGCGCTGTAGAAGGACTCCCGGAACGCGGCAAAGGTTCCCGCGGCGATCGCGGCGCGCATGTCGGCCATGAGCTTCTGGTAGTACCAGAGGTTGTGCAGCGTGCCGAGCATCGGGCCGAGCATCTCGCCGCAGCGGTCCAGATGCCGGAGGTAGGCGCGGGTGAAGCCGCCGCTGCAGGCCTCGCAGCCGCAGCCCTCTTCGATCGGCCGCAGGTCCTTCTCGAACTTCGCATTGCGGATGCGGATCACCCCGGTCGAGGTGAAGAAATGCCCGTTGCGCGCGTTGCGGGTGGGCATCACGCAATCGAACATGTCGACGCCGCGCGCGACGGCTTCGACCAGATCTTCCGGCCGGCCCACGCCCATCAGGTAACGCGGACGATCTTCGGGCAGCTGCGGCGCCGTGTGGTCGAGCATCGCGTTGCGCTCGTCCTCGGTCTCGCCGACCGCGAGGCCGCCGATCGCGTAGCCGTCGAAACCGATGTCCTTGAGCCCCTCGGCCGAACGCGTGCGCAGGTCGTGGTGCACGCCGCCCTGCACGATGCCGAACAGTGCGGCGTCGTTGCCTTCATGGGCCCGCTTGGAACGCGCCGCCCAGCGCAGCGACAGTTCCATGGATTTCTCGACCACGCGCGGATGCACCGGCTTGCCGTCGATCTGCACCGGCGGGCACTCGTCGAAGATCATCACGATGTCCGAATCGAGCACCTTCTGGATGCGCATGCTTTCTTCGGGCCCGAGGAACACCTTGGCGCCATCGGTGGGCGCCGCGAAAGTGACGCCTTCCTCTGTGATCTTGCGCTTGTGCGCCAGCGAGAACACCTGGAAACCGCCGGAATCGGTGAGGATCGGCTTGTCCCAGCGTGCGAAGCCGTGCAGGCCGCCGTGCGCCTCGATGACCTCCAGGCCCGGGCGCAGATACAGATGGAAGGTGTTGCCGAGAATGATCTCCGCACCCAGCGCGCGCACCTGTTCGGGCAGCACGCCCTTGACCGTTCCGTAGGTGCCGACCGGCATGAAGGCCGGCGTTTCGATGGTGCCGCGCGGAAACGTCAGGCGCCCGCGACGCGCGACGCCATCGGTGGTGATCAGTTCGAACTGCAATCTGGACATGGAGACTCTTGAACGCGGACGACGGTCAGGCAGCGGGCGCGTCGGCGCCCCACAGCAGCATCGCGTCGCCGTAGGAGAAGAAACGGTATTCCGCCTGCACGGCGTGATCGTAGGCGGCGAACACGCGGTCCTTGCCGGCGAACGCCGAGACCAGCATCAGCAGCGTGGATTCGGACAGATGGAAGTTGGTCACCATCGCGTCGACGCTGCGGATGCGGTAGCCGGGGAAGATGAAGATCTGCGTTTCGCCGGCGAACGGATGCAGCTCGCCGTCGACGCTGGCGCTCTCCAGCGCACGCACGACCGTGGTGCCGACGGCGATCACGCGGCCGCCCGCCTCTCTCGTGCGGCGGATCTGCGCGACGAGTTCGGCGCCGACGTTGAGCCACTCGCTGTGCATGCGGTGCTCGCGGACATCTTCGACCCGCATCGGCAGGAACGTGCCGGCGCCCACGTGCAGGGTGACGTGCCCGAACTCGACGCCGCGCTCGCGCAGTCGCGTCAACAGCGCATCGTCGAAATGCAGACCGGCCGTCGGCGCCGCGACCGCGCCGATTTCCCGCGCGAACACGGTCTGGTAGCGCTCGGCGTCGTCCTGCCCCGGCTCGCGCCGGATATAGGGCGGCAGCGGCATGCGCCCGGCCTTCAGCAGCCAGGATTCCAGCGTGTCGTCGAGCTCGAACCGCAGTTGGTAGAAACCCTCGTCGCGCGACAGCACCTCGGCGCTGCCGCCGCCATCGAGCTGGATCCGCCCGCCCGGCTTCGGCGACTTGCTGGCGCCGATCTGCGCGCGCGCCTCGTTGCCGGGCAGCAGCCGCTCGATCAGGATTTCCACGCGCCCGCCGCTGTCCTTTTGTCCGAACAGGCGCGCCGGAATCACCCGCGTGTCGTTGAAGATCAGCAGATCGCCCGGCTGCAACAGGTCCGGCAGGTCGCGAACGTGCCGATCTTCGAACGCGCCCTGGCCTGGCGGCACGATCAGCAGCCGGCTCGCCGAGCGCTCAGCCAAGGGGGCCTGGGCGATCAGATGTTCGGGCAGGTCGAAGTGGAAGTCGGACTTCTTCAAGAGATCGGCGGGGAATGCGGGGGAGACATTGTAATGAAGGCAGGCAACGAGGTCGGCGGGGCGAAGCTTGAGCCCCTCTCCCTTCGGGGTGAAGAGAGACGTTTGCGAGCCACTGGCTCGCGTGTCGATGAACGCCCTCGCGGCGAAGCGAGGGCTGGGGCGCGGAGCGGGGGTTGGGGTGAGGGTGCTTTCCAGTCCGGGATGACAGGACGGGACGGCGGGAAAGCCCCTGCCCTCATCCGATGCGCTACGCGCATCGACCTCTCCCGGGGGGAGAGGTGTTGGGTTGATCCGCGAGCCCCGCCCTCACCCCACCATCGGCATCCGCCGATGGTCCTCCCCTCTACCCCGGCGGGCACGTAGTCCCCGAGGGCGAGGGGCCAACGCGTCTTCCGCAAGCGGAAGACAGATTCATCTCTCGAACTTCGTCGACAGGATGATCGACGAAGTCGTCCGCTCGACGCCTTCGATGTAGCCGATGCGATCGGTCAGTGCGTCCATGTCGGCTACCGTCGGCACGACGCCCAGCGCGATCAGGTCGTAGGGCCCGCTGACCGAATGCAGCGCCCGCACCGCATCGATCGCCCGCAGGGCCGTGACCACCGGCGTGGTCTGCCGCGGGCGCACGGTGATCATGATCTGCGCGCGGATGTGGCCCTGCTCGAAATCATCGCGCACGCGCACGGTGTAGCCGCTGATCACGCCTTCGCGCTCCAAACGTTCGATGCGGCTCTGCACGGTGGTGCGCGACAGACCCAGCCGGCGCGCGATTTCCGCGGTCGACAGGCGCGCGTTCTCGCGCAGCAGCATCAGCAGGCGGACATCAGCGGATTCAGTGGACATGGGCGAGGCACGGTTCGGCGATCTGACGAAATTCTACGATTCCTTCGGCGTTCCGTCGCTTCCGTTCGACGGAATCGTCCAGATAATGGAGAGAGCGCCGGCGCCGCTCGATCGAAAAGGCGCGCTGCCGGCCCTCCCCGACGTCCCAAGGAGTGATTCGCATGTCCGTGATCCAGATCCTCGCCCCGCTGCGCGCCCATGGCGGCACGCGCCGCACCACCGGTCTGCCGGACGATGTGCTCGAACGCTTCGCCGCGACGCACCCGGAGCTTCTCGAAGCTGCGCAGGCCGCCGCCGACGCGTATGCGCAGCTGAAGCAGGACTTCGCCGATCTGCTCGATCTGGACGAGGATGCGCAGGCGCGCGCCGTGCAGGCCGGCTACATCAATTTCTATCCTGGCGATGCGGTGAACCCGTACGTCGCGCTGACCGCACGCGGCCCGTGGGTCGTCACGCTCAAGGGCGCGGTGCTCCACGATTCGGGCGGCTACGGCATGCTCGGCTTCGGACACACGCCGAAGGACGTGATCGCCGCGATGGCGCAGCCGGTGCCGATGGCCAACATCATGACGCCAAGCGTGTCGCAGCTGAAACTCGACCGCGCCCTGCGTCGCGAGATCGGCCATACCCGCGGCGGTTCTCCGTACAGCCACTTCCTGTGCCTGAACTCCGGTTCCGAATCGGTCGGTCTCGCCGCGCGCATCGCCGACATCAACACGCGCACGCAGACCGATCCGGGTGGCCGCCATGCCGGTCGTACGGTCAAGCGCATCGTGGTCAAGGGCAGCTTCCACGGCCGCACCGAGCGCCCGGCGCTGTATTCCGATTCCTCGCGCGCGACCTACAAGAAGTACCTCGCGAGCTTCCGCGACGAAAACTCGCTGATCGCGATCGCGCCCTACGACGCCGACGCGCTGCGCCAGGCCTTCGCCGATGCGGACGCGAACGGCTGGTTCGTCGAAGCCGTGTTCCTGGAGCCGGTGATGGGCGAAGGCGACCCGGGCCGCGCGTTGCCGCCGGCGTTCTACGCCGCTGCGCGCGAACTTACCCGCGCCCACGGCAGCCTGCTGCTGGTCGACTCGATCCAGGCCGGCCTGCGTGCGCACGGCGTGCTGTCGGTCGTCGACTACCCGGGCTTCGAAGGGCTCGATGCGCCGGACATGGAGACGTACTCGAAGGCGCTCAACGCCGGCCAGTACCCGCTGTCGGTGCTCGCCGTGACCGAGCACGCCGCGAAGCTCTACAAGAGCGGTGTCTACGGCAACACGATGACCGCCAATCCGCGTGCGCTGGATGTGGCCTGCGCTGTGCTCGCGCAGCTCACGCCCGAAGTGCGCGCCAACATCCGCGACGCCGGCCGCAAGTCGGTCGAGGCGCTCGAAGCGTTGAAGGCCGAACTCGGTGGCCTGATCACGAAGGTCCAGGGCACCGGCCTGCTGTTCTCCTGCGAACTCGCGCCGCAGTTCAAGTGCTACGGCGCCGGCTCGACCGAGGAATGGCTGCGCGAACAGGGCCTGGGCGTGATCCACGGCGGCACGAATTCGCTGCGCTTCACTCCGCACTTCAACATCGACGACACCGAGATCGCGCTGTTCGTGTCGATGGTCGGCAAGGCATTGCGCGAAGGTCCGCGACAGTCGAGCGCAGCTGCGGCCTGACAGCCTGGAACGATCGCCTTCTTACGAGGGAGGCCGATCGGGCCCGCGTGCACGCATGCGGGCCCTTCCATTAATCTGCATCGATTCCATGGAAGGAAATCGATGTGGCATACGCCACCAGATCCCGGCGCGGACGTGGCGCGACACGACTGTTCGCGAGCGACACGTTCGCGCGCATCGCCTCTGCCGGTCTCACCGTGCTGTTCGGCATCGCAGTGCTGTACTGGCTGCCCGCGCATGACGCGCGCGTGCCCGACAAGTTTGCCGTCGCAATCGAGGTGGTGTTCCTGACACCGCCACCATTGCCGTCAGCCACCCCTGCTCCACGGCACGCACCTGCGATCGCCGATGCGCGCGCACCGACGCCGCGTCGCGCGACAGCGCCATCCCGCACGGCATCCGAGTCCTCGACGGACACGACGCACACATCACCCGAGACCGCCACGCGTCTCGACTACGGCGCACTGCTGGGTGACGCCGCGCCCGTCGCGTTCGCCGAACGTCTGCCGGGCCAACGCGATGCCTGGCGCACGCCGTTCGAGGCGCGCCCGGAACGTTTCCGGAGGCGCCGCCAGATCACGCCGGAAGACGTCGTGCGCGGCTTCGCGCAACTCGTGGGACTGTGGCCGCCCGGCTACACCGACAGCCCGTGCCCGGCGATCCGCGGGCTCATTGCGACGACACCCGACGTGGCATCACCCCGCGAACTCGCCCTGCTGCAGGACGCCGTGCTGGCGCGCGAGCAGTTCTGCAGTTGAAACGCGACGCGGTCCGCACTCACTTCGCGTCGAAGCCGTCCTTCGCGGCGCGCATCACCGCCTTTGCTTCGTCTATCCCGCCCCAGCCACGCAGTTCCACGCGCTTGCTGCCGGCCGGCAGATCCTTGTAGACGCGGAAGAACGCTTCGATGCGCTCGCGCTCCATCGCCGGCAGATCGTCGATCGAACGGATGCCGGCATACGTGGGATCCACGTCGTCGGCCGGCACGCCGATGATCTTCTCGTCAGCGTCGCCGCCGTCGATCATCCGCAGCACGCCCAGCGGGCGGAAGCGGATCAGCACGCCCGGGTGCAGCGGAGCGCGCGTCAGCACCAGTGCGTCGAGCGGGTCGCCGTCCCCGGCATGGGTGCCGGGCATCGAGCCGTAGTTCGCCGGGTAGGCCATCGGCATCGACAGGAAGCGGTCGACGAAGATCCGGCCTTCGGCATCGCTCTCGTACTTGGTGAAACCGCCCGCCGGAATCTCGACCAGCAGCACCGCCTCGTCCGGCGCGTTCGCCGGCTGGCGATCATGCGCGGGCGGTGTCGCGGCATGCGCCGCGAACGGCGTCGCGCTGGCGAGTGCGGCGGCGAGCAGCGTTGCGGACATTCGATTGCGCACGTGCATCACTCCCAGCACCGGTCGGCGCGGCCCTTGAGCGTTTCGTCGCGTGCGCAATCGCGCGGCGCGATGCGGCCCTCGGTGATCTCGTGCAGCGTGCGCGTCTCCGGCGTCGCGCCGCGGATCTCGAACGCGTCATAGAGACGGCCGGTCGCGGTACGCGATTCGTAATGCAGCGTGTCGCCATCGAGACGGATGACCTGGAACAACTGGGTGTCCTCCGCCGTCGGCGCCATGTCGCGACGTGCACCGTCCGACAGGCGGTACTGCTTCGCGCCGACCACCGACACGAGGTATTGCGGCGTCGCGCGCTTCGCGTCCTCACCGGGACGCCGCCCGTAGACGTGATCGTGGCCCTGCAGCACCAGATCGACGCGGCGTCGCTCCAGCACCGGTAGCACCTGTTCGCGCAGGGCGACGTTGTCGCGATCCTGGCGCGGAGAATACATCGGCTGGTGGATCAGCGCGATCGACCAGGGATGCGGATTGGCGGCCAGCGTGCGATCGAGCCACGCGGCCTGCGCTTCGGCCGTGCCGAGGTCGAGCGCGGACGTGCCGTCGAGCACCACCACGCGCACGCCTTGGTAGTCGAACCAGTAGCTGGTCTGCTCCGCGCCGGGCGCGCCATTGGCCGGCAGCGCGAAGGTGCGCGGCCAGTGGCCGCCGAGCACGCGACGCTCCTGCGGCGTGTCCTCGAATTCTTCCCAGTACTCGTGGTTACCGGGCGCCGGCGCGTTGACGACCATCGTCGCCAGTGGGCCGACCGCGTCGAACCACTCGCCCCACTCGTTGTCGTCTTCGCCGTCGCCGCCGCTGACCAGATCGCCGGCGAACAGCGCGAGCTTGGCGTCGGGCGCTTGCCGATGCGCTTCGCGCAACACGCGCGTGCTCAGGCTGGCGTTCTTGTTCTGGGTGTCGCCGAAATACAGCAGTGTCAGCGGCGCGTCGGCCGCGGCCGCAGTGCGCGTCTGCATCCACGGGCTCCAGGTGCCACCGCCCTGCACACGCCAGGCGTAGAGCGTATCCGGCTGCAGACCGTCGACCTCGGCGCGATGGAACTGCGCCGCGCCGTTCTCGCCTTCGAGCGATGTGCTGCGTGCGGCGATGCGGCGACGCGCGCCCATGTCCGGTGAATCGCCGGCGATCACGAGTTCCACGATCGGTGCTTCGACCGACGCGGCCGTGCGCCAGGACACACCGAAGCCCGTCGATGCGTCCTGCGCCGGCGAGGCGACGATGCGATCGGGAAACACGCTCGGCGCGTAGCGCATGACGCCTTCGGGCACGAGCGTGTTCGGCTCGACGCGTGTTTCGCCAGCCGCCATGGCATGAAGCGGCATCGCGAGCAGTGCGGCGCTCAGCAGCAGAAGACGGGGCAGGCGTGCGGGCAGCGCGTGTGTCATCGGTAATGTGTCCTTGTGTGGAGCCGCATCCGTCATCGGCAAACGCCTCGCAGACAGCGGATGTCGAAAGATTGGGCGGAGAGGGACCCGGCGATCGCCACCTCACCGTCGCATCGATGTCGCGGGACCGTCATGCGTATCGACACAGCGCGTCATGATCGACGCGCGAGGTTGCAGGCACGTTGCATGCGCGCCGCGACATCGCACTGACGCACCGCCACAACAGAACTGTCATCGAAGCGTCGCAAGATGCCGACCCCGGGGGAACGGGTCGTCGCCGACGCGCGACGCACGCCACAACGCAGACCACGCAACGCACGCCGCTTTCCGCGACGTGACGGCTGCGGCTTCGCCATGCCCCCGACACACGCATCCCTCATCGGAGTCCCCATGTCACCCAGTCGTACCGTCCTCGCCGCGGCCATCGCCGCCACGCTCGCCCTGGCCTGCCCGCAGCCCGCCACCGCACAGTCGTCGAGCGTCGACACGATCGCCGCCATGGCGAACACGATCGTCGGCAAGGTCAGCGAAGCTTCGCGCGGCGTGTCGCTAGAAGGCGCGATTGTCACGGTCGACGGCCGCCAGGTCAGCACCGACCGCGAAGGTTTCTTCCGCGTGACCGGCCTCGCGCCGGGCCGCTATCCGCTGCAGGTCGACTATCTGGGTTACACGCGTCACCAGTCCGACGTCGAGGTCGGTGACACCCGCGGGGCGCAGGTGGACGTCACGCTGCGCAGCACGGTTTCCGCGACCGACATGGGCGTGGTCGAAGTGCGCGCCAGCCGCGACGCGCAGGCCATGGCACTCAACCAGCAGCGCGCGTCGACGAACTACGTCAACGTGGTCTCGGCCGATCTGCTGGGCCAGTTCCCGGACAACAACATCGCCGAATCCACGCAGCGCATCCCGGGCGTGTCGATCGAACGCGACCAGGGCGAAGGCCGCTACGTCACCGTGCGCGGCGCGCCCAAGGAATTCACCACCGTCACCATCGACGGTGTGCAGCTGGCCAACCCCGATGCCGCGAGCCGCGGCGTCGAACTCGACACGATTCCCTCCGATGTCATCGCCGCGCTCGAAGTCACCAAGGCGATCACCCCGGACATGGACGGCGACGCGATCGCCGGCAACATCAACATCCGCACGCAGAGCGCGCTGGACCGCGAAGGCCTGACGCTGCGCGCGTCGGCCGCCGGCGGCAAGTACCAGCTCGGCGACGGCGACAACCAGCGCTACAACGCCACCATCGGCAACCGCTTCGGCGCCGAAGGCAACTTCGGTGTGCTGATCTCCGGCTCGATCAGCAAGCAAGGCCGCTTCACCGACAACGTGGAAACGCTGTACAGCCCCGTTGCCGGCGGTTTCGCGCCCAGCGAAATCCAGATCAAGGATTACGAAGGCCTGCGCACGCGCAAGGGCATCACCGGTCGTTTCGATTACCGCATCAACCCCGACAACCTGGTCTACTTCGTCGTGTCGGATTCGAACTTCGTCGACCGCGAGTTCCGCGACAACCTGACGATCACGCTCGACAACTATGCCGCCGGCTCCGACGAGACCACCGGCCGCGCACGCGCGACTTTCGACAAGGAACTGCGCGAGCGCACCTACGACAAGAGCATCCGCACGTACAACCTCGCCGGTGAGCATTTCCTCGGCGAGATGTGGAAGCTTGACTGGCAGGCCTCGCAGAGCCGGGCCACCAAGACCACCAGCCCGCGCATGCAGTACATCTTCCGCTCCAGCGTGCGACCGCAGTTCGCGTACGACTACGCGAACCCGGATTTCCCGACTTGGAACATTCTCGGCCGTCCCGACGCGCCGGCCAGCGGCGTCAATCTGCCGGAGAACTGGTACGCGTTCCGTCGCCTCAATGATCGTTACGAGTACGGCGAAGAAGAAGAGAACGCACTGCGCCTGGATCTGGGGCGCCAGCAGACCTTCCTCGGCGACAGCGGCGACATCAAGTTCGGTGTCCGCGCCCGCCAGCGCGACAAGATGTTCGACGACGAGCGTTACCGCAACGGCAGCGCTTCCGACTTCGCCGCTCTCGGGATCCGCTATTCGGACATGCTGTGCGACAGCGTGTCGAACAACTTCGATTACTTCCTGACCGGTCGGCGCTTCTGCCGCGACATCTTCGACAAGTACGCTGGCCCGCTGCTCGAAAGCGGCAACCACGCGCGTCTGATTCCCGATTCGCTGACCGGCGACTACCAGGCCGAAGAGAACGTCTATGCGGGCTATGCGCGCATCGACGCCAACTGGGACGCGCTGACGATGATCGCCGGCGTGCGCTACGAGCGCACCGAACTCGAAGGCAGCGCGCTGCAGTTCGACGAAGACACCGGCGACGTGTTGCCGCAGACCGCGAGCCGCAGCTACGGCAATGTGCTGCCGAGCCTGCACTTCCGCTACGAGGCCAACCCCGATTCCATCCTGCGCGCCTCCTACTCCACCGCGATCAACCGCCCGGACTTCATGCACACCGCACCCTACCGGGTGATCGGCGAGGCGGACGATCTCAACGTGATCGCCATCAGCGAAGGCAACCCGCTGGTCCGCGAAGCATTCGCGCACAATCTGGACCTGTCGTTCGAGCACTATCTGCGTCCGCTCGGTCTGATGTCGGCCGCGCTGTTCTACAAGCGCATCGACGATCCGCTGTTCGTGGCCTCACGCGACGAGGCCGCCGGACCCGGCCAGATCTTCCAGATCACCCGCGCCGAGAACGGCGAGAAGGGTCGCATCTACGGCGCGGAACTGTCGTGGCAGCAGACCTTCGACATGTTGCCGGGCGCCCTGTCGGGCCTGGGCGTATACGCCAACTACACCTATGCGAAGTCGAAGGCCGAACTGCCGTTCGATCTGGGCGAGACCGAACTGCCGGGCACCTCGCGGACGAACTACAACTTCGCCCTGACCTACGAGAAGTCCGGCCTCAACGCGCGTCTGGCCTACAACTACCGCTCGAAGTTCATCCAGTCCTTCGACATCACCAATCCCGAACTGAACGTCTACTGGAACGATCGCGCCAGCCTGGATTTCTCGACCAGCTATACGCTCGGCGCCGGCTGGAGTGTGTTCGGCGAGATCAACAACATCCAGGACACGAAGCAGATCCGCTTCCAGGGCCAGCGCAACCGCGTGCTGGAAATGGAAGGCTTCGGCCGCTCCTGGCTGGCCGGTGTGCGCTACCAGTTCTGATCCATCGCGACGCCATGTTGTGACGAGGGGCCGGCCTGTCCGGCCCCTCTGCGTTCCAGCACCGGAAGCACGACTGCCGATGACGCGTGCGATCCTATAGGCATCGCTTCCGCCAGGTCACGCCATGAAAACCGTCGAAGTCCGCCACCCGCTGGTGCAGCACAAGCTCGGCCTGATGCGCCGCGCCGACAACAGCACCAAGACCTTCCGGGAACTCTCGGCAGAAGTCGCGACGCTGCTGACCTACGAGGCCACGGCGGATCTGGAAACCGAGGATGCCGAGGTCGAGGGCTGGGCCGGCACCGTGCGCGTGCGGCGCATCAAGGGCCGCAAGATCACCCTGGTGCCGATCCTGCGCGCCGGCATCGGCATGCTGCCGGGCGTGCTCGATCTCATTCCCGCGGCCAAGGTCAGCGTGGTCGGCATCAAGCGCGACGAGGCTTCGCTCGAAGCGGTGCCCTATTACGAGAATCTCGTCGGGGACATGGCCGACCGCACCGCGCTGATCCTCGATCCGATGCTGGCGACTGGCGGCACTCTCATCGCGACGGTGTCGATGCTCAAGGCCGCAGGCGCGAGCCGCATCAAGGGGCTGTTCCTGGTCGCGGCACCTGAGGGCCTGCAGGCACTCGAAGCGGTGCACCCCGATGTCGAGGTCTACACCGCCTCGATCGACGAACGCCTCAACGAGAAGGGTTACATCCTGCCCGGCCTCGGCGATGCCGGCGACAAGATCTTCGGCACGCGGGTCGACTGAAGCCCGAAGACAGGCGCGCGCGAACGCGCGCCTGCGCAAACACCGTCAAGCAACGATCATCGCGCCGATGACGAAACGCCAGATGCCGAATGCGGCCATCGCGAACAGCGTGGCGAAGGTCAGCAACGCGCCGGTGCCGCGTCCGAACGAATAGCCCGCCGAGCCGCCCAGTCCGATCGCATGCAAGACGCGCGCGACCAGCAGCGCGATACCGAACGCCCACAGCAGCGTCGTGTTGACGGCCGCCAGTTCCAGCAGGGCGAGCAGCAGCAGTCCGAGCGGGACATACTCGATGAAATTCGCATGCACCCGGACCTTGCGCGACAGGGTCTCGTCGCCGCCCGTGCCGATCCCGATCTTGTGCACGTTGCGGTGCAGGACCACGCGGACGGTCAGCACGAGGTACAGCAGCACATGCAGCGATGCGATGAGAAGCGAAATGCGAGGCGTCATGGTGTGGTCTCGAAGGGATGCTGCAGGGAACGCGCGGCAAGTGCCGCCGTCGGATGGCGTGCGCTGAAACGGCCGGCATCATCGCGCACGACCTGCACCAGTGCGATGTCCGGATCATGCGTGAGAAACAGGCGCACGCCGCGCGCGGCCATGTCGGAAAGGAACGTCTGTTTCTCGTCGATGATCAGTTCTGGAAACCGGTCGTAGCCCATCGTGATCGGCACGTGCACCCATGGCAGGCCTGGCACGAGATCGGCGCAGAACACCACGCCGCCGTGATGCACGCCGTCGTGCACATCGGGGCCGAGGATCTCGGCCAGCATCATCCCGGGCGTGTGGCCGTCGCTGTAATGGAACTGCACCGCGTCGCCGAGCGAGGGTGCGTGCGCGCCTTCGATGAATTCCAGCCGGCCCGTGGCTTCGAGCAGTTCGCACAGGCCGGGAATGAAGCTCGCACGGTCGCGCGCATGCGGACGTTTCGCGCGCAGCCAGTGCGGCGTGGACAGCACGAAGGTCGCGTTCGGAAACAGCAGTTCTGGCATACCGCCTTCGGACCACGGTGCCAGCAGGCCACCGGCGTGATCGAAATGCAGATGGCTCAGCACCACGACATCGATATCGGTGTGCGCGAAACCCGCGTCGCGCAGCGAGTCGAGCAGCACGTGCCGGTCTTCCTGCACGCCGAAGCGCGCACGCAGCTTCGGTTCGAAGAAAGCGCCGATGCCGGTTTCGAACAACACGGTCTTGCCGTTGAGCGGCGTCGCGAGCAAGCCGCGCGTCGCCAGCGGAATGCGGTTGAGATCGTCGGGCGTGGCCCACTGCGTCCACATCGCGCGCGGCGCGTTGCCGAACATCGACCCGCCGTCGAGCTTCTGGGTGTTGCCCTGGATCGACCACAGCTTCATGACGCCCTCCCGCGTCAGACCGGTGGCCGATTGTAGGCGCAGTCGCTCAGCGCGCGACCGCTTCCACCTTCGCCGAGCCGACCGGATTGCGCGGATCGCTGCCGCCGGTGAGCGTGCCGTTCGCGCGGTTCCATTCGATGGTCTGCAGGTTGCCCCAGACGTGGCTGGAGCCGCGGCCGCCTGCGGCGCGATCGCCGGGCAGATCGACGATGTGGCCCATCGCGCGCAGCTTGGCTGCGGTGTCGGCGGAAAACGCATCGGACTCGGCCGAGATCGTGTCCGGCATCCATTGGTGGTGGTAGCGCGGCAGCGCGGCGACCGACTGCGCGTCGAGGCCGGCGTCGTAGCCGAGGATGCCCAGCAGCACCATCGTGATGATGCGGCTGCCACCGGGCGTGCCGAGCACGGCGACGCGATCGTCGGAGACGAGGAAGGTCGGCGTCATCGAACTCAACGGACGCTTGCCGGGCTTCGGCGCGTTCGCATCGAAGCCCATCACGCCGAACGCGTTCGGCACGCCGGGCTGCAGGGCGAAATCGTCCATCTCGTTGTTGAGCAGCACGCCCGTGCCGGGCGCGACGAGGCCGCTGCCGAACAGCAGGTTGACCGTCTGCGTGACCGCCGCGCGGTTGCCGGCGGCATCGACGATCGAGAAGTGCGTGGTCTCCTCGTCTTCCAGCGGCGTGGGATCGCCCGACAGCAGATCGCTGGGCGTCGCCTTCGCCGGATTGATCGTCGCGCGCAGGCCGGCGGCGTAGTCGCGGCTCAGCAGCGTGCGCTGCGGAATCTTCACGAAATCCGGATCGCCCAGATAGAAGGTGCGATCGCGGAACGCGCGGCGCATCGATTCGACGACCAGATGCGTGCGCGCGGCATCATCGAGTTTGGTTAGATCCCAAGGCTCGAGGATCTGCAGCATCTGCGCCATCGCGATGCCGCCCGACGACGGCGGCGGCGCGGTGACCACGTCCCAGTCGTGGTAGCGGAAACGGATCGGCTCGCGTTCGACGACCTTGTAGGCGGACAGGTCCGCAGCGGTCCATTCGCCGCCTTCTGCATTCACGCCGGCGACGAGCTTGGCGCCGGTCTCGCCACCGTAAAACCCGTCGAAGCCGCGCTCGGCGAGCAGACGCAGGGTGTTCGCGAGATCGGGCTGGCGGAAGGTGTCGCCCTCCTTCGGTGCCTGGCCATCGGCGAGGAACACCGCGCGCGTGCCGGGGTAGCGCTCCATCACCGCGCGACGCGACTGGTAGCCGCGCGCGAAGCGCGCGTAGACCGGGAAGCCTTCCTCGGCGATGCGGATCGCCGGCGCCAGCGATCTCGACAGCGGCAGCGCGCCGTAGGTCTCGGCGATGTGCACGAATGCCGCGGGCAGGCCGGGGATGCCGGCCGACCACGGGCCGTTCTCGGCGCGGTCACGGTCGAAGCTGCCGTCGGCCTTGCGATAGCGGTCCGAATGCGCGGTGGCCGGCGCGGTCTCGCGCGCGTCAACGAAGATGTCGCGGCCGGACTTCGCGTCGTGCAGCAGGAAGAAGCCGCCGCCGCCGAGGCCGGACGAAATCGGTTCGACCACCGACAGCACCGCCGAGGTCGCAATCGCCGCGTCGAATGCGTTGCCGCCCTCGCGCATGACCTGCAGGCCGGCTTCGGTGGCGAGCGTATGCGCCGAGGCGACCGCGTTGCCGGGTGGCGTCGCCGTGTTCTGCACGGCGCTCGCCGCAGGCGCGTCCGGCGCACGGACGTCGCGCGCACAGGACGGCGCGACCGCGAGCAGCAGCATCGACAGCAGCAGCGCCGGCATGCCGGCGAACGCGAAGCGGGAACGGCTCATGACGCCTCCTGCTGCAGGCGCGCCAGCTTGGCGAGCAACTGCACCTGGGTTTCGGGGATATCGGGATCGGGGTCGATGCATTCGACCGGGCAGACGACCACGCACTGCGGCTCGTCGAAGTGGCCCACGCATTCGGTGCAGCGCGCCGGATCGATGACGTAGATCGTTTCGCCCTGCGCGATCGCCTGGTTCGGGCAGGCCGGCTCGCACACGTCGCAGTTGACGCAGAGCTCGTTGATCTTCAAGGACATGTGCGCATTGTAGAGCGTGCGCCGTGGCGCCGGCGTTCCATGGGTGGAACTCGGTCCACCGCGCGCCCTTCAGATACGACAACGCCACCGGGCCTGCGCGCGGTGGCGTTGTCGGGGAGCGGCGGGCTGGACGTGCCGCCCGCCGCCGAAGCGCTGGATCAGCCTGCGTTGTCGATGAACACGTACTGCGAACCGGTCGGCTCGACGACGGCCTTGACGCGCTCGCTGTCCGCTGCGCTGCCGATGAACAGCACGCGCACGCCGTTCATGGTGCCAGCGCCGACCTTGGCGAACGAGGCAACGGTCAGATCGGCGGTGCGCGCCGAATCCAGGCCCGCGAAGATCAGCAGGTTGCCGCGGGTGATGCCGCGGGAAACGTCCTGCTCGGCCTTCTCGAGCAGACGCTCGTACGCGCCGTCGACCGGCGTCGACAGCGTCGGATCACCGTCGGCGGTCGTGGCCTCTGCGGGCGGCGCATCGGCAGCAGGCGCGGGCGCCGGCGGCACCAGATAGACGTAGGGCGAGTTGTTGACGCCTTCCATGTGACGGCCGGCCACATCGTTGAGATAGGCGTTCCACGCCGTCTTGTCCTCGGTGGTGGGCACCGCGACCGGCGCGGCTTCGACCTGCTGCGGCTCTTCCTTCTTGCCACAGGCGATGACCGGCAGGACGAGGCAGGCGATCAGCATTGCGCGGGTGATGGACTTCATGGGATTCCCTCTTCTTTTCTCTGGTGTTTGATGGGCAACGTCAGCGTTGCGAGTGTTTGCGCAATGCGCGATCGACAGCGGCGGGCACGAAGCCCGACACGTCACCGCCGAGACGCGAGATCTCGCGCACCAGCGTGGAGGAGATGAAGCCGTACTGCTCGGCCGGCGTGAGGAACAGCGTTTCGACATCCGGAATCAGATGCCGGTTCATGCTGGCGAGCTGGAATTCGTATTCGAAATCCGACACCGCGCGCAGACCGCGCAGCAGCACACCGGCGCCGACTTCGTGCACGAAATGCGCGAGCAGCGAGTCGAAGCCGATGACCTCGACATTGGTGTGGTGGGCGGTCGCGACGCGGGCCAGTTCGACGCGCTCTTCGAGCGTCATCGCCGGGCGCTTGGCCGGACTTTCGGCGATGCCGACGATCAGTTTCTCGAACAGCGGCGCGGCACGGTCGACGAGGTCGACGTGGCCGTTGGTGATCGGATCGAAGGTCCCGGGATAGACCGCGATGCGGTGGCGGCTCGCACTCATGGCTTGCGTTCGCTGTCGAAGGAATCGGATGGAACGTGGCGCGGGCGGCAAGTGTAGCAGCGGCGCGTGCGGCGATCAGCCGGCGCGCCGGTACAGCGCGCAGTGCGCTTCGCGGGTCGCCAGCTCACGGTGCAGTTGCCAGCCGGGCCCGGGTTGCGCGGGCCGTTCTGCCATCGATTCGACGTACAGCCAGGCGTCCGCCGCCAGCGCCGGTGCGAGCGCGGCGAAGGCCTGCGCCCACAGGTCGGCGGCGAACGGCGGATCGACGAACGCGATGTCGATGCTGCCGGCCGGCAATGCGCCTGCCATCGACACCGCATCGCCGCGCTGGACCGAGACCACGTCGCTGCCGGACAGGCGCGCCGCAGTTGCGGTCAGGGCTGCGGCGAGTCCGAGGTCGCGTTCGACCAGCACCGCGCTGGCCGCGCCGCGCGAGACCGCCTCCAGCCCGAGCGCACCGGTGCCGGCGAACAGATCGAGCACGCGCGCGCCGGGCAGCACCGGCAGCAGCCAGTTGAACAGGGTTTCGCGCACCCGGTCCGGGGTCGGGCGCAGGCCGGCGACGTCGGGCACCTCCAGTCGCGTGCCGCGCCAGCGGCCGCCGACGATGCGCACCCGGCCCGGTCCGGTGTTGCGGTTGACGTTCGGTGACGACCTGCCCGAGCCGCCGCTACGAGGGGTCTTCATGCGTGTTCGCCCGCGCGGGGCCGCTGAAAGTCGGGTGATACCATGCGCGCCATTCTCCCCCATCCAGGCTACGAAGGCCGCATGGTCAGCTGGTTCAAGCGCGACAAACCTTCCGACAAGCCCGAGGCCGACAGCGGCCGACGCCGCCTCAGCGCCGACGAGATCGCTGCTGCGTTCGCGCCGCCCGCTGCGCCCGCGCCGGCGCCTGCGCAGCCGCCTGTGGTTCCGCCGCCTGCGCCGACTGCTGCCCCTGATACGCAGGGCGTCGATCCGATCGCGACACCGCTGCAGACGCTCGATGCCGGGCGGCTGCCCGCCGATGCGGCGTTGCCGGCGACGGAGATCGCACCGGTCGTTCCCGAACCCGTTGCGACGCCCGCACCTGCGCCTCCTCCGCCCGCGTTCGTCGATCCCGCTGCGGCACTGGCCGACTACGTGTTCGCCAGCACCATGCCCGCCGCCGCGCCCGGCAAGTCCGGCTGGCGCGAGCGTCTGGGCGGCAGCACGTTCGCCAAGAGTTTCGGTGGCCTGTTCTCGCGTAATCCAAAGCTCGATGAAGATCTGCTCGACGAGATCGAAACTGCGCTGCTGACCGCCGACGTCGGCGTCGCCGCGAGCACCGAACTGGTCGAGTCCTTGCGCAAACGCATGAAGGCGCGCGCGTTCGTCGATGCCAACGATCTGCTCAAGGCGCTGCGCGGTGACCTCATCGCGATGCTCGAGCCGGTCGCGAAACCGCTGGTCATCGACACGAACGCGAAGCCCTTCGTGATCCTGACCGTCGGCGTCAACGGCGTCGGCAAGACCACGACGATCGGCAAGCTCGCAAAGCGCTACAAGGATGAAGGCCACGCGCTGATGCTCGCGGCCGGCGATACCTTCCGCGCCGCTGCGGTGTCGCAGCTCAAGGCCTGGGGCGAACGCAATGGCGTGCCCGTCGTCGCCCAGGGCCAGGACGCCGATCCGGCCGCGGTCGCCTTCGATGCGCTGCAGGCAGCGAAGTCGCGCGGCACCGGCATCCTGATCGCCGACACTGCCGGCCGCCTGCACACGCAGCAGGGCCTGATGGCCGAGCTCGGCAAGATCCGCCGCGTGCTCGGCAAGATCGACCCGACCGCGCCGCACGAAGTGCTGATGGTCATCGACGGCACCACCGGACAGAACGCGCTGTCGCAGCTGCGCCAGTTCAATGCCGCGGCGCAGGTCACCGGCCTGGTCGTGACCAAGCTCGACGGCACCGCCAAGGGCGGCGTGGTGTTCGCGCTGGCACGCGAGTTCGGCATTCCGATCCGCTTCGCCGGTATCGGCGAGCGCCCCGAAGATCTGCGCGTGTTCGACGCCGAATCCTTCGTCGACGCGATGCTGCCGGAGACGCTGGGGGCGTGAGCAACCCCACTCCGGCGCCCGAGCCATCGGCGCCGCGGCGCCTGCGCTGGCTGCGCCTGCTGCTGATCGCGCTGGTGCTGTCGATCGCCGCCGCGCTGCTGGTGCAGGTGCTGCTACCGCCCGAACGCGCTCTGCGCCTGGTACTGGCACGCCTCGAACCCACGCTCGGCCTGCGCATCACGTTCGAAGGCGATGTCGAGTACCGCCTGCGCGGCACGCCGCAGCTGGTGGTGCGCGATGTCAGCATCGCCGCGACCGGATCGGCCACGTCCGACGTGCCGATGCTGCATGCGGACCGCATGCTGCTGTCGCTGCCGTGGAAGACCATCCGCAGCCGCGGCGCCGATCTCGAAATCAGCCGCGTCGGACTGGATGCACCGCGCCTGCATCTGCCGTCGCTGTTGCGCTGGCTCGATGCGCGTCCGCCGGGCGACGGCAAGGTGCCGACGATCACCAACGGCGTACGCATCGTGCGCGGCCGCCTCGACGGTGATGGCTGGCGCATCGATGGACTCGCGCTGGACCTGCCGTCGCTGCATGCCGACCGGTCGCTCGACGCACTGGTCGGCGGCACCGTGCATCTCGATGCGCTGCAGGCGCCGTTCCGGCTACGCGTGCACGCGGATCGCGCAGTCGATGCACGCGAGTTACAGGCGCGCGGCACGCTCGCGGTGGTGCATACAGCCGGCCGGCTCGACACCACGCTGCAGGCCGATGCCACACGCATCGACGCCGACATGCCCGGCTTCGCGCTGTCGCCGCTGCGCATCGCCGTTGATGCGGGCTGGCAGGGCGCCGATGCCGCCGACGCGTTGCCGTTCGTACTCGGCCTGCACGGTGCGCTGCACGTGGGCGGCGACGGCAACGTGCTGGGATTTGCGCCGATGGGCATCGCCCTACGCGGCGAGGGCGTGGTGCCGGATCTTGTCGCCGGCGGACGCGTCGCACTCGGCGATCGACTCACCCTCGCGCTCGATGGCCGCATCGCACAGTGGCCGGCGGCATGGCCGGCGGCATGGCCGGCGCTGCCGCCGCCGCTGTCGGACTCGACGCAGCCGCTGCCATTCGCGCTGCGCTATGACGGTCCGGCGGATGCATCGGCGCCGATCGCACTACAGCTCGAACACGAACATGCGCGCTTCGATGGCGAGGCGCGGATCGCGGCGATGCTCGGCTGGTTCGATGCGCTCTCCGCTGGCTCACCCCTGCCGCCCCTGCGCGGACAGCTGACCGCCGATCGCGTCGAAGTCTCCGGTGCGGTGCTGGAAGGCGTCGAGATTACCTTCGACGACGGCAGCGGAGAAACGCCGCCGTGATCGCACGCACCGATTACGCGGCGCGTCTGCTGGCGTGGTTCGACGTGCATGGTCGGCACGATCTGCCGTGGCAGCACCCGCGCACGCCGTATCGCGTGTGGCTGTCGGAAATCATGCTGCAGCAGACCCAGGTGCGGGTCGTCATTCCCTACTTCGAGCGTTTCGTCGACGCGTTGTCCGACGTGCGCGCACTTGCCGACGCGCCGCAGGACACCGTCCTCGCGCTGTGGTCGGGCCTCGGCTACTACGCCCGCGCGCGCAATCTGCACGCCGCGGCGCAGCGCTGCGTCGAACTGCACGATGGCGATCTGCCACGCGATCTCGATGCCCTGCTCGCCCTGCCAGGCATCGGCCGCAGCACGGCGGGCGCGATCCTGTCGCAGGCCTGGGGAGATCCGTTTCCGATCCTCGACGGCAACGTCAAACGCGTACTCGCGCGCCGCCACGCGGTCGATGGCTGGCCTGCGCAACCGAAGATCGAAAAACAGTTGTGGGCGATTGCCGAAACGCTGCTGCCGGACACGCGGCTGGCCGACTACACCCAGGCGCAGATGGATTTCGGCGCGACGCTGTGCACGCGCCACAACCCCGCGTGTCTGCTGTGCCCGGTCAACGAAGACTGCGCCGCGTTCGCGCAGGGCCGCGTCGACGAACTGCCGACGCCGCGGCCCACCAAGGCCCTACCCGAGCGCGAAGCCAGCTTGCTGCTGCTCGAAGACGCAAAGGGCCGCGTGCTGCTGGAGAAGCGCCCGCCGACCGGCATCTGGGCGGCGCTGTGGTCGCTGCCGCAGGCTGAAGACGATGCGCGCGCGGTCGACTGGCTGCGCATGCACGCACCCGGCCTCATCGATGCTGTGGATCTCGATACGCCGCAGCGCCTGTTGCCGGTGCAGCACGGTTTCACCCATTTCAAACTGCGCCTGCGACCGCTGCACTGGTCGGGCCTCCCGGCCCGTCACCGCGTGGGCGACAATGACCGACTGCGCTGGGTGGCACGCGACGAACTCGCGACGCTCGGCATTCCCGCCCCGATCCGCACGCTGCTGCTCGCGCCGCGCATCGCCCTGGAGGATTGACCATGAGCCGACGCGTCTTCTGCGTCCACGACCAGACCGAAACCGACGGACTGGATTTCATCCCCTGGCCCGGCGAACTCGGCAAGCAGGTCTTCGCCGAGATCGGCAAGCCGGCCTGGGCGCGCTGGCTGGCGCACCAGACCATGCTGATCAACGAGAACCGACTGTCGCCGCTGGATCCCAAGCACCGCGCCTTCATCGAAGGCGAGATGCGCAAGTACCTGTTCGAACGTCAGACCGGCACCGTGGCCGGTTACGTGCCCGCGTCCGACGCCTGATCCATCGAAGGCGCGCCTTCGGGATTGCGCTTCTCTGCGGCGCGGATCGCCTTGATGTCCAGCGGACGGATCTGCTGGATGTGGCACGGCATGCTGATCGACCCGCGACTGCGCACCAGCACCTTGTCGAATCGCGCATTGACGCGATTCATGCGGCTCGTCAGCCCGATCGCCGGAGTGAACGTGAGATCCTGGCAGGTGCCCGACAGATCCAGCAGCCAGGCCTCGCTCGGCCGCGTCCACACCGCGAGCGCCGAATCGCCGAGCGGCGTCCAGCCGTTGATCGAACCGAAGTAGCGGAAATGATCGACCGCTGCGCCGGCATGCGCGTCGTAGAGCGCGTACTTCTCGGCGTCGGTGGTGCGCGGAAAGGTCCCGCAGGCGGCGAGTGCGAACGCCGCGAGCAGCGCTGCTGCGATGCGAAGACGGCGGCGGACGGTCGAGACCATGATGGGCTCCTGCGAATGCACGATTGCGAAGATGCGCTCGATGATGCGCCAGGCATGCGCCGCACACCTGGCAACGCGCCGCCGACGTTCAGCCGCGGGCCGGCTCGCCGGCACTGCGGCTGACGGTTACGCTGTCGCGCCCGCCCTGCTGGATCCGCCGTGTCGAACGCGCCTGCACCTGCCCGCCACCGCCAGGCCCTGATCTTCGCTGCGGGTCTGGGCGAACGCATGCGGCCGCTGACCGACACCACACCCAAGCCGCTGCTGGCGGCTGGCGGCAAGCCGCTGATCGTCTGGCATCTGGAAAAGCTCGCCGCGCTCTGCGTGCGCGATGTCGTGGTCAACGTGTCCTGGCTCGCCGACCGCTTCGAACCCGCGCTCGGCGACGGCAGCCGCTGGGGACTGCGGCTGCACTATTCGCACGAAGGCGCGCCACCACTCGAAACCGGCGGCGGCATGTTGCACGCGCTGCGCCTGCTGGACGACGCGCCCTTCATCGCGGTCAACGGCGACATCTGGAGCGATTACGACTTCGCGCGGCTGCCGGCCGAGCCGGAGGGCGATGCGCATCTGGTGCTGGTCGACAATCCCGCGCACAACTCCGCAGGCGATTTCGCACTGGACGGCGCGGACGTGCGCAGCGATGGCGCGTCGAAGCTGACGTTCTCGGGGATCGGCGTCTATCGCCCTGCCCTGCTGCACGACTGGCGCGACATCATTGGCAGCGTGCCTGGCGTCCATCTGGAACCGCCGCGATTCAAGCTCGCGCCGTTGCTGCGCGCGGCGATGACGAACGATCGCGTGACCGGCGCGCATCATCCGGGGCGCTGGACAGATGTCGGCACGCCCGAGCGGCTGGCGCAGCTGGATGCAACCTTGGGTTGAGTGTTTTCGCGGGAGCGTCCTGGAGAGGCTTTCGCCAGTCGCGCGCTCAGTCGAGCGCCAGTACCTGCCGCACGAACGGCACGGTCAGCCGTCGCTGTGAGGCGAGTGAGGCGTGATCGAGACGATCCAGCAGCGCGGTGAGCGCCGGGAGATCGCGATCATGGCGGCGCAGCAGCCAGTCGATCGTCGCGGCGTCGACCTGCAGGCCGCGACGTTCGGCGCGCAGACGCAGCAGGTCGTGGCGGCCGGCGTCGTCGAGCACCGGCAGCGGCACGCGGATGCACTGGCCGAGTCGCGAGCGCAGATCCGGCAGGCCGAGTGCCAGCGCGTCCGGAGACGCTGACGCGGTGTAGAACACCGCGCGTCCGGCGTCGTGCAGCCGGTTGTGCAGATCGAACAGCGCGACCTCGTCGTCGCGGTCGCCGGCGATCGCATCGACGTCGTCGATCGCGACCAGATCATGACCATCGAGTGCCTGCGCGGCGTCGCGCAGGCGACCGGCAATGCCGCGCAGCGGCAGGTACACGGCGCGCCGGCCGAGCCGGTCGGCTTCCGCGCACAGCGCGATCGCGAGGTGGGTCTTGCCGGTGCCCGAGGCGCCTTCAACGTAGAGCCCGCGGCGCACGCCGGCCAGCGCGAAGTCGCGCAGCTGCGGCAGCAACGCGGCATCGTCGGCGACGAAGGTTTCGAGCCGCTGGTCCGGCGGATACCGGAGCGCCAGCGGCAGCTGGGGCGATGGACCACTCATGCCGGACTCAACGCTCGCCGTCCAGACCCTTGGTGTCGGTCACGATGATCACCGGACGCTGCGACGTCGCCGCACCTGCGATTTCGATGTCCGGCTTGTCGCCGGCGTACAGGCGGCTGTGCGTGTAGCGCTCGTGCGCGTAGCGCAGCAGCACGTTGACGACCGCGGCCACCGGCAGCGCCAGCAGCATGCCGAGGAAGCCGAACAGCTGGCCGCCCGCGAGCACGGCGAAGATCACCGCGACCGGATGCAGGCCGATGCGATCACCGACCAGACGCGGCGTCAGCACGTAGCTCTCGACCAGCTGGCCGATCGTGAACACCACGCCGATCAGGATCAGCAGCTGCCAGTCGAAGCCCTGCGCCTGCACGATGGCCGCGATCAGCGCGAGCAGGATGCCGACGGTCGCGCCGAGATACGGAATGAAACTGATCAGGCCGGCGACCATGCCGATCAGCAGGCCCAGACGCAGGCCGACGATCGACATGCCGACCGCATAGATCGCGCCCTGTCCCAGCATCACCAGGAACTGGCCGCGCAGGAAGCCACCCAGCGATTCGCTGGTTTCGCGTGCGAGGCGGGTCGCGGTGTCGATATGGTCGCGCGGGATGAGCGCGGCCACGCGCTCGACCAGCAGATCCCAGTCGCGCATGAAGTAGAACGCTAGGATCGGCACCAGCACCAGATTGATGACCAGCGCGAGGATCGCAAAGCCCGAACGCGATGCATAGGCCAGCACCGTCGCCGCGACGCCGCCGGCCTGCTGCCAGTGGCCGCGAATCAGTTCGATCAGGCGGTCGGTGTCCAGCCACGACATCACTTCGTAGCCGGTGCGCTGCTCGATCCAAGGCAGCGCGGTGCCGAGCAGCCAGTCGCGGTACTGCGGCAGGCTGTCGATCAGGGTGACGATCTGCCGCTCGATCATCGGCACCAGGATGATCAGCACCAGCGCCAGCAGCAGCGTCATCAACAGGAACACCAGCGTCACCGCGACCGCACGCGACCGGCCGCGACGCTCGAGGCGATCGACCAGCGGATCGCCGAGCCAGCCGAGCAGCAGCGCCAGCACGAACGGCGTCAGGATCGGGCCGAGCAGCCAGATCACGTAGCCGACGGCGAACGCCACCAGACCCCATTGCAGGCGCTTGAGGAAACGCGCGATGTCGGCGTTCGCGGGGTCGGTCTGGATCATCGGTGGCGGTCCGTGCGGTACAGCGAAGAAGGGATCAACGCAGATGGAACACGGGCGTGACGCCCTCGATGTTGCCGTCGGCTTCCACGAACACGTTCTCGTCGGCCATGCGGCGGAAGCCGGTCAGGCCGGTGAGCAGATCGAGCTGCACTTCCAGCCCCAGCGGCGTCGCCCGGACCGGACGGATGCCGCGCACCACCGACATGCGCTGAAGTTGCGCGGACAGCTTCACGTAGTCGGCGCTGCTGTTGATGCCGGAGAATACGATCGCCTGCGTCGACGGCGCACCGGTCGGGCTGGTACGCGCATAACGCTTGGTCAATGCATCGGCTGCGCCGTCGGCGCCGCTGGCCAGCGTGCGACGGGCATCGGCGCCGGTCTCGCTCCAGCGCGCGAGCACGCGGCCGCTGTCGACGAAAATCCAGTCGGCCTTCCAGCCGGCGCCGTCGCGGTAGAGCTTGCCGATCAGCTGCATCGGCGGGTTGTAGCGCGACGAGATGCGCGCGACGGAAGCGGTGTCACCGCGCCAGATCGCACCCACTGCGGCCTGCTCGGCGGCGTTGCCGGTCGGCAGGCCGAGGCGGTAGCCGCGCTCGATCGCACGCTGCAGCGTCGGGCGGGCCACGTTGTTCTGCTGCAGCGCGACGAGACGCGGGCCGGAGCCGTCGTCGATCGCCAGCCACATCACCGGCTTGGGCCGCGGATCCGGCCACACCGGCAGGCCCAGCGCGCCGGCAACGGCGTCCACATCGTCCTGGCGGAAGCGCACGACCAGCGTGGTGGTGAAGGTCGGCGAGCCGCGCGAGGACACGCCCTCGTCCTGGCGGTAATCATAGCCCTCGACGTACTGGGCCGCGCGGCGGAGTTCCTGCGACACGCCCGGGCGCTGGGCCGCGTTGCGGTCGCCCGACAGCTTGCCGAGCACCTGCGCCAGCGCGCGGGTGAAGCCGGCCTCGCGCTCGGATTCGCTCTGGCTGCGCACCGGAATTTCAGCCGCATACAGGCCGACGGCCGCGGCCCGGTCGCCTTCCACGCGCTGCGCGGAAGCGGTTCCCGACACGGCGAACGTGCCCAGCAGCGCGGCCAGCAGCCACGTCATCATGTTGAACGAGCGCTTCGGGCGGTGCATCCGGCAAGTCCTGGATCGGGGCGTCATCGAGGCGCGATGGTGCCATAAACGATGCGGACGGTCCGTGGCGACGCCGATGCACAGGCCACGACTGCGAGCCGGGCGGCTGCTAAAATCCGCGGTCTTCCCGCCTTGCGACGGCTGCCGTGACTGCTCCCACTCCCCTGACCTACCGCGATGCAGGCGTCGATATCGACGCAGGCAACGCACTCGTCGAACGCATCAAGCCGCTGGTCAAGCGCAGCTTCCGGCCCGAGGTCATGGGTGGCCTGGGCGGTTTCGGCGCGCTGTTCGACCTCTCGGGCAAGTACCGCGAACCGGTGCTGGTCTCCGGCACCGACGGCGTGGGCACCAAGCTCAAGCTGGCCCAGCAGTTCGGCCGCCACGACACGATCGGCATCGATCTGGTCGCGATGTGCGTCAACGACGTGCTGGTGCAGGGCGCCGAGCCGCTGTTCTTCCTCGACTATTTCGCCACCGGCAAGCTCGACATCGACACCACCGCGTCCGTGATCGGCGGTATTGCCCGCGGCTGCGAACTGTCGGGCTGCGCGTTGATCGGCGGCGAAACGGCCGAGATGCCGGACATGTACGGCATCGGCGAGTACGACCTGGCCGGCTTCACCGTCGGCGCGGTCGAGAAATCCGAACTGCGCGACGGCAGCAAGGTGCAGGCCGGCGACGTGCTGGTCGGCATCGCGTCCAGCGGCCCGCACTCCAACGGCTATTCGCTGATCCGCCGCATCTTCGAACGCGCCGGCCGCCCGACCGACATCGAAGTCGGCGGCGTGAATCTGGTCGACGCGCTGATGGCGCCGACCACGCTGTACGTGAAGCCAGTGCTGGAACTGCTGCGCAGCGATCTTGGCCCGCAGCTGCACGCGATGGCCCACGTCACCGGCGGCGGCCTGACCGAAAACATCATCCGCGTGATTCCGGATGGCCTCGGCCTGACTATTGACGCGAAATCGTGGCCGCAGCCGCCGGTGTTCGAGTGGCTGCAGCGAGAAGGCGCGGTCGCCGATCACGAGATGTGGCGCACGTTCAACTGCGGCATCGGCTTCGTGCTGGTGGTGCCGGCAGACAGCGTGGCCGCGTTCGGCACCGCGCTCGATGGTCTGGAGCTCGCCCACTGGACGATCGGCGAAGTGATCGAAGCCCGCGACGGCGATCGCGTCCGCATCAGCTGATTCAGGCGCCGTGTCGGCCGGATCCGAACCCGCGTCTCCATACGCGCCGCCGGCGACTGCATCGCCGGCGTTGCGCGTGCCGGTGTCGCCTGCCGCAGCGTCCAGCCAGCTGCGCACGCTCGGCGTGCTGCATCACATCCTCGGCGCGCTTTCGCTCGCCGGCGCCGTGGTCTTCGGCATCATTCTGGTGTTCGGCTTCACCCAGGAAGCCGCCGAAGGCTTCACCGATCCCGTCGGCAAGGCGACGATCGCGGTCTTCGGGGTGCTGACCATCGGCTCGCTGATCGGCGGCGTGCTGTGCATCTGGTCCGGCCTGCATCTGCTGCGGCATACGCGCACCGGCCTGTGCACGACCGTCGCCGCGCTGCTCTGCCTGCATGTGCCGCTCGGCACCGCGCTGGGCATCGCCACGCTGGTGATCCTGCAGCGCCCCGACACACGTGCTCTGTTCGACGTCGCGGGCGCACGCCGATGACGATGCGACTGGCGGTGCTGGCCTCGGGCCGCGGCAGCAATCTGCAGGCGATCCTCGATGCGATCGCGGCCGGCACGCTGGACGCCGAAGTCATCGGCGCCTGGTCCGACCGCAAGGACGCACAGGCGCTGGTGCGCGCCCGCGACGCCGGCCTGCAGGCGCATGCGATCCGACCGCGCGATTTCGCCGACCGCGCCGCGCACGACGCCGCGCTGTTCGGCGCCCTCGATGCCGCAGGGCCCGACCTGATCGTCTGCGCCGGTTATATGCGTCTGATCGGCGCCGAGGTCATGACCGCGCGCGCCGGCAGGATGATCAACATCCATCCTTCGCTGCTGCCCGACTTCAAGGGCCTGCACACGCACCAGCGCGCGCTCGATGCCGGCGTGCCGGAACACGGCGCCAGCGTGCATTACGTGACCGCCGAGCTCGACGGTGGCCCGGTCATCGCGCAGGCGCGGGTGCCGGTGCTGCCCGGCGACGATGCCGGGACGCTGTCGGCACGCGTCCTGGGCCGCGAACATTCCCTGCTACGGGAGACCTTGCGCTGGATCGCCGCCGGTCGCGTGCGGCTGCATGAAGACGGCGTTCATGTCGACGGCCAACGCGCCGCCGCGCCGCTTCAGCTGGCAGCCACTGATTGCTTCGCATGATGCCCGTCCTATGCGCGCCCTCCTCTCCCTGTTCGCGACCGCCCTGCTGATCGTCGCGTGGCCCACGGCCGCGCGCGGTGCCGGGCTGGAGCCGTTCGTCGCGACCTACGACGCCTGGTACCAGGGCAAGCAGGCCGGCACGGCGACAATGCGCCTGCAACCGCAGGGCGCGCAGTGGCAGGTGGATCTGGGCATCCGTGGCAACCGCGGTTTCGCCGGCATCCTCGGTCTGAATCTGGAACAGGACACGCTGTTCGACGTGGTCGGCACCGTCTACCGCCCGCTGCGCCAGAGCACGACGCGCAAGGCTGCGGTGTTCTTCAACCGCAAGGTCGAGGGCGTCTACGACTGGGCCAACAATGTCGCACGCTGGACCGGCGATCTGAGCAAGCGTCGCCGCGATCCGGTACCGCTGCAACCCGGCGACATGAGCGCGCTGCTGATCAATCTGGCAGTGATGCGCGATGCCGCGCCGAACGCGACACTGCAGTACCGCTTCGTCGACGGCGGCCGCGTGCGCCAGTACGCCTACCAGGCGGCCGCCGAGCCGGAGCTCGTGCAGGTCGGCGACATCAGTTATTCGGCGTTGCGCGTTTCACGAACCAACGGCGGCAACGACGAGATGATCATCTGGGTCGCGGACGGCGTACCGACGCCGGTCCGGATCCTGCAACGCGAAGATGGCGAGGACGCGGTGGACCTGCGCCTGGTCGAATACCAAGGAGCACCACAATGAAGACACGAGCCCCCATGACCCGACTGCTGACCGCTACCGGCGCTGCGCTGTTGGCCTTCGCTGCGCTGCCCGCGATGGCGATCGAGCCGTTCACCGCGACCTACCAGGCCAACTACATGGGCATGCGCGCGCAGGCGAACATGAATCTCGCGCAGGAAGGCGGCAACCGCTGGAAGTACGGCCTGCAGGTCGCGGGCGCTGGCGCGCGTCTGGAGCAGACGACGACCTTCGAAGCGAACGGCGAGCAGTGGCGTCCGGTGTCGAGCAGCGACTCGCAGCGCGGCGAATCCGGCCTTGCGGCGATGCTGATGAAGAACCGCGAACTCAACACCACGTACGACTGGAACGCGGGCGAGGCCCGTTTCGCCGGCGACGTGCGTGACGGACAGGGCGGACCGGTGAAGCTGCAGACCGGCGATCTCGACGGCATGCTGATGAACCTCGTGCTGGTGCGTGACGTGCAGGCCGGCAAGTCGCCGCTGCGCTACCGCCTGGTCGAAGACGGCCGCGCGAAGCGCCAGCTGTTCGAACGCCAGGGCACCGAACAGGTGACCGTCGGCGGTCGTTCGATGGAAGCCACCAAGGTCGTGCGTACTGACGGACGCCGCGAGATCATCGCGTGGATCGTCGACGACATGCCGGTGCCGGCGCGCCTGCTGCAGCGTCGCGACGGCAAGGACCACATCGACATGCGTCTGCAATCGGTCAACTGATCCGCGCATCGCATCAAGCAAAAGGCCCCGCATCGCGGGGCCTTTTTTGTGGGTTCCGGCGACCGCGCCTCAGGGCGCGGTTTCGGTCCTGCACTCCACCCGGATCGATTCGGCCGAGCCGCGCCGGCGGTAGTCGACACAGCTGCGGCTGCCTTCCTGCGTGCGCACCGCAGTGACGGTGAAGAAGCCCTGCAGCACTTCGCCGCGGGTCAGTTCGCCGTCCTCGTTCCAGTCCATCTCCTTGAACGGCATGCCGCTGAGCGCCGCGGCATTGGTGTAGCGCATCCAGCCCAGCGCGAGCAGCACCACCGCGATCGTCGCGAACAGCGCGATGCGGCGGTTTGACAACCGGCCCCTGAACGCCATGGCCTACTTCACCCGCCGGATGCGCGCACCGAGCCCCGAGAGCTTGCGTTCGATGTGCTCGTAACCGCGATCGAGGTGATAGATGCGGTCGATCGTCGTGTCGCCGTCGGCCACCAGGCCGGCGAGGATCAGCGACGCCGATGCGCGCAGATCGGTCGCCATCACCGGCGCGCCACTGAGACGCTCGACGCCGTGCACGCTGGCGCGCGGGCCGTCGATGTCGATCTCCGCGCCCAGGCGCATCAGCTCGCTGACGTGCATGAAACGGTTCTCGAAGATCGTCTCGTCGATCGTGCCGGTGCCTTCGGCGACACAGTTCATCGCCATGAACTGCGCCTGCATGTCGGTCGGAAACCCGGGGTGCGGCGCGGTGACGATGTCGATCGCGCGCGGGCGACGGCCCTGCATGTCGACGGTGATGCGGTCGCAGTCGATCTCGACCGTCGCGCCGGCATGGCGCAGGCGTTCGATCACCGCGCCCAGCGTGTCCGGACGCGCACCCACTGCGGTCACGCGACCGCCGGTCATCGCCGCGGCCACGAGGAAGGTGCCGGTCTCGATGCGGTCGGCGACGACGGCATGCGTGGCGCCATGCAGACGCTCGACGCCGCGCACTTCGATGCGCGAGGTGCCGGCGCCGCGGATGTCGGCGCCCATCGCGATCAGACATTCGGCCAGATCGACGATCTCCGGCTCGCGCGCGGCGTTGTCGATCAGCGTCGTGCCATCGGCGAGCGTCGCCGCCATCAGCACGTTCTCGGTTGCGCCGACGCTGATCGTTTCGAACACCACGTGGCCACCGCGCAGACGCTCGGCCTGCGCGCGGATGAAACCGTGTTCGACGGTGATCGTCGCGCCCAGCGCTTCGAGCGCCTTGATGTGCAGATCCACCGGACGCGCACCGATCGCGCAGCCACCCGGCAGCGAAACTTCCGCCGCGCCGTACTTGGCCAGCAACGGGCCGAGCACGAGGATCGAGGCGCGCATCGTGCGCACGAGTTCGTACGGTGCGACATGGCTGGTCACGCTGCGCGGATCGACGGTGACGCGCCCGTTCTCGACGTCGTGCTCCACGCCCGCGCCCAGACCCGACAGGAGCTTGGTCGTCGTCAGCACGTCGTGCAGATGCGGCACGTTGGTGACTTCGACCGGTGCATCGGCGAGCAGGGTCGCGCACAGGATCGGCAGCACGGCGTTCTTGGCGCCGGAAATGCGCACTTCGCCCTGCAGCGTCGCGCCGCCGGTGACGATGATCTTGTCCATCAGCCCTGCCCTGCGCCGGCAGCCGCGTGTTCGTCGGGCGTCTTCGTGTTGAGTGCGAGCGCGTGGATCTCGCGACCCATCAGCGCGCCGAGCGTCGCATACACCATGCGGTGACGCGCCAGCGGCAGCTTGCCGGCGAATGCGGGCGAGACGACCAGCGCCTCGAAGTGCACGCCGTCGTCGCCCTGCACGTGCACCACGGCGTCGGGCAGACCCTGCTGGATGAGGTCGGTGATGGTCTGGGTGTCCAAGAATCGGGTCCTGTGGCCGCGCTGCCGGGCCGTGAACGTCGCTGCGACCGCTGCGTGAAGCGCGGATGAGCCGTCATCGCCGACGCCGCCTGTCGCGGGGCATTCACGCCGGAAAGCGCATAAAATGAACGGCTTAGCCTAACGGAAAAGCCCTGTGCCGGATATGGTCGACCACCCCCGTGAAGTTGCCGCTGCCGGGTCCGATTTCGCGGCCAGCGGACGACGCGTCTTCGCGGTCGAGGTCGAAGGTCTGCAGACGGTGGCCGCGCGGCTGGACGGCGAATTCTCCGCCGCCTGCGCGCGCATCCTCGAATGCCGCGGCCGCGTGGTCTGCATGGGCATGGGCAAGTCCGGCCATGTCGCCCGCAAGATCGCCGCAACCTTCGCATCGACCGGCACCCCGGCCTTCTACGTGCACCCGGGCGAAGCCGGCCACGGCGACTTGGGCATGATCACCGACGCCGACGTCGTGCTGGCGCTGTCGTATTCGGGCGAGTCCGACGAGATCCTGATGCTGCTGCCGGTGCTCAAGCGCCAAGGCAATGCGCTGATCGCGGTGACCGGACGCTCCACGTCGACGATGGCCATGGCCGCCGACATCCACCTCGACATCAGCGTGCCGGCCGAAGCCTGTCCGCTGGCGCTGGCACCGACCGCGAGCACGACGGCGTCTCTCGCGATGGGCGATGCGCTGGCCGTCGCGCTACTGGAGGCGCGCGGCTTCACCGCCGACGACTTCGCCCGCTCGCACCCGGCCGGCGCCCTCGGCCGCCGCCTGTTGCTGCACATCCGCGACGTCATGCATGGCGGCGGCGAGATTCCGACCGTGGCCGCCGACGCCTCGCTGGCCGACGCGCTGCTGGAAATGAGCCGCAAGCGTCTGGGCATGACCGTGGTCGTCGACGAGGCCCAGCGCCTGATCGGCCTCTACACCGACGGCGACCTGCGCCGCACGCTGACCGATCCCGCCATCGACGTCCGCGACGCGCGGATCGCCGACGTGATGACCCGCGATCCGATCGCGATCGCCGCCGATGCGCTCGCGGTCGAGGCGGCGCGCCTGATGGAAACCCGCAAGATCACCATGCTGCCGGTCGTCGATGGCGAACGCCGGGTGGTCGGGGCGCTGAACATCCAGGACCTGCTGCGCGCCCGCGTGGTCTGAGCCGGCGCCCATTCATTCAATGCCCGATACTTTCGAAACCATGCCCGACGCCCTTGCCCCCTTCGCCGACGTCTCCGACGCAATCCTCGCCCGCGCCGCCCGCGTGCGCCTGGCGTGCTTCGACGTCGACGGCACGCTGACCGACGGCAGCCTGGGCTTCGACAGCGACGGCCGCGAGATCAAGACCTTCCATGTCCATGACGGCCAGGGTCTGGTGCTGCTGCGCAAGGTCGGCATCGCGGTCGCGCTGGTGACCGCGCGCAAGGGTGGCATCGTCGAGCGCCGCGCGGCCGACCTCGGCGTGGAGGCGCATGTCCACGTCGCCGACAAGCGTGAGCGCGTCGAATCACTGTGCGCTTCGCTCGGCATCACGCTGGACGAAGTGGCGTTCATGGGCGACGACCTGGCCGATGTCGGCGTGATGCGCGCCGTGGGTTTCGCCGTGTCGCCCGCCGACGCGCACGCCTGCGCCGGCGACAGCGCGCACTGGCGCACCCGCGCCAACGGTGGCCGCGGCGCCGGACGTGAGCTGTGCGATCTGATCCTGCATGCGCAGGGCCGCCTGGCCGGCATCCACGCCGATGGGCGGGTCTCGTGAACTGGCGCCTGACCCTGACCGTCGTGCTGCTGCTCGGCGCGCTGATCTCGGGCTGGTCGGCCTGGCGGCAGAAGGACACGATCGTCTCGGAAGATCCCGCAGACGGTCGCACCGACTACCTGTTGCGCGACTTCGACATCGTCGCCCTCGACAACGAAGGCCGCGAAGCGTTCTCGCTGCAGGCCCCGCAGCTGCAGCAGACCCCTGGCGCGCGCACGCTCGAACTCGTCACCCCGCTGTTCCATGTCCCGGAAAAAGAAGGCGACGGCCGCTGGGAAATCCGCTCGAAGACCGGCTGGGTGTCCGAGGACAACCAGGAAGTCCGCCTGCGCGGCGAGGTCACCGCCGACAGCCCCGAAGGCAGTCCGCGTCCGACCCGCATGCGCACCGAGGCCATGAACGTCTTTCCGCAACGCAACCAGGCCACGTCCGACGCGCTGGTCGACGTCGAACAGCCCGGTTCTACAATGCAGGGCACCGGCATGCGTGCCGACCTCGATTCGGGACGGATCGAGCTTCTTTCCAAGGTGAAATTCCGCAATGAACCGAATTCCCGCCGCTAGTCTGTTTCTGGTCGCCGCGCTGGCCGTGCCGATGGGCGCGGTTGCGAAGTCGTCCGACCGCAACCAGCCGCTCGACGTCGACGCCGGTGGAAGTGACTGCTCGGTCAGTGACGAACGACTGCCCTGCCTGCTCACCAGCGGCGTGACGATCACCCAGGGCACGCTCGAGATCCAGGCGACGCGCGCCGACCTGCGCCGCAGCAGCGGCGAATTCCAGCGCGTGATCCTCAACGGCGGCCCGGTGAAGATGAAGCAGCAGATGGACGACGGTGGCTGGGTCGACGCGACCGCCGCCCAGGCCGACTACAACATGACGAGCGACACCGTCGTACTGACCGGCAATGCCGTCGTCAACCAGCCGGGCCAGGGCAAGATCGAAGGCCAGCGCATCGTCTACAACATGTCGACCGGCCGGGTGCAGGGCGGCGGCGAAGGCCAGGGCCGCGTGCGCATGCAGTTCCAGCCGCGCAACCAGACGCCAGCGCAGCCGGCGCCCGCAGCGCAGGGCGGCCGCTGATGCTCGTCGCCGAAGGTCTGCGCAAGAGCTACAAGCAGCGCGAGGTCGTCAAGGAATTCGGGCTGACGCTCGAATCGGGCGAGGTCGTCGGCCTGCTCGGCCCCAACGGCGCCGGCAAGACCACCTGTTTCTACATGATCGTCGGCCTGGTGCCGGCCGATGCCGGCCGGATCGTACTGGATGGTCACGACATCACCGCCGAGCCGATGTACACCCGAGCCAAGCGCGGCGTCGGCTACCTGCCGCAGGAACCGTCGGTGTTCCGCAAGCTCAGCGTCGCCGACAACATCATGTTGGTGCTGGAGCTGCGTGAGGATCTCGACAAGGCCGGCCGCCAGAAGACGCTGGCCGACCTGATGGACGAGCTGCAGATCACGCACGTCGCCGACCAGGCCGGTGCCAGCCTGTCGGGTGGCGAGCGACGCCGGGTGGAAATCGCCCGCGCACTGGCCGCGAATCCGCGCATGATGCTGCTCGACGAACCCTTCGCCGGCGTCGACCCGATTTCGGTCGGCGAGATCCAGCGGATCGTCACCCATCTCAAGGAACGCGGGATCGGCGTGCTGATCACCGACCACAACGTCCGCGAGACCTTGGGGATCTGTGACCGGGCGTATATCCTCAGTGACGGCGGCGTGCTCGCGCAGGGGGCTCCGGAAGCACTGCTGGCCAATCCCGACGTGCGTCGTGTCTACCTGGGGGAATCCTTCCGTCTGTAGTCGGCGCACGCATCCGGTCAGGGAGTTCCGGAGTCGATGAAGCCACGTCTGCAGACATCGCTGGGGCAACATCTCGTTCTGACGCCGCAATTGCGTCAGGCGCTGCATTTGCTCCAGTTGTCGACGGTGGAACTCGAAACCGAGATCACCACCGCGGTCGAGAGCAATCCGCTGCTCGACTGGGAAGAACCCGAGTCCATCTCCGCGCAGCCGCTCTCCGAACGCGGCAATACGCAGGATCAGGACAACACCCGCCAGGATCACGACGACAACGGCCGCGACGGCGATGTCGAACCCACCGCTGCGTGGGATGGCGACGACGGCTGGAACGAACGCGGCAGCGGCGGTGGTCAGGGCCATGGCGACAACGACGGCGACGGCGATGCCGCCGACCGCATGATCCAGTCGGAAAGCCTGCAGGACCACCTGTCCTGGCAGCTGCATCTGAGCACGATGTCCACGCGCGACCGCAACATCGGCATTGCGCTGATCGATGCGATCGACGACGACGGCTATCTGCGCGAATCACTCGACGACATCGTCGCGGCGCTGCTGCCGGAAACACGCGCCACCGCGGGCGAAGTCGCCGCAGTGCTGTGCCGCGTGCAGCGTTTCGACCCGGTCGGCGTGGGCGCACGCGACTTAGGCGAATGCCTGCGCCTGCAACTCGAACCGCTGCGCGTGGACACGCCCGGCCGCTCGGTGGCGCTGCTGGCCGCGCGTGATCACATCGAACGTCTGCCGAAACTCGGCGCGCCGGGACTCGCGGATGCGCTCGGCTGTCCGCCCGAGGAAGCCGCGACCGCATTGCAACTCCTGCGCAGTCTCGATCCGCGTCCCGGCGCGCAGATCGGCAACGTGCCGCACGACAATTACGTGACGCCCGATTGCGTGATCGCGCGTCAGAACGGCGTCTGGAAAGTCACGCTCGCCGGCTCGCATTTCCCGCGCGTGACCATCCATCGCGGCTACGAGCAGATGATCCAGCACGCAGGCGCCAGCGATGCCGGTTATCTCAAGGGACGCCTGCAGGAAGCGCGCTGGCTGCTGAAGAACATCGAGGCGCGCGGCGAGACCCTGCTCAAGGTCGTGCGCTGCCTGGTGCGCCAGCAGTCCGGTTTCCTCGAATTCGGCAAGCGCGCACTGCGTCCGCTGACACTGCGCGAAGTTGCAGAGGAAATCGGCATGCATGAATCCACGGTGTCGCGTGCGGTGGCGCGCAAATGGGTGCACACACCGCGCGGCACGCTGTCGCTGAAGGACTTCTTCGATTCCGGCGTCGGCACCGAAGGCGGCGGCGAGGCGTCCAGCACCGCGATCCAGCAGATGATCCGCAGCCTCATCGAGGCCGAGAACCCGCGCAAGCCGCTGTCGGATGCGCGGCTGGCCGATCTGCTCAAGGCCGCCGGTGTGCCGGTCGCACGTCGCACGGTGGCCAAATACCGCGAAGCGCTGCACATCGTCTCGTCGCACGAGCGCGTTCGCATCGCCTGAACTTCCGGTTCCCTAAGTTGGTCCCAGAGACGTGACGGGCGGCGCTTGCACCGGGCCTCCGCCGCGCTACTCTGGACCCGATCGTTCGCGTCGATCGCGGACGGGTCCTTCCCGAACCGTTGAAGGAGGTTGCTGATGCATGTCGAGACCCATGGCCACCAGCTCGAGGTGACGCCCGCACTGCGAGAGCACGTGGACACCAAGTTCCAGAAGCTCGCCAAGCACTTTGATCAGCCACTGCACGTGCGTGTCCAGCTCAGTGTCGAAAAGCTGCTCCACAAGGCCGAGGCGACCGCCATCATCGCCGGCAAGACGTTCCACGCCGATGCGAGTGCGGCCGACATGTACGCCGCGATCGACCAGCTGACCGACAAGGTCGACCGCCTGCTGGTCAAGCATCGCAAGAAGGTCGTCGACCATCACCGCGGCGAGAGCCCTGCACGCGACGGCACTTTCGGCTAGGCTGCTGCTCCCACGAATTGCCTCCGGGCCACGCGCGGCATGTCCTTCTCCGATCTGCTCTCGGCCGACCGCATCGTGATGCTGGTCGCACCCGGTTCCCGCGATGTCGTACTGGACTCCGCCGCGCGATTGCTCGCCGGCAATTCCCCGACGCTGACCCCGTTGCTCGGCCACGCACTGCGTGAGCGCGAGCAACTGGGCAGCACCGGCATCGGTCGCGGCGTCGCGATTCCGCACGCACGCAGCACCGCATTCCGCGAACCGCGCGCCGCGTTTCTGCGGCTCTCGCATCCGATCGATTTCAACGCCACCGACGGCCAGTCGGTCGATCTGGTGTTCGCGATGTGCGTGCCCGATCACCAGGTCGAGCAGCATCTGCAGACGCTGTCGGGACTGGTCGAATATTTCTCCAACGCCGACTTCCGTGACGATCTGCGCGCCGCGCCCGATCTCGCCCGATTGCGCAGTCTGCTGCTCGACGCCGCCCCGCTCGCCGACACGGTTCGCGCGTGAACGCGAGCATCCAGGCGCAGGAGCTGTTCGCGCAGTTGCACGAGCGTCTGGGCCTGCGCTGGCTTGCCGGCCAGCACGGCGGCCGCAAGGTGCTCGAGTCGATCGAAACCGTCGCGCGCCGGCCTTCGCTCGCCGGCTATCTCAACATCATCTATCCCAACAAGGTGCAGATTCTCGGGACCGAGGAGCTGTCGTGGCTCGACGGGCTGGATTCGCGCCTGCGCTGGGAAACCATCGAACGCGTGATCCAGTACCGGCCGCTCGCGCTGGTCATCAGCAAGGACCAGCCCTGCCCCGAAGACCTGCGCGAAGCAGCCGAGGAATCGCAGACGCCGCTGTGGACCTCGCCCAACCGCGGCCATGAACTGCTGAACCTGCTGCAGTACCACCTCGCGCGCCAGCTGGCGCCGCGGATCACCCTGCATGGTGTCTTCATGGAGGTGTATTCGATCGGTGTACTGATCACAGGCGAGTCGGGTTCGGGCAAGAGCGAGCTGGCGCTGGAACTGATCACCCGCGGCCATCGTCTCGTCGCCGACGACGCGCCCGAGTTCACCCAGATCGCGCCCGACGTGCTCGACGGCACCTGCCCCGAACTTCTGCAGGACCTGCTGGAGCTGCGCGGCCTGGGCGTGCTCAACATCCGCGAGATGTTCGGCGACACCGCCGTGAAGCGGAACAAGTACCTGCGCCTGATCATCCATCTCAGCCGGCCCAACGCAGACACGATGGCCGGCGATGGCGACGGCATGTTGCGCCTGACCGGTGATCTGGGCATGCGTCGCGTGCTCGATCTCGACGTGCCGCTGATCACCCTGCCGGTCATGCCCGGTCGCAACCTCGCGGTGCTCGCCGAGGCCGCCACGCGCATCCACATCCTGCGCACCAAGGGTCTCGACCCGGCTGCGGCGTTCCTCGCCCGGCATTCGCAATTCCTCGAGCGGGGTGCGCCGTGAGCGATACGACGCCGCCGCTGTTCTACGTCGTCAGCGGCCTGTCGGGCAGCGGCAAGTCGGTCGCGCTGCGCACGTTCGAGGATCTGGATTTCTACTGCGTCGACAACCTGCCCGCGGGCATGCTCGCCGACTTCGTCGCCAACCTCACCCGCGCCGACGAGCCACCGCGGCGGCTTGCTGTCGGCATCGATGTGCGCAACCGCCACACCGATCTGTCGAAGGTGCCGGGCTGGTTGTCGGATGTCGGCGCGCTGGGTCTCGACCCGCGACTGGTGTTCTTCGAGACCGGCAACGAAGTGCTGCTACGTCGTTTCGCCGACACCCGCCGACGCCATCCGCTGAGCCGGGTCGGCCTGTCGCTGGCCGACGCGATCGCGCTCGAACGCAATCTGCTGCGTCCGCTGCGCAGCCTCGCAGACACGGTCATCGACACCAGCGATCTCAACGTCCACCAGCTGCGCCGACGCATCGTCACCGAACTGGACCTCGCCCAGGACCAGTCGGTCTCGCTGCTGTTCGAATCCTTCGCCTACCGGCGCGGCGTGCCGGCCGATGCGGATTTCGTATTCGACGCACGTGCATTGCCGAACCCGCACTGGGATCCGCGGCTGCGCCCGCTGTCGGGTCGAGATGCCGACGTGCGCACCTGGTTCGAAGCCCAGGAGGACGTGGGCGAATTCATCGCCCAGGTCTCGCAGTTCCTGGGCAACTGGCTGCCGCGACTGCGCAGCGACACGCGCAGCTACGTGACCGTTGCCTTCGGCTGCAGCGGCGGTCGCCATCGCTCGGTGTATCTGGCCGAAACACTGGCGCGGCATGCGCGCGAACAGGGCTGGCGCGACGTCGCGACCTACCATCGCGAACTCGACTGACGCCTGCGGCAACGCAGCATCGACGCGCACGGATGCAGCGTCGCGCGCACGACGCTTCCGGGCGATCCCCCTGCTCTGCTAACGTCCACGGATGGCCGTCGGCGTACTTCTAATGACCCACGAGGGGATCGGTTCCGCGATGCTCGCGGTGGCGACCCGTCTGATGCAGCAGCTTCCGTTGAAGACGGACGTGTTCGAGATGCCGTTCGACGAGGATCCCGATGTCGCGTTGCCCCGCGCGAGCGCGGCGATGCGGCGTGTCGACGGGGGCGACGGCGTGCTGATCCTCACCGATCTCTACGGCGCCAGCCCGAGCAACGTCGCCGCGCAACTGGCGCGTCTGGGCACGCCGGCGCGGCGCGTGTCGGGCTTGAGCCTGCCGATGCTGCTGCGGGTCATGAACTATCCTGAGCAGGCGCTCGGCGATCTGCCGGCCACCGCTGCCGCAGGTGCCCGCAACGGTGTCCTGCTCGATGATGCCTGAGTCGCACCGCTCCACTCTCTTTCCCCCGCGCTGTACCAGGACTGCTTCCCGATGATCGAACGCGAACTGCTCGTCGCCAACAAGCTCGGCCTGCACGCCCGTGCGACCGCCAAGCTGGTGCAGGTGCTGTCGGGCTTCCGCTGCAACGCCACGCTCGTCGCCAAGGGCCGTGAGGTCAACGCCAAGAGCATCATGGGCGTGATGCTGCTGGCCGCCGGTCACGGCACCCAGGTCGTACTGCGACTCGATGGCGAGGACGAAGCCGCCGCGATGGAGGCGGCTGCCGCGTTGTTCGAGCGCAGGTTCGACGAGGAGGGCTGATGCGGCAGGGGCTCCACGGACAGGGTGCCTCCCGCGGCAGCGCGCTCGGTCGCGCACGCGTGCGCGAACCGCATGCGCTTGAAGTCGCCGAGGCGCGCGTCGCGCCCGCCGAGGCCGAAGCGGAATTGGCGCGACTGCATGCCGCGATCGAACAGGTGCGCGGCGAGATCCGCGCGATGCGCGACCAGTTGCACGGCGCGCTGGCGCACGAGGTCGGCGAATTCCTCGACCTGCACACCCTGCTGCTCGAAGACCCGGAGCTGCTGCACGGCCTCGACGAACTCGTGCGCTCGGGCCTGTACGGCGCCGACTACGCATTGCGGCTGCAACGTGACCGGCTCGCGGCCGTGTTCGAAGGCATGGACGATGCCTACTTCCGCAGCCGCATCGAAGACATCGACCACGTCATCGGTCGCGTGCACGCCGCGCTGCACGACCACGAGGCGGAGCTGCAGGGCGTCGCCGGCGAAATCCTGGTTACCGATGCGATCGCGCCGTCAGAGATCGGCCGCCTGCATGCACAAGGCGTGCTCGGCATCGTGACCTCGGGCGGCAGCATGCTGTCGCACACCGCCATCCTCGCCCGCAGCCTGCACCTGCCGCTGATCGTCAACGCGCCGCAGGCACTGGGTGCGATCAACGACGGCGACGTGCTGGTCATCGACGGCAGCACCGGCGAGATCGTCATCGAGCCGGGCCCGAGCGATCTGCGCGTCTACCGCGCACGCTTGCGCGAGGAAAAACGCGAGCGCAAGCAACTGCGCCGCCTGCGCCGCGAGCCCAGCAAGACGCTCGACGGCGTCGACATCCGTCTGTACGCGAACGCCGAATCGCGTGAGGACGTCGCCGAGGCGCATGCGCTGGGCGCGGCGGGCATCGGCCTGTACCGCACGGAATTCCTGTTCCTGCAGGGTCGCGAGGTACCAGACGAGGACGCGCAGTTCCGCGCCTATCGCGATCTCGTGCTCGGCATGACCGGTCGCACGGTCACGATCCGCACGCTCGACATCGGCGCCGACAAGGCCGACAACAGCGGCCTCGCATTGCGCAACGAACCCAACCCTGCGCTCGGCCTGCGCGGCGTGCGGCTGTCGATGGCGCGCACCGGCCTGCTGGAAACCCAGCTGCGTGCGATCGCGCGTGCCTCCGGCTATGGCCCGGTGCGGATCCTGGTGCCGATGGTCAGCGGCCGCGAGGAAGTCATTGCGGTGCGGCAGCTGCTCACGCGCGTGCTGAAGGATCTCGCGCGCGAAGGTCAGGAGACCGCCGCGCAGATCGCGCTCGGCGCGATGATCGAGGTGCCGTCCGCGGCGATCGCGTTGCCGACCTTCGCCCGCGATCTCGATTTCATTTCCATCGGCACCAACGATCTCGTGCAGTACCTGCTCGCGACCGACCGCAACAATGACGCGCTCGGCGATCTGTATTCGCCGCTGCACCCGGCGGTACTGCGACTGGTGCACAGCGTCGTGCGCGTGGCCCGTGCACGTGGGATGCCGGCGTCCATCTGCGGCGAGATCGCCGGCGATGCCCGCTTCACCCCGCTGCTGCTCGCGCTCGGTATCGAAGAACTGAGCCTGCACCCCTCGCCGCTTCTCGAAGTCCGCCGCGCGATCCGCGCCCTCGACCTCGGCCATCTGCGTGCCCGTGCCCCTGCGCTGCTGCGCGCCCGCGACCGCGCCGGCATCGAGCGCTGGCTCGATGCGGTGCAGCCGGTGCACGCCGCGGACTGAGTCCGCGCACCCGCCGCAGACGGCTGCAGCCGCTGTTTCACCGGTACGCGCGTCCGTCGCAGACACCGGCCGCGTGAAGCCCACCTGCTCTTCGACGCACGGACGATGGCGTAAGACGTGCGCTATCCCGGATAATGGCGGGATGCACATCTGACCCCTGTCGCGCCGAGACTGTCGCGACGCGCAACGGAGCTTTACATGGCCGAAGCCGTCCGCCCCGACAAGACCGCGCGCCAGCTGCGTCTGCTGTCCGATGCACTCGACAGCGGTCGACTCGGACCGGTCCGCCGGCTGGTCAATACGCTGGCGCCGGCCGAGATCGGCAACCTCCTCGAATCGCTGCCGCACGACAAGCGCATGGTCGTGTGGGGTCTGGTCGATCCCGAAGACGACGGCGAGGTGCTGGTCCACGTCGGCGACGAGGTGCGCGAAAGCCTGATCGCGGACATGGATGCCGACGAGCTGGTCGCCGCGGTCGAGGATCTCGACATCGACGATCTGGCGGACCTCGTCGAGGACCTGCCAGACGCGGTGATCGACGAAGTGCTGCGGGCGATGGACCGCGAGAACCGCGAGCGTCTGGAGCAGGTGCTCTCGTATCCCGAAGACACCGCCGGCCGACTGATGAATCCCGACGTGGTGACGGTGCGCGCCGACACGACCGTCGACGTGGTGCTGCGGTTCCTGCGCCTGCGCGGCGAACTGCCCGAGCACACCGATCACCTTTATGTCGTCAACCGCCGCCACCAGCTGGCGGGCTGGGTCGCGTTGCAGGATCTGGTGACGCGCGAGCCCGGCACGCCGATCAACAAACTGATCGACGACGAGCTCGATTCGATCCACGTCGCAGAATCCGCCGAACAGGTCGCGCGCCAGTTCTCCGACAACGACTGGGTCTCGGCGCCGGTCGTCGACGACGGCAACATCCTGCTCGGCCGCATCACGGTCGATGACGTGATCGACATCATCCGCGAGCAGGCCGAGCACCAGGCGCTGTCCGCGGCCGGTCTCGACGAGGACGAGGATCTGTTCTCGCCGATCAGGCGCGCCGTGCGTGGCCGCGTCGTGTGGCTGGGCATCAACCTGTGCACCGCGTTCCTCGCGGCGTTCGTGATCGGCCGCTTCGAAGCGACCATCGAGCAGATCGTCGCGCTCGCCGTGCTGATGCCGATCGTCGCCGGCATCGGCGGCAATGCCGCGGTGCAGGTACTCACGCTGATGGTGCGCGGCATCGCGCTGGGCCAGGTCGGCGCCAGCAATGCGCGCATCCTGCTGTGGAAGGAATTGCGCGTCGCGCTGATCAACGGCCTGCTGATCGGCAGTCTGGTCGGCCTTGTGGCGCTGGTGTGGTTCCACGACTGGGTGCTGTCGCTGGTGATCTTCGCTGCGCTGGTGATCAACTTCTGCTCGGCCGCGCTGGCGGGCACGCTGCTGCCACTGCTGCTCAAGCGCATGGGTGTCGATCCCGCCGTCGCCGGCACCGTCGTCGTGACCGCGGTGACCGACATCGTCGGCTTCTTCAGCTTCCTCGGCCTTGCCACCGCGATCATGCTGCGCTGAGGCCACGACCATGCGCGCACGTGCCGGATTCGGACGGATCGAACGCTGGGACGACGCGCGCGGCTTCGGTTTCATCACGCCCGAAGACGCTGCTGCCGATGGACCGGATCGTCTGTTCTTCCACGTTCGCGATTTCGATCGCAGCGGCGCACGCCCGGGCGCGGGAGCACGTGTGCGCTACACGCCGGAGCGGCAGGCCGACGGACGCTGGCGCGCGGTCCACGTCGCCGCAGTCGGCACCGCGCAATCACCGCGCACGGCACGCGCCACGTCGAAGCGCCGCGATGGACGTGCATCGTCCGCACCGGCGGGCGGCATGCGCGGACTGCTGATCGCGATCGCCGCCTGGTGTGCGTTGCTCGGATACGGGGTCGTGTCCGGACGCCTGCCGCACCTCGCACTCGCCGCGCTCGCCGGCCTCAATGTGCTGACTGCAGCCGCCTACGCACTCGACAAACACGCCGCACGCCAAGGACGCTGGCGCACGCCCGAGGCGCATCTGCATCTGCTCGAACTGCTCGGCGGCTGGCCCGCCGCAGGGTTCGCGCAGCAGCTGCTGCGTCACAAACGCGCCAAACCAGCCTACCGTCAGGTGTTCGTCGCGATGGTCGTCCTGCACCTGCTGGCGCTGGGTCTGTGGACCTTCGCCTGATCCATTCCGGAGTGATCGCATGTCCAACGTCTCCCATTCCAGTGCACGCCGCCGCCTGCTGCGCGGCCTCGCCCTCGCCGGCGGTGCCGCTGTGCTGTCGGGCTGCGTGAGCGCATTGCCTGCGTCTGGCCCGGCGCCGGGCCGCTTCGTGCGCCGCGAGCTCACCTCCAACGGCCGCCGCTACGCCTACCAGGTCTTCGTGCCGTCGGCGCAGCTGCCGCGTCCGCTGCCGGCGGTGCTGTTCCTGCACGGCTCGGGCGAGCGCGGCGATGACGGCGAGAAGCAGATCCACGCCGGACTCGGGCCCTACGTGCGCGCGCACGCGGCGGATTTCCCGGCGCTGGTGGTGTTCCCGCAATCACCCGAAGGCGAATCCTGGGAAGGCGACACCGCCATGATGGCGCTGGCGACGCTCGATGCGGCGACCGCGGAATTCGACGGCGACCGCAGCCGCACCTCGCTGACCGGCATGTCGCGCGGCGGCTATGGCACCTGGTCGCTGGCACTGCGCGAGCCGACACGCTTCGCTGCGCTGGTGCCGGTCTGCGGCGGCATCACCCCGCCCGGCTCGCGGCCCGATCTCGAGGATCTGTTCGTCGAATCCACGCGCGCGGCCGGCGATCCGTTCGCCGAGGCCGCGCGTCGCCTGCGCGATATTCCGGTCTGGATCTTCCACGGCGCACTCGACGACGTGGTGCTGCCGGAACAGTCGCGGCGCATGCACGTCGCGCTGCGCGATGTCGGCGCCGACGTGCGCTACACCGAGTTTCCCGACGCCAATCACAACAGCTGGGATGCGACCTACCGCACCGAGGCGCTATGGCCGTGGCTGTTCGCGCAGAAGCGCTGACACGCAGGCGCGGTCGACCTCGACCGGGTTTCGCGTGTCAGCCTGCCGACGGTGTCCGCCGTAGACGTTGCGCCAGCGCATTGAGGCCGGCGATGGCCAGCGTGAGCGCGGCCATCGACAGGAACTGCGCGCGTGTGTCCGGCGAGGCGATCAGCATCGCGAAGATCACCGCGAGCACCGACAGCGCGGCGAGCGTGGGCACCGGGAATGCGCGCATGCGGAACGGCAGCGGTGAATTCGCGCGATCGGCGCGGCGACGCAAGATGTACTGCGAGACCAGCGCCAGCGTCCACACCAGCAGGCAGGTCGCGCCGACGATATTGAGCAGCACCGGCAGTACCCGCTGCGGGAATGCGAGTTCCAGCGCGGCGGCGGCGAACCCGAAGGTCACGCTGGCGACGACGGCGGCGATCGGCACGTTGCGACGGTCGCTGCGACCGAGCACCGCCGGCGCATCGCCGCGACGACCCAGCGACCAGATCATCCGCGAGGCGCCATAGAGATTGGCGTTGAGCGCCGAGAGCAGCGCGATCACCGCAACAAGGGTGATCGCGGTCGCCGCGCCCGGAATGCGCGCGACCTGCAGCACGGCCGCGAACGGCGACGACAGCGCCGGGCTGTCCCACGGCACCACGGCGACGATCACTGCGATCGAGCCGAGATAGAACACGAGAATCCGCCATGCGACGGTACGGATCGCACGCGCGAGGCTCTTCGCCGGATCGTTGGTTTCCGCCGCCGCGATCGCGACGATCTCGGTGCCGCCAAACGCGAACACCACGACCAGCAATGCTGCGCCGATGCCAGCCCAGCCGCGCGGCGCGAAGCCATCGGGGCCCAGCAGATTCGACAGGCCCGGAGATGCCACCGCTGGCAACCAGCCGGCGATCAGGGCGATGCCGATCGCGATGAAGGCGAGGATCGCGATGACCTTGAGGATCGCGAACCAGAATTCGAACTCGCCGAAGTTGCGCACGCCCAGCAGATTGATCGCGGTGAACACCACCATGAAACACACCGCGAGACCGGGTACCGACAGCGACGTCCAGATCGAGGCGAGCAACCCCGCCGCGCCGACCGCTTCGGCGGCGATCACGATCACCACCTGCAACCACCACAGCCAGCCCACGGTCGCGCCGGCGACCGGGCCCATCGCATCGGCCGCGTACACCGAGAATGCGCCGCTGGCGGGCTTGGCCGCGGCCATCTCGCCCAGCGCATGCATCACCACGATCACCAGCGCGCCGGCGATCAGATACGACACGAGCACGGCGGGACCGGCGGTCTGGATGCCGACGCCGGAGCCGAGGAACAGGCCGGCGCCGATCGCACTGCCCAGACCCATCATCACCAGCTGACGCGGGGTCAGTGCGTGCGCGGGCGCGGCGGCGGCCTGCGCCGGCAGGGAAGCATCGGGATCGTTCGAAGACATCGTGTGGGCGCGGCCTGGGGACGCCGCACCATACCGGATTCGCGCCGGCGGAGCCCCAGAGGCTGGGAAGCAATCGAACGCCGTCGCGAGGGCGTCGCCAAGTGTCCATGGCAAGGCGCACAGTGCGAAAACCAGGGAGTCTGGTGAACCAGATGACCGCAGTTTTCGCGCTGTGCGCTGCCGTCATGGGCGTTTGGAGGCGGCCGCAGCAGGCGGGCGATGTTTTTCAGCCTCTCAGCCGAGCAGCGTTTCCAGCACTGCCATGCGTGCGGCGACGCCATTGGCGACCTGACGCAGGATCAGCGACTGCGGACCGTCGGCGACGTCGTCGTCGATTTCGACGCCACGGTTCATCGGCCCGGGATGCAGCACCACAGCGTCACCCGCGGCGCGGCGCAGGCGACGCGCGTCGAGACCGTAATCGCGGTGGTAGTCCTCGAGCGAATCGACCAGTCCCTCGGCCATGCGCTCGCGCTGCAGCCGCAGCATCATCACCGCGTCGACGCCTTCGAGCGCGGCGTCGAGATCGTGCGACACCGTGCAACCCGACAGCAGCGCGGCATCGGGCAGCAGCGAGGCCGGTCCGCAGACACGGATCTCGCCCGCACCCAGCGTACGCAGCGCATGCAGATCACTGCGCGCGACGCGCGAATGCCGCACGTCACCGACGATGACCACCTTCAGGCCCGAGAAATCGGTGCCCTTGGCCTGGCGCAGGGTGAGCATGTCGAGCAGGCCCTGGGTGGGATGCGCGCTGCGGCCGTCGCCGGCATTGATGAGCGCGGTGTCCGGCGCGGCGGCGGATGCGAGCGCGGCGACCGCGCCATCGTCGGAATGCCGCACGACGAAACCGCGCACACCCATCGCCTCGATGTTGCGGAAGGTATCGAGCGCGGTCTCGCCCTTGGTCGTCGACGAGGTCGACGCATCGAAGCCGAGCACGTTCGCGCCGAGGCGCTGGGTGGCGCGCTGGAAGCTCAGCCGCGTGCGCGTGGAGGGTTCGAAGAACAGCGTACAGACCGCGATGCCGGCCAGCCGCGCGTTGACTTCGCCGGCGTCGGCCATCGCCTGCGCCCGGTCGAGCAGCGCTTCGAGCGTCGCGCGCGGCAGGCCGTCGAGCGTCAGCAGATGGCGCAGACGGCCGGTCGCGTCGATCTGGGCATCGGGAGCAGAAGTCATCGCGGGGCACGTGCGGCGTCGGGGGTGCCATTGTCCCGCAGCGGCGCGGATGCGGCGAGTGCCGTGTGACGCTTCATGGGATGAGGTGCGGCGTCAGCAGCTTGCAGCGCGAAGCCTCAGACCGGGACGCCGTCATCCGGTGACGCCAGCCAGCGCTCGACGATTACAGCGGCCGCGACCGCATCGAGCGCCGCGGCGTCGCGACGCTTGCGTCGGCCTTCGGCGCGATCGATCGCGAAGCGTTGCGCAGCTTCGATCGAGCTGGCGCGTTCGTCTACCAACACCACAGGCAATCGATACCGCGCGACCAGTTCCCGCGCGAATGCGTGGGCACGTGCACGGGCCGGCTGATCGCCGCCTTCGAGCGTCATCGGATCGCCGACGATCATGCCGTCAGGCCGCCATTCCTTCTGCAGGCGGTCGACGCCCTGCCAGTCGATCTGCTCGCCATGCACATCGATCACCGCAAGCGCACGCGCGCCGTGACCAAAAGCACTGCCGACAGCCACACCGATACGGCGCGAGCCGACGTCGAAGCCGAGCACCGTGCCATCGCGGCGGATCGCCGGCGTGGGCGTGTCGCTCATGCGCGGCCGCTGTGGCTGGCGATGTGCATCATGTCGACGCCGATGCGGCCGGCGGCCGCCTGCCAGCGCGCGTCGAGAGGCGTCTCGAAAATCAGCTGTGCATCCGACGGCACGGTCAGCCAGCTGTGCTGGGTGAGCTCGCGTTCCAGCTGGCCCTTGCCCCAACCGGCGCAACCGAGCGCGACGGTCGCGTGTTCCGGACCGTCGCCAGCCGCCATCGCTTCGAGTACGTCGCGCGACGTGGTCACGTGCAGACCCTCGCTGATCGCCAGGCTCGAATCCCAGCCGCCCTCACCGTCATGCAGCACGAAGCCGCGTTCCGGATGCACCGGGCCACCTGCCAGCACGCGATGGTCCCGCAGGCGCTCGTCGCGCAGCAGGATATTCATCTGGTCGAGCAGGTCGCCGAAGGTGTATTCGGAGGGCCGGTTGATAACCACACCCATCGCCCCGTCGCCGTCGTGCTGACAGATCAGCGCGACGGTCCGCGAGAAATTGGGATCCTGGAGCGCGGGCAGCGCGACCAGCATCTGGTTGGCGAAGAACGACATGCGCCCATTCTAGCCAACCGGCTGTGGGGGAACCGGGCGGGCGCCTTCGCATGCCCCCACCGGGACTGAACGGCGGAACGAATGTGGCGAATGCCGCCGCCTTGGTTCAGAGCCCGAACTGGAGCTCGTCGGGCGTCGCCACCCGCACCCCGACGACTTCCACGTCCGCGCGCAGCACGCGCCCGGCCAGCGGATTGTTGCCGTCGACGGTGATCTGGCTGTCGTCGAGCGCGGTCACGACCACGTCCAGCGGCCCTTTTTCGGTCTGCGCGCGCAACTTTTCGCCGATCGCAGGCGTGGCGCTGCCGTTGAACATCGTGCGCGGCAGGGTCTGCACGAGGCTGTCGTGGCGCGGACCGAATCCGCGCTCGGGCGGGATGTCGACGGTGAAGCTTTCGCCGGCCTTCCTGCCTTCTAGGGCTTCTTCCAACCCGACGATGATCGAGCCGTTGCCGTGCATGTAGACCAGCGGATCGTGGCCGCGGGTGGTGGTGATGCGCTGGCCGCTGTCATCGGACAGGGTGAAGTGCACGGTGGCAACGCGGCGGTGGGCGATTTCCATCGACGGATCCGGCAAGGGCGACGGCGCATGGTGCCGTGCGGTGCGTGAAAGCCGCAACCGGGGTCGCACCGGATGGCGGCCCCCGTCCGTGCGCCCTATGCTGCGTGGATGAGCGGCTATTGCGACATCGCCCCGGGCCATGCGGTCCACGGCCCCTATCACGACACCGAGTACGGATTTCCGCAACGCGAGGAGGCGGTGCTGTTCGAGCGTCTGCTGCTGGAAATCAACCAGGCCGGACTGAGCTGGGAAACCATCCTGCGCAAGCGCGACGGATTCCGCGCGGCCTATGACGGCTTCGATGTCGACAAAGTCGCCGCCTACGGCGAGACGGATCGTGCGCGCCTGCTCGGCGACGCCGCGATCATCCGCAACCGGCTCAAGGTCGACGCCGCGATCCACAACGCACAGGTGATCCAAGGCCTCCGCGACAGCGACGGCGGCTTTGTCGAATGGCTGGACGCACATACGACCGAAGACGGCGCGCCGCGCGACAAGGCCTCATGGGTCAAGCTGTTCAAGAAGACCTTCCGCTTCACCGGCGGCGAGATCACCGGCGAGTTCCTGATGAGCCTGGGCTACCTGCCGGGCGCGCATCGACCGGATTGCCCGGTGATGCGGGATATCGCGAAGGCGAAGCGCGCGGCTTCGGGTGCATCGCGCCCGACAAGCTGAGCTGTCGCGATGCAGGATCACCGCCATCCCAACGGCGTTCAACAGACGGATGTCTGGTCAAGCTGGGATCCATTTCCGCGACCAGATGGAAGATCAAGATGGACCCCAGCGTTCGCTGGGGCGACGCGCGGTTTCCTGCACGTGATTCGAAACCCAGCTCCCCACAGCATTCCGGCCGCTTGCGCGGCCGGAACGGGATTGCATCAAGGCGCGAAATCTCAGCCCTTGATCGCTTCCTGGTAGCGACGCTCGACTTCGTTCCAGTCGACGACGTTGTAGAACGCGGCGATGTAGTCGGGGCGACGGTTCTGGTAGTTCAGGTAGTACGCGTGCTCCCAGACGTCGAGGCCGAGGATCGGGGTGTTGCCCGAGCCGAAGCCTTTCATCAGGGGGTTGTCCTGGTTGGCGCTGCTTTCGACCTTCAGCACGCCGGACTTGTCGACCGACAGCCAGGCCCAGCCGCTGCCGAAGCGCGTTAGGGCTGCCTTGGTGAAGGCTTCCTTGAACGCATCGAAGCCGCCGAGGTCGCTGTCGATGTGCTTGGCGACGTCGCCGACCGGGTTGCCGCCGCCCTTGGGCGACATCACCGTCCAGAACAGCGAGTGGTTGGCGTGGCCGCCGGCGTTGTTGCGCAGCGGGCCGCGTTTGTCTTCCGGCAACGCGTCGAGATCGGCGATGAGCTCTTCAGCCGATTTGTCCGCCCACTGCGTGCCTTCCAGCGCGGCGTTGGCGTTGTTGATGTAGGTCTGGTGATGCTTGGTGTGATGGATTTCCATCGTCTTGGCATCGATATACGGCTCGAGCGCGTCGTACGCGTAACCCAGCTCGGGGAGGGTGTAGGCCATCAGCGATCTCCTTCGTGAATGAATGCGCTCCATTGTCCCCCGGACGGGGTCAAGTTGGCGACAAGACAGCGTCACGATAGCGCTGCGGCGTGACGGTCTGTGGCAACACAGCGTTGCGGGCACCCGTAAAAAGCAGAACGCCCCGCGAATGCGGGGCGTCTGTCGAGGCGTTCGCGATGGATGCGGACGGTCAGCGGACCTCGGCCACCTCGACGCCATCGAGACCCTGCGACAGCGTGCGCGCGTCGCCGCCCTGGGCGAGCTTGATGCGCAGACGCACCTCGTTCGCGGAGTCGGCGTAACGCAGCGCGTCCTCGTAGGAAATCTCGCCGGCCTGGTAGAGCTCGAACAGCGCCTGGTCGAAGGTCTTCATGCCCAGGTTGGTCGATTCCTTCATGACCTCCTTGAGCTTGTGGATCTCGCCTTCGCGGATGTAGTCCTGCACCAGCGGCGTGCCGAGCATGATCTCCATCGCCACGCGCCGGCCCTTGCCATCCGGCGTCGGAATCAGCTGCTGCGCGACCACGCCCTTGAGGTTCAACGACAGATCCATCAGCAGCTGGTTGCGGCGGTCTTCGGGGAAGAAGTTGATGATGCGATCCATCGCCTGGTTGGCGTTGTTCGCATGCAGCGTGCACAGCACCAGATGGCCGGTTTCGGCGAAGGCGATCGCGTGGTCCATGCCTTCGCGCGTGCGCACCTCGCCGATCATGATCACGTCCGGCGCCTGGCGCAGCGTGTTCTTCAGCGCGGCGTCCCAGCTGTCGGTGTCGATGCCGACTTCGCGCTGGGTGATGATGCAGCCCGCATGCTTGTGCACGAATTCGATCGGGTCCTCGATCGTGATGATGTGGCCGGTCGAGTTCTGGTTGCGGTAGCCGATCATCGCCGCCAGCGACGTCGATTTACCCGTACCGGTTGCGCCGACGAAGATCACGATGCCGCGCTTGGTCATCGCCAGCGTCTTGATGATCGGCGGCAGGTTGAGCTCTTCCACGCTCGGGATGTGCGTCTCGATGCGACGCAGCACCATGCCGACCTGGTTGCGCTGGTAGAAGCACGAGATGCGGAACCGGCCGACGCCGGAGACGCCGATCGCGAAGTTGCACTCGTGGGTCTTCTCGAATTCCTCGCGCTGCGGCGGGGTCATCACGTTGAGTACCAGATCGCGCGCCTGCTGCGGCGTCAGCGGGTTCTGGGTGATCGGCGAGATTTTGCCGTGCACCTTGATCGACGGCGGCATGCCGGCAGTGATGAACAGATCCGAGGCCTTCTGATGGGCCATCAGCTTGAGGAACGAGGTGAAGTCGATGCTGCTCATGTCGAAACTCCGTAAGACGTGAGGCGTAAGGCGTGAAACGTCAGGGCGGCGCGGGGAATGCAGGAGGCGACGACTGACGTCTTACCTCCTCACTTCTCACGCCTCACTCGAACAGACGCTTGTCCTTGGCGTATTCCTTCGCGGCCGGGCGCGTGATCAGGCCGCGCTTGACCAGATCCTGCAGGTGCTGGTCGAGCGTCTGCATGCCGTACTGCTGGCCGGTCTGGATGGCCGAATACATCTGCGCGACCTTGTCCTCGCGGATCAAATTCCGGATCGCCGGGATGCCGGTCATGATTTCCCAGGCCGCAGTACGACCACCGCCGACCTTCTTCAGCAGCGACTGCGAGATCACCGCGCGCAGGGATTCCGACAGCATCGAACGCACCATCGGCTTCTCGCCAGAGGGGAACACGTCGATGATGCGGTCGATGGTCTTGGCCGCGCTGGAGGTGTGCAGGGTGCCGAACACCAGATGGCCGGTTTCCGCGGCGGTCAACGCCAGACGGATGGTTTCCAGATCGCGCAACTCGCCGACCAGGATGTAGTCGGGGTCTTCGCGCAGCGCCGAGCGCAGCGCCTCGTTGAAGCCGTGCGTGTCGCGGTGCACTTCGCGCTGGTTGATCAGGCACTTCTGCGAGGTGTGCACGAATTCGATCGGATCCTCGACCGAGAGGATGTGCGCGTATTCGTTCTTGTTGATGTGGTCGATCATCGCCGCGAGCGTGGTCGACTTGCCCGAGCCGGTCGGGCCGGTCACCAGGATCAGACCCTGCGGCTGGTCGATCAGCTGGCGGAAGATCGGCGGACAGTTCAGGTCTTCGAGGGTCAGCACTTCCGAAGGAATCGTACGGAACACCGCACCGGCGCCGCGGTTCTGGTTGAACGCGTTGACGCGGAAGCGGGCCAGGCCCGGAATCTCGAACGAGAAGTCGACCTCGAGGAATTCTTCGAAGTCGCGACGCTGCTTGTCCGACATGATGTCGTAGATCAGCGCGTGCACCTGCTTGTGCTCGAGCGCGGGGATGTTGATGCGGCGCACGTCGCCGTCGACGCGGATCATCGGCGGCAATCCCGCGGACAGATGCAGGTCCGACGCCTTGTTCTTGACCGAGAACGCCAACAGTTCGGCGATATCCATGCAACACCCCTTGATGATGATCCGCACAGGGCGCGCAACGAGCCTTCCCGGCTGGCGCCTCCCTGTCCCCGGCGGCAGTATAGACCGGTAAACCCCGCACAAAACCAGCCCGTTCACACCTGCCCGGACACCCGATTACCCGTGACTTCGTCCCCCGCCAGCGCCGCGCTCGATGCCGTGATGTCGCGTCTCCACAACGCGGCCACCGCCGCCGTGCGGCCAGTACCGCCGCGTCTGCTGGCGGTCGGCAAACTGCATCCCGCCGATGCCATCGCCACGCTCGCCGCTGCGGGCCAGCGCGCGTTCGGCGAAAACTACGTGCAGGAGGCTGCGGGCAAGATCGAAGCGCTGGCCGGACTCGGGCTGGAATGGCATCTGATCGGCCACCTGCAGTCGAACAAGGCGAAGCAGGCCGCCGAGCTGTTCGACTGGGTGCAGACCGTCGACCGGATGAAACTGGTCCAGGCCCTGGCCACGCACCGCCCGGCCGCACGCGGTGCGCTGAACGTGCTGGTGCAGGTCAACATCGACGACGAGTCGAGCAAGCACGGCTGCGTACCGTCCGAAGTGCCGGCGCTGGTCGCCGCGATCCGCGCGGCGCCGTCGCTGCGATTGCGCGGGCTGATGGCGATTCCCGCGCCGCATGCTGAACCCGAACGGCGCCGCGATGCCTTCGCGCGCATGCGCCGGCTGTTCGACACCGCGGCCGGGCAGGACCCGGGCATCGACACGCTGTCGATGGGCATGAGCGACGACCTGGAACTCGCGATCAGCGAGGGCGCGACGATGGTGCGCGTCGGCTCGGCCCTGTTCGGCGCACGCCCCGCGCACTGACCGGAGCGGCGCGGGCGGTCGGCTACCATCGACACGTTCCCGACTGCGAAGCCGCCATGACCGACCGACACGACACTCCCGCCGCGCCCATCGTCTTCATCGGCGGCGGCAACATGGCACGCAGCCTGATCGGCGGCCTGGTTGCACGCGGCGGCGATGCCGCTTCGGTCCGCGTTGTCGATCCCAATGCCGACAGCCGCGACGCGCTGGCCAGCGACTTCGGCGTGCGCACATTCGAAAACGCGGCGGACGCCGTCGACGGCGCCGCGACCTGGGTGCTGGCGACCAAGCCGCAGGTACTGCGCGGGGTCTGCGAATCACTGGCCGACGTGGCGCAGGCCACGCAGCCGCTGGTGCTGTCGATCGCCGCCGGCATCACCGCGACCCAGCTCGATCGCTGGCTCGGCGGCGATGTGCCCGTGGTGCGCACGATGCCCAATACCCCTGCCCTGCTCGGCGCCGGCGTGACCGGCCTGTTCGCGAACGCACGTGTGGACGCGGCCGGACGCGACCGCGCGCAGGCGCTGCTGGAAAGCGCGGGCGAGACCGTGTGGATCGAAGACGAGGCGCGGATGGACGCGGTGACCGCGGTGTCGGGCAGCGGCCCGGCCTATATCTTCCTGCTCGCCGAGGCGATGGAAGAGGCCGCGATCGCGCAGGGCCTGCCGGCAAAAGACGCCCGCACCTTGGTGCTGCAGACCGTGCTGGGCGCGGCGCGCATGCTGGTCGAATCCGACGAGGCGCCGGCCGAACTGCGTCGTCGCGTCACGTCGCCCGGCGGTACCACCCAGGCGGCAATCGAGACTTTCGAAGCCGGCGGCCTGCGTACGCTGGTGGCGGACGCCATCGCCAATGCCGCACGGCGCGGCGGCGAACTGTCGGCCGCCAATGACTGAGATCGCGCGCGCGCTGTGCCTCGCCGGGCTCGCGTTGCTCGCGACCGCGTGCGGGCAGGCGCCGTCCGACGATGCGGGCGCGCCGACCGGCGCGCAGAACGCCGCGATGCCTGCGCAGACACTGCTCGGCGATGCCGAAGTGATGGCCAGCGTGGTGCCGGCCGCGCACATGGGCGCTGCGGTTGCGCGGCGCTATGCGATCGAGCCGGCGCGCGATCGGGCCCTGGTGCTGGTCAGCGTGCAGCGCGGCGATGTGTCGGTGCCGGTGCAGATCACCGGCGATGCGCGCGATCTGCGCGGCGTACGTCAGACGCTGGCGTTCGATTCGGTGGATCTCGACGGGCTGGTCGAACACGTGGCCGTCGCGCGCGTCAGCGGCCCGGACACGTTGCGTCTCGATCTGCAGATCACCGCCGAGGATGGCGCGCGCACCACACTGCGCTTCAACCGCGACATCCCGCGCTGATGGCGCGGGCTCAGCCGATCAGCTTGAGCCCGACCACCGCAGCCAACACCAGCGCGACGAAGAACAGCCGCAGCGGCCGCGCCGATTCGCCGTAGCGCAGGATGCCGACGACCACCGCGCCGACCGTGCCGATGCCGACCCACACAGCGTAGGCGATCGCGATCGACATGCCGCTCTTGAGACCCAGCGACAGCAGGCCGAAGCTCACGCCGAAACACAGGGCCAGTCGTGCATAGGCGAGCGCGCTCGGCCGTTGCTTGATCGCGTTCATCGCGACCACGCCAGCCACTTCCGCCAAGCCCGCCGCGAACACGAACAGCCAGCCGCTCATGGCGTTTTCTCCACTTCGGGCGCCGGCGCCAGCGGCGTCACCAGCTTCAGGCCGGCGACGCCGACGATCAGCAAGGCGATCAGGGCGATCTTCGCCGGCTGCACCGGCTCACCGAACCACACGGTCTCGGCGATCACCGACGCCGCCGCGCCGAGGCCGCAGAACACGGCATAGACCGAGCCAACCGGCAGGAAGCGGATCGCGCGCATCAGCAACGCGAAGTTCACTGCAATCGCGCCGATCGTCAGCGCCCAGCCGAGAGGCGTGGTCGCGGCCTTGAGCCCGACCACCCAGACCGTCTCGATCAGACCGCCGGCGAATACCAGCGCCCAGTAGCGGCCGGTACCGCGTCCCGCCGTCGCCATCAGTACGCCACGCTGAAACGCTCGCGCACGTGGGCAGGATGTTCGATCTCGTCGGCGAAGGCGATGGCGTAATCCTCCATCGAGACCGCGCTGTTGCCGTCCGCGTCGACCAGCAATGCATCGCCGCCGGTTCGGAATGTGCCGGTGCGCGTGCCGGGCTCGAACACCGCGCCGGGCGAGACGAACGTCCAGTCGATGTCGTCGGCGCCGCGCAGGGTGTCGAGGAAGCTGCGGCCCGCTCCGGCTTCGGCCTCGTAGATCTCCGGGAATTCCGGCGTGTCGATCAGCGCCACGCCCGGCGCGACTTCCAGACTGCCGGCGCCGCCGACGACCAGCAGGCGACGTACACCGGCCTGGCGCACGGCATCGAGCAGCACGTCGGCGGTCGGGCCGCCATCGAAGCGCGTCGCGCTGACCACGCCATCGTGGCCTTGGAGCAGCGGCGCGATGGCATCGGCGCGCGAGGCGTCGGCCGATTGCAGGGTCAGGCCGGCCTGGGCCTGGGTGTCCGAAGTGTTGCGGGCGATGCCGGTGACGCGATGGCCGCGCGCCAGCAGTTCGCTGGCGATACGCGAGCCCGCGCGTCCGGTGATGCCGAGAAGGGCGATGCGCTGCATGGGACTGCACCTGCGGTGTGGGGAGGCGCCATGCTAGGCGCGTCGCCCGGTGCGCGGGGCGACGATGGTGCAACCCACCGTTCCGGGAACCCGGCCGAGCTCAGCGCCGCGCGTGCGCCCAGGCTTGCACGATCTGCGCGATCGCAGCCACGCCGTCGGTCAGGGCCGCGGGGCCTGGCTGCAGGATCATTGGCGACTTGATCTCGTGCAGTTCGCCATCGCGCACCGCCGGAATCGCATCCCAGCCGGGCCGCGCGGCGACGCGCTCGGGGCGGAATTTCTTGCCGCACCAGGAACCGAGAATGATGTCCGGCGCGCGTTCGATCACCGGATCGCCGTTGGCGAGGATGCGCGCCTTGGCCAGCGGCTCGATCGACAGTTCCGGGAACACGTCGTCGCCGCCGGCGATGCGCACCAGTTCGGCGACCCAGCGGATGCCGGTGATGATCGGCTCGTCCCATTCCTCGAAATAGACGCGCGGACGCTGGGACAGACGCGCGCTTTCCGCCTCGATCGCGTCGAGTCCGCGTCGCAATCCGTCGGCATAGGCGTCGGCGCGCGCCGCGCAGCCGACCAGCGCGCCCAGCCGGCGCACGTAATCGACGATGCCGTCGACGCTGCGGTGATTGCTGATCCAGACCTCGACCCCGCGGCGCACCAGCTCGGCGGCAATGTCGGCCTGGATGTCGGAGAAGCCGACGACGAAATCCGGTTCGAGCTTGAGGATCTCGTCGATCTTCGCGCTGGTAAACGCACTGACCTTGGGCTTCTCCTTGCGTGCCCGCGGCGGACGCACGGTGAAGCCGCTGATGCCGACGATGCGGTCCTGCTCACCGAGCGCGTAGAGGACTTCGGTCGGCTCCTCGGTCAGGCAGACGATGCGGCGCGGGCCGCTCGTCACGGATACAGCATCCGCTTGCGGCAATCACCGGCGCAGTCGCATTCGTAGAGCCAGCGCTCGTGCAGGCGGTACTGCGCGCCGTACCAGAACTCGACGCGATCCGGACGCACGCGCAGACCCGACCAGCGCTGCGGACGCGGCACGTCGCGGCCTTCGAACTCTCGTTCGAGATCGGCCAGGCGTTGCTCGAAGGTCCCGCGCGTATCGAGCACCTCGGACTGCTTCGACGCCCATGCGCCCAGCTGGCTGCCGCGCGGGCGCGAGGCGAAATACGCATCGGCCTCGTCGTCGGCGACGATCACCACCGGCCCTTCGATCCGCACCTGCACGCCCTTGCGCACACGCGGCCAGTGGAACAGCAGCGCGGCGTGCGGGTTCTCCTGCAACTCGCGGCCCTTGCGGCCATCGAGATGCGTGTAGAACACGAAGCCTCGTTCGTCCCATGCCTTCAGCAGCACGGTGCGCGCCGAGGGCCGGCCGTCGAGCGCGGCGGTGGCGACGGTCATCGCGGTGCGATCGGGTTCGCCCGCGGCCTGCGCCTCGTCGAACAAGGTGGCGAAGGTGTCGAGGGCTTCGGACAGCAGGGTTGTGGTGGCAGTGCTCATGCCTTGATGATCGCCGCTGGAGCACTGCGATGTCGAACCGCGGCGCAGCACGCGCGGGCCGCGCTATCGTGCCCCGATGCACGCCACATCGCCCTCGCCCTGGCCCGACAGCCTCGTCGACACCCTGCTCACCGGCCTGCAGCCATACAGCGCCCCGCGCGTGCTGGGCATCAGCGGCCTGCAGGGCACCGGCAAATCCACCCTCGCCACGCAGGTCGTCCGCGCCGCCGACGCACGTGGCCTGCGCGCCGCCGTGCTCTCGCTCGACGACCTCTATCTGGATCGCGACGCCCGCCAAGCGCTTGCCCGCGACGTGCACCCGCTGCTCGCGACCCGCGGCCCGCCCGGCACCCACGAAGTCGCGCTGGGACTTGCCGCATTCGACGCCGTGCGCGCCGGCACACCGATCCGCCTGCCGCGCTTCGACAAACTCGGCGACCGCCGCCTGCCGGAAGCCGCCTGGCCGACGGTCCACGGTCTCGACCTGCTGCTGTTTGAAGGCTGGTGCGTCGGCACCCCGGCCGAACCCGCAGCGGTGCTGGTCGAGCCGGTGAATGCTCTGGAACGCGACGAAGACCCCGCCGGCACCTGGCGCCGCTGGTGCAACGCCGCCCTCGCCCGCGACTACCCCGCGCTGTGGGCCGGCCTCGACCGCCTGCTGTTCCTGCAACCGCCCGGCTTCGACGTGGTCTTCGACTGGCGCCTGCAGCAGGAGCAGACGCTGCAGGCGGCCGAGCCGGGGCGTGGTGGCATGGACGCGGCCGGCGTTGCCCGGTTCGTGCAGCACTACGAGCGGGTGAGCCGGCAGGCGTTGCGGACGTTGCCGGACCTGGCGGATGTGGTGGTGACGCTCGATGCCGAGCGGGAAATTGTTGCGGCGGTGTGAGCCTGCGACTGGCTCGCGTTCTGGCACGGACACTGTCTCCGCAACTGCGGATGTGCCGTTGCGCCTGCTGTGGCTGTGACTGCGGCTGTTTCGGCCGTTGCCGTTGCCGATGCCGATGCCGATGCCGATGACGTTGCCGTTGCCGTTGCCGTTGCCGTTGCCGTTTCCAGTTCTAAAACGTCGTCGTGCTCTCGCAAACCCGAAGGGCGCCGCCCATGGATGGGCGGCGTTTTCCGACCGAGGCAGGATGCCGAGTCGGAAAATCCCTGTGCACGACAAGCCGCGGGCTTCGGACGTGTCGGGGAGACGTTTTTCTTTGGTTCCGTTTCTTTTGGCGTCAACCAAAAAGAAATGAACTCGGCCGCGTCAGCGGACGAAAGCAGTTGATCTTGGTCTTACGCCTGCCGCGAGAAGCAACCTCAAACGCTTCCACTCATCTTGCGGGAGCGGGTTGATTTCTTCTGCTGGCCCCACGCACGCAGTGCGAACGGCAAAGCCGGCTCCGCAGGGGCGAGCATCGATGCGTACACAACGCTTGCGCCTGCAACGTTCGGCGCCTCCCGCCCCCACTGCTAGCATGCAGCCATGCACCCCGCCCCCAACCTCGTGCTCGTCGGTCCGATGGGCGCCGGCAAGTCCTCGATCGGCCGTCGCCTCGCGGCGCGGTTCGGCGTGGTCTTCGTCGATGTCGACCACGAGATCGAAGTGCGCACGGGTGCGCGGATCGCGACGATCTTCGAGTGCGAAGGCGAAGCCGGCTTCCGCGCGCGCGAGCGGGCGACGCTGGTCGAGATCCTCGCCGGAAGTGGCCAGGTGATCGCCACCGGCGGCGGCGCGGTGCTTGATCCCCATAACCGCGCCCTGCTGAGGTCGCGCGGCTTCGTCGTGCACATGCATGCCGACGTCGACGCCCAGCTTGCACGGCTGGCGCGCGATCGGACGCGGCCACTGCTCGCGGGCGACGACCGCACGGAGGTCCTGCAGCGCCTCGCCGTCGAACGCGCGCCGCTGTACGCCGACGCCGCGCACCTGCGCTTCGACACCGGGCCGCACGCCTGCAACGAGGCCGCCGCCCAGCTCGGCCATCTGGTCGAAGCGCACTGGCGTCCACCGGCGGGCAGCATCGAAACGACCATTTCCGACGCCGCCGCCGACGTGGCGTCGACACACGCATCATGAGCCGCGTCGCACACGTCGCACCGGCTCTGGCCACCACCTGTATCCGGATCGCATGACCACCAGTGCCCGAGAGGTCGCCGTCGCCGGCGACACGCCCTACACCATCCACATCGGCCCATCCCTGCTCGACGACGGCGCGCTGCTGGCGCGCAGCGTGCGCGGACGCGACGCGATGCTGGTCAGCGATGCGCACGTCGCGCCGCTGTATGCCGATCGCGTGACCGCCGCGCTGCAGGCCGCGCGACCGGACCTGCGGATCCACCGGCACGTGCTGCCGCCGGGCGAAGCTGCAAAGACGCTCGCGCATTTCGCCGAAGTCACCACCGCACTCGCCGATGCGCGCATGCGCCGTGACGCGACGCTGTTCGCGCTCGGTGGCGGCGTGATCGGCGATCTCGCCGGTTTCGCCGCGGCCTGCTGGATGCGCGGCATCGATTGCGTGCAGCTGCCGACCACGCTGCTGGCGATGGTGGATTCGTCGGTCGGTGGCAAGACCGCGGTCGATCTGCCGCAGGGCAAGAATCTCGTTGGCGCCTTCCACCCGCCGCGCGCGGTGATCGCCGACACCGGCGCGCTGCGCACGCTGCCGGCCCGCGAACTGCGCGCCGGTCTGGCCGAGGTAGTGAAGTACGGCGCGCTCGGCGATGCGGACTTCCTCGACTGGCTCGACGACCACGCCGATGCGCTGCTCGCGATGGACGACGCGGCGCTGGCCGAAGCCATCGCACGCAGTTGCGCGCACAAGGCGGCGATCGTTGCGCGCGATCCCTTCGAACATGGCGAGCGCGCCCTGCTCAATCTGGGCCACACCTTCGGTCATGCGATCGAGACCGAGCAGGGCTATGGCGGCCTCAACCACGGCGAGGCAGTCGCGGTCGGGATGGTGCTCGCAGCGCGCTTGTCGGAAGCGCTGGGCCTGGCGCCGGCAGCGGACACGCAGCGCCTGCGCGATCTGCTGGTGCGCCTGCAGTTGCCGGTCTCCGTGCCCGCCGGACTGGATCCGGAGCGCCTGCTCGCGCACATGCGCCTGGACAAGAAGGCAGTGGCTGGCGGCCTGCGCTTCATCGTCTGGCGTGGCGCCGGGCGCGCGGAAGTATTGAGCGACGTGCCGGAATCGTCCGTTCTATCGGTCCTGCAAGAGGCCTGAACACGGCACGCCGTACAATCGGCGCCATGCGCCTGTTCCTGCAGCAGCACCCCGACGGCCACGAATCTCCACGATTCGTGCAGCTGACCCTGCAGCCCGATCTGCTGGGCGGCTGGGTGCTGTTGCGCGAGACCGGCCACGTCGGCGGCCGCAGCACCTTGCGGCGCGACCAGTTCCTCGACCAGCCCAGCGCGATCAAGGCGCTCGAAGCCGCGCGCGATGCGCAGCTCAAGCGCGGCTTCCAGTTGATGTTCGCGCGCGGCAGCGACGCGCCGGCCTGACCGCGCGACCACCGCCTCCACCAGGAAATTCCAGTCCCGATGTCTGCCGTCCTGAAGAACGACCGCTTCCTCCGCGCCCTCCGCCGTGAACCCGTCGACCGTACGCCAGTCTGGCTGATGCGCCAGGCGGGTCGCTATCTGCCGGAGTACCGCGCATCGCGCAAGGCCGCCGGCAGTTTCCTGGCGATGGCAAAGAATCCCGATCTCGCCTGCGAGGTCACGCTGCAGCCGCTGGCACGCTTCGATCTCGATGCGGCGATCCTGTTCTCCGACATTCTGACCATTCCCGATGCGATGGGGCTGGACCTGTACTTCGTCGAAGGCGAAGGCCCCAAGTTCCGCCACCCGGTGCGTGACGCGGCCAGCATCGCGAAGCTCGGCGTGCCGGACATGGAAACCGACCTGCGCTACGTCATGGACGCGGTGCGCGTGATCCGCCGCGAACTCGACGGCCGCGTGCCGCTGATCGGTTTTTCCGGCAGCCCGTGGACCCTGGCCTGCTACATGGTCGAAGGCGGCGGCAGCAAGGATTTCGCCCGCATCAAGGCGATGGCGCTCAACGATCCCAAGGCGCTGCACGCGCTGCTGTCGGTCAACACCGATGCGGTGATCGCCTATCTCGCTGCGCAGCGCGCGGCCGGCGCGCAGGCGCTGCAGGTGTTCGACACCTGGGGCGGCGTGCTGTCACCGGCGATGTACCGCGAATTCTCGCTGCCGTACCTGACCCGCATCGCGCAGGAACTGCAGCGCGGCGACGGCGCCGAGCGCACCCCGCTGATCCTGTTCGGCAAGGGCAACGCCGCGTATCTCGACGAGCTTTCTCGCTCGGGCGCCGAAGGTGTCGGCGTCGACTGGCTGATCGAACTCGGCGACGCCGCGCGTCGCACGGAAGGCCGCGTCGCCTTGCAGGGCAACCTCGACCCGACGACGCTGTACGGCGCGCCCGATGCGATCCGCGCCCAGGTCCGCCACGCACTCGACAGCTACCGCGACGGCAACAACGGCTCGCGCGACGGCCACATCTTCAACCTCGGCCACGGCATGTCGCCGGACATGAATCCCGACCACGTCGGCGTGCTGGTCGACGAAGTGCACGCGTACAGCGCGCGCTGAATATTGAAGCCCTCCCCCCTCGCGGGGGAGGGTTTCGTGGGGACAAACCTTCAGCCGCCCCAGTCTTCGAACCCAGCAGTAGTCACCGCCAAGATTCAAGGCAACCCGAGATCGGAATGCTGCCCCCATCCCGGCCTTCCCCCCGCCGAGCGGGTGAAGGTGCAGATCTCGGATGCTTCCGGTTTCCGCTTCACCCGGCCGACGCCTCAGACCCCTTCCGTCGGTGCCGCCAACCGCTTCTGCACGTCGTCGCGCAGGCGCGCGAGTTCGCCTTCGGCTTCGCGGCGCTGCTGCATGCCGTCGCGATGGATGCTGCGCACTTCCTCGACCGTCTGGATCAGCTGCTCGTGCACGTGGCGCAGCGTGCCGATGTCGATGACGGCACGCTGGTTGGCCTTCGCGGTCTCGACCGAGGTCTGACGCAGCAGGTCGGCATTGCTGCGCATCAGCTCGTTGGTCGCGTCGTCGATCGCATTCGACAGCTCCACCGCGTTCTTCTGCTCGCCCAGCGAGAGCTGGATCGCGAACTGCCGCTTCCACGACGGAATGGTGATGTTGCGGACGGTGTTGAACTTCTCGACCAGCTGGATCGCATTGGCCTGGATCAGGCGGATCATCGGCAGCGACTGGTCGGCAGCGTGCTGCATCACCAGCAGGTCGCCGACGCGCTTGTCGAGCAGACGCACAGCATTCTCGATCTCCGCACGGCGTGTGCGCGACTGCGGATCCTCCGCGCCAGCCAGCGTCGCCTGTTCGGCGGCCAGGCTCGCCAGCCGCTCGCGGCCTGCGATCACGTGCACGCCCAGCGCGCGGCGCTCGTCGAGCACCACGCCGTGCATGCGGTCGAAGTCGGTGATGCGGCGCGTCAGCAGATCCTGCTGGCGGCCGACATCGCCCATCAGCCGTTCGATCTGCTGGTTGGTGTTGCTGAATTTCTGCACCAGCTCGTCGCGGCCGGACCGCATCTTGTCGATCAGGCGTCCGAGCACCGGCACCTTGGAGCGGCCGGCGAAGCTGCCGAGATCGAGCGAGCGCGCGATCCGCACGACTTCGCCCAGCTTGTCACCGGTCGCGTCGAGATCGCTGTTGCGCACCTGGTCGAGCAGCTGACTGGAGAACGCGGCGGTCTTGCTCGCGGCGTCACGACCGAACACGTGCAGGTTGCCGGGGGTGATGTCCGCGAGGCTGCGGCCGACGACCTCGATGTCGGCGCGGTCGGCGGGCACCAGGCCCAGCGACTGCAGCGCGGCATCGTCGGTCACCGGCGTCGCCGACGGCACGTGCGTGGGATAGGCGGTGTCCTGGGTCATGCGTCGGTCTCCTTGGGCCTGTCGGCGCGATCGGGCGCGCGTCGGGCGAGTGTAGCGGTCATGGCGTCGAGTTCATGGGCGACATCGGCCTCGATGTCGGCGGCGGTCACTGCATGTGCGGCGCCCTGCGCGGTGCGTTCGCCGACGGCGCGTTGCCGCCACAGCGGCAGCAGCACATCGCGGACGTTGCGGTAGTGCGCGAGCACGGCTTCGTGCTGCTCGGCGATCAGCTGCAGTTGCTGCGCAGACAACGCATGCGTGGCGCGCACGGTGTCGAGGTGCTGCGCGCGGCGCAGCCGCAGATCCTGATGGACCTCGTCCTCGGCACTGCCGGCGCGCAGTGCAGCCGCGGCCCGGTCCAGCCGGTCGAGTGCAGGTGCAGATGCCGCGAGACGCGCGCGATGCGCCGCGATGTCGGCGCGCAGCGCGGCGGCGGCGCGATCGGCGTCGATCAGCAGCACGCCCATGCGCGCACCGAGTGCTTCCGCATCGTGTTGCTCGATGACATCGCGACCGGTCAGGCACGCGAACAGACCGGCACGCGGCCGGCCACGCGACGGAAGCGCGGCGCGCATGGCGATGTGCAGATCACGCAACCGCGCGACGAGCGCGGCTGCAGGCGCGGCGTCGAGGGTGTCCGCGACATCGATGGCGGCCAGTTCGGCAATGGCTGCATCGCCATAGGCCGTGATGCCGGGCGCATCGGCGGGCACCGCGTCGATGTCGTCGCCGGTCGCCATCAGGTCTGCGCGTCCGGGTCGGAGTCGGCCGCGCCCAGACGATCGAGCGCGGCATCGAGACGCCGCTCGGCAGGGGTGCGTTCGCGGCGGCGCGCGGGCGTGCTGCTGTCGAGCGTCGTGCCGCGTGTGCGCAGCCACTGCGCCAGTTCCGCGAGCGCGGCATTGAGCGCGGCCTGGCCGGCGACCGACTGGCCGAGCTGCGCGAGCAGCGGACCCGCCGTTTCGCGCAGCACCGTCTGCAGCTCGCCTGCAACCGCCTTGGCGGTGTCGTCGGGCTCAACCGCCGGCGCCGCCTCGACAGGCGTCGGTGCAGCCGGTGCGCGCAGCTCGTGCAGCGCGGCCAGCAACTGGTCCCACGGCGCAGGCGCGACTGGCGCCTCGCTGCCCTGCCCCATGACCTGCAGGCCTGCGGCGATGTCGGCCAGCTGCGCGACGACACGTGCGCCGGTGTCGGCATCCTCGCCGCCCATCGCCTTGTCGCGCATGAAGTCGCGCTTGATCTGGGTCCAACGCGCGGCGGCTGTCTCGTCGAGCTTGCCGCGCAACTCGGCCAGCTTGAGCAGGTTCTCTTCGGCGCCGGTGGTCAGCAGTTGCGACTCGCCCATGTAATGGTCGTCGAGCAGCTGTTCGAGCTCCGCGGCATTCATCACCGGCGAGATCTTCTCGGCCAGCTTGTTCATGTTGCGGTAGCTGCCCTGCAGCCGGAACGCCGGCTCCGTGCGGTAGCGGTCGGCCTGCGCGGCGCTGGCGATGTACTGCTGGTTGACGCGATAGACGATCTCGCTGACCTGCAGCAGACGCTGCAGCGTCGCGGTGAGTTCGTTGACCTCGGCGCCGCTGTAGGCGTGCGACAGGTCGTTGGTCGAGACGTCCTTGCCGGTGGCGCGCTCGGCCAGCAGATAGAGATCCGCCATGTCGCGCGTCGCCAGCGGTGCGAGCACCGGATTGGAGGTCAGGCTGTTCTCGATGTAGCTGAGCTTGAATGAGTCCTCCATGCCGCCGAGCACGTCACCGAGGTTGTAGATGTCGGCACGGTTGGCGAGCATGTCCGGAATCTTGAACACCTCGCCGGACTCGGTATACGGGTTGCCGGCCATGACCACGCAGAATTTCCTGCCGCGCATGTCGTAGGTCTTGGTGCGGCCTTTCCACACACCTTCGATGCGGCGCGTGCCGTCGCACAGCGAGATGAACTTCTGCAGGAACTCGGGATGCGTATGCTGGATGTCGTCGACATACAGCATCGTGTTGCTGCCCATCTCCAGCGCGAGGTTGAGCTTCTCCAGCTCCTGGCGCGATGTCGCGTCGGGTGCCTGCGCCGGATCGATCGAGCGCACCTCGTGTCCCAGCGCCGGGCCGTTGATCTTCATGAAGACCAGGCCGAGCCGGCTGGCGACGTATTCCATCAGTGTCGTCTTGCCGTAGCCGGGCGGCGAAATCAGCATCAGCAGGCCCATCAGGTCGCTGCGCTTGTTCTCGCCGACCGTGCCCATCTGCTTGGCGAGGTTGTCGCCGATCAGCGGCAGGTAGACCTCGTTGATCAGCTTGTTGCGGACGAACGAGGTCAGCGGCCGCGCCTTGAACTCCGACAGGCGCAATGCGTCGCGCTCGCGCGCCGCGATGCGCTGGCGCACCGTCTGATAGCGGTGGAACGCCGGCACGAATGCCAGCCGATGCGCGTCGAAACGCTGCAGGAAGCCGTCGAGCGACAGCCGTAGACGGCCTTCGTGCACGCGCGGGTGCTCGCCGAGCAGACCGTCGACATCGGTGATCAGCGTGACCTCGCGCACTGCGTGCGGCAGCGTGTCGGCGGCGAGCAGCAGCACGATGGCTTCGGGCACGTATCCGGCGAGCGCGGCGTGCGTTTCGCTGGCACCGAGCGCGCCCAGCCACTGCGCGGCCAGCGACCAGCGCTGCGCAAGCGGTGCCGCCGTATCGGAGAGCGCGCGATCGACATCGGCAGTGAGACCGGCGCTGTCGAGCGCCTTGCGCAGCGCCTCGCGCAGATCACGCGCGTAATGGCTGATGCCGAACGTCGGCGCGCCCTCGCGCAGTTCCTCGAACAGGTAATCAGCCGCGACCGGCGCAAGCGTGATGTCGAACGGCAATGCCTCCGCTTCGACAAACGCCCGGAGCGCATCGGCGATCTCGACGCGCAACGCATCGACGCCGGCATCCGACGCGAAGAGCTGGCGGATCGCACGCGCCCCGGCGCTGCGCTCGGGCCAATGGTCGGCGGCGGTCCCGTCGCGGCCGAAGGCCCAGAACGCCATCGCCAGTGCACGCGCGGCCGGCTGCTTGGCCAGTGGGCCCGCCTGCCCATGCAGCGGCAGCAATGCGCGCAGGATCAGCGCGGCGTCGTGGTCGTGGATGCCTTTCTCGTAGCCTTCGCGATATCGCGGCGCAGCGAATGCGCGCACGCTGCGCTCCAGTGCATCGGGCTCGGGCAGTTCGCGCTGCAGCCGGTCGAGATCGAGACCCTCTCGACCTTCGATCGCGGCCTGCAGGACCAGACCGGCGAGGTATTCGGCGCGGGCGATGTCCGGCGATTCGGAATCGAGTGTCACCTGCCAGTACGCGCGCAGTGCTTCGAGTTCCGGATCTTCGATCGGCGCGTAGAAATCGGTGCCGGTCAGGTGAATCGACAGGCCGTCGCCGCGCGGCAGGATCGTCAGGTCCAGCGGCTGCGTGTTCACGCTGAAACGATGCCGCGGCCCGAGACGGATCACCTGGCCGCCGCCCTCGAACAGATCGCTGCGGTCGCGCAGGCTGCGCACCGACTGGTCGCGTACGGCCTTCAGGCGCGCTTCGACGTCGTCTGCCTTGACCGTATCGCGATAGTCGCGCAGACGCGTGGCGAGCTCGCGCAGCTTGAGGATCAGTGGATCGCCAGCGAAGAAGGCATTGAGTTCGTCGGCTGTTTCGAAGCGCTCGGTGCGCCGCGGCAGGCCGTCAAGGATGCGCGCGGCGGCGTCGAACACGGCCTGCGCCTTGCGCTGGCGCGCATCGAGCAGCGACTGCTTGTGTGATTCGAAGGTCTCCAGCAGTTCCTCACGCTTGGCGAGGATGTCGCCGAGAAACTGTTCGTGCTCGCCGAACTGGCTCTCCAGTTCCTCGAGCTGGACCATCAGCCGCGACAGTTGCTCGTCGGCACGTTCGGGATCGGTGGCCAGCGACAGCGCGCCGGCAATCGCCTGGCCGAACAGTGCGAACTGCGCACCGAACTGGGCGACGGCCTCGGCCGAGCCAAGCGTGCGGCGGCGCTGGTCGGCGCGTGTGCGGGCTTGGTTGAGCCGCGCGTACAGGCCGGAGATCGCATCGACGACCCGCGTACGCTCGGTCGCGTCATCGACCTTCAGCGTCGCCATCAGTTCCGACAGCATGTCGAGATCGCCGGACAGCGCCTGCATCTCGCCGATCGAGGTGGCCAACACCTTTGCGGTGGTCGCGGCCTGCGCTTCGGTATCCAGCACCTTCAGACGTTCGGACACCGGCTGCAGCGCACGTTCGCCTGCGAGGAAGGTACCGGTCGCCGCGCCCACGGTGTCCTGCGCGGCCTGCAGCGCCTCGCCCATTGCGTCGATGGCGGCGGTGTCGACGTAGCGAAGCTCGCGGATCGTCAGCAGATGACCGCGCTGCTTCGAAATCTCGTTCAGTGCCTCGACGAACTCTTCGATGCGGTTCCAGCTCTCCGGCTGCAGCCTGCCCAGCAAGGCGCGATGCGCGGTTTCGGCCTCGCGCATCGCTGCATCGGACTGGCGGCGGATGCCTTCGACCTTCTCGTATTCGTCGAGCACCGATTCGCCGGTCGCGGCGATCTCGTGCAGCAGTGCGCCCGCGCCTTCACTGTCGGTATCTTCCAGCCAGTGATGGGCGTCGAACATGCGGCGGGTGTCATGCACCAGCAACTGGTAACGCTGCAAGGACACATCGCGGCCATCGATCGTGCGCGCGAGATCGAGCAGGTTGGAAATGCCGCGCACCAGCTCCGGATTGCCGATCCGCCCCATGAAACTGTTGCCCATCGGCACATGCGCGGCGAACTCGTCGCTGGTGAACGGCGTCTGCCAGACCTGCATCGGATGCACGCGCGTGGGCGCATCACCCTCGGCATGGAACAGCACCATGCGGCCGTCGTGCAGCAGCGCATAGCCGTGTCCGAACACCGGATTCTGCAGTGCGCGCTGGATGGTGTTGTAGACGAACAGGGCCGACCGTCCCGCCGCACGGTCGTAGAAGATGTACATCACGTCTTCGCCGTTCGGCGAGCGGATCGCGCGCTTGAACTGCATGCCGTCCATCTGCGCATCGAATGCGCGATGGTCGCCGTTCTGCAGGTAATAGCCGCCGGGAAAGATGATGCCGTGATCTTCGGGCAGCTGGACGCAGGCCTGCACGATGGCGTCGTTGCGGACGATCTTCCCGGTGAAGGTGTTGTAGATCAGCCCGCGCCACTGCTGCTCGCGGTAAGGCAGCACCTTCAGCAGGATCAGCGTGCCGACCCTCGCGAAATCGAAGGTCGCATCGTCGATCGACTGGGTGCGATCGTCGACCGGCTCGCTGTAGATGCCGGCGCCGGTCTCGGTGTTGTTCTCGACCTTGACGGTCAGATCGCCGCCAGTGGTCTCGACGAACAGCGTGTCGAGGATGTCCAGATGCGGATGGCGGCCATCGACCGCGAGTTCGCGAGTGGCGCGGGTCCATTCGAAATCGAACGGCGGCGGCAGCGCGATGTCGCGCTCGCCGCGGGAATCGAGATAGGTGAGTTCGCCGGTGTTGGTGATCGACCAGCGGAACACGCGCACGTCGGTGCTGCGCTCGCCGATCTGGAACGCGGCCAGCAGCCGGCCCTCGCGGACGATGAGCTGCAGCAGGCGCGCGTGCTTGTAGTAGGCGTAGAGCTCGGTGAAATCGTGTACGAAACCGGGCTGCGCCAGGAACGTGCCTGCATGGTCGACCGGCACCACGTCGTAGCCGCCGTCGGCCTCGACCAGGCGATAGAGCCCGAACACATCTTCGATGCGGGTCTTGCTCTTGAGCCCGATGTAGACGTTGTAGCCGAACAGCACCTGGTCGCCGGGAATCTGCACGATGTCGCGGCCGACGCAGTTGTTCTCGCTGCGGATGCGGAAGCGTCCGATCACCTCCATGCGGCTGTCGCCGAACTCGGCGAGGCGACGCGTGTTGAGCGATTCGGCGAGCGTGCGCAGGCGTGTGCCCTGCTCGACCAGACGCCGGCGCAGCACCTCGTAGGCACCGCCGCGGGCGACGGCCTGGTCGATATGGGCGTCTTCTGGGGACGCCATGGTGGCGTCCTGGGTCTGTTCGGTCATCGGCTCACGATCCGGGCTGGCGCGGCCACGTGATCAACACGCGCGCCGCGTTCGAGATGGCGACCTGGGCCGCATGCGGGTTCAGGCGGGATCACCCTCGACGACGCGAGGCGCCGGTGTGCCGCCACCGCGCGCCGCAGGCAGCGCCGCGCTGGACACACCGAGATAGCGCTGCAGCAGATCCTGCAGGATCGGGCTCTTCTCGGTCAGGCCTTCGATCGAGCGGCCCAGCGAAACCGCCTTGATCACGTTCTCGAACATGCCGCCGTCGCCGCCGATCAGATCGATATCGGCATTGCGCAACGCAGTCGCGATGACCTCTGCATTCTCCTTCGACACTTCCTTGCCGGCCTCGAACGCCGCCAGCGCCTGCTTCAGGCTGGTGTCCAGGGTCATGCGGAATTCCTCATGCCCGCGCGCGGTGTCGCTGAGCGCGTCGATCGCGCCGAACTTCTTCGTCAGGCCTTCGGCCTCGGCGAAGAGTTTCTTGCCGATCACGGTGGCCTCGGCCAGGCCCAGCGACTCGGTCGCCGTCGCCTTGGCGCGGCCCATCTGCTCTTCGCCTTGCGCACGCGCGGCCAGCTGCTCGGCCAGCACCTTGGCTTCGGCGGCGCCCTGCTTGAGGTTGGCATCGGCCATTGCGTCGACCACGCGTGCTTCCGCGATGCCGACCTTCTCGATCGCCGACGCACCCGCTTCCTTGACCTGCGCCTCGGCAAGACCGGGCGCAGCGCGCTCGGCCTGCACGCCTTCGGCGAGCAGCTTCTTGGCCTCGGCCTGCTTCCCGGACGCATCGAATTCGGCCTGTGCCAGCGTGGTGATCTCGACCGCGCGGTGACGGGCCGCGGTCTCGCGCGCCTCGGCTTCCTTGACCTGGCGCACCAGCGATTCCTGCGCCTTGGCCTCGGCGTCCAGGATGGTGACCTGCTTCAGGCGATCGGCTGCGGACACCTCACGCAGTTCCTTGATGCGCTCTTCCTCGGCCGCGACGGTGCGGTCGATGGTGATGCGCTCACGGGTGATGTTGGCCACATCCATCAGGCCCTGCTCGACCACCTTGTCGCGTTCCACGCCCTGCAGCTGCACTTCACGATCGGTCGTGACCTGCTCGAGCTTGCGCGCGCGCTCGACGCGCTCGGCCTCGATGGCGACGGCGCGCTGGCGGTTCTGGGTGGCGACTTCGACTTCGCGGAGCCGGTTTTCCTCACGGATGTCGATCAGCTGCTGCGCTTCGATGCGCGCGTTCTCCGACATCTGGCGCTGCTCTTCCTGCACCTTCTGGGTTTCGGCGGTCTCGCGCGCCTGGATGGTGTCGATCTCGCGCTTCTGCCGCGCCTCGGCCTCGGCCTGCTGGCGTTCGAGGGCGAGCGTCGCTTCGCGGGTCTCGACATTCTTCTTGGTGATCGCCAGGCGCTCGTTCTGCTCGAGCTCGTTGGTGACCACGTTCTGCGAGGCGGTCAGCTCGGTGATCTTGCGGATGCCCTCGGCGTCGAGAATGTTGTGCGGGTCGAGCACGTTCTTCGGCGTCTGCTCGAGATAGTCGATCGCGACGTCCTCGAGCACGTAGCCGTTGAGGTCGTTGCCGATCACCGCGATGATCTCGTCGCGGAATTCCTGGCGCTTCTCGAACAGATCCGTGAAGTCGAACTTTTTGCCGACCGTCTTCAGCGCCTCGGAGAACTTGGCGTTGAACAGCTCGTCGACCGCGTGCTTGTCCGACGCCCGATCGGCGCCGAGCGCCTTGGCCACGCGCAGTACGTCGGCCTGGGTCTCGTTGACGCGCAGGTAGAAGGCGACCGCGATGTCGGCGCGCATGTTGTCGCGGCAGATCAGGCCTTCCTTGCCGCGGCGGTCGATCTGCAGAGTGATCAGGCTGATCTTCATGTGCTCGGCGCGGTACAGCACCGGAATGATCAGCGCGCCGGTGAAGTGCACCTTCGGCTGCGCGCTCATGTCGTTGACGATCAGCGCGGTGCCCTGGTCGACCTTCTTGTAGAAGGCCTTGAACAGGCCCGCGATGCCCAGCAGGGCGACCAGCAGCACACCCAAGCCGATCAGGAAGGGGGCGATCGTGGCAACGCTCATTGCAGCTCCTTGCACATGAGACCCGCGGACGCGGGCCGAGGGATCAAAGGGTTCGGTATTGGGTTTCGGGCAGCACGCGCCAGGCGTGCGTGGCGGCGTCGAAGTCGACGAGCACCACGCGGTCGCCGCGACGCAGATCGGCGCCCGCATCGGCGCGCACCTGCAGGATCAGGCCAGCACCGCCGTCGTCGACATCGGCCATGCCGACGTGCTCGGACACCAGCGGTGTCCGCACCACCGCGACCTGTCCGAGCAGCGACTGCTGCGCCGGCGTGCGCCGTGCCAGCAGCCACAGGCGCACCGGGCGCAACACTGCAGACGCGATGAACACCGACGCGACGAACGCGACCAGCGCGACGCCACTGCCGACCAGCCAGCGCAGCCAGCCGGCGAACTGTCCGAGGACGAACAGATGCACGAAATAGGTCAGGAACCAGGCGATGAATGCGACCAAGGTGACGACCAGCATCAACGGCAACCGGTCCAGACCGATACGGCCGAGCATGCCGGCCAGACCATTGGTTTCACCGAGTTCGACGGCATCGAGGCCGTCCAGATCGAGGTCCACGAGACCGGTGGCCGCGAGCAGCCAGTAGATCGTGCAGAACGCCAGCACGATGCTGTACACGAGCGTGGGATAGCCCAGCGCCGTACTCACGAATTCCGCCATCCCCGGTTCCCGCTCCCTGTTGCGGGCCGCTTCTGCGGCCCCTCCCCATCCATCGTTCCTATCATGCCAGCGCAGCAGGGCGCGGCGCCATCGCAGATCAGTCAACGGATACGAGCGCGTGCGTCGCAGGCGGCGCGCGGTACTCGATACGGATCTCGCGATGGTCATCGGGCACCTCCGGCTCCACGGGTGATTCGCCCACGCAGCCGGGAAACCGTGCATCGCGCATCATCCTGCCCGACCCTTGCAGCAGCGAGACGGCGGGATCGTCCTGTGTATGCGTGAATACGCGATAGTCGCCCGTCAACACCGCAAGCGGGCGGTCGTCGTGGGTGACTTCGAGCAACCCGCTTTCAGGCAGTGCTGCGTGCGGTTTGATGACGACGACCGGGAGCGGTGCACCGCAGCCACCGGTGCTGGATATCCGGACGCGCTGGACGAACTGTTCGAGGAACCCGGCCAGAGCCGCGAGCGCGGCGTCGGGGGACATCGTTGCTTCCCCGACGCTGTAGCGACCCTTGATGAAGTAGTACTGCCGCAACGCGACCGCCAGCGCGGTATGAAAGATCGTATCTCCGCTGTCCATGCGACCGCCAGCGGAACGCAATCCGCCATCCGCACTGTCGCCATCCACTGCGTCGAGCGGAATGCGATGGGCCTGTACCGGGCCGAACCGTATCTCCCGACCATGCGCCCGCCCCGCGATTCCCTCGAGTTCACCGCCCGTCTGCACCATGTGGGCGTCGAGCAGCTCAATGCCGACCTCGCCGATGGGATAGACGTACACGTCCAGCCATGCATCGTGGCCGTCGCTACTTGCATAGCGCACGGAAACGCCAGCCTCGGGCTGCTCGTAGCGGTGTTCCCCCTGCGCGTGCCAGTCCTGCACCGTGAGCGGATACACGATCCGGGATTCGCGCATGTAGCCGCCGAGCAGCGGCGCCGCTGCGTCCGCGGCGAAAGCGGCGTGCGGCAACGGCCACGCGAGCAGTAACGCAAGCCAAGTCACGCGGGCTGCGCGCCATCGGTTCCGGTTCGGTGTCGGTGCCATACAGACCTCCCATGTCCTGCGCCGATGCTAACCGCAACGCCGCGGCGCGGTTCATGCGCTTCCGTATCCGCCGGCGTCACTTCGCCGCGCGCGCTGAGTTCAGCCCGACACGTCCACCACGATGTCCGGCGCGCAGGCGAACAGGCGCGTGCTGGGCTCGCGGTCGACGCGCCAGCCGCCGGCGAAGGCGGTGAAGGCCGGCAGCACGCCGGCGGATTCGCCGAACAGGAACGCCGGCAGGCGCGGCACCCCGGGCAGGCGGACGACGGGATGCAGATGGCCGCCGAGCCGGTAGCCGGCGGCTTCCGCGCCATGCGCCGGGTCGTGGACGAACAGGAATGGCGCGAACGACAGCGCGGCGCCATGCAGATGGATGCCCAGCGCATCGGCGGCAGCCGGACGCGCGGTGAGTGCACGATCGTGATTGCCACCGACCAGTTCCACCGACAGCGCCTGCCGGCCCGCGCGCCATTGCATCCACGCGTCGCGCCAGTGCACATCGTTGACGGCTGCGTGCAGCAGATCGCCCAGCACCAGCAGCCGCGTGGCGCGGGTCTGCGTCATCAAGGTGTCCAGCCGATCGAGGTCGTGCGCAGTGCCACCCTTCGGCAATGCAATGCCGGCGCGGCGGAAATGATCGCCCTTGCCCAGATGCAGATCGGCGATCGCGAGCAGCGACATCCGCGGCCACCACAGCGCGCGATCGGGCATCAGCACCACTGATTCGCCGGCCAGCGTGATGCCGAGACTGCCGGGCACCGACAACTCAACCACGATTGCGTTTCTCCAGCTGCGCCGCAGCGCGCTGCACGCGCGTGCGCCAGTCCTCGGTGCTGAGCTGGCCGCGCAGCGACTCGGCCCACAACGGAAACGACATCGGCGTGAATGTCTTGAGCGGATGCAGTGCGAGCGTGCGCGCGCTGCAGTCTTCCAGCGTCTCGCGCAGTCGCACGACTTCGAGCTGCGCGGCGAAGACTTCGCGCTCGGCCAGCGCCAGCAGCATGTGGTCGGGATCGTGGCGGCGCAGCACATCGAACAGCAGACCGCTCGACGCCTGCACCTGGCGCATCGAACGCGGCGCGCGGCCCGGCAGCGACGGCGGCAGCAGACCGGCGACGCGGGCGATGTCGCGGAACTGGCGACGCGCGAGTTCGGCCAGATTGAGGCTCTCGCGCAGATCCTCGAGTAGAGATTCGGGCGTCAGCAGCGCGGCGATGTCGTCGACATCGAGCTCGACATCCTGTGCAGGCGACAGCACCAGGCCGTAGTCGTTGGCCGAGAAAGAGAAGCTGTTGGGATGGCACCGTCCCCAGCGCAGCGACCACAGCGCCGCGAGGCCTTCATGCACCTGGCGGCCGGCAAAGGGATACAGGAACAGATGCCGGCCGCCGCGCACGTGGATCCATTCCACAAGCAGGCGACCCGGCGCCGGCAATGCAGACAGGCGCTGTTGCAGATCGAGCAGGCGTCCGATCGCGCGCAGTTCCGGCACATCGCGTGGCGCTTCGAACAGGCGCTCGACTTCGTGCGCCAAGGTGCCCGACAGCGCCATGCGCCCGCCCGACCATTTCGGCACGGTGCCGCTGCCGGACTTCGCCACGCGTACATAGGCGGTCATGTCTTCCAGCCGCACGAGTTCCAGCGTGCGTCCGGCGAACTGGAATTTGTCGCGCGGTCGCAGCCGGCCGATGAAACTCTCTTCCACCGAACCCAGACCCCCGCCGCGCATCAGCTTCACCCGCACCGAGCCGTCGCTGGCGATGGTGCCGATCGACAGGCGATGGCGCAGTGCGATGCGCCGGTCGTCGACGCGATAGACGCCGGCCTCGTCGCGCACGACGCGGCGGAACTCGGGATAGTGCGCGAGCGCGGTACCGCCCTGCACGATGAAATCGAGCACCGCGCGCCACGCGGTGTCGTCGAGTGCGCGGAAGGCGTGTGTGTCGCGCACTTCCGCGAGCAGCGCGTCGGCATCGAAGCCGCCGCCGAGCGCCAGCGTGACGCAATGCTGGGCCAGCACGTCGAGGCTGAGCACCGGCGGCGGTCGCGATTCGATGGTGCCGGCGGCAACGGCAGCGCGCGCGGCGGCGTATTCGACGAGCTCCAGCGCATGCGTCGGCACGCAGACCACGTGCCCCGCTTCGCCGGGACGATGCCGCGCGCGGCCGGCGCGCTGCAGCAGGCGCGAGACGCCCTTCGGACTGCCGATCTGCAGTACCTGATCGACGGCAGGGAAATCGACGCCCAGATCAAGACTGGACGTCGCGACCACGCAACGGATGCTGCCGTCGCGCAGGCCGTCTTCTGCTGCCGCGCGCAGCTTGGGATCGAGCGAACCGTGGTGCAGCGCCAGGGTTTCGGGCGCTTCGGGCCACACCGCGTTCAAGGCGCGATGCCACAGCTCGGCCTGCGATCGCGTATTGGCGAACAGCAGACTGGTGCGCTCGGCCATCAATCGTTCGAGCACACGCGGCAATTGCGCCAGACCGAGATGACCGCCCCACGGGAAGCGTTCGTCCTCGCCGGGCAGCAAGGTATGGAGCGTGAACCGCTTCGGCGCGACGCCGGCGACCAGTGGCGCGTCCGGCAGATGCGGCAACAAGGCGTCGCGTGCTTCGTCCAGATTGCCGAGCGTCGCCGACACGCCCCAGATCCGCAGCGCAGGATTCAGGCGACGCAGGCGCGCGAGCGCCAGCTGCAGCAGCACGCCACGTTTGTTGCCGAGCAGTTCGTGCCATTCGTCGACGACGACGCACTGCAGCTGCGACAGCTGTGGCGCCATGTCGGCATAGGACTGCAGCAACGACAACGACTCGGGCGTGGTCACGAGCACATCGGCCTGGCCGCTGCGTGCGAGACGCCGGTCGCGCGCGCTCGCATCGCCTGTGCGCATCGCGACCACCCAGTCCAGCCCGAGCGCTTCGATCGGCGCCCGCAGTGCGCGCGTGGTGTCGACGGCGAGCGCGCGCAGCGGCGTGATCCACAGCACCTTGAGGCTGCCGGGCGGCCGGATTGCGGGTCGCTTGCGCGGCTTCGATCGTGCTTCGGCACGCGGCATGGACGCGACCGCTTCGAGCAGCGGACCGCCGATCGCGGCCAGCGTCTTGCCGCTGCCGGTCGGCGTCTGCAGCAGGCCGGACTCGCCAGCGAGATAGCGCTTCCAGACCTCGCGCTGGAACGGCGCAGCGGTCCAGCCCTGCGCTTCGAACCATTCGCGCATCGGCGCATCGGGGCCACGCAGACGCCTGGTCGCAGGCTCCGCAATTTCATTCTGCAGGGCGGCCGCGGTCTCAGATGCACGCGTGCGGGTGGCGCGTGGCGTCATCGCGCCAGTGCCTTCAAGGTATCCAGCCGGTCGGCCTCGGCCATCGGCTTGTCGTGGCGCCAGCGCAGGATGCGCGGGAACCGCACTGCGATGCCGGACTTGTGCCGCTTAGACACGTTGACCGCTTCGAAGCCGAGTTCGAACACATGATGCGCGCGCACCGAGCGCACCGGTCCGAAGCGTTCCAGCGTGTGGGCGCGGATCCACTTGTCGAGCGCGAGGATTTCGCTGTCGTCAAGGCCGGAATACGCCTTCGCCACCGGTACCAGGGTGTCGCCGTCCCACAGGCCGAAGGTGTAGTCGGTGTAGAGCGTGCTGCGGCGACCGTGCCCGGCCTGCGCATAGAGCAGCACCGCATCGATGGTCAGCGGATCGATCTTCCACTTCCACCAGTCGCCGCGACGCCGACCGGTCTGGTACTGCGCGCTGGCACGCTTGAGCATCAGGCCTTCGACGCCGCGATCGCGCGCTTCCTCGCGCAACTGCGCCGCCGACGACCAGTCGGCGACGTCGACACGTGGCGACACCACGATGCGCGGATCGCCGTGCGCTGTGATCAGGGTCTCTAGTGCCGCGCGGCGCTCAAACTGCGGCCGCGCGCGCCAGTCTTCGCCGTCGCGTTCGAGCAGGTCGTAGACCTGCAGGCGCACCGGCGTGTCCGCCAGCGTCTTTGGTCCGGGCTTGAGCCGCTGGATGCGCGTCTGCAGTGCGGTGAATGGAAGCGGCGCATCGTCGTCCGCGCGCCAGGCCAGGAGTTCGCCGTCGAGCACCACGCCGTCGGGCAGTGACATCGCCGACGCTTCGATCTCGGGAAAACGTCCATCCAGACGCTCCTCGCCGCGCGACCACAGTGCGACCTCGCCATCGCGACGCAGCAGCTGCAGCCGGATGCCGTCCCACTTCCATTCGAGCAGCCAGTCCTCGATAGGACCGAGCGCACGCGCGACGGCATCGGGATCGTTGGCGAGCGCAACGATGTCGGGCGCGACGGTCGGCTCGCCCTCTTCGACAGGCTCCGCTTCGGGCAGGCCCGCTTCTGCGCGCAATGCCGACTCCAGCGGCGAGGCGAGAAAGAACGGATACGGCTGCTGGCGATCGCCGGGCAGTTCCTCGGGCGACAGCAGATCGCGCAGGAAATCCGGCGTCGGCGCCCAGCTGCCGAGCATGCGTTGCGCGAGCCGTGCAATGTCGATGCCGGTCAGCTCGGCCAGCGCCTGCTGCACCAGTCGCTGCGATACGCCGACGCGCAAGGCGCCAGTCAACAGCTTGTTGAACAGCAAGCGCTCATCGAAACGCAGCGTGCGCCAGGCGTCGACGATGACGGCGCGGCGGATCTCGACGTCCTTGTTGGCGACTGGCAGCAGTTTTGTCTCGATCCAGTCCGCAAGCGCGACGTCCGGCGATGCTTCGGCCGGATCGCCCAGCAGCAGCGCCAGCGTCTCACCCAGATCGCCGACCTGGTCGTAGCTGTCGTCGACCAGCCAGTCGGGTGTGCCCGACTCGACCGCGATCCACTCGCGCAGTTCGCGGGTATTGGCGATCTTCTTGCGCGCACTGGCAACCTTGCCGCCCGAGAGCAGATACAAGGCCCATGCCGCATCGCGCGGCGGCGCCTCACGGAAATAGCGGATCAGCGCCGCGCGCTTGTCCAGCGTGGCGGTGCTCTGGTCGAGCTCGCGATAGAGCTGTGCGAAGCGCTTCATATCGACCGCCCGGAAGCAGCGGGCGCACTGCGAAGCACCATCATTCTTCGCCCCCGAAATCCGTGCGGAACGCCTCGGCCGCAATCCCGTCCTCGCGCAGCGCGCGGATGATCGCGTCGGTGTTGCCATGCGTTGCGATCACGCGCGAAGCGCCGGTTTCGCGCACGGTGCGCATCAGGTCAGGCCAGTCGGCATGATCGGACACCACGAAGCCGCGGTCGTAGTTGCGGCGGCGCCGGTTGCCGCGGATCTGCATCCAGCCAGATGCAAAACCCTGCTGGGCGCGGCGGAAGCGGCGGATCCAGGAACTACCCGCAGCGGACGGCGGCGCGAGGACGAGTTTGCCAGCGAAGTCGGCGGCCTTGTCGGTGTCGGCCACCGGCAATGTGTCGATCAGTGACACGCCGGCGCGGCGATACACCTCGACGCCGGTCGCGACGGCGCCATGTAGCAGCACGGGTTCGTCGGTATGCACTGCGAGTTCGGCCAGTACGCGCTGCGCCTTGCCCAGCGCGTAGCAGTAGAGAATCGCCGCCTCGCCGCGTTCGGCGCAGCGGTCGCGCCAGGCGACGATGTCGCGTGCGACCTCGGACGTGTCCGGCCAGCGGTAGACCGGCAGCCCGAACGTCGCCTCCGTGATGAAGGTGTCGCAGCGCACGACCTCGAACGGGTCGCAGGTCGGGTCGTGCTGGCGCTTGTAGTCGCCCGACGCCACCCAGACTTCGCCGTCCACCTCGACGCGCACCTGCGCCGAGCCCAGCACGTGGCCGGCCGGATGCAGCGACACCGTGGCACTGCCCATCTCGAACGGCACGCCGTATTCGTGCGCCGCGTAGATCTGCTCGCCGAGCCGCCATTCGAGGATCGGCAGACCGATCCGGGTCGTGTGATACGCGCCCATGCCCGTGCGGGCGTGGTCGCCGTGCCCATGCGTGATCACCGCGCGCGGCACCGGGCGCCACGGGTCGATATGGAAATCGCCCGCGGGGCAGTACAGCCCTTCCGGGCGCAGCTGGATCAGATCATTGGACGCGGCGGCCATGGGCGCAGTGTGGGTAGCGGCTTGTGCACGAGGCGGCAAGCCTGCAACCGCGCTGTCGCGGGATATGAGACGCCGGCGCGCGCCCGCTGCCGCGGTTCAGCGTGCGTCAGCGCTCGTCATAGCCGGAGAGCTCGGCATCCGGCTCATCGTCGTCGCGCGTCGGTCGCCAGGTCCACGCCAGGGTGTCGGACAGCATCTCGCCGGTCAGCGGCTTGCGCAGAAAACCGTCGAAACCGGCGACGCGCGCGGCGGCTTCGGCATCGGCATCCGCGCGCGCGGTGACCGCGACCATCGGCTGGACGAAACCGTGCGCGCGCATCATGCCGGCGAGGGTCAGACCATCAATGCCTGGCAGATCGAGATCGAGCAACGCCAGATCGAAGCTGCGCGTGGCGATCTCCGACAAGGCACCGAGGCCGTGCATCACGTGCACGACTTCGTGGCCCTGCGACTGCAGCAATCCGGCAATCACTTCGGACACCGTCTGGTCGTCCTCGACCAGCAGGATTTCCAGCCCGACCGCGGACGTGATGCGCTCGACGCCGGACTCGATCTGCGGATGCTGCGGATCGGTCACCACCGGCAGCGGCAGGACCACGCGGAAGCGCGTGCCTTCCCCGGGCGTGCTGTCGACTTCGATATGCCCGCCCATCGTCGCCGACAGCTCCTGGCTGATGGCGAGCCCGAGACCGCTGCCGCCATAGCGTGATGCGGTGCGCGCGCCTTCGGCCTGTTCGAACCGGCGGAACAGGCGCTCGCGCTGCTCCTTGCTCAGGCCCGGCCCGGTGTCGGTGACGACGAAACACAGCGCGCCCGCCGCGTCGACATCCACCCGCAGACCGACACTGCCGCTCTCTGTGAACTTGACCGCGTTGCCCAGCAGGTTGAGCAGGATCTGGCGCACACGCCCCGGATCACCGAGCACCCATGCTTGCACGGACGGATCGATGGCGACGTCGAAGCCCAGCGACTTCTGCCGCGCCATCGGCGCGCACATCGCGACTACATCCTGCACCAGCCGCGCGACTTCAAAGGGCTGCGGATCGAGCTCGAGCCTGCCGGCTTCGATGCGTGCGAGATCGAGTGCGTCGTTGACCAGCCGCATCAGATGATCGCCCGCGCGGCGGATCGATTCGGCATAGCCGCGCTGACGCGGATCCAGTGTCGTGTGGAGCAACAGTTCGCTCATGCCAAGCACGCCGGTCATCGGTGTGCGGACTTCATGGCCCAGCGTGGCGAGGAAGCGTGTTTTCGCGAGGGAGGCCTGCTCGGCGAGCTTGCGCTTGTCCTCGGCGAGCTGCCAGGCATGGCGACGCTTGAGACGTGCGCGATAGGCGCGGGCCACCCACCACAGCACGAAGCCCACGAGCAGCAGCAGCCCCAGCAGCGCCCAGACCGTGCGCCACCACGGTGGCGCCTGGTGGATGGCCAATGGCGCCAATGCGGTCCATTCGCCGTCCTCGGTCCGAGCCTCCACGTGCAGGGTGTACCGCCCGGGCTCGAGCCGCGGGAATACACGTTCTGCCGTGACGTCTGCATCCACCCACTCCGACTCGTACCCCTCCAGGCGGAACCGGTAGTGGTGGGCATGCGCATCGGTGAATGACAGCAGGCGTGCGCCCACGCGCAGGTCACGGTCTCCGTGGCGCAGCTCGATCGGGCCCTGCGTCGGAAGGTCGACCTGGTCGTCGTCGCGACGCAGATCGATCGACTCGATCACCAGCGGAGGCGTTTCGTCGCGTCGATGCACGTCACTTGGATGGAACAGCAGCAGCCCTTCGCCGGTGCCGACCGCGAAGTGGCCGTCGCGCGACACGCCGATGTGCTGTTCACTGAATTCCTGGCTCGGCAATCCGTCGCGCACGCCATAGACACGGATGCGCGATGTCGTTGGATCCAGACGCACCAGCCCTCGCACGGTAGTGATCCAGACCGTACCGCTGGCGTCGACGGCGATCCCGCCGGGCATCACCTGCGGCAGTCCGTTCGCACGTCCGAAGGCGAGTTGCCGCGTCAGCAGCGCGCCATTCCAGTGATAGGCCTCCAGCGTCCCCGGCCCCGCCAGCCAGACGGTGTCCGTTCCCTGTTGCGCGATCGCGCTGATCGTGCGCTGTGGCGCGCCGGGCAGCGGCTCGAAGGTGCGGCTCTCGCTCTTCCACGCGTAGATGCCACGCGTGGTCGCGAGCCAGATTCCACCTTCAGGCGCCTGCGCAATCGTCATCGGCCGGACCAGCGACGGAATGCCTCGGCCATCGCCTGCTCGAATTGACTCGATCAGACGCCCGTCAGGCGCACGCGCTTGCAGCTCCAGATCACTGGCGAACCAGACGGTGCCGTCATTTTGCTCGACGATGGTGTCGATGTGCTGACCATCAGGTGCAGGCGCGTCTTCATCATCCTGGTACCAGCGCCGCACATCGCCGGTGACCGGATCGAAGCGCACCAGTTGCCGGAAGCAACCGATCCAGACAATACCGTCGCTGGTTTCGTGGACACTACGGTTGGCCTGGTGGCCGCAGACCTGAGACAGGCGGTGCTGGATGACACCCGTACCAGGATCGAGATGATCGAGGACGCCGCCGTTGCCGACAAGCCAGAAACCGCCATCGGCAGCCGGTGCCACACCGTGCACGAACGCATTCGCCGCTGTGGTTGGATCCGTCACGCGCCGCTGCAGCACGGTAAAGTTGCGCCAATTCGCAGGCAGATACCAGAGTCCCGCATCCATGCTCGCGAACCAAAGCCCGCCTTCGCGATCCTGAAATGCGGACGACCACGACGGTCGCACGGGTCCCCGACTGGCGAAGCTGTAAAGCGGCACATCATCGAGACGGCCATCCACCTCACGCGCGAGGCCGCTGCGCGTGTCGAACCAGCGCGCGCCCTGGCGATCCTGGACGAGCATATGCAAGACGGGCGCACGCATCACCGGATCGACCTCCGGCATCATTTCGGCGCGGCCGTCTACGCGTCGCACCACGCCGCCGCCTGGCATACCGACCCACAGATCACCCACTGCATCGAAAGTAAGACCGTTGACCATTCCAGAAGCGATTGCCGGAATCGCAACACGTTCGAAATTGCGCCCTGTCCATCGCGCGACACCGTGCTTTGTGCCCACCCACAGCGCGCCATCGGCAGCAGGCACGACGTAGCTGACGCCATCCGCCGGCAAGCTGCGTGGGTCGTCCGGATCCGAACGGAAACGCCGCAGCCCGCCATCCGGCGCGAGCCGGTAGAGACCCGACTCCGCAGTCCCGAACCAGATCGCCCCATCCGGCGTCGACATCACCGCCCAGACATCGTCGACACCGATCTCGGGGTGGGTGTCGTGGTTGTAACGCGTGAACGTGGTGCGCTCCGCATCCAGCATCGACAGGCCACCACGCCGCGTCCCGACCCAGACACGGTCCTGCGCATCGACGTGCACCGCCCAGACGTAGTTGTCGCCGAGCCCGTCCTCGACGCGCCAGACACGGAAGCCCACGCCGTCGTAGCGCGCCAGTCCGTCGCGCGTGGCGATCCACAGATAGCCTTGCCTGTCTTCGGCGATGGCGTTCACGCGATTCGACGGCAGCCCATCCAGCACGCCGATCTGCCGCGGCTGCGGAATGCTGGCGGTGACTGCGCCGTTCTGCGCCCACGCGCCGCCGGCCCACAGGCAGCACCACAGCCACACCAGCATCATCCCTGCAACACGCATCCCGCTCCCCGTACAGCACTGCCGCGCGTCGAACGCGCGTCCCGATGGGCATCCTCGCAACGCTGCGTTGCCACCGCAAGTTGCGCCGTGCCGACAGCTCGCGCCTAGAATCGGCACGATCGCCCGCTCCGCTGCCATCCGGACTCTCCGATGCGACTGCCGTGCCAGCTCTTCCTGCCATCCGTTCTGTTGCTGGGCCTCGGCGCGCCCGCGTGGGCCGCGCCGGCGCAATACGCATTGGACCCGGTGCATACCCGCGTGCAGTTCGCGATCGACCATGCCGGTTTTTCGAAGGCGATCGGCACGGTGTCGGGCAGTACCGGCACGATCGTGTTCGATCCCGACGACTGGAGCACCGCGCGGGTGGAGGTGTCGATTCCGATCGCACGCGTCGATCTGGGCGATGCGAAATGGAACCAGGCGACGCTCGCGCGCAATCTGCTCGACGGCGAGCGTCATCCGGTCGCGACGTTTGTCTCGACCCGCATCGAGCCGATCGACGCGCAGCGCGCGATCGTGCACGGCAATCTGACCCTGCGCGGCGAGACTCGCGAAGTCGCGTTGCAGGTCGTGCTCAACGCACTCAAGCGCTATCCGCTGCCGCCGTTCCGTCGCACCGTGGGCTTCTCGGCCACCGCTTTGCTGTCGCGCGCCGAGTTCGGCATCGATGCGTGGAAGTCGGTGATCGGCGACGCCGTCGAGCTTCGACTCGAAGTGGAAGCCTCTCGCAGTCGCGGCGGCGCGGATGCGGGCGATGCGGCGGAGGCGGATGAAGCGGCCGGTCCCAACCTTCCTGCCCCAGAGACGCCTGTCGAAACCACGCCGGCAGCCCCGCCGACGGAGCCGAATCCGTGACGCTCCGCAATCCACCCGACCGCTGGGGCGGCGTCAGCCAGCTGCTGCACTGGCTGGTCGTGGCGTTGATTCTGACGACCGGCATCCTCGGGCTGGTCATGGGCGACATGCGCAACAGCCCGACCAAGATCGAGATCTACGCGCTGCACAAGTCGCTTGGCCTGACGATCCTCGCGCTGGCGACGCTGCGTCTGTTGTGGCGCCTGTACGCCGGCGCGCCGCGTGCGGTGCCCGGTACCCCGCGCTGGCAGGACCGGGTCGCGTCGGTCACCCACTGGCTGCTCTACGGCCTGCTGTTCGCGATTCCGCTCAGCGGCTGGACCTTCAATTCCGCCGCTGGCTATCCGTTGCAGTGGTTCAAGCTGGTCAATCTGCCGTCACTGGTGACGCGCGATGCGGACCTGCGCCAGCTCGCCGGCAACGTGCACGAACTGCTGTTCTGGACACTGGTCGGCCTTGCACTGCTGCACGCATCAGCCGCCCTGTATCACCACATCTTCCAGCGCGATGACACGCTGGCGCGCATGCTGCCGCGTGGCTGGCTGCGCCCCCGCACTCCGACGCTCCCCCTTCAGGACTGATGACATGCGCATGATCCGCTCCCTTGCTTTCGGCGTACTGACCGCCGCACTCGCCCTGCCCGCCTTCGCTGCCGACTACGTGCAGGCACCCGGCTCTTCACTGGCGTTCGCCGGGAAGTACCAGGGCGAGACGTTCTCCGGCACCTTCCCGGGCTTCCGTACGACGGTCAGCTTCGATCCGGCCGATCTGGCGGCCGGCAAGCTCGCGGTGACCATTCCCGTCGCTACCGCGACCACGCAGAACGCCGACTACGACACCGAGATGCGCGGCAACGCATTCTTCGACGCATCGAAGTTCGCGCAGGCGACCTACACCGCGACCGGCTTCCGCGATCTCGGCAATGGCCAATACGCCGCTGACGGCACGCTGGAACTGCGCGGTGTGCGCAAGCCGGTGACCCTGACCTTCACCTGGACCGACGGCGCGCGCCCGCTGCTGTCGGGCCGCGCGACCGTGCGCCGTCTCGATTTTGGCGTGGGTGGTGGCGACTGGGCGGACACCGGCACGATCCCGAACGAGATCGCGGTCAGCACCCGGGTCTATCTGCAGCCGGCCAGGTAACTCCGCAACGCGGTCAGCGGCGCAGCCAGCGCCGCGCCGCATCCGCATCGAAGGGCCAGTCGAGTTCGCGCCCGTCGCGATCGTCGCGCAGTACCGGCACACGGACGCCGTAGCGGTCCTCGAGCGCCGGATCATCGTCGATGAAGACACTCTCGAACGCCGGCACGCCGGCGCTGGCGAGCACATCCAGCGCCAGATCGCAGAGATGGCAGTCGTCGCGCTGGTACAGGATCAGGGTCGGAGCGGTCATGTCGCGTTGCGGCAGGCCTGGATGCAGGCGCGAGCCGTAGAATAGCCACATGGCAGTCAGCACGTTCGACCTCTACAAGATCGGCATCGGGCCGAGTTCCTCGCACACCGTCGGGCCGATGCGCGCGGGCGCGCGTTTCGTACGCCGTTGGCTCGAAGTACCGGGGCGACTGGACGATGTCGTCCGCGTGCGCGCCGAGGTCTTCGGTTCGCTCGCGTTGACCGGTCGCGGCCACGGCACCGACAAGGCCGTGATGATGGGCCTCGAAGGCCACATGCCGAACCTGATCGACCCGGACATCATTCCCGATGCCTTGATCCGCATCCGCGGCGAGAAGCGCATCCGTCTCGGCGGCACGCACGAGATCGCCTTCGACGAGAAGTCGGATCTGGTGATGAACAAGCGGCAGAAGCTGCCCTTCCACACCAACGGCATGCGCTTCACCGCGTACGACGCCGACGGCGCGGTCATCGCGACGCGCGACTACTACTCGGTGGGCGGCGGCTTCGTCGTCAACGAGGATGAGGCGGCCGAAGACCGTATCGTCGCCGACACCACCGACGTGCCCTACCCATTCTCGAGCGGCGACGAGCTGATCGCGCAGGCGAACACGCACGGCCTGAGCATCGCGAAGCTGATGCTGGAGAACGAGAAGGTCTGGCGCAGCGAGGAAGAGATCCGCGAAGGCCTGCGCGAACTGTGGGCGGCGATGCAGTCCTGCGTTGCGCGCGGCATCCGCCAGACCGGCACGCTGCCTGGCGGGCTGCATGTCACCCGCCGCGCGCCGGCGTTGCATGCCGAACTGTCGTCGAAGCCCGAAGCCGGCATGCGCGATCCGCTGACGGTGCTCGACTGGGTGAACCTCTACGCGCTCGCCGTGAACGAAGAGAACGCCGCTGGTGGCCGTGTCGTCACCGCGCCGACCAATGGCGCGGCCGGCATTCTGCCGTCGGTGCTGCATTACTACGACCGCTTCTGCCCGAACTCCACCGAGCAGGGCATCTTCGATTTCCTGCTCACCGCGTCCGCCGTTGGCATCCTCTACAAAGAAAACGCAAGCATTTCCGGCGCGGAAGTCGGCTGCCAGGGCGAAGTGGGCGTGGCCTGTTCGATGGCCGCCGCCGGCCTCACCGCCGCACTCGGCGGCACCCCGAGCCAGATCGAGAATGCGGCCGAAATCGGCATGGAACACAACCTTGGCCTGACCTGCGACCCGATCGGCGGCCTGGTGCAGATCCCGTGCATCGAGCGCAATGCGATGGGCGCGGTCAAGGCGATCAACGCCTCGCGCATGGCCTTCCGCGGCGACGGCAAGCACAAGGTCAGCCTCGACAAGGTGATCCGCACGATGCGCGATACCGGCCGCGACATGCGCGACAAGTACAAGGAAACCTCGCGCGGCGGCCTGGCGGTCAACGTCATCGAGTGCTGACCGCTTGAAGGCGCACGCGACACCGCCGGCGTCGCGAGTGTTCTGACAGCAGCGACGGCAGGCACACAAAAACGGCGCATCGCATCCGCGACGCGCCGTTCTGCCAATCGCGCGAAATCAGGCGCTGATCGACAGCGTCAGGCTGAACTGCCACGGCGCGGCCGGCTGTGCGGTCGGTTCGGGATCGCGCTGGGGGTTGTCGCTGCCGAGCGCGAGGCCACCGTTGAAGCTGATCGCCATCAGGCCGGTGAAGAACGAGAAGATCTCGGCGAAGTGAGCGAGGAAATCCGGGCCGCCGTTCTTGAGTTCGTCGGTCGCCAGAATGAAAGCCTGATCGACGTTCTGGATGTTGCCGTTCTGGTCGACTGCGATGAAACCGCTGCCGTTCTCGTTCTCCAGCAGCACGTTGCCGTCGCGCACCGCGGCATCGAGCACCCGGCCGCCGCCGGCGAATTCCTGGAACGACAGATCGCCATGGGTGTTGCTGTCCACGCCGCTGATCTGCACGCCGTAGTCGCCATCGGTGATCGTCACTACGGATGCCACGGTCGCGCCGTCGCCGCCCTGCGCCCACGGCGTGGTCTCGATCGTGACCTTGGTGCCGTCGTCGAGCTGGAACGTGGTCTGGCCCCAGAAATCGAAGGCGTGCTTGCCGTCGATCTCGACGTGCGGGTCGCCCCAGATCCGGTAGTTCTCGCCGGTGCCCTTGTTGAAGACGATGACTTCGTCGTTGTCGCCGGCGGTGATGCGGTAATTCTCGTTTTCGAACTGCACGCGGCCGTCGGCGTTGCGCTGCGTACTGGCGGCGCTCTGCACGGCTGGCAGCTGACCGCTGATGCTGAGCGAGACGGAGATGCTGAGGTTGTCGGTCACGGTGGGCCCCTGGCTGGATGGAATCTGAATGACGCCATTCCAGCGCGCGCGCAGCGCCCACGACACCGGGGCGCACCCGATCTAGGGTTCGCCCCAGTCAGGGACTTCCGAAACTTGCGCCGCCGTCAGACCACCTGCGCGTGGGTGATGGCCAGCACGTCATCGAGCAATGCCGCCGCGGTGACCTCCGCGCCCGCGCCCGGGCCCTGGATCACCAGCGGCTGCGCGCTGTAGCGATCGCTGTGGATCGCGACACGGTTGTCGGTGCCGTTGCCTGCACACAGTGGATGGCCGACCGGCAATGCACGCAGACCCACGCGTGCACCGTCGGCGTCGAAGCGGCCGACGAAACACAGCCGATCACCGTTCGCGGCCGCCTCCGCGCGACGCGCTTCGAGTGTGTCGTCGAGTGCGGCCAGCGCCTGATCGACGTCCGCACCCGCGGCGCGCGCGAGCACATCCGGCACCAGCGATTCGACGACGACTTCATGCGCCGGCAATGCGATGCCCGCGGCGCGCGCGAGGATCAGCAGCTTGCGGCGCACATCCTCGCCGGACAGATCGACGCGTGGATCCGGCTCGGTGTAGCCCGCCGCGCTCGCCTGCCGCACCAGCGCCGAGAACGGTTGGCTGCCGTCGTGATGCGAGAACAGCCAGGCCAGCGAGCCCGACAGCACGCCCTCGATCGCGTGGATGCGATCGCCGCCGTCGATCAGCGCGCGCAGGCTGCGCAACAGCGGCAGGCCGGCGCCCACCGTCGCACTGTCGCCATAGCGGCCGCCGATCGCGCGCGCATCGCCGATCGACAGCGCGCGCCCGAGATCGCCGCCGGTGCCGAGCTTGTTCGCAGTCACCACGTGCACGCCGCGGGTCAGCCATTCGGGATGCCAGTCGGCGACGGTTTCGCTCGCGGTCGCGTCGACGATGATGTCGCCCGGCTTCGGGCTTTCGCCTTCGGCCCACGGCGGGAATCCGGCGCGCCGACGCGCCGCGGCGCGGGCCTGCGCGAGCGCGGCATGCAGATCATCGCCACCGCCGACCTGGGTCCGCGAATTGCAAAGCCACGCGACCTCGGGCAGCGCCACGCCCTGCTCGGCGAGTCGCGCATAACGTTCGACGAACGCCGAGCCGACCGTGCCGGTACCCAGCAACGCCAGACGCGCGGGCCGCGGTTGCGCGCGGCGCCCCTGCCGCAGTTGCACGACGGTACTCATGCTTCGACGCCTGCGCGGGACGGACGCGTGGCCGCGGCCAGCACGGTCGCGGCGCGAGCGAGGCCGGCCTCGATGTCGATCAGCAGATCGTCCAGCGCTTCGATGCCGACCGACAGGCGCAGCAGACCGTCGGAGATGCCGGCCGCAGCGCGCGCCGCCGGCGTCATCGCCGCGTGCGTCATCGTCGCCGGATGCGCGATCAGGCTCTCCACACCGCCCAGCGATTCGGCCAGGGTGAACTGCTGGAGGCCAGCGACGAATGCGCGCACCACGTCTTCCTGCGCAACGCCGGGCGCGCCGGCGAGTTCGAAGGACAGCATCGCGCCGAAGCCCGACTGCTGACGCGCGGCGATCGCGTGACCCGGATGGTCGATCAGACCCGGATAGTGGACGCGCGCGACCGCCGGATGCGCGTCGAGCAGCGCGACCACGCCGGCGGTGTTTTCCTGGTGCACGCGCAGGCGTGCATCCAGCGTGCGCAGGCCGCGCAGGGTCAGGAAGCTGTCGAACGGCGAGCCGGTGATGCCCAGCGCATTCGCCCACCACGCGAGCTGCATATGCAGTTCCGCGTCGCGCGCGATTACCGCGCCACCGACCACATCGCTGTGGCCGTTGATGTACTTGGTCGTCGAATGCAGCACGACATCGGCGCCGAATTCGATCGGGCGCTGCAGCGCCGGTGACAGGAAGGTGTTGTCGACCACCGCCAGCGCGCCGGCGCGGTGCGCGGCCTCGATGACGAAGCGCAGATCGGTGATGCGCAGCAGCGGATTCGACGGGGTCTCCACCAGCACCAGCTTCGGCTGCGTGGCCAGCGCGTCGGCGAGGCTGCGCGGATCGGTGAGATCGGCGGTGACGAGTTCGAAGTGCCCCTTGCGTGCCAGCGCATCGAACAGACGCCAGCTGCCGCCGTAGGCATCGTGCGGCACGACCAGACGATCGCCCGGCTCGAGCAGCGCATTGAGCACCAAGGTGATCGCGGCCATGCCGGTCGGCGTGATCACACCGCCCGCGCCGCCTTCGAGTTCGGCCAGCGCTTCGCCGAGCAGATCACGCGTGGGATTGCCGCTGCGGGTGTAGTCGTACTGTCGCTTCTCGCCGAAGCCGGCGAAGCTGAAGTTGCTCGACAGCACGATCGGTGGCGTCACCGCGCCATAGGCCGGATCGCGGTCGATGCCGGCGCGCACGGCGCGGGTCGCGGGCTGACAGGCGGCGTCGGTCGGGGCGTGGATGCTCATGCGGGGTCTCCGGAAGTGGGGGCACGCAGCGCGGTCGCGAGCAGTGCATCGATGCGGTCGGTTTCTTTGAGGAAGGCGTCGTGGCCGTAAGGCGAGCGCAGCACGCGCAGTTGTCCGTTCGGGCCCAGGCCTTCGAGCAGCGTCACCGCATCGGCCAGCGGGACGAGGCGGTCGCCTTCGACGGCGACGACGGTCGTCGGCACGCGGATGTCGCGCGGATCGACGCGGTGCAGATCGATGGATTCCGACAACCGCAGCCACGCGGTGACCGGTGTGCGCGAGACGTAGCGCGCACCCGCTGCGTCGAGATAGTCCTCTGCGGCGACGCGCACGCGGCCGTTGACGACTTCGGGCGGGGCGTCGAAACGCTCGGCGAATTCTTCTGGTGTGCGGTAGCTCAGCATCGCGAACTGGCGCGCCAGCGACAGGCCCTGCGCATCGGCGCACTGCAGCTGGCCCAGCGCGACGGCTTGCCTTTGCAGCGCGCGCCATGCGGCCGCATAGGGATGCGCGCGATGCGCACCGCTGACCGCGACCAGCCGCTGCACGCGCGTCGCGTGGCGCGCCGCGAACTGCAGGCCGACCAGCGCACCGTAGGAGTAGCCGACGAAGGCATGCAGGCGCGCGATGCCCAGCGCGTCGAGCAGCACGGCGATCGCATCGGCCTGGTCGGTCGTGTCGATCGGCGCATCGAGCGCGCCATCGGCGCCGACGAAATCGAAGGCCAGCAGGCGCAGCTGCGCCGGATCGAGTGTGCGGCCGGGCGCGACCAGCTCTTCCAACCAGCCGGCTTCTGCATGCGCGGCGTTCGCAGCCAGATGCCGGTGCGCGGAGATGCCGCCGGCGACGAACACCACCGGCGCCGTTGCCGGGCCCTGCAGCTGATACCGCAGCGTGACCTGACGCATGCCGGCATGCCGGGTGGCGAGTCGCACGTCGAGGCTGCCGCGCGTGACGTCGTGCGCGATCGGCGCATCGGCAGCGAGCGCGTGCACGTAAGCCGCGTCGGGCGTGGGTTCGGGGCGGTAGGCGGTGTCGACGAGACTCATGGCACGGGATTCCGGATGGACTGGGCCATCGCGTCTCGCGGGAATCACCGGAAGTCGCCTGTCGGCGGAATACAACATCGGCGCGAACGCCGATACGGCATCACCATCTTCCGGTGGACACACAGGTCCCCGCAGGACTTGGCACCGCGATGGACGCCGCGCGAAGCGCGGATCCCATCAGGTTGCCCCGGCATCAAAGGGCCTGCCCCTCCGCCGGTCTCGATGGAGCGTGCAGGTTGCCAGCGCGATTCCGGAAAGTCAATCGCTTCATCCGGATGCAGAGATGGATCATTTCGGATGCAACCGGTGACGCAGATGACGCGGCGCTCGGCATAATCCGATGATGCGCATCGCCCTCCTGTTCGCGGCCGTCCTGCTGGCCGGTTGCACCACCAGTTCGCCCCTTCCCACCGCGCCCGAAGCCCACGCTGGGACGGGCGTGGAAGCGGGCGGCCGACCGGTGATCGTCGAAGCCTGGCGCTCGTCCGCGCACGCGGGCGACGAACTGGATTCGCTCGCCACCTGGCCCACGCCCGAGGGCGGCACCTGGCTGATCGCCACGGCCAAGCGCACGCACCAGCTGCGCGTATTCGATGCCGACACCGGCGCGATGCTGCGCACCGTCGGCGCCCGCGGGGCCATGCCCGGTCAGTTCGACCGGCCCAACGGCGTCGCCGTGCACGGCGATCTGGTGTTCGTCGCCGAGCGCGACAATCACCGCGTGCAGGTGTTCTCGCTTCCCGGTTTCACGCCGCTCGCCGCGTTCGGCGCCGACGACCTCCGCAGTCCCTATGGCCTGTGGGTCCACGAGACCGCGCCGGACGTGTTCGAGGTCTACGTCACCGACAGCTTCATGGACGGCGCCGACCACAAGCAGGTGCCGGACTTCGCGCGTCTCGACCAGCGCGTGCGCCGCTACCGCTTCGAATCGCACGACGGCGCCGCACCCAGGGTCACCGCGCTCGGCAGCTTCGGCGCCACCGATACGCAGACCGCGCTGCGCATCGTCGAGTCGATCGCCGGTGACGCCGCTCACGACCAGCTGCTGATCGCCGACGAAGACCTGCGCCACAACGCGACGGTCCACGTCTACACGCTCGAAGGCGCGTACACCGGTCGCGCATTGCCGGCCGGCACGTTCGATGCCGAGCCCGAAGGCATCGCGCTGTGGTCGTGCAGTGTCGACGGCGGTTACTGGATCGTCGCCGACCAGCTGCGACCACGCACCGTGTTCCGGGTGTTCGATCGCGCGCAGCTGACGCCGGCCGGCAGCTTCACCGGCGCCCACGTCGCTGCGACCGACGGCATCGCACTGCATCCCTCGCCCACGGCGCGCTTCCCCGCTGGCGCACTGTTCGCGGTCGATGACGATGCCTCGGTGGTCGCATTCGATCTGCGCGAGGTCGGGGCCGCGCTGCAGCTCGATCCCGACTGCAGCCGCTGAGCGCGCTGATGCCGATGCGGCGATGGCAGTCGGCGCTCGCGCTGCTGGCGCTGTGCGTATCCGGCGCCGCGCTCGCGCAGACGCCGTCGAGCGGTACGTGGCCCGGTGCGACGACGCCGCCACCCGCGCCGTCGGTCGAAGCCGTCACGTCTCCGACCCGCGTGTCGAGCGTCGAACTCGAACTGCGCCCGCGCTTCGGTGGCACCGAGGCGACCGCGATCAACCATCTCGCCGGGCCGGTGGAAGTGACGCTACTGGCCGACGGTCCGCCGCCGATCGCCACGCCGGCCCTGCCGGCACGCGTCGCGGTGCCGGGCGACAGCCGCCTCGTGATCGCGCAGTTGCAGGATGGCGCCGCCGGCACGCGCCTGCGGCTCGTCGCCATCCCCGGTCTGCCGGGCGCCCGTGCGCGCAACGTCGAATATCTGTATCCACTGCGCGACGCGCCCGTACGGATCGCCCAGGGCTTCGGCGGCGGCTTCAGTCACGCTGATGACGAAAACCGGCACGCGGTCGATTTTGCGGTGCCCGCCGGCACGCCGGTCCTCGCGGCGCGCGACGGGTTGGTGATGCAGGTCGAGTCCCGCGCGACCGCGCGCCTCGATCCGCAAGCGATAGTGGATGCGGGCGACGACCGCGTGCGCGGCAACTTCATCCGCGTCCTCCACGACGACGGCACGATGGCGCTCTACGCGCACCTGCAGCAGGCCGGCGTGGTCGTCGCACCCGGCGCACGCGTGCTGCGCGGCACGATCATCGGCTTCTCGGGCAACACCGGCCTGAGCGCCGCGCCGCATCTGCATTTCGTCGTCCAGGCCAACCGCGGCATGCGGCTCGAATCACTGCCGTTCCGGATGGCCGGGCCAAACGGCCCGCTGCGCTTCGGACAGGTGCAGGCCGGGGCGGAGCCGGCCAGGCCCTGAGCCCGCCGCACGGCGTCGTATAATCGGCGGCTTCCCGATTCCCGCCTGCGCGCACCCGCGCGGCCGCCCGCATGTCCGATATCGCCTCCGAAAGTTCCCGCCGCCGCACGTTCGCGATCATTTCGCATCCCGACGCCGGCAAGACCACGCTGACCGAAAAGCTGCTGCTGTTCGGCGGTGCGATCCAGATGGCCGGCTCGGTCAAGGGCCGCAAGGCCGCGCGCCACGCGACGTCCGACTGGATGGCGCTGGAGAAGGAGCGCGGCATCTCGGTGACCAGTTCGGTGATGCAGTTCCCCTACGAGGGCCGCGTCGTCAATCTGCTCGACACGCCCGGCCACGCCGACTTCGGCGAGGACACCTATCGCGTGCTGACCGCGGTCGACTCGGCGCTGATGGTGATCGACGTCGCCAAGGGCGTCGAGGAACGCACGATCAAGCTGATGGAAGTCTGCCGGCTGCGCGACACGCCGATCATGACCTTCATCAACAAGCTCGACCGCGAGGGCAAGGACCCGATCGACCTGCTCGATGAAGTCGAAACCGTGCTCGGCATCCAGTGCGCGCCGGTGACCTGGCCGATCGGCATGGGCCAGCGCCTCAAGGGCGTGGTGCATCTGGTGACCGGCGAAGTGCATCTCTATGAGCCGGGCCGCAACTTCACCCGCCAGGATTCGACGATCTTCCCGTCGATCGATGCGCCGGGCCTGAGCGAAAAAATCGGCGAGAAGATGCTGGCCGACCTGCGCGACGAACTGGAACTGGTGCAGGGCGCCAGCCATCCCTTCGATCTCGAGGCCTACCGCGCCGGCAAGCAGACGCCGGTGTTCTTCGGCTCGGGCGTCAACAACTTCGGCGTGCAGCCGCTGCTGGATTTCTTCGTCGACCACGCCCCGCCGCCGCAGGTCCGCGAAACGACCACACGCGAAGTCGCGCCGCAGGAAGACAAGCTCACCGGCTTCGTGTTCAAGATCCAGGCGAACATGGACCCGATGCACCGCGACCGCGTGGCGTTCATGCGCGTGTGTTCGGGTCGCTTCGAAGCCGGCATGAAGGTCTTCCAGCCGCGCACCGGCAAGCCGCTCAAGCTCGCCAACGCGCTGACCTTCATGGCCAGTGACCGCGAGATCGCCGCCGAGGCGTTTCCGGGCGACGTCATCGGCATCCACAACCACGGCACGATCTCGATCGGCGACACCTTCACCGAGGGCGAGAACATTGCCTTCACCGGCATCCCGAACTTCGCCCCGGAACTGTTCCGCCGCGCGCGCCTGCGCGACCCGCTGAAGCTCAAGCAGTTGCAGAAGGGACTGGCCCAGTTGTCGGAAGAAGGCGCGACGCAGTTCTTCAAGCCGCTGATGAGCAACGATCTGATCCTCGGCGCGGTCGGCGTGCTGCAGTTCGACGTCGTCGCGTACCGCTTGAAGGACGAATACGGCGTCGATGCGAGCTTCGAAGCGGTGCAGGTCAATACCGCCCGCTGGATCCGCTGCAAGGACGCGAAGACGCTCGAGGCATTCCGCGACAAGCACGCGATGAATCTGGCCTATGACGCCGCCGATCAGCTGGTCTATCTCGCGCCGACCCGGGTGAACCTGCAGCTGGCCCAGGAGCGCGCGGAGGGTGTCGAATTCCTCGCCACGCGCGAGCACGCGCATGCGGTGTCGGTGGACTGATCCGCGCCGCGATCTCTGACAGGACACGGGCTCGCGGTCATACTTCGCGGCAGTCCAATCCCCCAGCCGGACGTCGATGACCACCGCCCCGCCCCGTTCGCTCCGCGCGAAGCGTGAAGAGTTTGCCAGCGCCCTGACCCACGGTCTCGGCGCGACCGCCGCGCTCGCCGGCGGTGCGGTCCTGATCACCCTGGCCGCGCTCTACGGCAACGGCTGGCAACTCGGCGCATCGATCGTGTTCGGCGTCTCGCTGCTGCTGCTGTATCTGGCGTCCACGCTGTACCACGCGGTCGAACACCCGGTGGCCAAGGGCCGCCTGAAAGTATTCGACCACTGCGCGATCTATCTGCTGATCGCCGGCACCTATACGCCCTTCACGCTGATCGGATTGCGCGGCACGCTGGGCTGGTGGCTGTTCGGCATCATCTGGACGCTCGCGCTGGCGGGCGTGGTGTTCAAGCTGTTCTACACCGGCCGCTTCCGCGGTCTGTCGACCGCGATCTATGTGGCGATGGGCTGGCTGGTAGTGATCGCGATCGGCCCGGTCGCGGCCGCGCTCGATACCTGGACGCTGAGCTGGATCATCGCAGGCGGCGTGTTCTACACGGCCGGCACCTTCTTCTACATGCGCGATTCGATTCCCTACGCGCATGCGATCTGGCACCTGTTCTGCATCGGCGGCAGCGTCTGCCATTACGTGGCCGTGCTGGCCCAGGTCGTGCCGGCGCGTTGATCGCCAGCGCGCGCGTCGCGACAATCAAGCGGTCGTCGCCCACGCCGGAGTTCCGCATGCGATCCGTCCCGCTGTTGTCCGCCCTCGCCGTCGTCATGCTGGCGGCCTGTTCCGCCGAACCACCGGCGCCGCCTGCACCCGTGGCCGCGCCCGCGCCGCCGCCCGCGACGCCTGCGCCCGCGCCGGAAACCGTCACCGCGGCCTACGACTGCCCGACGGCCGCCATCGTCGAGATCATCCGCGAAGGTCGCTTCGCCCGACTGCGCATGACCGATGGCCGCATCGTCAATCTCGGCGTGATCCGCGGCAGCCAGCCGCCGGTGTGGTCGGAGGTCGGCCTGCGTTTCGTCACCACCGATGCCGGCGCCGAACTGTCACAGGACAACGGCCGCACTGTGCGCTGCACCGAAACCGCACTGCCGGACTCGGGGCCCGCGGACGCGTCGTGATGCCGAACCGCAACGGAACATTCACCCGCAGTTGACCGCGGCGCGTCGATGGTGGGGCTGAACAAGGCCCCCCATGACGACCACGCCCCCATCTCCCGCATCGCCCCGTCCGCGTTTCCGTCGATTCGCATCGTCTCGACCGCTGCGCGTCGTTGCGCTCGTGCTTCTGGTGGCGATCGTGCTGCTGGTTCTCCTTTGGGACTGGAACTGGTTCAAAGGTCCGGTCGAACGCATCGTCGAAGCCCGCACCGGCCGCGCACTGGTCATCGGCGGCGATCTCGATGTCGATCTGGGCCGCACGACCACCGTCCGCGCCGACGCCTTGCGGTTTGCGAATGCGGACTGGTCCGAGTCACAGACGATGGCCTCGGTCGAGCGGCTGGAGATCAAAATCGAGGTCTTCCCGCTGCTGTTCAAGCGCGAAGTGCGGCTGCCCGAAATCCGGCTGGTGAAACCGATCCTGCGCCTGGAAACCAATTCCGATGGCGGCACCGGTAACTGGGACATCGCGTTTGGTGGCGGCGGCGATGGCCCGCCGCCGCAGATCCGTCGGCTGTGGGTCGAAGACGGCCGCCTGCGCTATCTCGATGTGCCGGGCCAGACCGACATCGACGTGCGCCTGGCCAGCCGTGAATCGCGCGGCGGCGAAGATGCCGCGCCGGCGATCGGCATCGAAGGCGGCGGCAGCTGGACCAACAACCGGTTCACGCTGGAGGGCGTGGCCGAGTCGCCGCTCGCGCTGCAGGACACCGACAAGCCGTACCGCATCGATCTGCGTGCCCGCGCCGGCGCCACGCGCGCCCATGTGCGCGGTTCGCTGGTTGCGCCTTTCCAGTTGCGCGACTTCGATCTGCAGTTCGCACTGTCGGGTCGCAATCTCGCCGATCTGTTTCCGCTCGTCGGCGTCGCCCTGCCCGACACGCCGCCCTACGCGCTCGACGGTCGTCTGACCCGCGACGCGGCCACGTGGCACTACGACGGCTTCACCGGCAAGGTCGGCCAGAGCGATCTCGGCGGTTCCGCCGCGATCACGCTCGGCGGCGAACGTCCGTTCCTGAAGGCCGATCTGGTCTCCAAGCGCCTCGACTTCGATGATCTCGCCGGTTTCATCGGCGGCACGCCGGATACCGAAGGCGACGCGCTCGACCCCGAACTCGTCGAACGCGAACGCGCGCTCGCGGCCAAGGGCCGCGTTCTGCCCGATACGCCCTACGACCTCGCGAAACTGCGGGCTATGGACGCCGACGTGCGCCTGCGCGCGCAGCGCATCAATGCGCCGAAGCTGCCGATCGACGACATGGACGCGCATCTCAAGCTCGATGCCGGTCTGCTGCAGCTCGAACCGCTGAACTTCGGCGTGGCCGGCGGCAACATCCGTTCCAACATCCGGCTCGACGCGCGTCAGGACGTCATCCAGACCCGTTTGCAGGCCTCGGTGCGTCGCATCAGCCTCGGCGGGCTGTTCCCGCCCGATACGCTTGCCGGCGAGGCGGTTGGCCGGATCGGTGGCGATTTCAATCTCGCCGGCACCGGCAACTCGGTCGCCGCAATGCTGGGCAGCGCGAACGGCGACGTCGCGGTCGGCATGGGCGCCGGACGGGTCAGCAACCTGCTGGTCGAACTGGCCGGCATCGATGTCTACGAGACGCTGAAATATCTAATCGGCAACGACAAGCAGATTCCGGTGCGCTGCGCGTTCGCGGACTTCGGCGTACAGCGAGGCGTGATGGAAAGTCGCGCGTTCGCGTTCGACACCACCGACACCATCATCCTCGGCGAAGGCACGATCAATCTGCGCGAGGAACAACTGGATCTGCTGCTGCGTCCGCGCCCCAAGGACCGCAGCATTCTTGCGCTGCGTACGCCTTTGACGATCGGCGGCACCTTCGCATCGCCGAGCTTCCGACCCGATCTCGCGCGTCTGGGCCTGCGCGGCGCCATCGCGCTCGCGCTCGGCTCGATCGCGCCGCCGGCCGCACTGCTCGCGACGCTGGAACTGGGCGGCGGCGAAGACAGCGGTTGCGGCGGCCCGTATGCCAAGTAGACGATCAGACGTTGGACAGCCGGTTCAACGCGCCCGGTCCGGGCGCCGGGTGCCAGGCGCTCACCAGATAGAGCGGGCGCTGCTTGGATTCCTCGTACAGGCGTCCCAGGTACTCGCCGATCACGCCCAGCGCGACCAGCTGCACGGCGCCGAGGAACAGGATCACCGCCATCATCGTCGGCCAACCCGCGACGCGATCGCCGTACATCAGGGCCTTGCCGATCACGTACAGCGCGAACGCGAACGCGCCGCAGGCGGTGAACACGCCGACATAGGTGGCCAGTCGCAAGGGTGCGGTCGAAAAACTCGTCACGCCATCGAGCGCGAAATTCCACAGGCGCCAGAAGCCGAACTTGGTGTGTCCGGCGATGCGCTGCTCGCGCGCGTACGGCACGGCGATGCGGTTGAATCCGATCCAACCGAACAGCCCTTTCATGAAGCGATGCCGCTCGCGCAACTGGCGTAGCCCATCCAGCGCGCGGGGAGACAGCAGCCGGTAATCGCCGGTGTCGGCCGGCACCGGCGTCTTCGCGAGGCGTTGGATGACGCGATAGAACACATGTGCGGTCGAGCGCTTGAGCCAGCTCTCACCCTCGCGGCTCAGCCGCGTGCCGTGCACGTCGTCGTAGCCGTTGCGCCAGTGCGCGACGAACTGCGGAATCAGTTCCGGCGGATCCTGGCCATCGGCATCGAGGATCATCGCCGCGCCCTCGGTCACCATATCGAGGCCTGCGGTCAGCGCGACTTCCTTGCCGAAATTGCGCGACAGCCGCAGCAGCGCCACGCGTGCGTCGCCGGCCGCGATGCCCTGCAGGACCTGCCAGGTCGCGTCGCCACTGCCGTCGTCGACGTACAGAACACGCGTGTCGATGCCATCCGCGGCGAGCGTCTCCATCACCGCGGCGATGCGCGGATGCAGGACCGGCAACGCATGCGCCTCGTCGAACGCGGCGATGACGATGGTCAGCCGATCATGGGCACTCACTTGAGCGCCTCCAGATAGGACTCGCCGCCGATCTGGCGCGCATTGCGCTGGATCCATTGCGCGCGTCGCTGCACATACGGTCCGGGGCGCGACGCGTTATAGCGCTGCGGACTCGGCAGCACCGCCGCCAGCCGCGCGCTTTCCCCAGCGCTCAGTTGTGCTGCGTCTTTACCGAAGTGCCGCTTCGCCGCGGCCTGCGCGCCGTAGATCCCGTCGCCGAACTCGGCCACGTTGACGTAGACCTCGAGGATCCGCGTCTTCGGCCACAGCGTTTCGATCAGCAGCGTGTAGTACCCCTCCAGCCCTTTGCGCACCCAGCTGCGTCCGCCCCAAAGGAACAGGTTCTTCGCCGTCTGCTGGCTGATCGTGCTAGCGCCGCGCATGCGTCCGCCGCTCGCGTTGTGCGCGCGCGCCTTTTCGATCGCGTCCAGATCGAAGCCGCGGTGGCTGGCGAAATTCTGGTCTTCGGCTGCGATCATAGAGACCGGCAGCGACGACGCGATACGGTCGAAATCGCGCCATTGGTAATAGAGGTTGAAATCGCGCTCCCCGCCGGTCCAGGCCTCGACCTGCCGGATCGCCATGAAGGTCGAAAACGGCGGATCGATGAAGCGCAGCGCCAGCACCTGCAACACAGGCAGCACGGCGATCAGGACGCCCAACCACAGCAGCCGCCGCAGCCAGCGGCGGGCGAACGAGGGGCGTGCTTGCGGGACGGCAGTGCCGTCCCCATGTCGGAGAGCCGGTTGTTCCATGGCGGCCACTCTATCGGTCACCCTTGACGCCGCCAATCGAAATCCCTTCGCGAGCCGACATGACCGACATCGCCCAGCCCGACAGCGACCGCCTGTCACGCTTTCTTCTGCAGACCGCCGGCGTGCGCGGCGTCCGCGTCCATCTGCGCGACGCCTGGCAAGCCGTGCGCGCGAATGGCCCCTACCCGCCGGCGATCGAAGAGATGCTGGGCGAAGCCTGCGTGGCGTCGGCGCTATTCACCGGTCACGCCAAGGTCGACGGTCGCCTCTCGGTGCAACTGCGCGCGCCGGGCCCGATGCGCACGCTGTTCGCAGAGTGCACGGCCGCCGGCACGATCCGCGGCATCGCCCGCTTCGACGGCGATGGCGCGGACGTTTCGCGTGACTTGCGCGCGCTCGGTGATGACGCACTGCTGGCGATCACGATCGAAAACCCCTCGCCGCATCGCGAGCCCAACCGCTATCAGGGCCTGGTCGCACTGACGGCCGAGTCGCTGTCCGGCGCGTTCGAGGACTATTTCCGCCAGTCGGAGCAACTGCCCACGCGCGTCCTGCTGGCGGTCGACGGCGACGAGGCCGCGGGCCTCATGCTGCAGAAGTTGCCGGGTGACGAAGGCGACGACGATGGCTGGAACCGCGCCAGCGCTCTGTTTGACACGCTGTCGACGGCGGAACTGCTTCGATGGCCCACCGAGACGCTGCTGTCACGTTTGTTCCCGGAAGACGCTCCGCAGTTGCTCGGGGAACGAGCGTTGACCTTCGGTTGCTCCTGTTCGCGGGGACGCGTCGAAGAGATGCTGGTATCGCTCGGGGCAGAAGAAGCCCGCGCCGCGGTCGTCGATGGGGAAGCCAAGGTGATCTGCGAGTTCTGTGGACAGTCCTACGGATTCAGTGCCGAACAGATCGAACAGCTGCTCGAAACGCCCGAAGTCGACGTGGAAGTGTCGGAGCGGTTGCAGTAACGCCATCCGGTTGCCCGGCGCAGATTGTTAAAGAAATATAAATGTTCTAGAGTCCCGGAACGAACGATAGGGGAACTTCCGGGCCGAGCCCGGGTCACAACGGCCATGCGATTGCCTGTCACGCGCCTCGTACTTGCCCTCGGTCTCGCCCTCGCGGCGGCCTCGGGCGCGGCCGCGCAGGAAAAACGCAACCAGACCGTCCTGCCCGTACTCGACACCTCCGGCAAGGTCGAGGCCTTCCTGGTCCTCGAACCCGCGACCGCCAACCAGTCGAGCCGCCGCTGGCGCTTCGGCGAAAGCCAGTTCGACGCCGCGTTCGGCCTTGAATCGGGCAGCTCGCTGGCCCTGCTATGCAGCCCCGGCAGCAGCTTCAACGGCGCCGTCAGCAGCCTGGCGCGCAACTGCCAGCTGGCTTCTGTCGGTGACAACACGCCTGGCGCCCGTCGTGCCAGTGCGACGGCGAGCCTGAGCCGTCCCGGCGGCGGCGTGGGCCTGACGCTCGGCGAAGGCCGCGACACCCTGCCCGGCTTCCTCAGCCCGTCGCGGGTCGCCTCGGCTGGCCAGGTCGATCTCCACGACCTAACCGTTTTTGCCAAGAAAGACATCGGCGACGACGCTTACGTCTCGCTCGCCGGCACCCTGGCCAAGGCCACGCTGATCCCGACATCGGCCGCGCCTGCCACACTCAGTGACCACTGGACCAGCCGAAGCCTCAGCGTCGGCGGCGGCATCGGCCGCTTCAGCGCCAACATCGTCGGCCAGGTCGTCGACACCCCCGGCCTCCCGAAATGGGAAGGCGTCGGCCTCGGCGTCAGCTGGCGCACCCCGTGGAGCGGCCAGCTCACAGTCGGCGCAGACAACGTGATCACCCGGGGCAAGAACCCGTTCTCGAAGATGACCGAGAACGCGGACGACGAGGGCGCGGTGCCGTATATCCGGTACCAGCAGGATCTCTGACGGTCTTGGATAGCAGCCCCGTCCTGGGGCGTCATAGCTAAGTCACCGCTTGCACCACGTGGCAGGCAATATTTCAGTAACGACCAGCGCCCGTCGCCAAAAGTAGGCCGCAGACTGATGGGGTCAGGCGGCTGCGATGCGTTTGCGCCAAGTGAGCCAGTGCGCGCACTCCCTTCACCGCTCGTCAACTCTTGTCCGACGCGCGCGCGTCCGAGATCTCGACTCTTCAAATGACGAACGCGAAGAGGTTTAGGCGTGTAGCGCAGCCTACTCGCCTCCTCTTAGTCGCGTCCATTGATTGTGTTCCATCCAGATGGACACTTCGGTCCGTAACCGCTCACTGAATGCGGGTTCGGAAATTCATAACTTAACGACACTTTAATTTATTCCAAGACCGGTCTAGTATCGGGCCGACCTTGCCGAGTTTGGCGATCAATTTGATCCACTCGGTCGGTTACTTTGGGGAAATCCCGAGACTCACTTGGAGAGAGAGACAGATGAAGTTCAAGACCACCCAACTGCGCGATGCGATTACGTTCGCGCTCGTCGCAGGCGCCACCAGTGCGGCGGGCACCGGTATCGCACTTGCGCAGAGTGAGCAGGAAGCCACCACTCTCGACCGCATCGAAGTGACCGGTTCGCGCATTCGTTCGGTCGATGCCGAATCCTCACAGCCGGTGCTGGTTCTGGACCGCGCGGCGATCGAAAAGCAGGGCCTGACCTCCGTTGCCGAGGTCCTGCAGCGCATTTCGGCCAACGGCTCCAATATCAACCGCACCTTCAACAACGGCGGTGACGGTTCGGCCACCGTGTCGCTGCGCAACCTCGGCGCATCGCGCACGCTGGTGCTCGTTGATGGCCGCCGCTGGGTTCAGGGGCTGGGCGGCTCGGTCGACCTCAACACCATTCCTTCCGCCATGATTGAGCGCATCGAAGTCCTGAAGGATGGTGCGTCTTCGATCTATGGTTCTGACGCGATTGCCGGTGTCGTAAACATCATCACGCGTCGTGATTACGAGGGCGCTGAAGCCCGCGTCTATTACGGCCAGTTCAGCCAGGGTGACGGTGAGCGCGCTGCGGTCGAAGCGACGCTCGGTGCAGGCAACGATCGCAGCAATGTCGTGATCAGCCTGTCGCGCGTCGATGAAAAGGAAGTGAGCGCCGGTGACCGTGCGATTTCGCGCGTCCCGTCGTTCAGGCGCGACCCGGCCGGCTTCAGCGGTTTCAGCAGCAACGGCCGCATCTGGAACAACGGCGTCGATCCGGACAACGTCGGAGGCCCGGGCAGCAATTCGATCGTCGTTCGCCCCGGCGCGACCGGCACCGGCCCGAGCGACGATCCGCGTTACGCGATCGGTCAGTTCCAGCCTTTTGCTGCAGGCCAGGATGCCTACAATTTCGCTGCCGACAACTATTTGCTGACCCCGCAGACCCGTACCTCTCTGTACATGAAAGGCCGGCACGAGGTCACTGACAACCTGACTTTTGTCGCGGATGCTCTGTACAACGAACGTCGTTCGGAGCAGCAGCTGGCGGGCTTCCCTCTCAATGGCGGCGTGAGCAACAACGACTTCATGAGTGGCGACAGCTACTACAATCCGTACAACACCCTGTACGGTGGCGACGGTCGTGATGTGGCGTGGAGCCACCGCCTGACCGAGCAGGACCGCGTCTATCAGCAGAACGTCAAGACCTTCCACGTCTACGCGGGTATCGAAGGAAACTTCGAGTTCGCTGACCGGCTGTTCAACTGGGATGTGGGCTACAACTTCAACCGGTCGGACCAGGAAGATGCGCAGATCGGTGACGTGAACGTGCTGAACGTGCGCGCTGGTGTGGGTCCGTCCGAACTCCGTGACGGCCGTGTGGTCTGCGTCGACGCGCCCGGCGGCAACATCATCGACGGTTGCGTACCCTTCAATCCGCTTTCCCCGGCCGGCGGCGTGACTCAGGAGATGCTCGACTACCTCCTGTTCACTGCGCAGGACGCGTTCCAGGGCCGCAGCGAATCCTTCACCGCCAACATCAGCGGCGAGATCGTTGAATTGCCGGGCGGCATGATGGGCTTCGCGGCAGGCGTGGAATCCCGCAAGGAAAGTGGCTTCGATCGTCCGGACGCATTTGTCGCTGCCGGCTTTACCTCGGGCAACTCCCGTCAGCCGACCTCGGGCGCTTACGATCTCGACGAAATCTACGCCGAGCTGCTGATCCCGGTGCTCGCGGATGTGCCGCTCGCAGACCTTCTCGAGTTCAGCGTGGCCTCGCGTTACTCGGATTACAGCAACTTCGGCGATACCACCAACAGCAAGGCCGGCTTCAAGTGGAAGCCGGTGGAATCGCTGCTGGTACGTGGCAACTGGGCGCAGGGATTCCGGGCCCCGCCGATCTCGACCCTCTTCGGCGGCCAGAGTGATTCGTTCATCAGCTTTGGTGACATCTGTTCGGAAGACTTCTCGGGCCGTAACGCAGCCATCGCTGCCAATTGCGCGGCAGCCGGTGCACCTGCCGGCTTCATCCAGCAGACCAACGCCGGTCCGGGCTTCAACGGGCAGACGCTGTATCCGTTCCAGGTCGGCGGCAACCCGGACGTGGGTCCCGAAGAATCGGTCAGCAAGACGCTGGGGCTGGTCTTCAGCCCCTCGTTCGTCGACGGCCTGAATCTGTCGCTGGACTGGTGGAGCATCAAGATCGACAACGCGATCACTACGCTCTCGACCGCATTCATCGTGGAGCAGTGCTACAGCGCAGGTGACCAGGCGCTCTGCGGTCTGATCACACGTCGCCCGGAAGACTTCCAGATCGGCAACATCAGCCTGACCCCGCAGAATCTCAGCGTCGTCGACGTCGAAGGCTACGACTTCAATGTCAGCTACCGCATGCCTGAAACGCAGTACGGCAGCTTCGGCTTCACCTTGGATACGTCCTACGTGTCCAAGTACGACCAGCAGATCACTGCGGCGTCGGAAGCTGAGAAGTTCAGCGGCCGCTACCTCGATCGCGATCCGTACTGGCGCCTGCGTGGCAATGTGTCGCTCGATTGGCAGCTCGGTGACTTCGGCGCAACCTTCAGCAGCCGATACTTCTCCGGCCTTTACGAAGACTGCGCGTTCGTCGCATTCTGCACAGCGCCAGATCGCGGCGATTTCGGACGCAATAAGCTGGGCGCGACGACGTATCACGACGTGCAGGCCCGCTACAACCTGCCTTGGGACGCCACGATCAAGGCGGGTGTGACCAACCTCTTCGACAAGGAACCGCCGGTCAGCTACACCACGTTCGCGAACTCGTTCGATCCGCAGTACGACGTTCCGGGCCGTTTCATGTACATGGAATACATCCAGCGCTTCTGATATCGCTGAAGACGTGAGACAACACTACGGCCCCGCAAGGGGCCGTAGTTATTTGCGGCGTTGCATTTTGCGTTTCCAGCGTCCGACACGGCGCACGCCCCCTGTTCCATGTACAGCCTGCCCGAACATCCAGATCCATCGACGCTTATACGCGCCGATGCAGATCTACGCCGTGCTCCGATACGCTCCAAACAGGATTGATCGCGCCGTCCTGCCGCGCCGCCGGAGTGCGGCGTCGAGACGCAGCAAGAGAGCCCCCCCTGCTCCCGGCTTGCGTCAGCAAGTCGAATCCGGAACCTGCAAATGCGGAAGGCTGTCTGTAGCCAGTCCCTTGCGTCAGGCAGGCACCAGTGTCTGCGCCAGATGTTCGACATACGCGTCGAACTCGTCCTGCTGCATGCGCGCCTGGTGCAGTTGCAGGTTGAGCTGCAGGAAGCCGACGTAGGCGGCGTAGGTCAGACGCGAGCGGTGCTGCGCGTCTTCGCGGCCGAGGCCGGCTTGGCGGAACGAGGCGGTCAGATAGTCGAGGCGACGCTTGGAGACGCGTTCGATCACCGGGTGCACGGTGGGATGGTCCTGTGCCTTGAGCAGCGCGCTGTAGATCACGTGCGACTTGTACTCGCGCGCCACCATATGGAACAGCGCGCGCAAACGCTCGCGGGCATCCGGCACTTTTTCGAGCGCGCCGAACAGCGCTTCCTGCTCGACGTTCTCCCAGCGCTCGAGCGCGGCCTGCAGCAGCGCATCGCGCGACGGGAAATGCCAGTAGAAGCTGCCCTTGGTCACGCCGAGACGGCGCGCCAACGGCTCGACCGCGACGGCCTGCACGCCGGTTTCGGCGATCAGGTCGAGCGCGGCCTGGGCCCAGTCATCGGCGCTCAGGCGGCTTGGACGTTCGGCGGGCGAAGCGTCGCCCGACTGGGCGGTCACCGCGGATTTCGGGGCAGGTCTGCTCATCGCGACAGTCTATCCATACGCATCCATCCGCAACAGTATCGACATGCCGGACACAGGCCGACTGGCAGCATTGACACCACCGGAAACCGTCACCATACTCGACCGTACGGTCAGCATCGGGATCCGCCCGTGCAGCCGGCCCAGCGCCGGCCCCGTTCTCTGTAATGCCGTTTGCCGGAGTTGATGATGAGCGTCGCGATCCCCTTTCTCGCCTTCCTGCTGGTGGGTGCTTTCGCCGCCTACCACCGTCTTCGTCTCGTCTACTGGGCGGCGATCACGGTCACTGTGCTGCTCGCCTGTTGGCTGCTTGGCGCCAATGGCGTCGCCACGGTCATCGCCGCGCTGCTGGTGGCTGCGATCGCGGTACCGCTGCTGATCCCGTCGGTGCGCAAGTCGCTGATCACCACGCCGCTGCTGAAGTTCTTCCGCAAGGTGCTGCCGCCGCTGTCGCAGACCGAGCGCATTGCGCTGGAAACCGGCTCGGTCGGTTTCGAGGGCGAGCTGTTCACCGGCGATCCCGACTGGCAGAAACTCCTCGACTATCCCAAGCCGCAGCTCACTGCCGAAGAGCAGGCGTTCCTCGACGGGCCGGTCGAAGAACTCTGCAGCATGATCAACGACTGGGAGATCACCCACGTCCACGCCGATCTGCCGCCGGAGCTGTGGGACTACATCAAGGCCAACAAGTTCTTCGGCATGATCATTCCGAAGGAATACGGCGGCCTTGGATTCTCGGCGCTGGCGCACCACAAGGTGATCCAGAAGCTGGCGTCGATGTCGAGCGTGGTCAGCTCGACGGTCGGCGTGCCGAACTCGCTCGGCCCGGGCGAACTGCTCAACCACTACGGCACCAAGGAGCAGAAGGACCACTACCTGCCGCGTCTCGCGATCGGCCAGGAAGTCCCGTGCTTCGGTCTGACCGGTCCGTTCGCAGGTTCCGATGCGACCTCGATTCCCGACTACGGCATCGTTTGCAAGGGCGAGTGGGCCGGCGCGAACGTGCTCGGCGTGCGCCTGACGTTCGACAAGCGCTACATCACGCTGGCGCCGGTGGCGACGCTGGTCGGTCTCGCGTTCCGCATGTACGACCCGGACGGCTTGATCGGCGACACCAATGACATCGGCATTACCCTGGCGCTGCTGCCGCGCGAAACGCCGGGCGTCGAAATCGGCCGTCGTCATTTCCCGCTCAACTCGCCGTTCCAGAACGGCCCGATCCACGGCAAGGATGTCTTCATTCCGCTGAGCCAGCTGATCGGCGGCGCCGAGATGGCGGGCAAGGGCTGGAACATGCTCAACGAATGCCTCGCCGTGGGCCGTTCGATCACCCTGCCCTCCACTGCCTCGGGCGGCGCGAAGGCCGGTGCGGTCGTGACCGGTGCGTATGCGCGCATCCGCAAGCAGTTCGGCTTGTCGGTCGGTCGCTTCGAGGGCGTCGAAGAGGCGCTCGCGCGTATCGGCGGCAAGGCCTACATGATCAGTGCGCTGTCGCAGGCGACCGCGGCGGCCGTCGACCGCGGCGACGTGCCGTCGGTGCCGTCGGCGATTGCCAAGTACCACTGCACTTCGATGAGCCGCGAAGTCATCAGCGACGTCATGGACGTCGTCGGCGGCAAGGGCATCATTCTCGGCCCGAAGAACTTCGCCGGCCGCAGCTGGCAGGCGGCGCCGATCGCGATCACCGTCGAAGGCGCGAACATCATGACGCGCAGCCTGCTGATCTTCGGCCAGGGCGCGATCCTGTGCCATCCGTGGGTCATGAAGGAAATGAAGGCGGCGCAGGATCCGGACGCGCAGCGCGGGCTCGAGGAATTCGACCGCAACCTGTTCGGCCACATCGGCTTCGCGATATCCAACGCCGTACGTTCGTTCTGGTTCGGCCTGACCGGCGCGAAGATCGGCGCGGCCCCCGGCGACGATTACACGCGCCGCTACTTCCGCAAGCTGGATCGCTACTCCGCGAATCTCGCACTGATGGCTGACGTGTCGATGCTGACGCTCGGCGGCAAGCTGAAGTTCAAGGAGTCGTTGTCGGGTCGCCTCGGCGACGTGCTGAGCCATGTCTACATGACCAGCGCGATGCTCAAGCGCTATCACGACGAAGGCGCGCCGCAGGCCGACCAGCCGCTGCTGGCGTGGGCATTCCACGACAGCGTGCACAAGATCGAACTCGCACTGTCGGCTGCGCTGCGCAACTTCCCGATCCGTCCGGTCGGCTGGCTGATGTGGCTGCTGATCTTCCCGTGGGGCCGTCGTGCCGAAGCGCCGGGCGATCGTCTCTCGCGTCGCGTCGCCGCGCTGCTGATGGCGCCGAACGAAGCGCGTTCGCGTCTGGCCGAGGGTGTGTTCATGACGCCCTGCGAGAACAATCCGGGCGGCCGCATCGACAGCTATCTGGCCAAGGCGATCGCGGCCGAGCCGGTCGAGCGCAAGTTCCTCAAGGCCATGAAGAGCAAGGGCATCGAGGCGCTGGACTACGGCGCGCAGCTGGACGAAGCGGTGCGCGAAGGTCACATCACAGTCGAAGAGCGCGCGTTGCTGGTCGAGTTGCGTGAGCTCACGCTGGATGCGATCACCGTCGATGATTTCGACACCGAGGAACTGCGTTCGGCGGGCTATCGCGCGCCGACGCAGCCGTCGAGCGAGTCGCGCGAAGCGGCCTGAGCGACACGCGTGAGGTAACACCGACAACGGCGGGCCAGTCCCGCCGTTGTCGTATCCGCCATTCCGGTTTCCACCCCAGACTCGGAGCATGCGATGACCGCCCCACTGCTGACGTTGCGCAATCGCCTCATCCGCTGGCCGGGCGGTACCTGGCTGTTCGGCTTCCTCGTGTGCCGCAAGGCGCCCTACTTCGCCAGCATCGCGCCACGCATCACTGCACTACGCATCGGCCAGGGCGAGGCGACGATGCGCCACCGTCGTGCGGTCACCAACCACATCGGCACGGTGCATGCGATCGCGCTGTGCAACCTCGCCGAACTGATCGGCGGCCTGACGACCGACGTCAGCATTCCTGCGTCGATGCGCTGGATTCCCAAGGGCATGACCGTCGAATATCTGAAGAAGGCCGTCGGCACGATGCACGCTACGGCGACGCCTGCGATCCAGCCTGTCGAGTCCGACGCCGGCTATGCCTTGCCGGTCGACGTGGTGATCCGCGATCCGGCCGGTGACGCCGTGTTCCGCGCGCAGATCGCGATGTGGGTTTCACCGCGAGGCGCGCGCAGCGGTTGAGCACGCGCAGATGCGGGCCGCACCCGATTGGTTGATTCTCTTTTGCGGTCTGCACAGCGCAGCCTTCGCGTTGTTCCACCTCGGATTCTGGCGGCTGTTCGACTGGCCGCGCACGCTGCACACGACGACGCCCCCCAATCGCGCGATCGTGCAGATCGCGAACGCACAACTGGTGTGGGTGTTCGGCGCTATTGCCCTGCTCTGCTTCGTGATGCCCGGCGACCTGGACAATACCCCGCTCGGGCGGGCGGTGCTCGCCGGCATGGCCGGCTTCTGGTGGCTGCGGCTGGTGCTGCAGTTCGTCTGGCTGCGCCTGCAGCACCCGCTGGTGCATGCGTTGAGCGCGGCATTCCTGATCGGCGCGCTGCTGTTCACGGTGGCCGCGCTGCGCTGAGCGCGCAAGGAGGACTCGCTGCCGGTATCCATCACACGCAGGTGGGAGGCGCCGGGTCAGCCGCTGCGCGCGTGCCACGCCGCCAGCACCTCGGCCTCGCGTTGCGGCGTCAGTCCCGACTTGAGTACGGCGCGGCGTTCGGCCGGCTGCGCGCGCCACCAGACCAGCGTGTCGCGAACGGTGTCATCGATCGGGCGATGGGTCAGCCCGGCCGCGATCGCACGATCGACGCGTGTCCGGCCGAAGCCGGCGTACTCGCCCACCGGCGCGATCCAGACCGGCATGTCGGACCACGCCTTCACGCCCTGCGCGTCGAGAAATTCCGCGGGCAGCCATGTCAGCCGCGCATCCGGCGCACCGCCGGCCGCCTTCGCCTGCCGCAGGCAACTGTCGAGCAGACGTCTCATATCGAGTGTGCCGGGCGCCGCGTCGGCGTTGAACACGCCGGTCGTGTCCTGTTCGATCAGCTGCAGCAGAAATGCCGCGAGGTCTCGCACGTCGATGCACTGGGTCGGATTGTCGGGCCCACCGGGCGCTGCGATCTCGCCGCCGCGATCGGCGCGCGTGGGCCAGTACGTGAAACGATCGGTCGGATCGCCGGGGCCGACGATCAGCCCGGGCCGCACCACTGATGTGCGGCCGGGCAACGCGCTTTGTGCGGCACGCTCGCAGGCCGCCTTGAGCCCGCCGTAGGTCTCGCCGGTGATCGTGCGGGTGGACGGATCGTCCAGCGTCGCCAGCGCGCTGTCCTCGTCATTGGCGATGTCGTTGCGGGCGTAGACCGAGATCGACGAAATGATCTGGTAGTGATCGACGCGCCCGGCCAACAACGCCGCGCTGCGCGCGACGTCGTCGGGGAAGTACGCCGAAGTGTCGAGCACCGCGTCCCAGCGGCGGTCGCCATCGAGCGCGACGAGATCGTCCTTGCGATCGCCGCGCAGCTGTTCGATACCGGCGAGCGGCGTACCGTCGAAGCGCGTCGGATTGCTGCGGCCGCGGTTGAACAGGGTCAGCGTGTGCCCGCGTGCATGCGCGCGTTCGACGAAGTGCGGGCCGAGGAAACCGGTGCCGCCCAGGATCAGGAGTTTCAGCGGACGCGTCGCGCGCCCGGTCGATGCGAAAACGGCGGCCGGTAATGCGGCGAACGTCGCGGCGGTCAGGCTGTGGGCGAGAAACTCACGACGGCTTGCCATGGGTGTGCTCCGGAGGCCGGGCAGGTGCCGGCTGTTCGGGCAGCCTGCGCTCGGCGCGGATAACCCGCCATGCGCCGAAGGTCATGCCCAGCGCGATGCCGATGCCGGCCACGAACACCAGCTGCGACCCCAGCACCGACAGCGCCTTGTGCACCCAGACGAAGGTCACGTCGCCGCCGCGATACACGGCCGTATCGATGACCGCCTTGGCCTTGTAGCGCGATTCGCGGCTCACCCGGGTGTAGAGCGTCTCGCGCGCCGGCTTGGCCAGCGAGAACTCGCTGGCGCGGGTCATCACCTGCACCGTCGCGATCAGCAGCGGCAGCGGCGAAGCCGACAGCAGCGCGAATCCGATCAGGATCGCCACGGCCGGCAACAGCAGCAACGGTGCCACGCCGTAGCGGCGCAGCAGCCAGCGCGTCAGCAGCAGCTGCACCAGGATCGTCAGGCTGGCGACCGCCCAGTCGATGATCGAGTAGTAACGCGTCGCCGCCTCGGCAGTGGGATACAGGCGTCGCACGATCGCGGCTTGTTCGTTGTAGAGCAGCGTGCCCACGCCGACGCCGAAGAACATCAGCAAGGCGAGGCCGCGCAGCAGCGGATCGGCGGCAATGAGCTTGAGGCCAGCCCAGATCGAACCGCCGATCGCCTGCTCGCCGTGCTCGGCGCGCGTCGCCTCGTTGCGCCGCGCCCAGCTGCGCAGCTTGAGGATGCACAGCAGGCACACACACAAGAAACCGACCGACACCAGCGTCAGATTCGCCACACCGATCCGGCCGACCAGCATCGTCGTGATGAACGGACCGACGAAGGCGCCGATCGTGCCGCCCGCACCGATGTAACCGTAGTAGCGCTTGGCGTGTTCGTTGTCGAACACGTCGGCCATGAAGCTCCAGAACACGGTGACCGCGAACAGGTTGAAGACCGCGATCCAGATGAAGAACAGCGCGCCGCGACCCTGGAGATCGGTATCGAACGCCCAGCGGAAACAGAGCAGGCAGACGATGAAGATCAGGTACACCACCGGCAGGAACACCCGGCGCGGGAAGCGTGACACCAGCGCGCCGTAGAGCGGTTGCAGCAGCAGCATCACCACGAACGTGCCGCTGAAGAGCGCCTGCAACGTGAAGTCGCCCAGCGCAATGCCGCGCGCCGCGGCCCAGTCCAGCAGGAAAGACGGAAACACCGCGGAGGCATCGGACGACGCACCCATCGCGTCGCGCACCGGGCGCAGCACGTAGTAGCCGCACAGCAGGCAGAAGAAATACAGCAGCGCCCACCACAGCGGCGGCGACTCCGCCAGCGCGGCGCGCAGCCGCGGGCGTGGCGGCGTCATGACGGGGGGGCGCATGGCGGGCTCCTGGCGGACGCGGCACGTTAACGCAACACCATGACGGCGACCAGCACATCGCCGGCACGGTCCGGTGCGCGGAGCATATGCTCTAGCCCCCTTGCCTACCGTGCCGCGATGCCTCCCCGTCCCGCTCCCGTCTACGACTACATCATCGTCGGCGCCGGTTCCGCCGGCTGTGTGCTCGCCCATCGGCTCAGCGCCGATCCGCACGTGCGCGTGCTGCTGCTCGAAGCGGGCCCGAATGACACGCACCCTTTCATCCACATGCCCGCAGGCCTGGCGAAGCTGGTCAACCGCAAGGGTGTGAACTGGGACTACGACACCGCGCCCGAGCCGCAGCTCGACAACCGGGCCTTGTGGTGGCCGCGCGGCAAGGTGCTCGGCGGTTCGAGCTCGATCAATGCGATGTGCTACATCCGCGGCGTGCCGGCGGATTACGACGACTGGGCCGCGCAGGGCGCGCAGGGCTGGTCGTGGGACGACGTGCTGCCCTGGTTCCGCAGCAGCGAAGGCAACGCGCGTGGCGGCGATGCACTGCATGGCGGCGATGGGCCGCTGACGGTGTCCGATCTGCGCTACGTCAATCCGGTCTCGCGGATGTTCATCGACGCCGCGCAGCAGGCGGGGCTGCCGGCGAACGCCGATTTCAACGGGCCGCGGCAACAGGGCGTCGGCCTGTACCAGGTGACCCAGCGCGATGGTGCACGGTGTTCGGCGGCGACGGCGTACCTCGATCGCGCCACGCGCGCGCGCCCGAACCTGACGATCCAGACCGGCGCGGTCGCCAGCCGCGTGACGTTCGAGGATGGACGCGCGACCGGCGTGGTGTATTCGACCGCGCGCGGCGCGTTCCATCAGCCTGCGACGCGCGAGGTGCTGCTGTGCGGCGGCGCGATCAACACGCCGCAGCTGCTGATGCTGTCCGGTATCGGCCCGGCACACGATCTGCGCCGGCACGGCCTCAAAGTCGTGCACGACGCGCCCGGTGTCGGCGGCAATCTGCAGGACCATCTCGACATCTGCACGCTGTTCCATGCCACGCAGCGCATCACCTACGACCGCGCCAGCGACGTCGCGATCGCGTGGGACTACTTCGTGCGTGGCCGTCGCGGCCCGGGCACCAGCAACATCGCCGAAGCCGGCGGCTTCTACCGCTCGCCGCTCGCGCCTGACGACCGCGCCGACATCCAGTTCCATTTCGTGCCGGCGATGCTCGACGACCACGGCCGCAACCGTCTGGCCGGCGACGGCTACACCCTGCACGCCTGCTTCCTGCGGCCACGCAGCCGGGGCCGCGTCACGCTGGTCAGCAACCGCGTCAGCGACAAGGCACGCATCGAGGCGAACTATCTCAGCGATGCGGACGGCTTCGATCTGAAGATGATGGTCGAGTGCGCGCACATCTCGCGGACGATCCTGTCGCAGGCCGCGTTCGACGGTATCCGCGGCACGCCGATCTTTCCCGCGCGCAACGATCTGAGCGATGCCGAACTGGCGGCGTTCGTCCGCGCGAAAGCGGAATCGGTCTATCACCCGGTCGGCACCTGCCGCATGGGCATCGACGATGACGCGGTGGTCGATCCGCAGCTGCGCGTGCGCGGCGTCGACGGACTGCGTGTCGTCGATGCGTCGGTGATGCCGAGCCTGCCGGGTGGCAACACCAATGCGCCGGTAATCATGATCGCCGAGCGCGCGGCGGAGATGATCCGCGCCGAGTGAGAGCTGCCTAGTGCGGCAGCTGTTCCAGCGTCGGCGGCAACGGGCAATGCAGCACGCCGCAGATCGTGCGCAGCAGTTCGGACTCGGCCACGCTGACCTGTCCGTCGTGACTGACGGCCGCGGTGATCGCTTCGACCATCACCTGCTTGGCCAGCGGGTCGAGTGCGTCGAGCGGCTCCCACACATCGTCCAGCGCCTGCACGCCGCCCGCAGGCGGTGCGTACGGCACGTGGTCGCGTGGTAGCACGCGCTGCATGCCAGCGAGATACGCACGCTGCGCGGCGGCCTTGTCGCCGGGATTTCCGGCCTGCGCGACGACGGCGAGTAGCGTCGCGAATTCCTGCTTCACATTACCGGGCTTGCGTCGGCCGAAGCGGATATACCGTCCGGGGTCAAGCGTCTCGCGCAACTGCACTTCCAGCAACCGGCCGAGGCAATACTCGAACAGCGACACCTGCTGGTCGGCGTGCACCACCGCGTGCACGGTGTCGAGGAACGTCGCCAGTTCCGGGCGCGGGCGCCGACGCAACACCGGGAACGCCAATGCCGCCAGCGGCATGCGCAGCATGGGGTGCAGCTCCAGCAAATGCGTTTCGCGCAGATGCGCCGCTTCGGTCGCCACCGACGCCCCCATGCGCGCGACGATCTCGGTGTGCTGTCGACCGCGCACGACATCGCTGTCGTCGAACAGCAGGGCGAGCACCAGCGGCATCGCCGCCTCGCGATGCGTGGCGACATCGTGCAGCGGATCGCTGATGGCCGTGACCAGCGCATGTGCGCGGGCGTAGTCGTCGTCGTGCGGATGCGCGACCTGCGCGGCCACCATCGGCGGCGTCACCGCCAGTGCGCGGTCCTTGTGCGGCAGCGCCTCGCCCGGCGCGACCAGACCCAGCGCGACGTCTTCCTGCAGGCCATCGGGTGGATTCATCATCCACTGCTGCTGCAGACGCGACAGCTGCTCGGGACGGAAGCCGGGCTCCAGCGCCTGGATGCGCTTGATCAGTGGCGGGTGCGTGGCGAACAGACCGCTCAGGCCCACGCCGTCGCCGAACAGCATGTGGCTGACTTCCTCGGCGTCCTCGCGGTGCGCGAGGCGCGAGCCGCTGTCGAGGCCACCGATCTTCTTCAACGCACCGGCGATACCCGCCGTCTGCCGGGTGAACTGCACCGCCGATGCATCGGCCAGCACTTCGCGCGAACGGCTGACACCGGCCTTGATCATGCGGCCGAAGAACATGCCGAGGCTGCCGACCGCCATCGCCGCGAGCGCGCCGACGATCACCACGATCGTCGCGCTGTTCCGGAAGCCGCGGCCATGGATCAGGATCTTTCTACCGATGATGCCGATCATCAGGATGCCGAACAGCACACCGATCAGGCGGATGTTGAGCCGCATGTCGCCGTTGAGGATGTGGCTGTATTCGTGCGCGACCACACCCTGCAGCTCGTCGCGGTTGAGCCGGTCGAGCGCGCCGCGGGTCACTGCGACGACGGCATCTGATGTCGAATAGCCCGCCGCAAACGCATTGATCGCGGCTTCCTGCTCGAGCACGTAGATCTTCGGCACCGGCACGCCGGACGCGATTGACATTTCCTCGACCACATTGCGCAGCCGCCGCAGTTGCGGATCGCGCGTGTCCTCCGCCACCGGCACGCCGCCGAGCTGCTGGGCCACCGTCTCGCCGCCGCTGCGCAAGGACGAAATGCGGAACAGCGAACCCAGCCCGATCACCGCGAGCGTCGCCACCGCGGCCGCCAGCAACGGTCCGGGACGCGGCCCGACGACGAGCAGCACCAGCACGCCGACCATCAGCACGATGCCCAGCACCGCCAGCGAGAACAGCGCGATCAGGCGTGTGCTGTTGCGCCGCGCCTGGGCCTGGCGTTCGAAGAAATTCATCGCGATGCGACCGGTGCCGGCAGGTGCGTCGACCTCAGAACATCACCTTCGGCACTTCGCGCACTTCGGCGCGATCGGCCGGAATGTCGAGCAGCGCCGCTTCCTTGAAATTGAACATGCCGGCGAGAACACTCGAGGGGAACACTTCTCGCTTGTTGTTGTAGGCCATCACCGAGTCGTTGTAGGCCTGACGTGCGAACGCGACCTTGTTCTCGGTGCTGGTCAGCTCCTCGGTGAGCTGCATCATGTTCTGGCTGGCCTTGAGATCCGGATAGGCCTCCGACACGGCGAGCAGGCGACCGAGCGCGCCATTGAGCATGCCCTGCGATTGCGCGAGCTGCGCCATCGCTGCCGGATCGCCAGGATCGGCCTTGGCCGCCGACAGGCCGGCCTGCGCCAGATTGCGCGCCTGGGTGACCGCTTCGAGCGTCTCGCGCTCGTGGCTCATATAGCCTTTGACGGTCTCGACGAGGTTCGGGATCAGGTCGAAGCGACGCTGCAACTGCACGTCGATCTGGGCGAACGCATTCTTGTATGCGTTGCGAGCGGTGATCAGCCCGTTGTAGATACCGACGCCCCACAGCGCCAGACCCGCGGCAATCACCACGAGCAATACCAGCAGGATCAATGCGCTAGCCATCAAACTTCCCCTTGTTCATGCAATCCATTACACAGGCGCTATCATCGCCGCAGCACCAGAGCATACGCAGGGGACAGGCGCGATGAAAAGCCGACATCCATCCCACCGGCCGCTCGTCCGGCTGGGCCTCATCGGCCTGCTGCTGCCTGCCGCATTGGGCTCCGCCGCGCAGGCGCCGACATCCGCCGATGTCGTCGAGAACGAAAGCGAAGACGAGATCACCGCGATCGTGCCGCTCGACGAGCAGGCCAACCGCTCGGCCATCGTCAGTCGCGAGGACGCCGTCAAACCACAGCCGCGCGTGCCCGGCCAGGACAAGCCGCTGGCGTCGACGTTCGACGTCACTCTCCTTGAAGCGATGGCGCAGGATCTCGTCGCCAACCAGCGCGTGCCGGGCCTGGCGATGGCGATCGTGCACAAGGGCCAGATCCTCAGCGCACGCGGTTACGGCATCACCGACGTCAAGGCGGCCGAACCGGTCGATGCGCACACCGTGTTCCGGCTGGCATCGCTGTCCAAGTCGTTCGCCGGCACCGTGACCGGCATGCTCGTGTCCGAAGGCGCATTGCGCTGGGACAGCCACATCGTCGATTACCTGCCGTCGCTGCGCTTCTCCGATCCGCTGGCCGCGCAGCAGCTCACCGTCGCCGACGTGTTGAGCCATCGCGTCGGCCTGGGCCGCAACACCTACGACCGCGACATCGAACGCAACGCCGACTACCACGATCTCGTGCAGCGCCTCGCCGCCGCGCCGATGAGCTGCCAGCCGGGCAACTGCTACGCCTACCAGAACGTCGCTTTCAGCCTGGTTGGCGACGTGGTGTTCGCGACCTCCGGCCAGTTCTTCAGCGAAGCGGTGTCGCGCCGGATCTTCAAACCGCTCGGCATGAACGATGCGAGCTACGGCCTCGACGGCATCCAGGCGAGCACGCGCTGGGCCAAGCCGCACGTGCGCGCCGGTGGCGGCTGGACGTCGCTGATGCCCAAGCCGACCTACTACCGGCTCGCGCCGGCTGCCGGCGTCAACGCCAGCATCAGCGACATGGCGCAGTGGCTGGTCGCGCAGACCGGCCATCGTCCCGATGTGCTGCCTGCGCCGCTGCTGGCAACGCTGCAGGCGCCGATCGTCGGCACGCCGCCGGAGATGCGTAATTCGTCGTGGCGTCGCGATCGTCTCGACGCCGCAGGCTACGGTCTGGGCTGGCGCGTCTACGACTACGCCGGCCAGCGCGTGGTCTTCCACGGTGGTGCGGTGCAGGGCTATCGCGGTCTGATGGCGATGATTCCTGACCGAGACTTCGGCATGGTCGTGTTGTGGAACAGCGAGAGCAGTCTGCCCTCGGGCCTGCTGCCGACGATCCTCGATCGCGCGATCGGCCTGCCACCACAGCGCTGGCTGGACGTCGATCCGAACCTCGAAACGCTGCACGCCCAGCGCACGCATGCACCGGCCTCGACGCCGTCGGCCGGCAGCACGACCCATCGTGCGGCGGCGACGCCGGAGTAGATTTTTCCGGGATTCGAAAGCGAACGGGGCCGCCTTTGGGCGGCCTTGTCCATTTCTGCGTCGGCACTTTTCCGTGCCTGTGCTGCGTCTTCGACGCTGAGCGGGAGTTCTCGCCCTCGTCCTCGGGACCCGGGACTGCCTGAGGTGGGTGCGGTTCGAACGAAGACGATCGGTTTCGCTTCGCTCTACCCATCCTGCGTCGCGGCGGCGATCCGTCTGCGTGCGCGGCTGACGACGGGCAAAAAAAACGCCTCCTCCGCCTGGGCACGCGGAGGAAGCGCTTTCGATGACGAAGTGCAGCTACGTCAGATCAGATCAGCGGCGTCGGCATCTGCGGAATCACGACCGGCGCGGACTTCTTGGTGCGCTTGGCAGGCGCGCGCTTCTTCGTCGCGGCCTTCTTGGTTGCAGACTTCTTGGTTGCAGACTTTTTGGTCGCTGCCTTCTTGGTGGCGGCCTTCTTCGTGGCCTTCTTGGCAGTCGACTTCTTCGCAGTCTTCTTGGTCGCGGACTTCTTGGTCGCCTTCTTCGCAGTCTTCTTTGCAGTCGACTTCTTGGCGGCCTTCTTGGTGGCCTTCTTCGCGACGGACTTCTTCGCGACCTTCTTCTTGGCGGCCTTCTTGGTGGTCTTCTTCGCAGCCTTCTTCACCGCCTTCTTCGCGGTCTTCTTGGCAGCAACCTTCTTCTTCGCGACCTTCTTGGTGGTCTTCTTCGCCGCCGGCTTCTTCTTGGCGACCTTGGCAACCTTCTTCGCGACCTTCTTCACAGCCTTCTTGACCTTGCTCACCACTTTCTTGGCGGTGGACTTCTTCGCGGTCTTCTTGGCCGCCTTCTTGGCAGGCGCTTTCTTTACGGCTTTCTTCGTGGCCATGGAATGGCTCTCCTCGTCAGTGGACTTGCATGTACAGCGGCCCAGTTCTCAAACGGCACGCGGGAGTTGGACCCGCGCACAACCGCCGACGCGCACCGCGCATCGGACCGGATTCGAAGGGTGGGTCGTCGACTGCACGACGTCGCCCCGGTGAAGCGGAAACCTGCACGCGCCAGATCTGTCGCGTAGGTCGGAAAAAGGGGTTGGGAAATTTCGCAGCGGAGACGATGCCCGCATCCACCGTGTGATGTTCCTGGCAGAGGTTCGAGTTGTGCTGCGCGCTGGTGTCGTGGTTCGACTCACTCGTTTCGTTGCGGACGTGTGTTGCCGCGAAACCTAATCACGGTTTTTTCTACTGTCAACAGGTCGTTGCAATTTTTCTTCAGACCCGCCGGCACGCATGTCGGGCGATGCTGCGCCGCGATGCCATGCACGCGGTGCGATCCAATGTGCAGCCGCGTGCATCGCGCAAGAAACGCTTTCGCAAAACATCATAAAAAAAGGCATCAATGCATCGGCGCGTTTGTGTTGCATGCATTTCGACGTTGCGTGGGCCGGCATTTCCGGCATGGTGAAAAAAGGATCACCCACCCGACCGCAACGTAAATCCGGCTGCACCGCGCGCGACGCGTTTGCGCGGTTGCGGGATCGGTTTGCGCAGAAAATGCGCGGCCTTCGAACGCGTCGATCGATGTTCGCGTCGTGCATCGGGGGACGTCGACTGTCGCGGCGCGACGACTTCGCACGACGCCGCCGTCACGTCATCGGATCGGAAGGCCGGAAACGAAAACCGGCGCATTCCTCTCGGAACGCACCGGTCGATGTGCACGACGGTTCGAACGAAGACGTCAGTCTTCTTCGCCCTCGATCTGTTCGGCGTACTCGTCGGGCGCCAGCAGTTCGTTGAGCTGGTCGGGCTCGCTCAGTTCGACGACGAACAACCAGCCTTCGCCGTAGGCGTCTTCGTTGATCGTCTCCGGCTTGTCGGCCAGCGCTTCGTTGACGGCGGTGATCGTGCCCGAGACCGGGGCATAGACATCGGACGCGGCCTTGACCGACTCGACCACGGCCACGCCGGTGCCGGCCTGGATGTCGTCACCGACGGCGGGCAGTTCGACGTACACCAGGTCGCCGAGCAGGCCTTGGGCGTGGTCGGAGATGCCGATGGTGACCTTGCCGTCACCTTCGATACGGACCCACTCGTGGGACTTCAGGAATTTCAGGTCGCCAGGGATTTCGCTCATGGTCGGCTCCGGGGAAAACGTTCGATCGGGAAGGTGGGGCTAGTGTAACGACGATGCCGAGCGGCGCGCATCAGACGCCGTCGGCGGGTTGGCCATTCTTGACGAACGGGAACTTGACCACGCGCACCGGGACCTGACGGCCGCGGATGTCGACGGTGACCTCGCCCGGCTCGCCGGCCGGCACGCGTGCGAACGCGATCGCCTTGCCGATCGTCGGCGAGAACGTGCCCGACAGGATCTCGCCGGCGCCGTTCGCGGTCGCGACCGTCTGGCCGTGACGCAGGACGCCCTTGTCGTCCATCACCAGGCCGATCATCTGCCGCGGCGCGCCATCGGCCTGCGACTCCAACAGTGCGCGGCCGTTGAACGCGCGGCCTTCGTCGAGCGCGACGGTCCAGCCGAGCGCGGCTTCGAACGGCGACACGGTTTCGTCCATGTCCTGTCCGTAAAGCGCGAGGCCGGCTTCGAGGCGCAGTGTGTCGCGCGCGCCGAGGCCGGCCGGTGCGACGCCTGCTTCATGCAGCGCCATCCACAGGGCGACCGCATGCGACTCGCCGACGACGATCTCGAAACCGTCTTCGCCGGTGTACCCGGTACGGGCGACGAACAGATCGCCGAACGCGGTGCCTTCGAGCGCGGCGGCGGCAAAGCGGCCGAGCTTGGCGACGGTCTTTCCGTTGCCGTCACCGAGCAGCGTGGCAACCGTGTCGCGCGCCTGCGGGCCCTGCACGGCGATCATCGCCAGCTCCGGGCGCTCGGTCACGGCGACATCGAAGTCGGCAGCCTGCTCGGCGATCCACGCCAGGACCTTCTCGCGCGTTGCCGCATTGACGACGAGACGGAACCAGTCGTCGGCCATGAAGTAGACGATCAGGTCGTCGACGATGCCGCCGTCCAGCGTGAGCATGCAGGTGTAGAGCGCCTTGCCCGGCACCTTTAGTTTGTCGACCGAGTTGGCGACGAGGCGGCGCAGGAAATCGCGCGTGCCCGCACCGCGCAGGTCGACGACGGTCATGTGGCTGACGTCGAACATGCCGGCGTCGCGGCGGACGTGGTGGTGTTCCTCGATCTGCGAGCCGTAGTTGAGCGGCATATCCCAGCCGCCGAAATCGACCATGCGTGCGCCGAGCGCACGGTGGGCATCGTTGAGGATCGTCTTCTGCGTCATCTGGCCGGCTCGCAAGCGGAAAGCCGGAATTATCGCAGGTCGGGCCGGCGCGCTGCGGCGCCTGGCGGTGACCGGGGTGGCGAAATCCAATACCCGGCGCAGCCTGCGATGGGTTTCGCTGCGCTCTGCCCATCCTACGAAGGCAGCGGAATCCTCAGGCCGCTTCGACGTGCAGGTTCACGCCGTCGGTGCCGACGATGCGGACGTGCGTACCGGTGGCGAGGTCCGGACCTTCGACGACCCAGAACGCGTCACCGATCTTGATCCGGCCGCGGCCGTCGACGATGCCCTGCTCCAGCGGCAACACGCGACCAACGTGCTGCTGCGCACGGCGGTTGAGCAGCGGCTGGTCGCTCTGACGGGCGCGCTTGCGGAAGAACCTCTGGTAGACCAGCACCGACAGGAAACTCAGCACGACGAACAGCGCGACCTGGGTCAGCAGCGTCAGCCCGGGGGCGAACAGCGCGACCAGAAACACCGCTGCGGCGGCGAAGCCCATCCACAACAGGAACGCGCCGGGCGCCAGCGTCTCGGCCGCCATCAGCAGCAAGGCCAGCGCGCCCCAACCCGCGACATCCCAGCGCATCCAGTCCATGGCTCAGGCTCCGGCGCGCGGACGCTGGACCGGCGGCGGCGTGGGCGACGCCGGCTTGCCCGACAACGCTTCGCGCGCGAGTTCGCCGATGCCGGCGATCGAACCGATCAGGCCGCTGGTCTCCATCGGCATCAGCACGAACTTCTGGTTCGGCGCCATCGCCAGTTCCTTGAACGCCTCGACGTACTTCTGCGCGACGAAGTAGTTGATCGCCTGCACGTCGCCGTTCGCAATCGCGTTGGACACCATTTCGGTCGCCTTGGCTTCCGCCTCGGCCAGACGCTCGCGCGCCTCGGCCTCGCGGAACGCGGCTTCCTTCTTGCCTTCGGCCTGCAGGATCGACGACTGCTTGTCGCCCTCGGCGCGCAGAATTTCCGACTGCCTGTGGCCTTCGGCCTCGAGGATCACCGCGCGGCGTTCGCGCTCGGCTTTCATCTGCCGGGCCATCGAATCGATGAGGTCGCGCGGCGGCTGGATGTCGCGGATCTCGATGCGCGTGACCTTGATGCCCCAGGGATTGGTGGCGTGGTCGACGACATTGAGCAGCTGCGCGTTGATGCGCTCGCGGTTGCTCAGCGATTCGTCGAGATCCATCGAACCGATCACGGTGCGGATGTTGGTCTGCACCAGCGCGATCGATGCGATCTCCAGGTTCGAGACTTCATACGCCGCCTTGGCCGCGTCCAGCACCTGGAAGAAGACGACGCCGTCGACGCGCACGACCGCATTGTCGCGGGTGATGACTTCCTGGCTCGGCACGTCCAGCACCTGTTCCATCATGTTGATCTTGCGGCCGACGCCGTAGACCACGGGAATCAGGAAATGCAGGCCCGGCGCCATCGAATGCGTGTACTTGCCGAAGCGCTCGACGGTCCACTCGAATCCCTGCGGCACCATGCGCACGGTCTTGAACAGCACGATGACGCCGGCGAGTGCCAGTACCACGGCGAGAAACAGTCCGGTTCCCATTGATCGATCCTTGTATGCGGGCGGCCGATGCCGCTGGCTTCGAGTATAGGCGCAGCCCTGTAACGCCCCCGCCAGACACGCGAAAGGCGGGCATCGCCCGCCTTCCGGTTCTCGTCAGCGCTGCGCTCAGTCGCGCGGCGTGTCCACCCATTCGGCGAATACGGCGTCGATCTGCGCGTCGCTGACGCTGCCGCCGTCCTGCACGGTCTGCGCCTGTTCGAAGAACGGGACGATCAGCGCCATGCCGTCGACCTTGGTCTTCAGATGCACGCCATCCGGTGCGGACAGGCGCACATCCCAGCGCGCGCGCACGCGCGCCCAGTAGTCCTGCGTCGCTTTCCAGTAGTCGTAGGCCGGGGTGAAATCGATCGCATCGGTCTTCACGTAATCGTTGAAGCCGGTCTCGCGGACGATGCTGGCGGTGACGGCGCCGGATGCATCACGGACGTCCTTGTGGTTGTCCTGCTCGTGGGTCCAGCCGCCGGGCACGATGGTGTGGCGGTTGACCGCGGCGAGCGCGTTGTAGTCCTCGCGTGTGGTGTATTCGCGGCGCGGCAGCGGACGCCAGCCGGCATCCGACGTCCACGTCGATGCACCGTTCCCGTGGACCCAGCGACCGCTGCCGCAGTAGCGCGGCGCATCGCTGACTTCGAACACGCACTGGGTCCAGCCGCCCTGCACCAGTTCGGCGGGCACGTTGCGCTGGCGCCAGGTCTGATCGGATGCGAACTCCCAGCGCGTCGGCGCTTCGAACGTCCAGTCCTGGCGCCAGTGCTTGATCACGTGACCGCTTTTGACGTCGAGCAGCAGATGCTGCAGCACGATCTTCGTCGGCGTGTCCTCGACGACGATGACGACTTCGTCGCCGCCGCTGCGCTTGGGTTCCTTGCGCGTGTAGCCGGGCGCGAGCACGACTGTCTCGTCGAACAGGAAACGCACGCTGTATTCACCCTGCATGCCGAGGATCGCGCTGCGGTCGGCCTCAGGCGGGGTGGCGGGCGTGCGGGTGGCAGCCGGCGCGGCGGTGGAGGCCAGCAGGGCGGCGAGTGCCAGCGCGGTCGCTTGCGGTGTCATGTCGGTGGAACCTCGTGGTCGGGAAACGTCAGGAGAGAGGGATCGGATGGCGGTACGCGTCTGGCGACGCGGACCTGGCGGCCGCGGCTGCGCGTCGGCAGCAGCAGTCGTCGAGCGAAGACGACGGGGTGATGCCGTTGCCGCGCGCGATGCGACGCGCGCAGTCGATGCCGAGCGGCGACAGCGTGCCGAGACTGGCGACCAGCATCGGGCCGCCCTCCTCCGGCACCGCCGGTACCGACTGGAAGCGCAGCACGCTGGCTTCCCAGGCGCCGCCGCGGATGCGCTGCGCGAGGCCGCGCCACAGACGCCCGCCGATGCCGCCGGGCGCCACATCGCTGCAACGCGGGAGATTGCCGGCGAGACGCTCCCAGGCGAGAAAGTCGCTGTCGGGCAGCAGATGCAGTTGCCAGCAACAGACATCGTCGGCATCGAAGAAACGCAGGCTTTCGTGCATGCCGTCGAGGTCGAGGCCGGCATGCGCTTGCGCGCGGCGCGCCGACGACCAGCCGCCGAGTTCGCGCGCGGCACCCGGACGGTGCAGACACAACACCGTGCCCAGCGCCGCCAGTTGCGACGGCGTGGGGACGACGCATGCAGTGGGCGGCGACAGGGCGGTGACCATGGTCAGAAGTCGACCGACAGGCTGACCGCGACGTTGCGGCCCGGTGCGGTGTAGCGGTCGAGCGTGGCGCTGCTCGCAGCGATCAACGGCACCAGTCCCGCCTGCCAGACCTTGCGATCGGCGAGATTGAACACGCCGGCGTTGAGCCGCGTGCCCGGCGCGAAATTCCAGTGTGCATAGAGATCGAGCACGGCATGGCCGGGGCTTTCGAAATAGATGCTGCCGGCCGGCGCCGTTGGGAGCCTGTCGCGACGGCCGACGAAGCGACCCGCGAGCTCGGCGCCCCATGCCGCCTGGTCGAATGCGACGCCGAGTGTCGCGGTCAGCGGGTCCACGCTCGTCAGCGCCTCGCCGGTGATGCGGTCCTCGCCACGCGACCACGCCGCTGCGCCGCGCAGCGACCATCCAGCCAGCGCCGGTGCGAAGCTGTCGAAGTACACGCCGCCCTTGAACTCGACGCCGCGGATACGCGCGTCGGCGATGTTCTGCGACTGGTAGACCATCAGCCTGGACACGGGATCGATGCCGGTGTAACGCGTCGACTCGATGAAGTCGTCGTACTGCGTGTAGTACGTGCTGAGGCTGGCGTAGGCGGCGTCGCCCGAGTAACGCACGCCCAGTTCCAGACCGTCGCTGGTTTCCGATTTCAGATCCGGATTCGGGATCGCCGTATAGCCGAACTGGAAATTGGTGAAGCCGATATTGACGTCGTTGTAGGGCGGCGCGCGGAAGCCGCGGGCGTAGCCGCCGTACAGCGACCAGGCATCGGCGAACGTCCACACGAAGCCGAGCTTCGGCGACACGCTGGTCTCGTGGAGGTCGGCGACCTGCGTGGCCGGGTTGTCCTCGCGGAAGATCGAATCGACTTCGGGTTCCAGCCGGTAATGGTCGACGCGCACCGCCGGCACGAGGCGGAACGCACCACCGGCGAATGCAATCTCGTCCTGCACGTACAGCGACGCCTTGGTGGTGTCGCTGATCGGGAAGTCGCGCACCGGGAAGGTGTCGGGCGACATCGCGTTGGTGACCACGCCGGTGTCGAGGAAGATGCGGCGGCCGTCGCGCTTCTGTTTCGTCTCGGTGCGCTCGATATCGATGCCGTAGGCCAGCGCGTGTTCGACGCTGCCGGTCTCGAAGGTCTTGCGCGCATTCGCCTGCAGGCCATAGCTGCGCTGGTCGAAGTAAAACTCGCGTTCGCGTCGGTCGCGGATCGTCGCGGCGCCCGACGGCACGCGACGCACTTCCACGCTGTCCTGACGGGTGCGGCTGTCCTGGCGGTAGACCTGCCAGTCGACGCCGTCGGCGAGCGCCGACGACAGGCCGTCGAGTTCGTGACCGAAGGTGATGCGTGCGCGCGACTGGTGGTCGTTACCGAGCACCTGGGTGTTGGTCGCGCGGGTCAGGCTCTGGAAGCCGTAGGAGCTGAGCACGTCGGTCTCGACGTCGTCCTCGTTGCCTTCGACCGTCAGCTTGAAGCGCTGCGTGTCGCTGGGGGCGAAGACCAATTTGCCGAGTACGCTGCGGCCGTTCGACGACTGCGGGTTGGCCTGCGTGCGCGCAGCACCTTCGCCGCCGATCCCACCCATGCTCTCGGTTTCCTTGCCCTGGCGATGGCTCACCGCCGCCAGGCCCGACCAGCGCTCGCCGCCGAAGGCAGCGGTCGCACCGGCGAACAGACCTTCGTTCGCGCCTTCGAACCCGATCTTGGTACCGACGTGCGCGGTGTCGCCGTCGCGCAGATAGTCGGACGGATCCTTGGTCACGAACGACACCACGCCGCCCAGCGCGTCGGAGCCGTACAACGAACTCGTGGGCCCGCGCACCACTTCGACGCGCTTGAGCGTTTCCAGATCGACGAAGTTGCGGTTGGCGCTGGAGAAACTGCCGATCGCGAATGCATCCGGCACCGCGATGCCATCAGTCTGGATGCGCACGCGGTTGCCGCCGAGGCCGCGGATGCGGATGTCGTTGAGGCCGAAGCGGCCGAAGCTGCTGCCGACGGTGATGCCCGGCTCGTAGCGGAACAGATCGGCGATGTCGCGTACCAGCAGCGTGTCCATGCGCGCGCGGTCGATCACGTCGACGGTATTGGGCACGTCGCTGATCGCACGCTCGGTGCGGGTGGCGGTGACGACGATCTGGTCGAAGTCGCGCGGTTCGCCGTCGGGTGCGGCGACGGCGGCGGTGGACGACAGGCACAGGGCCAAGGAAACGGACAGCAGGCTGGGACGCATGGGCGCTCGCGAAAAGTGGAGATCAGCGAGCTGGCGAGCGCGGAGGAGGATCGCGCGGGCGGGCAGCCTCTGGAGAGAGGGGGGGCAACACGGCGTGTCGCCCGCACGATCCATCGGGACCGGGCGGCGACGCGCAAAAGCGGTTTACTTGGTCAGGATCAGCTTGTCGTTGCGGGTGTGGCGCAGACGGTAGATCTCGTTGCCGTGGCGGATGCGCAGTTCGCGCTGGCCGCGCAGCAACTGCACGCTGTCGAGCTCGATGACATCGGGAGCACGCGTCAACGGATGGACGTTGCCGGCGTCGTGGGCGTCGCGGGGAGCGGATGCATCCTGGAACTGGGACACGCGCATGTCGGGATCCTCCGGTAGGGGATTCCGATGATAGTGATTCTCATTCACTAGTCAAGCATGGTGCGGTCAACCCTCTTGCGCGTGGCCATGCCCTGTTCCGGGCGTTGCCTCGCCGTCGGGCACGGACCCTTCGCCGCGATACCCGTCAGCCGGTCACCGCCTCCACCCGCCGCCAGACGTTGTCGTCGAAACGATCGAGCAGCGTCAGCGCCTCCAGGTTCTCGAGCAGTTGCGACACCCGGCTAGCGCCCAGCAGCACGGTGGAGACATGCGGATTGGTCAGGCACCACGCGATCGCCAGTGGCGCAGGCGCCACGCCGAGTTCGGCGGCCAATGCAGTGAAGCGCCCTGCCCGTCCGACGCGGTTCGCGTTCGCATCGCCGAGCACGCTGCCCTGGAGCCATTCGAGTTGCGGTTGCGCGAGGCGGCTGTCGGCCGGCACGCCGTCGGTGTACTTGCCGGTCAGCAGGCCGGACGCCAGCGGCGACCAGATCGTCGTGCCGAGTCCGAGCTCTGCATACAAAGGTGCGTACTCCAGCTCCACGCGCTCACGGCGCAGCAGGTTGTATTCGGGCTGCTCCATCGTCGGACCTTGCAGATGGTGGGTGCGTGCGATCTGGGCGGCCTCGCGGATCAGCGCCGCCGGCCATTCGGACGTGCCCCAGTACAGCACCTTGCCCTGGCGGATCAGCGCATCCATCGCCCACACGGTTTCGGCGACCGGGGTGTCGGGATCGGGCCGATGGCAGAAGTACAGATCGAGGTGCTCGACGCGCAGGCGCTTGAGCGCCGCGTCGCAGGCATCGCGCACATGCTTGCGTGACAGGCCGCGTTGCGTGGGGCGCGGATCGGCGGCCGCGCCGAAGAACACCTTGCTCGACACGCAGTAGCCGTCGCGCGGCAGGCGCAGATCGGCGATGACGTCGCCCATGACCTGTTCGGCCGCGCCGTTGGCATAGCCCTCGGCGTTGTCGAAGAAATTGACGCCGTGGTCCCACGCGGCCGCGACCAGGTTGCGCGCTTCGCTGCGGCCGATCTGGCTGCCGAAGGTGACCCAGGCCCCGAACGACAACGCGGACAGCTGCAGGCCGGATGAGCCGAGGCGGCGGTACTGCATGGGAACTCCTGGAACGGTCGGAATGCGCAAAGTATGCCCGCCGTCCACCGGCGAGCGCCCGCGCTATGCTGCGGCAGCTGCCACAGGGACCGTCTTGATGCGCGCACCGCAACGCACCCGGCAGGGCGTCGTCGCCACATTGTTCGGCCGTGCCGACGAGGTGATGCTCGAACTCGGCGCCGGCGGCGAACTGATGGTCGCGCGCGTCCGCGCTGCGCTCTCCCTGTTGATCCTGCTGTTGCCGCTGATCGCCGCAAGTGGCGGCCACGGCACCCGCACCGTCGTGGTCGGACTCGCGCTGGCGGTATTCGCCAATCTGATGGCCCAGGTCTGGCTGGCGCTCGCGCGGCGCCAGCGTCGACACCCCTGGCTGCCCTACGCCACCGCCAGCTACGACATCAGCATGACCACGCTGGTGCTGGTGCTGCTGGCGACCCGCGAGCCGGCGGCCGCGCTCAACAGCGTGGTGGTGTGGAACTTCTACATGCTGGCGATCGCGCTCACCGCGCTGCGCAACGACGGACGCCTGGCGTTGTATGTCGGCGGGCTGGCGGTCGTGCAGTACGCGGTGCTGGCGATCGCGCTGATGGCCGGCACCGGCGAAGCGCGGCCGGCGTCACTCGGTTACGGCGTGGCCTCGGTCGCCGGACAGGTCGAGCGTCTGTTGCTGCTGGCGATGATGACGGTGGTCGCCTGCGCGGTCGTCTATCGCATGCAGCGGCTGGTGGATCTGTCCGGACGCGACGGCCTGACCGGCCTGCCCAACCGCGCCTGGCTGCTGCAGCACGCGCCTCGGCAACTCGCGGACTCGCGCCGCGAAGGCCGCTCGCTGACGCTGGGCCTGCTCGATCTCGACGGCTTCCGCCGGATCAACGCCGATGCCGGCCCGCGCGCCGGCGACCGCGCGATCCGCGGCATCGCGCTGCGGCTGCAGACGATGCTGGAAGACGACGAATCGCTGTCGCGGATCGGCGGGCAGGAATTCGTGCTGCTGCTGCGCTGTCCGGCCGGCAGCGCGTGGGAACGGCTGGACCGGTTGCGACGCGACATGTGCAACGAGTCTCTGGTGGTCGATCGCGACGGGCGCCCGCTGCCGCTGAGCTTCAGCGCCGGACTCGCCGCGTTTCCGCCCGATGGCGGCGACGTGTCGGCCCTGCTCGGCGTCGCCGACCGTCGTCTGCAGCAGGCCAAGCGCGCCGGCCGCAACCGCGTGGAAGCGCGTGACGCCTGAACGACGGCGTTTTCACAGGTGCTGTGGTTGCCCGGGCCGGCCCGCTGCACTAGGCTGCGCGACTTGGCGAAGGGCCCGGGGGCCATGATGGATGACTTGACGCGGATCGGCTTCGGCCTGTTCGGACTGGCCGTGCTGCTCGCGATCACGTGGCTGTTCTCCAACAACAAGCGCAAGGTCGACTGGAAACTGGTCGTCACCGGCGTGACGCTGCAGATCGCGTTCGCCGCCGTCGTGCTGCGCGTGCCCGGTGGCCGCGAGGTGTTCGACGCGCTCGGCCACGGCTTCGTCAGGATTCTCTCGTTCGTCAACGCCGGCTCGGAGTTCATCTTCGGCAGCCTGATGAACATCGAGACCTACGGCTTCATCTTCGCCTTCCAGGTGCTGCCGACGATCATCTTCTTCGCCGCGCTGATGGGCGTGATGTACCACCTGGGCATCATGCAGTTCGTCGTGCGGATCATGGCCTCGGCGATCACCAAGGTGATGCGCGTATCCGGCGCCGAGACCACCAGCGTCTGCGCCAGCGTCTTCATCGGCCAGACCGAAGCGCCGCTGACCGTGCGCCCCTACATCTCGCGGATGACCCAGTCCGAACTCATCACGATGATGATCGGCGGCATGGCGCACATCGCCGGCGGCGTGCTGGCCGCGTACGTCGGCATGCTCGGCGGCGGCAATCCGGAAGAGCAGGCGTTCTACGCCAAGCATCTGCTGGCCGCGTCGATCATGGCCGCGCCGGCGACGCTGGTGATCGCCAAGATCCTGATTCCCGAAACCGGTGAGCCGCTGACCCGCGGCACGGTGAAGATGGAGGTCGAGAAGACCACCAGCAACATCATCGACGCCGCGGCCGCAGGCGCCGGAGACGGCCTGCGTCTGGCGCTGAACATCGGCGCGATGCTGCTGGCCTTCATCGCGCTGATCGCGATGGTGAACTACCCGCTGGAGTGGATCGGCGAAGTCACCGGTCTGGCGGAAGCGATCGGCAAGCCGACCAACCTGGCGACGATCTTCGGTTTCGTGCTGGCGCCGATCGCGTGGCTGATCGGCGTGCCGTGGCAGGACGCCTCGGTGGTCGGTTCGCTGATCGGCCAGAAGATCGTCATCAACGAATTCGTCGCGTACCTGCAGCTGGCCGACATCGTCAACGGCCGCGTCGACGGCGTGGTGCTCAGCGAGCAGGGCCGTCTGATCGCGACCTACGCGCTGTGCGGCTTCGCCAACTTCAGCTCGATCGCGATCCAGATCGGCGGCATCGGCGGGCTTGCCCCCGACCGTCGCCAGGACCTGGCGCGCTTCGGCCTGCGCGCGGTGCTGGGCGGCACGATCGCCACGCTGATGACGGCCACCATCGCCGGCGTGCTGACTTACGTCGGCGCCTGATCGGACTATTCGCGTGAGTCATGTCGTCGTCGTCGGGTCGTTCAATGTCGACCATGTCTGGAACTGCGCCACGCTGCCGCGCCTGGGCGAGACCCTGAGCGGTCGTTACCACACCGGTCCGGGCGGCAAGGGTTTCAACCAGGCCATCGCGGCCGCGCGCGCGGGCGCCGCCACGGGCTTCCTGTGCGCGCTGGGCAATGACGATGGCGGCCGCCAGGCGCGCGCACTCGCCGAAGCCGACGGCATCGACCTGCGCGTGCACGACAGCAGCCAGCCCACCGGCACCGCCGGCATCTACGTCGACGAGGCCGGTCACAACACCATCGTCATCGGCGCTGGCGCGAATGCCGATCTCAGCGTCGCGTGGCTGGGCCGCCAGGCTGCTGCGCTCGCCGGTGCGCGCGTGCTGCTGTCGCAGCTCGAATCACCGCTCGACAGCGTGCTCGAAGCGATGCGCCTGGCGCGCGCGGCCGGCACGATCACCATGCTCAACCCGGCGCCGGCAAACGCGCAGTGCCTGCGCGAACTGCTGGCCGCAGCCGACATCCTCACGCCGAACGAAACCGAGTTCGCCGCGCTGCTGGAACGCCATACCAGCCACCGCATCGACAGCGACGCGATCGCCGGCACGCCCGATGCGCAGCTGCATCGCCTGTGTCGAACCCTGCTGCCGCGCGGCACCGTGGTGATCACGCTCGGCGCCGCCGGCGCATTCGTCTCGCACCGCGAAGACCTGCTGCGCGGCGACGACGTACCGTTCTATCGCGTGGCCGCCGGCAAGGTGGAGCCCGTCGACACCACCGGCGCCGGCGATGCATTCAATGGCGCCCTTGCTGCGGCTTATGCAGCCGCGCACGCGCATCCGTTCGCCGAACACGTGCGCTTCGCCAACCGCTACGCCGGTCTGTCGACCGAACACGTCGGCGCTGCACTCGCGATGCCGCGGCTCGCCGTCGGCGGCTGAACACCCCGTGCGGCCGCGAGCGCCGCGCTCCGCCGATACGCGACAATAGCGGCATGCAGATCGGCCCCTACCGCATCGAACCGAACGTGGTCCTGGCCCCGATGGCCGGGGTCACGGACAAGCCGTTCCGCCAGCTGTGCAAGCGGCTGGGCGCGGGCCTGGCGATGTCGGAGATGACGATCAGCGATCCGCGCTTCTGGCAGACCGAAAAGTCGCTGCGGCGTATGGATCACGACGGCGAACCCGCGCCGGTCGGCGTGCAGATCGCCGGCACCGAGCCGGCGATGCTGGCGGATGCGGCGCGCTACAACGTCGACCATGGCGCGCAGATCATCGACATCAACATGGGCTGCCCCGCGAAGAAGGTCTGCAACGCCTGGGCCGGTTCGGCGCTGATGCAGGACGAGGCGCTGGTCGCGCGCATCCTCGACGCCGTGGTGCGCGCGGTCGACGTGCCGGTGACGCTGAAGATCCGCACCGGCTGGTGCGCCGAGCATCGCAACGCCCCGACCATCGCGCGCATCGCGCAGGACGCCGGCATCGCCGCGCTCGCGGTGCACGGCCGCACCCGCGACCAGCACTACACCGGCACCGCCGAGTACGACACGATCGCCGCGATCAAGGCCGCGCTGTCGATTCCGGTGCTCGCCAACGGCGACATCGATTCGCCGGAGAAGGCGCTGGCGGTGCTGCGACACACCGGCGTCGACGCGGTGATGGTCGGCCGCGCCGCGCAGGGCCGGCCGTGGATCTTCCGCGAGATCGCGCATTTTCTCGCTACCGGCACGCATCTGGCGCCACCGACGCTGACCGAGATCCGCGACATCCTGCTCGGCCATCTCGAAGCGCTGCACGCGTTCTACGGCGAGACCTCCGGCGTGCGCATCGCGCGCAAGCATCTGGGCTGGTATGCCAAGGATCGGCCCGAGAACGCGGCGTTCCGCAGCGTGGTCAATCGCGCCGAAAGCGCGGACGCGCAACTCGCGCTGACCTGCGATTATTTCGATGCGCTGGTCGCCGGTGACCTCCGGCCGACGCTCGCGGCCTGACCGCGACCGTCCGTAGGATGGGTTGAGCGCAGCGAAACCCATCCCCGCAGTTGCGCCGGAATACTCCGCAGCGCTGAGGCGCCGATCGATGGGTTTCGCTGCGCTCAACCCATCCTACGAAGCGTCAATGGGTCCCGACCGCTTCGCCGATATCGAGGCCAGGCGATGCCGGCTCACGCCAGATGCGCGCCCAGGTGGCGTTCCACGTCGACGCGATGTCGCGTGCCATCGGCGCCTGCGTCGGCGGGATCGAGGTCCAGCCGTCACCGGTGCGCTGCGCCACATCGAAGCGGAAGAAATAGTCAGGCTCGTTGCCCATGCGCAAATCGCTGAGCTGCAGGGTGCCGTCGACGACCGTTGCGCCCATGAAGCCGTGGTTGAACCACGCGAGACGTTGCACAGCAGGCAGGCCCGCGTTCTCGCGCAGTGCGGCGACATCGGAGGGATACGCGGTGAACTGCATCGGGCCACGATCGGCCACCAGCGAGCGGAAACCTTCTACATACCCGTCGTCGGTCATCGCGACGACGCGCCACAACACCGTGTTGGCCGGCATCGGCACCGAAAACCGCGGTGCATCGCCGAGGCCCATCGCGACCAGCGCGCGATCCGCCTCGCGATCGACCAGGGTCTTGGCCACCAGCGACCAGCCCAGATACGCCGTGCTCAATACGAGCCCGACCGTGATCAGGCGACCGGCGATCAGACGCGGACCGGCGAACGCGGCGACGAGCACGCCGATCAGCAGCCACACCGTGTACAGCGGATCGATGATGAAAACGCTGGACCACATCGCCGGCGGTGGCGTGAGCGGCCACCACAGCTGCGTGCCGTAGACGGTGAACGCATCGAGCAGCGGATGCGTGATCAGCGCCAGCGCGATCGCCCAGAACCAGCGCACCGGCGATGCGGCCACGCGACCCTTGCCGAAGCGCTTGAACAGCCACCAGATGGCAGCGGCGATCAGCGGCAGCACCAGCAGGGAATGTGTGAGCCCACGATGCAGGGTCATCCGCAGCACCGGGTCGTCGGTCATCAGCGCGATCGGAAAGCCGTCGAGGTCCGGCAGGGTGCCGAGCACGGCGCCGGCCGCGAGCGCGGCACGACGATGGGCGGCAGGCACGATGGCAGCGGCGACCGATGCGCCGAGCACGATCTGGGTCAGGGAATCCATCCGCCGATGCTAGCAGTCGGCCACGCGACGGCGATGCCTCAGGCTGCGCGCGGCACGAGTGCCGCCGGCACTTTCGCGTCCCGCGCAGGCAGGGCCGCGAGCACCTCGCCCTGGTGCGACAGCAGGCGCAGGCTGCCGTCCTGCGCTTCGGCCAGTGCGGTCAGACTTTCGACCCAGTCGCCGTCGTTGGCGTAGACCAGACCATCGCGCTCGACCAGAGACGCGCGATGGATGTGGCCGCAGACGATGCCGTCGAGGCCACGCCGGCGCGCGTCGTCGAGACCGGCCTGCACGAAGCGTTCGATGTAGCGCTCGGCCGCGCCGCTGCGTTGCTTGAGGAATTCAGACAGCGACCAGTAGCGCATGCCCAGCTGCCGGCGCGCGCGGTTGAGCCACTGGTTGCCGGTGAGGATGCGGTAGTAGAGCCAGTCACCGAACCGTTCCTGCAGGCCGCCGAAGTGGGTGATCGCGTCGTAGTCGTCACCGTGCGTGACCAGCAGGCGGCGGCCATCGGCGGTTTCGTGCACGGTGCGCCGGCGCACCTGCATGGCAGGCAGCGCGAGGCCGCAGACACGCCGCAGCGCGCGGTCGTGGTTGCCGGGCACGTAGACGATCTTGGTACCGGCGCGGCGCAGTGCATGCAGCGCTTCGACCACGCGGATCTGCGGTGCACCCCAGCGCGCGCGGCGCTGCGCCATCCACCACAGATCGACGATGTCGCCGACCAGATACAGCCGGTCACAGCGCAGGCCATCGAGAAACGTGGCCAGTTCCGCCGCATGGCAGTGCTTGGCGCCGAGATGCACATCGGAGACGAACACCGCGCGGTGATGCGGGCGCGGTGGTGGCAGTCGGGTCGGCAGGCTCATGCGTCGGTCTTCCCCAGGTAGCGGCGCCGCTTGTGCGGACGCAGGCGGTGCAGGTCCAGTTCGACGAGGCCGTCGACGGAATTGCAGAAGTCGGGATCGACGCCGAATGCGAGAAAGCGCGCGCCGCCCGGCTCGCACAGCTCGACGTACTGGCGGTACAGCGTGGGCACGCCGGCACCGAACGCAGCGAGTCCGGCCTTCAGTCGCGTCAGCGCGGATGCGGCGTCGAGATCGCCGAACGACGGCGCGTCGCCTGCGAATGCGAATGGCCGACGCGCGACCGCGAGTCCATCGCCGGCGTGATAGCGCTGGAAATAGGCGACGAGTTGCTCGCGCGCGTCACGCGGCAGCGCCGCGCTGATCGACGCCGGTCCGTACAGCCAGCGCACCTGCGGATGACGTTGCAGATACACGCCGATGCCCTGCCAGAGCGCATCGAGCCCGCGCCCGCCCCAGCACTCGGGCACCACGAAACTGCGGCCCAGTTCCATACCGGCCCGCAGGCGCGGCAGCGCATCTTCGGCGTAGCGGAACAGCGATGCCGAGTAGAGACCTTCGAGCCCGCGCCGCGCGAGGACGTCCGCGCCGCAGGCCACGCGGTACGCACCGACCACGCGCGCCGTGCTGTCGTCCCACAGCACGATGTGGTCGTAGTGCGCATCGAAGGCGTCGAGATCGCAGGCGCGTCCGGTGCCCTCCCCGACGCGGCGGAACGTCAGCTCACGCAGGCGGCCGATCTCGCGCAGCAGCGGGTTGCGCAGATCGCCGCGCAACAACCGCACCTGCTGACCGGCGCCGAGTTCGCACAGACATTCCGTCACTGCGACCGCCGCGCGCAGACGTGCCGGCGATTCCGGACGCGCCAGCGGCGCCTGGCCGTCGGCGCAGGCCTCGCGGCGGGTGCCGATCGCATAGAGCTGACGGCGCAGCGAACGCAATACCGCGTCGCCATCTTCATCGGCAGGCAGGGCCAGCGGCGTGCCGATGCGCAGGCGCAACGGCCGCGCGCGCCGCGCGTACATTTCGCGCGCCAGCAGCGCCGTGCCCGCAGGCCGATACAGCGCGGAGACGCCATAGAACAGCGGCGAATTACGCGCCTCGATACGGACCGGCAACACCGGCGCGCCAGTAGTACGGACGAAGCGCAGCACGCCGCGACGCCAGCGCGAATCGCGTACCCCACCCGGGCCGAGCCGCGAGACTTCACCGGCCGGGAAGATCACCACGCAGGCGTCTTCGCGCAAGGCAGCCTCCACTGCGGCGATGCTGGCTTCAGTCGGACGGCCGCCAAGAATCCGCACGCCCAGCATGAGCGGCGCCAGCGGCTGGACCGTCGACAGCAGATCGTTGGCGACGATGCGCACGTCGCGTCGCACCCGGCCGATGCAGGCCAGCAGCGCCAGCGCATCGAGTGCGCCGGAGGGATGGTTGGCAACCACCAGCAACCGGCCGCGCGCCGGGATGCGAGCGACGTCGGCGTCGCTCACCTCGAAGCGCAGGCCCAGGTGCTCGCCGCAGGCGGCGACGAAGTCGAATCCGGAGAGATGGGCGCTGCCGGCGAGAAACGCGTCGATGTCGTCGAAGCGCGACCAGTGGCCGATGCCACGCAGCAGCGGCTGCGTGATGCGGGCGCGGCGACCGCGGAACCAGTCGGGCCAGCGTTGCCGGAGACGATCCTCGATCCGGAGCATGGGAAACCAGTGCGGACGGGATGCGCGCAGCCTGTGCCTGCGCCGCGTCGCGCGCGTTGCAGCGCGCTTTCAGGCCTGTGACAGTCGGGACGCCGGCGGCGCGCTTAACCGCAGCGCAATCTTCTGCAGGGCAGAATGCATTTCCGGGGCGGTCGCTGTATCATTTCGTCCCATCTTTTCATCCGAATATAGGGATATAGGCCTGATGTCCAGCTATCTCTTCACCTCCGAGTCGGTCTCCGAAGGCCACCCGGACAAGATCGCCGACCAGATTTCCGATGCCGTCCTCGACGCGATCCTCGCGCAGGACAAGCGCGCCCGCGTGGCGTGCGAAACGATGGTCAAGACGGGCGTGGCGATCGTCGCCGGCGAAGTCACGACCAGCGCGTGGATCGATCTGGAAGCGCTGACCCGCAAGGTGATCCTCGACATCGGCTACAACAGCTCCGACGTCGGCTTCGACGGCGAGACCTGTGGCGTGCTGAACCTGATCGGCAAGCAGTCGCCCGACATCAACCAGGGCGTGGACCGCAAGAACCCCGAGCAGCAGGGTGCCGGCGACCAGGGCCTGATGTTCGGCTATGCGACCAACGAGACCGACAGCTACATGCCGGCCGCGATCCACTTGTCGCATCGCCTTGTCGAGCGCCAGGCGCAGATCCGCAAGAAGAAGAATTCGAATCTCTCGTGGCTGCGTCCCGACGCGAAGTCGCAGGTCACACTGCGCTACGAAGACGGCAAGGCGACCGCGATCGATGCGGTGGTGCTGTCGACCCAGCACGATCCGGGCGTCAAGCAGAAGGACCTCATCGAGGCCGTCCGCGAAGAGATCATCAAGCCCGTGCTGCCGGCGAAGTGGCTGCACAAGGGCACCAAGTTCCACATCAATCCGACCGGCAAGTTCATCATCGGCGGCCCCGTGGGCGACTGCGGCCTGACCGGCCGCAAGATCATCGTCGACACCTACGGCGGCTGGGCGCGCCACGGTGGCGGTGCGTTCTCGGGCAAGGATCCTTCGAAGGTCGACCGCTCGGCTGCGTACGCCGCGCGTTATGTCGCCAAGAACGTCGTCGCGGCCGGCCTCGCCGACCGTTGCGAAGTGCAGGTGTCGTATGCCATCGGTGTCGCCGAGCCGACCTCGATCTCGGTGACGACCTTCGGCACCGGCAAGATTCCGGACGAGAAAATCGAGAAGCTGATCCGCAAGCACTTCGACCTGCGTCCGTACGGCATTATCCAGATGCTCGACCTGATCCACCCGATGTACCAGCAGACGGCGGCCTACGGCCACTTCGGCCGCAAGCCGAAGGATTTCAGCTACACCGACGGTGCCGGCAAGTCGCAGAACGCGACGTCGTTCTCGTGGGAGAAGACCGATCGCGCCGATGCGCTGCGCGCGGACGCGAAGCTGAAGTAAGCAATCCGGCTGCGGCGTCTGCCGCGACGGCATCACTTCCGGGAACGGGCCGCACATGCGGCCCGTTTTTCGTGGGGCGTTCCGGTGCCGTCACCCGTTGTGCATCGCGGAGTTCGCATGCTATCTGTGCAGTGCAGCACAGATCCGCCCGCGCGCTGCCCACGGAGCCTGTCACCCGATGCCGCCCAGCTTTGACGAGATGCACGATGCCGACGGGCATGTCCGCCCGCACTATCGCGGCTTCGACGACTGGCTGCAGGCCACGCCTGACGAACAGGTGGCGCACAAGCGGCGCGAGGCGGAGATCTCCTTCCACCGTGTCGGCATCACGTTCTCCGTCTATGGCGAAGAGTCGGGCAACGAACGCCTGATTCCCTTCGACATCGTGCCGCGCGTCCTGCCGGCACACGAATGGAAGATGCTCGAGGCCGGCCTGCGCCAGCGCGTGCATGCGCTGAACCTGTTCCTGGGCGACATCTACGGCGACCAGCGCATCCTGCGTGACGGCCGTATTCCGACCGAGCTGGTGCTCGACAACAGCGAGTACCGCAAGGAAATGCAGGGCCTCAAGGTCGCCTGCAACACGTATTCCCATGTCTCGGGCATCGACCTGGTGCGCGCCGGCGACGGCGAGTACTACGTGCTCGAAGACAACCTGCGAGTGGCGTCCGGCGTGTCCTACATGCTGGAGAACCGCCGGATGATGGCGCGGCTCACGCCCGAGTTGTTTGCGCGCCAGCAAATCGCGCCGGTCGAGCGGTATCCCGATGCCCTGTTCGAGGTGCTGCGCCAGTGCGCGCCTGCGAACGTGGACAATCCGGTGGTGGCGGTATTGACCCCGGGTGCGGCGAACTCCGCCTATTTCGAACACGCGTTCCTCGCCCAGCAGATGGGCGTGGAACTGGTCGAAGGCGCGGATCTGTTCGTGCAGGGCGACATGGTCTACGCGCAGACCACGCGCGGCGCCCAGCGCGTGCACGTGATCTACCGCCGCATCAACGACGACTACCTCGACCCGACCGTCTTCAGACCCGAATCGATGCTCGGCGTGCCCGGCCTGTTCGGCGCCTACCGCGCCGGCAACGTCACGCTGGCGAATGCGCCGGGTACCGGCGTCGGCGACGACAAGTCGGTGTATCCGTATGTGCCGGAGATGATCCGCTACTACCTCAGCGAAGAGCCGATCCTGCACAACGTGCCGACCTGGCAACTGCGCAACAAGGACGATCTCAAGTACACGCTCGAGCATCTGCCCGAACTCGTGGTCAAGGAAGTCCATGGCGCCGGCGGCTACGGCATGCTGGTCGGGCCCGCGTCGACGAAGGCGGAGATCGAAGAATTCCGCGCGCGCATCCTTGCCGATCCGGGCAACTACATCGCCCAGCCGACGCTGTCGCTGTCGACCTGCCCGACCTACGTCGAGAGCGGCCTCGCGCCGCGCCACATCGATCTGCGCCCCTACATCCTGAGCGGACGCCGCATCCACGTGGTGCCCGGTGGCCTGACGCGCGTCGCGTTGCGTGAGGGCTCGCTGGTGGTGAACTCGTCGCAGGGCGGCGGCACCAAGGACACCTGGGTGATGGAGGCATGAGCCGCGCGATGTCCGATCGCCTCGACGCCCGCGCCCGCACACACACGTCCATCGGCGCGTTGCGTGCCGGCCATCCGAACAGGCGCTGACCCATGCTCTGCCGCACCGCGAACGATCTCTACTGGGTGGCCCGCAACATGGAGCGCGCCGAGAACACCGCACGCCTGCTCGACATGGCGCAGCGCATCGCGCTGCTGCCCGAGCGTCTGGACCGCGGCAAGGCACAGGCCGCACCGTGGCGTCGCGCGCTCGATTCGCTGGGCTCGGCCCAGGAATTCCAGCAGACGCACGGCCGCATCGATGCAGAAAGCGTCGTGCAGCATCTCTTGCTGTCGCCCGACAATCCCGGCTCGATCTACAGCTGCCTGCGCGCCGCGCGCGAGAACGCACGTGCGCAGCGCGTCGCGATCACCGCGGAAATGTACGAAGACCTCAACAGTTCGTGGCTGGAGATCCGCCGCTTCGACAGCGCGCGCCTGCGCCAGGATGGCTTGAGCGGCGCGCTGGAATGGGTCAAGACCCGCTCGGCCGCGTTCCGCGGCATCACCATCGGCACGCTCGGCCGCGGCGAGGGTTACCAGTTTCTGCAGATGGGCGCCTTCATCGAACGCGCCGACTGGTCGATCCGGCTGCTGGACATGATCAGCAGCGACGAGGAACTGCCCGAGACCGGCGAAGCGCGCGATGCCACGCAGTACTTCCAGTGGAGTGCACTGTTGCAGGCGTTGTCGGCATTCGAAACCTACCGCCGCCTGTATCGCGAATCGGTCAGCCCGGCCGGCGTCGCCGCGCTGATGCTGCTCAACGACGATAACCCGCGCTCGCTGCAGACCTGCGTCGGCGCGATCCACCAGATTCTCCAGCAACTGTCGGGCGGCGAATCGCTGGAAGTCGCGCGGCAGGCCGGCGCACTGGCCGCGCAGGCGCGCTACGCGCACATCGACGAGATCATCGCCGGCGGTCTGGAACCGTGGCTGCAGGACACGATGTCGCGGCTGTCGAAGCTCGGCGACGAGATCCACCGGCAGTTCATGACCACCGGCGCGGCGCCCGTCGCACCGCCGGTCATGCGCCAATCGCAATGGCAGCGCACGTCCTGAGCTGTCACTGCCCGTCATCGCGGGGCACAATGGCGCCTGCAATTGCGCTGTACCGCGACATGACATGACCTACTGCATCGGACTCAACCTCGACGAGGGCCTCGTGCTGGCCTCCGACTCGCGCACCAACGCCGGCGTGGACCACATCCGCCGAGCGGGCAAGATGCGAGTCTTCGCCCAGGAAGGCGAACGCGTGGTGGTGACGCTGTCGTCGGGCAATCTCTCGCTGACGCAGAACGTGCTCAATCTGCTCGAGCATCGCGCCCGCCACGAACCCGAACGCATCGGCATCCTCAACGCGCAATCGATGTTCCAGGTGGCGCAGGTGGTCGGCGATGCGATGCGCGAGATCCGCGGCCGCGACGAAGCCTATCTCCGCGACGGCGGCATTGACCCCAGCGGCTCCTTCATCGTCGGCGGACAGATCGCCGGCGAAGCGCCGCGGCTGTTCCTGGTGTACTCGGAAGGCAACTTCATCGAGAGCGCCGCTGAGACACCGTTCTTCCAGACCGGCGAAATCAAGTTCGGCAAGCCGATTCTCGATCGCGTGATCAACAAGCACACCGATCTGGTCACCGCGACCAAGTGCGCACTGGTGTCGTTCGATTCGACGATCCGCTCCAACCTCTCGGTCGGCCCGCCGATCGATCTGCTGGTCTACAAGCGCGACAGCTTCAAGGTCGAGATCCAGCAGCGCTTCGAAGACGGCGACGCGTATCTGCAGTCGATCCGCAATCACTGGAACGACAGCATGCGGCGCGCGGTGGCGGAGTTGCCTTCGCCGGAGTGGGCTTGATCTGAGCGGTCTACTCGCGCTGATACGTGTCGTGTTTCAACTCGGGCCGAACCCGAGATCGAGACCAGTGTCTTCCCTTCCCCCCTCGAGGGAAGGTGCCCGGAGGGCGGATTAGGGTGCTTTAGACGGCTTCCATGTAGAGCCCCGCCCCTCACCCGACGCGCTTTGCGCGTCGACCTCTCCCGGAGGGAGAGGTGTCCGGCTGCTGCAGACTATTACTTTACGCGCGGAAAGGCCCAAGTCCGCTCGAAAGAAGTCGTCAAGCGTGAGACGTGAAGCTCCAACGTTTGGATGCTCAGCGCGCCGCGTCTTCCGCCGGCCGATTCTTCACGTACGTGTCGAGCCAGGCATTGGTCTCGTAGAGCATGTGCAGGATCGATTCGCGCGCGCGGTAACCGTGCGATTCCTTGGGCAGCATCACCAGACGCGCATTGCCGCCGAGGCCCTTGATCGCAGCGAACATGCGTTCGCTCTGCATCGGGAACGTTCCGGAGTTGTTGTCCTCTTCGCCGTGGATCAACAGGATCGGATCCTTGATGTCACCGGCGTAGTTGAACGGCGACATTTGCAAGTAAGTGTCCTGCGCCTGCCAGTAGTTGCGTTCCTCGGCCTGGAAACCGAACGGAGTGAGCGTGCGGTTGTAGGCGCCGCTGCGGGCGATGCCGGCGGCGAACAGGCGCGAATGCGCGAGCAGGTTTCCGGTCATGAAGGCGCCGTAGGAATGCCCGCCGATCGCGACGCGTCGACGGTCGGCGACGCCGCGGCGCACCGCTTCGTCGATCGCGGCTTCGGCGCTCGCCACCAGCTGTTCGATGTAGGTGTCGTTGGGTTCCGCGTCGCCCTCGCCGATGATCGGCATCGACACGTCGGCGAACACCGCGTAGCCCATCGCGAGAAACGCCTGCGGACCCCAGTAGCCGATCGCGTTGAAGCGGTACGGCGAGTCGGTGACCTGGCTGGCGGCATCGGCGGATTTGAACTCGCCCGGATACGCCCACATCAGCATCGGCAGCGGGCCGTCGCGCTTGGCGTCGTAGCCGGCGGGCAGATACAGCGTGCCGGTGAGATCCACGCCGTCCTTGCGCTTGAAGCGCACGAGTTCCTTCTGCACGTCGCGCAGCTGCGGCGTCGGATGTTCGAACGCGGTGAGTGGCACCGGCGCCGCGTCGTCGGCGGTGGCCTGCAGGTTGCGCACGACGTAGTTCGCCGGCTCGGTCTGGGTCTCGCGCGAGGTCAGCAGGCGCGTCGCGTCGGCGTCGAGCACCGCGCTCGGCGATTCGTAGTACGGCGCCTGCGAATGGAACAGCCGCGTGGTGCTGCCGTCGGCGAGATTCTGGCGATCGAGGAACGGACGATCGCCCTCCTCCGAGGCGCCATCGCCGATGCGGTAGATGCTGTTGCCATCCGACGCGATCAGCAGGCGGCTGTTGCCGGTCGCATCAGGCATCGTCACCGCCATGCCCGGATCGGCGTAGCGATCCTCGTAGGACCCGTCGCGCACCAGCACCGCGTCGCCGCCATCAGGCTGCAGGCGCCATTCGCGGATGCGCCGCGTCTTCCACCAGTATTCGGTCAGCAGCGCGAGATCGCCGCTGCCCCACTGCGTGCCGGCGTAGCGCATCGAGAGTTCGGCCAGCACCTGCGGCTGCCCGCGGAACGGCGCGGCCTGCATGTAGACGATGTCGCGCACGGCGACCTCGCGCGCCGGATCGCCGCCGTCCTGCGCTTCCACCCACGCGAGCGTGGCGGGTGCATCACTGCGCCAGGCCACCGAACGCTTGCCGGTCGGCACCGCGTCGTTGCCGACCGGAAGACCTTCGACCAGCGGCAGCGTCGCGACGGTGTGCTGGACCTTGCCGTCCAGGCCGACGACTTCGATGCGCCGCGGAAAACGCGTGTACGGCACCAGATACGAGAACGGACGATCGATCTGCTGACGCAGGATGTGGCGGCCATCGGGCGACATGGTCGCGCTGGTAGTCAGGCCCGGCGCGCCGATCGGCGACACGGTGCCGTCAAGCGCCACGCGCGCGAGCTGGCTGGTCATGTAGTGCGCGAACACGCGCGCGTCCTGCTCGCTGCGCAGCAGATCCTGATAGGTGCGCAGCTGCTGGACCGTGCCGCCAGCGCCGGTTTCCTGCACGTTCGGGCCAGCGGGAATGCCGGCGTCCTGCGGCAGGTCGCCCGGCTGCCGCAGGCGCACCAGCAGGCCGGCGCTGTCGGGCATCCATTCGAAGCCGTTGCCGACCACCGCATTGAGCGGCTGCGCGAGCAGACGGCGCGCCTGGCGCGTGGCGACATCGACGATCCACAACTGCACCTCGCCGGCGCGCACGTCGACCTGGCTGAAGGCGATGTGGCGCTGGTCCGGCGACCACAGCAGCGAGGCCAGCGACAGCGGTTCCGGCAGACCGGCGATGCGCTGTTCGTCTCCGCCGTCGACCGGCTTGAGCCACAGGTCGGTGACGAACGAGGCGCGACTGGTCGAATAGGTCTTCGGGTTGATGCGGATGCCGCCAAGCTTGAGCTCGGGCTGCGAGACCTCGGCGATCGACGGCAGCGCAGGTGTCTGCAGGAACGCGACCAGATCGCGCTGCGGGCTCAGCAGCAGCCGCGGCGGACGCGGCGCATCGACGATCGCCTGCAGCGCTTCGGGCGGCAGCTGGTAGCCGCCATCGGCGGACGCGTTCGCGCTCTGCCCATCACTCGCGCCTTGTGCGAACACGGGCGCGCCCCAGGACAGGCTCGCAGCGAGCAGCGTGGCGGAGACGACGACGGAGAGACGGCAGCGGGCGATCTTGGAAGACATCGGCAGGCGATCCGGAAGCACACGGGTCGTCGAGCATAACCGCCGATTCGGGCCGGGCTGCCGCATGCGGGACGGGACCGACGGGACTTGCGCCGCGGCGCGGCTTCCGTCAAGCGATGCGCGTGTCCACGACGCTCAAAAAACGGGGCCGCCCGAAGGCGGCCCCCAAACCTGACATCCAGTCGATGCCAAACCTTGCAGCGGATGAGGGCGTGTCACCCTTCCCCAAGCAGGTCGCGTTGGGTCTGGAAAGCCGTCAGCCGGTGTTGCGTGGCGCAGTGCCTGACTGGCCGTCAGGTCAAGCCGCGCGGCGCCGGCTGGCGGCTTTCCAGACCCAACCCGGAGGGCCGTGTCTACGCGCGCCCGGGTCTGCGTCATCACTCGGTCGTGGACGGACGTCCACTTCCTCCCTCTTCCTTGTCCCCATCGCGCGTAGGCACGGCGCGGCCTGCTCGGGGATGGGTGACACGCCCTAGTGCGACTGCACATCCGCATCGATACGTGCGTAGCTGTCGTTGGCGACGTTGCCGTCGGCGCCTGCGGAGATGGTCTGCAGACGTGCGGCGAAGCCGTAGGGATCGCCGCCCAGATTGCGGGCCAGAGACACGGCGAAGTCCATCGTGTCGTTGACCGGATTGCCGCTGTAGTCCTCGACGAGCACGCGCAGATCGCTGTGCGCGCCGCCGATGCCCTGCCCGCCTTCGACCGTCGCGCGGGTCTGGCCGATCAGCGCTTCGAGCTGCGATTCGCTAAAGGTCAGCGTGACCGTTTCGCCCGCACTGACCGGACCACCGCCGTCGAATCCGCCAGTCAGTGCCCAGTTCAATAGATCGGCATTGGCCTGCTCTTCGCTGCCTTCGTTCTGGCCGAGGATGTTGCGCTCGAACCAGTTGTAGGACGGTCGATCGGTGCTGAGTTCGAACGCATAGCTGCGCTCGCCCGGCAGTTCGTTGCCGGCGGCGTCGAAGCGCTGCTCGATCGTCAGCGGCACATTGCTGCCGTAGCTCAGGTCGGTGGTCAGTGCGCGCGAGCCGTCGGCGTATTCCACCTGCACGGTGCTGCCGAGATTGGCCTGGCCGCCGAGCGCGATGTTGATCTGGTCGAAGCCGGCGCGCAGCTGGGTCTGCGACGAGTAATCGATGCGCGAGATCGTCGCGACGTTGTCGACGCCCGGCGTCTCGTGCGCGACCTGACCGGTCGCATTGAAATGCGCATACGCCGCCTGGCCTTCGACGCTGGCGATGTCGAACTCGGCCGTCTGCAGCGTCGCGCCGTGCAGCTGGTCTTCGCGACCCGCCATCACCGACAGATCGCCCACGCGCAGGCCGACGCCGTTGAATGCATTGATCGTCTCGGTCGGACCGGTGGTCACGCGCACGGTGTCCGCGTCCACGCGTTCGACGGTGTAGCTCACGCCGTCGGAGTCCTTGATGTTGGTCTCGGTGCCCATCATGCGGAACGAGCCAGCGAGCGCGGTTTCGGTGAACGCGCTGCTGTCGAGGGTGACGCTGCCACCGACCGGGATCGTCGTCGGATCGAATGGATTCACTGCGGCCGCCGCCTCGACGGTCTGCTCTTCGCCGGGCAGCGTGACCTTGTAGGTGGACTCGAAACCGGTTGCCGCGCTGGCCTCGACCTCGGCGCCACCGCGGCCGCCTGCGTTCGCTTCACCCGATACGCTGATCTGCGAACCGGTGGTCACCGAGAACGAAGTGTTGCCGTCGCCGCGGCTTTCCTGCAACTCGACAGACGCTTCATTGGCCATGCTGATCGAGGCACCACGGCTGCTCGCCGGCGCGCCCTCGGCGCGGTTGTTGCCGAGTTCGACTTCCTGCTCCGTGGTCAGCTTCACCGCCGTGCTGTCGGGCTGCCAGGTGATGCTGCCGTCGCCGGCCTCGGCCGACACCTTGATGTCGGTGGTGGAATGATTCGCGCTGCCGCCTTCGATGTCGCCACTGGCGCTCATCGGCGAGGCGGGAATCTCGATCACGTCGCCGGGCTGGATCGTATTGCCGCCCTGCGAGGTCGGCGAAATCAGCTGCGGATTGGCCGCGTGGATCGCTTCGGGGCTCACCATGTAGCGCTCGGCGAGCGTCGCAACGGTCTCGCCGGCCACCACGTTGTGGCGCGTGGGATCGAGCGTCGGAGTGGGCAGTGTCTGTGCGATCGAGCCGCCGCCATCGTGTACGTGCATGTTCACGCGCTTCGCCTTGTGCTGTTCATGGGGGCCACGCTTCCCGCGCGGTCCAGACATGGTCTTGCATGCAGCCAACGACGACCTACTGGGGTAAACCCGAGGTCAGCGCCACAGTCTGAATTGCCATTCATTCCAAGACACACGATCCGCGCGGTGACCGCTTCGGCCAGCCGGTCGACAGTCACACGCCTGCGATAGAATGGGGGTCGCCTCGCCGAGGGGCGCTGCGACCGTGGAATGCACGGCCAGGCTCGGCGCGGTGTCCTGTAAACGGCGCCCGTAATCGCGAATGCGCGTGGCGCATTCCACTACGGAGCCTGCTATGAACGCACAGCTGAAGACCTTCTCGACCGAAGGTGATTACAAGGTCGCCGACATCACGCTCGCCGACTGGGGTCGCAAGGAACTCGACATCGCCGAGCACGAGATGCCGGGCCTGATGTCGATCCGCAAGAAGCACGCCGCCACCCTGCCGCTCAAGGGCGTGCGCGTGACCGGTTCGCTGCACATGACGATCCAGACCGCGGTGCTGATCGAAACCCTCAAGGACATCGGCGCTGACGTGCGCTGGGCGTCGTGCAACATCTTCTCGACCCAGGACCACGCCGCCGCCGCGATCGCCAAGACCGGCACGCCGGTGTTCGCGTGGAAGGGCGAGTCGCTCGAGGAATACTGGGACTGCACGCTCGACGCGCTGAGCTTTCCCGACGGCAAGGGCGGCCTGATCGGTCCCGAGCTGGTCGTCGACGACGGCGGCGACGTGACCCTGCTGATCCACAAGGGCTTTGAACTCGAAAAGGGCGACGAGAGCTGGGTCAACAGCACCGGCGGCAGCCACGAAGAGCAGGTCATCAAAGCACTGCTCAAGCGTGTGCGCAGCGAGCGCCCTGACTTCTGGACCCGCACCGTTGCCGAGTGGAAGGGCGTCTCCGAAGAGACCACCACCGGCGTGCACCGCCTGTACCAGCTGGCCCAGGCCGGCACGCTGCTGGTGCCCGCGATCAACGTCAACGACTCGGTCACCAAGTCGAAGTTCGACAACCTCTATGGCTGCCGCGAATCGCTGGCCGACGGCCTGAAGCGCGCGATGGACGTGATGCTGGCCGGCAAGGTCGCCGTGGTCTGCGGCTACGGTGACGTGGGCAAGGGCTGCGCCGCGTCGCTGCGTGCCTACGGCGCGCGCGTCGTCGTCACCGAGATCGATCCGATCTGCGCTCTGCAGGCGGCGATGGAAGGTTTCGAGGTCAACACGATCGAGTCCACGATGGGCCGCGGCGACATCTACGTCACCACGACCGGCAACAAGGACATCATCACCGTCGAGCACATGCAGGGCATGAAGGACCAGGCGATCGTCTGCAACATCGGCCACTTCGACAACGAGATCCAGGTCGACGCGCTCAACGCACTGAAGGGCGTCGAGAAGATCAACATCAAGCCGCAGGTCGACAAGTACATCTTCGGCAACGGCAACGCGATCTTCCTGCTGGCCGACGGCCGTCTGGTGAACCTGGGCTGCGCCACCGGCCACCCGAGCTTCGTGATGTCGAACTCGTTCGCCAACCAGACGCTCGCGCAGATCGACCTGTGGGCGAACAAGGACAGCTACGAGAACAAGGTGTATCTGCTGCCCAAGCAGCTCGACGAAGAAGTCGCGCGTCTGCACCTCGAGAAGATCGGCGTGAAGCTGACCACGCTGTCGAAGGAACAGGCCGACTACATCGGCGTGCCGGTCGAAGGCCCGTTCAAGCCGGACCACTACCGCTACTGATTGATCCGCTTGGCGGATGCGACACGGAACGGGCGCCGAGAGGCGCCCGTTTTTCGTTTGGCGACTGCCAGACCGAGTTACGGCCGCCAGTTCGCGTTCCGATCCCAGAACTCGACACTGCGCCGGTAGGCTTCGCGATCGAGCGGCACGCCGGAACCGCCCTCCTCCACGCCGAGCGCGTTGCGCAGCATCGTGATCGGGGCCATCGGAATCTCTTCCGGCTCGCCGGTGTAGATGCAGCCGACGATGCCCCAGTCCGCATCGATCGGCGAACCCTCCTTCGCCAACTGTTCGGCGCTGTAGAGGATCACCACGAGGTACTCGGCACGCGGCGACTCCACGCCTTCGAACCAGCGCACGAGCACCGGCAATTCGGCACTGTTGCGCGCCTCGTAACCCGAGCGCAGCAGGTGCCGGTTGGCGTCGGTGATCGGCACCGTCAGGCAGCGCGTCGAGGTCCAGTTGCGATGCACGTGCAGCTTGCAGAACGGCGCGTAGCCGTCGAGCACGGCGTGCGGCGTTTCGCTGTTGAGGTGCGCCTCGAACTGCGCGGGCGTGATGTCCTGGATGGTGTTGCCACGCGGCGTGCGCGGGAACAGACGCGGGCGGGCGAACGGCGTGAGAACGATGGACATGCTGGCTCTAGGATCAGAAAAAAAGGACGCGTTACAGCGTGCGTTCGGTGCGGTTGCGGCCGCCCATCTTGGCGCGATACAGCGCGGCATCGGCTTCGCGGTACAGCGCCCCGGCATCGGCGTGGCGGGATGCGTCGAAGCTGCTGCAGCCCACGCTCGTCGTCACGACGTCCTGCACGCCATCGAAGGCCAATGGACTTTGCGCGAGCGTCTCGCGGAAGCGTTCGGCGCGCGCATGGGCCACGATGCAGTCGGCAGGCAGCAGCACGCCGAACTCCTCGCCGCCCAGACGCGCGCACAGCTCGCCCGGGCCGTCGAAAGACGCGCGCAACCGGTGCGAAAATTCGACCAGGCAGGCGTCGCCGGCCACATGGCCGAAGCTGTCGTTGATGCGCTTGAAGTGGTCGATGTCGAGGATCAGCAGCGACAGTGCACGGCCGTCGCCGGCCAGCACGATCGCCTGTTCCAGCGACTCGGAAAACTCGCGGCGGTTGGGCAGCAGGGTCAGACCATCGACGCGGCTCTGGGTCGCGAACAGATCGCGCTGCTGGCGCAGGTCTTCTTCGAGTTCCAGCCGCGCGCGGTATTCGCGATGGCTACGCCGCATGACCAGCAGCATGTAGGCCATGTAGACGATCCACATGGCGCCGACACCGATCGCGACCTCGCGCCACAGCACGACCAGCGTGGGCACCATGACCCCGAGAATCGCCAGCGCTGATGGCAGCTGACGCATGCACAGCGTATGTGCGAGCGCCATGCCGAACGCACCGGAGAACAACAGCGCGATCAACGGCGCAGGCTCGGGCAGCGCGGACTGGTTCCATGCGCTGAAGCTGCCCCAGACGATCGTCGTCGCGAGCACGACGCCCCACAGCGTGCGTAGATACCGGCGTGCCTCGCGTTCGTCCGGCGCGGCCGGAACGGGAATGAGCACGCGCACGATGGCGAGTGCCAGCAGCGTGCCGATGACCAGCAACGCCGACATCCGGTAGCCGGTCGAAAATCCGGTGACCGCGAACGCAAGCGCCGCGGCGACGCCGTAGAACCAGCCGCCGAGCCGGGCGCGCTGGCGTGTTTCCACCACTTCCTGGATCAACAGATTGCGGGCGCTCTGGGCGCTGCGGTCGTGGCTGGCTGGCGTGGTCGGCATCGGCGGAGAGTACGGCGAACCGGATCGCGAAGACACCGCGCCGTGCGCGTGCGATGGCGCGACGGGGTCACGCGCCTGCATCGCGCAAGAAAAAAGGCGAGCCTCGCGGCCCGCCTTTTCGTGTCGATCACAGCGCCTGGGTGCGCCGGTCGAGATCGGCCTCGTCCGGGCCTTCGTCGGGACCGTGCAGTTCGTCGTTCGCCGCCGGCGGCTGGCCGTCGCCGACCGCAGCGCCCGGCACTTCGTGATACGGCAGCTGCAGCACGCGGCTGGTCATGCCGCGGATGCGGTTGGTCAGCGCGACATCGGTGTTGAGCGTCTGACCGAACGACGGCACGATCTGCGCGATGCGTTCGCGCCAGGGGCCGTCCATCTGCGCCGGATAGGCCTTGCGCATCACGTCGAGCATGATCTTCGGCGAGGTCGACGCACCCGGCGACGCGCCCAGCAGCGCGGCGATGCTGCCGTCGGCATCGGTGACGATCTCGGTGCCGAACTGCAGGATCGCGCCCTTCTCGGGATCGCGCTTGATCACCTGCACGCGCTGGCCGGCAGTCACCAGGCGCCAGTCGGCGGGCTGCGCATCCGGGTAGTACTTCTGCAGCTCGGCCATGCGATCCGCGTCCGACAGGAGTGCCTGACTGACGAGGTAGCCGACCAGATCCCGGTTCTCGGCGCCAACGCGCATCATGCCGGCGACGTTGTGGTTGTTGACCGAGGAGAACAGGTCGAACCACGAACCGTGCTTGAGGAAGCGCGTGCTCTGCAAGGCGAACGGGCCGAACAGCAGCACCGGCTTGCCGTCGAGCATGCGCGCGTCGAGATGCGGCACCGACATCGGCGGCGAGCCTTCTTCCGCCTTGCCGTAAGCCTTCACGTCGTGGCGTCCAGTGACGGCCGGGTTGTCGGCGGCGAGGAACTGGCCACCCACCGGGAACCCACCGTAGTTCGCGGCTTCCGGAATGCCCGAGTGCTGCAGCATCGTCAGCGCGGCGCCGCCGGCGCCGACGAATACGAACTTCGTGCGGATCGAACGGGTCGTGTTGGTGGCGAGGTCGTGCACGGCGACGGTCCAGGTGCCGTCGTCCTCGCGCTGCAGCTTGCGTACTTCGTGACGCAGATGCAGGCCGAAGTTCGGGCTGCGCTCGAGCGCCTGGGTGAGCTGGCGGGTGATCACGCCGAAGTTCACGTCGGTGCCGAGCGGCATCCAGGTCGCGGCGATCTTCTGCGCGGGATCGCGTCCCTGCATCATCAGCGGCGCCCACGCGGCGATCTGCTTCGGATCTTCCGAATACGCCATGCCGTTGAACAGCGGCTCCTTCGACAGCGCGGCGTGGCGACGGCGCAGGTAATCGATGTTCGCATCGCCCCAGACGAAGCTCATGTGCGGGGTGGCGTTGATGAAATCGGTCGGCGTGCCGAGACGGCCGGCTTCGACCTGGTGCGACCAGAACTGGCGCGAGATCTCGAACTGCTCGGCGATGTCGACCGCACGCGAGGTCTCGATGCTGCCGTCCTCGCGCTCGGGCGTGTAGTTGAGTTCGGCGAAACCCGAATGTCCGGTGCCGGCGTTGTTCCAGCCGTCCGAACTTTCGAGCGACACGCCATCAAGGCGCTCGTACATCTCGATGCGCCAGTCGGGCTCAAGTTCCTGCAGGTAAGTGGCCAGCGTGACGCTCATGACGCCGGCGCCGATCAGCACCACGTCGACGGGTTCAGCGTTCTCAGGCTCGGGCGGCGCGCGTTCGAACAGCGGCCAGTAGAGGAACAGACCGGCGGCGATCGCCACCAGCACGACGAGGCCGACGAGGGCCTTGAGGAATTTTTTCATGACGGGATCCTTGGGGGAGGACGCCGGTCGGCGGCCAGGACCGTCGAGGGGCACGGCCCGGCACAGGGCCGGGCGACCGGCCAATTATAGGTCCGGCGCGCGTGGAGCCGGCGGGAAGGCGTGTTCCATGCAGCGGGGTGGTGCCCGGGTCTTCGCTTTCATCGCGATCGAGCGATACAATCGAGGCACTCCGTCGTCGCAGGCCGCGCATGCTCCCGCTCAGCTTCGAGTTCTATCCGCCCAAGACCGACGACCAGCGCAGCCAGCTGGACCGCACCGCGAAGAAACTCGCCGTGCATGCGCCCGAATACGTGTCGTGCACCTTTGGTGCCGGCGGATCGACGCTGAGCCACACGCCCGAGACCGTGCGCCGGCTCAAGCAGCAGCACGGCCTGGACGCGGCACCGCATCTGTCCTGCGTGGGCGGCAGCCGCGAGGAAATTCGCGAACTGCTGAAGCTCTACCGCGCGATCGGCTGCAACCGCATCGTCGCGCTGCGCGGCGATCTGCCGTCCGGCATGGGCCAGCCGGGCGATCTGCGGTACGCGGCTGATCTCGTCGCCTTCATCCGCAGCGAGTTCGGCGACCGGTTCCGCATCGAAGTCGGCTGCTATCCGGAAATCCACCCGCAGGCCGACGATGCGCGCGCGGACCTGCGCCACTTCAAGGCGAAAGTGGATGCCGGCGCGGACGCCGCGATCACCCAGTACTTCTACAACGCCGACGCTTACTTCCACTTCGTCGACAGCGTGCGCCGCGCGGGCGTCGAGATTCCGATCATTCCCGGCATCATGCCGATCTCGAACTTCAGCCAGCTGCGCCGGTTCTCGGAAGCCTGCGGCGCCGAGATTCCGCGCTGGATGCAGCGGCAGATGACCGCGCACGGCGACGACGCCGATGCGATCCGCGAGCTGGCCGCGGACGTGGTCACGAGTCTGTGCGAACGCCTGATCGCCGGTGGCGCGCCGGCGCTGCATTTCTACACGCTCAATCTGTCCAAGCCGACCCAGGCCGTCCTCGCGCGCCTGTCCTGAAGCGCCGCGCCCGGCGCCACTGTCGTCATCACCGGCCAGCCGCTAGGCTGCGCCGATGCCCCGTCGCCCCTACCCCGCCCTGCTGCTGACCGCCTCGGCGATCGCGGCCGTGTGCGTGCCGGCTGGCGCGTCGGCGCAGGTGCGCCGCTGCACCGCGCCCGACGGCGGCACGATCTACACCGATCGCGCCTGTTCGGCAGTGGGTGCCACCACGAGCACGCCGCGACGTGGCCCGGCGCCGTCCGCCCTGCCGCGCATCGGCTGCCAGCGCCAGTTGCGCGGGCTGATCCAGGAACTCAGTTTCGCGATCGACCAGCGCGACACCAATCGCGTGGCCGGCCTCTATCACTGGCAGGGCCTGAGCCACAGCGGTGGCTATCAGATCCTCGAGCGGCTCGATGCGATCGCGCAGCGACCGCTGGTCAACATCACCGCACAACGCCCGGCGCAGACGGTGGTCGCGCAGGAACGCACGGGATTCTCGGGCTGGGTCAGCGCGCGTGACATCCCGACCGCGGCACCGGAGCGTCCACCCACCTCGCTGCGGATCGACCAGACCGGCGCAAGCGGCGGCGGCACGGTGACCACCGTATTCGGCCTGCGCCGGCATCTCGGCTGCTGGTGGGTGAGTCTGTAAGGCATCGAGGAACGGCGCGCGCGTTCCCCGCCGCCTGTATCAGTCCGCCGGCATCGACGGCCGCTCTGGCCGGAACGACAGCGTCGCCACGACGCCGCGCACAGCGCCCGGCACCACGCGTACCTGCCAGCTGTACAACGCGCACAGTCGCCGCACGATCGACAGGCCGATGCCACCGCCCTGCGAATGTTCGGCGTGCGTGCCGCGGTAGCCGCGCTCGAACAGGCGCGCGGCATCTTCTGCGCTGAGGCCCGGGCCGGAATCGGCGACTTCGACGGTGTGCTCACCCAGCCTCACCACCACTTCGCCTTCGAGCGTGTACTTGATCGCGTTGCCGACGAGATTGCCGAGTGCGACAGTCACCGCCGCCTCGGGCGCATCGACGATCAGCGGCTGCGTGCCGGCTTCGAGTCGCAACGTCAGCGGCTTGCCGGCCAGTTGACCGCGATGCGCATCGAAGAGTTGTTCGACCACGCGGCCGACATCGGTCGCGCCGTGTCCGCGCTCGTTGCGCGACAGCAGCAGCAGCGCGCTGATCAGGTCCGTGCACTGCTGCTCGGCGCGCTGGATGCGTGCAAGGCGCGTGCGGGTCTTGTCGTCGAGTTCCGGGCGCGACAGCAGCAGTTCCACCGCGCCCTTGATCACTGCAAGCGGCGTGCGCAGTTCGTGGCTGACGTCCGCGTTGAACTCGCGGTCGCGCTGCACGACTTCGGTCAGACGGAATGCGTAGTCGTCGAGCGCGCTCGCGAGTTGGCCAACCTCGTCGTCCGGGAAATGCGGTGCCAAGGCCTCGGGCGTCGACGAGTCGCCGGAACTGCGCAACCGGTTGGCCAGCGCGGAGACCGGACTCATGACCCGCGCCGCCGACCACCAGCCGATCAACAGCGACAGCAGCGACACCAGGACGACCGAACCGAAGATCGCGCGCTGGAACTGCGTCGAGCCGCGCATCGTCTCGCTCATGTCGTAGGCGAGAAAAAACCACTCGTCGGGCGTCTTGCGCACCGCGAGCTTGTACATGAAAGGTGTGCCGTCTTCGTCGACGCCACTGAGGTTGTGGATGCCGTCGCCGAGTTCGTACCAGTCCGGCTGTTCGCGGCGCAGCTCCTGAAAGCGGTCACGCTTGATCACGCGCGCCCGGATCTGTTCCAGCGGCACCGCGGGGTTGCGCGCCGGATCGACGTAGTAGCGCCGCGCGTACTCGTCGATGTTGCGGTTCATCAGGTCTTCGACCAGCGTGTTCTCGACGCGGTCGCGCGCTTCCTGGGTCAGGAACGCAAACAGCGTCGTGAGCCCGAGACCGAGCAGTACGAACGACAGGATGATGCGACTGCGCAGACGTCGCCGGTAGCGGCGGCGCCCGCGCGTGCGGGCCGGTCGGCCCGGGGTGGCGTCAGGTGACCGCATCGGGAACCGCGATGCGGTAGCCGATGCCGTGACGGGTCTGGATGTACGGAATATCGAACGGCTTGTCGATCACCGCACGCAGGCCATGGATGTGCACGCGCAACGAATCCGAATCCGGCAGTTCCTCGCCCCAGACGCGGGTTTCCAGTTCCTGCCGCGTGACCACCGCCGGCGAGGCCTCCATCAGCGACTGCAGGATCTTCAGCGCAGTCGGGTTGAGCTGCAGCAGCTTGCTGCCGCGGCGGACTTCCAGCGTGTCGAGGTTGTATTCGACATCGCCGACATCGAGCACGCGCGTGTGCGTGCCCTTGCCACGACGCGAGAGCGCATTGAGGCGAACCTCCACTTCCTGCAGCGCGAAGGGCTTGACGAGATAGTCGTCGGCGCCCGAATCGAAACCGGCGAGCTTGTTGTCGAGGCTGTCGCGCGCGGTGAGCATCAGCACCGGCGTCTGCTTGCGCGCATCGTTGCGCAGCTTGCGGCAGACCTCGAGACCGTCCATGCCCGGCAGGTTGAGATCGAGCACGATCGCGTCGAAATCGTGGACCACCGCCAGATGCAGGCCGGTGACGCCATCGGCGGCGAAGTCGACGGTATGCCCGCGGTCTTCAAGATAGTCGCCGAGGTTGGCGGCGATGTCCTGGTTGTCTTCGATGACGAGGATGTGCATTGGGTGTCCTTGGCGTCGCGCCCGCTCGGGCGCATACGGTGAATACGGGTCTGCGCCGGATGATGGCACAGCACTGCGATGCTTCCACGACGACCGTCGTCGTCGCGCATACAAACCGGTCCCGGCGCGACAGCTCACGACACGCGAGCCTGTGCGGCCTGGCAGCGTCACGCAGGGCGGGACACAAAAAGACCCGGGCGGAAACCGCCCGGGTCGAAGGAGTGTTGCCCCGATTGCCGTCATCCGCTGCGGCCCCGGTTGCCCGGGACGGAGAGAGCGCAAGCGCATTCCGGACGTGCAGATTAGGGAGGCCGCCGTCGAAATCCGGAAAAAAAACGTTCAAGTTCCGTTCGGAATCGTACGCCGTGCGCGCCGGGTGGGTGGCTTCGCCGCGACATGGGCCGACAGGTACTCGATGATGCCGCCCGCGATGTCGTCGCTGGTCGCCTCCTCGATGCCTTCCAGACCCGGTGACGCGTTGACCTCCAGCACAAGCGGACCGCGCGCGGAGCGGATCAGATCGACACCCGCGATGCCGAGGCCGATGACCTGCGCGGCGTGGACGGCGGCCGCGCGTTCTTCCGGCGTCGTCTCGACAGGGCTGGCCGTGCCACCCCGGTGCAGGTTGGATCGGAAATCACCCGGCGGCGCCTGACGCTGCATCGCGCCGATCACCCGGTCGCCGACGACGAAACAACGCAGGTCCGCGCCCTGCGCTTCGGCGATGAATTCCTGCATCACGAAACTCGCGTACAGACCGCGCAGCGCCTCGACGACACCGCGCGATGCCGACGGCTTTTCGGTGAGCATCACGCCCGCGCCCTGGCTGCCTTCGTTGAGCTTGATGACGTGCGGCGGCGGACCGAGCATCGCCAGCAGATCATCCGTGTCGTCCGGGTTGTCGCCGAACACCGTGACCGGCAAGCCGAGCCCTTCGGCGGCGAGCAGCTGCTGACACAGCAGCTTGTCGCGTGCACGCGCGAACGCGGCCGACGGATTCGGCGCGAACGTGCCCATCAGTTCGAACTGGCGCAGCACCGCGTTGCCGTAACGCGTGACCGACGCCGCGAAACGCGGAATCACCGCGTCGTAGCCGACGACCGGTTTGCCCTTGTAGCGCATCGAGAACCCTTCGCTGCTGATGCGCATGTAGCAGCGCAGCGGATCGAGCACGCGCACGGTATGCCCGCGCACGCGCGCGGCCTCGACCAGACGACGGGTGGAGTAGAGCTTGGTGTTGCGGGAGAGGATCGCGAGCTTCATCGAATCACCGGACAGGCACACAGCGAAGAGAGACGGGCCACCAACGAAAACGGCGACACCAGTTCGATGGTGTCGCCGCACGGATGTCACACACACCGGTTGGAGCGGGTGAAGGGAATCGACTCCCACTCCATTTAACCTTACCAATCAATGGCTTATCAATCGATTGGCCCGAAATCACGATATCAAGATCGATACCCTGAAATCGGCGAAGAACGTATCGCATCTCGGATGCGAAGGGCAAGACGCTTTGTCAAACGAAGCAGGATCGACTCATCTTCCTTGGTCGTTTCGCTCCTAGACAAGCCTGCCCCAAGCGCGGAGCCAACCTGGTGTCCTAGTAAAGAACATGTCTGGACATCTGAGCAGGAAAGCGCTTGGCCTCCGAACATAGCCTTCAACAAACCCAGTGACTGACCGCATCCAGCGATCTCGATGGTCTCGAAGTGGCCCCCAGGAAACGACTTCTCTTCCGCGTAGCCTGCGCCGCCGCGATCAACCAATTCCTTCGGCGCGTTCTGGACCAGTTCGTGCTCCATCGGGATCGAACCGCGCCAGGAGCGGGAGGAGGGGCCGCACTTTGTCGAACGGCTGCGCGGCCCCCTAGAAGCTTATCGTGAGCAGATCGGCTGATTGTCTTGAGCCACCAGCGGATGGCGGGCTCGCTCACCATTCGGGGCAACGCCCTCGTAAACGGCACAGTTGTTCTCATCCCACTCAATGCGTGCGTCGGTGTATCCATGCTGCTTATCCGCGCTCTCGAAGGCGATAACCTCTGCGCTGGGCAGCATGTCATTGCCATAACTCTGAGGAGTGCCATCTGCCGGAGCTGCTACCGGCGAAGCGGGTGCGACCGGCGCAGCGGCGGTCGGGGTTTCGGTGGGCGGTGAGCTCGCCGGTTCCTCCCCATTACACGCAACAAGCGCGATTGCGCACAGGGGGATCAAAAACATTTTCATTGCGTTGTCCTAATTGATGGAATTTAGGGGAAAGCACCGGAGAAATTCTCACAGCGCTTGGGAGCTTGGGTATCGCGGCCACCTCCGGACACGAGTTCTCACGGTCCTACTCGGCAACCCCGCATCACGCTTTGGGCTACTACCGCCTGGCTATCTCGGCGAGGGTTGTTGGGCGTGGATTTTTTCGGATGCGTTCGTCCTGTTCAAGCTCCAATGTTAGCGGGGGCAAGGGCATCATCGGCTCGCGTTGGTATCAAGTTACCACCCACTCTGTCATTGCTAGATCATGTAGCTGTGTCTACATACGATTTTACTGAACTCTGATTCAGCGAAAGCTGAGAGAGATTCGACCCGCCAGGCTATGCAAGGCTAGGTGCGCCGAGCAAGGCGCCGCTTCTGGCAGAGGATCTTTGTAGTGGAGGGAAGCCGTAACGCTATTGATGGGTTGAACTCCAGTCGCGAGAAAATTGTTCGTTCCGCGCAATGTCACCGATAGACATTCTGCTTTGGATACAAAATTCGCCCGTTTTGTGATGATCATCTACTTGCGTTAAACGCAAATACCAGTCCTATGGAGGCACCCCACCAGCGCGAGGAGCGCTCCATGCCAGAGATCAAGTTAAAAATTGCCGGCCAGATACTTAGTGTCCTAGTTGGCCAAAGCGAGAGCCGCAAACTCGCCGACCGTTCGCATGACATCGCCCACTCGTTAGCACTTGCAGAGGAGCTGATCCGGCGGGGAACCGCGAGCGCAGCTCCGTCTGCGACTGCTCTACCCACGACTCCATCGCTGAAAACGAAAACTGTTGATGCTGCGGATCGCGATCCGCCAGCTCGCGCGGATGATCGAACGCTTCATTGAGGTCAGCAAAGCGCTCGGGGGGCAGCGATCTGATAGGGCTTGCTGACCAAGCCCTTCTCGATGCGCAGACCAGACCACCGATGCTCGATGGTCCTGTAAGGCTGACTACGGTCGAAGGCGATTTCCTGAACTGAGCTTGTCAGGGGGACAAGGCGACCGCACTTAGATGCGCGCGCGTGGCCCCGTGCCCGGAATGAACTTGGCAGGCGGCGGCACTTGCACGCCCGGCTTCTGTGAGACACGACGACGCCCTTTCTTCTTCGCACCACTGAGCTCTTCGTCCAGTTCGTCGCTTGCTGTCTCTTCGGGAAGGGAGAGCGAGGAAGACAGCTGCATGAGGTAGTTGGACGCAAACTGCTTTCCAGCCCATGCGAGCGCATGCAAGCTCTCATCCGCTTTTCGCTTGTAGCGGACTTGCGCTGCTGGATTGGTTGCGGCTGTCGCCTCCGCGCATGCCTGAGACAAGTCGGCAACGCGTTCTGCCTTCCGGCGCCGGCGCTCAGCCCACTCTCGTCTCGTCCAAAGCCCCGCCTTCGGCTGATCAGTGTCGAACTGATCAAGCTCAAGCTTCGCGGAGCTCAGATCGTGTTCCGCTCGATCTTGGATCGCCATGCGGCGGCGAAACCGCGAGGTATCCCGCTCCGCCCGCACCATGGCGCCATGAAGGTCTTTGACATCGGAAAGTAGTCGTCGCGACGATCCATGGAACTGCGAGATAGCCTTGGGCTCAAGGAGGATGGACGCCATACCTCGAAGGACAGCGCGCAACGATGCGTTGAGGTTGTCCAGGTAGATACGCGCGCATTCAAGCATGAGGCGCTCTATCTCCGCCTCGCGTTCGCGCTGCTCCATCGCAAGTGTGTCCGCAACCTTGTCGCCGGTACGGTAGCTGACCTTCCGGACCGATGCCGCGAACCTGACGGTGCTCGCGAGATCAGAGATCGGAGCCTGCGGCCTAGTGGTGGGTAACGCCACTTGCGCACGGCGCTCCGAAACAGCGGCCGCGTGTGAGTGGCCCGCAGGGGTGCTCATTAGCCTGCCCTCCCGCCTGAGCTGCGCGAGCCTGTCTTCCAATCGATCTGCATTGGCTCGCTTAATCGAATCGTTGACCTCGCGTCGCTCGGTGATTACCCCTCGCTTGCGCGCTGCCGTAGCAGCCTTCCCTTCGTGCAGAGTTGGCCGACGAGAGAGACGCGCTGCGGCCTCCAAGTCACCTCGACTCAATGCGTCCAGCGCTTGCACATCCAGTCTCCTGTGGTCCACTCGCTCGGTCTGTCCCGCGCGTTCCAGGTGGTCGTTGATCTTCTCGGCTACGAGCGCCCTCACCCATTCGACCTGCCGACGACCTTCGGCGCCTCCATCGAGTTCTCTCGTTTTCTCGCCCAAGCCCGATTCACCCATTCGGCGTGTCGTCGCAAGGAAGTGGCAGTGGTGATTCAATCCGTCCGGCGGGTCCGGGGCATGGATGCTTGCTTGGATTGCAAAGCCATAGCGATCGATCAATGCCTGCCCGATCGCCTCGACAAGCTTCAGCCGTTGGGCGTCATCGAGCTCATGCGGTAACGAGATCTCAAATTCACGGGCCAGCGCGGCATCCTTGCGTCGCTCGGCATCCTGCGCGGCGCCCCAAACTCGGGTTGGATCTACCGCCCATTCCGGTGCGCCTTTCGGGGCCAAGCACAAGTTCGCCACGACACCGCCTCGTCTTGTGTAGTCGTGGCGGACCCCGGTCATTTTGTCGAGCAGCGCAAGGCCTGCTCGATATGCAGCTGCCGCAACGGCGCTGTGCCCCTTCGAGCGACTGAAGACTTTGACACGCGTGTGATAGATCGCCATAGATGCCTCCGCAATGAGTGCAAGCAGTCATAGCGCAAGGCGCGCTCTACGCAATCGCGAAGGCCCAGGGGCCTAGCATCGGGGCGGGCGCAAAGCGCCCGGGGTCAGGGGCGAAGCCCCTGCGCACGCTTGGCCCGCAGGGTCATGCATATGTGCGCACTTGCTCTGGATCTCAGCAGCCATGTCTCAAAAGGCGATGACGACTTCGATCTTCCTGCTCGCGCGCACGCGTTATGCATTGACCTCGCCCCTCCAACCCGTGCCGTTGAAGATTGACGCGAGCGATCTTTGAGCTTCGATAAGAGCTCTACATCAGCAGGAGTTCGACAATGAGTAGCAGCAATCTTCTTCGAGATCAGATTGAGCGATCGGCACAGCGGTTGGCACAACTCAAGGCCCGTGAAATTGTAAGCGCGCAGCGCGATGCCGCGCGCACAAAAGAGGCAGTCCGGCGCACGCGCGCTTCTCAACGCGATGCGATAGGAACATTGCTCGTCAATGCGGGATTCGGCGCGCTGAGCCTGGAAGAGGTTCTTGGCGCAATGCTTTCCTACCGCGAGAGCGTCATTAGCCCCGATATGCGTGAGCGCTACAAGCAGAAAGGCGGTGATTGGCTTGCATCGAACGCCCGTAGTCGTGGGCGAGCACATACTCACTGAGATCCATGAATCCACACGCGCACTCTCAACCCGCCAAACTCCGCACACCCTCCTGCTCCGCATCTGGATAGGGGTCACGATGTTGTGCCTGCGCAAGGTGCACGATCATCGACGCGGCATGAGGCCGCGGGAGCGATACACGATGAAGACTTGGATGTTGGCAGCTGTTCTCGCTGGAGGTGCGAGCCTCAGCTTTGTAGCGCAGGCGCAGACTTCGCAACCGGTGATGACCGAGGTCACGACTGTTGAGACCTACAAGGCGAGCTCTGAAGGTGCTCTAGGTGTAGCCCAATGGCTTCGGGCGCAGGAAGCGTATGTCGACGGCGAGTTGGGTGACATCGTTGTCACTCGATCGCGTTCGCACAGCGGGCTGTATCAAGCCCAGAGTCCGGGAGACGATCCCCCCGTCGGGTTGCCTGCGTTCGGCTCGCCTGGTGAAGAGATCTCGATTGGTTCAGTCCGGGGCGCTGTGACGCAGAGCTGGACTTATCGCTGGGTTGGAACAAGTGTTCGCGGAAATTGGGTTCTGATCGACTACAAGTATTCCAACACCCTTCCGAAGTAGGAAACACGCCGCCGGCGGCTTAAGCACCGGGCCGCCGGTGGCGTATATCGGAACTGCGTGGACTTCGCTGATTCCCGCTCAGCCACGCTCATCATCCTCCGCGTCAAGACAAGAGCGAAAGAACGATCGTCGGGGCCTGCTCTTTGTAGCGCGCTTGATGCGTCGCATCCCAAATAATGCGCTTCTGATTCATCGGCAGCACAGGCAAGACAAACGCTGTGCGCCAGAAGCAGCGTTACCTAGCTGGGAAAGAACAGTCTTCGTAGAATATTTCGCAGCTCGCTCCGCAGGCGGACAGCGCTTTTGATCTCACATCCCCGGCAGTCTTGCCTCTTGACCACGCATGGTTGGTAGAGGTTGCGGCGACTGCGACGCACTGGTTCGCATAGGTAAATTCAACCGCGCATGCAGTGCCGCCGCGCTTTCTGCAATCTGCAATCGCGCTCTCGGATGCCTCACTTTCCGAAGCAAAGCCAGTGGCAGACCCACTCCACTGGTCAGCGGGGCTGATCGAGAAGGCTCCCCATGCCAACCTCGCCTGTCGCGTATCCCCTACTCCATGCCCAGGCAGGAGAACCTGGTTGTAGGCGCTGGATCCAGGCTGCTGGGCAGTGCCGATGGTCGGCCACAGAAAAAATGAGGCGATGACCACACAGAACTTTGAAATCGTCTTCATGTCCTTCTCCCTATGTCCTCCGAAGACCACCCTGCTTTCCGCAGTGGTAGTCTCAGGAGACAGATTGCCACGACCCAAATAGTCTTGCTTGAAGTCCGACACCTGGCCCGTGCTGTTGCGGCGGCCAAGCATGCTCAGATCGCGTTGTCACAGATCCATCTGGAGCAATCGCAGCAACAGCAGTGCGGCTTTAAGAGAGGCTGAGAAGTTCGCTCATCGGCCAGGTCTTCAGGCTCAACGCGGTGGATCTCATCTGACCGCTTGAAGGCCTGTTGTGGTCATGCAGATCACATACCACGGGCTTTCTGGTCCTTCGCGTCTGGCAACTCGCAAGCGCAATTTTCTGTTGGAGACAGAACGCCCACCACTGCTTGGCAGCCGCGTTCAATGCGACGCAGTGCTCATTTCTCAGCTTCAGCTGTCCGTTCTCGATGGATGGTTGCGTTGACCTGTGTATCCCCGGCAGTCGCTCTCAGCACTGCGATCACAGGAGTGTTGCCCAATGGAGCCGCTATTTCGTTTTGTTCTCGCGCGCCCGCCCGTTGCCCAAGACCCGGCAAACCCCAGCATCCGTTTAACCCAGGACAGTCCTTACCAAGCTGGGTTACGCAGGCTAGAGGGAGCGAAGAACCGCGATGGTCTCGGAAAGCTCGCAATCAGCTTCATTTCAAGTGACCAATTTCTTTCAAGCCCTGCCGCTACCCCGGCGCACGACAGCCTCGCGCGTTTGTTCGAGCTGCTTGATCGACTGGAAGGCAGCGGAAGCCTGACGCCCCAGGATCTGCATGACGCCATCAAGGACGCTTTCGACGCAAGTCCTGCCGACGCATTGGCGTCCCAGAGCGTGCAGTCCTCCGCCACAAGACTGCGCGACAGCATCACGGCCATCAAACAGGTGCCTGCGGAGCACAAGCGTCCCATCGAGGCCCTTGTTGGGCAGATGCGCACGATCGAAGTGATGCAAAAGGCTGTCGATGACCGGGAGTTTCCGCAATCCGCCGCCGCATTGCGCCGTTACCGCAGGCGCTCACTCGAACTGCCTTCCAAAGACCGCCTGCCCTCTGCGCTTCGCCCTTCCAAGGAAGATGCCGGCAAGGTGCAAAAGGAGCGCGAGAAGCGCGAGGGCGCGCAGCGCAAGGAGCTGGAGGAACTCGTCCGCAAGGAACGCGAGCTCTCCAGCGCGATTTCCGAGCTCACTCGGTTGGGGCCAGACGCAATGCAGTCGTCCGACCCTGAGTCATCGGACCTCAAAGAACCCGTGGATGGTCTGCAGCTCGAAACCATGCTGCGCCGGTCTGCCAGCCAATCCGAGAAGCTATCCGATATCGAACTGCGGATCGCCGAGAAGCTGTTGGACCAGCCCCGCGAGCGAGGCGGGCCTCCGACCGGCGCGGCGACAATCCAGAGTCTATCGGTCAGCCCACGCATCCGTGCCTCCGCCGGCGCACCCGCCATCAGCGCGTCGCAGTTCCGCACTGAAGGCCTTCGACTGAGTAAGGAAGCAGCGTCGGAGCTATCTGCTGCCACTCGCAAAATCCTGGGCACAAAAGGCGCAGGTGTCGAGCGGACAGGCATCCAGAGCATGCTTGAGGGCCTCACGCATGCGCGCGAGGAAGTCCGACGCGACCTTGCCGACAAGACCGCCCCTGTGGTGGAGCGCAGCTTTCGAAAAGTGGGCGGGACCCTTGTTGCCACCAAGATGACCCGTAGCGCCACGATGCTGGAGCTCGCGGATTTTACGGGCGGCTTTTTCCCTTGGCCCGCTTCGAGCGTTCCCAAGTCGATCGGTGATGTAAAGCCTGCGGGCATTGCCGACCTATTGATGGTGCGCCAGCAGCTCATTGGCTATGAGCGCGCCGATGTGGCACACATTGAAAATGTTCTGCGTGGGGAGAAGAAAGAACGCGAACACACCACCCGTCGCGAAACCGAGGAGCTGACCTTCCGCGAGACCGAAGTCTCCACCTCCGAAGAGCGAGAACTGGAAACCACTGACCGGTTCGAAATGACACGCGAGAGCTCCGAGACCATCAAGGAGGATGCGTCCTTGAAGGCTGGCCTAACCGTCTCTGGCAAATACGGGCCCACGGTCGAATTCACCGCAAGCGCTGAAGGCTCAATGTCCCGCTCCAAGGAGGAGGCGACAAAGTCCGCATCGAGCTTCTCGCAGGATGTTACGCAGCGAAGTGCTAACAAGATCACCGAGCGCGTGCTGGAGCGGTCATCGCTTCGCGTGACGAACGAAGTGATCGAGAAGAACACCCACACCCTAGACAATGTGGGTGGCGCAGGACACATCTCCGGCGTGTATCAATGGGTCAACAAGATCTACCGCGCCCAGATGTTCAACTATGGGCTGCGCACCATGTTCGACTTCATGGTCCCGGAGCCTGCGGCGTTCTTGATCAAGGCGATGCAGAAGTCGCACGACAGCATCGTGGAGCTGGATAAGCCCGAGCCGTTCACGCTCACGCCAGCACAGGTCGATGAGAGCAATTACGGCACCTGGGTGAAGGCTTACGGTGCCACCGACATCCTCCCACCTCCCGAGCTGTATCGCTTCAAGTCGGCCGACTTCAAAGCCAACGACGAAGACCCGCCCACGATGCTCAACCACTCCGGGCAGATCGCCATCGATGAGGGCTATAAGGCGATTGCAGCGTATGTGGGCACACTGGTGCTGTTTTGGCAGGAGAACTTTTCTCTGTTCTTCGTCGTGGGCGACAAGTTCCGCCAAGTGGGGTTGAGCCCGGCGAAGACCTATCCCACGACTCACACGCTCACACTGGGCAATGAAACCAGCAGCCTGCCTTTCGCATTGATCACCAATCGCGTGGCCAATGTGGGTTTCACGATCGAGGTGAAGTGTCAGCGCACAGATGCGGCACTGGACAAGTGGCGCGCGGAAACGCACGCCAAGCTCACCACGGCATATCGGGCCCGCTTAAGCGAATATGAAGAGAAGCTTGCATCGATTGAGATGCAGGCCGGTATCGCTATCCGCGGCGCCAACCCGGCGCTGAACTTGGAACGGATGAAGGACGAGCTAAAGAAGGACTGCATCAGCATCCTCACCGAACAGCATTTCGACCTGTTCAACTCAATTGGCACTGCACCCAGCACGGGCTTACCGCAGATCCGCGTGGCAGAAGCGGCCTTGGAAGGCGCTTATGTGCGCTTCTTCGAGCAGGCTTTTGAGTGGGAGCACATCACCTGGGTGACCTATCCCTACTTCTGGGGCCGGAAGAGCGAGTGGGAAGATCGTATTGCATTCGACGATCCCGACCCACTTTTCACCCAGTTCCTCAAGGCCGGTTTTTGCCGCGTAACCGTGCCTGCCCGGCCCGGCTTCGAAGGCGCGGTCGATCACTTCATGACCTACGGAGAGCTTTGGGAAGGTGGACCACTCCCTCCGATCAGCAGTGATCTTTATCTGCCTATTGCCGATGAGTTGGCAGAGCGTCTGGATCGGCCGGGGGATGAGGTGCCCCAAGGCGAGCCGTGGACGGTGAAAATTCCCACTTCGCTGGTTCATCTCAGGCCAGACGACAAGCTTCCGAAATGGGACCAAAACCCCGAAGGCGAGTGGGTCGAAGTCTGACGGAGCAGTGCCATGGCTGGCGATATCCGTCCTTATGAGGCTGCCTTGGTTCGCGCCAAGGCTCGCCTGACACAACTGCTTGCGAGCGGGCACGCTAGCGCCCCAACCATTGCCGTCGTCCGGCGATCCATTGAGCTCATGATCGAGGGGCTGAAGAGCCCGCCGCAGGTATTAGCGTTCGACAAGATGCCCGCAGACGCCAGAGGGTTTCGCGGTCCGGATCGTTGGCAGGTCGCTTGCGAGGGGCTGGCAGACCAGGAGATCAATCCGCAGTTCCTTGACCCTGCCGCACGGGCAGCCAAATTCTCCGAATACCTAAATTTGTCCCAGCAGCTGCCCAAGGACGCGCAGGTGCGCGCCTACGGGTTCCTCGATAAAAAGAACGGCAAGAGCTACATGGTCTATGGCGAGCAGGCCGATGTCGTGCCGACCATGCGCATGATCGGCTCTGAGCTGTTGGCTTGGTTTCATACCCAACCCAATTCCAAGCTCATGGCCACGATGAGCGCCAAGGCGGGTCTGGCGACCATGCTTAGTGAGCGGCCCGATCTCGTTGTTCTGATCCGTCTGGCACAAACAGGGCCGTTGGACGGGGAAGTCAGGGCTGTGCCTATCGACCGGCCAGCGGCAGTCGAAGTCGCAGAACTTGCAATTGGCTTGGTGCCGTATGTCGGCAACATGGTGGCGGCTTACGAGGTCTACGAAGGCCGCGACCTGTTTGGCTATGCGCTGACCGATGTCGAGCGCGGGATCCTGGGGGCCACCGTGCTCCTTCCCGCCGCCGGGAGGCTGGTCAAGGGCGGGCGAGCGCTCTACACCGAAGCGCGCCTGGTCAAGCTGTATGGGCGTGATGCGGCCGCGTGGTCCAAAGTGGTCCAAGCAAGCGGTCGAGCTGAAAGCGCCACGGGCGGGAAGGCCTTGGTCGAGGTAGAAAAAGCCGGCATTGAGCTGCGCGCGCAAAGGCGCATCGCTGGCCAAGTCGCCAAGGACGCAGCGCCGGCGATCCCCGCTCTGGTTCGCGGCGCGACCAATGCGGCGCCGGTCGCTGATGCACGCGTGATCAAGCTCCTTGGCGAGCTGCAAACTGTTAGCAGGGAGATGGGCTCATTGGATGCACCCGCTCTTCTGCGCATTCTGGAAAAAGGCCCCAATGTCGATCACTTGAAGGGGCAGCTTCTGGAGGAATTGATCGAAAGCAAGATCGTTCCGTGGCTTCGCACACGCGTAGGAGAATTTGCACTCGGACTGAAAGTGCCAGCGGGAAAGAAGTTGGAGTTCATTCCAGGGCACCTGATCCGCGACGCCAATGGCAGGCAGATTACGGATGGGATGATGGCGTATCGCAGCGGTGGTGAGCTCTATATCGCTGCCGTCTTCGAAGCCAAGGCCGGCAAGAGCGCAGCGCGCGAGCTGAGCGTTGCCAAAGGCTCTTGGTCGAAGATGTCCGAAGACGCCAAGGGAGAGTTGCTGGCCAATGCTCGCGACATCTGGCGCACGCGTGCGGCGCGCGCTAAGCGCCAAGGTCAACCGTTCACACAAACCATTGATGACATCACCGAGGAATACAAGCTTGCCGAACTCGGCGGTCAGGTGCGACGGGATATCGAGCGCCTTTCTGCCGCGGGCGGCAAGAACACGCTGCAAGTGGGATCTGAGACCCTGGTGGTCAACATGAGGCCGCAGCAGACCAAGTTCTTCGGCATCACCCCGAGCAATGTAGCTACCAACACGATCGAAGCGCAGTTGAAAGCCGAGAAGGTGAGCTACGAAATGCTTGCGGTGGACATGAAGGACACAGAACTCAAGTCCTTGGCTGAGAAGATGAAGGCATTGGCGTTGGATCTGTCCAAGACCCCCTGACATCCTGGCGCGTCCCAAGAGCTCGACCCGAAGCACGCTTGCCTCGAAAGAACTTAGCGCACGGTCGACAGACCCGTCCAAGCCTTCAAGCGCGCGAACCACTCGTCACGCTCTGCGCCGTTTCGCTCCATGCCCTTATGTCGGCGATCCGAGTGGCGCACGAACGGCACCTGCCACAGCGGATGTTCAACATCGCGAACCTGCAGCTCCAGCCGCTGGTTCGTCACCGACCCGCGAACATCGAACGCTGTTCGGATCGACAGGATGTCGTTTCGATCCAAATAGCGCTCACCGCGCGCAGGGTCGCGGATCCAGAGCTTGTCGCGCTCTTGATCCAACGCGATGTGATCGTGCGAAATACCTGCGCTGAAGACGGAAAGATCATGTTTCTTCGCCTTCGGCGGACGGTGGCGGAAGATCGCCGGGACGATCCACAGCACCAACAGCGGCCAGAAGACGAACTGCCCGTAGACCATTGTCATCAGCAGCGTGCCCTGCGATGTAATCCCTTCGCCAGTGACCCTGTTCCACAGCCACAGCAAGGCGGCCGCGGTGATGATCCACCGGGCGAGCTTGAACATGCTCCACATATGAGCTCCTCGTCTGAAGGGATTGGTCGCCGAGCGGCGAGTCATGACTATTGGGCAGCAACGACTTTCCACGCGCCGCCGACTTCATCGAACACGAAGGTGGCTGTGAGCGCTTCTCGCTGCGCCCTGCCGCCAACATCAATCACGGCCTGACCGTCTACCGCGCAGGCGTGCCCCGGACCGCCTTCGACCTTCTCGCAGCCGCCCACATCCAGCCTCTCGAAAGTTGTGCGCATCCCTCCGGAGGCTTGCTCGAAGTGCTGGATCAGCGCCGCTTCCACCTGGGACTTGCTAGGACCACCGTTACCGCATCCGGCGAGCATCACGCCCGCTGCAATCGTAAACAGAAATTTCTTCATGGCTTCCCCTCAGTTGATTAGACGGCACTGCCCGGGCGCCGGATCGGCGTTGCCCGGGATCAGATCGGTGGAGGTCACTTGGCCGGAGTTGTCGAGGGTCAGCGCAACTTGGCTAGGACTCGCGGAGCTGTCTTCTGGGCGTTCAACCAGATATGCCAAAGCGATTTGGTCAACTCGGTCATAGATCTGTCCAAATCGGATCAGTCCCGCGAGCTCCATGGGAAGCGCAACGGGCACACCGTTGAGGAGGATGGAAGTTGAACTGCCCTCCCCCGGCTCAATCACCCCTAGACGGGTGCGGATCGCACCGTCAGGCCTAACCTCCCCGTGCGCTGTGCTCCACAAAAACTCTTGAACTGATGTGGTGGCTGCTTCTTGCTGCTTAGCCAGCGCACACGACAGTCCATCCGCAGCGACAACATCGCCGACATGAAGGCAGACGGCTGCCAGAAGAACGAGACAACGACACATAGCCCTGCTCCTATCTCTCAAGCCACCCGGCCTATTTGCGATTATCGCAAATGCTTTGCTAGGATGGAATCGGCAGAATCGGATGCAGTTAGCTCACGTTGCCGCCGGATGCCTGCCGCACTACCTACACCGACCGTGGTTGGAAAGCGCTTGCGGATGGCCCGACTTGCTCGGGAACTTACGCAGGCGCAGCTAGGCGAGCGCTTGGGCCTGGATGACCCCAACACGGCCGCGCCGCGGATCTCACGCTACGAGCGAGGCATGCACGAGCCTGACTTGATCACTTTGGAGAAGCTTGCCGAAGCACTTGAGCTTCCGGTCGCCTACTTCTACACATCTTCGGATCTGTTGGCCGAGGTGATCCTGGTGATCTCCAGGCTTCCGCGTAAGCGCCAAGCGGAAGCGCTGGCAATGCTCAAGGCTTTTGCTGACAAGCTCTAATCGTCGCGATCGCGATGAGCGAATTGAGGCAGAACTAGCTTGACAGCGCTGGACCGACAAAGGAGGCGTCGCCGGTTCGAGATGCGTTCGGCATGGGTGAACGCTCTACAAGCTGACTTCTAGCCCGCGTCCCAGAACGCTTGAGTGTCGCGTCAACCGCTTTCAGCGACCGGCTTGAACACCGTCTTTTGTCCGAGCCGAAGTCCCTTTTTTTCGGTCGGCCGAGCGAGTCCAGGGATCAGAAAATCAGCAGCACTGATGCCACGCTTCACCTTCGCGGCCAGCCAACGCGGCATCGATCCCCGTCCGGTCCACGAGTTGCGCCGGTTCTCCGGGTCTCGATACTTCACTGCCGCCTTGCCAAGCTTGCGCCGCTTCGGACGCGCGCTCGCGGCAACCACTGGCGACTGTCGCCCAAGAACCTCATCGACTGTATAGCCTTCAGATGCCACAAGCATCGTCAACTCAGCCCTGACAGTCGCGACAGGCCTGCGCCTTAAGAGAACCGTCTTGCGCTTCTCAGCGGTCGCAATAAGCAGATCGAGCTCCCGCGAGCTCAACTTCTCTAGATCAAATCGCACAAGTCGCTCCCCGAGCAGTCAAAGCGATCCTTGCAGATAGTTATAGAACAGCCCTTGGGTCATCCGTCCCAATCGAAATTATATGCAAGAAGATCTCTGCAAGACCTCTCGAAGTATCCAAAAGCGGTTCGACGGCGCCTATTGTGCCCTCGAACTGGCGCTCTCTCGCAAGAAAAAAAAGCGCCCCACTGGGGCGCTTCCGTTGTCGGTGTAGATATACCGCTTCTAAGCTGCCGAGGTGGCAGTCAACTTTTGGAACACCCCCCCGCAACGCGGGGAACACCGACGGAATACCTATAGGCCGCAAACCCCGAACCGTCAAGCATTGTGGTGCGGGTAACAACAAGCTTGCGAGACGATCGTAGACGAGCGATTCGCAACTGATGCGGGCGCATTAGACCAGCACCGGCCGAAAACCTTCCGCCTGCTGGTCTTGGAGATAGACAGAACTCGCTCTCGCGGACACTAGGCGCTCCAGCACAGGCCGGGCGCTGGCAGCCATTGGCTGCCAGCGGTTTTCGAGCTTACTTGCCCAAGTGCCGTTTCACATCCTTCGACATCACACCGACCGCTTTGACGGCAGCCTTCAAGGCGTCTGGCGTAACTCCGAAATGCTTGGACCAGTCCCGAAGCTCCCAAGCCTCGTTGACGTTGATACGGATGCCATCGGGCGGCCCACGCTTGGTCAGATCATCTGCCATGTTTGACTCCCTGATTTTGGAGGAAACGCGTCCGATTGCCTCTCGACGCAAGCTCCTTCTACGCCCGCGAAGAGCCTAAAGCCAGTGCCATAGGGCAAGAGCTGGAACTCCCGGGAGCCTTGATTCAGATCAAGAAGTCTTCGAGCTTTGCACCGCATTGCGCCATCGCGTCCCGTAGCCAGATAGGTTTCAGACCACGGCCTGACCAAGTCTGATCGGGCGCGGCAGGGTTTCGATACTTGGCAGCCACCTTCGCCCCAGCCTGCGAACCGCTCTTCTTTGGCGGTGACGATGCAGGCCGCGCACCGGCGCCAAACAGCTCGGCTACGCTGTATCCGCTTTCCGCAGCAGCAGCCTCAAGCTTGCGACGGACTACAGCGATCGGCTTCCGCTTCTTCAGAAGCTTACGCCGCTCAGTGGCCTGATCGATGAGCGAGGTGAGCTGATCTGCGGTGAGATCTGTCAATAGAACTGCCATGAGAGGTTCCGTCATCTGGGGGGGGGGGGGCAGGATAGCCATCGCAGTATTCAGCGTCTAACTATTTGCGCGCAACCTGTGATCCGAAAATCGCTGACATGGGATGTGCGGGAACTTGGCATACCTTGCCATCCACTTATGCAGTGTAGTCGGCAACGAACTGCTCTCGCGGAGACATCACCCCTGCTATTGGCTGAGGTGCTCAGTCACGCTCATCGGGAGCACGACGGTCCACCTAAAATATCGAGCCCAATGGCTGGAAAGGTTTCGCCTTCAGCACGAGAGGGGCAGTCCATCAAGCAGATCAGACGGCGGAATCATGGCCTGACCAGTTACGAGACGGTCGATCGGGTCGATGCGACGAAAGGGACCTCCCCTGGCACCGGGGCACCTCCGCCAAAGTGCGCGAGATCATTAACTCGCTCAACGCATAGGGCGTGCGTCTCTACGAATGGAAGGCGTGGAATGCTGTGCTCTCAAGCTGCAGCGACGAAGAGGACAGCTGGAAGGTGCACCAACACCCCCCGGAACCGGCCACCTTCTACTGCATACTCCAGCCCAACAGCTTCGCGGATCGCTTGGCGCTGATTGCGGAGGCCTACTCCATCGAGAAAGCGGATCTCGCAAGACTAACCAGATCAACTCATTCAAAATTATCGTCTTTGCAAGCCATTACAGAGCCACACTGCAGGCTGCGCTATTCCCTCATCCGGCGTCGATGCCATGGGTAGTAATAGATCAACGCAGCCACCACCGCGGTGGTAGCACATAGAATACTAAAACCGTAAAAAACTGACTGATTGGTTAGGGGATTGTATAGAGTTCGAGCCAGCACATACCCGAACAGCCCTCCGACGACAGGGGGAACATATACCCCACCCCACCTCAGCTTTTGAGAAATGAAGAGAGTCGGGAAGCCGAAGATAGTTACGATTGAAAGATATAGAAAGTAGAAAAATAATAAAAGAAGCACACTCGATAGGTCAGTCGGAACATATCCATTCTCGATGACGGCGACAATGCAGGGGACTAACGACGCGACCGTGAATGCAGCTGCGGCTCTTTTAAAATTAATCATTATCTGCACTCGCAGTTATCGATAAATTTTCTCATCTGCTGACCCCAGATTAATTCGTTGGCAGCCCTGTTAAATCCCGCAACCCATATAAGCCTGTCGGTCTGATACGGACTTAATCCTTCGCCATAGGTGTATGCCACCCCGTCAGTAACCGTTCGAGCCACATATCCAGGATCGAAGGCGCTTCCAGCCGATGTCATGTTGACTACTAGAGGGTTGCCGTTTCGCAGATCAGTGGTCAGATACGAGGACACAAAGTTCGTCCCGCGAAAAGGGCCTATGCTGGCGTCGTTTCTAATTGTCCCGTCCAGTGTTGCGGGCCTCGCATTTCCGCTGGGAGTTGGGTTTGCAATCATCTGCGCCATGACTTCGCTCGGATCCGCGCATCCGATCTTTCGGTCAACCTCATACTTGTGATAGAGGAGCTCGCTTCCATTGAAATCCCGCCAACCAGGCTGCATGGGCACTTGGAACACTGGGCCGCCGGGGTATGCGCAGTATGTGGTCCCATTGGCCGACTGACACGCCAGCCCGGTGGGGTCGATCTGAGCCAAGGGGTTAGAACCCGAATATGCGTAGGTGCTGATCCCACCGTTGAGGCCAATCGGATCGCTTTGTGTGTAGCGGCCGGTGGCAGGCTCATAATCTCGAAAATAGTTGTAGGCCAGACCACTTGCCAAGTCGTAACGCTGACCTGGGAAGCGCATGTTGAAAACAATCGAAGCTCCATCATTGTCTGGATCTTCGTTGGGCACGCTGTTGCCGAAAGCTTCTCCGGAGAGGTCCCACTTCCACACCGCCAGGTCACGACTTGGTTCGATCAATGTCCTAGGTGTGCCGAGGTGGTCCGACTGCACATAATGCAAACGATCAAGCGACGAGCCTGAGCCTACTAGGACGCCTACTGGGCTATCTCCCAGCCAGATCGCCTGCTGGACAGGCACTCCTGCCGTATCAAAGTCAGCGAGCCACCTGCCGTCGCTCTCGTAGACCGTCGTAATGCTGACCGGGCCGATCTGAGTTCCGACACGCTCGCCCACTCCGTTGTATTGATAGGAGCCAACGACTGATCCGCCCGCAGCGACGCTTTCGAGCCTGTTGGCGGCGGCGTAGGAGTAGGTGCTACCTACGCCATCCGAGAGCGTGTTTCCCACCGCGTCATAGGTCCGGGCAGCGCCATCAACTGTTATTAGACGGTGGCTGCCAGCTTCATAGGTGTAAGCCGCCATGCCGGAAGATGTCGAAATGCTGGTTCGATTTCCAGTCTGGTCGTAAGTGTATTCTTCAATCGGCACTTGCGTGGCGTGATCGCGGAACGCGGTCAGACGCCCCAGCCCGTCGTAAGAAAAGCTCGCGATACCATTTTGCGCGGCAGTCGCCCTGCCCAGTTCTGACACGCGACCATTCGCGTCGTAGTCCAGTCGGATGTCGAGACCACCTGGCGAGGCATCAATAACGGATTTAATCCGATAGTCCAGATCCTGCGTCCGCGACATAACGCGACCATTTCCGTATGCCCATCGCACCGCGGGGCCGAAGGGCGCATACGCGATATCTGAAATGACGATCTGGCGCGCGCCTCCAGGCGACTTAGCTCCGATCTCGACCACCTCGCCGCCAATGTCGCGGACATAGTCGACAACACTGCCGTCGGGATAGGTGATTTCGTGCAGGTCACCTGCCTGTGTGTGAGCAAAAGCGACCTGAAGCACTCGCGCGCCCGTTGTCTGGGTCTTGCGCACGAGCGCTCCGAACGCTCCAAAGCAATACTCGGCGGCGCCGCTGCCATCTTCCATTTTGGTGAGCCGACCGACCGCATTGGTCTCACCCGGCGCGCAACTGGGCTGCACCACATCGTAGACATACCTTTGGTCCAGAGCCGGTGCACCGCTGTGGCTGACATTTGTAAGCCGGTTCAATGCGTCATAGCTGAAGCTACTGACCTGCCCTCGCGCATCCACACTGCTGGACTTGTTCCCAGCCTCATCAAAAGAAGAGTTGCTTATTCCTGTGTCAGGACTATCCAGCTGAGTGACTTCTCCGAAACCATTTCTCTCGTAAAGTGTTGCCAGCCCTTTCGGATCCTCAACTCGCCTGATCTGGTCGAGGGCGTCGTAGAGGATTTGCGTCTGGGCCGAGACGCCGCCTGCATCGGCTACCGTCGCCTTCAGCCGCCCAAGCGCGTCGTAACTTGCGGTGTTGACTTGCCCTAACGCATTCGTGATCGCCTGGAGACGGCCCATCTGGTCGTAATCGAAGTCAGTGGGGTTGTCGCTAGCGTCCGCAACTGCAGTCAGCTGACCGAGCGCGTTGAAGGTTCGCGATAGCGTGCGCTTGAGCGCTCCTCCGGCGTCACGAATCTCCTCGGACACGCGATTTCCTGCATCGTCGAGGAGGTAGCGAACCGAGTTTCCTTTCGCGTCCGTCATCCTCACAAGGCGCTGGGCGCCGTCATACAGGTAGTCGGTGCGAGCGCCGTTAGGCAGAGTGACACTTGCCAGCGACCCGCCAGACGAATATTCCAACTGCGTTACCCTCGACGCGGATGACCCTGCGCTGATGGATGGGCGCTGTTCGACTCGCGTCAGCCAGCCGCGGGCGTTATATCCATAAATCGAAATTTGGCCATCAGGCATCACAACGCGTAGCGGCCGACCAGCCCCATCGTATTCAAGGACTTCGGACACATGCCCAAGGGCATTGGTGGACTTCCAGAAGTCACCCTTGCGATAAGGGCACGGAGCAAGGGCGGTGGCGCAGCTCGGGTGGTTGGCCAGATAGTATTCGATGCTGGTTGTGTCGCTGATATCGGTGCGCGGACCGTTGATCCAGAGCAGCTGGCCCAATATCGCGCAACTCCCAAGTGCCAGTCCCGCCGTGTCGCAGTAGCGCATCTCGGTTTGACGAACGCCTTGGGGCCCATTCGACAAAGAGCCGCACTCGTATCCTATTGCGCCCGCAACTGCCGGATCTACCTCACAACTAAAGGCGATCTGGTTCGCGCTCGTGTAGACGAACTTGGTTGCCGAAGCCAACCCTGTGCTTCCGGATCCTGACTGGTAAACGCTTTTTGTCAACAGACGGTTGCCCGGATTACGCAAGATGGTGGTTCTTCTCTCCTCGGAAGTTCCAACGGCTTCTCGGATCTCGTTCACATAGAGATCGTGATACCCGAACTGCTTGATGCCCCCGTCTCTTGCCGTCTGCGATACGACGCGACCCGCGCTGTCGTAGGTAGAGTGTTGTGAGCCACCACCGTCACTTGTGTGCGTGATCCGGCGATAGAGGCTCGTGTCTACCTCGAATGATCGAACATCTCCATTAGCGGTGGTCAGGGTCGAGGTAGTCGGCGATGTGTAGGCAACACTTACTGCATCGGTAATCGTGCTGCCGGCGTGCAATTGACTGGAGGACACCCGACCAAACGCGTCGTATCCAAAACTGGCATAGCGTGAGCCGTCCTCGGATGTGATTCCTGTCAGGTGATTCTTGAAGGCGCCATCGACCCAAGCGGGCTCGGCGTAATGGAATTGTCGGATGGCGCCCGCACCATAGTCGACGGACACCAAGTTCGAGTTGAGGTCATAGCCATATCGGACGGGCATACCTTCTGGTTTGACGACTTCTACGAGCCTGCCGCTGTCGTAGCTGAACCTGATAGCCCTTCCTCGGGCGTCGACAATACTAGCGATCCGGTCTTGCGTGTAGTTGACGGTGACATCATCCTCAGGTCTTTGAGGATTGGTGACTGAAATCAGCCTGCCATTGCTATCAAAGTTCTTAATATCGCCATCAGGTTGCGTGAGTCGAAATCGCACTGCTCCAGTGAAAAATCGTTGCATGATCGTGTCGCGGGAGTTGCGGCCGAACATGTATCCCGAGCTGGTAAACGAGTCGGAGAACGACTCAAATGTGCCCTCACTGCTCCATAGGTATGCGCCCCAAGTGGCGGCTTCTACGCGGTCCAGGTAGGTGTGCGACCAGCCAGTCGCGAACTTGGTGCCCTGCTGGATTTGATTGAGCGAATGGTAATGCCGAGTAAAAGGACGACCCGCGAACACGAAATCCACTTCATCCCGTGACTTGTCCCCTGTGGTGGGATGGCACGGGTTAGGGCTCGCCTTGCAACTTGCGACCTGCTGAAGTGGCCCGGTGATCACGGCTGTGCCGGAGTTGTTGGGCACACACATCCGTGCTGTCGTCAGGGCAGCCTGCGTTACTACTACGCTCATTGGCTTGAAGCCGACAGCGCAGGTCGCGAGGTAGCGCACTCTTACATAGAATCCGAATTTGTTCGGCGGCTTGTTCTGACATGTGTAATGTGACTGATACCCTCGCTCTCCGAAGGTGATGACGGCGGGGCTTGAGACCGTGATGATGGAGCCATTTTGAAAATAGTCGTAAGTGACAGCGTTGTTGTTGACCGTGCAGATATCGCCATTTGAGGAGAAGTGAGTTGCAACTCTCTCCGCTACACCATTGACGACCCCCGCCTCAGACGCGCACCACCTTGTTTGACCTGGCGCGAGGGCACAACCGAATGGGCCATTGCCTAAGACCCCGGCGGCCCCATCGAACTGCGCCGCACTCACTGTCTGCGCGGGCTGTGCCTCGACTTGATAGCGAAACTCTACGAGGCCTGTCGTTGCATTCCTGATCCGCTGGGAAGTTTGGCGCAGAAACTGCCCCTGCCCGGCGAAGTTCGGATCCTGCCGCATGGCAGTCTCGGCAGCGGTTTTTGTAGGAAAGCAGGCGGTTCCGTAACAGAAATTGTTCGCGGGCGCCGATTGCGCGAAAGCTGGGAGGCAACAGACCACGAGCAGCCCCATGAGCAAGGTCTTTCCAGACGAAATCTTCATGACTCTTCCTGAGTGATATCGCGGTTTCCGTCGCTACATCAAGGCATGGCTGGTGAGCCTGCCCATCGGTGCTCGCCCCTCCGCCAAGCTGATCCGGGAAGTTGAAGTTGTGATGACACGGGCTAGCGATGGGTCTACACCTAAGTGCGTCAACACCCATTAATCCACAAGGTTCCCTTCGGCCACCAGACTGATCCGTTGCCCTGGCCTCCTTGCAGCTTGACTTCTAATATGCCGGCATCACGGTCGTCAACAGGCCATGCGCAAAAACGGCTTGCTATTTGATCGGACAGGCTATTCGGGCAAGAAAAACACTCGTCTTCGGAAGCGTCGACCGCTCCGATTTCATCCGGGTAAGAATTTCCCTACGCACGGAACCCCATTTCTCGGACAAAGCTCACATTTCCATCGAGGCTTCAGCTGATCCCGGCGCACATGTCTGCGTGGAGAGATGGGGCTCAATCAAGTCACAAGATGTCGCGAATAGCGATCTCGCATGGCGACGACCGCAGCCATCGTGCCAATGACGAAAGCGCCATCGCTGGTAGCCACGACCCTGAAGAGCGGCCTCGGAAGCTCCTCTTCGTGAACCCAGGCCGCGCTTGGCGCGGACAACTCTTAGTCAAAGTGCGTGCTGGCGCTCAACGAGACTGCTCACACTTCAGCGGGACCTTTTCGGAGGAAACGAAACGAGAGCAGGTCGGCGATCACTTGTTCCTTTTTGAAAGCCCCCGCGTCTATCGCCTCGCAGGCAGACTGGATCGAAAGAGATAGCGGAGCAGCCAAGAGTCCGCGATCACTCTTCGATCGATGCCTTTCGATGCGAGATCGTCGCCTCTAGTAGCTTCTCCACCAACTCTTCAAGCCTCCGAGAAGCTGCCCGAGCTTCCGAACTGCTGAACACCGATACCGGTCGCACGAAGACGTCCGAAACCCGGGCCTTGGCCTCCAAAAATTTCCTTTGCACAGCGACAACGCAGATATGTCGCCCTTCCTCGCCAGGCCAGGTCACTACCTCGTAAGACCAAGGCATCGGATCAGGCGCCCCCAAGCGCGTCCTCAAGGCACCCAGTCCGCCGCGCGCGAACAGCCCCGCATGCGCTTGGCTTGGCAAACCGAAATCAGGCATCAGGCCGCTTGCCCAGAGTGATAGGTCGGTCAGCTGACCCACCGATAGGTCTGAGTTCAAACTCTCGCACTTTTCCAGCCACTCTGACTCTGAAGGCGGACCACATGCCGCGACATCAACGACCAGCTCAAGCGCTTCCAAGGGCAGATCAGGAAGCACAGTAAGGCCAACCTGCTGCTCGCCAGAAAAGTCATCGAGCCAGAATGCGTCGGACCCCAAGTTCCCGATCGGCACATCCACATCCGCAGCTCTGATCAGCATTCGTATCTCTCTTCTGAGGCCACCACCCTAGTTGGGAAGAGTGGTTCGTCAAGCCAGCGCGGGCTAACATCAGCGCCACATCTGAGACGCGTGGGACACCTCGTTAAGTCACTTAGCGAACGCATAAGTGCTCTTTGCTATTGGTATACGTAATCCAATACGTGATCTACGTTGCAAATATAAGAATTCATTTGATGCAAGAAACGTCTCTTATGCGTCAGAACAATGCCTAATGCGAAATACCTTGATTCTAATTTCTGTGTATACAGAATCTACTTCTGAGGACCCATATGCAGCGATAAACAGTGGAATTTCTCGCTGCAAACATGATTCATGGAAGCATTCTAAAAACCGAATTTCGACAAGGCATCACCTGACGCATAAGACGCGTGTCTCTTGACAGTTTTAAAGCTTGACGAGATGAATTCGACATGCCCAATAAAAAAGCAGCCCGAAGGCTGCTCATTGACCCGCTGAGGGGGTCACATCCCCATATCAATTTCACGATACATGACTGACTTCCTTGCGGTCGGCGAAATTTATTTCCTTAATTAATAGCGCAGATTGCCCCACCAGTCAACACCACTTGTTCAGGTTTTTGCGCACGGCGGGTTACATGTTTCGAACGCTTAGATCGCAATCAACCTCGGGTCAGGCCGTCGCGGGTCTTGAACGCCGTTAACGAATTCAAGCATCTAATAGAACTCCGGCAACTTTTTGTGCCCGCGCAATGACTCGGGCCGATACGCTCCTTTCCGATCGCACATAAGAACGCTTTCTGCCTTGAAGCGTTCGTATACAGTCGGATCAAGAACTGCGTCTGTCTTAATCTGTCGCGGCGCGCTCGGCCACGGCACCAGTCGGGCCCACCAAGCTTTCTGCTTCTGCGCAAAAATCTCGCAGTGCTGCGGTCCCGAGGCGTCGGGATAGAGCTGTAGCTTGCTTGGATCGATCAGCAGCGGGTGTGGCAGCATGCGAGCTTCTCCAACCATCCACGCGAGCGCGATATCGGACAGGCGTGACTCCTCTTCGGGGTAGCTGCCTCCGATATCGGAATGATTGCCAGCAAACCAACGCTGCTGGAAACGAAGCTCGTCAGCCTGCTGTCGGTTCGCGTTTCCGCCCCAAATCACTCTGCCGAATTGCGTGCGCGTCTCGTCGATGGCGAGCGCGTGGCGCGCATGCGAGATCCGCGGGTCAAGGAGACTGTCGTAGTGATCAGACTTCCAAAGAGCGACATGCCACTTTGGCGCCTCACGCTTGAGCTCGTCTGACACCCAGCGAAGTGTAGATCGCAGATAGGCCGCTATAGCGCCAGCTACTCCCCCGATCACTGCGATGCCGAATGCCCCCCATCCATTCCAGCCAAACCAAGCGCTGGCTGCCCATGCCACCGCGCCGGCAAGCAACGCTAGCCCACCCAAGCCAATAACCGTCAGCGCCAGTCGGATCTGCCAACGCAGGCCCAGTGCGGCCACGGAGTCGAAAACTCCAACGAACTCCGGATAGACCTCACCACGGTGCTCACCCTCACCGGCGCCATACTTTCGCCTGAAGACGCGTGCTAGCGCTTCTCGCTGGCCCTCGAACTTCTTTCGCGGATGCCCAGCACCGTGCTCATAGACGCGGACAACGGCCTCCCGTGCGATCGCACGCAGCCGCTTACCCTTCCGAGGCAACGGTCCTCCCTCGCCATCGGTCGTCGGCACGCCACATAGATTCAAGACATTGGCCACGGAACGAACCGTGTAGCCGCCACGACTGAAGCCGAAGAGAAAAATTCGATCCCCCGGCTCATACCGCTCTAGAATCGCCTCGTAACAATCGATAACATTGTGGCTAAATCCAAGCCCCACCGCCAGGCCGGCGAGGTCCTTGAAAGCCTGCCGAATACTCAAGCGCACATGGCCATCTTGGACCCGAGTTCCGAGCCCCGGATCGTAGAAGGCTACCTGCTCTCTCGGATCAATCGGACTATCAGGACCAATACGCGTTGCGCGGAAGAGCTTGTAGATGTTGCTGAGCTGCTGATCCGGACGCACTCCACCAGCTTGGCCAGTGCCGTCAGCAAAAATCAGAATGTTCTTGGGCATGAATTCCGTGCTCGAACAGTGGATCGCCTGAAGGTTGGAACGCGGATCGTCAGGTCAAGCCCGCAACAGCCTTACCTGCCTTCGCAATGGCTTTAATGTCACCAAGCGCTAGCGCAGCTGCGAGGGTCACCAAAGCCGCAACGATTGCCAGGCCATCTTTCACGGATTTGATGGTCTCGATTCTCTGGCGCGCATCCGCAATAGACTGCTCAATGCTTTTCTCAGCCTCCGCGGTGTGCGCCAAGGCTTCGCTGAGGTCTGTTGCCACAACTACCTGGAGCTCGGATCTGAGTTCGAGTTCTTGAGCGCGAGCTTCCATGTAAGCGTCAAGACTCATCTGCCCAGCGGCATATGCCTGTTTGGAACGGTCTCGAATCGCGTCCGCCGCGTCGTCGAGCAAGTTGGCGATCTCGAAGGCCGACCTCTCGTTTCCTGCAAGTTCGTTCTTCATGTGCGCTCCTGCGACTTAAAGGGTTGAGAGGCTTTGGCGGATGGATTTCAGATCTGAAGTCGCTTGCCGTAGAGAACGCTGAATATCTTTCGACCGGAGCCGATCTGCGTTCTCCATCATGAGCTGATGGGACTTGCGGACACGCTCAAGCCCAGCGGCGGCGGCTTGCTGCTCTCGCAGCGCTTGCTGCTGATCAGCAAGGTCGACGCGAGCGGAGCGGCGAAGTAGCGCATCAATCACTTCGCGGCGCTCCGGCGTCAATGCGCTATCACCGGGCAGCCTTGCGGACCATTGCGCCGCGCGATAGTCAGAAATCAGCTCGTAAGAAGCGACCTCCTGGTCAAGCACCGCCCCGTAAGCCGTGGTCGCCCGCTGCATCGCTTCTAGGAGCTTGTCGATATCTGCGCCATTGCGCTCGACCATTGCCTTGACGCTCCTGGCCTGCACTGCCTCAAGCGCCCAGTCGGACACCCGCTGCGCGATGTTGCCGTAGGCACTGACTTGCGTAGCGTCGATTCCTAAAGCGCTCGATGCCTGAATCGCACCAGACACCTTCTGAATGTCGGGCGCCAGCGAGTAGGCATCTTCGCCGGCGAGCTGAGCCAAGGCGGACATGTAACCCGTCGTCGTTGCATGCAACTTCAGAAGGGTCTCCCGATCTTGCGCGGTGATGGACCTCAGAGAACCCAGATTCTGACGGGTTGCATCGAAGCGCCGATCCGCGGGCAGATCTGTGAGCTGTCGTTCCGCGCTGCCCACATAGCGCGCAGTTGCAGCCTGATAGTTCGTCATGCTCGCCGAAGTGGCCGCAAATTCGCGCACCGCTCCGAGGTTCGTGCATCCCGAAAGAAGAAGAAGCGCGAGCGCGGCTAGCGCCAAAGCCCCTACATGCCTCGTTGCCTGACGCATAAAGCTCTCCTATCCCTAAAGTTCCAAACGCCGGACCAGACCCGCACGCAGTTTACGAGCGCCTCAAGCGAGCTCGTTACAAGACCGGTTCTTGCGGCCGTTTCCCCGCGGCCCCTGCGCGCCACCCCGGACGCATTGCCGCATTGTTCGCATACCGGCCTGTCCAGCGCAACACGCCTGAACCGCGTCTCTATCCGCCAAATAATTGGCGGCATGTCACCCTCTACCAGCGTAACGGCGCTCAAGTAAAAATTGAACGGGTCAGCCCTTCACGCTCAAATCGGCAGCCTTGACTATGCGTAAGCGCCCGCGTCTCCTCAATGGCTCTCACTCGGCGGCGTAACCGCTTCAAGCCTTGAAAGCTCTGCGGCAGCGCGCCGACGACCGACAGTTGCGAACTAATTCAAGCCAAGCACCTGTCTGGCGACCGATGCGCCAACTTGACCGATCACCTCCAGGCTGGCGGATCCACCAGCTTGAGCCAACCGTTCTTTTACTCTGGCCCAGATTGTGTCATCTCGTATATCAGCGATGAAGTCGTGACCCTTTGGCGAAAGACGGTTGACGACAACCGCCAGGGAAATTGTGATCTGACCGCGCTAGGCGGCAAATGGGCCTGCAGCTACCTCAAAAGAAGTTTTTCGTGGGTCGAGGCGGCATGCAATCAGTTCGAAACAACGAATGCTTTCTTGAGGTCACAGCGAGTTGCGAAAGAAGCGATGTTCTCGCGGCTTGATCCAGGAACTCATATTGAGCTGCACTCCGACTACGCCAACTATGTGACTACGGTTCACCTGCCTCTCGTTTCCGCCGATGCGCTGATCGAGGTGGGAGGTGAGGGTCGTGAATACGAAGATGGCGTTCCGATTTGCCTCGACTCCACTTTCATGCATCAGGTTCGCTGCCCCGGCACGATCCCGCGGGATGTGCTTCTCTACAATGTGTGGCATCCGGACCTCAGCGATGACGAGATCTGGGCGATCGAGTTCATTCGAGCTTCTTGGTGGCCTGGCGTCTCGTTTGACCCGGATCTGGGGCCATAATTTGGCGACATGCGTATGTCGCGGGCGGTGTGAACCAACTTCGATTTGGGACGGGTAGGCAGCTTGATCATTCCATTTGTCCGCCGTCATCGGATCAGGCTGGTGGTGGCCTATGCCACCTCGACGGCCGGCAGTGTCGCAGGTCAGCTCTATCCCATCGCAACTGCGCTTGCGATCAATGGTGTGCTCGAAGGGCGTTACTGGGCCGTCCTATGGCTTCTGGTCTGCCACTTCAGCGCGCTTGTTCTCGAAGTCGCTGCCAAGATGCTGGACACGCGGGTGTTCACTCGGCTCTATGCTGACATGGCGTCTGACCTTGTCATTAGGTCGCATGAAGAAGGTGTAGACCCATCTCTGATCGCCGCCCGGACCTCGCTGTCTCGGGAGTATGTGACCTTCCTTGAGCGCGATGTTCCTGCGGTCATCTTGGCGATCGTTAGCCTCGGCGTGTCGCTTTCCGCGCTCTTCTGGCTCGACCCCGTCCTCGCGAGCTCCTGCTTGCTGCTGTTCTTGCCTCTCTACGTCATCAATCGGTGGCTGGCGGTGCGCTCCCTTTCGCTGAACGCAGGTCTCAACGACAGGCTTGAACATGAGGTCCGGCTCGTGCGCGCTGGCGGCGCACGACAGGTGCGACGCCATTTCACTGCCTTGAGTGGGTGGAGGGTCAGGATTTCGGATGCGGAAGCAAAAGCTTTTGGCGCGATGGAATTGACGGTCATTATCCTGTTCGCCGTTGCGCTTTGGCGGCTGTCTGAAACAGGGAACGAAAGACCTGGCGATATCTACGCGATCTTCGCTTACCTGTGGAAGTTTGTGCTCGCACTGGATCAAGTGCCCCAGCTTGTGCAGCAGCTGGCGAAGCTCAAGGATCTCAACGGACGCCTGGCTCGAAAGATCGCGGTTGGCGAAGCCCGTTAGCTCTCAGCGGGTGACGGCCGCTTCTGCTGATCGAAACAAAGCCTACGCACGAAGAGTTCTGGAGCTATTGGGTCGAGCGCGAAGAAGCGGTGGAGAAGATCGCACTCCCAGGCGCCGCCCTTCCTGACCACTTCCGCAGAGTTCGTCGGCTGACAGCCGAGGCGATCATCACGCGGGGCAAGGCCGACCTGGTCACCGCGCCGTCCGACAAGAGCATGGAGACCTATGGCAACCTGCTTCGAACATTCTTCAATCGATTGAAGAAGCACCATGCCATACCACAGTCACCGATGGCGGCCTTCCCCAGAGCCAAGGCTGCCTTGATGTCACAGCGTGCCTCCGATCGCCTACTGAGCAGTGATGACCTGCTCAAGATTTTCGATCCAATCACCTTCATGCCTTGGGCAGCGAAGTATCCGCACCTATGGTGGGGCACCATGATCGGCCTCTACACCGGGGCCCGCATCAATGGGGTCTCGGAGCTCAAGCTTGCCGACATCGTGTGTGAGGACGGCACCTAGTGCTTAGACTTCCGTTTGACCGAAGAGGAGGACCTGGACGGTAAGAGCCGGCAGCGCTTCAAGGGCGCCTCGTCCATCCGCAAGGTTCCGATCGCCCAGCCTTTGCTGGATGCGGGCTTCCTAGACTTCATCGAGGACATCCGGGAGTGCGGTCACCCCCGCCTCTTTCCGAACTTGTCGGCCGGTATCAACCGCACGACAGGTGTGAGCAACGATTGCTACAGCATGAGCTTTATCGGCCAGTATTCGCGCTATCTGAAGACGCTGGGCTTTGCGAAGGGCGTGGCCTTCCACGCTTTCCGACACACGCTTGCGACCCGGCTAGTGGAACGCGGCGCCACACTTCCCGATGTCGCCTTGATTTCAGGGCACAGCGAGGGGAGCGGATATAAGCAACTCAAGCAGTATGTGCATGTCCGCCCGGTTGTCCTGCGCGAGAAGCAGGCGGCGACGCTCGACCTGTTCAATCCGCGGGTCGTTTTTCCCAGGTATGAGCGCGGGCAGTTCAAGCATCGGCTGGGTGTGGGGGCGAAGAAGTATCCGTGACACTCGTGGCCGCGATCTGCGGCCGGCGTTGTCGTTCGGCCGTCCAGTCATCCCCAGACTTAAGTCTGTAAGCTAGAACCTGTTGAGCAGCGGAGGCTGACCGTAATGTCCAATAGATACAAATCGAACCGCTATCGAGTGAGCTCGAAGATGGTGGACAACTCCAGTCCGCCACCGAAGCAATCTCTGAAGCATGTGATCTTTGATAGAGAAAAGATGGTCGAACTCAAAACGCTCTTCGACACCGAGACCGCGGCCGACGACGAATGCAAGAGGCTAAATGCTCTCACTCCGTCTTAGTCGCTAGTCTTGTCGGGTCACCTTGACCACTGACATGCTGGGCAAGTCTTCTAGGCCCGGCAGTTGAATTCCGGATGGTGTCAGGCTTTGACCGTCAGGAGCAAGGACAAGCACTATCTTTCCGTTGATCGGCCCGTTTAGGGGCAGACGCTTGGAAGGCGGGTATTCTTCTACTACTTCAATTATGAATTTCATTTGAGCAGCCTAGCGATAGGTCGCTTCTTTCTAGGCCATGCCCTGAGATTGTCAACGATGGAGCTGATGAAAGCTCTGTAGCAAGAGTCGCTCAACTCTAAGCTGCGGCTCATTTCCTTCTATATGTGGACTTGCGGATCAGCTGCAATGGCCCTACCCGGGCCGCAGTCGCCATCGAGCTGAGACACCTAGAGGGCCGCATATCGCCTGCTGTCGGCAGACGAGCTGCCGCTATTCGGTAAGGCAGGCGCCGATGACATTTTAATACCGGTAGCGATTGGCGGATCTGAATCGGTCGTGATCCGACTGGTTTCAGATGCCGACGACGCGACGGCAGCTCCCTAGGCTGGCTCCATCCTTCAGATCGGAAGCACCACCGTGCCAACCACTACCGCTCAAGACGCCTGCGAAGCCTATCTGCGCGATCCGCTACAACGCCGATCGCGCGATCCTGCCTGTCGAGTCCGGGATCGCCGAGCGCCTACTGTCCCGCGGTGAGGAGCTGGCCTCTGTTTACGAGGAGATCCTGCAGAAGCTCCCCGAGCATGGCACCGCCTGGAAAACTTTTCTTGGCTGCTGCGTGTTGGCGACCGCTGCCTACTGGAATCCTGACAAGGGACGGAAGAACCGCGACAGCCGAGAACAGCTCAAGGGCGCGAATGCCCGCATCGCACAGCTGGCATCGGAGCTTTCCGATTTGCTGAAAGAGCGCGAGCGCCTGGAAAACACTTCGCCATTCACTGGTTCAAGCCACTACCACATCTGTGAAGTCATCGAAGAAGCGAACTCGGACAACCGCTTCGATCCAACCCGGCTCAAACAGCCGCTGCACGACCTGTGTGGCCATTTCGGTCTGAAGTATTGCCCATCGCTTGCCAGTATCGTCGCGGTCATCGGTCGGGACGCCGGGGCTGCAGTGGTCGAAGCCACCGACCCTCGGACAGCTGTTTTGTGCAACAGCTCCCGCCCCTCGAAGGCCGACCTAATACGCGCCATTCAAGCTGGGATCAAGGACAACCAGCATGGTGGCATGGGTGGCCTGCCACGCTCCTTCAAGCTCTCCGACAGTGCCCTTGGGACACTTGGCAATGTGCTTCTCGATCTCCCGGTCAGCGAACTGATGACCGCAGAGTATGTGAAGAACCTCCGGAGACGCGATCAACCCAAGCGCGCGGAGACCTGACCGACACCTGCGTTCGATCTCTAACCAATCTAGAACGATTTGCAGTTCAACGAGGGGCTCATCAATAGCTATCGCGACCCCTGCCTCTAGACCGTCTACTCGTCTTCAACGCACTTTATTAGGAGGTCAAGCAGCTAGGCATCCGACGCCACGCTAGCGTTATTTACCTCTGCCAGAGGATTTAAGTCATCTATACCCGAGTCAACACCCTCCTGCGCTAGCGCGAGAAGCGTCGGATGATCGCGCCAAGGGAACAGCACCATGCGCCAGATCAGCCACCACAACGAGATCATCCCAGCGCTCTCAGCATCCTGATCTGAAAGCAACCCGTGACAGTAGAGGTTGCACAGATTGAAGCCTGCGGGATCTGTGAGATGAGACTGCAACTCAAAAATCAGATTTTTTACGAAGAATGCTTCCGCTTCCGGCATCGACAAAAGCTCGTTGAGCGTTCGCTCCCTCTGAACGTCGTTTCCGTCCAAGACGGTCGTGTTTCCCCCGGCCAGCTTGATCAGATGTCTGACGATCGGCTCCATCCCTGGCAGCAAGTGTGCCGCGGCGCCAAGCCAGTCTTCTATGAAACCAAAAAACAGTCCACGCGAAACAGACTCCCCCTTAGCCTCAGGAACCACGAATGACGCATCCACGATCCCCTTGATGCTGTCGAAAGAGGGCTGATAGGAAGAATGAAGATGACGAATGGATTGGACAACCATGACGCGCACGCAGGTCGAAGTCAGTCTCCACCGCGCTACGAACCATTTGATCTCGCAACGAGTCTGCGTCGCTTGGATCCAAAGGTGGTCGGCGCGCGACGATGGTCCCATCTGCAGTGGCATGCGTGGAGCCGAAGAGGTGCGAGAGGGGGAATTCCGAAGCACTTTTCACCACGCGCGCTTTGACCTCGTCAAGATCAGCGATTGCGCCGATTCCGAATGCCATACGGAGCAGAGAGTCGAAGAAACTTGGCGCTTGAATTCTCTTGTGTATCCACTCCACCCAATCATTCACATCGATCTCGTGGGAATGGGTCTGATAGTGGTCCAGCGTCGCACGCTCGTATTGGCTGAGCCGCTCACGAAGCTCCTGAACTCTCTGAGGATCTGCTTTAGCCCTTCGGGCCAGCCGTATGCCTTCCAAAAGCTGCATCGGCGCGAGAAGCGGCTGGTGAATAGCAGAGTGCTCCGCTGCACGAACCATCGCTGCACTTTGGGCAAGCAGACTTCGCGTAGCTTCGGCACGCTGGCCGAGCCGCCAGCGCATGCGATGCGCCATCCCATGCCACTCAGCCGCCTGCTGAGGCGAAGACTCGTCAAGCGCTCGGGCCTTAGCCTCGATCTGAGGCGCAATTGCTTCACACGCGTCCCTTGACCGCTCCAACGCCTCGTCACAAAGACGGAAGATCAAGCCAGGCCAGTTGTTCTCGATAGCATGTGGCACTTCGGCAAGGAGAACCGACCAATAGCGAGCTTGAAGCGCTTCGTCACGCTTGCCATAGGCCCTGGAGAGAGCCAGCCCCCGCCGAAGCTCGCCAAGCCCATCGATTGCGCGATCAGTTCCGAAGACCGATTCGACATAGTCCACATAGGAAGTGACGGCCAACAGACCAAGACGCCAGTCTGGAGCCACGCTGCCAGGAGCACTGACCGCCAAGTCCGCGAAGCGAGCTCTCAGCCATGGGTAGGGCGCATCGATGGCAGCTCGCGCGGCAGCGCAACATCGTGCTCACCTAAATCTTCTATTGAAGCGCTGCGCCTACCATCCATCTGTATCGCCGAACCGAACGGCGCATGTGACGGGCTTCGCATGTGCATCGAGACCGCACCACCCAGCAGCCTCAACGCTTGAGCTGCAGTCAACTGACCGTTCTCTCGAAAGACCTCGGCCTGTTCCCACAACTTTCGCGCCACGCCCCACTGACCATGACGGCCGTTTATCTCAGCCGCTGGCGAGGTCCAGTCCAGTCTCTGGTAAACCTCCTCGTCGACCGGAGCTTCAAGAATAGCCATTCACCAGGCCTCACCGGGCGGGAGGATGGCTTTCAATCCAATTGTTCGTTCCAGCCTTCGCTTTCGAATAGTAGTGATTTCTAGTGAGCTCAGTGACCCAGAGCGCGTCGTCTCCGTCCATGAAGCTCTTAAGGTGATCGTGAAGCTCTTTCGCCGTGTTTCCGACCGAAACAAGCCAATAGGAGTTCTGAGTGCGCTGTCCTCCGAGGCGCTCAAGCTCGGCCCACAGCCTCGGATAATCCTTTTGGTTGTTCAGATCATAGGAAACTGTGTAAGTCGTCATCGGCTTGCTCCTTTAGGAAGTTCGATGTTATCACCCGTCCAGTCTCAGAATAAGCGACTGCGGCGCACCTAATGAAACCGTGCAATAAACGCCGGTTCCCTGTCGCATAATCACGCAATCCAGATGCAAGCGATAGAACGGATTCCCAGAAAAAAGGTCTGTCGAGCTCGGCCGTTCTCACTTCTCTCAACGCGCTTGACGGAGTGAATTCGGAAGCTAGCTTGCCCCAATGGAACGGGATCCAGATCAAACGCTCATCGACTACCTAGCAAGCGTTGGCATCATCGCAGTTCGCTGTGCGTCGCTAGACGAAAACAACAAAGATCTTGTCTGGTGCCTGGGCTATGCAAGCGCTACCGAGGAGCTACCCTCATGGGAGTTTCGTTCCCGCCGCGAAGTCTGGCGATGGTGGCAGGGATTTTCGGACCGGCTTATCCAGAACGAATCTTTCGCGGATATGGTCAATAGACGATGCCGAGGCGGCAATGCTTCCGCTAAAGCAGTGCGCGCATGGGCCACCAGCAGACTGAAAGGACCGCGTCCAGATCTGGTGGAGAACTTCTATCAGATCTTTGACCAGAGGCAGGCCTGCCGCAAGCCAGGCTGGCTGCGGACAAGTAGGCTTCAGGGAATCCGATGTGGCGTTGAGACAACATTCTGCGACGCAGTTCTCAGGCATCACTAGCGAGCTGACATCCTCATTTTTGCCTTTGCGAGACTCTCCTCGCACTCCAAGGAGAACAGGTGCTGGACTTGACTACGCACACGACGAAAGCGACGCCACCTATCATCTGAGTTTTCTTAGCTCTTCTTCGAGATTTGCGCCTCCGGGAGCTGCGAGCAAACCATCTTTTTCTTCTGGAGAAATGGGGTGATAGATCATCCAGTTTGCGCTTTTGAGCACAAACAGGTAGTAGCCTGCAAGCTTCGTTTGGTTTGTGATTTCGTAGACGCCCTCTTGGGCTAGCACGAAATGGATGTTCTTCGGCTTGCTCTTCTCGTCGCCTTTCTTCGGATGCCACATTGTCACCGCTCCGACAACTGCAGCCTTGTTTGCCCTGGCAGTAAGCTTGAAGACTTGAGAAACGGCGTCGGATTTATTGCATTGCAGAATAAATCCGCGGCGGCCACCGATCGTCTGAAATGTAAGAGTTTCTCTATAATTCGCCACTTGACTTATCTTCCCCCGGGTGTATTTAGAATATCCACTCTTGCGGTGTCTACCATGTATTGGCTTTTAGTGTGCGACGAAGCTGGCCCAAGTCGGCGAATTGAAGGCCTGAACGAAATCCAGCTTCAGCACATCACTCATATCTTATTGTCTACCAAGTTCGATTGGCACTACGGACTGGAGGGAGACGATCGCGTCATATGCGGCGGCTTCAGGCAAGAGCCTCCCCTAGGCCCCGAGATCTGACTCTCTGCCATCAGAACTCCGCCCACTCGATGATCGGGCGCTGCTGCACGCCCTTATGTCCCAACTGCCCGTGCTTCCCTGAGGGAAGCCCCCAAGGGCGGAGTGTGCAGCGCAAGTCCCCGCGAATGAGCAAAGGGTGTTCCGGACTCAAGGGAGCTGGCTTGTTCGCAGTCTCCAATCGGGACAGGGGCTCCGAACGGGGATCCCAACCATAGGCGGCGGTCCCGCCGTCTTCAAAAGCTTGTAGCGGATACCCAGCAGGCTCACTCACATCGAGATCGTGTAGGAGAAATCCTACTGATCCGTCAGACACACTCTCGACAACATGATTACTGCGGAACCACGAGGAGAGATGGTTCTTGAGGCTCCACGATCGATTACCTTCAGCTCGCCCGCACAGGATGCGGGCACTCAATGATCGATCTCAGACATTGTCAAAAGGAGCTTTGAGAATGTTGAAGAAATTTCGCTTCTCAGCCGCTGCCCTCGTTCTCGCCGGCGCCGCCGCCTTCGTCCCCGCTGCTCAGGCCGCCGAGTCAGTAGAACCCACCGAGGGCACACAGACCGTCGTTTATTGCGATGAGACGGGCTACTGCATCATCATTTTCATCGTCACCTTAGAGCAGTGCCTGCCGGGCGCCAGCAATGTCGGCCTTCGGACGAGCAGCTCTACACCTAGGCGAATTTAGGAGCAGTTCTCCCATACCCGTGCGGCATGGATCTCTCATTTCGTCCAGATCGTGTCTGCTCGTGTAGGAAAAGTCCGATTAACCCGTCAGATCCATTCTCGACATTATGATTTTTTGCTGAAGCGGCGGAAAATTCGGCCTATGGCTGCGGAAATCGACTACCTTCGCAGCGTCCGTTCAGGAAGCGGACATCAGGTGATCGATCTCAAACATTGTCAAAAAGGAGCTTTGCAAATGTTCAAGAAAATTCGCGCTACGGCAGCTGGTCTCGTTCTCGCTGGCGCCGCTGCGCTGGTCCCGGCAGTCCATGCCGCAGAGGTGATCATCATCATCATCTGCGATGCCACCGACTGCCTGATCATCGTCATCACCTAATAAGCTTGTAGGGGAGGCCGGGGGCCGAACCCGTTCGGCCCCCGGTTCAATATTCGCGCCAAGGATCAATCGATGCCCAGTAAAAATAGCTTCCGGAAGTTCATCCTTGTTGCTGCGTTTTGCTCTGCGCCGATGTTTGCAGGCTGCTCCAAAACCAGTGACTCCGCCGGTGTCCAGAGCGCTGGCAACTCCACGGAAGCAACTGCGCCAATGCAGCCGTTCTTCCTGAGTCTTATGAAGTCAGGTGGACAGTTTGGCGGCAGGGTCGCTATCCCGGCGATTTGGATCTTCTCCGCAGATGGCAAGTTGGTCCAGCTCGTTACTTCTGACGAAGAGCTCGCTGGGCTTCAGCAAAATTCGAGCTCAGGAAACACCGCAGCATCTGGACTCACCTGTGAGCAGGTGGACGCCGCGGTCAAAGAAGCAGCGCCCGCCCAAGCCTGGCGCTTCGACTGTGGCAACGGACAGCCTTCCGCGCTGCTGATCACCAATCGGGAAGTTTGCAAGACCTGCGATGCGTTTGAAGCAAAGTTCGCAACACTGGCCGACATTGCCCCAGAGCATCGACAGACTCTCGCGCTCACGCAGTAGGTGCCGACGCCTCCAGCAGGCGACCCTTTTCAAGATGGTGTGTAGTGGCCGCGTATTCCGCGGCCTTCGCGTCGTGGGTCACCATGACGATGGTCTTACCATGATCGCGACTGAGACTCTGTAGCAGCGCCAAAACATCACTCGCGGACTGACGGTCCAAGTCGCCGGTCGGCTCATCGCAGATCAGAAGCTGCGGATCCGCAACGATGGCTCGCGCTATGGCAACTCTTTGTTGTTGCCCGCCGGACAGCTCTGCCGGGCGATGCTTACTTCTTTCCGCCAGGCCGACCAGATCCAGCGCAATCTGGGCACGACGCATTCGCTCTGAGGCCTTCATCCTCGTCAGAAGCAGCGGCAGTTGCACATTCTGAAGCGCCGTGAGAACGGGCATGAGGTTGTAGAACTGGAAGATGAAGCCAACATTCTGACTTCTCCACCTGGAAAGCTCCGAACTGCTCAGCGCATCGATCTGCTGCTCTCCCACTCGCACGGTTCCGCCCGTTGGTCGATCCAGCCCACCGAGGATGTTCAAGAGCGTTGTCTTGCCCGAACCCGATGGCCCCATCATCGCGACAAACTCGCCCTTCTCGATCTGCAGATCAAGAGCCTCAAGAACGGTCACGGAGCCCGCTTGGCCCTTGTAGATCTTTGTCACGCCAGCCAAGTCGATGAAGCTCTCCACGGTCAACCTCCTGTCTCAACTTGTTGGGTTCCCAGATCGGCAACCGACTGGCCAGCCTCGTCAACAAAGCTCACGCGCGCTCCCATATCGGGAACGATGCGCGGATCCTCGATATCGAGACCAACGCGGACTTTGATCGTCGCTCGCCCGCGGTCCGCCGCAGGAATGATGGCAATCACCTTGCCGGGGATCTGGAAGTCGGGATACGCATTGAGATTGACCTGGACACGCATGTCTGGCCTCACGCGACCGATTGACGCCTCACCGACCTCAACCTCGACTTCAAGCGACTCCATATCCACGATCGTGGCGATACCCGTGCGGGTGTAGCCGCTGGCAGCGCTCGGCGAGATGATCTCTCCCACCTGGGCGGCCTTCGAAGTAATGACGCCGCCAAAGGGCGCGCGTATTACTGATAGATCAAGGTTGACCTGGGCAACCTGTGCCTGCGCTTTGTAGACATCGACATTGCCGCCCTGCGTCCTGACCTGCGCGCGAACCTCGTCAACACGCGAACTCGCTTGCTCGGCATCCTGTCTCGCAACGAGGCCTACCGAAGCGAGTTCCTGGGCCCGAGCGCTTTCGCGCACCGCTTGCGCAAGCTGGACCTCAAGTTGTCGCACCGCATGTTCGGCAGCGGTGGCCTGGCGCTGCGAGGCCTGGAGCTGGGCACTCGCCGTCTTGGCATCCAGTTTCGCGAGGATCTGGCCTTTCTCGACCTGATCGCCCTCTTCGAAGAGGACTTCCGTGACGACACCTATGACCTGAGATGACACGGTAGCCGTGCGTCGCGCCACCACATACCCCGATGCGTCGAGCACCGAGTGCGCACCCACGGCAGGCACGGTGGTCGTGCGCGGTGGCTCCATTTGAACGGCGACCGTCCTCTCACCCTGCCCTCTGAAGAAGCCAAGCCATGCGATCAATGCGGCAACAACAATAGCGACCAGGACAAACGGTGCCTTGCCGCGACTCGGCGGCGCCTTCTCCTGCGCCGCTTCCCTGTCGATCTTCAGATCCTTCAACAGCTCGCTTTTGTCTCGTCCCTGTTCCATTACGATCCTTCAGTCAATCTTTCAAAGCGTCAACGAGCTTGCCGCCCAGCACTCGCTTGATTGGTAACGCGGCACTCAACAGACCCAAGGCGAGGCTGTATGCGAACACCATCCCCATCACGCCAGCCGACACAGAGAAGCTTGCGTAGACGGCACTGTTCGCACTTGAGGTTCCGAAGCTCGCGCCATCCAAGAGCGCGTAGACGCAAAGCAGTGCAAGCGCAGTGGCAATCGCGCCCTGAAGCAGCACATCAAGTAGCGACGCAATTACGATCGAAGCGTCTGAGAAGCCGATCGCGCGTAGCGTGGCCATCTCGCGCCTGCGGCGTTCGAGTGCCATGCCCAGCGTCGTGGAAATTGCGAGCACCGCCCCGGTTCCCAGCAGCACCGATATTCCCGCTGCCGCCAACCGAACAAAGCGCACCAGGAAGCCCACTTGTTGCTGGTAGTAGTCAGTCTGGCGAACGATGCGAACCTCCTGAAGTCGAGGGTCATCGCGCACCGCCGCTTGGAGATTTTCCAGCGCATCTTCGGAGCTCAGCCGAAGCCAGACGGAAGAGCTGCGCCCCGAGCGGTTGAAGGCTGCCTGCAGCGCGGAGAAGTCCGTCCAGATCTCCGACTCCCAGAGACTGCCACCGGTCTCAAGCCCACTGGCAACCTGCCAGTCCCGACCTTGGAAAGTAACCGAGCTTCCCCCTAGCGCCGGAAACTGCGATCGCAGCGTGTTGCTGACGGCGACTTCCCTGCTTCCGAAATGCAGCGCATTCGTCAGATCAACTAGGCCCGGATCCAGCAGTTCTAGCGTCTGCGCGTTGATCCCTCGAACCAGCACCGTGCTGCGCTGCCCATCTGCTCGATCAAGCTTGGTGTTCGCCAAGAACTGGGTAGCCATCATCGGCTTCCCATCCGCGAACTTCGCGATGCCCGGCAGTCCGGACAAGACAGCAACCTGCTCGGGCATGAGGCTGCTCGACACTTCGTCAGAGGCGCTCGCCGAAAGGGCCAACGCAATGGTGCTTTGCCCTGTTCCACTGCCAATCCGCTCGATGCCGGATGGGATGGCCAGCATCACCGCAAGCGTGGCTGTCGTGATCAAGAAGCCAGCTGCGATCAGGAGGCTGTCTCTGGGCCGCACTCGGTGAGTCGAGAGGAGCAGCATCAGGACTTGCGCGCTTTCGCGAAATGTTCTGCCTGTCATCATCAAATCCGGAGGTGATCGATGGGCCGCAATCCGGACAAGATGGAAGCCGGCCAAGCCAGGGAGATGGCCATGAGACCGAAAACGCCAGCAGGAAGCGTAATAAGCGCCCATTCCGGAATAGCGACAGATCCGAGCAACCACGATGTGGCGGGTGCCAACGCCTTGAGCAGTCCGTAGGCAGCTATAACCCCGGCCCCTGCTCCCAGCAAAGCGATCACGAGGAGCTCCAGAGCCAATGCCTGGAACTGGGTCGCTCGCCCAAATCCGATCGTCTGCAGCGTGGCCATCGTCGATCGACGCTGCGACACGGCGTGGGCCAGCACCGTCACGAGAACCAAGGTCGCGCACGCCAACATGGCGCCCATGATGAGCATCAGCAAAGACTGGATCTGACCGAACCTCGCCAATGCCGAATCCGTGCTGCTTCCTGTGTCAGCCTGCAAAGGGGGATCGCTGCCGGCGAACTTCGACTCGATCTCATTGGCAAGTTCGGACAGCCGAGCGGACTCCTGGCCGCGCACGCGCACGCGCATGACGAGATCCCGCCTGTCTTCGGGAATGATGTTGTTGATGTAGCTGTAGTGCCCCAACGCGGCCTGATCGCCAAAAGAACTTTGGGAGGGGGGAAGTATTCCGACCACCGTTACGGGAATCTCGACGCCGCTGAGCACATCCCGAGGCGTCAGCGTCATGCCTGGCGTCAGCCCACACTTCGCGGCGATGGCCTGCCCAACCAATAGCCCGTTGGATGTGTTGCTCCACGCGTCGAACATCGCAGCGTCGGCGCCGCGTTCCTGGACGAGCTCAGGAACGAGATCGCCTCCATACGCATTGATGGATACGACGCTTCTGCCATCACTACACATGAAGCCAGCCAAGGTCTGGTAGGAGACGCCCCTGACACCAGGCATGGTCGCGATTTCCAGCGCATGCCTCAACGGGTAGGGAGAACTCGACACGCGCGCGTTTGAGACATTGATCTCCGCGCTCATCGATGACCCGGCGTTATTCACCAGAAACGGCGCTGCGAAGGTGGAAAGCACGAGCCACGCGATCACAGACACCGCTAATGTCCCTGCGAGATACGCCGTGCGACCCGGTTGCTCCCGAATTCGCATCCACATCAGATAGCCGATCGCACGCACTGATGTCACGGCTTAAGGACAAGCGACACATCGATGATGTTGACAGGCACGCCAGCCCTGCTCGTAAGCGCGTCGACTTCCTCCCGCGCTTGCGGGCAAAGCTGCTCACAGGGCTCACGGGTCAGAAGAAGAACCGTCCATCCGGCTGGCTGCGCTGCGATCTCTGCACCCAGGGTGCGGAGGTTTGCGGTCACATCCGTGAGCTTTAGCGCTGAGATTGCTGGCTGCCCTGCTTTACCAACGACCTGCGACAAGCCAGATACGCCCTCGGGACTGTCCAACCTCGCGACGAGACCGCCATCAGGATCGTAGACCCAGATCGCTGGCACCTTCAGGCTTGGGACCTCTGTCCGGGCGAGGCTGACATGCGATTGAAAGAAAGCCCGCATATCCACTGTGGCTCGGACCCTGTCAGCCGACATACCCACGGTGGGTATCGCACCGACGATGAGGCCGATCATCAACGCAACCGAGGCCTTCCTGGTCATTATTTTCTCCGTAGCTAGAAGAGGCGCGTCATTCGCACACGCCATATCTACTACGGCTTCGTATCTGAAGTTTGTCCGACCAGGTCTAGTGCCCGAACTTCAGACAGGTAGCTCAATTCGAGCGATAAGCCCTCTCACAGCGCCGTTGGACAGCACCAGCGATCCGCCGCTTCGCTTGATGGCCAGGTCCGCCGTGGCGAGGCCCAAACCGATCCCTCCGGTTGCTCGGTTGCGAGAAGACTCGCCCCGATAGAAGGGCTCAAGCACCCGCGAAAGCTCATGCTCCGGTATCCCGGGACCATCGTCAGCCAGCTCGATCCAAGCAATTCGTTCCTCAGAGCCGACACGCACCTCGACCGCATGCGCGTAGTTGCGCGCGTTCTCCAGAATGTTTCCGATCGCACGACCCAGCTGAAGCGGACTGGCCATCGTCGACACGGCCAGGCCAGGCATCAGGCGCGCGAAGTCGTCATATGCCCCCGCCTCAATGCAATCCGACACCAGATCTCGAAGCTCGACCATCTCAGCCGGCTCGCTTTCCTGACGATCTCTTGAGAACGCCATGATCTCGCTGATCATGTGCTCCATACGATCGATATCCGCAACCATCCGTGGCACCGCAGGATCCTCAATCGCATGCATGCGCAGCTTCAACGCAGTAAGCGGTGTTCGAAGATCGTGGGCGACAGCCGTCAGCATCCTCGTGCGTTCCTCCGCATGGGACGCCAAGGCACTGCGCATCTGGTTGAGGGCTGCTCCCGTTTGCGCGATCTCGGTGGGACCGGCGACCGGGAACTCCGCCATATCCAGCCCTGACTTGCCGGCGCTTGATGCGGCCTTCGACAGTGCCCGCACTGGGACGGTGATCCGGCGCGCAATCCACCATGTCAGCGGCGCCAGAAGGATGATGCTGACCGCGAACATCAGCAGCACACGGCCACGCCACAGCGAGAGCCATGAGGTGTCAGGACCCACTGTGATCCAGCCATTCTCCGAACGCATCGACACCTGGAACGCAGGCTGGGGGGCATCTTCTGCCAGGTATGCGGCCGCAATCGATGCCAGCAGTTGACTGGGCACCTTGTCCAAATCATCTACCTTGCCGATCGCGTAAGACGCGGATGAGAGATCTGGAGCACTCAGCTTGAATGAAGAGACTCGCTGCGGCTGATCGGTTGGATCCAGCGTATGCACTTGAATATCGGCGAGCGGGCGATCTACGGCGCTTGCGATCGAGACTGCGAGAAGAACATCGCTAGCCCTGGTCGGAGAGCGCGTTGGTGGGGCAGCAGCCTCCTCTCGATGCATTCCGCTGCTCAAAGCCCCAGCAGGGCTCAGCAACGCTGCGATTGCCTCGGAAGGCTTGATCTGTGGGACTGGCGGCGGCCGGATGAAGAAGAAGCTGATTGCGATCGCTTGGCCGATCAGGAAGGCAGCAAGCGCCAATCCACCGACCTGAGCCAGAATTGGAAAGCGTCGGATCACGGGCGCGAAACGCTCGGCCGGAACCGATAGCCTTCACCGCGGACGGTCTCGATGATGACCGCTTCGTCTCGCTCGGCGAGCTTCCGTCTCAAGCGACTGACCGCCAAGTCGACGGCGCGGTCGAAGCTCTCGGAGCCGGGTCCTTGAACCAGATCTTGCAGCCGCGACCTGGAAAGAAGCTTGTTCGGATTGCGGACAAAGGCTGTTAGCAAGGACAGTTCCCCAAGCGTTAGGCGAAGCTCGCTTCCTTGGGGATCCAGCAGAACCTTTTCCTCCACATCGAAGCACCATGCGCCAAAGCGATAGTCGCTAGTTGAGTGACTTTTTGTATCCCGTTCGGCCGCACGAAGATCTCTTCGAAGCACAGACCGAACCCGAGCCAGCAACTCTCTGGGATCGAAAGGCTTTGCGATGTAGTCGTCTGCCCCTCCTTCCAGCCCTAACACGCGATCTGGCGTAGATCCCAGAGCGCTAAGCATCAGGACCGGAATTCTCTGGTCTACAAGTCGCTTGCAGATCGCAACACCGTTCTCTCCCGGAAGCATCACATCCAAGATCACGAGATCAGGGACGATCTCGATGAGCACCGCATCCAAGTTCCGTCCGTCGACCGCGCCCCACGCGCTAAATCCCTGCGACGCCAGGAAGTCGATGAGCGCTTCTCGCACACTTTGATCGTCGTCAACAATAATGATGCGTTGTGTCATGGGCGGGATCGTTGAGTGGGTCTGCAAAGTCCGTAGAGCAGATCAAAGAGTAGCGCCATCACGGACAGGCAGGCTACGCGGCCATGAGACATCTAGTCGGCCATGCACCTCGTCGGCAAACCACCACGCCCCCTGCCCGTCGTGTCGCGCACACGCTAACCAATTGAGAGTGACAGTTTGGCGCTTGCCACTGCCTATGTAGGACTTACCCTACCCCTGTGCTTCGTTCTTTCTTACTTCTGGCATCCACGGCGCACGAAAGCCTTCTCGATCTCATTGCGAGAGCGAAGAACTCTCATAGCGTATTCGCCGAATCTATAATTGGTGGCCGCAAGGCCGAAATCCAAAGCAAGACGATCAGCTTCAACTGCGGCTTCCACATCATCAGAACGCAAACGCTCTCGCGTTCACACTCTTCTCTTCCGAGAGAATTCGGTCGCCTCTGACCAAACTAGATGGGGCTCGCCGAAATAACCGTCCATGAAGCATTTAACACCCACTTCATCGTTCTTCGATATCCAGCATTTCTCGATCGAGTAGCTTCGAATCAATCCAGGAAAGGATCTCGAAAATGCACAGGAAGATGATGATGACGATACCGCTTTCAATTGCGATGATCGCATGCGCTTCGCACCCATCGAGCACAGCCAAACGACCTGTTCTGGCGACTGACCTCAAGGTCCTTCAAGCACCACACGATCCCAATGCAGTCGCGCTTACGGCTCAAGCAGAGGGCGTCGTTGGCGTGACCGACCAAGGTTGCATCACCTTGACGACCAATGGGTCCACTTTGAACGTCATTCTCCCCAGCTCTATCGAGTTGTGGGTTGAGGGTGGATTTGCACTTGGGCTTACTCAACCATCTACAGGTGAGAAATACGAATTCGGGAAACGCTATGTGCTGGGAGGCGGCTCTACCACCGAACCTCCCACAAGCGTCAGTGGCGTAAGCACGCGGACGGCGTGCCTCCCCCCTTATTTCGCGATCAGTGAGATGCGGGCCGCGGAATGACCGTCAAAGTCCATGGAGGACACCATGAGTGCGAAAGGTTACCTTTTAGCAGCATCACTAACGACTTGCTTGGGATTTTCCAGCTACGCTTTGGCTCAAAGTGACAGGATCGTAGCGGACCCCTTGATCACCTCATACTCGCAAGACTACGGCGTCACGCCTAAAGAAGCGGCGCGAAGAATGGCGCAGCTCGGGAAGATATCGGACTTGGAACAACGGTTGCAGACCGAGATCCCTGACCAGTTCGGTGGCCTGGTTGTCGTCCACCAACCAACCTTTCATGTGAAGGTTTTCCTGACCGAGGCGCCAGCGGTCACGCTGTCGCGCTTCACACAGGACAGCATGTTTGAGGCCGTGCAAGGCACCAGGCCGTTGGAACTTCTACAAAGTGCCCAAGCCGAGATTTCAGAGCGCCTCCAGGCCACGGGTATCCAGCACGAGTCCGGTATCGATATTGAGAGCAGCGAACTCAACTTCTATGTTCTCGACGCTACGACTTCCAAGACCGCTGCAGCCGGCGAACTCGCGTCGGTGCCCTACGCAAACATGATCCAGGTGCCCGGCTTTATCGAGACGACCGCGACTATCCAGGGCGGTCGTCAAGTGTCAGGCAGCACGCAGAACTGCACGACCGGCTTCAATGTCGTCCACGCGACCAGCGGGCTTCGAGGCGTTACAACTGCTGGCCACTGCGACAACACACTCACTTACAGCGGGACGACGCTTGCCTTCCAGGCAGAGCTCAATCAGGGCTCCGACGACTTCCAGTGGAACCGCCACGCGGCGTCGACCTATCCCAACCAAATATTCATTTGAAGCGGCCTCCACACGATTACCGCTTCTTTGAGTTCGGCCAGCTTGCCGGTAGGCTGGACCGTGTGCAAATACGGGATTACGGGTGGCTACCGTTGTGGCGAGATCGCGGATAAGAACTCGCAATCGAACTACAACGGAGTGGTTGGCACATACATCCGTGTGCGCAACGCCAGCAACCTTGCGATGTCGATCGCTGGCGATAGCGGCGGACCTGTCTTCGGGTCAAACACCGCCTATGGCCTGATCCACGGGCGTGGCGCAACCGGCACCGCATTCGTCAACGACATGTTCTTTATGCCGATCGAACGGTTCTCCGGACTGGGCATCAGCGTCGTAACCACGCCGTAGCTCGCGGGAAATCCACTCAAGGCTCGCCAGAATTCTGGCGGGCCTTTTTAATCTCGTAAGAATCCTACGGTAAGGCCGCTCATCACGCTTGATTCGTTCGTTGACCTTATTGGCCTTCCTCGAAGGTTCGAATGACCCTCTTGTCGCACCCTTCTCCCAAGACAAGTTGCCAGCGCCTGAAGCCCACACGATGTTCGCCGATCACTGGAAGGCCGGCCAAGAGCCGGACGAATTCTGTCCCGTTCCCACGCTCGCGCTTAACGCAGATTGCGAGTTCCGCACCCATTCGAACCAAAGCGCCTAGGGCATCCCTCTCAGCTCTCGCATCGAAGGCGCTCGCGTCATCTAGTTCGACACGAAGATCAGGAATGATCAATCCGGCCCAGCTGTCACCGTCAGCCGCTTCAAGGTGTTGGTAGATGGATTCGCCACTCAGGAACACGGCGACAGGCGCCTCAACAGATCCAGCGATCAAAAACTCCGGATCGTGTTCTACCAACGGGCGAACCAAGGAAATCGGCCGAGCGAAAATGATTGCGCCAGCCGAAAATTCGTATGGAGTCAACATGTCTACCATTCCGACCGCTGCTGGAGCGGCTCAATCAGAAGTCCCCACAGATATTCCGCGGCCCCTTCTTGAGAGAGCTTGCGCTCCCGATCAGCGCCGAAGGTTGCCACCCCCATCGCCCGAAAGAACATCGCTTGATCGTCAGCCTCTACAGTCAGTGACTCATTCATTGAGTTGCTGCCGGTCGCCTCACCCTGGAAATAGCTAATGCCGCTCCCGAAGTGGCCGCCACCCGTGAAATAGGTCGCGCGAGCGACATCCTTCCCGTCGCGATAAATGGTGGCGAAGAAGCGGTTGGCATCTACACGCTTGAAGAGCCCCTCGTAGCTCGGATTTCGGGCAGACAGCTCGTCGAGCGAATTCTCAATGAACTTGGCGACGAACTCGAAGGTCTCATCCTTGAAGCGATCCTTGTCCCGCTGTGTGAAGGACTTGGCCAGCCCCAAGTTGCTGGAACGGGGGCCCGCTGCTAGAGGCGGCACTTTTTCCTGGGGCGCCGACGGCGCAGGTGCGCTGGGCCTGGAGGCCGGCTCCGTGGGATCTTGCCATCGCTTCGCAGCTTTCTTGACGCCGATGGTGACTTGCAGAAGCGCTTCGTCGATGTCGGCCCACTGCTTAATCGGCTTTCCGTCTTCGGGAACCGCTTGGAGCTTCCCGAATGGCTGCGACTGCCAGTCGCATGCGCGCAGGATCACCGGGATCACGATCGCTTCGCCAGCCTCATGTCGCTGCATGGCCCGCCGCATCTCGATCTCGTAGCAGTATTTCGAGTGGATGAAATCAGAACTCACGAGCAGGAGAATGATTTCGTCTTCTTCGATGTGTCGGTCGATCTGCTGCTCGAAGTCTTGGCCGGCCTCAATGCGTCGGTCATGCCAGATTGAGATCACTCCCTGGCGCTGAAGTGCCATGAGCTGCTTCTCAATTTGATCGCGCATAGCCGCGTCGGCATGCGAGTAGGAGAGGAAGACGCGAGGTGCGGTCATGTCAGATGTCTCAGCATTGAGGATCCTCCGGCAGCTCATCCAGCTGCTGTGCCCACCATGCAAGATGGGGACTTGATCGATTTGGAGTGAACTTGCCTAGATCCCGGACGCGCCGAACTGCCGTAGGCAGTGATGCGAGACGCGTTAAATCATTGCCCGCCCATACCTTCAGCAACTCGGGCGTTGAGATCAGCTGGGCGTAGAGCCGCTCCTTGTTGAGCAGCTTTTGAACGGCACCATCATCTGTGCAGAAAAACAAGCCGCGTGAGGCGGCAATTGCCAATCCTTGAGCCTCACCATCACCTAACCAGCGCGCCAAGTGCACTGTGAGGTCCAGCTCCACGGGCGTCGGCGAAAGTAGCCGCAGTGGATAGCTCCGCCCTATATCCGTAGTGCTCATCCTTTTATCGACAACGCATCCCTTACTGTCGTATTCGCGGACATGGTGGATCTCTGAAGCGGCTGCCGTGCCCAAATGAAAGCCGACAGGATATGCGTGCAAGTTCCTGATGCCGCCCCAGGCGCAATAAAGATTGAGCAGCGTGCAGGCGTCCAGCACATATCCATTCATGCAGGAGCGTTGTTCCGATCCAGAACCGATGCGTTGAGCTTAACCTGAAGCAAGCCCTCTTCGTCTATGCGAGACCTGCGATCCGCGAGATCGCGAGCTTGAAGCGGAGAGCGTCGAATTAGCTTGGCGAATTGACTGGTCGTGATTTCTTCGTTGTTCCACGCCTGAATTGCCAGAAGCAGATACCGCTCCGGGAAAGTGTCTATGACTGGCTTCTGATCAGGCTCCGAAATGCCCGCGTCCCGCTTCAGATCGCTTACACGCACACCGGACTCTTTCAGAAACTCCCAAGTCCCGGATCGGATGAGCTTGAGGCCCTCCATGCGAAGCGTCATTGCATTCATGGAAACGCCGTAGAAGTCTGCAATTCGACAGACATCGCCAACATTGACATCGCCACTGCGTGCTTTTGCATCCTCAAACTGACGGCGCACACCTTCGGCTGGCATCAAGAAATTTGCGGCGAACGCGTCCGCAAACCGTTCACTGAAGGGCTTACGGCCGCCCGCATTGAGATAGTCAACGCCTGGCTTGTCGCGGTCGTAAACGAAGTGTCCATACTCGTGAGCGATGGTCCAACGCATGCGCTCTCGCGGGTGAAGACGGTTGACCAGAATGCAGTAGCCAAACCCAGGAACATACGAGTAGAGACCAGCGAGCCTGGAGTGCATCGCATCAACAAACACATGAACCCCGACCTCGTCTAGCGTCTTCCGCAGATCCCCAATCGGCTCGCGCTCACCAAAGCCCAGACGACTTCTTTCGTATTGCGCCACGCGAGCAGGGAGGGCATCTAACTCTCTCGACGCGCGATCGATAAGCGGGGGCGCCATGACTGGCATAAGCCGGGCATTGTTCTTCTCAAGAAGGAACTGATAGTCATCGACGAACTCCGCGAGCTTGTCGATAGCCTCGCTGACGCCAACCTCCTGCGCTGCCTGGGGGATCTCTCCGCGAAGATGCGGGGCGATCATTGGAGGCGCAGTGTCCTGTCGAACGAGGCGACTAACCTGGGTTTTAAACAATGCTGCGAGCGCCACCAGCTCAGCCGGCCTGACCTCCCGTTCGCCCTTCTCAATGGCGATGTAGGTCGGCCGACTGATACCGATGTGCTTGCCGGCATCCAACTGCGACACGCCAGCGGCCTTTCGAGCCGCCGTCAGTCTTTCGGAAAGCGCGCTCATGCTGCCTTCAACAGATCGGGGGTCGGATTACTAGGCAATGGAGCGTCGGCGTGCCTGGCATAAACGCGCAGAACCTCGGCGGCATGGTGTTGGTGAAGCAAGATCAGATCCTCGGACGACGCCGTCAGATGGGGCAGCGCGCAATGATCATCGAGCCGCTCCTTGATGCCAAGGTCCCCTCGCATCCAACGCTGCGCCTGCCACAGGTAGCTTCGGAAATAGTCATCGTCCAACGCGGTCGATTGCTCCCATAGGGGCCTGCTATATGGAGTGATGTCGACTGCCCCTCCCCCCTCAAGAGCCTGATGTCGTTCGATACAGGCAGCGCAGTAGCCGCAATGACTGATGCCAGGCTCCCTCCACGAAGTGTGGATACAAGAGCGAGACTGCTGCGCCCAGCTCACCAGGCCTGGGGGGTGAGCCAGTCTCGCGACCATGTCTGCTTTTGTCATTTGGGCGAATGGAAGCTCGAAACGAATGGACCGCTCCAGCACATCACTAGCCAAGCGCGTCATCATGGACAGGAAAGCGGGATGGGCGCCACGCGTCGAGAAGCCGCTCGACAAGCCACCTCCCACCAAAGGTAGATTGATCGCGCCATGGCCGTTCTCGTAGACATCGACTACATCGACCCCACAAACAGCGGCAAGCACCGCGCCGGACACGCAGAAGAGGAAGCCCCGAGACCGCTGCGTTGCTTCTTGATCTCGAATTCGCCCCGACCCTTCAAGACGCATTACGAATGATGCATGACTGATCGAGCCCGCATTTGGCAGAGCACGCTGGAGTGCCTTGACCTGGTCTTTAGCTCGGCGGCGGATGGCTGACTGATGACCTGCAGTCAACAGCACGATGTCGCGCTGGCCGGCTTGTATCGCACAGGCCAAGCCTGCCGCGGAGTCCAGTCCACCACTGTATAGAGCCACTCGACTGGGACGCCAATCCGACCCGAAGTCGAGGACTTCCTGATGCCCGGGGGGCGTCGATCGCTTCTGAGCCGAGAACGAAACGAGCCAGAAGTCGCCGGACAAGAAGTTCAAGAGCTCAGCGATCTGGTCTGCGACATGCGGTTGAGACCAGTAGTCGAAGTCGGCTACATGGAAGCAGACTGGGATCGTCCGCAATCCCGCCTCATTTCTGATGCTTGCTTTGCGTCGGTAAATCCGATCGATCGCGTAAGCACCCGCTGCGATGCTGATGAAGTCAATCGAGCGCTCGTCTACGCACGCCAGCAGGTCATTGATCATGGCTTGAGCACTGATGCTCATGTGCCGCGTAACGACGCCGCTTTCAACTTCGAGGTAGCCATCCGCATAACGGACCTGCAGCTGCGACGGGACTTCAGCGAGCACGATGCGTCTCCGTAGGCGATATCGGCCGCGGAGCGGTCAGTGACATTCCTACCAACTGCTTCGAGCTCATCCGCGGCTTTGCGGTCAGTCGTCGCTTGAACGGCACTGGTGCGCCATCTCGCAACGCCGCTTCCAGAATGACCCGGAGATCTGCTTCATAAGTGCCAAACACCTTCGCGGCCTGACTACAGAGCTCGTTGCGCAACTCGTGATCGCGGAAGCGCTCCTCGCGCCCGGCCCGCAACTCCGCCTGGTCCACCAATCGCTGCGTTAACAGTCGAGCAGCGACCGCGGCGACTTCGGCCGGATCACTGCTCTGGCATCGGTTGCGTGCAGCGTTAACCAAGCTTGCCAGCCCCTTCTCCGTGAACTGGGCAATGACCGCCTGGACCTGAAGGGGTGAGCCCAGCGATAGGCGAAGCAGCTGCGACAGCGGGGGACCGTTGCGCAATGCACCGTTCAAGGCGGCACACATGCTCTCCATGTCTGCACCCATGGCCGCTGCGATCTCCTCAACAGAGCACTCAGGATCCTTCAGCGCTCGGCGCGTGCGGACCCACCGCGAGGTGTGCCCCATATCGATGATTTCGTTCTCGGCCATGGGAGAAGCCTATTCGTGCCGCAGACTGAGTGTCAAGTCTAATCTATCTTATTTTGTAAATTTGTAAACAATCGATCTGTAAACTTTTGATTTCATTGACATCTAAACCGTAAGCGGACCAGGCTTGGGTGTCTCGTTCCAACGGCGCGGTGCTTCGAGTTGCCCAACAATTTGATAGCGCTGAACCTGGTAGTCGGCGCCGATGTCTTCGGTAACGACATGGATCAGGCCGGCAGCAGCCAGCAGGGAAATGCCAGCCCGGATTTGATTGGCTTGTGCCCCGGATTTGTCTCGCAGGGTCTTGTGCTGGAGCGCGACGACAGCATTGTTGTTGTGGCGCCCCGCCAACAGGATCAAGTAGAGCTTGAGCGCCACTAGTGCGCTTACGCCACGGTGGGGAAGCTTGGGGATGCGTTCGATCACTTGCCGCCGTGGAAGCTTCGCCCAGCCGCCGGCGCCCTCATCGGCGCGGACCAGCGTGAAGTTCGAAGCGGCCTTCCGATTACCGGGCGCGTAGGCCAGCAGACCTGCCTCGACCCCTCGGTGAATTCCCCGAAGGACCATCACCCGACTCAACTGCGTCAGCTCTTCCAAATCAGACAGGGAAGCCTCCACCTCAAAGCTGGCGGCATCTTTGCGTTCAGCGGCAGCTAGGCCGAGATAGACACGCAGCGCCGCTTGCGAGGTCCCAGCAAATTGCCCTCCCTGCAAAGATACGAGCGCCTCATCGCCAGGCTTAAACCACCATGACGGCAACTTCGACCAAGGCCTCATCTCCGCCCCCCACTCTTCGCCACTCGCTCAATGGTCGTGAGGACGCGAATTCCCAACCGGTAGATCAGGAAGACAAACGCGAGCACCACGACCACCAATGCGATGAACGGGTTGTCCCCAGGAATTGCTTGTAACAGCGACATCAGCCAGTTCATGTGGCAGCTCCAAAACATGCTGCCTGTATTTAAGTTGTCTAGGCCACGCTGTGTCTAGAGAGCGCGATAGGCTGGAGCAATGCTGGAATTTCGATAAAACGCCTAAAAATAACGGAAAAATCGATTGTTATTCTCCGATTTTAGGTGGTTTATGGGAGGACCTGAGGAAGGCCTCATTCGGGCCTCCCGTATACCGATCCAACCCCATTCATGTCTTCACGGGAGGGCGACCCCGTCGCAGTTGAGCATCCGCTTGAACTGGCCCCTCTCATGCGTGGGCGGATCCACCGATGGTTGGTAGGCATCCAGCAACTCACGCTCCCATTACCGGACTAATGGCTTCGCTCGCCGGGGCTTGGGGCTGAATAGTGAAGCTTGATGGTCTCCACGCGCTCCTAGGCATTCGCATGCCCGGTGATGATGGCGACATCTCGGTCCAAGTAGCCGTGTTGCTTTAAATCGGTCACTAGGGTGTGGCGGTGAACGCGAACCGCCTTCGAGAGCCCCAGGTCCGCCATGTAGAGCGAGAACCGGCAGCGTGAGCACAAGTCGTAGCAATACTTATCAGCAGCTTGCAGTTCCGAGAGTTCGATTCAAAACCGGAAGCCATACTCTTCGCCAAACCCGGGGGATCACGCTATGGTTGCCTCGCGATTGCTTGGCTGAGGCGTTCATGGAAGTCAGCGAAAGAACTTCAAAGGAGAAGGGCCGTGCCACTTGACTTCGCTTTCTCATCTGACGCTGCGCGGCGCGCTTTCATGTCGCTCCCACCCGAGATAAGGCAGCAGTTTGGTCACGATTTAAACGCCGTCCAGGAAGGCCAGCGCCCTGTATCGGATTTCGAAGATGTTAGCGCGAGCGTTGGTAGAGGGGCGATCGAACTCAAGGAGAACGGTAGTCCCGCGTATCGCGCGGTATATTGCACCAAGTTCGAGAATACGGTGTTCGTCTTCCACGCGTTTGAAAAGACCGCGCAGGGTGTCGACCGAGCCAACATAGCCACAGCGAAGAAGCGCTACAACGAACTTGTTGCCGATGTAAACGCTCGGGCCCAACAGGCCAAGAGGGCTCGCAAATAAGCGCTGCCCTCGACGACCTTTAGGCCTCGCACACTTCTTCGACCTCGCACTCCATGTGCGCGGCACGCTTGGCCGTTTGAGCGACGAATTTCGGCTTCAGCTCGTAACCGGCCAGCTTCATGAAGCGGATGAGCTTGTCCGATGAGAACTTTGTGATCTTGCCAGTCATCAGTTCGCTCACTCGCGACTGTGGCTCGCCCAAGAGCTCACCGATCTGCTTTTGTCCCATCTCGTGAGCTTCGAAAAAGCCGCGTAGTGAGAGCATCAAGCTCGATCGGAACTTCAGATCTGCCGCCTCTTCTGGGCTGTCCGCGATCGCGTCGAATACGCTCTTGAACCGTTCCACAGTGCCTCTCCCGGATATACGCGTTTGCGTATATTGGCTTCGCATGCCAGTGATGTCAAGTGGGCACTAGGCCTTCCTGGCAGTCCTCGATCGCGATGTATGCGCCAGCGTCCCAAGACGCTCGCCCTTGGCTTGACCTACGGATGCACCACCCCATCCCAGTTGAGCATTCGCTTGAACTGGCTCCTCTCATACCTGGGCAGATCCACCGGTGGCTGGTAAGAATCCAGCATCTCACGCTGCCATCACCGGACTACTGGCTTCGTCCGCCGACAATTGGGGCTAGTCGGATGGTCGTAGTGTCGCTTGATCGTCTCTACCCGCTCCTGGGCTGTCGCGTGCCCGGTGATCAAGACCCCATCTCGATCCATGAAGCCTTGCTGCTCCAGGTTCCCGACTAAGGTATGCCGGAAAGCGTGGAAGCGGACCCCCTTTGGGGAACTCTAGGTCGACCATGTAGTTGCCGAATTGGCTACTGATACATACGCCATACGAGCCCACCGTCTCTCCGTTCTTCTTGGTTCCTGCCGCCAGATTGAGGAATATCCTGAACCGACATGCCTCTCGAACATCTTCAACGAACTCAAGGAAGCCGGCATCCAAGACGGCTCAGGGGATCGGCAGGCAGCGGATCGCAGATTTCCCCTTGACGCTGGTCGCTGGCGCGACCCTGCGCGGCGTCAAGCGCCTCATCCATAGTGGCCCGTATATCAAGGCACCACAGCCCTTCGTCTTGGATGACATTGGCAAGCTTCAGCTGCGAGACCTCGCTAATGCGCAACCCCATGTGGAGGCCTAGGATCGGGCACCACCAGCGGTGCGGCCTGGGGTTGGCGCACTGAGTGAAACCGATGGGGTCGAAGATGCGCTCAATCTCCATATCTGAGAAAGCGCTTTGCAAGGCTACGCTTCTTTAGCCCACTACCAGCAAATTCCCCGATGACCGAAGCGCCCGCAGCTATCTCTACCCCACCCCGCCAACCACGATCGCGAAGCGTGTGGATCAACCGCGCGACCTCTCTGACAGCTCTGGTCGTTGCAGTGGGCACGCTCCTAGGATTTTGCCTTCATCTCACAGGCCATGTCGCCCACATAACGGATCTCGGAAATTGGGGCGTTCAAAGCGATCTTTTTCCTCGTCCCGCCGAGTGGACGATAATCAATGGCTACTATGCAATCTTCTCTGAAACAGCTCGCACATTAAGTGATATGCCTTGGAGCCTAATTGTTACAGTTTGTCTTGCGATCGCTTTCGCAATCCTGGTTCACCGACTGCCAGCGCCCAAGAAACGCGCTCTAATAACTGACCGCCTTCCAAACTGGCTGAAGAACACCATCGCGGCCATTGCTCTGTCGGCACTTTGGATGACAGCGATCTTCTACCTGCTTTTGATTGTGCTGATGATCGCGATCATTCCGGCTGCAGTTGGCCAGCGCGCGGGCGAAGATACCGCTGCACAGAATTTGGCGAGATATCGATCAAGCGAAAATTTGACTGACCCTGACGAACTATGGCGCGGCGGAGAGCTTCTGATGCAAGGTCACATCATCGCTGCGTCAACTGACCTCGTTGCTCTGTTTGATACTGAGCTCGATCAGGTAAGGATCATTGATCGAGCAGGCATCGAAATACGAAGCCGCCCCAGGAAGTCCGCGAAATAGGCGCTGGAGGTAGGACGCTGGTGACAAGAGCGAAAAAAGGCCTTTTAAGGTGGGAAGCTCTGCCTCCATTAGGACGCCTCAAATTGACAATTCTCCTACCTGAGCTAGAAGGATGTCCTTCGCAACGGAGGCATCATGAAGATCGAGGAATTCTGGAACCAAGCTTTCATTTCGGCATTGGCTCGCTTGCCGGTGACAAAGGCCAAATTGGAGGCTGATAGGGCTACCAAGGTCTGTATTGAACAGTGGCAAGATCAACGGAGGGAATGGGCGCCGCAATATTTAACTCGATGGCAGGACCAGGAAATTGCGGCAGTCCCCTTGCTCCTAAAAGACATGGAGCTTAACGACGAGGGACGCGTAGTGAGGAAGGTTTCGTCACGGCAGGCAAAGGAGACAAAGCAGCGAATGCCTTTGAAGCATCAGCACCAAAGTTGATTAATTTTTCAGCCCCCTCTGCAACAAAAACATACTGGACTTTAGCCGCTTGCGGGCGTCCGCGAACTCCTGTCCATACAGCATATACGCACGCTTGCGTCGCATGCTCATAGCTTAATGCCACAGACTGTAAGAATATCTCCTGAAACTCTGGCAATACGAACGGCGCCTCAGAAGGCCGCGCTTCTGACACGATGGTGTAGTCGCGTCGCAATTCTTCCTTAAGTTTGGTCAACTCAAAGGTGTCTCCCAAAGCCTTTGAAATGTCGTCAGCGGAAACTGCTACTGCGAGTGGCGGACGGCTTTGATCGCTCCTTGTGGCATTCAACATCGCTTGCGCTTGGATGACCAGAGCACGCGGCTTCTTACGAGCGAGCTTATCGTCTGTGGTCTTTTTGAGCTCGTGTTCCGAGTGGTTCATAGACAGTCCTACTGATGCAAGTTTGCTGATGTCGAGAGCAAAGGCGCGAATTGAGCTCGTTGATAGCTTTGGAGCTTGAGTGAGGGCGTAAAGGAGGCCAGCACCTCAACACGCCGCGGCAGCGATGCGGTATCCGCAATGTGGATGTAGTGCCGCGCGAGTGTCGGCACCTGTGAGGTGATCGCATGCCCGGTAATCAGCGCGATCTCGCGCTCTGGGATCCCCTGCTCTGCCAGCACCGTCGACATCGTGTGGCGGAATGAATGGAAGCCAGTGCCCTTCTCGACACCGATAGTCTTTACATATGCGCCGAACTGCCTGGACAGTTGCCTGCCGTAGCCCTTGCCGTTCGGGGTGCCATCTTTTTTGGTGCCGGCCGGCAGATGCGGGAACAGCCGCGGGTGGCCCGTCTGACGCATGTCCTCCACGAAGTCGAGGAAGCCGGCTTCGAGCAAGGGCTGCGCCAGCGGCACGAAGCGGATCGACGCCTTGTTCTTGATCTTCTGACCGCGGGCGTTCTTCCAGAAGAAGAGGCCCCAGATCCCATCGACTTCGCGAACATCGTCGATGTAGAGCTGCGCGACTTCGCTGACGCGAGCTCCGGTGTAGAGGCCGATCATCGGCCCCCACCAGCGATGGGGTGAAGTCGCCCACGCCCTGAAGCGTGCGGGCTCGAACATGGCGCTCAACTCGTCGGGCGTAAACGCGCGGCCTGTGTCGAGATCGGTCGAGGTGTCGATCTCAGGCTTGATCGCCTTGAGCGGGTTCTTGCTGAGCAGATCCTGGTTGACCAAGGCGTTGAGGAAGACACCCAAGCGCGACTGGTGCTTGTTGTAGGTGTGCGGCGACACCGGGACACGCTCACGCTTGCCCGCTTCGATGATCTCCAGCACGGACATGCCTCGATATTGGGGCCGCACCGTCGCGCGCTCAGGCCACCAGCGGACGGCATCAAGGAACGCACGCACATGCGATGCCTTGATCTCGCGCACGGGGATGTCGCCCGTCAGCGCGAGGAATATCCGCAACGAATGCCGGCTCTCTGTGATCGTGTCCGGATTGAGCTTGCGTCGTTCCAGGTCGCCCAAGTGCGTCTTGATCTCGTCGGCAAGTCGCGGTGCGGCCTCTACCTCTGGCAAGGCGGCGAGAACCTGAGCATCAACAGGAGCAATCGCGGCGACGGGAGACGCGACGCGCTTCTCCATGACGGCTTCGAGCACACGAAGAAAGTCGTTGCTGTCTTCCAGCCCGTTGACCGTGACGCGCCCGAAGTTCACCCCGTTGACTTGGACCGCGTCCGCCGTCCAATCCATCGTTCCACCCGATGCGGCAGCCGCCCTCGCACTCTCCAGCAGCTTCTTGACATCGACCATCCCTGTCTCCCCTCGACGCACTGCATCGAATGCTTTGGAGAGTGCCATGCCAATGACCGCCGCGTGTAGTCGTGCCTCATCGCCACGGAGCGATCCGAGCGCGCGCACGACAAACCGTGAGCCGACTGCGGATCGAAATTCCGCTGGCACCAGAAAGCGAACATAGAGACCCGAAGGGCGGGTCAGGAAAAGTGGTTTCGGCACGATCGATACCTAAAACGATACCCAAGGGTTTCGATTTCAGGGTCGATGTGATTTCGGAAATCCTTCCCGATCAGTGAGTTAGATCGGGAGGATCCAAGTTGGAGCGGGTGAAGGGAATCGAACCCTCGTCAGTTGCTTGGGAAGCAACAGCTCTACCATTGAGCTACACCCGCGCGAGGTGGGCAGTCTATGCCGGCCCTGCGCGCATTGGCAACGACGCCGCGGGGGCGCCGTTGCCAGTCGAGGCAGGCCTCAGAAGCCGGCGCCGATCGTCGCGAACGCGGTGGTGTTGCTGCCGCCCTTCTGGCCGACCGTCAGGCTGGCGCCGACGTTGGCGTCGAGGCCGAACAGCTTGGTCTGCGTGCCCAGTGTCGCGGTGGCGTAGCTGTTGTCGTAGCCGCGCGCCGGCACTGCATACGGCAGCGTCGAGGGCAGCGACTGCGACTGTGCGAAGGCTTCCGTCGGCGCGTCTTCGAACTCGCGATCGATGGTCACGCGCGCATAGGGACGGAACGCGTCGCTGGCGGCGTAGGCGAACTGCCAGCCGGCGCTGCCGATCAGCGAGTCGATGTCCTGCGACGGATACGCCAGCGAGCTCGACACGGTCGGGTCGCTTTCGGCGAAACCGTCGACTTCGATGCGCTGCGCGACCAGCGACAGCACCGGGCCGTGCTGCAGCGCGCCTTCGCCGAAGTTCCAGCCGGCGCCGATCGCGGCAGTCACGTTGCTGCCGTCGGCCTGACCGGAATGCACGCGCGTCACCGGGCCGATCTGCACGGTGCGGTCGGTGTCGAAGTCGAGCCAGGTGTAGCTCAGCTGCGCGTTGACCCAGGCGCCGCTGTCGGCGCGCCAGCCGACGAATCCGCCGACCGTCGCTTCGCTCTGGTCCCAGTTGCCGCGACGCAGGCCCCAGTCGTTGCCCTGCTTGCCGTAGCCGACGAAGCCGCCGAAGGTCGTGTCGCCCGAGGTCCAGTCCATACCCGCGGTCAGCGCCGGACCGACGCCGTCATAGGCATCGCCGTGGTCGTAGCGCTGCATGTCGGCGCGCACGTCGGCCCACCAGCTGCGGCCCTCGCTACGTGCCGGTGCCAGGCTTAGACGGTTGTTGATGCGATCGGCGCGGGCGCGGCCGCTCACGGTCGCGGACTGCGGCAGCACCGCGATCTGCTGGGGGCCGTCGATCATCGCGATCGCGAGGTCGGCGATCATTTCGTGCGCGCGGCTGGCCGGGTGCACGCCGTCGGCGAACAGATAGGTATCGGCGGCGGACGGGGTGACCAGCGAGTTCGGATTGCAGAACACCGACGAGTCACCGATGCCCGGCTGCGCGCGGCACGCGGCCGAGGTCACGTTGGCGAAGCCGTACAGCGCCGGGCTGGCGGAGACTTCCTGCAGGAAGTGGAAGGTGTCGACCGGGATCACGCGCAGGCCCTGGCTGGCCAGGCCGCCGTAGAGCGCGGTGTTGTAGGTGTTGGCGAGCGCGGTGCCGGTCGCCATCGCGACGGGGCCACCGGCGCGCGATTGCGGGGTCAGACCGATGTCCGGAATCGACGGCACCACGACGTAGCGGGCGCCCGCGCCCTGCAATGTGCCGACCAGACCGACCTGGGCGGTGACCGCCGAGCCGATGATCTGCTGCGCCTGCGCGGGATTGGCGGCAACCGCGAACAGGTCGTTCGCACCGCCCCACACGGTGTACAGCGCGTTCGCATCGGCGCGGCCGCCGTTGGCGGTCAGATAGGTGTTGACCTGCGAGGCCAGCGACGGCGCCGGTCCGAGCGCGGCGATGGCGGTCGCCGACACGCGTGCGCCGCCGGCGGCGTAGTTGTCGCCGACCTGACCGTTGCCGTTGGAATTCGCATCGGTGTCGTAGCGGTCGGCCACGTGCTCGGCCCAGGTCAGGCCCGGGTTGGTGGTGAAGCGGCCGAGGATCGCGCCCGACGGACCGACCGTGCGGACGATGACCGGGCGGAAATAGCCCGAGTCGGTGAGGCTGTCGCCGAAGAACACCGTGCGCGAGAACGTCTCGTCGGCGGCGAATGCGGGCAGGGTGGCGGCAGCGGCGAGCGCGACGGCGAGGGCGGCACGGATGGGCGTGGACGGCATCTGGGGGTTTCTCCTGGAAATTGACGTTGGCCGGCGCGTTCCCGCCGGTCCATCCGGCAGCGCATGGCGCCGAATCGCGGGATCATCCCATGTCGTTTCTGGCGCCGGCACGCCGCAGTGCGGCACGCGTGCGCCGGCTGCGCGAAGCGGCGACAATTCCGCCATGAATATCCGACTCAACGGCGAAGATCTCGCCCTCGACACCGGCAGCACCATCGCCGCACTGCTCACCCAACAGGGACTGGCCGACCGCCGCGTTGCGGTCGAGATCAACGGCGATATCGTGCCGCGCGGCCGCCATGCCGAACACGCGATACAGGATGGCGACCGGGTCGAGATCGTGCACGCGCTGGGCGGTGGCTGAGCATCGGCCCGGCGCGCCCTGGCTGCGCCCGACGACACGCACGGCCCCGACGGGCTGATCACGAACGCCCACATGCCCCGGCCGCATCGGCGATAATCCCCCGATGACCACTGCATCCCCCGCTGATGCCGGCCTCATCATCGCCGGCAAGACCTATTCCTCCCGCCTGCTGACCGGCACCGGCAAGTTCAAGGATCTCGACGAGACCCGCCTGGCCACCGAGGCCGCGGGCGCGCAGATCGTCACCGTCGCGATCCGCCGCACCAACATTGGCCAGAACCCGGGCGAGCCCAACCTGCTCGACGTGCTGCCGCCGGATCGCTACACGATCCTGCCCAACACTGCCGGCTGCTACACCGCCGAAGACGCCGTGCGCACCTGTCGCCTCGCGCGCGAACTGCTCGACGGCCACAACCTGACCAAGCTCGAAGTGCTGGGCGACCAGCGCACGCTGTTCCCGGACGTCGTGCAGACGCTGAAAGCGGCCGAGCAACTGGTGAAGGACGGCTTCGACGTCATGGTCTACACCTCCGACGATCCGATCCTGGCCAAGCGCCTGGAAGAGATCGGCTGCGCCGCGGTGATGCCGCTGGCCGCGCCGATCGGCTCGGGCCTGGGCATCCAGAACAAGTACAACCTGATCGAGATCATCGAGAACGCGAAGGTGCCGATCATCGTCGACGCCGGCGTCGGCACCGCGTCCGATGCGGCGATCGCGATGGAGCTGGGCTGCGACGGCGTGCTGATGAACACCGCGATCGCCGGCGCACGCCATCCGGTGCTGATGGCCAGCGCGATGCGCAAGGCAGTCGAAGCGGGTCGCGAGGCCTTCCTCGCCGGCCGGATTCCGCGCAAGCGGTTCGCGAGCGCGTCTTCGCCCGTTGATGGCGTCATCGGCTGATCGACGAGCGATGACCAACCCGTTTTCCAGCGAAGGTGCCAAGGCCCCGCCGAAGCCGTTCACGGCAACCGAAGGCCGTCGCGAGATCCGCAGTTTCGTGCTGCGCCAGGGCCGATTCACGCCGGCCCAGCAGCGCGCGTTCGATGACGCCTGGCCCAAATTCGGGCTGGACTACCAGGGCACGCCGCGCGATTTCGACGCCGCCTTCGGCCGCAGTGCGCCGCGCATCGTCGAGATCGGTTTCGGTAATGGCACGGCCCTGCGTCATTCGGTGCAGCTGGATCCCGCGCGCGATCACATCGGCATCGAAGTGCATGCGCCGGGCGTCGGCCGCGTGCTCAATGCGCTGACCGAAGACGGCAACGGCAACGTCCGCGTGTATCACCACGACGCGGTTGAGGTGCTGGAACACGAGATCGCCGACGGCGCGCTCGACGAGATCCGCATCTATTTCCCGGATCCCTGGCACAAGAAGCGCCACAACAAACGCCGGCTGGTGAAGCCGGAGTTCGCCGCGCTGCTGGTGCGCAAGCTGAACCCTGACGGCCGCCTGCATCTGGCGACCGACTGGGCCGATTACGCCGAGCAGATGTGGGACGTGCTCGACGCGACGCCCGGCCTGCGCAATCGCGCCGGTCCACGGGGCCACGTGCCACGTCCGCCGTGGCGGCCGCAGACCCATTTCGAAACCCGCGGGCAGAAGCTCGGACACGGCGTCTGGGATCTGCTGTATGACCGCGTCGCCGAAGACGACGCCGGACGCTAGTGCCGTGACACGGGCCCCAGGACGCCGGGTTCGACATCCGCTGCACGCGGCGCCGCGCAGTCTGTTGCCGATGGCCTGCGCCCGCCCCGCTCCACGCGTCACCGATGGCCAGGACGGCCTGCGACCCTGATGGACACCGCGCTCGCCCTCACCACCGACATGAAGATCGTCCTGGCCCTCGTGGGCCTGACGATGGTGCTGTTCGTGTTCCAGCGCGTGCGCGCGGATCTGGTGGCGCTGGTGGTCCTGGTGATGCTGGGGCTGACCGGTCTGGTCGCGCCGGAAGACGTGTTCAACGGGTTCTCGTCGAACGCGACGATCAGCGTAATCGCCACGATGATCCTCGGCATGGGGCTCGACCGCACCGGCGCACTAAACCGCCTCGCGGGCTGGCTGCTGCGGCGGGCCAAAGGCCAGGAAGACCGGCTGCTGATGCTGACCGCCGGTATCGCCGGCCTCAATTCCTCGGTGATGCAGAACCCGTCGGTGATGGCGCTGTACATGCCGGTCGCCGCGCGTCTGGCCTCTCGCTCGGGTCTGCGTCTGGCACAGATGCTGCTGCCGATCTGTGTGGCCATCATCATGGGCGGCACGCTGACGATGGTCGGCTCCTCGCCATTGATCCTGCTCAACGATCTGCTGACCGCGGCCAACGCCAACCTGCCCTCGGGCTCGGCGACGCTGGAATCGTTGAACATGTTCGCGCCGCTGCCGATCGGCCTGGTGCTGCTGGCCGCCGCCCTCGCCTATTTCCATTTCCGCGGCAACCGGCAGCTGGGCGATCTGGGCGACGGCGAAGGCAATGTCACCCCGGCGCGCACGCAGAGTTACTTCGCCAGCGCCTACGGCATCGACGGTGATGTCTACGAACTGGTGGTCACCGCGGAAAGTCCGCTGGTTGGCATGACCTTCGGCGAGGCCGAGTCGATCCACGACGCACCGGTGCTGCTCGCGCTCAAGTCCGAGAACGAGTCACGCCTGGCGCCGCCGTCGGATGCGCGCATCTGGGTCGGCAGCGTGATCGGCGCGATGGGCCAGCGCCAGCAGGTCGCCGACTTCGCCCAGAACCAGTTCCTTCGCCTGAGCACACGGCTGCGCAATTTCGGTGATCTATTCAATCCCAGCCGCGCCGGCATCGCCGAAGCCGTGGTGCCGCCGACCTCGAAATTCATCGGAAAGTCCGCAGCAGAATTGAGCCTGCGCAAGAAGTACGGCGTGCGCTTGCTCGCAATCAACCGCGACAAGCAGGTGATCCGCGAGGACGTGCGTTCGATGACGCTGCGCGCCGGCGACATGCTGGTGTTGCACAGCATCTGGCAGGACCTGGCGAAGACCGCCAAGTCGCTCGACTTCATCATCGTCACCGATTATCCGAAGGGTGAGCAGCGGCCGCACAAGTTCAAGATCGCGATGGCGATCTTCGCGGTGACGATGCTGATCGCGCTCTCCTCGCGCGTGCCGACATCGGTCGCGCTGATGGCCGGTGTCGCCGGCATGCTGGTGTTCGGCGTGCTGAAGATGGACGAGGCCTACAGCGCGATCAACTGGAAGACCGTGTTCCTGATGGCCTGCCTGATTCCGCTGGGCTGGGCGATGGATTCCAGCGGCGCGGCGGCATGGGTCGCCGGGCACACGATCGAACGATTGCCGAGCGGTCTGCCCATCTGGGTGCTGGAGATCGCGGTCGCCTTGCTGACCGCGGCGTTCTCGATGGTCATCAGCCACGTCGGCGCGACGATCGTCGTGGTGCCGCTCGCGATCAATCTCGCGCTCGCGGTGGGTGGCAATCCGACGGCGTTCGCGCTGATCGTCGCGCTGTCGGCGTCGAACAACTTCATGACCCAGTCGAACCCGGTGATGTCGATGATCATCGGCCCGGCCGGCTACAAGGCGCGCGAGCTGTGGCGGATCGGTCTGCCGATCTCGCTGATCTACACGGTGATCGTCGTGCTGATGGTCAATCTGCTGTTCTGATCGAAGCGGTCCAATCGCACGCTGGCACGCAGCGCGCTACGTTCAATCCAGCACGACCTGCCCGTCCTGCACGCGCACCTCGACCGAGCGCAGCGATTCGCCGCGACATGGCCCGGCGACGCATACACCGTCGACGAGCGAAAAACTCGCGCCATGTGCCGCGCACACGAGTTCACCGGTCTTCGCACGCAGGAACTGACCGGGCGCCCAATCGAGACGACGACCTGCATGCGGACAGATGTTCAACCACGCCTGCACGCGCGCACCGTCGCGGAACAGCACCAGCGATTCGGCATCACCGTCCAGCGTCGCCTCCACTTCAGCGAATCCGCCGTCTGCGATGGCGTCGAGCGCGAGCAGTGGCGCGCGCGCTTCACGTGGATTTAACGAAGACATTACAACTCCGATCGGCCCGGGCCCGATACTGGTCGCCGGCCCACAAGCCGCATTGTGTCACGACGTTTACGGAACCCATGTCCAAGCCTTTCTTCCGCGATCTCCATGCCCGATTCGACGCCTCCGGCGTGCGCGCGATGTTCGCGCCGCGCAAACCGCGTCATCCGCTGCTGCGCATCGCGCTCGGCCTGGTCGGCGTGGCGATGCTCGCGGTGCTGCTTGTCGCCGGTGTCTTCATCGGCGCCGCGATGATCCTGTTCGGCATCGCCCGTCGCCTGCTCGTGCGCGGCCCCGCGCCGCGCCGCGACACGCGCATCGTCGACGCCGAATATCGCGTCGTGCGCGAGCGCGACCACGCCGCACTGCGCTGATCCAACTTGCGCGGCGACAGCGCCGCGCCTGTCTTCCATCTTGATGGCGCGTTGCGCCGAGGACCCGCGATGACCGATCCCGCGCGCGATGTCGTGCCCGCTCTCGAGCCCGTGCGCCTGTCGGTGCGGGGCGGTGGCCGTTTTCCGGTACGCCGGGTCTACTGCGTCGGCCGCAACTTTGCCGACCACGCGAAGGAGATGGGTGCCGAGGCGCCAGCCTCGAAGGCCGTGCGTGGGACACCGGTGTTCTTCGCCAAGCCGGCCGATGCGGTCGTGACCGGCGATGCGGTGCCCTACCCCAGCGCCACGCAAGATCTGCATCACGAGGTCGAACTGGTCGTCGCGCTCGGTGCCGACGCGCCTGCGGGCGTACTCGCGGTCGAGGACGCGCAGGCACTGGTGTTCGGCTACACGGTCGGCCTCGATCTCACCCGTCGTGACCTGCAGGCCGCGGCCAAGGCCAAGGGTCTGCCGTGGGATATCGCCAAGGGCTTCGATGCGTCCGCGCCGGTCGGCGAACTCGTGCCGGCATCCGAGATCGGCGCGCTCGAATCTCGCACGCTGCTCCTCGAGGTCAACGGTGTGCAGCGCCAGGTGTCGACGCTCGACCAGCTGATCTGGGATGTGCCCGAGATCCTGCACGAACTGTCGAAACTGTTCGCCCTGCGCGCGGGCGATCTCGTCTTCATGGGTACGCCGGCCGGTGTCGCCGCGCTGCAGCCCGGCGATCGCTGCGTCGCCAGGCTCGACGACGTGATCGCACTGCACCTCGAAATCACTCCGCCGTCGGTATAGTCGACCGCGCTCGTTTCCCCAATACAGTGCAGGAGTGATCCATGGGCATTCTGTCCGAATTCAAGGAGTTCGCGGTCCGCGGCAACGTCATCGATCTCGCGGTCGGTGTCGTCATCGGCGCATCGTTCGGCAAGATCGTCACCGCGCTGGTCGACCAGATCATCATGCCGCCGATCGGCTGGCTGATCGGCAATGTCGATTTCACCGAACTGGCCATCACGCTGCGCGCGGCGTCCGTCGATGCCGTCACCGGCGACGAGATTCCCGCGGTCGCGATCGGCTACGGCATCTTCATCAACACCATCATCCAGTTCACCATCGTCGCGTTCGCGATCTTCCTCGCGGTCAAGTTCATCAACCGTCTGAAGCGCAAGCAGGCCGAAGCGCCGGAGGCGGCCAAGCCGGCCGAGCCGAGCGAAGAAGTGAAGCTGCTGCGCGAAATCCGCGATTCGCTGCGGACGCAGCCCTGACGCAGCGTTCCAGACACGTTCGAGCCATCCGACGGGCCGCGCGCGACAATGCCGCGGCCCGTTTTCTTTCTGCCGATCCCTTTCATCGCTGGAGTCGTCCACATGCGCGTTCCGTCCTTCAGGCCTCTGGCCGCCGCCCTCCTGTCGACCGCGCTGCTGGCCGCATCTCCCGCATTCTCGCAATCGCGTGAGGCCGCGCCGCTGTCGGCGGCTGCGCTGGAACAGGCCGCGCAATTGCGCGAACGCGCCACGCAGGACGGCACCGCGTACGGGTTGATCGAATCGTTAACCACCGAAATCGGCCCGCGCCTGCCCGGCAGCGAAGCGGACGCACGCGCCGTCGCCTGGGCGAAGGCGCGCTTAGAGGCGCTCGGCTACGACAAGGTCTGGACCGAACCGGTGACGTTCCCGAAGTGGGAGCGTCGCAGCGAACATGCCGCCGTCGTCGGCGCGCATGCACAGCCGCTGGTGATCACCGCACTCGGCGGCAGCCCGGCTGGCGACGTCACCGCGGAACTGGTGCGCTTCGACAGCGTCGCCGCGCTGGAAGCGGCCGACCCCGCGACGCTGCGCGGCAAGCTCGCGTTCGTCGACGTGCCGATGGCGCGTTCGCGTGACGGCAGCGGGTACGGCGCTGCCGGTCCGGTGCGTGGCCGCGGTCCGTCGATCGCCGCGCGCAAGGGCGCCGCCGGCTATCTGATGCGCTCGATCAGCACCAGTCCGCATCGCGTCGCCAATACCGGCATCACCCGTTTCGATGCCGACGTCACCCCGATTCCCTCGGCCGCGCTGTCGTTGCCCGACGCCGACCAGCTCGCGCGCCTGCTGACCCGCGGACCGGTGCAGGTGCATCTGGCGCTGGATGTCGGCTGGAACGGCGAGTACACCTCGCAGAACGTCATCGGCGAAATCACCGGCCGCGAAGCGCCGGGCGAAATCGTGCTGATCGGCGGGCATCTGGATTCATGGGATCTCGGCACCGGCGCGGTCGACGATGCATCCGGCGTCGGCATCACGATGGCCGCCGGTCACCTGATCGCGCAGCTGCCGCAACGCCCGCGCCGCACGGTGCGCGTAGTCGCGTTCGCGAACGAAGAACAGGGCCTGCTCGGCGCACGCGCGTACGCCGAGGCACACGGCGGCGCTGACGTCATCGCGCAGCACATCGTCGGCGCGGAAAGCGACTTCGGCGCCGGCCGTATCTACGGCTTCAATACCAGCGCACCCGCCGGACAGCGCGCGACCAGCGACGCGATCGCCGAAGTGCTGCGTCCGCTCGGCATCGACTACCTGCAGGACAAGGGTGGCCCGGGTCCGGACATCTCCCCGCTGGCCGCCAAGGGTGGCGCCTGGGGCTGGCTGGGCCAGGACGGTACCGACTACTTCGATCTGCACCACAACGCCAACGACACCTTCGACAAGGTCGATCCCGACGCGGTTGCGCAGAACACCGCCGCCTACGCCGTGTTCGCGTGGCTGGCAGCGGAATCGGAAGGCGGATTCGGCAGCGCGCCGAAGACCGAGGCGACGCCGGAGCACTGACGCCGGCTCATCGCATCGCGCACCTGCGCGATGCGGCGTTCGAGCACTCGCGCAGTCAGCGCAAGTGCCAGCAGCCGCTCACGCGCGGCTGTGCTGGGTCCACTGCGCCAGCAGCACGGCCGTCGCCGAGGCGACGTTGAGACTCTCGACCTTGCCGCTGCCAGGAATGCCGAGGCGCAGATCGCAGGCTTTGGCGAGTTCGGGATCCATGCCTTCGCCTTCAGAACCGATCACGAAGACGACGCGTTCGGGCAGCGGTTTCGCGAACACGCTTTCGCCGCCGCGCACCACAGTCGCCGCGAGCGAAAACCCGACGCTGCGCAGTTGCGCGATCGCATTGTCATCGCGACCGAGACGCACGAAAGGGACTGATTCGGCACCACCTTCGGCGACGCGCGCGGCAGCGCCGGACAGCGCCAACGGCGAGGTCTTCGGCAGCAGGATCGCGCCCGCGCCGAAATGCGCGGCCGAGCGCAGGATCGCGCCGAGATTGTGCGGATTGCCCACACCGTCGAGCCACAGCGCGCACACCGGACCGGCCGGCAGCGTCTGCAGCCACGTGCCGAGCGACTGCGGCGCTTCACGCAGCACGTCGGCGACGACGCCTTCATGGTGCGAGCTGGCGGCAAGCTTGCGCAGATCGTCTTCGGCGACCACGCGATAGCCGACACGGTTCGCCGCGCACCACTTCAGCAGTGGCTGCAGCTGCGGAATGCGGGCCTCGAGCAGATAGAGCTTGCGGATCGCCCCGGGTCGACGCGCGAACACGGCGTCGATCGCGTTGCGTCCGTAGAGGCGCATCTCGCGCCGGTCTTCGGTCTCGCCGTCCTCCGCGTCGTCCGCGCGTACGTCAGGACGCGGCGCTGCAGCGCGCGGCGGCGGCGGCGCTGACGTCTCGGGACGCGAACGCGCGCCCCATGGGCTGTCACGACCGGGAGCGGGCGCTGGCGTGCGTGGCGTGTCGCGGCCACTGCCGGACCAGGGGGACTTCGTCATATCAGGGAGCCTTGCGCCAGAAATCGGCGTTGCGGATGCCGAGCTTGTCGGGATCGAAGATCGGGTCGAGACCCTGCTTCTTCTGCGTCTCGTAATCGCGCAATGCGAGCATGGCGGGTTTCTGCAGGATCAGGATCGCGACGATGTTGAGCCAGGCCATCAGGCCGACGCCGATGTCGCCGAGCATCCACGCCATCTCCGCGCTGCGCACCGCGCCGAAGATCACCATGCCGAGAATCGCGAGGCGCAGCAGCAGCGTGCGCGTCGGACGGGCGACGTGGTTGTTGAGGTAGGTGAGGTTGGTTTCGGCCATGTAGTAATAGGCCATGATCGTGGTGAACGCGAAGAAGAACAGCGCCACCGCAACCATTGCCGCGCCCCAGCCCGGCAGGATCGATTCGATGCCCGCCTGGGCGAAGCCCGAGCCCGCTTCCACGCCAGGCAGTGCCTGATGCAGCACGGTGCCGTCGGGCATGATCACGTTGTACATGCCGGTCGCCAGGATCAGGAACGCGGTCGCGGTGCAGACCAGCATCGTGTCGAAATAGATTGCCCACGCCTGCACGTAACCCTGCTTGGCCGGGTGCGAGACCTCGGCCGCGGCGGCCGCATGTGGGCCGGTGCCCTGGCCGGCCTCGTTGGCGTAGATGCCGCGCTTGACGCCCCACTCGATCGCCAGGCCCAGCATCGCGCCAAAGCCGGCGTGCACGCCGAACGCGCTCTCGAAGATGATGCGGAACATCGTCGGCACGAAGTCGTAGTTGATGATCATCACCGCGACCGCGATGAAGATGTAGGCCATCGCCATCACCGGCACGACCAGTTCGGCGAATGCGGCGATGCGCTTGACGCCGCCGAAGATGATCACCGACAGCATCAGCGCCACGGTGATGCCGATGCCGGCCTTGAGCGCGGTGCGCGCCTCCATGCCCATCCACTGGCCGGACAGGTCACCGCAGACCGAGGTACCCACGCAGGCGTTGGCGATGCTGTCGGCGATCGCATTCGCCTGCACACCCGGCATCAGCAGACCGGCGGCGATCAGCGTCGCGAACGCGAACGCCAGCGCGTACCACTTCAGGCCCATGGCCTTTTCGATGTAGTACGCCGGGCCGCCGCGATAGCGTCCTTCGCTGTCCTTTTCCTTGTAGATCTGCGCCAGCGTGCACTCGACGAACGAGGTCGAGGCGCCGAGGAACCCCATCACCCACATCCAGAACACCGCGCCCGGGCCGCCGAAGGCGATCGCCGTCGCGACACCCGCGATGTTGCCGATGCCGATCCGGCCGGCCATCGACATCGCCAGTGCCTGGAACGAGGACACGCCCGCATTCGAGCTCTTGCCGCTGAAGGTCAGCCGGGTCATCTCGACAAAGCCGCGGACCTGCATGAAACGGGTGCGGAATGAAAACCAGAGGCCCGCACCGAGGCACAGCGCGATCAGCGCCTTGCTCCAGATCAGCCCGTTCAATGCACTGAGTAAGGTATCCACGTGGCGCGATGCTCCGGTCGGGTGGCTGTCGCGATCCCCATCGCAACTGGCGGACACGATACCCGGATTTCCGCGCTGCGTGCCGCGCCATGACCGCTTTTCGCGGGCGGATCAGTCGATCGCGGCCTCGCGCAGCAAGCCGAAGACGCGCAGATCGTGCAGACCATCAGGTTTGCGGATCGCGCCGCGCAGCAGGCCTTCCTCGACGAAACCATTGGCCTGCAGCACCCGCGCCGAGGCCGGATTGATGTCGAGCACATTCGCCTGCAAGCGCGTCAGCGACAGCGCGTCCATCACCCAAGGCAGGTACAGCGCGACGACCTGGCGCATCACGCCGCGGTTCCAGTGCGCGCGGCCGAGCCAGTAGCCTAGTTCCGCCGAGTGCGCGCGCTCGCCGCCGGCGACATGGCGCACGCCGATGCTGCCGCACGCCGCGCCGTCGATCTCGATCGCCAGCACCGGCAGCGACAGATCGACCACGCGCCCGGCGAGGAAGGCCTCGCCGTCGGCGCGTGTATAGGGATGCGGGAAACGGTCGCTCAGGCCGCGGACGATCGCAGGATCGTCCGCGTGGTGCAGCAGCGCGTCGAGATCATTGGCGCGCCAGCGACGGAGCACGAAGCCCGCACCATCAAGGCGCACCGCATCCCAGCGCGCGGCGTCAGGCATGGCCGCTGACCACGGGCGTCTCGTCTTCCAGGCGCTCGAGTTCGTGCGCCAGTGCCTCCGGCGAACGCGTGAACGGCGCGAGCAGCGCATAGAACGCCGGCACGACGAACAGCGACAGCAGCGTCGAGAACGCGACGCCGAAGATCACCACGATGCCGATCGTCGCGCGGCTCGCCGAACCCGGGCCGCCGGCCACGACCAGCGGGATCGCACCCATGATCGTCGCCGCCGAGGTCATCAAGATCGGACGCAGACGCACCGCCGAGGCTTCGGCGATCGCCTCGCGCACGGTGCGGCCGTCATCGCGCAGCTGGTTGGCGAACTCGACGATCAGGATGCCGTTCTTCGCCGCCAGGCCGATCAGCATCACGATGCCGATCTGGCTGAAGAGATTCAGCGTTCCCCCGGTCGCCCACAGGCCGAGCAGCGCGCCGAGCACCGCCAGCGGCACGGTCAGCATGATCGACAGCGGATGGATGAAGCTCTCGAACTGCGCGGCCAGCACCAGATAGACGATCAGCAACGCCATCGCGAAGGTCAGCAGCACCGCGCCGCCGGCTTCCTGGAATTCGCGGCTCTCACCCTTCCAGTCGACCTGCGCGTAGTCCGGCAGTTCCTCGGCCGCGACCTCGTTGGTCCACGCGATCGCCTCGCTCATCGTGTAGCCCGGCGCGAGACCGGCGGCGATGGTGATCGAACGCAGACGGTTGAAGCGGTTGAAGCTGCCGGGCTCGGCGATCTCGCTGAGCGTCACCAGGTTCGACAGCGGCACCAGCGTGTCATCGCGACCGCGCACGAAGGTGCCGGTGAGATCGGAAGGCGACATGCGGCGGTCACGATCGGCCTGCAGCAGCACGTCGTATTCCTCGCCGTTGTCGACGAAGGTCGTGACCTGGCGCTGGCCCATCATGGTTTCCAGCGTGCGGCCGATCTCCTGTACCGAGACGCCGAGGTCGGACGCGCGCGCGCGATCGATGTCGACGCGCATCTGCGGACGCGTTTCCTTGTAGTCGGAATCCGGATCCTGGATACCCGGGTTCTCGCGCATCCGCGCCAGCATGCGGTCGCGCCACTGCGCGATCTCCGCGTATTCCGGGCCGCCGAGTACGAGCTGGTAGCGCTGGCCGCGGCCACCGACCAGACCACCGGGCACGTTGGCGCGCGCCTGCACGCCCGGCAGTTCGGCCAGCTGACCGCGCAACTGTTCGACGACGGACGCGGTGCTGACATCGCGCGTGCGCCAGTCCTGCAGGAACACCACGATCTGTCCGGTGTGCATGTCCTCGCTGCCGCCCCAGCCGCGCGGCACGCGCGAGTTGGCACGTTCGATCGGCTGGTCGTCGCCGACGAGCGGCGCGAAGATCCGCTCGACCTGCTGCATCTGCGCAACCGTGTAGTCGTAGCCCGCGCCTTCCGGACCATCGACGCCGATGAAGAAGCGGCCACGGTCTTCAGCCGGCGACAGCTCGCTGGGCACGCGCCAGTACAGCAGCACTGCGGCCACGGCACAGATCGCCATCGCGCCCGTCACCACCAGCAACAGGCGAGCGCCCGACAGCGCCACCAGGCTGCCGACGCGCCGGCCGTACCCGTTGGACAGGCGCGTGAGGTGACGGTTGGTCCACGCGTTGAAGCCGGTCTTCTTGTGGCTCTGCGGACGCACGAGCTTGGAGCACATCATCGGCGTCAGTGTCAGCGCGATGAACGCCGACAGCGCGACCGCGCCGGCCAGTGCGACCGACAGCTCGCGGAACAAGCGTCCCGAGTTGCCTTCCATGAAACCGACAGGTAGGAACACCGCGACCAGCACCGCGGTCGTCGCGATCACCGCGAACGCGACCTGCGCGGTGCCGCGTTTGGCCGCGACCAGTGGCGGTTCGCCGAGATCGGCACGGCGCTGCACGTTCTCCAGCACGATGATCGCGTCGTCGACGACGAGGCCGATACACAGCACCAGCGCGAGCAGGGTCAGCAGGTTGATCGAGAAGCCGAAGGCGTACAGCGCGATGAAGGCCGCGACCAGACACACCGGCACGGTGATCGCCGGAATCAGCGCGGCGCGCAGGCTGCCGAGGAACAGCCAGATGACGACGAACACCAGGCCCATCGCTTCGGCCAGCGTCCAGTACACGCGACTGATCGCCGCATCGATGAAGACCGTGTTGTCGGCAGCGACGAAGATCTCGGTGCCTTCGGGCAGCGTCTGCTGGATGCGCTCGGCCTCGGCGCGCGCGGCGTGGGCCACGTCGAGCGCGTTTGCGATCGAGGTGCGCACGATGCCGAGACCGACGTTGGGCACCGAGTTGCTGCGCATGTAGGAACGGCGCTCGGCCGTGCCCAGTTCGATCCGGGCCACGTCGCCCATGCGGATCACGTAGCCATCTTCGCCACGGCGCAGCGGAATCGTCGCGAACTGTTCGGGCTCGCGATAGCCGCGCTCCACGCGCAGGGTGAAGTCGCGCGTTTCCGACTCGACGCGGCCGGCCGGCAGTTCGACGTTCTCGTTGCGCAGTGCGGTTTCGACATCGTTGGCGGTGATGCCGCGCGCCGCCATCGAATCGCGGTCGAGCCAGATGCGCATCGAGTAGCGCTGCGCGCCGCTGAGCTGCACGCGGGCCACGCCGTCGAGCGAGGACAGACGGTCGACGACGTAACGGTCGGCGTAGTCGCTCAGCTCCATGGTGTCCATCACCGTGGAGCGCATGTTGAGCCACATGATCGGGTCGGCGTCGGCCTCGACCTTGGAGATCTCCGGCGGATCGGCCTCGATCGGCATGCGGTCCATGACGCGACTGATCGCGTCGCGCACGTCGTTGGCAGCCGCCTCGATGTCGCGGTTGAGATTGAATTCGATGGTGACGTCGGAGCGGCCGTTGCGGCTGCGCGACTCGATGGTGCGGATGCCCTCGATACCGGCCAGCGCATCCTCGAGAATCTGCGTGATGCGGGTCTCGACGACCGCGGCCGATGCGCCGGGATAGCTGACGTCGACCGAGACGATCGGCGGGTCGACGTTCGGCAGTTCGCGCACCGTCAGGCGCATGAACGCCATGATGCCGAGCACGACCAGCAGCAGGCTGATGACGGCCGCGAACACCGGCCGCTTGATCGAGAGATCGGACAGCTTCACTGCGTGTCACCCGCCGGTGCGGCCTCGTCGGCCTGCTGCGCTTTCGCTTCCTGCACCGTGCCCTCGGTGATCTGCATGCCGGGGCGCAGCTTGCCGGTGCCGTCGACGACGATGCGCGTGTTCGGCTCCAGACCGTCGAGGATCTCGACCAGCCCTTCCGCGCGCACGCCGACCGTCACCGGTGCCTGCTCGACGGTCTCGTCCTCGCGCACGCGATACACGAAGGTGTCGCGGCCGACCTGGATCACCGCGATCTCCGGAATCATCAGCGCCTCGCGCGCCGCCTGCTGCAGGCGCACCTGCACCAGCATGCCGGGGCGCAGTTCGCGATCCGTATTCTCGAACGCGCCGCGCACGGTCACCGCGCGCGATTGGGGATCGATGCGCGCATCGACCGTCTGCACCACGCCTTCGAAATCGCGGCCCGGGAACGAGGCCACACGGCCGAACAGGCGCTGGCCGTTGACCACGCGCGACAGCTGCGTCTCGGGCACCGGGAAATCGACATAGACCGCGCCGATGTCGTCGAGCGTGGCGATCGGCGTGCCCGGCGTGACCAGTGCGCCCGGGCTGACCTGGCGCAGACCCAGCACGCCGGCGAACGGCGCGCGGATGGTGCGGTCGCTGATGTTGGCCCGCATCTCGGCGACATTGGCGCGCGCCGAATCGCGGTTCGCACGCAAGGTGTCGACGGACGCGCGCGCGATCAGCTGGCTGTCGACCAGCTCGGCGCCGCGGCGGAACTGGCTGTCGGCATCGATCGCCGCCGCCTCGGCCGCCTGCAAGGTGGCCTGCTGCTGGTTGCCGCTGAGCGTGATCAGCGGCGCGCCGGCCGCGACCTCGTCGCCGCTGTCGAAGTGCACGCGCTGCACGATCTCGCTGACCTTGGCGGTCACGGTGATCGACTCGCGCGCATTCACGGTACCCAGCGCGGTGACGCTGTCGTTCCATTGCCGCGGCGCGGCGACGGTCGTCGTCACCGGCACGGGCGCGGCAGCGGCCTGGCCGGACGGTCCGGCCTCGCCCCCGCCGCATGCGGACAGCACGAGAGCGGCGGTCAGGCCAAGGGCGCGCGACAGAAACGCGGGGCGGACGGAGACATGCGACTGGGACAAGGGACGCTACCGGGACAGAAAACCGCCCGATCTTACCCGGTGGTCCGTGACACCGACCGTGCCATCGGATGGGCATGAAAAAACAGCGTTCCACGTCAACCGCTGGCGGCCTCGTGCGTTATGGCCCAGTCTGGTCCGACCGCGCTCAGCGCCCGTGTCGAGGCACCCCCCCATGGCCCTGTACGACAACATCCTCCAGACCATCGGCAATACGCCGGTCGTGCGTCTGCACCGCATCGCCCCGCCGAACGTCGAACTCTACGCCAAGGTCGAATCGTTCAACCCCGGTGGCTCGGTCAAGGACCGCCTCGCGCTGGCGATCATTCTCGATGCCGAACAGCGCGGCCTGCTTAAGCCGGGCGATACCGTCGTCGAAGCGACGTCGGGCAATACCGGCGTGGCGCTGGCGATGGTCTGCGCGGCGCGCGGCTACAAGTTCGTCGCGACGATGGTCGAGACCTTTTCGATCGAACGCCGCAAGCTGATGCGTGCTTATGGCGCCAAGGTGATCCTGACCCCCGCCGCCGAACGCGGCAGCGGCATGGTGAAGCGCGCGAAGGCGCTGGCCGAGGAACACGGCTGGTTCTGGGCCAGCCAGTTTGAGAATCCCGCCAATCCGGCGTATCACCGGCAGACCACGGCCGCCGAGATCCTGCGCGATTTCGCCGGCCGTCGGCTCGACCATTTCGTCACCGGCTGGGGCACGGGCGGCACGCTGACCGGCGTGGGCGAAGTGCTGAAGGTCGCGCGCCCTGAAGTGAAGGTCACCGCCTGCGAACCGGCCGGCGCCGCGCTGCTGCAGGGCAAGGAATGGGCACCACACAAGATCCAGGGTTGGACGCCGGACTTCATCCCTGCGGTGTTGAACCGAGACATCGCGACACAGGTGATCTCGATCGATGACGGCCTGTCGATCGAGACTGCACGCCGGCTCGCCGCCGAGGAAGGCATCTTCGTCGGCATTTCCGCTGGCGCGACCGCGGCGGCTGCACTCGAAGTGGCGAAGACCGCCAAGGACGGCGACGTGATCCTGATGATGCTGCCCGACACCGGCGAGCGCTACTTCTCCACGCCGCTGTTCGCCGACGTCAACGAAGGCTCCGACGACGACTGGTTGGCCGGTCTGCCCTGACGGCTCTATGCATCGGCGCATGCATTTGCGTGCGCCGATGCGTCCGACGTACCCGGGCTGACGGCTCAGCCCAGCCAGATCGCCAGGCCACCGCCGACGATCACCAGCGCGAGCACCCAACCGAGCCAGCCGAACTGGCCGCTGTCGCCGCGCACCACGGTTTCCTGGCGTGCCTCGCGCATCAATGACGAGCTGTGCTTCGCGATCGCGTCGCGTGCCGCTTGGTCGCTCAGTCCCGGCTTGACCTCGCGCAGACGCTTCGCGGCGTCGACGATGTTGCCGGTTGCGAGCTTCGCGGCGACTTCGCTGGGCAGCGTGCCGCTCGACGGGGGCGCGGCGCCGCCCGCGGGCCGGAACCGGTCATCGGGATCGAGCGCATCCGACGGGTTTTCCGCCAGGCGCTGCACCGCATCGCGCGCGTCGGCGAGCTTCAGCCCGGGATTCGCGTCGCGCAACTGCTTGATCGCCTCGATGGCGCTGCCGCGCCGCAACGCGTCATGGACCGCGAGCGGCACGTGCAGGCGTGTGGACCGGGAAACGACGCTCATCGGTGACCTCGGCGATCGGAAATGCCGGACCAGCCTAATCGCCACCTCCGCGCGAAAGACTCACCCGGTCTCCACGCCACGGCGCCGTGCCTGCCTGCATGCCGATTCTCGAAGCCCGTCAGGCCGACATCACCCGCGTCGACGCCGATGCGATCGTCAACGCCGCGAACGAAACCCTGCTCGGTGGCGGCGGTGTCGACGGCGCGATCCATCGTGCTGCCGGGCCTGGCCTGCTGCAGGCGTGCCGCGCTTTGCCGGAAGTACGTCCCGGCGTGCGCTGTCCGACCGGCGAAGCGCGGATCACGCCGGGCTTCGGATTGCCTGCGCAATCGGTGATCCACACCGTCGGCCCGGTATGGCGCGGCGGCGATGCCGGCGAAGCCGAGGCGCTCGCGGCTTGCTATCGCAACGGCCTCGCGCTCGCGGCAGCGCACGGTCTGCAGCGCATCGCGTTTCCGGCGATCAGCTGCGGCGTCTACGGCTATCCGATCGATCAAGCGGTGTCGATAGCCGTCGACACCGTGCGCGCGTGGTCCGGTGCATCGCCGACGCAGGTGCTGTTCTGCTGCCACGACGCCCCGATGCTCGCGCGTTACGAGGCCGCACTGGCGGATTGAAGGTCGCACACGAAAACGCCGGCACGAGGCCGGCGTTTCCAGAAGCTAGCCAGTGTCGAGATCAGCCGTCGAACTTGCCCTGCGCGGCCAGACCGTTGTCGCGCGCGCGTGCGTAGACGGTGTCTTGCGCCTTGCGCACATTGCCATTGAGATCCTGCGACCACAGCTTCAGCGCAGCCTGCTGCATCGCGCGGCCGTAGGAGAACGACAGCGGCCACGGATTCGGACCGAGGCGGTTCATCGCATCGAGATGCGCGGTGGCCAGTTCGTCGGACTGGCCGCCCGACAGGAACACGATGCCCGGCAGGATCGCCGGCACCGACGACTTCAGGCACATCAGGGTCGCTTCGGCGACCTCTTCAATGTCCGCCTCTTTCTCGCAGTCCTTGCCCGGCAGCACCATTGACGCCTTGAGGATCGTGCCTTCGAGCATGACGTTCTGGCTGTACAGCGCATCGAACAGCCCGCGCAGCACGACCTCGGTGACTTCGTACGACGTCTGGATGTCGTGGTCGCCTTCTAGCAGCACTTCCGGCTCGACCATCGGCACCAGGCCCTGCTCCTGGCAGAGCGCCGCGTAGCGCGCGAGCGCATGCGCGTTGACGTCGATGCAGGTGCCTGACGGCATGTCCTCGCCGATCGTGATCACCGCACGCCACTTGGCGAAGCGCGCGCCGAGCTTGTAGTACTCCTCGAGGCGCGCGCGCAGGCCGTCGAGGCCTTCGGTCACCAGCTCGCCGGGGAAGCCCGCCAGCGCGTGCGTGCCCTTGTCGACCTTGATGCCCGGGATGATGCCGTGCTGCGACAGGTACTTCGCGAACGGCACGCCGGCCTTGGTCGACTGGCGCAGGGTCTCGTCGAACAGGATCGCGCCGCTGATGTGCTCCGACAGCTTCGGCGTGGTGAGCAGCAGCTCGCGGTAAGCGCGACGGTTCTCTTCGTTGTTCGGAATGCCGACCTGCTCGAAGCGCTTGCCGATCGTGCCCGTCGACTCGTCGATCGCGATGATGCCCTTGCCCTTCGCCACCATGGCCTGGGCGGTTTCGGCAAGCTGTTCGATGCTCATGACGGGGTTCCGGGATCGCGGCGGGAAAGGGCCGCGATTATAGCCCGCGCATCGGCCAGGCTTCCGGAGACATCGTGTCGCTGGCGCAGCCAGCGCGCGCAAACCGGGCGTTACAGCTCGCCCAGCCCCTCGGCGCGGCCGTCGACGCCGACCTGCAGCAGGCGCAGCGTGTTCGTGGCGCCGTGGGTTTCCATGTGCTCACCGCTGGTGAACACGACGCGCTGTCCGGGGCCGAGCAGGCCCGCTTCGACCAGCAGGCGCACGCTGCCGCGCGCGGCTTCTCGCGGGGTCTGGCCGCGGCTGTCGTAGTTGAACGGGAACACGTCGCGCATCAGCGACATGCGCCGGCGCGCGCCATCGTGGCGGGCGAAGGCATAGATCGACGCACCGCCGCGGAAACGCGACAGGTAACGCACGGTGCCGCCCGATTCGGTCATCGCGACGATCGCGCCGACACCGACGTGCTCGGACAGGAACATCGCCGCCATCGCGATCGCGTGGTCGGCGCGTTCCAGATTGCGCGGTGCCTTCTCGAAATCGGTGTCGTGGGCGAACTGGCGCTCGGCGCCGACGCAGATGCGCGCCATCGCTTCGACCGCGCGCACCGGATACGCGCCGGCGGCCGTCTCGGCCGACAGCATCACCGCATCGGTGCCGTCGATGACCGAGTTGGCGACGTCCAGCACTTCGGCGCGCGTCGGCATCGGGCTTTCGACCATCGACTGCAGCATCTGCGTCGCGGTGATCACCACCTTGTTGCGGGCCAGTGACTCGCGAATGATCTTCTTCTGCAGGCCCGGCAGCTCGGCATCGCCGATCTCGACCCCGAGATCGCCACGCGCGACCATCACCACATCACTGGCGTCGATGATCTCGGTGAGGTTGTCGATCGCCTCGGTGCGCTCGATCTTCGACACCAGCGCGGCATCGCTGCCGTGCGAGCGTGCGATCGAACGCGCCTCTTCCATGTCGGCAGCGTTGCGGCAGAACGACACCGCGATGAAGTCGACGCCGATGTCGGCAGCGACCTTGATCAGCTGGCGGTCGTGATCGGTCAGCGCGCCGAGCGACAGGCCGCCGCCCTGCTTGTTGAGTCCCTTGCGGTTCGACAGCACGCCGTCATTGAGCACGGTGGTGACGATGCGCGCGCCTTCGACGGCGGTGACCTGCAGCTGCATCAGGCCATCGTCGAGCAGCAGCACGTCGCCGGCTTCCACGTCGCCCGGCAGGCCGAGATAGCTGACGCCGACTTCTTCGACGGTGCCCGGAGGCGCCGCGGGATCGGCGACCAGATCGAAGCGCGCGCCGGCGCGCAGCTGCACCTTGCCGTCGACAAACTTCTCGATGCGGATCTTCGGGCCCGGCAGGTCGGCGAGGATGCCGATCTCGACGCCGGCGCGATCGGCCGCGGCGCGTACGGCTTCGGCGCGCACCTGCTGCGAGGCAGGATCGCCATGCGAGAAGTTGAGGCGGACGGCGTTGACGCCGGCGGCGATGAGCGCATCGAGGACCCCGGGCGCGTCGGTCGCGGGGCCCAGCGTGGCGAGGATACGGGTGCGGCGACGGTGCGCCGGAACGGAAGGCAGGTCGGTCGTGGTCATGGCGCCAAGTCTAATGTCCACCGGTGGTCAGCCGCACGTTGCACGGCAACATGAAAACGGCGCACCCGTGTCGGCGCGCCGTTCTCGAAGCTTACTGCGAAACCCCGCAGCCGGCGCGGACGACCACGTTGTCGGTCACCTCGCCCCAGGCCTGGTTCGGCACGCAGCCGAACGTCGCCTCGCCGACCAGCACACCGGCATCGTCGTAATACATTTCTGCGCCGGGAAATCCGTTCGCGCCGGCGATGCCGGCACCGGCCAGCAGACAGGTGGCCAGAATGCCGAGGCCCCATCGGGTCCGTGTCTTCATGGTGCTGCCCTCCACTTCGCGGCAAATCGCCGCCGCCTCACCCTCGCAGTGAAGCGGTAGTGGCAGGTTGGCGAAGCGTTAAAGCACGCGGGCCAGCGCGCGTTTCCGGCGCCGGGTCTCGCAGTGAACGCGACCCGTGCACGGTGCTGTCGCTCAACCCAGTGCGGCCAGCAGCGCAGCAGGCGATTCGACGACGACATCCGCGCCCGCGGCGCGCAGCTCATCCGCAGCGCCGAAGCCCCACAGCACGCCGATGCCGCGCATGCCGTGCTGGCGCGCGCCTTCCATGTCGTAGCGACGGTCGCCGATCATCGTGGCGTCCGTTGCGGTCAGCGCGAGACGCGACAGCGCCTCGGCGATCAGTTCGCGCTTGTACCGACGCGTGCCGTCGTCGCTGGCGCCGACCACGGTTTCGAATGCCGCGCCGAACGGCAGCGCATCGAGGATGCGTCGCGCGAAGCCTTCGTTCTTCGAAGTGACGACCGCCAGCCGGTGACCGGCGGCCTGCAGCGTTGCGATCGTTTCGGGGATGTCGGCGTACACCGAATGCTCACGCCAGCCACGCGCGTCGTAGCGTTCGCGATACAGCGCGACCGCCTGTTCGGCACGCGTACGATCGCCGTCGAACAGCGCCTCGTAACTGTCGCGCAGCGGCGGACCGATCCACGGCAGCAGCGCCTCGCGTGACAGCGGCGGATGCCCCAGCGCATCGAGCGTGTGCGCGATGCCGCCGAGGATGCCTGGCTCCGAATCGATCAGGGTGCCGTCGAGATCGAAGAACAGCGCCTGCGTCATGCGCCGCGGGCGTCGAGCGCCGCGACCGCCGGCAGCGTCTTGCCTTCGAGGAATTCCAGGAACGCGCCGCCACCTGTGGAGATGTAGGACACGTCATCGGCGATGCCGTACTTGTCGACTGCCGCCAGCGTGTCGCCGCCACCGGCGATCGAGAACGCCTTCGACGACGCGATCGCGCGCGCCAGTGCTTCAGTGCCCTTGCCGAACGCGTCGAACTCGAACACGCCGACCGGACCATTCCAGACCACGGTGCCCGCGTCGGCGATCATCGCGGCGTAGCGCTTCGCGGTGTCCGGGCCGATGTCGAGGATCATGTCGTCGGCCTCGACCGCATCCACCGCCTTGACCGTCGCCGGCGCATCGGCCGCGAACGCAGGCGCGACGACGACGTCGGTCGGCACCGGAATGTCGGCGCCGCGTGCCTTGGCGTCAGCCATGACCTGCTTCGCGGTGTCGAGCAGATCGGTCTCGACCAGCGACTTGCCGACGCTGTGACCCAGTGCTGCGATGAAGGTGTTGGCGATGCCGCCACCCACGATCAGCTGGTCCACCTTGCCGACCAGCGACGACAGCAGTTCGAGCTTGGTCGAGACCTTGCTGCCCGCAACGATCGCCAGCAGCGGACGCGCCGGCGCGTCGAGCGCCTTGGCCAGCGCGTCGAGTTCGGCCATCAGCAGCGGGCCACCGGCGGCGGTCGCAGCATGGCGAATCACGCCGTGCGTCGAGGCCTGCGCGCGGTGCGCGGTGCCGAATGCATCCATGACGAACACGTCGCAGAGCGCCGCGTACCTCTTCGACAGCGCCTCGTCATCAGCCTTCTCGCCGACATTCATGCGGCAGTTTTCCAGCAGCACCAGCTGGCCCGGCGCGACGTCGACACCGTCCACCCAGTCGCGCACCAGCGGCACGTCGATACCGAGCAGCTCGGATAGACGCGCGGCCACCGGCGCCAGCGAGTCGGCCTCGCTCCAGCTGCCTTCCTTCGGACGCCCCAGATGCGAAGTCACCATGACCGCCGCGCCCTGCGCCAGTGCGGCCTTCAGCGTCGGCAGCGACGCGGTGATGCGCTGGTCGGAGGTGATCGTGCCGCCGTCGACGGGGACGTTGAGATCCTGCCGGATCAGCACGCGCTTGCCGGAAAGGTCGAGGTCGGTCATGCGGACGATGGTCATGGCGCTGGGCTCGCTGTATTCGGAAGGAGAACGCGTGTGCGTCAGCCGTCCATTGTCAGCGGTGTAGACGTGGACAGGCAAACCCGGCGCGAATCATTCCGGCAGGCGCGCTCGCGCGTGGTCGCCTCGCGATCTCAACGCGGCTTCGGCGCCTTCAGCAGACTCAGCGCGAAGCCGCCGACCAGCAGCACGCCCAGCACCAGCACGCCCCACAGCAGCCAGGTGCCCCAATCGCGCGGCGGCGTGTCGTCGAGTGCGGCTGGACCGGCGAGTTCCGTCCGCGCGCCGAGCGTCGCGACGGCCGGTGCCCAGCGACCGCCATTGCGCGCTAGTAGATCCGCCAGCAATGGCGCCACCGCGGCATCGACGCGTTTGGCGCGGCCACTGCCCGCGCGCAGCGAGAACGGCGCGGCGCCCTCGGCGACGAACACCAGACGCTCCGGCCGATAGCCGAGTCGCAGCACGGGCGCCGCGCCGGCAGCGGGTGCATCCGGCACCAGACGCCACTGGCGCTCGCGCACGGCCACATCGAGCGCGAGCGGTGGCGTGCGGGAACCCGCATCCGCGCCGACCCGGTAGACCAGCCAGTCGTCGGCGATCGTGCGCCACGGGGCGGCGTCGTTCTCACGCACCGACAGCGTCCAGCGCGCGGTCGTATTGCCGTCGAGGCCGAGATCCACATGCGTCACCGGCACGCGCGCATCGAGATGGAACACGACGCCCCCCTCGGCATCGGCCGGTCCGGCCGGATCGAGCGCGCGCCACTGCAGCGCGGGCGCATCGGACACCGCCGGCGATTCGCCAGTCACCGACACGATTGCCGGCATCACACCGGCGCCGGCACCCGGCGAAAGACGCAGATAGCGCATGCGCACCGGCGTATCGAACACGATCCGCCGCTCGACCAGTCTCTCTTCGCCGCGACGCAGATCGAGCAGACGACCGCCTGCGGACAACGGCTGCCAGTCGCGCAGATCCTCCGAACCTTCGACCCGCATCGTGCGCTCGAACGCCACGTCCGCGACGCCCCAGTCCAGCACCAGCGCCTGCAGCGGCAGTGCCGATGCGCTGGCATCCACCAGCAACGCGGCCGGCGGCGCGTCGCCCGGCGCGGGCCGCCACTGGATGCGACGCAGGCGACCGTCGGGATCGAGTTCGCTGATCGCGGCGATGTCGCTGCCCACGCGCGCGGCCGTTGCCGGCAGCGGGAACCAGGCCAGCGCCTGCGTCGTGCGGCGTGCCGCGGGCGCAGGTGCCGACTGCAGCAGCGCTGGCACCTGATTGCCATCTCCATTGACCACCACCAGATCGCGCAAGGCCGGCGACACCGTGGTCGCGTAGACCGCTTCGTCGAGTTCGACCTGGTAGGCGCCGGCATCGGACGACGGCAGGCTCAGCGGCCATTGCGCGACGAAGGCCTCATCGCCGGCGGCTGCGATCGCCACGCTGCAGAAGACACCGCCGACGAGGACGGCCAAGCATTTCAGAGTCCGATTCATGCGCCGGCCTCCTGTGCCGGTTCGAAAGTGGGGGTGCGCGGCGGCGCCGGCGCGAAGAAGCCGACGACCGTGCACAGCAGGCCATAGGCGATGAAGGACCCGATGCCCCACAGATTGCCGAGATGGCTGCGATCCACCAGCACCAGTTTGGCCAGCACGATCGCCATCAGCACCGCGCCCGCCAGCCACAACACGCGCTGACCACGGCGCGAGCCGATGACCCAGCCGAGCACGCCGAGCACGCTCCACACGATGGTCAGACTGGTCTGCGCCAGGCTGCTGTCGACGAGCGCCATGTTCCACGGCACGCCGCCCCAGTGATGCGCGCCACGCAGCGTGATCGCGGTAACCAGCAGAAACGCGCCGGCCGACAGCAGCGGTACGCGAGCGCGCAGCCCGACGAGTGTATCGCCGCTCCACAGCCAGCGCGCGATCAGCAGCAGCGCTGCGATCTGTGCAAGGTCGAGTGGATTGACGACTGCGATCCACGGCAGCGGCGTGGGATCGCCAGCGTCACGCAGCGCCACACACCACCAGAGCGCCAGCAGCACACAGCACGTCGTGCGGAACATCGCGCGCATCGGATCGAATGCCGCGCCGAGTGGATGCGTGAGCCACGGCCAGCGCAGCAGCGACACCGCAGTGATCACCAGCCAAGGCGCGACCGCGGCGACCAGCCACCAGCCATCGCCGCCACCGATCCGGTCGGACAGCTGCACCAGCAACAGCGACACCGCGAACGGCCACAGCAGCCACCAGACGAACTGCGCGGTACGGGCAAACCCGCTGTCGCCGACACGCAGGCACAACAGGCTGCGCACGCCGAGCGCAGCGAACACGAGCCACGCCCAGATGCCGTTTCCGGCGAACGGCTGCTGATGCGCTTCGGCCTGCAGGATCGCCAGCGGCAGCGCGGCAGCCAGTGCCAGGCATGCAGTGCCGGCAAGCAGCGGATCGAACACGCGCCGGTTGCGTTCGGCCGCCAGCCAGCCGGTGACCGCGGCCAGCACCAGCCACGCATCGGGGACATCGCGGGCGGGCAGTACGCGCTGCAGTTCGAAGACCCATGCACCGAGCCACCAGAGCATCGCCCAGATGTAAGCGATGCGCGCGGCTGCGACCGCGCCCGCACGCGAATACGCCCAGGCGATCGCGAATCCGGCGATGACGAACAACATCGCGCCGACGAACAGGCCGTGCACGAACGGTGTGTCGTCGATCGTCGTGTTGCCGGCCGCGAACACATATGCGACCAGCGCCGCGACCTGCAGCGCGATGCCCGACCAGCGCGGCAGACGCCGCTGCTGCCGCAGGCCCAGCCACACCAGCGCCGCACCTTCGAGCGCGAACACGCTGGCGGTGGCCTGCGCCGACAGCGCCAGCGGCACCGCCAGCGTCGCGAAGCCCGCGGCCAGCAAGGCGTAGCACTGCTGCAGCACCTCGAAGCGACCGCCGCGACGCAGCCACCACGACAGGCCGGCGTACACCGCGGCGAGACCGAGTGCACACAGGGCCAGCGTGGTCGTGTCGTCGCGCATCAGCCCCGACTGCAGCGAGAACGCGATCAACGGCGTGCCGAACACGAGGCAGCCATCGATCAGATCGCGACGCCCCATCGGCCGGCGCCGCGCGTGCAGCAGGGGCACCGCCAGATAGATCGCGAAGAACAACGCGAGGAACGCCTGCGCGGACGCGTAGTCGGTAGCATCGTAATCGAGCACGCCCCAGAGCGTGCCGATGCCGAAGGTGAAGACGAAGCCCAGCAGATTGAGCAGACGCCAGGCGCGGAACCACGCGATGGCGACGATCGCCGCATTGAGCACCGCGTAGTAACCGAACAGCGCGACGTGGTTGCCGCTGCCGGTCGACAGCCAGACCGGCGCGAGGAAGCCGGCCAGCACCGCGAACACCGCCAGCGCCATCGCACCCTGCAACACCGCCAGCGCACCGGCGCCGAACACCAGCGCCACACTTGCGGCGAACGCGAACTCCATCGGCACCAGCCCGAACATCCGCGATGCGGCGAATACCACCAGCAGCAGGATGCCGATCATCCCGCCCTGCAGGCTCAGCGCGAATGTGCGGTGACTGTCACGACGTATCCAGCCGAAGACCAATCCGGCGACTGCAGCAACAGATACGCCGACCAGGCGCAGCGACACCGGCACCTGCAGCAGGCCCTCGTCACTCGCGTACTTGAGCAACGCGGCGACGCCGGCGAACAGCACCAGCATGCCGATCTTCACCGGCACGTTGCCGGAGGTGAACCACTGCCGGACCAGACGCAGGCCGCGCTCGAACACGTCCGGTCCTGCCGGCGCAGCCGGTGCAGCGCGCGGGGCATCGGACGGCATCGGACGCACGGGGTCCGCATCGCGCCAGGTCTCGCGCGGCGGCGTGGGCGGCAACGGCGGCGGGCCAGCGGCGGGTGCAGGCGATGCGGGGCGTATCGGTTCCGTGACCGGCTTCGGCGCAGCTGCAGGAGGCTCGACGGGCGCGGCCACCGAAACTGCGGGCGCTGCGCGTGAGGCCACCGAAGGCGCCGGCGCTGCTGGCATCGCCCGACCGGCGATCTCCGCGCGCAGCCGTTCGCTGAGGTCTTCAAGATCGGCCACGCGGCGGCGCAAGCCGAACAGCATGACCAGTCCGACGATCAGCAGAACAGGCACCGTCAGCAGCGCGAGCCCGATCAGTACGACGAGTTCTTCCATGGCACCCCCCCCGCGGCGCCGGAGGGCGCGCCCGGCCACCTTACGCGGCGAACTCCCGAAAACAAGAAGCCCCGCATGTGCGGGGCTTCGGGTATCGCGTCGCGAGACTGCGCGGTTACTTGGCCGCGACCACGCGGACCATCTCCAGACACTTGTTGGAATAGCCCCACTCGTTGTCGTACCAGCTGACCAGCTTGACGAAGGTCGGGTCGAGTGCGATGCCGGCCTCGGCGTCGAACACGGAGGTGCAGGTCTCGCCGCGGAAGTCGGTGGCGACCACCTTGTCCTCGGTGTAGCCCAGGATGCCCTTGAGCGCGCCTTCGCTCTGCGCCTTCATTTCGGCGCAGATCTCTTCGTAGCTGGCCGGCTTGTCGAGTTCGACCACCAGATCGACCACCGACACGTCGGACGTCGGCACGCGGAAGCTCATGCCGGTGAGCTTCTTGTTGAGCTCCGGGATCACCACGCCGACGGCCTTGGCCGCGCCGGTTGACGACGGAATGATGTTCTCGAGGATTCCGCGGCCGCCGCGCCAGTCCTTGTTGCTCGGGCCGTCGACGGTCTTCTGCGTCGCGGTGGCCGCGTGCACGGTGGTCATCAGACCGCGCTTGATGCCCCACTTGTCGTGCATGACCTTGGCGATCGGCGCCAGGCAGTTGGTGGTGCACGAGGCATTGGAGATGATCGCCTCGCCCGCGTAGGTCTTGTCGTTGACGCCGAACACGAACATCGGCGTGTCGTCCTTCGACGGCGCCGACAGGATCACCTTCTTCGCGCCCGCATCGATGTGCTTCTGCGCGGTGTCCTTGGTCAGGAACAGGCCGGTCGACTCGATGACGACGTCGGCGCCCACTTCGTCCCACTTCAGGTTGGCCGGGTCGCGTTCCTGGGTCAGGCGGATCTGCTTGCCGTTGACCAGCAGCGTGTTGCCCTCGACCGACACCGTGCCCTTGAAGCGGCCGTGCACCGAGTCGTAGGACAGCATGTAGGCCAGGTAGTCTGGCTCCAGCAGATCGTTGATCGCGACGATCTCGATGTCGCCGTCGAAGTTCTCCACTGCCGAACGCAGCACGTTGCGGCCGATGCGGCCGAAGCCGTTGATGCCTACCTTGATCGCCATGAATCCGGACTCCTGCAGCCGCGCGCACGCGGCAAAAGTGGGAAAGACGTGGCCGCGCGGCGCGTGGGCGCCAGCCCGGACAGCGCTGCACAGTCTATCAGCCGCGCCGAACCCGAGCCCCGTGCCAGCCCCGCGCGGCGTGCGCAATGATCCCGATCAAGGAGTTCGCGGCAGGAGGCAGGAGCACTGCCGGCATCACACGCCGACCGGAAACGCGCGACGCTGCCCCTCGCCCTGATCGCCCTCGCTGGCCTGACGCCGCCCAGTCGGCCGGCAACTGGGCCGACGCCCTCGGCGTCTCTCACGCGACCCGACAGAGGAGACGTACGTAGTCTGGGTGGGAAGCATGTCGGTTTGCGAGGCTTTACCTTGCGGTGGGATCGCTAGCAATAGCGAGGCAAGACGTTTTGAGGGTCGCAGTTGCAAAGACTTTGATTGAACACCGATTTTTCCGATCAGAACGCCCAGGTATATGTAAACGCTAGTAGACCTAGGCTATTGCTAGTGCAAAAGTTTGGTCCACAAGCGCATCTGGTCATCAAAACTTGGTGTGGATGATTCCTTGCAGTTTGGCGTGCACGAACGAATTGAGCGGTTGCCACGCAGAAGACTTGAATTCGTCGAGCGAGACAAAAAAACTAGTTAAATCAGAGAAGTCCATGACCATCTCAATTGATCCGAACAAGCTGAGAGTGACCGCGGAGCGACTGGAGCGAGTCCTGCTTCTTCACAAGAGCAAACGAATAGTTCAAAGCTTGCTAACGGGGCTTGGTGATCTGACTCTAGTCGCAAAGGCTGGCCGAGTTCTCGAACCTTTTACCGATGTTCCCTGCCACCGCGCTTTCGCAGAAGGGGTTTTTGCTGATCTAAAAAACCCAAGCCTCGAGGACGTATACGTTGCGTTTGCGATTGAGTTGAAGGGTGGACTTTCGGATACGGATCGCCAAAATCTTGAGAGGCTCGAGCAGATGCGACCGTACGAAGGCGTGACTCTTCCAATCAGTCTCCCTAGTGCAGCCAGACCGACTTCTAACGGGCGCTGGTAGATTGCACCTGCTCCGCCGCCAGCTCGCATGTTCGGACGGGCACGGAAGTGGAGCGAGAACGGAGCTCAAGCATGCCCCCCAGATCGCTTAACCCTTATGGACTCAGCGCATTGCCGCTGCTATTGCTGTTATCTGCTGTCCTACCCGCATGCACAGGAGCAAGGATGAATCCCGTCTACACGCAGTCGATGGTCGAGCCAATCACCGTTGAGAAGCGCTCGGAAAAGGAAATTTCGTTCCGCTACAAGGTCCGACCTGAGAGTAGTCACTACTCCGGCGGCGTTGATTTTGAGCGTGTCGACGATGCGCTCCGCATTGTCATCAGCCGCTGCGCTGTGGGATCTCCGTGCGAGCCAATGGCGAAGTCAGTGATCCCCCTGGACGATAGCTGGCAGGCGGAAGTGCACCTTCCCTTTGATGCCGCGCGCGTCGTCGTTTTGCATGCCGATGGCGAAAAGCAGGTCTATCCCTAATCACCTTGCGCAAGAAGGAAGACACGGATGTCTGATCAAGACCAAAGGCCGAGTGACCGTGCCGTTTTGGGTATCCATACGAATACGGAGCCAGGCTCGCCTCTGCTCGATGGACACGCTTGGCTGACGATCACGCGAAGTGGTAAGACCGAGGCCTACGGCTTATGGCCGGCGGACCATCCGCGCTTCAGTCAGGAGGCGGCGCCCCCAACCGACGTGCGCCGCGGCATCGAGAATGGTTTTGAGGCGACCGCGAGTCGCTATTACGCGTTAACACCTGATCAGCTCAAGACGTTCGAAGCGGCGACCCGTGAAAAGGTCACTTGGGCATACACCAACACCTGCGCCTCCTGGGCTAGCGACACGGCCCACCGCGTGACGGGAGAGCGCGTCAGCGCCTCTGAGCTCGTGGGCCTGACCGATACGCCAAGACAGATGCGCGAGAGTATCGATGCGCTTGAAAAACAGCGCAGAACTACCCAAGACGCGCCGCACCAACCGACTGAAGCCCAAGACCATGGATCGTCATCTCGCTCTCTCTCAACGAGTGACAAACGCGACCCGCAAGTCGAGCAGCTCTTGGCTTCCGCCGGAGATCCAGAGCGTATGAGAACTGCGATTGAAGCGCTGCAGGAATCTGCCCGCGGGCAAGCATTCGCGATGGATGCTTCGGCACACGCGGCGCAGCTGACTCATGCCGAGCAGGCTCAGGGAGATCTTGAGCGCGCACGTGGTGAAATGTCGCAGCAACACGCCTAAACGAGTTGCCTCGGGCCTGCGGACAGGCTGAGCTGCCTACGAACAACGCGACCTGAAAAGTTAGCCGTCAGACACTTTTCGATCCAAGGCTGCGCTAAGAGCAGTGCGCGCTCAGAGAGTCTCGCCCTTAGATAGTCCGCCACGCATGTGCCGTCCGCGCGCGCCATGTCGCTAAGCTTCCCGCCGCACAGATCCAGCGCTTTGTCGGTGTCCTGCCACCCATCCGCGCACTCGGTATTGGTCTCCGCACCGACCCGTCCGCAGATCTGCGTAGCGACTGCACTTGTTTCCGAGATAGTCCTCGCGATGAGCTTCCCCTCGTAGCTCTGACCACTGGCCACGTATGACCAAGTGCCGCAGATGCGTTCACCGCGCTGGACCAGGACATAGCGACTGCACTCATCAGAAGACGCAGCGCCTTCACACGACTCCCAGACTCCACTGAAGGGAGCACTCTCAGGGGCTGCTGCCGGCGAGGTCTGCGCGGACGCCGGGGGCACAGCAGTGTCTCTAACCTGGTGACCCCCAGCGCTCTGGTCCGCGCTTAGGCCGCCGCAGGCCGAAAGCGCAAGGATCGCAACGACGCAAGCTAATCGCATACCTGTATTCCCTCTTAGACCACGATCACAACGCCATCGCCACACGAGCTCTGTCGGACTCAGCAGCCACACTTGCCAACACCCTCATAGCTGCGCACTCCAGCGGAGTCAGAAATCTTGACCCGCGCGCGAACGTCGAAGTATTCGCAGCCGTCCTCAGCGTCCTTCGGGCATGTTGAACGCCCGGGCGAATAGTCCACGCGGGCGGTTCCGCCAGGAAACTGGAAGTCCTCGGTCCACGAGTCCCCTTCCCCATAACCGAAATGGTTGTTCCAGGGTTTGGTGGACTGCGCCAACACCTCTCTCTTTCCCAAATCGAATTTGAGAGGCGACCCTTCGGCGAGCTCGTGGAAAAAGTGCGTGCTCAGATTGGCTGGGCAGCGCATATTTGGCACAGCGACCCGGCAGCCGCAGCCGTCTGTATAGACGCAGCTTAGCGGCTGCGCTGTGCGGTCTGAGGGCCAAGCGGTTGACGTCGCAAGCAGCAGCGCCATCCAGATCGTTCCGCGCGTCATGCCTGCTCTCGCGAATGGGAGTGGGTATGCCTTGAACAGCCTCGGGAGTAGGCGACGACTGGGTGAGCGAGTGGCGGTGGAGAGCCAACTGCGCCTATGCGCCAAGCCTTGGCGATCTGATGAACATGACGAGACCCCTTTCGGGGTCTCGGACGTCGGCGCTTTCTTGGAGATTTTGGCCTCCGCCCCCCGCTCACGGGTGAAATGGCCTGGACGACAGAAGTAGATTCGCACGCAATGCCATGAAGGCTGTGTAGGCGAAACCCTAACTGGGAAGTAGGTGATAATCCGGGCGATCGAAGAGCGAACGAAGAACAGCGCCCCCGAGCATTAATGCTGGTGCGGCGTCATGTCTTTTCTGCCAGGACCGTTCCAGCGTCCCGGCTGCTCGCCTACGGGGCACACGGTCAGATACTGGCGAAACGAATTTATATCGTCATTCGACCAAGTCTTCCCGTAAGTATTGATGGGTTGGCAATGCGGCAGGACGACGAAGGCGCCCGTGTAGGGTGGCACCGGCATCCAACAGCGAAGCGGCGCCTTCCGCACATCTTGTCCCTGTTCGCAGAACAGGAACGGGTCGCTATCCCGATACGTAAGAACTTGATCAAGGTCCTGCGCGCCTACGCAGGAACTCGCGAGCAGGAGAGCCGTGAGAGTGAGCGGAATTCCAGGCTTCATACAATTCCTTCGTAGAGCACATTGGAAGAGTTGCCTGCTGAGCCACTGCACCAAGCAATCCGCTGGTGCAGTGGCGGCAGGCGACCGTTTTAATTGAACACAGATGCGAGATCGCTATCGGGACAGATCCTGGCTTGCTTTGGCCGGATCGGTGATCGCTTGATCCGCAGACTGTTTCTGCCACTGCTGCCCTTGCTCGCTCGACGCGTAATTGTCCACAAGGCGGCGAATATCTAGGCCGTCAGCATCTCGAGCAGCAGCTAGCATGCGCTGCACGAAATCTCCCTGCGATTCCCTCAAAGCGCTTTCCTGCTCCGTCCGCTCTTCGGCCGGACGACTTCTTTCCAGCTCCTCCATCTTCCCGCGCGTTTCAGGCCCCACGATTCCATCGACACGAATGCCGGCGGAGCGCTGCAGGTTCAGCACGGCCTCCCGGGTCGAGTCGCCAAATTTTCCGTCGGCGGAAAGCGCACGACCTGACGCATCGCTAAAGCCGAGCTGATGCAATCTACTTTGGAACTCCGCCACGCCAGGCCCATTTGCGCCGTGCTGCATCAGCTGATCATTCGCGCGCGACGCCTCTACTGCGCTCGCAACGGCGTCTTGGGACTGCCCACCAAAGATCCCATCGACTTTGATCGCGCTATCGGCCTGAAGCGCGCGCAGCGCGTGATCGGTGTGTGTGCCGAATGTGCCGCTTCTCGTCTCGAGAGGCTGTCCATCCTCACCGCGGTAGCCGAGCTGATTGAGCTGCTCTTGCAGCGCAATCACCGCGGCCCCATTGGCGCCGAGCTGCAGCGCGCCTGCCGAAAGCGCGGCGCGGGTAACATCTGCCGCGCTGGTCTGCTCGCTCCCGCGCAGCACTGGCATCGGATCAACGCGCCGTCCGTCGCGGAGGAGTTCAAAGTGCAGATGCGTGTCGCCGTGCGCAGGTGTGTTGCCTGTGCGGCCCATCGTGCCAATCTGATCGCCCGCCTCAACGCGCTGACCGTTTCGCACTGAAAATGCGTCTAAGTGGAAATACTTGGTCATCGAGCCGTCGTCATGCTGGATGCGCACGGTATTGCCAGCATCGGCATTTCCCGGCGCAACCTGCACAACGCCGCCCGCAAACGCGACGATAGGATCGCCCACCTCGCCTTGGATATCGATGCCGCCATGCGGCTTCCCGCTGCTGCGGGGCGTTCCGAACTCACCTCGCCCTTCGCGCGGCTTATCAGCCTGATTGATCTCTGTATTGCCTGGCGCAGGCCAAGTCGCGCCCGAGCGCTCAGGCGCCGGAGGTGACGTCCGCTCGGCCTCTGGGCGGCTTATCTGGTCAGTGATGGCCTGACGGGTCGCTTCGTCCGCGCGGCCAGTCTGCTCCGCGCCCCTTGCAGCTTGAAAGCTGCGAACCGCCTCCTCGGTGCGCTGACCGTAGATGCCGCTCGTCGTCTCAAGCTGATTACCCTGCCCGTCGCGATAGCCCAGCGTGTTGAGCGACTCCTGCAGCGCCCGCACGTCCTGACCGCGCTCGCTACGCGACAGCACGCCGTCGGCAAGCGGATCAGGTCTGACAGCCGCGCCTGGCAGCTGCGCAGTCGCTTCGATGCCACGATCCGGGATCGCGATTGCAGCATACTTCGCCGTCCAATACTGGGTGAACGACGTAGCGAGATCGCGATCGCTCAGCCTTGCGATCGCATCCTGTCGGTGACCAGTCAAACGCGAGAACTCGGCGTCATCAATATTGCCGAGAATGTTCGTGCGCGTCCTCGCGCCCGAGAACTCGCCGGTTGCGATTGCACGCTGGATCGACGCGTATCCGCCGCCACCCTGCTGGTGGGCCAGATACATGTCGAGTCCGTTCGGCGACTCTGCCCCCGACAAAAACGGGTATCCGGTCTCATTGGAGCGGTTGGTGATCTGAGTGCGATTACGCGCGTAGAGCGCTGCGGCGGCATCCGTGTTCGCGGTTGCGTCAAACTCGCGTCCCGTGATCCCGAACTCTGCTGCCGTGCGCGGCATGAACTGGAACAGCCCCTTGGCGCCGCTCTCGCGATTGTGCGCGTCCGCGTTGAACTTCCCGCCTGTTTCAATGTAGGCAAAGCGCAGAAAATCGTCGCGAGGAATACCGCTCTCAGCAGCCTCGCGTTCGATGATGTCGAGAACAGCTGCTCTGTCGTGATTACCGGCCATCATTGGCTCCTCAGGTGAAGTGCGGCCGCGGCGGGCCGCAGGACGTCAACCGGACTCAATCCTTGAGTCTTATGCAGAGCGGTCAACTCGAAATAGGTCAGGGCGCCTGATAGCGCTCTGTATTCGCGTCGAGTTCAAAGCTTAGCGCATCTTCTGGGCCAAGTGGACGAGTCTGGCCGGGGCCGACAACAGTCTCGCCGGACTGAACGATGCGTATGCGCGGGAGATCTCCGCCGGAAGACGGCTCAAACTCGAGTTCACCTGAACTGGCCGCGCAGGTCATCACGCCTCCTTCGCAGGCCTCAGCATTGTCGCTTCCTGCTTGGACAGTGCCGACATACGTCCAGACCCGGAACGGCGTTTGCGGCAACCCGTTTTTATTAAACAGGAATAGAGCGTAATTGGACATCGCAACGCCGTCTTCAAACATTCGGGTGGGCACGCCGAGAATCAATCGCCCGTCCGCCAGTTTGTGAGAGACAGTGCGGCGAGACTCATCCACCATTTCGGGCTGATTGAGACGGCCGAACTCACCGACAAAACCATCCGTCGCAATCTGAGACCAACCTGCTTGACCGCCCTCATCCTTCTGGACGAGCGTGACCTGCCCGATCGCGACATGCCCCGGTTCCATTGTGGTGCTTTCAGCCTCCGAGCCGTCCGTCCCCACAGAGCGCGACGTAAAGCCTGTGAAGTAGTGCTCGCCGTTCAAGTCGAACGCGTGGCCATACCAATATCCAACAGTCGCGCCGCCTTCAACCTGGAAGCTGTGGGCGCCATCGCCATCGCGCTGGTATACGAAATACAGCACGCTGTCCGGAGACGGCGGTTTCAAAGCGGTCATGCTGTTGTCCTTGTCCTGGATGTCCGTGGGCGCTGTCTGTACGGCTTGCGCCGATGAAGCTCCGCTCGTGTCGCCGCCCTGCGCGCAGGCCGAGATAGCAAGCGCGCCACCAATCAAAACGCACATGAACGATCGCTTCAAAACCCTCTCCTTGATAGAACGCCGCAAGCTCGACCGACACCGGAGACCGCCCGACTAGGCCTGACGCGCCGCCTCCTGATGCGTAGGTCCGCTCTGCTGGGCAGCGTCCCGCTGCGCCAGCTGCTGCGCTTCCTGATCCGCTCGCTGCTGCCAGGCCTGGCCGGAGGGTGAGGATTGGAGGTCCTGCGTCGCATTGCGAATGCTCTCAGAGTTCCCGCTCTTCGCGGCGTCCAAAAGTCGCGACACATAGTCCTGCTGCGTCGTGCCTTCGTTCCGCGCAAGCTGCACGTCGCCTCGATCACTGGGCGCGTCAACAGACGCCCGGCGGCCATCCCGCCCCCTCTGAGACTGCTCTTCCTCACGCCTCGCAGGCTCGCCAGCTGGAAGCGGGCCGCGGATCGCATCCACGCCATCGCGAATGAGTCCGCCCGGGCCACGCGAGATAACGGTCGCCCCGACGCGGCGCGCCTCGATATCGCTTCTGTAGCTCTCGATGGAGCGGTCGTTGTCGTTCGCGCGCGTGCGCGCAGCTTGGTCGTTGAGGATCGAACGATCGGGCTTCCCATCGCCATCTACGGGTAAGAAGTTATGCATGCTGTGCGAGCCGAACGAGCGGCCCGCTGCTGTGAGCGGAAAGTCCGGCGTAATGAAGTCGCGCCCACGGTGCTCGTGGTAGCCCGACTGGCGAAGGACGGTCATTTCCCGCTCTGTGGCATAGATCCTGACTTGCCCGTAATGCGGGCTCGCCGAACTCACCGCATCGGCCGCCATCACGTGGTTCAAAACGCGATTGCCGCCTTCGGGAATTCGTCGATCCAGGCTCGCCGCGCCGTAGGCGTTGAACGTCTCGCCGCGCAGGTCAAAGTGATGCGCTGACACCTGCGCAAGCGTTCCGCCCAGAGAGTGCCCGGTAACTGTGACTTCCGGTGCCGCGCGTCCAGGCGTCTTGTTTGACTGCTCCGCGTAGCCGATGGCGCGCCGGGTCAGCTCGATCGCATCGTTCGCCTGCGGATTGGTGCGGCTTGCCACCATCGATCCGTCCGCAACGACACCGTCCTTCCAGATCTGCTCAGTGCCGCGGTGCGCCACCACGATCTCGCCCGTATCGGCGCGCTGATAGACAGTGCCTTGGTAGCCGGTCCGGGCATTGTTCACGTGCTCCCGGATGCGATAATCAACGCCTTCGATCGTCACGTGCTCGTTGTAGGGCGGACTGCGCACGCCGACGCGGCGATCCTCGTAGCTGTCATTCGCGAGGCCCGCATATTGCTGCGACGGCACGCTCACGGCTGCGCCTGCTGCGCTGAAATCACCACTTCAAAGAACTCAGATTTTCTTGCGTCAGGCACATTCTCCAAAGACGGGTCCCCGAACTCTGCGTAGTTGTCGATCTCAGCCTTCGGATAGTGACCTTCCCAAAAGAACGTTGGCTTCGACCCACCCTGCTCGATTGCGTCGGCTTCAAGCGCGGCTACGAAGGACGTTGCCATCGGGTCACTCGATTCACGAAGGCTGACACGCGTCTCAATGAACTTCCAATGACACACGCCGCGGCCGTAATAGTCCTCATCGAGCACTTGGTCGGCAAACACGCGACCTACAAACTCTGTATCGGACACGCGCTTGAGCGCGACTGGCTCATTGGTCGAGATCCGGGGCACTGCGCCCGAAAGCGGCTGCGGCTCGCCGCACTCACCAGCGTTTTCGACGTCGTATTGAGCGGCAGCATCGATCTGCGCGAACGGCCCTGGAGCATCTTTGAGCACAACGCGAATGTCGTAAGCGTTCTTCGGGGCGGGATTGAGCTTACGCATCGCCTCAGCCCTAGATTCCTGACTCTCTTGTGCTGTATCCATCAGTCCTGACTCCAAATTCCGTTGGCCGCATCCAGAAAAGAATGTGGCGATGAGTAAACCCGCGCAAATTGACTTCACCCAGATCTCCTTAACGCGCCACTGCGAAGCGGCAATCGAGCGACGCGCTAGCGCACCGTTGGAGTGGCATCACCACTGCAGCCGCTCCAGCGGATTTCGCATGCTCGCCCACAGTCGCGCTTTGCTGCGTTGGTTGCCGAGCGTAGCGTCGGTTCAATCGCCCACCGCGACTTGAAACTGCTAGTAGCAACCGCGGCGCACTCATTTACAAACGTGACCTCAAGGGCGCACATGCCGCCACCACGCTCCGCACACATAGTGGTCGCCGCGCGAACGGCATCCCCCTCGCTCAGGTGCCCTGTGACAAAACCCGTGAGCCCATTTGTCTCGCTTACCGCATAAGCGCCCCACCTGTCGTCCGGGTGTGCTTGGCGGGTGTCGCCGACGCCATGTGCCGGGAGGAACACCCGGTTGTAGTCTGCAGAGCCAGGCTGCTGGGCGGCCGCCGACAATGTGGCGACGAGCCCGATAGCGATGCACAGCACGCAAGCTCGACATTGCCGCATCTTCTTCATCATCAGCCAATCCCTCCGTCACCACCTCGCCGAGGGCGCGAAGGCAGCGTTTCCTGCTTGAAGTCGGACACCTGGCCCGTGCTGTTGCGACCGACATTGCCAAAGCTTGAGTTTGCTGCGAACTGGCCAAGCGTGCCGTTGAAGAACATAGCGGCCATGGGCGGCGTCATCACCATCAGGACAGACATCAGCAGACCAACACCGCCCTGCTGAACAGCGGCGGAATTCAGGCCTCCACCAAAGCCGGGGCCCATCGCGCCAATGCCGATGCTCGACAAGGTGTACGCCGCCACCATCGCCGCAGCAGCCATCGCAACGACTTTGGTCGCGATGGAGACCATCACCGCGAGCACCGCCATCGCAAACATTGTGCCTATGCCGTAAAGAAGCCAGCGCTTGAAGAGGTCTTTTGTCTGATCGAATAGCAGAGCCAGGATGAAAAGCGGGCCAAAGCCCACGAAGAGAACGAGCGCAATCTTGTAGAGAAGCAGCATCGCGCCGCCGATGACTGAGGGTCCGGCGATGCCAATACCGGTCAAATTGGTCACCGCCTTCTGGTCTCGCGTGTTCGCATCGCTGCCCTGAGTCGGGAGAGCATCGACGAGGGCAAAAATCAGGCCCATCGTTTGGAGATTCTTGTCGATCGCGTCTTCCACTTTGCTGTCGTTGCCCGACACGACCTGATGGATCGATGTCGGCAAATCACTGGTGAAAAACGTCGTCAAATTGTTGCCGAAAAACGACATGGAGGTCGCAGCGATCACGATCAGAAAAGCGCGAAGTGATCCCACGACTAGGCCCATCAACGACTCACGGCTCCGGCCCGTTACGATCAGAAAGCCCTGAATGAGAACCCAAAGCACCAGAAGCGTGAAAACGATCCCGCTAACGAACCGCGTCGTTCGCCCCAAAAGCGCGTTCTGAAACGCGGCGATGTCAGAATTCACAACCCCGAAGATGAACTTGAAAAACGCCCATGACGCAAACCCACTCGGGTTAAACATCGCAACACTATCTGGCAGAAATTCCATGATGCGAACGCCTTATTTGATGATCGGCATCGAGAGAGAGCCACTGCCTTTGAGCGCGTTTCGAGTTAGCGCCGCCTGCGAATTACGAATGTGCGCGATTCGCGCCTCGTAAGCGGACATGTAGGTGTTGTAGCGGTCGCGATCGTTGTCCATAAGCGCAGTAAGTGCGAGGAGTTCATTCGTGTTTTGCTGAATGTTCGCGTAGTCATCAGCGCCGAGAGTCCTGCGATGGTCTTCGATCTGCTTCAACCGGTCATAGTTCTCTTTTGAGCGCTCGAACATACGCATCGAAAAGCGGTACTGGGCGAGCTCAGTGTTGGCGAGGTCTTTGCAGAGCTGTTGCTGACTGCTTCCAAGGCCTGTGGCCGCGCCGGACGTACAGAGCTGGTCGATCCCGACTGCACTCGCCGTTGGCTGCGTCGCATTAAGCGCCTCGTCTCCTGTAGGCGTGGCGATCATCTCTGGCGTCGTGCCGCCACGGGGGTTGACCCGAAGCTTCCGATTGACGTCGTTGAGCTTGTCAATGACGTTTCCGTTCTTGCCGATGCGGTTTTGCAGCTCTTTGATTTCCTGCTGCGTCTTCGTGTCGTTCACCTGCCACGCTGCCGCAGCCGCCCCGGTTCCGAGCAGCGCGATGACCGCGAGCGTGGCCGTCAGGCCGCGGCTGGCCTTTGGCAGATCAGGCGTCGTCCCGAAAGTCCTGGCCCATGCGGCAGCAAAGCCATGGCCGCGTTGTATGGTCGATGTCATATGCCCTTCTCCCGAAGTCTTCGATCAATGCGTCTAAGCTTCACAGGCGGCGGCGTCAGCTGTTTGCAGCGCGCCGACTACTGCCCCGCTCCACCTGCCCCTTGGCCGCGCGCCCCGATCCCTTCCGGTTTTCATAGAACGCTTCCAGCCATTGCTCGGGCGTGAGCTCCGAGCGATCCACGCCAAGTCGCTCGGACTCCTCCCGAACGATCTGGTCCATCACTTCAATGTTGTCTGTGCTTGCCGAGATCACAGCCAGCGCATCGTCCATGCCGCGCAGGTTGAGCTGGCACACGGTCGAACCATGTCCCTGCTTGACCAGGAACGAGCGTGAGCGCTCGTCCAGGTTCGCCACCACTTCGAACTCCGCTTCCGTGAGCTTCAAGCCCTCCATGTAATCCGCGCGCGAGGCATTCGGATTGGGAAGAAGAATGAGCGTTGCCGTCTGCTCGATCAGCGCTGCCGAGATGTCGCTCGCAAGCGCATCCTCGGGACTTTGCGTCGCAAAGATCCCAAGGCCATTCTGCTTTCGGATGGTCTTTTGCTTGTTCTTGGCGAAGTCTTTGAGCGCGCCGCCGCCGTCGAGGATCTTCCAGAACTCATCCATCACGTAGATGAGCGGACGACCATCGATCAGGTCTTCCAGGCGGTGCAGCAAGTAATTGATCACCGGCACGCGCACTTCGGCGTTGTCGATGACGTCCGTGTAGTCAAACCCGATGATGTTCGCGCGGTCCAGGTCAATGATGTCGACCGGGTTGTCAAAAACCCAGCCGAGCGTATTTCCGGCGGTCCATTTGCGAAGGCGCGCGAACAGTCCGTCGTCGCCCATGTTCGGAAGGCTCTTCTGAAAGTTCGTCATCGAACGCAGATGCTTGGGCATGTCGAGCATGCTCTCCACCGCGCGGAAGACGTCCTCATCCTCACGCGCGGTGTAGCTGACCTTACCCGCGAGCACCTTCATCAAATTGCCAAGGAACTGCACGTTTGCTTCCGTGCGCTCGCATTGAAAGGGATTGAAGCCGGTGGGTTGCCCGTTATCAAGCGCAAGATAGTTGCCACCACAGGCACGCACGAAGATCTCTGCGCCGCGGTCCTTGTCGAAAAAGAAAATGGTCGGCGCAGGATCGTATTTCTGGACCTGGCTGAGCAGGAAGTTGATCAGCGCAGTCTTGCCGGTGCCGGACTTGCCGATCACCATCGTGTTGCCGATCGCCTTCTCACCGAGCGAATTCTCCGCCGGATGCGTTGCGTGGAAGTTGAAGTAGTAAGGCTGTCCGTTTGTGGTCTGCAGGACGGTCAGGCACTGACCCCACGGGTTGTTGTCCTTCTTACCAGTCGCAAAGTTGTGGAGCGGCGAGAGGCCGAGGAAGTTCAGCGAGCTGACATTGGCAAGACGCGTGCGGAACTTCCAGTTGCCCGGAAGCTGGGAGTAAAACGCCGAGCAGACAGCAAGATCCTCTTTGACAGACACAAACCCCGCGTTCGAAAGCTCGGCTCGCGTTGTCGCGATATTCTGCGAGAGCAGCTTCTGATCATCGGCGTAGAGCGCCATCATGAAGTGGTACTCGCCAAGCACAAAGTTGCCGGACGCTACCTGATCCATTGCGTGATCCATCTCGATCACCTGGCTGACGGCCTTGTCTCCCGAAGAGATCATCATGCCCTTGGTGCGGTCGAGGATCTTCAAGGCATCCTGACGGCCCATTGGGCTGAACGAATGCGTGATGACGTATTCAAAGTCCAGATACTTCAAGTTGTTCAGGATGCCGGGATACGTACCGTCTGTGAACTCCTTGATGTTGAGGATCGCGCCGAACTGATTTTTCCCCCCGGGCGCACTGACGACGAAGTCGCCGGACTTTGCGGAGAACATGTGGCGCGCCACTGGCAGGTAGTCATAGATAGGAGCGCGAAGCACGGGGACCGGCTCTTCGAGCCGGTTGAGCAAGTAACCAAAGAAGCTCAGCGTCTCTGAGAACACAACGCCATTGTCCGCCTCATACAGGCCAAGGCGCACTGGCGCGTAATCTTTGAGCACGGCCTCGACGTTGCCAGCGAGCTCCATCGTCTTACCTACCGCCTGGTCCTGCTCGGCCTGAAGTCGGCTTGTATCGGCCGACTTTTCGATGAACTTCTTACCGGTCACAATGGGCCGGTAGATCATCGTCAAGTAGAGCTCGTTTTGCATGATCTTTTGCGACGAAAGACGCTCAAAGTACTCGTCTGACATCTGCTGATTGAAGGGCTGATCGAAGCGGCTCTCGACATCGATGCGGCCGCGCCGCCGAACGTCGTGAACCCAAAATGCGACATTGACAAAGTCTGGCGCACGAAGGGTTTGGAGCATCCGGTTGAAGGTGTTGTGCCTGTGTTCGAGCTCCCACTCCTCTCGGCCCACGAACGGCAACCCGTCAAGCCGCCAGGTAATGAAAAAGTCTCCGCCCGTTGTCTTGACCACATGCGCAGACACGTGGGCGGAGAGCGGTACGAACTCGGAGATGGCGGTGTCGGGCGCGAGCATGACGCTAGTCCTTCGGCTGTTCGAATGTCTTGCGATAGCTGTTGGGCGAAAGCACCCACATGCCGTTGTGATGCTTCAAATTTTTGACCTTCGTGCGGAACTGCAGCCTCAGGCCAAGCAGACGAAAGATCATCTCGTCCCGCCGCGCCATCTGTCGCATGATCATCACCACGAAAGGGAGCAGCAGCAGGAAGAACATGTCGATGTAAAACGTCAGCAGCAGGCACGCGCCAGCGGCGATCGCAAAGGGCAGATACGGAACCCCAAGGAACATCGCCGGACGCGTGCAGCCCCGAAAAAGAACGTCTTTACGCATAGACCGGCAGAAGCTGCACGACAACCATCGCGGTCTTCGTGACGTCTGCGGGGAGCAACATCTTGGCAATCTGCGCAGCCGCACCGATCAGAAATCCGCCAATCAGAACAGGCGCGACGTCGCCGATGCGCTTGTGGTTGAACGCGATCTGATAGCCCGCGAAGATCACCGCGATCGTCACGATCGCGATCGACGCGACGTTGAGAAGCGCGTTGATGTTGTTGAAAAAACTATTGACGCGGCTAGTCGCGCCGCTGACGTCTTGCGCCATCGCAATGAGCGGAAATGTCGCAACGCTCGCGCACGCGGCCAGAGCGGCTGCACGGGCGGCGCGAGCGGTCGAGATGATCGAATCTGCTTTCTTCATGAGTTGCCCCTTCTTAGTGGTGAGTTGAAATGTGCTGGGTGTAGCGCGACCGGTCCCTCGGTCAGATGAAGCGTGATCTAGAAGACAAATGCGGAATCCCTCGCGGGCGGCGCTTGGTGCACCGCAGCCGGCTGAGTGCTCGGCGCCGGCGCCCCCATGCCCTGGGGAGGGGGCGCAGATGGCCTCGGCGCGCCAACCAGTTGCACCACCACTGGTCCGTCCTCGGCGGCGGGAGAAGCGCCTGCACCCGCGCCGTCGCGCCGCACGGCCGCGGGGGCGGCGGCGGTGATCGCGTCCACAGGCGCGGGCTGCAGGCGAGACGTCTCCTGGGTCGCATCTTGGCGAGCGCTCGAGGCTGCAGCTTCCGCGACGCGACGCGCGATCAAGCTTTCAACGGCGCTCACGGCTGCGGCGCGCGCCGGACGCGGGGTGCTTGGCTGAGACCGGATGACCGGGATAGCGGCCGCTTGCGCGCCGCTTGCGACCGCGCCCTGCCAAGACGCAACCACCTTCTGGACGTATCCATGACGAAAGCCGGTCGTGAAGTTGCCGGAGTAGTAGCAGCTAAACGCCTTGCCCCAGTCTTGACCCGAGCGACCGTAGCACTCGGCGAGGATCCGCGAGCCGGCCTGCACATTGGGGCAGATATCAAACGCTTTCTCGTAGCTGTCGAGCCCCTGCTTATCGAGGTTGTAGCGGTTCACCTGCGCGATGCCGAGGGAAAAGTTGTAGCCTTCCTGTTCGAGCATGCGCGCAGTCGAAAGGGCCTCGCCAAGGCTCCGAGGCTGCCTAGCGAGCCGTCCGCCTACAACGCCGATCGCGAACGGATTGAACGACGATTCGACCTTGGCGACGTGATGCATCACCTCGGCTGGAACCGCGAGATCCGCGCAGGCCATCATCTCGATCCCTGGCAGCATTACCGCACCTCCCCGCCCATGGCGCGGCGCGCGAGCGCCGTGCACGCAGCGCCAAATGCAACGCAATTCCAGGCGCTCATGCCAGGCCTCGCGTGGGATCGAAATCGATACCCGTGATGAAGCGGCGCCCTGCGTGCGCCTTGATGTGCACCACGATGTCGATCGTCAGCTTCAAGAGACGCTTGATCACTTCGAACTCAAGCCCCGCGCCCTCTGCCGACGCTTTGACCATCAAAGCGAGTTGATCCCACGTCTGCGACGTGCTGCCGGCATGGCAGCTCGTGATCGAGCCTGGGTGGCCGGAGGCGCAGTTGCGGATGAAATAGAAAGACTCGTCACCCCGGAGCTCCGCCAGGATGATGCGATCGGGCTTCATACGCAGACATGCCTCCATGCAGGTCTTCGCCGAGATGTTGCTCGCACTTTGTCCGCCCTTGGAATAGAGCAAGTGCACGACATTGGGCTGAGACAAGAAAAGCTCGCGCGCGTCCTCGATCGTGACCAACCGCTCCTGATGTGAGATGTGGTTTACGAGCGACTTCATGAAGGTCGTCTTGCCGCTGCCAGTCGCGCCGGAGACCACGATGTTCTTGTGATACTGGACGGCTTTTTGAAAAAATACGGCATAGTTGCGCTGACGCCGAAGCTCCAAGAGCTCCTGATCGTAATCACTGACGGTGTGTTCTTGCTCGACGACCTCGTCAAAAAAACCGTCCCGCGCATACTCTTCGAGCGTCTTCCCAAATCGCGCCGGGAGGCGAATCGTGATCGACACCTTTCCCGCGTCGCATGCGGGCGGTATCACGAACTGAGCACGCTGACCGGTTGGAAACGTCAACGAGACCATCGGATCGGCATCCGTAATACGCTGGCCGGTGTTGCTTTCGTTGACCACTGCCGTGCAGAACTGGCGTGCCCGCTCAAAGGTAAGCGAGGGCACTTCGACGCGGTTCCAGCCCGAACGCGTCTCCAGATAAAGCTCGCCGGGCTGGTTGATGCAGATCTCAGTGACGTCTGTCGAGTGCATATGCTCGCCAATGCCGAGGATCTCGTACTGATAGTCGAGAAACTCGTTCGACACTTTGGCGAGGATGGCGGTCTCGGCATTCATCTGCGTAGCGTCGATCAGCGGATCACAGAAGAAAAATCGACGTCGCGGGACACATAGATCGCAACGACGGTACCTTGATTGATGGTAACGGTCGGCGGGCGGCTCATGTTTCGGTCCAATGCCATGTTGGCCATCCGCTCCATCGTCCGCGCCGTCGAGCTCTCATACGGGTTTTGCACGATCGCGCCGTTGACGACAGATGTCTGGGGGGGACCGTTCTCCGCTGCCGCATACTTGAAGGCGTCGCTCAGAATGCTGATCAAAAGCGCCGAAGTGATCCGCTGACCCCAGTGCGCCGTGTAGTGGCCCGGGTGGCCAGCCGACCCCAAGACGTCCACGCCCGGACTAGTCATGTTGATATCGAGTCCGTTCGGCGTGGTCACGCGATCCCATGCCACGTTGACGCGCTCGCCAATGAGCTCGTCGCGCCCGTAGCTCCCCTGCACCTTCGAGCCCCGCGGCAGCAGCAGACGCTTGCCGTTCACTGAGTAAACAGGCTCGGTAACAATGCACGAGGTGTAGCCCGGATAGTCGGAGATCACCCGCGACTGGAGCACGCATCGGATGTATGTACCGCGCAGCAGCAGTGTGTCGGGCTTGTAAAGGGGCTGGGCACTGGTGAGACCCTCCGCCGGGCCTGAGCGAACAGAGGACTGCTGACCCTGCCCGGTCAACATCGCCGCGTAATCCTGCGGATTGAGGCCGCCTTGCTGGCCGCCCTCCGGCGCGCCGCCGCCCATCATGCCGCCGCCGCCCGCATCTTCCATTCGCCGCTCGAGTAAAGAAGGCGCCTGGCTGCGAAGCGAATCCATGCTTGGCATGTTGGAGGACTGAGACGTGCGATTGTCATCGATGACTGGAAGCGGTGGCAGTTCTTCGGCAGCCGGCACCTGCGCTACTGCGCGCTCAGGCGGGAGTTCGGGCAGATCGCGCGGCGCAGCGGGAATGATGACCTCCTCACTCGCGGGACGCGTCGCCACCGCGTCATCTGCCGAGTCCCCAAAGATCAGCCAGGCGGCAATTGCGATCAGTGCAACAACGATCGCAGCAAGGAACACGAGCGCCTTGCGATTAAGGCGCTGGACATCTTCTGCCTGGAGGTAAGGCGCTTCTCCGTCGAGGTTCGCGTCGCCTGCATACTCTCGGCGTGCATAAGGATTTGGCGCCTGACGACGATCAGCGTCGTGAGCATCATGCTCATTGGGCGGAATTTGATTCACAGTTCCGGTCTCCTGCGCAGGCCGATCGCGTTATTTCCATGGCGGACAACGAGGAAGGCATATGTACCGTGCACGACGATGGTGTCGCCCTCGACAGTGGAATTGACGATGAACTCTTCCCCATCCTCGCTTTCGCGGGCGAAGACGGCCGGGAAATTTCCGCTTGGAAAGCGCGTGCGATCGCCCATTCGGATGTAGGTGAATCGTCGGTCGTCATAGACCGTCGAGGGCACGAGCCAGCTTGGTTGGCGCTTGTGATACGAATACTCATAGGCGAAGTAGTAATCGCGAGTAGGCTCGATCGTCGTGCTGAGCTCGGCCACCGGCTCGCCTTCTGGCGTCGACTCTGCTGCGAACTTCGTATCCGTCGGGTAGACGAAGCGCACCTTGTACTGCACGCCCGATGCTTTCGCCTGGTCAAGCGCGCGCCAGTTGGTCGCGACCACCTTGAGCTCGAAAATATAGGAGTGCGCCGCGGTGCGGATCAGAAGGTTCGTATCGACATCGACGTTCTTCGGTTTTAGGTAGAACACGTTGTCACGACGGCTGATATCCCAGCCCCCACTGAAACCCGAGCTGTAATCAAGAATTTCTTCATGCGGACTTAGCTCGATCTGCGTTGTGATACCAAGGCCGGTCCGCACCTGATAGACCCTGTCGGCTTCATACGCATACTCCTCTACCACCTGCGCACCGGCAGGTGCAGCCAAGGCCGCAAGCAACGCTGCGAACCCTAGCTGTAAACATACTTGGATCACACGCCCCATCACTCCCTCTCCCCTTGTCCGCCGACGCCTTCCATTTGTTCCGCGGGCATCGTCGGCAGGGGCGCTCCTGGCGTCGTCCCCTGCTGTCCCATGGCCGTCATGTTTGGATCCATCGGTGCCGCAGCCATCTGGGGCTGCTGCATTGCCGGCACCATCTCAGCCACCCCAGGCGAAGCTGCTGACGGCGCAAAATCGTTGTCGACTCGATAGTTCACGACCCGGAAGCCAAGAGGATTGAGCAAACGGTCTTCATCGTTCAGCCGCAGATCCTGGTCGTAAGCAAACTCCATCGTGGCAATCTTGTTATCGAGCGGCTCCGAGCGACCGGTCCCCTTGTCATACACATTGCGCTGAAACCGCACCGTTGCGCCTGACGGACGGCTTCCATCACCACCACCAATCAGCACAATGCTGAGGATCCGCACGTGGAGCGCCTTGCCTGAACCGTAGACCCGAAACGGGCGATCAGGATTGCTCTCGGAGTGGAGTGCGATATAGGCCGGAGACACCGCCGGGCCGGCCATTGAGAGAGCCGTGCGCCAGTTCCGTTGCCCGATCAGCCCCGAGTCGTAGGACTCGCGAGCCAGGATGAAGTTGGCGACGTTGCTTTTGTTGATCGCCTCAGTGGCCGTTACGTCCCGGTTCTCAAAATCGCCGACCAGACGGGCAACCGAGGCCGTCCCGGTATAGGGATCGGCCATGACGAGATACGGCACCTTCTCTTTCAGAGGCAGAAAGAGGAAATAGCCGCCGGCCAGAATCAGCGACATGAGAACGGCGCTCCACGCCACAAGCCACGCGCGCTTCTCGCTGCGCTTTGCGCGCTCGGCAAGCGTCAATTCAAAGCTCACGCCCTGCGCAACAACGCGCTCAACCGCAGGCGTATCAGTATTTTTTTTACCAAACATCGATAGCGCCCCTTATTGTCCGGCGCCAGCCGCAGAGGTCTCTCCGCCGCTTGTTGCGGGGAGCGAGTCGTCGCGCTGCGTGGCCAGGCTCACGACGATTGTCTGTCGGTCCACCCCCACCACAAGATGTTGCGATGCATAAGCGGCATTCAGGGCCGACGCTGCCTCGACAAGGCTTGGCGTGCGAATGCTGCCTACCGGGCCGTAAAGCGTGTAGTCGTTCGGATGGAGATACGACAGCGTCATTCGCTGATCGCGTGCCCAACGCGTCAACATGCTCTTCAAGGTGCCGTCTGCGGGAGACGCCTGAAAAACATAGACCTGATTGAGCGGGATGGCCTGCGGCGCATCGGCCATACGATTGACTGGCATCCACTTACCGCGCGGATCTGGCGCGGAGGGAGTTGCGCAGCCAATCAAGGAGAGAGCAGCGGCCACGCACAGAAGGCCTGAGGCCTTTCGAAACGGCAGGTTACGAGTCACGCAATCACCATCGGCAAGAATCAGCCACGGCTTGGCCGCGCCAGCCCGTGTGGGTGCTGCGCAGACCTACGTCGCTGCATTCAAAAAAATTCTAACGATTCAGACACGCAGCATCGACGCCCCGCACCAAACAGCTTTTCTTTCTTGTCGATACAGCGCGCAGGCATTGCCTACGAATCGCCCCCTGTTCTGAAACTCCCTTTTTTGACCCTTCCTGCCCCATGACGACCACGCCCGAGCGCGCTTCGCCAACCTGATCTTTCGCTGAACATATTTGAACTTGCAACAGAGCGTCAAGCAGTCCTATGCAATGCACGCATTGTTCATTTAAACCGCGCTTACGACGCCCGCTCGTGTTTCAAACTCAAGACAATCCAATACATCGCTCGCTTGAACTTGTGACGGAAGTCACACCGCGATCTACGGCTTGCGCGGGTCATGCTGCACGCCTCGCCGAAACTCGTTTGCCGCGCGGATCATCGTCAGAAACGCGTGACGGTCGTCTTCATGTAACCCGTCATTGACGAAGACTGTGAAGTCTCTGGCACCATGCGAGCAAGCCCAGGGGGGCATCTACCAGACAGGTGAGATGTGGATCGATCGAGCATGGAGGATTTCATCGCCAACGCTGCGCTTTTATCAGGGCAGCTCGTGCACCAGTGCGAGAAAGCAGCGGCAAGTCAGGCGTCTGCCGCTGCAGATTTGCGCGGCACTGCGGCGGAAGTCAGGAAGGAGGTCCTTGCCGGGAAGGCCGAAATCACTCATAACGCAAAGAGCGCGGTGCGTGAGGTGCTCTCGCAGGAAATCCCTGCTGCGGTTGAAGCTATCGCACAGGCGGGCGACCGCCTGACTCGCATTACAGAGCAGCTTGCGCGAGATCAGGCCGTAGCTGGCGCGCACATGCGCAAGCTCGGATGGAAAGCGCTGGGCGCGCTTTTGCTCGCTTCGGCGCTGTTAATCGGGGTGACCGGTTATATAGCGTCGAACAATCTCGCGCGCGCCGCGAGCGCAAGTGTTGATGCCGAGATTCTAGAGGCGCTGCGAAGCGTTTCGATTACGTCCTGCGATGGCCAGCCTTGCGTCAAGCTCTCGGACGGTCAGGCGCGATGGACGAAAAACGACGACTACATTCTTGTCGACACCAGCGCAGCCGAAGGCGCACCGGTGCCCTGACCGCCCGCCCTGATGTCGCCGTTCGCTCAGGTGCTTCAAACCTATTGCCAGTTCTGAGTCAAAGGAATCGCTTTGAACAACTTTCGATTGATCGCGGCGCTTGTCCTCACCGTTCTTTTCGGCGTCGCTGCTGTCTACCTCTCTGGCTACCTGACCCTGATATTCCTCGGACTCGACACGGGGCAACTCGGGTTTGGCACCTACTACCAATACTTCAAGAACATCGATCATCCGCAGGTGCAGCCCTACGCCTGGCGCATATGGACCGCCGGCGGCATTGGTGGTGGTCTGATGCTGTTGGTGTGGGCATCGCTCCTCGTCATGCTCTACAAGCTTCGAAGCGATCGGAATATCCATGGCCGTGCGCGCTTTGCCGGCATGCTCGATCTCGCCAACAAGGGATTTTTGAAGCAGAAGGATGACGGCATCGTCGTCGGCCAGCAGAACGGCAAGCTGCTGCGCCTCTCGGGTCAGCAGTTCGTGATACTCGCCGCGCCTACCCGCTCAGGCAAGGGCGTCGGGGTTGTGATCCCAAATCTCCTTGACTACCGCGAATCCGCGGTCGTGCTCGATATCAAGCAAGAGAACTTCGACTTGACCTCGGGTTGGCGCCGCTCGATTGGCCACGAGATCTACCTGTTCAACCCGTTTGCGGAGGATCGTCGCTCGCACCGGTGGAACCCGCTGACCTATGTGTCGAGCGATCCATCGTTCCGCGTGTCCGATCTCCAGGCGATCGCCGCGATGCTCTATCCGGACGGCGACGACAAGGACAAGTTCTGGACAAGCCAAGCCCGAAATACCTTCCTCGGCTTCACGCTCTACCTGTTTGAACAAGCAGAAGCGATACCGGTCGCTCCCACGCCAACGCTTGGCGAGGTTTTGCGCCTCGCGTCTGGCGACGGCACCGAGCTGAGGCCCTACATCCAAAAACTCGCGGAGGCCCATTTCCTGAGTGGGCAGACAAGGACGGCCTTCGCTGGTCTCCTGTCCCAGGCAGACGTCACCTTCGCCTCGATCATCGGCACGTTCAGAGAGCCCCTCAACGCGTTCCTTAATCCCGTCCTGGATGCCGCAACGAGCGGCGACGACTTCCGGCTTGACGACGTGCGCCGGAAGCGCATGACGATCTACGTTGGGATCCAGCCCAATAAGCTGGCCGAGAGCCGCCTGATCGTGAACCTCTTTTTCAGCCAGCTCATCAATGTCAACACCAAGACGCTGCCGCAAAACGACAAATCGTTGAAGCACCAGTGCTTGCTGCTGATGGATGAGTTCACGTCGATCGGTAGGGTCGACATCATCTCCAAGGCCGTTGCCTACATGGCCGGCTACAACCTCAGGCTCCTACCAATCATCCAGTCGATGGCGCAGCTCGACGCGGTGTATGGCAAAGAACTCTCGCGCACGATCATCACGAATCATGCGCTGCAGATCATCTATGCCCCGCGTGAGCAGCAGGATGCGAACGACTATTCCGAGATGCTGGGCTACACGACGGTGCGCCGCCGGGCGCGCACGCGCTCACATGGTCAGGGGCGCTCCGTGTCGGATAACGAGGTCTTGGAGAAGCGCGCGCTGATGCTCCCCCAAGAGCTCAAAGCGATGGGGCCTGAGAAGGAGATCGTAATCTACGAGGGGCTCGCGCACCCCGTGCTTTGCAAGAAGATCCGCTATTACAAGGACAGCTATTTTACGAAGCGCCTAATGCCCGCGGTTGAGGTCAGGCCGCTCAACTTGGAGTCAAGAGCCACGAGTGCCGCGGGCATCAAGGTAAGCGTGTCGCAGGATTCGACAACGTTGAACGCACTCGGCTTGTAGTGCCGTGCGGCCTGACCACGCTGGCTGAGGCTCGACAAGACCGGTCAGCAGTATCTTTTCAAGCGATTGCAGGCGAATTGATTGCGCAATCGAAGTTCTAACAGAGAAGGAATTCTATGACGAAGACCATTGATCGAATCAAGCTCGGGACAACGGCAGAACACTTGGAGCGGGTGCTGCATCATCACAAGGATGATCCAGCAGCGCGGGCCCTACTGATGGAGCTTGGCGATCTGATCCTCGCCGCAAAGGCCCGTCAGATTTCAAAGCCACTGGACGGGGTGCCTTGTGAACGCGCGTTCGCCGAGGGGGTCTTTACCGAACTCACCGACCCGAGCGTTGATGAAGCATATGTCGCCTTCTCCATCGAGCTCAAGGGTGGTCTCTCGGACGAAGACCGCCGTGATCTAGAAAAGCTTGAGCAATTGCGTGCGCAGGTAAGGCGATGAGCGATCACCGCCTTCTGAGCGAGGAGATCAGATCTCAGCATGCGGACGCCATCGCACTTGGTCGCTCGTTTAAAACGCATGGCGTCAGCGAACAGGCCGCAAAGGAGTTCCTGCGCACTGATGAAGGTCTGCTCTATCAGCAGCGACTGATAGAGGCTGATCCCACCGCGTCCGCTCAGGTCATCCGAGAGCGCGCAGTTCTTCAAACCATGTCGGGGCAAGAGCTGCCGCGCTTGGTGTCCATCAGCGAACCCTTAGTCAAGGCGGTGCCAAGTGGCACGCAACCGACGCCCTATACTCCTTTTTTCGGGAAAGAATCCGATTTCCTCCGTGAGGTCGCGTCAGGCGGCAGCATCAACGAGCGCTTCGGTCTTCCAATCGCAAGCGAAGCGCCTGTCTACGACCTCTACAGAATTGTGCCTAAGGCGCCGACCGAAGTGTTCATGAGCACGGTTGCTCCCACGTCTGAACTAGGAGGGGCTGTCGCTCGAACTGGCGGAGCAACCCAGTACCTGGTGCCCAACCGCAACCTTTTTAGCGAGGCTGTGCGGGTTTCAAGTCTTGGAAACGATCTCTCATTACACGAAGGATTGAGCGCTGGCAGAAGCATAGGCGCTTCAATCACTGCGCCAGTAGAGAGCGGTGCGCTAACCAACGGGGGAAGTGGGCTTGCGAAGACCGTCGGCGCGGCCGGATTGTTCCTAACCGCTCATGATGCTCTGACCAGTAGTGCCCGTTCTGACGCACTTCGTGATCAAGGCAGTGTGCTTGCGGCTCAATCTGAGCTCAATCACTTTGCAGGACGGAACATCGGGGGCTGGGCCGGCGCTGCGGCCGGCGCCGAACTTGGTCTGGCAACTTTTGGCAGAACGCCGCAGACAGCCGTCATCGGCGGCGTCGTAGGTGGCGTGATCGGCTCGGTCGCGGGTGAGCGGATCGCCGACCGGGAGGACGCCAAGAAGATCTACAGTCAGATCGACAAAGACGGCGTGCAGTGGCGCCTCGCTGGCAAGCAATGGGAGCGACAGGAACTCGCTGATCTAACGCAGGACGCCGCAACCCAGCCGCAGCGCCGCAGCTTTTCTGCGCTACCTGAGAAGACAAGTGAACTGAACTATCGGGCCACAAACGCTGCGGTTGATCTAACCTCGCGCGATCAGCCCTCGCCTGCCAACCCGTTCAAACTTGCGGCGGGTGCCGAAGATCGTGCCAGCTTGCAGCGCGCCGACTGGCAGCGGGATACGCGGGGGGATGGATGGTATCGAGACATTGTGAGCCGCGTAGAGGCGCCGGACATACCGGTATTCGGGCGAGAGATCGCCTCGCCCGCGCGCGCGGAAGCGCTCGACGCTGAGTCAACACGGACCATCGCGTCGAACATTGCGAATAGCCCCTCGGCAACTGCCGCACGCTACGAGGCTGTGTATCGCTCGGAAGGCTGGGATCGTCATGGGCCGATGCCTACCCAAGTGGTGAAAGCGCTATCAGGTGCCGATACCCTGACGGCGTCCAACGGCCGCGCTTACATTCGCGGTCCAGATGCCACTTGGCGGCACGAAGACGCAGTCGCGTCAGGCAACCTGGCGAGTGAGCTCGAACTCACGCGTGAAGCGCTCATGCCCGCGCTGGCGCAGCATGCAGAAGCGATGCGCCACGTCTCCGTTCGAGCCGCACCATCTCCCGAGGCGCAGGATCGATCCAACCTGACGTCAACTTACGCCGATTACGGGGTTGCTCCGAGCCGTGAGAGCTTGGATGCGACTTTGATCGCGGTGGCGCGAACTCGCGCCGCGCACGGCCTGGATCGCTCTACCACATCACTCTCTCCTCAACCCGACAGCGATGGGCGCTACTCGATTCACTCGCCGATTGATCACCTTGTCAGGCACGAGGGCGTCGTGCGCGTCGCCGCCACCACAACGGCGGAGGATATCCAGCGCGCACGGGACGATCAGACGACGCATCGTGAGCCTTCTACTGAGCCGCGAGCGAAGGCTCCACCGACCGATCAACCCGCGTCTGATCAAACCCCTGGGCCACTCGGCATCCCACTGGGCGAGACTTCGGCAAAGGAGACGTCTGCGTCGCCGTTCGCGGCTAGTAGTCATCCTCAGCATGCGCTCTATGCGCTGCTGAAAGACAATCTTCCTGAGGGGACGTCCGAGCGTCGACTTGCGCAGTTCACTTCTGAGTGCCAACGCAGCGGCATCGGAGCCCGCTCTCTGGCATCGATTGAGATCGCGGGAGAGCGCGCGGCCTTTGCAACCGCCAGCGGGTGGCCGCGAGTTGACGTCAATATCAGCACGCCGCCGCCCTCTGTTGATGAAAGCGCCCTGCGCGCGCAGGAGCAGTCTCTACGCGCACAGATCGACGGAGCACGCGAAATGCCTCAAGCCCAGGCTATGCACCTTTGAGAAGATGTCTGACTGCGCGCACGATCAATCTCGTGATTTCTCATCGCTTGACGCCCCATAGCCGCCAGACACGCACTTGGTTCGGTGCTGCTCCGCTCATGCTTTTCTGCGCGCTCCTCAGCGCCTGTGCTGCGGAACCTAGCGAACTGAAGGAGGATCTGGCGCTCGTAATTGAGCCTGATCAACAGCACGTCCCGCTGCGCTACCGCTGCCCGGCGATCTCGATTTCACCTGCCAGAGCCCAGGCGCACGTCAGCCAAGACGCTGCGGTCGAGCGGGCCGTCGACCGGCTTATTGCCGATCAGAACATTGCGATCGATCCCGAGCACCAGGCGCGTCAAGCCAGCACGCAGCCTGTTCCGTTCAAGCTCGGCCCGAACACTTTCGCACTGCATCGCAACTTCTTTTACTTCCAGAATGCGCCGAGCGCCGTGCCAAGCGACGGCACTGTCAGTCTCAGCCTCCAGTGGCCTTGCCTGGAGCCCTTACCCCAAGGCTACAACTTCGCGGAAGACGACGACGCATCGATGCGCGCAATTCTGATCACCGCTCGCTACCTGGATCCTGAGCGCATCACAGTGCCGGTTGCGATGCAGCGCGCATTGCTTCCACTCGACCCGAGAAGTCCCGCGCAGCGTTCCAATCCGCTTGAAAGCCTCGACATGCGACTGCAAGGCGACATCGCGCATGGCCGGCTTGTTCCCTACTACGCAGACATCGGCGCAGTTCAGCGCTACTTGCGCGGCCGGCATCCAGGTAATGTGCGGGCGCATAGCCGTGAGAATGCGTTGCAAATCGCGAAGGACTGGTATATCAGGCGCAGCACTGACGCCGCTACGCTGAGCGTTATCAAGTGCGATAACCGGGAGATTCCTGACGGGCTACAGATCGAAGGCTCGCTCGTAAAGGATGATCCAGGCGTGCAGCGCAGAGCCTCATGCGACCATCTCTATGCGCTGCCGGCCCTTGGGATGGTGGTCGAGATGAGCTACCCACGCGCGTTCCTGCTGGACTGGAGCCGGATCGAGCAGCGTATCGAAGCGCTCCTTCGTCCCACGGGTTCCTGATCACGGGGAGATAGAGCGTGAGTGGCTTGAACAACAAGGACGTGGAGATCCTCAGCTTTTATGCTGAGAACGGCAATCGCGAACTTTACTGGAATTACCTCGCGCAGAAGTCAGGCAATGATGGCTATGGCCTCCTTGCGCTTGGCGTTGTTCGGAACGACAACGTGCCCGGACAAGTCGCCAACTACTTTGCGCAGTCCGCGGTGCGGGCGAGCCGCCCCAGCATGACCGAACGGGACTGGGAGAATTTTGGCGTCGACCTGATGCGGCGGGATCTAGCCGAGCGTCAGGAGGCTAGGCGTAAGAACGAGCCAGTGCGCGCGCTCAATCTCTCTGCAGTCGACGTGACGCGTGTGCACGACCGGTCATTCGAGAACGCGGGAATCGCCAAAGAGGCTTGGACGCCCCGCAAACTTATGGAGATGGCCAAGCGCAAGGGTGGCCCTGCCGCGATGGAGGAGATCTGGTCGGGCATGCTCGACAACCAAAAGCTCGGCATCTACCGCGGCGTATCCACCCTCGACGAGGTCAGGACGCACACTGACTTCTCTTCGCTCAGCAGCATTGCGCGCGCGGGCCAGTATGTCGCTGACATGACCGCAGCGCGCATGGCGGCGAATTCCGCGCTTCCGAACACCGACCCCAACATGATCGGCTCGGTGAGCCACAGCTACATCTATTCCCAGCGCGATCAAAGCTGGGCAGAGGTGCAGCAGCATGCAGGCAGCCCCGTGCCCATGCCACCTCGTATCTCCACGGTCCGGGACGAACGCTTGATCGCCGAACTCAACGATACGCGGGCGCTTCGGCAAGAGAGGATCGCCAGTCGCGATGAGCGACATCCCGCTGACCCCTATCGCACGATCGCGAAGAGTCCATTCACTCTCGCCGAGGCGCCCTCAGTCACGCGCGATGCGGAAACGGCGGTCGCTGCAACTGACATCAATTCGCGGCCGCTTGCTCAGAACGTCCGGCGCGCCCTTGCTGAGCGAATGCCCGAAGGCGCGGCAATCTCAGATGACCGACTCGCGCAGTTCACTGCTGCGGCAAAAATCGCTCGGATTGGGGACCATGCCTCCCTCCGCGTGGATATCGGGAGGGACAGCGTGACGATCCGCGGCAACCACCCGGCGCAGGTGGCGCACGTCGACCTGACAGCGCCTATCCCGCCTCAAAGCGAGAGTTCTTCGATCTTTAGGGATGCTCAGACCGCTCAACTCGCCATCTTAGGCCAGCATGCGGAGCATGCGGTTGAGGCGCATCGAGGCTTCGAGCGCGCCTAAGCACGCGGTTCCTGAAGAAGCGCCGCCCCATTCCACCACGCCCCTTAAGTCTCAGCTCACCGGACGCTTTTTGCCTTCAAATGGCATGAGCAAGTTCAATTTTTATCAATCTGCGCAGACACTTTGTCGCTGCTCGGCGGCGGAGATGCGTCTGCCAGTGTGGTTGACGAGTTCCTCGCATTCTCCCTTGCATGTCTCGCATTGCCGAAAGCGCGGAGCGCTATGTGGATAGTTGCGGCGTTCACCCTGTTTCGCATCATCGACGCGACATCATTCCGATGAATATGGGCCGCTGTTGGTCGACGCGCAGCTTCGATTTCCGCTATCGGCCGAAAGCGGAAGTTCTTGGAGACGCCTCTAGCGGGGCTTTCGTGATAGCGCGCATGGAATCGCACGCAAGGCAGAGCTGTAGTAATTTCGTCACAGGACGACGCTTTACGCCGACACGGAGTTCCGCGATGAACGCGATCCACACCAAGAGCACGTTTCTTTATGAGCGCATCCGTCGCGCTCTGCAGGCTGGTCGGTACGTGCCAGGCCAACGAATCGAGCCGGCTGCAATGGCCCGGGAATTCAAGACCAGCCAGACGCCCGTTCGCCTCGCGCTATATCGGCTTATCGGCGAAGGCATGATCTCGGACCACGCGCGCGGCGGTCTCTTCGTGCCGCTGCTTAGCGATCTAATGTTGCGTGACCGCTACGAGTGGATGGAGCGTCTCTTATTGGTGGCCTGTGAGATCGGCTGGAGCGAGACTCCGCACCGTCACCGGAAGCTGCTGACACTGGGAGACGACAGCGATCTAGCGAAGGCCACATGGAAGCTGTTCGATGCCATAGCCGAGGAAACCGGCAAGCGGTCGCTTCACGACGCGGTACGACGCATCAATGATCAGCTCGCGCCTGTGCGTCGCGCTAAGGAAAGTTTGATCGACAACGTACATGCCGAGTTTGCCGACTTGCACACAGCTTGGCGAGACCGAGACGTTACCGCACTGAAGACAGGTATCAGTGCTTACCACGATCGGCGCAAACAGCTTGTACCGAAGATTGTCGCGCTGCTCATCGAGCAGAGCGAGCACCTGCACTGACTTGATCAGTCAGCTGACTGCGCAGCACCGTCCAACCTAGAACTGCAGCACAGAGCATCCGATCACACTTCGGATTTAATTATTCCGTAGTCAAACAATAGTCATTTGAGAATTATTTTTCGTGGTGCCTACGCTCGCTTCGTCATGGAATCCTCCCATGACACAACCGTAGGAGACGGCAATGAAGACCAACGACAACATCCCCGCCGACGTGCGGGACGAGGTGATCGAGCTCGGCGTCGCGAGCGTCGAGACGAAGGGTGGCGCTCTTGTCGGCGAAGACATCGGCGATCCCTTCATTCCCGGGATTTCCGAAAGCTGACTGGACAGGCAGAGAAAGCTTCTGCTTCCCGCAACTCGGAGACTCGATCATGAAGACCACAGAAGAAGCAACTCGTGTCGCTGGTGCGCCAAGCGAAGACGAGATCCTGATTGGTGTCGCAAGTGTCGACACCAAGGGCGGCGCACTTCTCGGCGAGGACATGGGCAACACGACCATGCCCGGAATCGCCGAGGACTAGGAAGTAAGGGGGCGCGCCACAACGGCGCGCCCCTTTTGCTGCTGAAGGGAGGCATGCGCGTGACTCGATACGTCCTCGCACATCAGATTTCGTACTGCCAAGTCGGTAGTCGACTTGTATTCCTGGACATTAGCCGAGATCGCTATTTCCGACTCGGGAAGGATCTGGAGACAGCACTTCTTGCTTATTTTTCGGGCGGCGCACCCGACGAGACTTGCGTTGGACAGTTGATCCAGAAGGGCGTGCTCGCGGAGAAATTTGGCTCGTCCACCGAAAGGCGGCCCCTTGCACCGCTACCTTCCCAGAGTGCGATGGAGATGGCCGAGATAGGCACGCGCACCCACGTCGTGGAGTTCCTTGAAGTGTTCTTGCTCGTGATTCACACGCGGATTCGACTTCGGATGACCACACTCGAGAGCGTTCTCGACGACTACGTTCGCAGCGAAGAGATCGCCGGCACGCCTGCGCGCTGCTCGATGGAAAGCACCGCGCAACTTCTGACTACATCCGCCGCTTTTCGGCGCGCGCGTTTATTCGTTCCGGTGAAGATGCGCTGCCTTGTCGACTCCATTGCACTGACCCGCTTTCTTCGGAGACGACGTCTCCGGACGCGGCTCGTGTTCGGCGTCGCGCTGGATCCATTCTCTGCGCATTGCTGGGTGCAGGCACGCGACCTCGTCCTGAACGATACAGTCGGAAACGTCCGCTGCCACACAGCGATCAGGAGCGTCTGATGTACCGATTCGCTGCCCTTTTCGGTGATTCTCTGACTGCAAACGAAAACCAGATCGGCGAGTCGCTTCGCGCCGCTGGACTCACTGATGTGCTGACGCACGCACGCTTTTCTCTATATGTCTCGGCCGACACGCCTGTCACTCGACTTCATGCGCGGGCACTTCTGGTCGGTCATGCCTTTCGGCGCGCAGACGGCACACCGCTGACAGGTTCGACTCACTCCGAAATCCCTGCGGACATCAAACTAACCCGCTACCTGATCGAACAGTGTTGGGGTGACTACATCGTCCTTGAATTTCCCGCTGACGACTGGGCGCAGTTCGACACGATACGAGATCCCTCAGGCGGCGTGGCCTGCGTGTACTCCATCGCCTCTGGGTGCGTGACTTCAGACGTATCGGCGATGGTCGACGCAGGCGTGATTCGCCGCGCTGTGGACTGGAGCTTCATCAAGGAAAATCTGATCTACCCGCACCTTAAAACCGGATCGACAGGTCTGTTGGACGTGAGCGAGCTTCTTCCGGGCCATCGACTGCGGATTTCCGGCGACGCCGCGACTACGGACGAACTGTGGACCCCATGGACGTTCGCAACCCGTGACCAGCGTTATCGCAGTGCGCCTGAAGCAGCCGCAGCTGTTCGATCGAGCGTCACCGCCGCCGTTGAGTCTTGGGCTGCAGCCGACGGCGACGTCTTGCTTGAGCTGTCGGGCGGCCTGGATTCGTCGATCGTCGCGGCCTGCCTGCGCCACTCAACGGCCCGCGTCACTTGCTGCAATCTGGTCACGGCAGTGCCTGGTGCTGACGAACGCGACTATGCGACCGCGATGTCCGGCGTGCTCGGCCAATATCTTCATGTCAGAACGTTGCGCGTCGAAGACGCCGCATTCGACTTCCCGCCCCCGGCGAATGCCGTCGCCCCCAGCACCTGGTTCCTTCAGAACGCTGCGAACACGTTGAAGGAAGCCATTGGGCAAGAGCAAGGCATACGCAGCTTCTTTTCGGGCGGTGGCGGTGACACGGCGTTTGGTTACATCAAAACCGCTGCCCCTGCGGCCGACGCGTACCGGGAGCGCGGCTTGCTGGCTGCCGCATGCGCAGCTCGCGACCTGGCGGAGCTGCATCAATGCACTTTCTGGAAAGCGTGCCGGCTAACCATAAAGAAGCTGCTCTCCCCTCCGAAGCCACCCCGTGTTCCTGACTTGTCATTCGTCCGTGACACCGCCCACCGCAGCGCGATCAGTCTCCACCCATGGTTCGCCTCGCCTCCCGACTCGCTGCCTGGCGACCGGGAGCGCATCTTCGATCTCGCGGGCGCGCAGATCTTCCGGGATGGCGTTGCTCGCGCGACGACATCTCACCTGCGTATGCCCTTGCTGTCCCAGCCCGTGGTAGAGGCCTGCCTCAAGGTGCCGAGCTGGATGTGGATCGAGGGCGGTTACAACCGCTCCGTTGCCCGGTCTGCGTTTGCGGATGATTTGCCCGCGAAGATCCTGCATCGCCGGAGCAAGGGCACTTTCATGAACTACTCGGGCGCCGTCTATCGGCGGAATAAGCCGCTCCTGCGGGACTACCTCCTGCAGGGATCGCTGGAGGGCCATGGTCTGCTGGATGCCACCGCCCTGCAGCGCTTCTTCGATCGCCGACACGACGATCTGGACGATGGTTTCATGCGCATCTTCGACCTGTGCGCCATCGAGAACTGGGTACGTCATCAGACTTGAGGCGCGTGCGGTCTATCGCGGCCATGCCGCCGACGCCTCGCGCATCCGTCGCCAGCGGTCGTACTCGCCTTGCCTTGCTGGATCGGCATGCTCAAAGCCCTGTAGCCAGAACCGAAACCAGTCCAGATTCCGCTCATAGGCGGTGAGCTTGTGACGTGGCTGGAATTTCTGGTGGGGCTCATTGGGGAACACGTAGAGATCTGCCTGACTCCGTCTTAGCAATGGAATCACGTAATCCAGCGCGTACATGTATTCCTGCTCGGAGTGCTGGAACAGGATTGGCGCCTTCATCCTGTCGAGCTTGAAAGCCGGTGAGATGGCCTGCCAGCGCTCGGGCGTCTGTTCCGGGGATTCCAGTCCCCACATGTCGCGCAGGCCATCGAAGAACATGTCGCCCTTCATGCTGCCGATCAGGTAGTACAGCGGCGAGACGACGGGATTGGCGATCGACGCAGCCGCGATCAAGTCTGATTCGGCGACGGTCCACAGCGTAATCGCACCGCCCAGGCTCAGCCCGCCCATGCCCACGCGTGTCGGGTCGATCGCGCCCTGGCCCGCCAGAAGCTCGATGACGCTGCGCACGGCCTCCAGCCCCTCGCCGTGACGCTCGACCGCGTCCATTGTGTAGTTGGGCAGGCGATTGATGCAGAGCGCCGAAATCCCGGCGCCTGCCAGTGAGGCGAGGGGCCACTCGTCCCCCACGCCACCCCGCACGAAGCCTGGACAGTTGTAGTAGGTCACGAACAACGGCGGCGCCACGTCATCCTCGTGTCGCGCCGGATACAGCAGGCCTGAAAATCCGCGGCCCTTCTCATCGGTCCAGTGCAGTCTTTGCACTGCAGGCAGACGCGACATGTCCTGGGCCAGCCCTCGGTTGGGGTCGAACAACACACGGCTGTCACCGGTGTCGATCTCGATCCACTCCAGTCTTGGCGGCTGCATCGGATCTGCCGTGACGCATGCCATGGCATTGGACGAGACTGCACAGCCTGTAGCTGGGTCGCGGCCGCCACCGTTTACCAAGCCTTGCGACTGCACCACCGGAAGCACATCTCCCGTCTCGATGTGCCAGCGATGGACCGACTGCGCCCAGCCTTCGGAAGGATCGCGAGACGTGAACAGCACTTCGCGAAGTAGCGGGCGCCACTGGACGTCAGTGATCGAGCGTCCGGTGCATGCCTCGGCTAGGCACTTGGCAAGCTGTCCCCTACGCGCATCAGCCGTTGCCGACAGCACGATGCTTGGTCTCTGCTGTTGGCCGTCCGTCTCACCAGTGCGGGTGAGCAGCGCGACGCCCTCCCCGTCCGGCTGCGCGATCGACTTCCACAACTCGCCCTCAACGCCGTCCGGCACCGATGGCGTGGTTTGCCCATCTGCGCGGCGCGCATCGTGGAGCGGCGCGGACAGACCGGTCGCCAGGTCGATTGCATACCAACGAACCGGCGTATCCGACATCAGGTTCCGGCGGCTGAACCAGATCTCCGCGAACCGCTGCGTCGCCATACGCCCTTCGACATTGCCCGAACGGAACAAGCTCTGACCGATCGGCACGTCCGGCTCGATACGAATGCCTCGGTAGTATTCGCCCGTTTCCGCCATCGCGACAGCCTCGCGCGCAGCGCCCACGCTGTAGTGCAGGTGTCGCCCATCGTCGCCGAGCCGGACCTCTTGCACTTCCCCCGCTTCGTCTGTCACCGGCGCAGCGCCGGTGCCGTCTCCGGCCGCACGCCAGATTCCGATGCGCGCATCGATCAACGCGCGGTAATACAACCAACGACCGTCGGGCGACCACACGGCACTGGCGGGCAACGCCACGCCAGCCGAATCCCGTAGCGGCACGCCGCCTTCGGCAACGCGGCGCGGCGCGAGGTCCTCCCGCCCCTGCACGTACCAAATCGTGTCGTAAGTGTTGCGCTCGATCGAGGCCTGCTCCGTGCGAAACGCCACGCGGCTGCCGTCCGGCGACATCACGGGATTCGCGATGTCCACGATCTCCAACAGTTGCCGCGGAGCAACCGCGCTGGCAACCGACGGGGCGGCGAGCACGCACATCAGAACGCCAGCCGTGAGGCCGCGTGTTCGATCATTCGTCATTGGAATTTCCTCGACCTCGTCACCAGCATTGCCGGCGCACGTCACCAGTGCTTGGCGACAGACAGGGAGACAAAACGACCGATCGGCGAGTAGTTCGACGAGTCGTAGGGGGCCACGTAGAGCGGCGCCGTCACCTGGTACTGGGGCGGATCGCGGTTCAACACGTTGTCTACTGCAAGCGCGACCTCCGAGCCGGCGAGCACGCCGCCTTGCCGGTCGGTCGCGTAGCGAAGCGATAGATCCATCGTGGTGAAGGACGCGGACTTCACCGCATCCAACCGGTTCGTCACGCCGCTGCTGTGGTTGAAGAATGTGGACCCCGAGAAGCCTCCCCGCTTCCACACGCCACCTAGCCGCGCGTTGAGCTTGGCCGGACTGAACAACGTGCCCGACAAGTCATACGCCGCCTGCCCGGGGATCGTCTGCTGGCTGCTATCCAGCCAGCTTGCCGAGCCCCGAAGCGTTAGCGAGCCCAGCGCCAGATCGGTGCGATAGGTTCCGGACACATCGACACCCCGGATGTCCTGGCGCGCCACATTGACGTATTGCAGATACACGAGGGCTGCGATCTTGTCTGGGTCATAAGGCATACCAGTCGCGCTGCGAAACGTATCGGCCCGGTCTAGCAACGCCTGTTGTGCCGTCAGTGGTGGCGACAAATCCACGAAGGGTGCATACAGCGCGCTGCTCAGCGCTTGGGTGGGGTTTGCGATAGGCTGGATGACCCGGCTGGTGTAGGCCACCTGGAACCATGTCAGTTCTGCTTCCAGCCCCGGCAACGCGCTGGGATGCCAAGCCAGGGACACAGACCGGGTGGTCGCGCGCTCGGGGTCGAGATCGCGGTTGCCGCCGGTCACTGCCAGCACGGCAGCATCGGCTGCATAACCCGTACCCCCAAAGCTGCTGGGGTGGTACAGCCAGGCGTCGGCGGATGCATACCGCTCGAACAGCGTGGGCGCCTTGAACGATCTGCCCCATGACGCCTTCAACGTCATGTCGGGACTGGGGCCATAGATCAGGCCGAGCTTCGGCGTGGTGACCTGTCCAAAGCTGCTGTAGTCCTCGGCGCGCGCGGCCGCGGTCACCGACAGGCGCTCAATCCCCGCCCTTCCCTGCGCCGGCGCGACCAGCGGCACATCGATCTCGGCATAAGCGAATCGCGCGCTCTCGCTACCGTCAACAGTGTTAATGCCCGTGACGTGATTGGTACTTCGAAACGTGTTTCGGCGCTGGCCCAGGCCAGTTGCCACACGCGCGTCCCCCGCCGGTAGCGCGAAGAGCGGGCCCTCGGCGCCAATCTCATGACTGCGGCTTTCGTTGCAGTAGCACACGTCAGAAATGCTGGTGACGCCGGTGGTGGTGATCGTCTCGCGGCGCACCTGATCGTGAGTGCCTCGGCCAAATGCGCCGCTGACCGACAGACTCCAGTCATTGGGCAACCACACCTCGGCGCTCGGGGCCACCAGCGTCGTCATCGTGTGCGGCGTGACCACGCTGTGCCGCCCGGCCCAGTTGTAGTGGTGCAGTTGATCGCGCTCGGTGCGCAGTGCATCCACCCGCAGTTCTACTGCGTCGCCCAGCGACTGGTGGGCGCTCAACAGGCCACTGCGCAGATCGCTGCCGGGATACAGCGTCGAGGGGTCCACCAATTGCTCGGTGTAGCCACGCCTATCGCTGTAGATCGGATCGACGGATGCATCCTTGTACGTGGCGATCATCCCGCCACCCGACCACGTAGCGCCTGTCGTAACCGTGTACTCGCGCGTGGACAACCCGCCCTGCGTGGCCGCGCCCAAGCGCGCACCAATGCCCACGCCATCGTAGTCGCGCTTGAGCACTACATTGCCCACGCCGCCGACCGCATCAGAGCCATAGATGGCCGATGCCCCGTCAGCGACGATCTCGATGCGCTCCACCGCCTCGACCGGAATCGCGCTGATGTCCACCGACTGCGTAAAACCGCCGTAGGCCATGCGCCGGCCGTTGAGCAACGTCAGTGTGGCGTCAGCGCCCAGACCGCGGAGGTTGAGGCCCGATCCACCCGTCATGTTCTGGTTGGCATTGCCAGCACCTGAAATGTTGCCGCTGAGCACGCCGGGGTTCTGCCCGCCGCTGAAGTTCTGCGGCACGCTGCGGATCACTTCGCCGAGATCCGAGAAGCCCTCTTCGCGGATGCGCTCGCTGCCGAGGGTGATTACCGGCGAAGGCGTGTTGCCGCCACGGATGCGGGTGCCGGTGACCGTTACTGCGTCGAGTTCCGTCGCATCAGATCCCTGAACTCTCGCCATTGGCGGCACAGGTCCGGCTGACGGCCTCGTAGCGTCTTCTCGAGCTTCACTCGCTTCTACTGCTTCCCGCGAGTCTTGCGCTATCGCGGCGCTCGTCATCAATAGCGCAAGAACAAACGATCCTTTTGAGATTCGCTCGATCATTGGCATGTGCCTTCCACTTCCTGTGCATTCCATAGATATCTCTCCTTCGTTCGCTGCCGGCCCAAGTTCGTATTGCTCTGCGTAATTCATCTACAAGCGCAGCGGCGTGCTGCTGCCTCGGCGGTGCGCAAAGCAAACCCTCCGTTACTACGTTAAACGTAGCAATGGAGACACTACGTATTACGTAGTATCGATGTCAAGCCGCTCGGCAGAGTCTTTGTTGTGTCTGAAACGGAAATGGACACATGGCAAAGAAATCGCCTGGCGCCATCTATGGGCGCCGACTGCGTGAAGCACGTGAAAACAGGGGTATTTCGCAGACCGATCTGGGTTTGGCAGTTGGCTTGGATGCATCAGCCGTAAGCCCGCGAATCAGCCGCTACGAAACCGGGAAGCATCAGCCCAAGCTGCAGATGCAGCAGCTCTTCGCCGAAGCCTTGGACCTGCCATTGGCTTATTTCTATGCCGAGAGCGATGAGCTCGCGCAACTCATATCGAGCTTCGGACGTCGGGACAAGCCGGGGCAGCGGCGGGTCAAAGCGGTCAAGGCAAAAGCAAAGCCAAAGGCGAAGGCGAAGGCAAAGGCAAAGGCAAAACCAAAGGCAAAGGCAAAGGCAAAGGCAAAGACGGCGACGAAGACGAAGACGAAAACGAAAACGAAAACGAAAACGAAAACGGCCGAGCCGAAGCGTAAAAGCTAACGAGAGTCGAGTGGAGCGCAACGCCGGCGTTCTACTACGTTAAACGTAGTATCGCCCAGGCGTGCGTACCCGGAAGCTTCATTGCATGGAAGCACCGAACGTACGCGAGCATGGCTGATCGGGGGCCACTGCCCGTCTATAGCCGAAGGCTGAGAGAGGCAAGAGATGCGCAGGGCATCTCTCAACGCGCATTGGGTATCCAGGCAGGTCTAGACGAGTTTGTCGCCAGTACTAGAGTCAATCGCTACGAGACCGGCGTTCATCAGCCCGATCTTCAGACTCTGCAGCGAATTGCGGAAGTGCTCAAACTTCCTACTGCCTACTTCTACGCTGAGGATGACGACCTCGCTGAGTTGATCTCTAGCTTCAAAGGGCGGGCGAATGCAAAACGTTAGAACAGCGGGGCTGCCCTTTCGGTAGTTGTGCGGATAGCCTGATCATTGCGATCAAAGCTTTGCGAGCTTGACCTTGCTGCCTACCGTCCAACAGACGGCGATCATCGACCTCTTGGCATTGAGCAAGAAGCGGCGACACCCAGCTGCGGCGATTTCTTACAGACGCAGTCTTGTGAGAGACACAAGCATCTCCTCAGTGCCTAAAGGGAGAAGGTCATGATCAACATCAAGGTAAGCGAGCTCGGCGCTGGGCGCTTTGAGGTGGAAGCGCCCGGCCGTCATCACGAGGCCTTCGAAGGCCAGTTGGGCGCCATATGTGCTGCTCACGCGCTCGCGGAGGGAGGCAGTGCAACAGGGCGAACAAGTGCGAGTGCTGCTGCCAGCCGGAATCGATTGGGAGATCCGATTCGAGCCGCACGGCGCGTAGGCTTGGTTCAACCTCCGCTTACGCGCTCAACGAAAATCTCGTTGATTCAAATTTTCGCGCCCCAGACGAAGGTTGACTTCGCGGCACAGGTTCAAGGCGCTCAGGCCACGCCGTCTACGCCCCACTTGGCAAACATCGCTTTGATCTCGTCGCGACTCGCGAATTCACCGCGATTGGCGGCTGCAATTCCGTCGCGCACTGCTGCATGAAAAATATCCTTATCCACAGCGCTGGCGATGTTGAGCGATCGGATTGCTTCGCGCTGATTCCTGATCTGCTTGCGCTTGGCTGGGCCCATGACGGACATGATGGCTCTGTCTTAAGCGATCCGGCATTTTCCCTCATTTGGTCGAAGCCGTGCTAGGCGGATGGGGCTCGTAAGGAGACATCAAGAGCGCTGATGACGACTGATGCTCACCTTCCCAACGCCATCGGGCTTCTCCTATGTGCATGGTAGGTATTCCGGCCGGTTAAACTTCGCCCATGCTGCTTCGAATTCTTCTATGCGGTGGCCTGCTGGCCGCCTTCGCCCTCCCTTCATCCGCCCTCGCCTGGGGCAAGCTTGGTCACCGTCTGGTGGCGCAGATCGCCGAGCGCGATCTGACGCCGGCCGCGCGCGCCGAGGTGTCCCGGCTGCTGGCCGGCGAGCCCGATCCCACCCTGCCCGGCATCGCCAGCTGGGCCGACGATCTGCGTGAGCACGACCCGGATCTGGGCAAGCGCTCGGCGCCCTGGCACTACGTCAACATCGGCGAGTCGAACTGCCGATACGAGGCGCGACGCGACTGTCCGGACGGCAATTGTGTGGTCGAAGCAATCAAGACGCAGACCGCGATCCTCGCCGACCGCACCCGTCCGCGCGCCGAGCGGGCGCAGGCGCTGAAGTTCGTCGTGCATTTCACCGGCGATGCGCACCAACCGATGCATGCCGGCTACGGCCACGACCGCGGCGGCAACGACCAACAGATCAATTTCCGCGGCCGCGGCACCAACCTGCACGCGTTCTGGGACAGCGGGATGCTCAACAGCCAGAACCTGTCCGGCGATGCCTGGCTGGCGCGGATCGGCGCGCGTGCGCCATCGGCCAATCCCAGCGGTCCAGTGCGCCTGCCACCGCCGGCCGCCGACTGGGCCGAAGCGGCCTGCCGCATCGCGTTGGCGCCGGGTGTCTATCCGCGCCGCGCACGCGTCAACGAGGCCTACGTGACCGCGCACCTGCCGCAGGCCGAACAGGAACTGCGCGATGCGGGCGCCCGTCTCGGTGCACTGCTGAACACCGCGCTCGCGCCGCCCGCGCAACGCTGACATTACGCAATCGCAACGTCCGCGCGGGCCGCGTGGACTAGCATCGGTCGCGGAGTACACGCCGTCCGGACGGCGTGCGCCGCCCACGCTCCCAGGAGGATCGCGATGCCGCCACCGCAGGTCACCCCGTTCCACCACGCTGGCAGCGGCACGTGGAGCTACATCGTGCGCGACCCGTCATCGAACGCGGCGGCGATCGTCGATCCGGTGCTGGACTTCGACATGGCCTCGGCGCGCACGTCATCGGCCTCGGCGATGCTGCTGCTCGAACACGTGCAGGCGCACGGCCTCGACGTGCAGTGGATCCTCGAGACACACGCCCACGCCGATCACCTGTCGGCCGGCGACTGGCTGCGCCAGCAACTGCCCGACGCGCGCCTGGCGATCGGCGACGGCATCCGCACGGTGCAGAAGACCTTCCGGCCGATCTTCAATCTGGGTGAGCATTTTCCGGTCGACGGCTCGCAGTTCGACCGGCTGTTCGCAGCCGATGCCACGTTCGCGATCGGCGCGCTCGAAGGCCGCACGATTCCGGTGCCCGGCCATACCAGCGACAGCAATGCCTACCTGATCGGCGATGCGCTGTTCACGGGCGACTCGCTGTTCATGCCTGACGGCGGCACCGCCCGCTGCGATTTCCCTGGCGGCGATGCGGCCACGCTGTACCGCTCGATCCAGCGCATGTTCGAACTGCCCGACGCCACCCGCGTATTCGTCTGCCACGACTATGGCCCCGGCGGCCGCGCGGTGGCCTGCGAGACCACGATCGGCGCGCAGAAGCGCGAGAACATCCACGTCGGCCACCACATCGACGCGGCCACCTTCGTCGCCCTGCGCGAGGCCCGCGACGCAACGCTGCCGATGCCGGCGCTGCTGCTGCCGTCCGTACAGACCAACATCCGCGCTGGAGCCCTGCCCGAGGCCGATGCCAACGGCGTGCGGTATCTGAAGCTTCCGATCGACACGGTCTGAGGCGCGTTGTCGCCGGTGCGGCCGGCCGTTATGCTCGTGCGTTCATAACGAGGGAAGCCGCCATGGTCCGTGGTCTGCATCTGTCCGCGCTGCTCCTGTGGGCCACCGCGGTCCACGCGCAAGCGCCCGAGACACATGACCATGCCGCGCACCAGCGCGCCGCGACGCCGGCCGATCCGTCGCCGGTCGTGGTGCCGCTGGACGCCGCCGCACGCGCCACGCTGACCCGCCACACGGTCGAGGCCAGCGCCTACGGCCACACGCTGCGCTGCGAAGGCGTGTCGCTGGCAGCCCTGCTGCAATCCAGCGGCGCGATGCCGGACGCACCGTTGCGCGGCGCGCATCTCGATCGCTACGTGCTGGTCCGCGCGCGTGACGGCTACCGCGCGGTGTTCTCGCTCGGCGAGCTCGACGCGACGCTCGGCAACCGCGGCGTCTATCTGGTCGATCGCTGCGACGGCGCCCCGCTCGACGCCGACAGCGGTCCGTTGCGCCTGCTGGTCCCCGACGACACGCGTCCGGCGCGCGGCGTGCGTCAGGTCGAACGCATCACCGTCATCGCCGCGCCCTGATCCCGTCGCCCTCCTACTGGAATCGCCATGCACATGCTTCGCTCCCCCCGCTGGCTGCGCACGTCCGCCGCCCTGCTGCTCACCGTCTTCACTGCGCTCGCCGTCCTGCCGGCGTTCGCCCAGGAACGCGCGCCGATCACGGTCTTCGCCGCCGCCAGCCTCAAGGAATCGATGGACGCCGCGGCCGCGCGCTATCAGCAGGACACCGGCCAGCCGGTACGCGTCTCATACGCCGCCAGCTCCGCGCTCGCGCGGCAGATCGAACAGCGCGCGCCGGCCGACGTGTTCGTGTCCGCCGATCTGGAATGGATGGACTGGCTGCAAGAGCGCAACCTTATCGATACCGCCTCGCGCCGCGTGCTGCTCGGCAACACTCTGGTGCTGGTCGCGCCGGCCGACAGCGCCGCGCAGCCGCTGACGCTCGCGCGCGGCACCGACCTGCTGCCGCTGCTCGGCGCACGCGGTCGTCTGTCGCTGGCGCTGACCGCGAGCGTGCCGGCCGGCAAGTACGCCAAGGCGGCGTTCGAATCGCTGGGCCAGTGGTCTGCCCTGCAGCTGCGCGTGGCCGAGTCCGACAGCGTGCGCTCGGCGCTCACGCTCGTCGCGCGCGGCGAGGCGCCGCTGGGCGTGGTCTACGGCAGCGATGCCCAGGCCGAACCGCGGGTCAAGGTGCTGGCGACGTTCCCGGCCGACAGCCATCCGGCGATCGTCTACCCGGTCGCACGCATCGCTGCCAGCCGCAACCGCCAGGCCGATGCCTTCGTGCGCTGGCTCGACGGCGAGGCCGCGTCGGCGATCTTCCGCGAACACGGCTTCTCGATCCGCTGATCGATGGCGGACCCGGGCACGCTGCTGGGCTTCGGGCCCGATGAACTCGTCGCGATCCGGCTCAGCCTGAAGGTCGCGGCCGCTGCCGCGTTGTGCAGCCTGCCATTCGGCATCGCGATCGCATGGCTGCTGGCGCGCCGGCGTTTCTTCGGCAAGTCGCTGCTCGATGCGCTGGTGCATCTGCCGCTGGTGCTGCCGCCGGTGGTCGTCGGCTACGCGCTGCTGGTGCTGCTGGGCGGCAACGGCATGATCGGCCGCTGGCTCGAAGAGACGCTCGGGATCACGTTCGCATTCCGCTGGACCGGCGCCGCGCTGGCGAGCGCGATCATGGGATTCCCGCTGCTGGTGCGCACGATCCGGCTGTCGATCGAGAACGTCGACCGCCGCCTCGAACAGGCCGCAGCCACGCTGGGGGCGAGTCCCTGGCGCGTGTTCTTCACGATCACCCTGCCGCTGGCGTCGCCGGGCGTGATCGCAGGCGCCGTGCTCGCGTTCGCGAAAGCGCTGGGCGAATTCGGCGCGACGATCACCTTCGTCTCCAACATCCCCGGCGAGACGCAGACGGTGTCGTCGGCGATCTACGGGCTGATGCAGGTGCCCGACGGCGAAGCCGGCATCTGGCGTCTGGCCGCGGTGTCGGTGGCGATCTCGCTGGCTGCGCTGCTCGCCTCCGAATGGCTGGTACGGCGCCAGCGCGGCGAGGTGCACGACTGATGCTGCACGTCGACATCGACCTGCGCCGCGGCAGTTTCGCGCGCCACATCCGCATCGACGCCACGCAGCGCGTGCTCGCGCTGACCGGGCCGTCGGGCGCCGGCAAGACCAGCGTGCTCAATGCGATCGCCGGTCTCGTGCGCCCGCGTGCGGGCCGCATCGAGATCGACGGCCGCGTGCTGTTCGACAGTACCGCGCGCATCGACGTGCCCGCGCATCGCCGGCGTGTTGGCTACGTCTTCCAGGACGCGCGCCTGTTCCCGCACCTCGATGTGCTGCGCAACCTGCGATACGGCCGCCATCACGCCGGCGCCGACACCTTCGAACTCGATCAGGTGGTCGAACTGCTCGGTATCGGCGCGCTGCTGCAGCGCCAGCCGGCGAATCTCTCCGGCGGCGAAGCACAACGCGTGGCGATCGGTCGTGCGCTGCTGTCGCAGCCGGCGGTGCTGTTGTTCGATGAGCCGCTGTCGGCGCTCGACGAAGCGCGGCGCGAAGAGCTGATTCCATGGCTGCAGCGCGTACGCGACGAGGTGCGTCTGCCGATGCTCTACGTCAGCCACACCAGCGACGACGTGCGGCGTCTGGCCGACGCGGTGCACACGCTGGCCTGAGCAGGCGACGCGGCGTTCACCGCCAACCTGCGGCAATCGCAGGCCCGCCTGCAGGTCCGCGTCATGCCCCGCACCCACGCGATTCCGCCCGATCAGACGCGTCGCTTTCTCGAACCCGGCCCCGTCGTGCTGCTGTCGACCGCCCACAAGGGCGAACGCGGCATCATGACGCTGGGCTGGCACATGATGCTGGGCTACGACCTCGTCGGCACCTACATCTGGTCGGCCAACCGCAGCCACGCCCTCGCGCGCGCCAGCCGCGAATGCGTCATCAATCTGCCGACCGCGGACATGCTCGACACCGTCGTGCGCATCGGCAACAGCAGCAGCGCCGACGCAGACAAGTTCGAACGCTTCGGCCTGACCGCGGTCGACAGCAGCGACGTCGACGCCCCCGGCATCGGCGAATGCCACGCACGTTTCGAATGTCGCCTGCACGAAACCCGCATCACCGCCGACTACCCGCTGTTCGTCTGGCGCGTCGTTGCCGCGCACGCCGCAGAACGCCCGAAATGGCCGCGTACCGTGCACTACCGCGGCGACGGGCAATTCATGGTCAGCGGCGACGAACGTTCGCGGCGGGCGCTGTTCAAGCCGGAGATGCTGGAGTCGTAACCGCGAACGCGCGGCCGCCGACTCAACGCAGCGGCGGCTTGCGGGGCGCGCGGCCCCGCTTTTCCGGCGCTGCGACGACACGCAGCGCAGCGGCCTCCGATTCGAGGCGTGCACCGTCGAGTTCGCCATCGATCAGCGCTTCCACGGTCGCCAGCGGCACCGACTGCATGCGCATCGACACCGGCTGCGTCAACGAGACACCATTGGCGGCCTCGAAACGACGTCCGGTGGCATCCGCGATCCGACGCAGCGCTTCGCCGACCGGCACGTCCTTCAGCTGCAGCTCCAGCGTGCGGCTTCCAGCGTCGTACTCCACACGTGTCGGCCCTTGCGCCACCAGGCGCAGGCCGTCGCCGTCGGGCACCACGTCCAATCCCCGCGACGCGGCGACTGCCATGATGATCGCGCGCGCCGGTGTCTCGCGTTCCAGCCAGGGCCGCGTGGGTGCGCCATCGAGTGCATCGGCATCGCGCAGGCGCAGGCCTGCCGCCGCGGCCGCACGTTCGGCGGCGGCGCGGCCGGACAACGGTGCGGGATCGATCGGCGCCATCGGGCCCACGTTCTTGGTCTCCACGTGCACGGCGTCGGCAGCCACGGTTCGCGGCGGCTGGGCCGCCCAGACGCCCACCGTCAGCATCGAACCCACCACCATGACCACGGCCGTACCGGCTGCACGCCGACGGCGACCCGGAATGATCTGTCCAAGCATTTCGATTCTCTCCTTCAAGGGATGGGTCGCCGGCCATTGGCAGGCGAGCGTGCGTGACTGCAGACATGTGCCGGACTTGAGCAACGCTTCCGCATACCGGCGCCGGCTGTCCGGACGCGCCGCCAGCACCGCTGCATCGCAGGCGAGTTCCTGATCGAGACGCAGGCGCCGCAACGCCCACCACCCGACCGGATTGAACCAGTGCGCCGCACACAACAGGGTCGCCAGCAGGTTCCACCAGACATCGCGGCGGCGGACATGCACGCGCTCGTGCGCCAGCACCAGCGCCTGTTCGTCCGGCGAATAGCGCGTCTCGAAATCCGCCGGCAGCACGATGCGCGCGCGCAATCCCACGACCGCAGGCAAACCCTCGCTGGTTTCGGCACCAAACAGCCCATCACGACGACGGCGCAGACGACCCAGTCCGGCTGCAAAGCGGCGATGCCCGACGACCTGTGCGATCAGCACCACGGCAATACCGAGTCCCCAGATCGACAGCAGCGCGACCTGCCAATCGAGACCGGACGACAGCATCTGCGTTGCAAGCGCGTCAGTCGTCTGACCGGCATTTGCCGACAGCATCCCCACCGCTTCAGCGGGCGCCGCTGCAACCGTCACTTCACGCGCGGGCAACGAGGCGGCGCACATTGCCAGCGGCACGGCCCACCAGGCGCGATACGCACAGCCGGCGCCCGCCCAGCGGCGCAACGGACGCGCACACGCAGCGACCAGTAGCGCCGAAACACTGCCCGCCACCGATGTGGCGACCAGAAGGCGCAGAACGTCAGCCGCGTCCATCTTCGAGCGTCTCGATCAGGGCGCGCAATTCATCGATATCGGCCTTCGACAGCTTCTGTCGCTCACCGAAATGCGCCACCAGCGGCGCGACCCGGCCACCGAACAGGCGGTCCAGCAGACCATCGCTCTGCTGCGCCAGCCACTCCTCTCGTTGCAGCACCGGGCTGTAGAGATACCGCCGCCCATCACGTCCGGCGCTGATGGCACCCTTGGTCAGCAGCCGGTTGAGCAGCGTCTTGACCGTCGCCTCCGCCCACGCCTGGCGACCTGCCAGCGCGGCCACGACCTCCTCGGCGCCCCGCGGGCTGCGGGCCCAGAGTACGTCCATCACTTCGGCTTCGGCTTCGCTGATATGCATTTCGTTTACGCACGTAATCGTTGATAGGATTACACATGTAATCGAGTTGATCTGTCAACACGTGACATGGACGCGTCTGACCTGAAAATCGCGCCGCAGATCCAATTGGGCAGCGGGCGCGATGTGCCTCGACGCGAGACCTGCATTGCACCGGTCCGGGATCCTGGACGCGGCGATACGCGTGTCCGCAATGCAGGTCGCGTCCATGCGACTTCGTCGCGATCAGGCGGTGCGATGGAGCGGCCGCCTATTCACGTGCGCCTGCGTATCCTCTCGCCATGACCGCCTACGTCGACTCCATCGAAGACGCCGTCAGCCGCATCCATGCGCATGTCGACGGTGCCCTCCACATCGGTGCGCCGCTCGGCATCGGCAAGCCGCACCGTCTGCTCAATGCGTTGTTCGATGCCGCGATTGCAGATCCCGCGCGACCGTTCACGCTGTACACCGCGCTGTCGCTGGATCCGCCGAAAGGCGGCGACGATCTCGAGGGCCGCTTCATCGGCCCGTTCGCGAAGCGGCATTTCGGCGAGGACTTCGTGCGTCTGAAGTACGTGGATGCGCTGCGGCGCAACGCGCTGCCGCCGCACGTCGAGGTCGAAGAGTTCTACATGCAGTCCGGCGCGATGCTGGGCTCGTCGCAGGCGCAGCGGCGCTACGCCAGCCTCAATTACACGCACGTGGCGCGCGCGCTCGCGGATCGCGGCGTCAATGTGCTGGTGCAGAAGGTCGCGGCCAATGACGACGGCACGCGCTTCTCGCTGTCTTCGAACACCGATCTGACCTTCGACGCGATCGATGCGCTGCTCAAAGCCGGTCATCCGCGTCCGCTGGTCGTCGGCGAAGTCGATCCTGCGCTGCCATGGCTCGACGGCACAGCAGCGGTGGATGCCGCGTTCTTCGATGTCGTGATCGCGCCGCCACCGCCCTACCCGCGCCTGTTCGGCCTGCCGCGCCAGCCGGTGTCGGATGCCGATTACGCGATCGGTTTCTATGCCAGCACGCTGGTGCGCGATGGCGGCACGCTGCAGATCGGCATCGGTGCGCTCGCTGATGCGCTGTGCCATGCACTGGCGCTGCGCCATACCGATAACGCGGCGTACCGGCGCGTGCTGCACGCGCTCGATCCCGATCTCGCCACACATCGCACGGTGCAGGCCGTCGGTGGACTCGATCCGTTCAAGACCGGCCTCTACGGCTGCAGCGAGATGATCAACGAGGGCTTCAAGCGTCTGGTCGAAGTGGGCGTGATCAAGCGCCGCGTCGTCGACAAGGCCAGCATGATGCGACGCGTCAACGACGGCACCGCGAGCGCGCTGGATCTCGATCTGCTTGAGCGCAACGGCGAGTTCCTGCACGGCGCGTTCTATCTCGGCTCGCCGGATTTCTACGCCTGGCTGCGCGGACTCGACGACGAAACCCGTCGCGGTATCGGCATGAAGCGCGTCGGCGAGGTCAACGAGCTCTACGGCCTCGACGAAGGCCTCGAGCGCCTGCAGCGACGCGATGCGCGTTTCTTCAACAGCTGCATGATGGCGACCGCGCTGGGCGCGGCGGTGTCGGATGGACTGGAAGACGGCCGCGTGGTGTCCGGCGTCGGCGGCCAGTACAACTTCGTCGCGATGGGCCACGCGCTGCCCGACGCGCGCTCGGTGCTGCTGCTGCGCGCCGCGCGCGATGCCGGCGGCGGGCGCGAGGCCAACATCCGCTGGCACTACGGCCACACGACGATCCCGCGGCATCTTCGCGACGTCTACATCACCGAGTACGGCATCGCCGACATCCGCGGGGCGACCGACGAGGACTGCACGCGCGCGATGGTGCGCGTCGCCGAAGCCCCGCATCAGGCCGGACTCGTACAGCGTGCGCAGGCAGCAGGCAAGCTCGATGCGCGCTTCGTCGTTCCCGAGCCGTGGCAACGCAACACGCCGGACAGCCTGCGCACGTCGCTTGCACCGCTGCGCGCCGACGGCAGCCTGCCCGACTATCCGCTGGGCAGCGATTTCGATGTCGTCGAGCAGCGCCTGCTGCGTGCGCTGGCCTGGCTGCGCACGCAGACCGCGACGCGACGCGGCAAGCTCGCCACGGTGTTTGACGCGCTGCGCGAGGGAATCGGTGACGACACGCCGGCACTCGCGCGCATGCAGCTGCAGGCGCCCAGCGGCCTCAATGAACACCTGATGGCGCGGCTGGTGTCGCTCGGCCTGCGGCGCACCGCGCGTCCCAGTGCGCCCCAGGATGTGATCGCGCCGACATCAGCTGTCTGAGACGCGGTTGCGATCGCATGCCTCGCCTCCATCTCGTTCGACGACACCCGTGCAGGACCAGACCATGACCACCCGCGCCGACCAGCTCCGCGACGCCCTCGCAGCACTTTTGCCCACGCACCTCGATGTCGAGGACGAGAGCCACATGCACAGCCGCGGGCTGGAGACGCATTTCAAGGCGGTCGTGGTCAGCGCGGCGTTCGACGGCAAGCGTGCGCTCCAGCGGCACCAGGCGGTGTACCGCGCGCTCGGCCCGCAGATGCAGCAGATCCACGCGCTGGCGCTGCATACGTTCACGCCCGAGGAATGGGCCGCGGAAGTGCAGGTGCCGGATTCGCCGCATTGCCGGGGTGGGAGCAAGCACGACAAGCCGGCGGGCTGAGGCCAGCCTCTCGTAGGATTGGTAGAGCGCGGCGAAACTCATCGCTGTGGAGAAGGGTTCGAACTCCGATCTGTTTATTGCGAGCGTTCGTCCCTCACCCCAACCCCTCTCCCGGCGGGAGAGGGGCTCAATGCGGTGTGCTCAAGGTCGACGTGAACTCGAACGCATGACGCTCGCGAAGAATCACCTAAAAAAAAGCCCGCTTGCGCGGGCTTTTTCGTTCACTGCTGCAGATCGTGCGTCCCGATCAGAGCGCCTTCGCCGCCTCGACGATCTTCTCGACCGTGATGCCGAAGTGCTGGAACAGCTTGTCGGCCGGGGCCGAGGCGCCGAAGGTGTCGATGCCGATCACGGCGCCGTCGAGACCCACGTAGGCGCGCCAGAACGGGGTGACGCCGGCTTCGATCGCGACGCGCTTGCGCACGGCGTTCGGGAGCACGGATTCGCGATACGCCGCGTCCTGACGATCGAACACGTCGGTCGAGGGCATCGACACGACGCGCACGTTATCGCCCAGCTGTTCGGCCGCCTGGGTCGCCAGACCGATCTCCGAACCAGTCGCAATCAGGATGATCTCCGGCGTGCCGACCGAATCCTTCAGCACGTAGCCACCGCGCGCGATGTCGGCCACCTGCGCGGTGTCGCGTGCCTGGTGCGGCAGGTTCTGGCGCGAGAAGATCAGGCAGCTAGGGCCGTCCCGACGCGTGATCGCCGACTTCCAGGCCACCGCCGATTCAACCGCGTCGCACGGGCGCCACACGTCGTTGTTCGGGATATAGCGCAGGCTCGCCAGATGCTCGACCGGCTGATGGGTCGGGCCGTCTTCGCCCAGGCCGATCGAATCGTGCGTGTAGACGTGGATGGCGTGCGCGGGAATCAGCGCGCTCATGCGCACGGCGTTGCGTGCGTAATCGCTGAAGACCAGGAACGTCGCGTCGAACGGGATGAAGCCGCCATGCAGCGCCAGACCGTTCGCGATCGCGCTCATGCCAAACTCGCGCACGCCGTAATAGACGTAGTTCGCGTTGGCATCGGTGCTGGCCGCGGACGTGCTGCCCTTCCACAGGGTCAGGTTGGAATGCGCGAGGTCGGCCGAGCCGCCGATGATTTCCGGCAGCAGCGGCGCGAAGGCTTCGATCGCCATCTGCGAGGCCTTGCGCGAGGCAATCGTCGGGCCGTCGCTCTGCAGCTTGGCGATGAAGGCATCGGCCGCTTCGACGAAGCCGTCCGGCAGGGCGCCGTGCGAGCGGCGCACGAGTTCGGCGGCGAGATCGGGGTACTTCGCCTGGTAGGCGTCGAACTGCTGGTTCCATTCCGACTCGCGCACCTGGCCGGCTTCGACCGCGCGCCAGCCGTCGCGCAGTGCCTGCGGCACGTCGAAAGGACCGTGGTTCCAGCCGAGCGCTACGCGCGTGGCGTCGGATTCGTCCTTGCCCAGCGGCGCGCCGTGCGACGACTCCTTGCCGGCGCGGTTGGGCGAACCGAAGCCGATCGTCGTGCGGCAGCACACCAGCACCGGCTTGTCGTCTTCGGCGGTGGCGGCTTCGATCGCACGCGAGATCGCATCGGCGTCATGGCCATCGACGTCGCGGATCACGCGCCAGCCGTAGGCCTCGAAACGCGCCGGGGTGTCGTCGGTGAACCAGCCTTCGGTATTGCCGTCGATCGAGATGCGGTTGTCGTCCCAGAACGCGACCAGCTTGCCCAGGCCCAGCGTGCCGGCGAGCGAGGCGGCCTCGTGCGAGATGCCTTCCATCAGGCAGCCGTCGCCCATGAACACCCAGGTGCGGTGATCGACGACGGCGAATTCAGGGCGGTTGAAGCGCTGCGCGAGCAGGCGCTCGGCGAGCGCGAAGCCGACGGCGTTCGCGAAGCCCTGGCCCAGCGGACCGGTGGTGGTCTCGACGCCGGGCGTCTCGTGGCGCTCCGGGTGACCGGCGGTCTTGCTGTGCAGCTGGCGGAAGTTCTTCAGCTCTTCCAGCGGCAGGTCGTAACCCGACAGGTGCAGCAGCGCGTAATGCAGCATCGAGCCGTGGCCGTTCGACAGCACGAAGCGGTCGCGGTTGAACCACTGCGGATTCGCCGGGTTGTGGCTGAGGTGGTCGTTCCACAGCACTTCGGCGATGTCGGCCATGCCCATCGGCATGCCGGGATGGCCGGACTTGGCGGCATCGACGGCGTCGATGGCGAGGAAACGGATGGCGTTGGCGAGTTCGCGACGGTTCGACGTGGTCATGGGCTCGGAGACGGGCGGCAGCGGGCGGGAGCCGCCAATTGTCCCACGAGCGCCGCGCCGCTGCCCGGGTGATGTCCCGGCAGCGGCGTGATGCGGCCTTAAGCCGGGCGCGGCAGCGCCTGGTCGGTCACCGGTTCGGCGTCGTCGTCCTCGTCCGCTTCGCCGCGGCCGATGACCACCGAACCGACCATGTCGCCGCCGATGTTGACCGTCGTGCGGCACATGTCGAGGAAGCGGTCGACGCCGAGGATGATGCCGATGCCTTCGGGCGGAATGCCGAACATCACCAGGATCGTCGCGATCACCGGCAGCGAGCCGCCTGGCACGCTGGCCGCGCCGATGCCGCCCATGATGCACATCACCAGGATCATCGCCTGCTGCAGCAACGTGAGTTCGATGCCGAACAGCTGGGCGAGAAACAGCACGGTCACGCCCTCGTAGAGCGCCGTGCCGTTCATGTTGACCGTTGCGCCGAGCGTGCAGACGAAGCGCGCCACGCGTCGCGGCACGCCGAGGTTTTCCTCCGCGGTCTTCAGCGAGGTCGGCAGCGTGGCCGCGCTCGACGAGGTGGAAAACGCGGTCAGCAACGCCGGCTGCGACTTCTTGAACACCTCCAGCGGCGAGCGCCGGCCGAGCACCGCAATCAGCAGCGAGAACGTGCCGAAGAAGTGCAACGCCAGCGCCAGCACCGCGGTCAGCACGAACCAGCCGAGCTGCACCATGAGGCCCAGGCCCATGCGCGCGGTCAGCGTGAACAGCAGCGCGGCCACGGCGTACGGCGCCAGACGGATCACCCAGTCGATCAGCTTCAGGCTGATGTCGTAGATGCCCTGCACGGCGCCGACGAAGCTGCGCGTGCCCGGCGAATTGACCACCGTCGCGGCGATGCCGAACAGCAGCGCGAACACCATCACCGCGATCAGATCGGTTGCGGCGGCCGCGGCGATCGGGTTGCGCGGCACCATGTTGAGCAGCATGTCGACGAGGCCGATCTTCGCCGGCTCGGCGATCGTGGCGCCCGCGGCGACCGAATCGGACAGCATCGCGTCGCGCAGCGCCGGATCGATGCCCGCGCCCGGCTGGATGATCGACACCACCACCAGACCGATGATCACCGCGATGAAGGTCGTGCCGAACACCCACACCAGCGTCTTGCCGCCGAGACGGCCGAGCGCGCGCGGATCGCCGATCTCCACCACGCCCAGGATCAGCGCCGAGAACACCAGCGGCACCACCAGCATGAACAACAGACGCAGGAACAGTTGGCCGACCGGTTCGGTGACGTACTGGATCAGGCCCTCGACCCATCCGGAGAACGCAGGCGGGACGCCATCGACGGTCAGATGGCCGGTCAGCAGGTTGATCGCCAGGCCGGCGATCGCGCCGATGAGGAAGCCGATCAGCATCTTGGTATGAAGCGGCATGCCGCCGGATCCGGGCGTCGAGGTCATGCGGTCGTCCTGCGGGAAGACCGGGCAGCTTAACAAACGCCGTCCGGACGACACTTTGGTGCGTGAGGTGGCGATGCCGGCGCGCCGGCCGCAGCCGGTATCCTTGTGCGATGTCTTCTTCTCCAGATGCCGCCGCGCTCGAGGTTCTGCAGCGCGTGTTCGGCCATGCCGCATTCCGCGGCGAACAGGCCGCGATCGTCTCGCATGTTGCCGCCGGCCAGGATGCGCTGGTGCTGATGCCCACCGGCGGCGGCAAGTCCATGTGCTTCCAGGTGCCCGCGCTGTTGCGCGAGGGCGTCGCCATCGTGGTGTCGCCATTGATCGCGCTGATGCAGGACCAGGTGGACGCGTTGCTGCAGTCGGGCGTGCGCGCGGCGTTTCTCAATTCCACGCTCGATGGCGAAACCGCGCAGCGCGTGGAGCGCGAGCTGCTGGCCGGCGAACTTGACCTGCTCTACGTCGCGCCCGAGCGCCTGCTGACGCCACGCTTCCTGTCGCTGCTCGACCGCGCACCGCTGGCGCTGTTCGCGATCGACGAGGCGCATTGCGTGTCGCAATGGGGCCATGACTTCCGCCGCGAATACCGCGAGCTGACGATCCTGCACGAGCGCTGGCCGCACGTGCCGCGCATCGCACTGACCGCGACCGCCGATCCGCCGACCCAGCGCGAGATCGCCGAGCGCCTGCAGCTGGAAGACGCGCGCCGCTTCGTCAGTTCGTTCGACCGGCCCAACATCCGCTACACGGTGGTGCAGAAGGAAAACGCCAAGCGCCAGCTGCTCGATTTCGTGCAGTCGCATCGTGGCGAAGCCGGCATCGTCTACTGCCTGTCGCGGCGCAAGGTCGAAGAAACGGCCGAATATCTCGCTGGCCAGGGCATCGATGCGATTCCGTACCACGCCGGCATGGACGCGGAGTTGCGCGCGGCCAACCAGCGGCGCTTCCTGCGCAGTGATGGTGTGGTGGTCGTGGCGACGATCGCGTTCGGCATGGGCATCGACAAGCCGGACGTGCGCTTCGTCGCCCATACCGACCTGCCGAAATCGATCGAGGGCTACTACCAGGAAACCGGCCGCGGCGGCCGCGACGGCGAGCCCGCCGATGCGTGGATGTGCTACGGCCTCGGCGATCTGGTGCTGCTGCGGCAGATGATCGAACAGTCCGAGTCCGGCGACGAGCGCAAGCGGCTCGAACACCGCAAGCTCGATTCGCTGGTCGGTTACTGCGAGACGATGCGTTGCCGTCGCCAAGTGCTGCTGGCGAACTTCGGCGAGGACTATGCGGCCAAGGGCGCGGGCCAGCCCTGCGGCAACTGCGACAACTGCCTCGACCCGCCCGCCGCGTGGGATGCCACCGTGCCCGCGCAGAAAGCGCTCAGCTGCGTGTATCGCAGCGGCCAGCGTTTCGGCGCCGCGCACGTCATCGACATCCTGCGTGGCAGCGAGAGCGAACGCATCCGCCAGTTCGGCCACGACCAGCTCAGCACCTACGGCGTCGGCACCGATGTCGATGCGCGCGTGTGGAAGAGCGTGCTGCGCCAGCTCGTCGCGCAGGGCCTGCTCGATGTCGACGCAGAAGGTTACGGCGGCCTGCGACTGACCGAAGCCAGCCGCGGCGTGCTCAAGGGCGAGACGCAGGTGATGCTGCGCAAACCAACGAACACGAAGGAGCGCACGCGCACCACACGCGTCGCGACCGGTGCCGACATCGATCTGGCACCGGCCGACCGGCCGCTGTTCGAATCGCTGCGCGCGCTACGCGGACGCCTGGCGCGCGAGCAGAACGTGCCTGCCTACGTGATCTTCCACGACGCGACCTTGCGCGAGATCGCACGCCTGCGCCCGATCAGCCATGGCCAGCTCGGCGGCATCGGCGGCGTTGGTGCAGGCAAGCTGGAACGCTATGGCGATGCCGTGCTGGAAACGGTGCTCGACGCGGATTGACCGACGCGTGCCGTCTGTCGGTCTGGAGCGGTAATCGCATCAACAGACGGTCGCCAAGTCCGAATAGCGTCATCACGTCAGCGCGTGCGGTCCTGCTGCGGCATGCACAACGCGCGGTGCGGCGAGCGTAATCGCGAAGCCGCCGCGCCGATGCCCTGGAAGCTGGTGGGTCGTGATGGATTCGAACCATCGACCAGCGGATTAAAAGTCCGATGCTCTACCGACTGAGCTAACGACCCGGAAGACAGTCGCCGGCAGCAGTGGCCGGCGCAGGGGGCGCATTCTAGCGCAATGTGGACCGCGCGTCGGCCTCAGGCCGTCGTCTGTACGTACCGCGTGGGATCAGGCACGCCCGCGGCGTCGAATCCGTCCGCGCGCAGACGGCACGCGTCGCAGTGGCCGCAGGCCATACCTTGGGCATCGGCGTTGTAGCAGGACACGGTCAGGCCGAAGTCGACGCCCAGACGTACGCCTTCGCGCACGATGTCGCCCTTGCCCATGCGCTGCAGCGGGGCGTGCACGCGGATGCCGGCGCCTTCGACGCCCGCCTTGGTCGCGAGATTGGCCAGACGCTCGAAAGCATCGACGAATTCGGGACGGCAATCCGGATAGCCGGAATAGTCGACCGCGTTGACGCCGCAGAAGATGTCGGCTGCGCCGAGCACTTCGGCCCAGCCGAGGGCGAGCGACAGCATGATCGTGTTGCGCGCGGGCACGTAGGTCACCGGAATGCCTGCGCCGCCCGCTTCCGGCACGTCGATGTCGTCGGTCAATGCCGAGCCGCCGATGCTGCGCAGGTCGACGTCGACGGTCTTGTGCACGGTGACGCCCATCGCGGCCGCGACGCGCGCGGCGGCATCGAGTTCGGAGGTGTGGCGCTGGCCGTAGCGCACGCTCAGCGCATGCACATCGAAGCCCTGTTCCTGGGCGATGGCGATGACGGCGGCGGAGTCCATGCCTCCGGACAACAGGACGACGGCTTTTTTCATGAGGCGATCTGGATGCGGTACGGAAATTCGGAATGTCGCGCGACAGGCTAGCGCAGCCTTCGGGCAGATGCCGGGCTCAGCGCCCCGGTTCGTCATCCCACAGCAGCTTGTGCAGCTGCATCTGGAACTTCACCGGCAGGCGATCCGCGACGATCCAGTCGGCCAGCTCGCGACCGGTGATCTCGCCCTTGCTCGGCGAGAACAGCACGTCGCAGCGATGCGGCAGCCCCTTGGTCAGCACGACGTCGCGTGCCCACTCGTAATCGGCGCGCGAGCAGACGACGAACTTGATCTGGTCGTGCGCGGTCAGCAGCGGGAGATTCTCCCAGCGGTTGCGATGCGCTTCGTTGGAGGCAGGCGTCTTGATGTCGAGCACGCGGCTCACGCGCGGATCGACGTCGCTGATGTCCAGCGCGCCCGAGGTTTCCAGCGACACCTGGTAGCCGGCATCGCACAGGCGACGCAACAGGCCGATGCAGCGCTTCTGCGCCAGTGGTTCTCCACCGGTCACGCAGACGTGCCTCACGCCATGCTTCGCAACTTCCGCGAGGATGTCGTCGATCGTCCACCACTGGCCGCCGTGGAAGGCGTACGCGGTGTCGCAGTAGGTGCAGCGCAGCGGGCAGCCGGTCAGACGGACGAACACCGTCGGCCAGCCGGCATCGCGGGCTTCGCCCTGCAAGGACAGGAAGACTTCGGTGAGCTTGAGCCGGTCGGCCGCGGATGCGGCGACCGCATCGGGCGCGACGGCGGTCATGGATCAGCGCAGGCGCGAGAGCTGGATTGCGCGGAGCCGGTCGGCGGCGGTGCGTGCCGCGTCGGTGCCGGGATACTGCTTGCCGACATCGGCGAGCGTCGTCTCGGCGCCGTCGAGGTCTTTCAGCCCGTACTGCGAAAGACCGACCTTGAGCATCGCGCCCGGGGCCTTGTCGCTCTGCGGATAGCGCTGCAACAGCGACAGGAACTGCTCCTGCGCCAGTGCGTAATTCTGGGTGACGTAATAGCTCTCGCCAAGCCAGTACAGCGCGTTCGGCGCGTAGCTGCCCTGCGGGTGCTGCTGCAGGAAGCCCTGGAACAGCGTGGCGGATTCGTCGTAACGCGCATTCTTCAATGCATCGAACGCCTGCTCGTAAGCGGCGCGTTCGTCGGCAGGTGCGGCCTGCGTTGAGACGGGCGCAGCGCTCGTCGCAGAACCACGCGCGGCCTGCGCATTTGCGCCTGCCGCGGGTGCCGGCGTTGCAGCGCCGGTGGGATCGGGCAGTTCAAGACCACCGCCACCGCCGCCCTGCCCGCTCTCGAGCCGGTTGAGCCGGCCGTCGATGTCGAGATACTGGCTGCGGTTGCTGGACTTGAGCTGCTCGTTCTGCTGCTGGAGTTCTTCCACCTGCGAGCGCAGGGACACGATCTCCTGCCGCAGCTGATTGAGCTGGTTGAGCAGATCGACGTTGGCGCTGGTATCACCCGCGCGCGCTTCGAGCGAGGCCACGCGGTCCGCGAGGCTCGCCCGTTGCGCCCATGCGGGCGCGGCGACCACGAGGGTCGCCGCGAACGCTACTGGGAGTACCAGCCAATGACGCATCGAACGCATCAGCGAGCGGTGTAAATGATCTCGACGCGACGATTGCGGGCCCAGCAATCTTCGTTCGAGTCATTGCAGACCGGACGCTCTTCGCCGTAGCTGACGACAGCCAGCTGGGCAGCCGAACCACCGTTGGCCTGCAGTGCCGAGGACACGCCATTGCCACGACGCTCGCCCAGACCCTGGTTGTACTCGCGGCTGCCGCGCTCGTCGGCGTGGCCTTCCAGCGAGATGCGCGCAGCGCTGCGGTCACGCAGGTACTTGGCATGGCAGGCCATTACAGCCTGGAACTCGGGACGCAGGTTGTCCTGATCGAGATCGAAGTAGACGACGCGCTGACGCAGGCATGCATCGCTGTCGAGGTCGGCCGGGGTGTAAGCACCCGCGGTCGGGCCAGTCGGAGCCACGGTGCCGGTCGACGGACCGGTATCGACCGGTGCCTCTTCCTTGACCTTCTTGGAACACGCAACGGCAGCGGTGCAGAGCATCGCGGCCAGCATCAAACGGGTGGTCATCTTCATCTCGTCGATCCTTGGTTTTCTATGGCAACAGGGCAATTGTTATTGGTCGGGGCGTGCAGGCAGCGTCAGCGCTGTTCCCGGTACGGACCCCAAGCCGGCTCGCGCACATCGCCATCGGCGAGGACGAGGCGCTGACGCACACGGCCATCCGAGGACACCGCATACAACACACCCCTGCGCCCCTCACGCGCCGCGTACAGGACCATGCCGGCGTTCGGGGCAAAGCTCGGCGATTCGTCGAGCGACCCTGGCGACAGCGTAGACCAGCGGGGCGACCCCAGGCTGCGATCCAGCAGTGCAATACGGTACACGTTGCCTGAACCTTGCGCCACGACGATTTTCTTGCCATCGAAGGACACCGACGGGTCGGCGTTGTAGCTGCCCTCGAAGGTCACGCGGGTCGCGCTGCCGCCGGACACCGGCGCCTGGTAGACCTGCGGCCGCCCGCCGCGGTCGGAGATGAAGTACAGGCTGCCGCCGTCGGCCGCCCAGGAGGGCGAGGTGTCGATGGCGAAGTGGTTGGTGACCTGGGTCAGCGCCTTGCTGCCGAGGTCCATCACGTAGATCTCGGGGTTGCCGCTGCGCGACAGCGACAGCGCCAGACGACGGCCGTCGGGCGAGAACGCCGGGGCGCCGTTGATGCCGCGGAAGCTCGAAACCAGTTCACGACCGCCGCTGGTGATGTCCTGGATGTAGATCGCCGAGTTGCCGCTCTCGAAGCTGACGTAGGCGACGCGGCGGCCGTCCGGGCTCCAGCTCGGCGACATCAGCGGCTCGTTCGAGCGCACGACCGTCTGCGGGTTGTGGCCGTCGGAGTCGGCGACGATCAACGCATAACGCGCGCTCGGGCCGACGCCGGTCTGGGTGATGTACGCGACCCGGGTCCAGAACGCGCCACGCACGCCGGTGATCTTCTCGTAGATCGCGTCGGCCATCTGGTGCGCGACATCACGCATCGCATTCGGACGCGCGGTCATCGCCAGGCCGAGCACGCGCTCCTGCTTGGCGACGTCGAACAGTTCGTACTCGACCCGGTAGCTGCCGCCGCCGGCGTCGACGACGCGGCCGACGACGAGGAAGTCCTGACGCAGCGCGCGCCACGTCGGGTACTGGACCTCGCTGCCGCGCGTCGGGCGCTCGACGATGTCGCGCTCGGGCAGCGAGCGGAACTGGCCGGAGCGGTCGAGGTCGGCGCGCACCACGGCGGCGACATCGGTATCGGGCGCGGCGCCACTGCCCTGGTAGGGCATCGGCACGACCGCGATCGGCATCGCCTGGGCGCTGCCGCCGGTGATGTCGATCTCGAGGCCCTGCTGCTGCGCACTGGCGAGCATGGGCAGGCCGAGTGCGAACAGAGCCAACAAGCAACGGATCAGAATGGGTTTCATCGGCTTACCGGTTTGAAGAGAGTGAGCCCGGGCAGCTTGGCCGCTGGACCGGGGAACAGGATGAATACCAGCGCAATCATCGCGCCGCGCAGGTGAACGGGATGGTGAGGCGGCGCGGGAACGCCGGCGCGACGCCGGCACAGGGCGACGGCGCGGCAGCCGGACACGGAGCGCATGACACCATGATCGAAGGGCGCGCGACTCGGCGCGCCGGCATCAATCCTGCGCCGTGAAGTTGAGGTTGAGCCTGCGGTTGAAGACCGACTGGAAGCCTTCGTACGGCAGCGGCTCGGCCGCGCGCACCGCGGCTTCGACCGAGCGACGGCCCTGCGCGTCATACGGACAGGACGCATCGAACTCGACGTTCAACACCTCGCCACCCGGCAACTGGGTGATGTAGAGGCGGCAGCGCTGGCCCAGCGGCACGTTGTCCGGACGACGCCAGTTGCGGCGGATCGCCTCCTGCAACGCGGCGGCGTACTTCGCAGCCAGACCGCTGTCGCCATCGGGACGACCCGGCGGCGGGCTCGCGGCGGACGCGGCGGCGCGCTGCTCGGACGCCTGCTGCGCATTGCGCTCGGCGATCTGCTTCAGACGCTGCTCCGACAGCTGCGCTTCGCGCTGGGTCTTCTCGCGTTCGGCACGCAGCTTCTCGAGTTCCTGGCGCGCGAGGCGGCGCTTCTCTTCGGCTTCCTGCTGCTTCTGCTGCTCGGCGAGTTCGACCTGCGCCTGACGGCGCTTCTCTTCCCGCTCCTTCTCGCGCTGCTCGGCAGCCAGCGCATCGCGGCGCACGGCGGCCTGCGAGACGGTATCGGGCTCGGGCACGACTTCCTGCAGCTGCGGCTGGCGCTGCTCGACGGCGTCCTCGGGTCGCGGTTCGGGCAACGGCTGCGGCGGTGCGGACGCGGGCTCTTCGACCGGCTCGGGCACCGGTTCCGGAACGGGATCGGGCACCGGCTCGGGCGCGGGCTCCGGATCAGGCAACGGCTCGGGCTTGCTGGCCAGCGCGCGCCGGTCAGCGGCGCTCAGCGCATTGGGATCGATGATGTCGGCCGAGACTGGCGAGCCCATCGCCGATTCGGGCCGCGACGACGCGCTCCACAGCGCGCCGAGAATGATCAGGCCGAACAGCAGCACATGGACCAGGATCGACAGTCCGATCGCCACTACATTGTCGGAACGCGACTCGCGCATCTCAGTTCGCGCTTTCCGCCGGACGGCTGATCAGGCTGACCTTGGTGATGCCGGCCTCGTTGATGAGGTCGATGGCGTTCATGATCCGCTGATAGCTGGCCGCGCCATCGCCGCTGACGAGGATGGTCGCATCCGGGTTTTGCGTGTGGATGCCGCGCAGGCGCGCGACGAGATCCTCACGCGTGACCGAGGTGTTCTGGCGTTCCACCATCAACGCGAGCTGCCCGTCGGGATATACGCTGACCACGACCGGATCCTGCGGCGAGCCGAGCGACATCGCGCGCGAATCCGGCAGGTTGATGTCGGTGCCCAGATTCATCAGCGGCGTGGTGACCATGAAAATGATCAGCAGCACCAGCATCACGTCGATGTAGGGCACGACGTTGATTTCGTTCTTGAGCTTGCGCCGCTTGGAACGGCGAAGGGAGATCGACGACATGGCGGAATCCGGATGCGGGGACGGTCGAACGCGGCTGGGCCGGCGCGCCTCGGCGCGCCGCGGAAATCACTCGGTGCCGGTCTGACGTTCGAGGATCGAGGAGAACTCGTCGGAGAAAGCCTCGAAGCGCGTGGCGACGCGCTCGACCTTCGTCGCGAAGCGGTTGTAGGCCCACACCGCCGGGATCGCGGCGAACAGACCCATCGCTGTCGCGATCAGCGCTTCCGAGATGCCCGGCGCGACCGTGGCGATGGTCGCCTCCTTGACGCTGGCCAGGCCGTGGAACGAAATCATGATGCCCCACACGGTGCCGAGCAGGCCGACGTAGGGCGCGATCGAGCCGACGTTGGCGAGGTATTCGAGATTGCTCTCCAGCCCGTCGAGTTCGCGTGCGCCGGCGACGCGCATGCCGCGCTGTGCACCTTCGAGATGCGTGCGCGCATCGACGCCGCGACGCTGCCGCTGACGCGAGTACTCGCGATACCCCGCCTCGAAGATGGCCTCCAGGCCCTCGATCTCACGGTTGCGCTCGGTCGCCGAGGCGTAGAGCTTGCTGATCTCGGCGCCAGACCAGAAACGCTCTTCGAAGCGGTCGGCCTCCTTCTCGGCGCGGTCCAGCAGGCGCTTCTTGCGGAAGATGATCACCCACGACGACACCGACGCAAACAGCAGCAGCAGCATCACCAGCTGCACCGGAATCGATGCGTGCAGGATCAGCTCGAGAATGCTGAGTTCGTTGGCCATCGGCGCGGTGGCAGCCGCAGCGGCGCCCGCGTTCGCGAGTTCGGTCGCGCCGGCGGCGGCCTCTTCGGGCAACGCCTGCACCTGGGCGGCGGACTGCAACAGCACGGGCATGAGGCTCATCCAGGATTACTCCGCTGACGTTTCGAGTGACTTGAGTTGTGTGTAGAGCGCGTCCGGAATGGCACGCGGCCTGAAATCGGATGACGACAATGCCGCGACACGGACCTCGGCATCGAGCAGCAGATCGCCATCGCGGCGCACCTCCTGCACGAACACCGCGCTCGCACGCCGGCACTGCCGCAGCGCCACGCTGACCTCCAGCGCATCGTCGAGCCGCGCCGGACTGCGGAAATCGATCCGCATCGCACGGACCGCGAACAACGTGCCGTGCGTATCGCGCAACATCTGCTGTCCGTAGCCATGCGCCCGCAACCACTCGCTGCGCGCGCGCTCCATGAAAGCCACGTACTGCGCGTGATAGACGACGCCACCTGCGTCGGTATCTTCCCAATAGACGCGTGTCGGCCAACTGAATAGACCGGTCGGACCGGCCCCAGGGCTGGAAATCGCTGTCAAAGCCGCACCTCGCAGGAGATCAGAACAGGTGGCCGGGGGTCGCGGTGGCGTCGCGGCGCGGCTCCAGGCCCAGATGGCGCCAGGCCTTGACCGTCGCCATGCGCCCGCGCGCGGTGCGCACGAGATAGCCCTGCTGGATCAGATACGGCTCGATGACGTCTTCCAGCGTGCCGCGTTCCTCGCTGAGCGCGGCCGCCATCGACTCGACGCCGACCGGGCCGCCATCGAAGTTCTCGATGATCAGATGCAGCAGGCGGCGATCGAGTTCGTCGAAGCCTTCCGGATCGACCTTGAGCATCAGCATCGCGGCATTGGCCACGTCGCGATCGATGCGGCCACCGGCGCGCACCTGCGCGTAATCACGCACACGGCGCAGCAGACGGTTGGCGATACGCGGCGTGCCACGTGCGCGCTTCGCAATTTCGGCGGCGCCATCGGGTTCACAGGACAGGCCGAGAATCTGCGCCGAACGGCGCACGATCCGGGTCAGTTCCTCGGTGCTGTAGAACTCCAGCCGTTGCACGATGCCGAAGCGGTCGCGCAGCGGCGCGGTCAGCAGGCCTGCGCGCGTGGTTGCGCCAATCAGGGTGAAGGGCGGCAGGTCGATCTTGATCGAACGCGCCGCGGGGCCCTCGCCGATCATGATGTCGAGCTGGAAATCTTCCATCGCCGGATACAGCACTTCTTCCACGACCGGCGACAGGCGGTGGATCTCGTCGATGAAGAGCACATCGTGCGGCTGCAGATTGGTCAGCAGCGCGGCGAGATCGCCGGCCTTCTCGATCACCGGCCCCGACGTCACGCGCAGCGCGACGCCGAGTTCGTTGGCGATCACGTGGCTCAGCGTGGTCTTGCCCAGCCCCGGCGGCCCGAAGATCAGCACATGATCGAGCGCCTCGCGCCGCTGCTTCGCGGCCTCGATGAAGATCGACATCTGCTCGCGGACCGGCTGCTGGCCGAGGTAATCGTCCAGCCGCTGCGGCCGGATGCTCGCCTCGATGGCGTCGTCCTCGCGGGTGGCGTCGGCGGCGATGATGCGGTCTGCGGTCATTCGCGCATGATCGCACGCCCCGCCGGTGACGCGCGGCGCGTGCCGCGGAACGCGCCCGGAAGCGCGCCCGCAACTGGATCAGCCGCGCATTGCCTCCGCGGCCAGCGAGAAGCTGTGCTTGCGCGCGTCGTGGTCGAAGATGTTGGCGGTCAGCATCAGCTCGTCCGGGCGATGGCGCGCGATGAATTCGGCGATGCCCTCGCGGACGTCGGCCGGATCGCCGATCACCGAACACGCCAGCGACTGCGCGACCATCGCCTTCTCGGCCGGCGTCCAGAACGCTGCGATATCGTCGATCGGCGGCGGAATCAGCCCAGGCGCGCCACGGCGCAGGCGCACGAAACTCTGCTGCTGCGTGGTGAACAACCGCTGCGCCTCGGCGCGCGTATCCGCCGCGACCACGTTGAGCGCCAGCATCGCGTGCGGCTGGCGCAGGTGCTTCGACGGACGGAAATCGCGGTGGTACAGCGCCAGCGCTTCCGACATCGCGGCCGGCGCGAAGTGCGAGGCGAACGCGTACGGCAGGCCGAGCGTCGCCGCGAGACCGGCGCCGAACAGGCTGGAACCCAGGATCCACACCGGCACGTCGAGCCCCGCGCCCGGCACGGCCTGCACCGGCTGACCGGGCTGCGCCGGCTCGAAGTAGCGCAGCAGCTCCATGACATCGGACGGAAACGCATCCGCGCCGGCGTAATAGCGGCGCAGCGCCTTCGTCGTCGGCTGATCGGTGCCCGGCGCCCGACCCAACCCGAGATCGATACGCCCCGGATACAGCGACGCCAGCGTGCCGAACTGCTCGGCCACCTGCAGCGGCGCATGGTTGGGCAGCATCACCCCGCCCGACCCGACCCGGATCGTCGACGTGCCGCCGGCGATGTGTCCGATCAGCACGGCCGTCGCCGCGCTGGCGATGCCGGGCATGTTGTGGTGCTCGGCGAGCCAGTAGCGCGCGTAGCCGAGCGATTCACCGTGCCGGGCGAGATCGAGCGACCGGGCAAAGGATTCGGCCGGCGTGCTGCCCTCGGTGACCGGGGCGAGATCGAGAATCGAGAAGGGAATCATGGCGGGACATCTTGGGGGGTGCCCCCGACCTTGGGGCGGCCGGACGGGAACACCAGCGTGGGCGGTGGGGTGCTCTGTTCCAGATCGGCTTTTGCGAATGCCCTTCGCCGCGGTGCGGCCGCGTGACCGCTGGCATTGCGCCCCGCCATCTACGCGATCGCAGCGTACGGTCCAGCAACTCCGAGCACTCGTCCAAGAGGCAATGAGCCGCAGCGGCTTTTGCTCCGGATTTCTCGCGGCGCTGACGAGCGGGCAAAGCACGTAGACCCGTAGGGCGCCGCACATGGACGTGCGGCGTTTTTCGACCGAGCCAGGATGGCGAGTCGAAAAATCCCGGAACGAATGACACGCCGGGTGAGCTTCGTCGGGGCTGGCCCTTTTCTTTGGTTCCGTTTCTTTTGGGCCAGCAAAAGAAATGAACCCGCTCGCCGCAAGGCGAGTGGAAGCGTTTGATCTTGCTTCTCGCCGTGAGAGCGAAGCGGAATAGCAACGTCAAACGCTTTCGTCCGCTGACGCGGCCGAGTTCATTTCTTTTGGTTGACCCCAAAAGAAACGGAACCAAAGAAAAACGTCTCCCCGACAAGTCCGAAGCCCGCGGCTCGTAGTGCGCAGGGATTTTCCGACTCGGCATCCTGCCTCGGTCGGAAAACACCGCCCATCCCTGGGCGGCGCCCTATGGGTCTGCGCTTTGCAAGACGGCGTTACGCCTAATGGAGGCAAATCAAAAGCAAGCGCAGCATTTTCTTCGCGCATCGAAGCGCTGACGCGAAAAACAGAGCCAAATCAGATCTGCACCTGCGACCCCAACTCCACCAGCCGATTCCCCGGAATCCGGAAGAACACCGTCGCCGGCGCCGCATTGCGGTGCATGAAAGCGAACAGCTTGTCGCGCCACACCGGCATGCCGCGCCGCGGACTCGCCACCACCGTCTCGCGACTGGTGAAGTAGGTCGTGTCCATCGGGTCGATGACGATGCCGCCTTCGATGTCGCCGCAGCGCATCAGCGCCATCGGAACGTCGGGCGTTTCCATGAAGCCGAAGCGGATCGTGACGCGGTGGAAATCGTCGCCGATCGACTCCATTTTCAGGCGCCGGTCCGGCGCGGCGTACGGCAGCGTCAGGGTCTCGACGGTCAGGAACACATTGCGCTCGTGCAGCACTTTGTTGTGCTTGAGGTTGTGCATCAGCGCGTGCGGCACGATGCCGCGGTCGCTGGTCAGGAACACCGCGGTACCGGGCACGCGCACCGGCGGGGCGAGCATCAGGCCCGGCAGGAACGTCTCGAGGCGGATGCCGTCCTTCTGGATCTCCGCGTGCAGCAGCTGGCGGCCGCGGCGCCAGGTGCGCAGCAGGGTGAACAGCGTGATGCCGAGCACCAGCGGGAACCAGGCGCCCTGCAGTACCTTGGCGCCGTTGGCGACCACGAACGCCACGTCGATGAAGATGAAGACCGCGCAGCACGGCAGCACCCAGCGGCGCCAGCGGGGCCACAGCGCGCGGGCGACGACGATCAGCAGCAGCGTGTCGATCAGCATCGTCAGCGACACCGAAATGCCGTAGGCCGCCGCCAGTGCGGAGGACGTCTGGAAGGTCAGCACCAGCGCGATCACCACGATCGCCATCGCCCAGTTGATACCGGGGATGTAGATCTGGCCGATGGTGTCGCTGGAGGTGTGCCGCACATGCATGCGCGGGATGTAGCCCAGCTGCATCGCCTGGCGCGCGACCGAGAAGCCGCCGGTGATCACCGCCTGCGACGCGATGACGGTGGCACAGGTCGCCAGCACGATCATCGGCCAGCGCGCCCACTGCGGCACGCCGATGTAGAAGGGATTCTGGATCGCGGCGGGGTCTTCGAGCACCAGCGCGCCCTGCCCCAGATAGTTGAGCATCAGCGACGGCAGCACGAAGAAATACCAGGCGTAGCGGATCGGCTTGGCGCCGAAGTGGCCCATGTCGGTGTAGATCGCCTCACCGCCCGTCACCGCCAGCACCACGGCGCCGAGAATGAAGACGCCGCCCCAGCTGTGTTCCCAGAAGAAGCGTGCCGCCCACAGCGGGTTGATCGCGTGCAGCACTTCCGGCTCGTGCAGGATGTTGAGCACGCCGAGCGCCGCGAGCGACAGAAACCACAACATCGTGATCGGGCCGAACACGCGGCCGACCTTGGCGGTGCCGTAGCGCTGGGTGGCGAACAGCGCCGTCAGGACGACGACGGTGATCGGAATGATCCAGGCGTGCAGTCCAGGCGCGACAACCTCCAGGCCCTCGACCGCCGACAGCACCGAAATCGCGGGCGTGATCACGCCATCGCTGAAGAACAGCGACGCACCGAACACACCGAGGATGCCGACCAGATACGCGGACTTGCCGCCCTTGGCGAGACAGCGCTGGGCCAGCGCCATCAGCGCCATGATCCCGCCCTCGCCGTCGTTGTCGGCGCGCAGGATGATCGTGACGTACTTGAGCGTCACCACGACCATCAGCGACCAGAAGATCATCGACAGCACGCCGAGCACGGTGTCGTGATTGGCGACCAACCCGTAGTGCGGCGAGAACGCCTCGCGCAATGTGTACAGCGGGCTGGTGCCGATGTCGCCGAAGACGACACCGATCGCGCCGGCGATCAGCCCGGCGAGACCCACCTTGCCATGTCCCGAACCGTGGGTACGCGGGCCCGTGCCGGGCTGGCTGCTGGCGTGTGACATGTAGTGTCGACCTTGCCGACGGATGTGGGGGTGGGGGTCAGCGAAGCGCGGACTGTAGCGCTTTCCGGATGATGATTTCGGGCGGGTCGCCTTCACTTGCTGCGGCCTTCGCCATCCGCACCGCATCGGCCGGTTTGTAGCCCAGCTGCTGCAGTGCCACGACCGCTTCCGACATCGGATCGGCCGGCACCTGGACACCGCCGATCGCCCCGCCTGCGCCAGCCAGATCGGCCGCGCGGTCACGCAGCTCGACGACCATGCGCTCGGCGGTCTTCTTGCCGATACCGGGAATCTTGGTCAGCGCCGCGACGTCGCCGGTCTGCACCAGCCGCGCGAACGTATCGACGCTGACACCCGACAGAATCGCCAGCGCGATCTTCGCGCCGATGCCGGTGACCTTCTGCACGTCGCGGAACAGCCGCCGCTCGGACTCGTGCAGGAAGCCGTACAGCGAGACGCTGTCTTCCTTCTGCGCGTAGTGCGTGAACAGCGCGACCTCGCGACCGACCTCGGGCAGGTCGTAGAACGTGCTCATCGGCGCTTCGAGTTCGTAGCCGACACCGTTGACGTCGATCACCAGCCAGGGCGGTGCCTTGTGGGCCAGCGTGCCGCGCAGTCTTCCGATCATCGGCTGTGCCTCTCCGGGCGGATGGAACGTGTGAGTTGAAGTGCGACAGGCACGCAAACAACGGGCCAGCACACAGCGGATCCGGCGCGGTGTGCATTTCCGACCGAGGCAGCGTTCATCCCTTCCGACCCCAGGCCTGCTTCACGCCGACGCCGAGCCGCTTCGCGGTGGCGCTGACGTGCGCGTGCGTGATCGCGACCGCCAATGCATCGGCGGCGTCGGCTTGCAGCTTGCCCGACAGCCCGAGCATCAACCCGACCATGTGCTGGATCTGCGCCTTCTCGGCGCTGCCACGGCCGACCACCGCCAGCTTGACCTCGGTGGCCGCGTATTCGCTCACCGGCAGGTCGCGCAGCACCACCGCGCCGATCGCGGCGCCGCGCGCCTGGCCGAGCTTGAGCGCCGAATCCGGATTGCGCGCCATGAAGACTTTCTCGATCGCGACTTCGTCGGGCCGATGCTCGATGATCAACGCGGTCAGCCCGTCGAGCAGGCGACGCAGGCGCGCGGGAAACTCGCCCGCGGTCACCAGCACCAGCGGCGCATGGAACACGTGCGTGACCTTTCCGGCCGCATCCACGTCGATGATGCCGACCCCGGTGCGCTGGGAACCGGGGTCGATGCCGAGAATGCGGGTCACGGGGGTCTTCAGCCCTCGAACTGCGCGTTCGAGTAGACCGCTTGCACGTCGTCGAGATCTTCGAGCAGATCGAGCATCTTGCGCACCTGCTCCGCGGTCTCGCCGTCGACGACGATGTCGTTGTCGGCGCGGAACGTCACTTCGGCATGGCCGGCGACGATGCCCGCGGCCGCCATCGCATCGCGCACGGATTCGAACGCGTCGGCGCTCGTGACCACGTCGATCGCGCCGTCCTCGGGATACACCACGACATCGTCGGCGCCGGCGTCGATCGCGGCCTCGGTCACCGTGTCCTCGTCCAGACCCTCGAAACTCAGCACACCCAGACGCTTGAACATGAAGGCGACCGAGCCTTCGGTGCCCATGTTGCCGCCGCACTTGCCGAACGCGTGGCGGACTTCGGCCACGGTGCGCACGCGGTTGTCGGTCAGCGTATCGACGATCACGGCGACCCCGCCAGGCGCGTAGCCCTCGTAGCGGATCTCTTCGTACTCGACGCCTTCGAGCTCGCCGGTCGCTTTCTTGATCGCGCGCTCGACCACGTCCTTGGTCATGTTCTGGGCCATGCCCTTGTCGATTGCCGTGCGCAGGCGCGGGTTGTTCGACGGATCACCGCCGCCGGCACGCGCCGCGACACCGATTTCGCGAATGATCTTGGTGAAGATCTTGCCGCGCTTGGCGTCGGTCGCGTTCTTGCGGGCCTCGATCGAAGGTCCTCGTCCCATGGGTGTCAGGTCTGTTGGCGTTGGAAGCCGGCGATTTTACTCCGCATGCCCGGGCCGCGCGTGTTCGAAACGGCCGTGGCGGAGGAATCCGACGGTCTGGCGCACCGCGTCGGCCGACAGCAGCAGGCCGCTGTGGCTGGCCTGCACCACGATGTGGTCGGCCAGCGCCGGCGCGCGGGTCTCCTCGACCGACACCGTGCCGTCGTGCGGGCCGTCGAACCGCGCCAGCAATGCGCCCAGTCCGCGGGGCACGCAGCCGGCGACCATGCCCACCTCGAGGCCGGCCGGCCATTCGACGCAGCCGGCATGCAGGATGTCGGCGCTGCGGCCGAAGTACAGGTGCGACATCGGCACCCCCGACAACGCATGCGCCGCGCCGCTGCCACAGACCGGCGAGCCCAGACAGACGATGCGGCCCACCGGCAGCGCCGGCGTTGAGCCCGCCGCCTGCAGCGCCGACAGGCCGCCAAGACTGTGGCCGACCACGTGGGCCGGGCCCTGTGCGAGTGCGTCGGCCAGACGTTCGGCCGCCGCATCCGGACCGCCGGCGATGCTGGGGTATCCGATGATTTCGGTCTCGAAGCCGGCCTCGGCGAGACCACGCGCGAAGCGGCGCATCGTCAGGCCGACCATCCAGATACCGTGCAGCAGCAGCACGCGCGTCGGCCCGTCACTCATGCGACAGCCCCGCTCGCCACGCGGCCCTGCCGCCAGGCCCGCGGCGACACGCCGCTGTGCGCCTTGAACGCACGCGAGAGCGCCGCCTCGCTGCCGTAGCCGACCTCGTCGGCGATCAGTTTCAGCGGCCGCCCGCGACGCAGCGCGCGTTGCGCGAGGCCGATGCGCCAGGCCTGCAGATACTGGCCGGGTGTCTGCCCGATCGCCTCGCGGAACGCATCGGCGAACGCGCTGCGCGACATGCCGGCCGCGTCCGCCAGTGTTTCCAGCGACCACGGCTGCGCCGGCGCCTCATGCATCGCGACCAGCGCGCGCCGCAAACGCGGATGCGCCATGCCGGCCAGCAATCCGCCCTGCAGCGCGCCCGCCTCCATCTGCTGGCGCAGCACCTGCACCAGCAGCGCTTCGACCAGCCGCTCGATCAGCGCGGTGCGACCGCAACGTCCGTCGAAGGCCTCTTCGAACAGCAATGCAAGCAGGCCCTGCGAACCCGGCAGCGCATCCGGCGAGACCCACAGCACGCCCGGCAACGCCGTCGCCAGCGGACTGTCGGCGCCGCCTTCGAACAGCAGACGCACGCGCATCCAGGCCGCGCCCGCCTCAGGGACGATCGCGTCGCGGACGTCCATGCGTGGCAGCAACAGCAGGCCCGGCCCCGTCCATGTGCCCGTGCCCGGCAGCGCGAGTCCGCCATCGCGCAACAGCCACAGTGCAGCTTCCGGTGCCCCGTCGCCGAGCGAATCGACGCGCGCGGCAATGGGAAAGCGGTCGAGCAATGCCGCGAGACGATCCACCATGACAGGACTCCGGGACAAGTTTCATGGACTTTGTATCACCAATCGTCGCCAGAGACCGTGCACGATGGTCACCTCGCCGGCGCATTCCGTGACCGGTCCGACAGGAGATTTCCGATGTCCATCGAAACCGTGCTTTACACCGCCACCGCCAGTGCAACCGGCGGCCGCGAAGGCCGCGCCACCTCGTCCGACAATGTCCTCGACGTCACCCTGTCGACCCCGCGCGAGCTCGGCGGCGCCGGCGGCCCCGGCACGAATCCCGAGCAGCTGTTCGCAGCCGGCTATTCGGCCTGTTTCCTCGGCGCGTTGAAGTTCGTCGCCGGCCAGCACAAGGTCGCCCTGCCGGCCGACACCACCGTCACCGGCCAGGTCGGTATCGGCAAGATTCCCACCGGCTTCGGCATCCAGGCCGATCTCAGCATTTCGGCGCCGGGCGTGGATCGCGAGCAGTTGCAGACCCTCGTCGATGCCGCGCACATCGTGTGCCCGTACTCGAACGCGACCCGCGGCAACATCGACGTGACGCTGTCGATCGCCGACTGAATCCTCTCGATGCCGGGGATGCAGATTGCATTCCCGGCGAGGCATCAGTTGTCAGGTTCGGAGTCGCGCAACAGCGTGCTCAGGAAGGCAGCGCAGAGCCGATGCCGTTCGTGATGCACTGTGTGACCCTGCCGCGGTTGAACGCGATATCCGCCAGAAAGCCGACCGCAAGCCCGAGCCAGACGATGTAGCCGTACCCGACATAGCTGTCGAACACGATCGTGTGCAGCCAGTTCTGACCGAACAGATACAGGCCGCCAGTCAGCGCGGCGCCGCCGATCAGCACGAGCGCAGGCAACAGTACGCTTCTGGCATCGCGCCACCACACGACCACGCCCAGCAACAGGAACACGCCTGTATTGCTGCCCGCGAAGATCCGCAGCTCGCGATGCAGCTTGCCTGCGGTGTCGACATAAGCCGCACGCACCGACTGCTTCAGGTGCCCGCTGCCTGTTGAAAGCTTCCCGAGCCGTTCGCCGGCAACGTCCTGTACGCGGCGCCCAATGCCTGCACGACAGGCGCAATCGCCATCACGCATCTCTGCGAGCGCGGTGGCCACCAGGGTAGGCAGAACGGCGGACGTCCTTTCAGAAGGCCACTGTGCCAGCGCGCGATGCGCGGCCCCGGCGATTCTGCCGTCCTGCGCGAACGCAATTTCTGCACCGACCCGGCGCTCGATCTCCGCACGCAGCAAGGTGCGCGCCGATGCTTCAATCCATTCCGGCTTCGCCAGCGACACGACCAACAGGCTGCCGAACAGCAGGACCCCAACCGCAGACACGATCAGCAACATACGACGCATGCCAGGCCTCCCTGCCCTTGCGGTTCAACGCGGTCGTTTGAGTATGAACTCGAGATCGTTGATCGAGCCGACCGGGAAAATGTAGTCGCCGACCTGCTCGAAACCGTAACGCGCGTAGAAGCGTTGCGCGCCGAGGTTCTCCGACCACACGCCGACCCACAGCGTGCGCGGGCCATCGCGCAGCAGCCAGTCCATCGCGGCGTCCATCATCCGCGTGCCGTTGCCGCCACCCTGGTGGCCCTGCACGAGATAGAGCCGCTTGAGTTCGCCATCGCCCTTGGCGACATCGGCGTGCGGCAGCCCGCAGGGGCCGGCCGCGACATGGCCGATCGCCTCGCCCTCATGTTCCAGCAGCCAGACCGCGTAATCGGGATGCGCAAGGATCGTACGCTGCTTCTCCACCGCGTACGCGTCGGCCAGAAACGCCGCGAGATCCTCAGCCGGATACAGATGACCGAAGGTCTCGGTGAACGTACGCGCGGCCAGCGCGGACAGCGTCTGCGCGTCGTCGACGGTGGCGCGGCGGAGCGTTGGCCGCGTGCTCGTAGAGATGTCCAGCCGATATCCGTTCATTCAAAACGCCTCTGGCACTGATTCACGCGGCAAGTCGATTGACGTCGGCCCAGCCGACGGCACCTTCGAGCCCTCCTCCGCCTGCGGGGGAGGGTTGGGTGGGAGCGAAGCGTCCGGGCACGCAAATCTCGATTCGAGCGCACAGGCCGCCTGCATCCATGCGCCCCTCGATCGGAGCGTTTGCGCCCCTCCCAGCCTTCCCCCGCGCGCGGGAGAAGGGGTGAGTACCGGCCTGCTCGAACGCCGCCGAGCCCCGACGCACATCGAGCCTGGATACATGACGCATGGGCCGCGAGACGCGCTGAAGACCGGTTCGACTACGATTCCGCAGCGGGAGTCGCCGGCACACCAGACGCCGGCTTCGGCCGGACCTGGATGTGCACTTCGGCCAGCTGCGCATCCGCGATCGGCGACGGTGCATCGGTCATCAGGCACTGCGCGCCGGTGGTCTTCGGGAATGCGATGACGTCGCGGATCGATTCCGTACCGGCCATCAGCGCGGCGATGCGGTCGATGCCGAACGCGATGCCGCCATGCGGTGGCGCGCCGTACTTCAGCGCATCCAGCAGGAAGCCGAACTTCGCCTGCGCTTCTTCGGCGCCGATGCCGAGCAGCTCGAACACCGCCGACTGCATCGAGGAGCGGTGGATACGGATCGAACCGCCGCCGATCTCGTTGCCGTTGAGCACCATGTCGTAGCCGCGCGACACGGCCGTCGCAGCGTTCGCGCGCAGGTCGGCCTCGTCGTCGACCGACGGCGCGGTGAAGGGGTGATGCAGGGCGACGTAGCGCTGCGCCTCGTCGTCCCATTCGAACATCGGGAAGTCGGTGACCCACAGCGGCGCCCAGCCGTCGGCGACCAGACTGAAATCCTTGCCGGCCTTCAGGCGCACCGCGCCCATGAAGTCGCTGACGGTCGAATACTTGCCGGCGCCGAAGAACACGAGGTCGCCGTTGCCGGCGCCGACGTGCGACACCAGCGCGGCGAACGCGGCCTCGTCGAAGAACTTCTGGATCGGCGACGAGACTTCTCCCGCCTCCGAAATCTTGATGTACGCCAGGCCCTTCGCGCCGTACTTCGCAGCGTGCGCGGCGTACTCGTCGATCTGCTTGCGGCTCAGACTCGCGCCGCCCGGAATGCGCAGCGCGCAGACGCGGCCGCCGGCTTCGTTGGCCGGGCCGGTGAACACCGCGAACTGGCTGTCCTTGACCAGATCGGCAACGTCGACCAGCTCCAGCGCGATGCGCAGGTCCGGCTTGTCCGAACCGTAGCGACGCATCGCTTCGGCGTAGGTCATGCGCGGGAATTCTGCGGCGAGCTCGACGTTGGCGACATCGCGGAACACGTCGCGGATCATCGCCTCGACGAGATCCTGTACGTCGCGCTCCGACACCCACGCGAACTCCATGTCGAGCTGGGTGAATTCCAGCTGGCGATCGGCACGCAACGCTTCGTCGCGGAAGCAGCGCGCGATCTGGTAGTAGCGGTCGAAGCCCGCCATCATCAGGATCTGCTTGAACAGCTGCGGCGACTGCGGCAATGCGTAGAACTCGCCGGGATGCATGCGCGCCGGCACCAGGAAGTCGCGCGCACCTTCCGGCGTCGCCTTCGTCAGGATCGGCGTTTCGATGTCCTGGAAGCCCTTGTCATCCAGCCAGTGACGCAGCGCGCTGACCAGCTTGGTGCGCGTGCGCATCTTGCGCTGCATGTCGGGGCTGCGCAGATCGAGATAGCGATACTTCAGGCGCGTTTCTTCGCCCGGGTTCTCGTGATGGTGGAACGGCAGCGGCTCGGCCTTGTTCAACACTTCGATCTGCGTGGCGACGATCTCGACCTGGCCGGTGCGGATCTTCGCGTTGACCGAATGCCGCGCGCGCACCGTGCCGGTGATGCGCAAGCAGTCCTCGTAACCCACCTTCTCGGCGGTCGCGACGACGGCCGCATTGCCGTCCGCGTCCGACGATTCGGCGACCACCTGCACGATGCCTTCGTGGTCACGCAGGTCGATGAAGCAGACGCCGCCGAGGTCGCGGGCGACATCGGCCCAGCCGCACAGGGTGACGGTCTGGCCGATCAGCGATTCGTCGATCAGGCCGCAGAAATGGGTACGCATGGGAACTCCGGACACGAAAGCGCGGGCGCACAGGCCGCCATGGCGACGGCCGTGCTGGATGGAAGCCCGCTAGTTTAAGGCGTCGCCGCGGCGCGCGCGGCGGCAGGGCCGTCAGTCCGCCGAGGCGGGCTTCGCAGCAGGCGTGGCGGCCGGCTTGGATTCGCTGGCCGCGGGCTTGGACTCAGTCTTGGCCGCAGGCGCATCGGCAGCCGGCTTGTCACCGCCGGATTTGGAACCGCCGTCGCCGCTCTCGACCAGATTGCGCTTTTTGTCGCCGTCCTTCTTGAAGTCGGTCTCGTACCAGCCGCTGCCCGCAAGGCGGAACGACGGCGCGGTGAGCTGCCGCTTGACCGCGGACGCGCCGCACTCCGGGCAGGTCTCGGGATCAGGATCGGACATCTTCTGCAGACGGTCGAAACTGTGGCCGCATTCGGCGCACTGGAAGGCATAGATCGGCATGGCGGACGCTGCGAGGAATTCAGGGGGACGGACATGAGGACGCCCCGGGCCGGTTCAAGCCGGCCGGGGGCGCGATTGTGCGGGATCGGAGCGGGCGCCGCATCCGCGGGCCCGCGCCGGGTCAGTAACCCCAGGGGGTCGGCGGTGCGGCGACTGTCTTGGTCAGGTCGAACTCGACCTGGAACTTGCGGCCGCCCGGACGGGCCAGCTCGTAGACGAAGCGCTTGCCGGGCTCGATGTCCATCGCCCAGGTGTTGGTGACCGAAGCGTTGAGGCCTTCCTTCTCGAACAGCGCGATCGATTCGGCATCGACCGGGAATTCCTGGCGCTGCGCGGTGCCGGCATTCTGCGATTCGCCGCCGTACATGGTCACCGGATCATCGCTGCCGTCGGGCATGCGGTGATCGTGCTTCAGACGCAGGCCGTGTTCGGTGCGGGTCAGAATCCAGGTGCGCGAATGGTCGTCGCCGACGTGGAAGGGGACGCGCAGCTCTTCCTTGCGGTTGCTGCAATCGCGCACGTGCATCACCAGTTCCTTGCCCTCGAACGGATCGGGCTCGGCGCCCGGCGCAGGCGCCGGCTCGTTGGTGATGATGCGGCCCGCGAAGGCTTCGCCGCAGTGGCGGGCGATCGCGGCGAGGAATTCATCGGCAGGCACGCGCTGGGTGGCGGCATCGACCGCAGCGGCCGCAGCGGCGGCATCGGCGGTGGGGTTGGCCGCGGCAGGCGGCGCGGGTTCGGCGGATTCCTTGCCACCGCAGGCGGCGAGCGAAATCACGGTGGCGAGCAGTGCGAGTCGGAGCGGATTCGGGTTCATCGCATCACCCTAACCGGCACCCGCAAGGGCGGCAACCCGGGCGAACCCGGGGGATCGCAATTACGCAGCTTCGTACAGCGCCAGCAGATCGCCCTCGGCCTGTTCGAGCTCGGCGCGCAGGGCAGCCTGGCGCTGGCCGAGTGTCGTGGCCTTGTCGGGATCGGCATAGGTGCCCGGATCGGCGAGTGCGCCGTCGATCTCCGACAACGCCTGCTCGAGTTCGGCGACGCGCCCTTCCGCCTTCTGCAGCTTGTGCGGATTGGCCTTCGGGCGCGACGCAGCCGGCGCGGCAGCTGCGGGCGCTGCGGCCTTGACCGGCGGCGGCGTGCGCAGTTCGCCGGCATTACCACGCGCGCGCAGCCATGCCGCGTACTCGTCGAGGTCGCCGTCGAACGGAATCACCACGCCATCGGACACGCGCCAGAAGGTGTCGCTGACCAGGCCGATGAGATGGCGGTCATGCGAGACCAGCACGATCGCGCCGGCGAAGTCGCTGAGCGCTTCGGCCAAGGCCTCGCGCATTTCGAGATCGAGATGGTTAGTCGGTTCGTCGAGCAGCAGCACGTTCGGCTGCAGCCACGCGATCAGCGCCAGAGCCAGACGCGCGCGTTCGCCGCCGGAGAAGCCGTCGATGCTTTCGAACGCGCGATCGCCCGGGAAGCTCCACTTGCCGAGGAAGTCGCGGAACGACTGGATCGACGCGGTCGGCGAGATCTCGCGCAGATGGTCGATCGGCGAGGTGCCGGCGACCAGCGATTCCACCGTGTGCTGGGCGAAGTAGCCGATGCGCAGGTCCGGATGTGCGTAGCGCTCGCCGGCCAGCAACTGCAGTTCGCCGACCAGCGTCTTGACCAGCGTCGACTTGCCGGCGCCGTTCGGGCCGAGCAGACCGATGCGGTCGCCGGCTTCGAGACCGAAGCCGACATTGTCGAGAATGACCACCCGCCCGTCCGCGGTCGGATAGCCGCAGGTGCCGTGATTGATGCGCAGCAGCGCGTGCGGCAGCTTCACCGGCGCCGGGAAATCGATCTGCACCTCGCGCTCCGCACGCACAGCTTCGGTGTCGGCCATCTTGGCCAGACGCTTGACCCGCGACTGCGCCTGCTTGGCCTTGGCCGCGCTGGCCTTGAAGCGGTCGATGAACTTCTGCAGATGCGCCTTCTCGGCCTGCGACTTCTCGTGGGTGATCTGCTGCAGGCGCAGCTGCTCGGAGCGCTGGCGCTCGAACGAGGTGTAATCGCCGGAGTACAGCTTGGCCTTGCCGCCATGCAGGTGCAGCGTGTGGGTGCAGACGTTGTCGAGGAACTCGCGGTCATGCGAGATCAGGAGCAGCGTGCCCGGGTACTTCAGCAGCCACTGCTCCAGCCACAGCACGGCGTCGAGATCGAGATGGTTGGTCGGCTCGTCGAGCAGCAGCATGTCGCTCGGCGTCATCAGCGCGCGGGCGAGATTCAGACGCACGCGCCAGCCGCCGGAGAACGTCGCGACGGCGCGCTGGTGGGTCTCGGCCGGGAAACCCAGACCGTGCAGCAGCTTGCCCGCGCGCGCGCCTGCGTCATAGGCGCCGACTTCCGCCATGCGCATGTGCACATCGGCGACGGCTTCCCAGTCTTCGGCGGCCAACGCATCGGCTTCGGCCTTGAGCACGGCGGCCACCGCGGCGTCGCCACCGAGCACGAAGTCGATCGCCGGGTCCGGCAGCGACGGCATTTCCTGGGCGATGCTGGCGAGGCGCAGGCGGTTGGGCAGGTCGAGATCGCCCTTGTCAGCCTCGACTTCGCCGCGCACGGCCGCGAACAGGGAGGACTTGCCGGTGCCGTTGCGGCCGACGACGCCCACGCGCCAGCCGGCGTGCATGGTCAGGTCCATTTCGGACAGCAGCAGCCGTTCGCCGCGCCGCAGGGCGAAATTCTTGAAAGAGATCATGCCGACGATTCTACCGGACGCCGCCTGTCGGGCGGCTTTCCGGCAGGTGCCAGCGGGGATTTCGTGCGTGGATCGCTTGAACGCGTAAGCGGGCCCGGAGCGGCCATCGATACCGATGAAACCTTTGACCGGTTTGTTACGTGCGTGTTAAAGCCGAAAGGCAGTCGTTTCGCACGCATCGCTCTCCTCACCCCACAAGGACCGCCGCATGACCCGACACCCGCTGCATCTCGCCCTGCTCGCATCGCTCGCCGCAGGCCCCGTCCTCGCCCAGGACACACCGGCCGGCCAGAGTCCGCGCACGCTCGACACGCTGATCGTCACCGGCACCCGTGTGTCCGACCGCACGGTGGCCGAATCGCAATCGCCGATCGACATCCTCACGCCGGAAACGCTGACCGCCACCGGCACACCGGAGCTGGCGACCGCGCTGTCGCGCGCGTTGCCGTCGCTGAACTTCCCGCGCCCGGCAATCAATGACGGCACCGACGCCGTGCGCCCTGCGCAGATTCGCGGCCTGTCGCCGGACCACGTGCTGGTGCTGGTCAACGGCAAGCGCTACCACTCCGGCGCGCTGGTCAACGTCAACGGCTCGCAGGGCCGCAGTTCGTCGCCGGTCGATCTCAACACCATTCCGATCTCGGCGATCGAACGCGTCGAAGTGCTGCGCGATGGCGCGTCGGCGCAGTACGGCTCGGACGCGATCGCCGGCGTGATCAACATCGTGCTCAAGGGAAGAGCCGGCAGCGGCGGCGTGTCCGCGCGCTACGGCCAGTACAGCGCCGGTGACGGCGCGCAGTACCAGGTGCTGGCGGATGCCGGCTTCGGCATCGGCAACGACGGCTTCGTGCACCTGTCCGCGCAGGGCGCGCACCAGGACCAGACCAACCGCGCGCGGCCCTTCATCGGCACGCCCGGCCCAACCACCGCGCCGCTCGGCCAGGTAGTGCAGCGCCAGGGCGATCCCGAAGTCGACCACGGCTCGGTGACGTTCAACGCCGAACTGCCGGTGACCGAATACCTGCAGTTCTACGGCACCGGCATCTATACGAAGCGCGATTCGCTCTCCAACGGCTTCTTCCGCCCGGCTGGCGACCCGCGCAACATTCCGTCGATCTATCCCGACGGCTTCCTGCCGCAGATCAACAACATCACCACCGACCATCACTTCACCGCCGGCTTCAAGGCCGAGACCGCGGGCGGCACCGCGATCGACTTCAGCTACACCTACGGCGACAGCGAGATGACGTTCGACATCCTCAACACGCTCAACCGGAGTCTGGGGCCGACGTCGCCGACCGAGTTCTACGCCGGTGCACTGGAAGTCCGCCAGCACGTGCTGAATCTCGATCTGAGCAAGCAGCTCGAATGGGGTCTGGACTATCCGGTGACCTGGTCCTACGGCGCCGAGTGGCGCGGCGACGGCTTCATCCAGTCGCCGGGCGCACCGTCGTCGTATGCGAACGGCGGCGTCGTCGCGCCGGGCCAGACCACGCCGCTGCCGGGCGCGCAGGTGTTCGCCGGCTTCCGTCCCGGCGACGGCGGCGATTTCGACCGCAACGCGCTGTCGTTCTATACGGGTCTCGAAGCCGACCTCACCGACAAGCTGTCGCTGAGCGTGGCCGGTCGCTATGAAGACTTCAGCGATTTCGGCGACACCAGCAATTTCAAGATCTCCAGCCGCTACGAGTTCACCGATGCCATCGCCCTGCGCGCGACGGCATCGACCGGCTTCCGCGCGCCGTCGCTGCAGCAGCAGTACTTCCAGTCGACGGCGACGAACTTCATCGCGACGCCGCAGGGCACGCTGCCGTTCGACATCGTGACCTTCCGCGTGACCAACCCGGCGGCGATCGCGCTGGGTGCCGAACCGCTGCGCGCGGAGGAGTCGACCAATTACAGCCTGGGCCTGGTGCTGCAGCCGGTCGACAACCTCTACGTCACCATCGACGCGTACCAGATCAAGGTCGAGGACCGCATCTCGCTGTCGGCCAACCTCACCTCGGCGCCGGTCCGCAACTATCTCCAGGCCAACGGCTTCGCCGGTGTCGGCGGCGGTCGCTACTTCACCAACGCCATCGACACCACGACCAAGGGCGTGGACCTGGTCGGCACCTACGGCTGGGCGCTGGCGAACAGCCAGCTCGATCTCACCCTGGGCTACAACTACAACAAGACCACGATCGACCGGGTGGCCGAGAACCCGGCCACGCTGACCGCGATCGATCCGACCGCGGTGCGCTTCGACCGGGTCGAACGCGGCCGCTTCGAGGTCGGCGCGCCGCGCGACAAGATCCTGCTCGGCGGCACCTGGACCGTCGGCGGCTTCGAAGCGACGGCCAATGCCACGCGCTACGGCGACTTCAGCGTGCTCGGCAGCACCGCCGCGCTCGACCAGACCTTCGATGCGGCCTGGACGCTGGATCTGGCGTTCTCCTACGCGCTCGACAAGTGGAAGTTCACCGTCGGCGGCGACAACGTGCTCAACGAGTATCCGGACGAAGTGCTGTTCGCGAACTCCACCGGCGGTCAGCTGCCGTGGAGCGGCAGTTCGCCGTTCGGCTTCAACGGCGCCTTCGTCTACGCGAACGCCGCGTACCGCTGGTAAATCCCCGCGTCACACCGCGAGTCCTCGACGCCCCGGCCTGCCGGGGCGTCGTCGTTTGCGACTGATACCGTCGTTCCACAAAATGAACGATTGGATCGCATTTTTATGATCATTGACGGTTTCAGGACAACGCGCTCCAATCGCCTTTACGAATTTCCAACAACAGGCCTCCCCCGATGCTTCGCCCCCACCGTTTGACTCTCGCCGTCGCCGCGGCGCTGGTATTCCCGACCGCCGCATTCGCCCAGCAGGCGCCCGCCGACACGCAGGCGCGCACCTCCACGCTCGACACGCTGATCGTCACCGGCACCCGCGTCAGCGACCGCACCGTCGCCGAATCGCAGTCGCCGATCGACATCATCACGTCCGAGACGCTGACCGCCTCCGGCACGACGGAACTGGCGACCGCGCTCGCCCGCGCCCTGCCCTCGCTGAACTTTCCGCGCCCTGCGCTGACCGACGGCACCTCGGCGATCCGCCCGGCGCAGCTTCGCGGCCTCGCGCCCGACCAGGTGCTGGTGCTGGTCAACGGCAAGCGCCGCCACACCTCGTCGCTGCTCAATCTCAACGGCACGATCGGCCGCGGCTCGTCGCCGGTCGACCTCAATACCATTCCGATTTCGGCGATCGACCGCGTCGAAGTGCTGCGCGACGGCGCCTCGGCGCAGTACGGCTCCGATGCGATCGCCGGCGTCGTCAACGTGGTGCTGAAGGGATCGTCCGAAGGCGGCAGCCTGTCGGTGAGCGCGGGCCAGTACTCGGCCGGCGACGGCAAGCAGACCCAGATCGCCGGCGACACCGGCCTGGCGCTCGGTGAGCGCGGCTTCCTGCATCTGTCCGCGCAGGTCGGCCAGCAGGAAGAGACGAACCGCGCGCGTCCGTTCGCGGGCACGCCCGGCGTCACCCAGCCTGCGCTCGGCCAGAAGGCCTTCGTGATCGGCGAGCCGGAAGTCGATTTCGGCGCGGTGGGTTTCAACACCGACATCGCCCTGACCGACAGCATCAGCGTCTACGGCTTCGGTACCGCGAGCAATCGCGACATCACCTCGTTCGCGTTCTTCCGCGCGCCGGGCAACACCGCGCAGAACATCCGCAGCATCTATCCCGACGGTTTCCTGCCGGAGATCAACAACATCTCCAAGGACCGGTCGCTGGTCGCCGGCGTCAAAGGCCACGCGGGCGAGTGGAACTGGGACCTGAGCTACAACTACGGCTACAACCATCTCGAGTTCTATACGCGCAACACGCTCAACGCGAGCCTGGGCGCGACCTCGCCGACATCGTTCTACGACGGCGCGCTCGAGACCACGCAGAACATCGTCAATCTCGACATCAGCCGTCCGCTGGAACTCGGCCTGGCCTATCCGGCGACGCTGTCGTTCGGCGTGGAAGGTCGCAACGAGAAGTGGAACCAGTCGCCGGGCGAGTTCGGTTCGTACGCGAACGCCGGCCGCGGCGTGCCGGGTGCGGGCGCAGGCGCGCAGGGCTTCGGCGGCTTCGCGCCTGAAGTCGCCGGTGCCTTCGACCGCGACAGCCACGCGGTGTACGCGGGCCTGGAAGCGGACCTCACCGAGAAGTTCTCGGCCGGCGCCGCCGCGCGTTACGAGGACTACGACGATTTCGGCAGCCAGGTCTCGGGCAAGCTCTCGGCGCGCTACGCGTTCAACGATGCCATCGCGTTGCGTGGCACGGTGTCGAGCGGCTTCCGCGCACCGTCGCTGGCACAGCAGTATTTCCAGACCGTCAGCACGACGTTCATCGCCGGCGTCACCACGCCGTTCGAGATCCGCACGTTCCCGGCCAGCAGCCCGGTCGCGCAGGCGTTCGGCGCCGAGGCGTTGAAGCCCGAGGAATCGCTGTCCTACAGCCTGGGTCTTGTGCTGCAGCCGGTCGACAATCTCTACGTCACCGTCGATGCCTACCAGATCGATGTCGACGACCGCATCGCGCTGTCGTCCAACCTCACCGGTGACGCGGTGCGCCGCCTGCTCGAATCGCAGGGCATCTTCGGCATCACCGGCGGCCGTTACTTCACCAATGCCATCGACACGCGCACGCGCGGCATCGACGTCGTCGGCAGCTACCGCTGGGATCTCGCCGCCAGCAGCCTCGATCTGACCGCCGGCTACAACCACACCAAGACCGAGATCACCCGCATCGCGGCGAACCCGGAAGCGCTGACGCAGAACGGCCTCAACCTCGAACGCATCGACCGCGTCGAGATCGGCCGCATCGAGGATGGCTTCCCGCGTAACAAGCTGCTGCTGTCGGGCACCTGGAACGTGGACGACTGGAGGTTCGCGCTCGCGACCACGCGCTACGGCAGCGTGCGCACCACGCCCAACAACGCGGCGCTCGACCAGAAGTACGGCGCCAAGTGGCTGCTCGACCTGTCGGCGACGTTCAAGCCGGGCGACAACTGGGCCCTGACGCTGGGCGCGGACAACGTGCTCAACGAGTACCCGGACGAGAACATCTTCGGCAACTCGACCAACGGGCAGTTCCCCTACAGCAACCTCTCGCCCTTCGGGTTCGGCGGCGCGTTCGCCTACGCGAAGGTCGCCTACAACTGGTAATCGGCATCTGCTGACTGCGCTTCGATGCCCCGGCTTGCCGGGGCATCGTCGTTTCGGGGTTCTGGATTTCTTCCGGACGCTGGCGAGCCCTGATCGAACGGCATGACTTGGGAGACCCGGCGGCCGGGCGGGCGCGAACCGCTCTTCCCTCGGTCAGGGCGTCATGCCCTGACTCGGGCGCGCACCATCCATGGCGCGCTCGGCGCGGCCCGCGCCCGCCCGGCCGCTGTCGAGTCGTCGGGTTCTGCTGCTTCGGATGTTTGGTTCCACCGAGCGCCATCGCCCAAGAGGGGCCCTGGCAGCACTCACGCATGTCCAAGGGTGAACACAGACATTCGATGCAATATCGATCCCATCCGTTTGAGCCGCACATTCCCGCCCGTTCCCGGCCTTTCCCACCGCCAACACCGAAATTCGACGAAGAACGCACACATTGCTGCTTGCCCCTGTCGCAATGCGTCGGCGACACTGCACGACCAGTCCAGCGCGAAGTCTCGATGCCGCATAACACCGACCTGATCAACATCGTCGCCGTCGGCCTCGGCATGGCCTTCGTGTTCGGTGCGCTCGCCAACAAGTTGCGGCTCTCGCCGCTGGTGGGCTATCTCGTTGCGGGCATCATCGTCGGACCGTTCACCCCCGGCTTCGTCGCCGACCAGGATCTCGCCAACCAGCTCGCCGAGATCGGCGTGATGCTGCTGATGTTCGGCGTCGGCCTGCACTTCTCGCTCAAAGACCTGATGGACGTGAAGTCCATCGCGATTCCCGGCGCCATCGCGCAGATCACCGTCGCCACCGTGCTCGGCTGGGTACTGGCGTGGCTGATGGGCTGGCCGATGGTCAGCGGCTTCGTGTTCGGTCTCGCGCTCTCGGTCGCCAGTACCGTGGTGCTGCTGCGCGCGATGGAAGAGCGGCGACTGCTGGACACGCGGCGCGGCAAGATCGCGGTCGGCTGGCTGATCGTCGAGGATCTGGTGATGGTGCTGGCGCTGGTGCTGCTGCCGGTGCTGGCCGACATCTACACCGATCGCGGTGGCGACACGCCGCCGGGCGCCGGCGCGATCACGCTGATGATCCTGTGGACGCTGGTCAAGGTCAGCGCGTTCGTCGCGGTGATGCTGCTGGTCGGCCGCCGGGTGATTCCGTGGGTGCTCGAGCGCATCGCCGGCACCGGCCAGCGCGAACTGTTCACCCTGTCGGTGCTGGCGATCGCGCTCGGCGTGGCTTTCGGCGCATCCGCGCTGTTCGGCGTGTCGTTCGCGCTGGGCGCATTCTTCGCCGGCATGGTGCTCAACGAATCGGAGTTCAGCCACGAGGCCGCGAACGATTCGCTCCCCCTTCGAGACGCGTTCGCGGTGCTGTTCTTCGTCTCGGTGGGCATGCTGTTCAACCCGATGATCCTCGTCGAGCATCCCTGGCAGGTGCTGGCGACGTTCCTGATCATCGTGGTCGGCAAGTCGATCGCCGCGTATTACATCGTGCGGCTGTTCAAGCATCCGCGTTCGACGGCCCTGACGATCTCGACCAGCCTCGCGCAGATCGGCGAGTTCTCTTTCATCCTCGTCGGCCTCGGCGTCGCGCTGAAGCTGCTGCCCGAAACCGGGCGCGATCTGGTGCTGGCCGGCGCGCTGCTGTCGATCGTGGTCAATCCGCTGCTGTTCGGCTGGCTCGATCGCTGGCAGGCGAAGCAGGAACTCGCCGCGCGTGCTGCGTCGGCCGCGCACGAAGCGCCGCTGCCGCCCGAGCACGGCGTGCCGGACGACCTCCACGGCCACGCGATCCTCGTCGGCTACGGCCGCGTCGGGCGCCAGTTGGCCGATTTGCTCAAGCAGCGCGGCGTGCCGCTGGTCGTCGTCGAGGACGACAACGAGCTCGTGCGCCGCGGCCGCGAGCGTGGCTTCACCGTCGTGCGCGGCAACATCGCATCGGAGCCGGTGATGCTCGACGCCGCGCCCGATCGCGCGGCGCTGGCGATCTTCGCGATTCCGCAGGCGCTGGAAGCCGGCGAGGCGATCGAACGCATGAAGGCGGTCAACCCCGCGCTCACCGTGCTCGCCCGCGCGCACAGCGACGGCGAGGTCAAGCATCTGCTGCAGCACGGCGCCGACGGCGCGGTGCTGGCCGAACGCGAGCTGGCGTATTCGCTGGCGGAGATGGTGATGTCGACGCCGCCGTTCCGCCCGGTGCGTCCGGGATCGGTGCCGGTCGAGGCGCCACAGCCGGGCTGACGATGCGCCTGGTCGTGCTCAGCGGTGCCGGCATCTCGGCCGAGAGCGGTATTCCGACGTTTCGCGATGCGCTGACCGGCCTGTGGGCGCGCTTCGACGCCGAGCGCCTGGCGACCGAAGATGCGTTCCGCGCCGATCCCGCGCTCGTCTGGGGCTGGTACCGCTGGCGCGCGGCGATGGTGGCCGCAGCCGCGCCGAATGCCGCGCACGTTGATGTCGCTGCGCTCGCCCGCGACGGTCACGCGCTGACCGTCGTCACCCAGAACGTCGACGATCTGCACGAACGCGGCGGCGCGCGCGACGTGCTGCATCTGCATGGCCGGCTGCTCGCCTCGCGCTGCAACGGCTGTGGTGCGCGCATCACGCCTGATCCAATTCTCGCGGCGCCGTCGCCACCCGAAGGCGGCACGCGCGAAACGCCGCCTGCGTGCACGGTCTGCGGCGCAGCGTTCCGCCCCGATGTCGTGTGGTTCGGCGAATCATTGCCGGCCGACGCCTGGGACGCGGCCGAAGCGGCTGTCGACGCCTGCGATCTGCTGGTCGTCGTCGGCACCTCGTCACTGGTGTGGCCGGCCGCCGGCCTGCCCGAACGCGCACTGCGCGCCGGCACGCCGATGCTCGACATCAATCCGCAGGCGACGCCGCTGTCATCGCGCGCGACAGCGCACTGGCCACTGACTGCGACCGTCGGCATGGCGCACTTGCGCGCGCGTCTGCAGCAGACGCCGGACGATGCAATGCACGTCCTCGCGCGCTGAGCGCCGCGCCTCAGTCGTCCAACGGCAACAGGATGTCGGCGCGAAGATCGGCTTCTGCCACCTGCTCGGGATCGTCGAGGAAGTGGTAATGCAATGGCGCGTCGCGCAGGCGCTCGCCGCTCGCCGGCCACCACTGCGACAGCAGGCGATCGGTCATGTCTTCCAGACCCGAATATGCGCCGACGTGGCGCACGCGTGCGTGGCGACCACCGCCGATCGTCAGCCTGCGCAGCGGCCGCGACACACTCGCCGGAATCGACAGCCGCACCGCGGCATCGAACTGCAGCGCGTGCGGCGGCAGGTCGCGGTGATCGCCCAATGGCACGCCGATCAGCGCTTCGATGCCGTCCACCAGACCGGCCGTTTCGGCCCAGCCGAACAGACGGCCGAAGGCGTCATCGAGATCATCGAACGCGCCGCGCGCACGCAGCGCCACGACGTCGAACGGTGCGATCTCGACCAGCTCCACGGCCGGCGGCTCGAACGTCTGCGGCGAGGGCGGTTGCAGCCGATCCAGCAACGCAGTCGCCTGTGCCATCCGGCCGCGCAACTCTGCAGGCGTGACGTCGAGCGTCTGCCGGAACGTGCGGGCCAATGCCTGCGGACTGGCATAACCGACCGCGAGCGCGGCCTGTGTGACCGTCTCGCCTGCGGCCAGCAACTGCAGCGCGCGCGACAGGCGCAGTCGCGTCAGGGTGCGGCCCAGCGTTTCGCCGGTCGCCGCGCGCCACACGCGATGGAAGTGGAACGGCGACAGGCTGGCCTGGCGCGCGAGCGTCTCCAGCGGCGGCAGCGCCGTGCCCTCGGCGACGATGTCCTGCAGGTGCCCGGCGACGGCGGCGATGCGCGGTGCGAGACGGGTCCGGGTGTCTGCTTTCATGGGGGCACTCGCGATGGGCTTGCCGCGAGTATCCGGTTCCGGCGACCGGCGCGCGTACCCGATCTTGCGCAGCGCGGCCTCGGCGCAATGCAAATCAGCGCAGCGCGGATTCCAGATACGGCTCCAGCGTCGGCCAGGCGAACGCGTGCCCACGCTGCTGCAGTCGCGTGGGCAGCACGCACTGGCCGTCGACGAGCAGCGTCGCCATTTCGCCCAAACCGAGTTCGAGCGCCTTCGCCGGCACTGCCAGCAGCGCAGGACGCCGCAGCGCATCGGCCAGTGCGCGGGTAAACCGCGTATTGGCGACCGGTTCGGGCGCGGTGAGATTGAAGGCGCCGGTCGGCGCATCGGCTGCGCCATCGAGATGCGCGCGCAGCAGCGACACGGCCGCATCGATCCAGTCCTCGCGCGCGATCCAGCTCAGCACCTGACGACCATCGCCCAGACGCGCACCGAGTCCGAACTGGAACGGCATCCGCAGGCGCTGCAGCATGCCGCCGGCCGGATGCAGTACGACGCCGGTGCGCAACAGCACCACCGGCACGCGGTCCTCGGCCGCACGCGCGGCGTCTTCCCAGTCGGCGCACAGGCGATGCTGGAATTCGTCGTGCGGCGCGCTGTCTTCGTCCAGTGGCGCATCGCCCTGCGCGCCGTACCAGCCGATCGCCGAACCGCTGAGCAGAACTTTCGGCGGCGTGTGCACCGAGCGGATCCAGTCCGTCAGCACGCCGGTCGGAATCAGCCGGCTGTCGCGCAGCGTCTGCTTGCGCGACGCGGTCCACCGCGCGTCGGCGATGCCCGCGCCGGCGAGATTCACCACCGCATCGAAACGATCGTCGGCCCACAGCGAGGCGTAGTCGCGCACTTCGACGCCTTCGGGCGACGGCGTGGACGCGCGCCGCGACAGCCAGGTGACGTGCGCACCGTCGCGTTGCAGACGGGCAGTCAGCGCGCTGCCGATGAAGCCGCTGCCGCCGGTGATCAGGATGCGCATGGACGTGCCTCGGGCCGCGAACGAACGTCATCGTGGCAGCCGCCGCGTGAGCATGCGTCAAGGCGCTGTGCTTCTGATCACGCGATCGCATCGCGACGCCGGCCACCTCGACTGCGGTGGACCGGCGTCATTGCGGCGGGTGTCAGCCCTGCTCGAACGCCAGCTGCCCGCCGGCGGCATCGACCTTGATGGTGTCGCCGCTGACGAACGCGCCCGACAGGATGCGCTGCGCCAGCGGATTCTCCAGCTGCTGCTGGATCGCGCGCTTGAGCGGACGCGCGCCATAGACAGGATCGAAGCCGACATTGCCGAGCAGATCGAACGCGGCATCCGAGACTTCGATGCGCAGCCCGCGCTCGGCCAGACGCTTGTCGAGGCCACGCAGCTGGATCTTCGCGATCTCGCGGATCTGCGCCTTCTGCAGCGGATGGAATACGACGATGTCGTCCAGCCGGTTGATGAACTCCGGGCGGAAATGCGCCTGCACCACGCCCATCACCGCCGCCTTCATCTGCGTGTAGCCCTCGGCGCTGTCGGCATCGGTGCCGCGCTCGCTCATCTCCTGGATCTGGTGCGAGCCGAGATTCGAGGTCATCACGATGACGACATTGCGGAAGTCGACCGTGCGGCCCTGCCCGTCGGTCAGACGGCCGTCGTCGAGCACCTGCAGCAGGATATTGAAGACATCCGGATGCGCCTTCTCCACCTCGTCGAGCAGGATCACGCTGTACGGACGACGGCGCACGGCTTCGGTCAGATAGCCGCCTTCCTCGTAGCCGACGTAGCCCGGAGGCGCACCGATCAGGCGCGCGACCGAGTGCTTCTCCATGAACTCGCTCATGTCGATGCGCACCATCGCGTCCTGGCTGTCGAACAGGAATTCCGCCAGTGCCTTGCACAGCTCGGTTTTGCCGACACCGGTCGGGCCCAGGAACAGGAACGAGCCGGTCGGACGATCAGGATCGCTGAGTCCGGCGCGCGAGCGGCGCACCGAGTCGGACACGACCTTGATCGCTTCTTCCTGGCCGATCACGCGCGTGTGCAGCTGCGATTCCATCGCCAGCAATTTCTCGCGCTCGTCCTCGAGCATCTTGCTGACCGGAATGCCGGTCCAGCGCGCGACGACCTGGGCGATTTCTTCCGCCGTCACCTTGTCCTGCAGCAGCGTGAAGCCCTGGGTTTCGGCTTCCTGCGCGGCCTGCAGCTGCTTTTCCAGCGCAGGCAGCCTGCCGTACTGGATCTCGCTCATGCGCGTGTAGTCCTGCGTGCGCTGCGCAGCCTCGAGATCGTGCTTCGCGCTTTCGATCTGTTCCTTGATCTTGGTCGCGACCTGCACCGTGGCCTTCTCGGCCTTCCAGATTTCTTCCAGATCGTTGTACGCACGCTCCAGCGTGTCGATCTCTTCCAGCAGATCCGCCAGGCGCTGCTTCGATTCGGCGTCCTTCTCCTTCTTCAGCGCCTCGCGCTGGATCTTGAGCTGGATCAGCCGGCGTTCCTTGCGGTCGAGCTCCTCGGGCTTGGAGTCGATTTCCATGCGGATACGCGACGCCGCCTCGTCCATCAGGTCGATGGCCTTGTCGGGCAGCTGGCGGTCGGCGATGTAGCGGTTCGACAACGTGGCCGCGGCGACGATCGCCGGATCGGTGATCTCCACACCGTGGTGCACCGCGTAGCGTTCCTTGAGGCCGCGCAGGATCGCGATCGTGTCTTCCACGCTCGGCTCGCCGACGAACACCTTCTGGAAGCGACGCTCCAGCGCGGCATCCTTCTCGACGTACTTGCGGTACTCGTCGAGCGTGGTCGCGCCGATGCAATGCAGTTCGCCGCGTGCGAGCGCGGGTTTGAGCATGTTGCCGGCATCCATCGAACCTTCGGCTTTGCCGGCGCCGACCATCGTGTGCAGCTCGTCGATGAAGAGGATGATCTGGCCTTCGTTCTTCGACAGATCGTTGAGCACGCCCTTGAGGCGCTCCTCGAATTCGCCGCGGTACTTCGCACCGGCGATCAGCGCGCCCATGTCCAAGGAGAGCACGCGCTTGCCGCGCAGGCCTTCGGGGACCTCGTTATTGATGATGCGCTGGGCCAGGCCTTCGACGATCGCAGTTTTGCCCACGCCCGGTTCGCCGATCAGCACGGGATTGTTCTTGGTCCTGCGCTGCAGCACCTGGATCGTGCGACGGATCTCCTCGTCGCGACCGACCACCGGATCGAGCTTGCCGCTCTCGGCGCGCGCGGTCAGATCGATCGTGTATTTCTCCAGCGCCTGACGCGCGTCTTCGGCGTTCTCGTCCTTGACGCTCTCGCCGCCGCGCACCTTGGTGATCGCGGTCTCGAGCCGCGCCTTGTCGGCGCCGGCCGCCTTGAGCGCCTTGCCGGCGTCGCCGCTGTCATCGAGCGCCGCCAGCACGAACAGTTCGGAGGCGATGAACGCATCGCCGCGCTGCTGGGCCAGCTTGTCGGTCACGTTGAGCAGGCGCGACAGATCGTTGCCGACCGACAGCTGTCCGGCCTGGCCGGTGACCTTGGGCAACCGGTCCATTGCTTCGGTGAGGCGCTCGCGCAGCACCGGCACATTGACGCCGGCCTGGCCGAGCAGCGGCCGCGTGCCGCCGCCCTGCTGGTCGAGCAGCGCCAGCAACAGATGCACCGGTTCGATGAAATTGTGATCGCGGCCCACGGCCAGCGACTGTGCGTCGCTCAGCGCCTGCTGGAACCGCGAGGTGAGCTTGTCCATCCGCATCGGGAAATCCTCGGGAGATCGGGGCCGGCAGCGCCGGCAATGTCCAACAGATGCGGTCGAAGCGGCGTGTTGCAAGCGGGTCGGGGCCGGGCCGGCGTCCCGGCCTTGACGGAATCCTGCCGCCGCCCTCACCCGCTGCTTGCGCGGGCGGCCCTACGGTGGCTGCCTTTCCTCTCGTGGAGCCGCGCATGACCTACCAGCTCTATTACTGGACCGGCATCCAGGGCCGCGGCGAGTTCGTGCGGCTCGCGCTGGAGGACGCCGGCGCCGACTACACCGACGTGGCCCGGGTGGACGGCGACGACGCGATGCAGCCCTTCCTCGAAGGCGACCGCAAGGGCGCCCACCCGTTCGCGCCGCCCTTCCTGACATCGGGCGATCTCGTCGTCGCCCAGGTCGCCAATATCCTGCACTTCCTCGGCCCCCGGCTGGACCTCGTGCCCGAAGGCGAAGCCGCGCGGCTGCAGGCGCTGCAACTGCAGCTCACGATCGCCGACTTCGTGACCGAGATCCACGACAGCCACCACCCGATCGCCAGCGCGGAGTACTACGAAGACCAGAAGGACCCCGCAAAGCGACGCGCGGCTGATCTGCGCCAGCATCGGTTGCCGAAGTTTCTTGGCTACTTCGAACAGGTGGTCGATCGCGGCAACGGGCATGCGCTGGGTGCGCATTCGTATGTCGACCTGTCGCTGTTCCAGATCGTGCGCGGGCTCGACTACGCGTATCCGAACGCGATGCAGGCGCTTGCACCGAAGATTCCACAGCTGCGTGCGCTGGAAGCGCGGATTGCGGCGCGGCCCAACATCGCCGCGTATCTCGCATCGGAGCGCCGGCTGGCGTTCAACACCAACGGGATCTTCCGGCATTACCCGGAGCTGGATGGTGGGATTACAGACGACGCCTGAGGCAACTCGCAATGCGCCGACATGGAGGATGTTCAATGCGACGGGGATGGCAGACGACGGCGAGACATGCAGTGCTGCTCTCGCTCCTGGTTCTGGTCGGCGCCTGCGCGCATGGACCCGATGGAGCAACGGATCCGGAAGGCCTGATCCGGTCTGCGCCGCCATCAGCCGGCATGGACGTGATCTACCTGACGGGTTCGAAGACCGGGCGACTCGTCTGGCGCGACGGTTGTTTCCGGATCGTGACCCCGCAGCAACGCGACGGCGGGACCACTCTGATCTGGCCGCATGACTATGTGGCGGTCGTGCGCGATGGACGCCGGGGTGTCATGGATTCCGAAGGGCGCACGGCCTTCGACGGCGATCGCGTCACGCTGGGTGGCGGCTCGGGTGGCGGGCTGCCCGACGACACGATTAACCACGCGCGTGCCGCGGCCTGCGGAGGGCCCTATGCAAGTGCGTGGTTGCCGTACTGATCACGCATGCACTACCCGACTTCCGCCGCGAGCAGACGATGATGCGGCAGTCCCGCCAGCCTGGTCTGACAGGTTCCAGCAGCCTTGGCCTACAGAAACCGTGCCCGCACTTCAGCAGGCGGCACCATACACGTCTCCCGACGGCCGAACATGCGATACCGGTTGCGCGCAAGCAGGCGATAGGCCGGATCGCGCAACGCGCGCGGCACGACGCGCAGAGCACCCGCAACGCGCCACACGCCACCAAGCCGCCGCAGCACTTCGATCACGCCATCGCTGTCGTGCCAGCCGGCATCGCCGTCGACCAGCAGGAACGAGACCGGATCGTCCGGATCGATTCCGTGCGCGACCAGCAGGTCGCGGCCCACGCGGTCCTGCATCGCGGCAAAGCGGAAACCGGCACGGTGATCATGGCGCAGCAGGAAGTGCACCCACCCGCTGCACAGCGCGCAGACGCCGTCGAACACGACGATGGGGCCATCGTGCGGTGCAGTGGATGACGCGTGTGGGCTGGCAGGGTTCACATCGGTTTTCCGGACGCGTGGCCATGATGCTGCAATGCGCCAATCACCGGAAGCCACCCCACCCTTCCTGACGCCGGCCGCGACCGCGCTGCCCCCGCCGCCCACGCTGCCGGCGAACGCGGCGTTGTTTCTCGATGTCGACGGCTGCCTGTTGCCGTTCGCGCCGCGCCCTGACGCGGTCGAAGTTCCATCTGCGCTGCTTGCACGACTGACGGTGTTGCAGCAGGCACTGGGTGGCGCGCTGGCGCTGGTCAGCGGTCGCAACCTCGCCACGCTCGACCAGTTGTTCGCGCCGCAGATGTTCGCGGCTGCCGGCCTGCATGGCGTGGAGCGACGACGTCTCGGCCACACCGGCACCGCCGGCGACGTGCCGCCCGCGCTGGTGCGCGCACGCGACGCGGCGATCGCGCTGATCGACGCGCATCCCGGCGCGCTGGTCGAAGACAAAGGCGCGGCGCTCGGTCTGCACTGGCGGATGGTCGCGCCCGAGCGCAAGGCCGCGGCCGAACTCGCGCTGCGCGCATTCGCGGCCGGTGCGCTCAGTGGATTGCCCGACTACCAGTTGCAGCCTGGCGACCACGTCATCGAACTGCGCCCGCGCCACGCCGACAAGGGCAGCGCGATTCTCGCGTTCCTCGATGAAGCGCCGTTCAAAGGTCGCGTGCCGGTGTTCGCCGGCGACGATCTCACCGACGAGCCCGGCTTCTCGGCCGTCAACGCCCATGGCGGCATCAGCGTGCTGGTCGGCGATCGCGCCGGCAGTGCCGCCCGTTTCCGTCTGCCCGATCCCGCTGCGATCCACGCGTGGCTCGGCGTGCCTGCAGACCCGAATCCGGAGAGTTCCCGATGACCCAACCGCTCGCTCCCAGCCTCGATCTCGGCCTCGTCGGCAACGGCAGCTTCGGTGCGCTGTTCGACCGCAATGCGCGTCTGGTGTGGTCCTGCCTGCCGGCGTTCGATGGCGATCCCGCGTTCTGCGCGCTGCTGTCGCCGAAGGACGGTCACGGCGACTGGTCGATCGAACTCGACGACTTCGAACGCAGCGAGCAAAGCTACGTCGAGAACACTGCGATCCTGCGCACCGTGCTGTACGACCGCCATGGCGCGTCGCTTGAGATCACCGATTTCGCGCCGCGCTGGCGCCAGCACGACCGCTTCTACCGTCCGGTGATGCTGATGCGACGCGTGCGTCTGCTCTCGGGCAGCCCGCGTATCCGCGTGCTGTTGCGTCCGCTGGCCGACTGGGGCGCGCGCGTGCCCGACAGCACCTGGGGCAGCAACCACATCCGCTACGTGCTGCCCGGTTTCACGCTGCGCGCGACCACCGATCTGCCGATCCGCCTGCTGCGCGACGGCCTGCCGTTCGTGCTCGATCGCGACCTGCACTTCCTGCTCGGCCCCGACGAGACCGTGACCCAGCCATTGCCGGAATTCGTGCGCGACGCGATCCACCGCACGACGAATTATTGGCGCGAATGGGTGCGTTACCTGTCGATCCCGCTCGACTTCCAGGAAGCCGTCATCCGCAGCGCGATCACGCTGAAGCTGTGCCAGTACGAGGACAGCGGCGGCATCATCGCGGCGATGACCACGTCGATTCCCGAGGCCGCCGACACCGAGCGCAACTGGGACTACCGCTATTGCTGGATGCGCGACTCGGCGTTCGTGGTGCGCGCGCTCAACCGGCTCGGCGCGACGCGCACGATGGAGGAGTACATCCGCTACATCTTCAACCTCACCGTCAGCGACGACGGCGACATGCAGCCGCTGTACGGCATCGGCTTCGAACACACGCTCACCGAGGAAACGATGCCGGCGCTGGCAGGCTATCGCGGCATGGGCCCGGTGCGTCGCGGCAATCTCGCCTACGTGCAGCGTCAGCACGACACCTACGGCAGCGTGGTGCTCGCGTCCACGCAACTGTTCTTCGATCGCCGGCTGGAGCACCGCGGCGACGAGGCGACGTTCCGCAAGCTCGAACCGCTGGGCGAACTTGCGTTCAAGCTCTTTGATCAGCCCGACGCCGGCCTCTGGGAATTCCGCGGCAAGGCACACGTGCACACCTACTCGGCCGTGATGTGCTGGGCGGCCTGCGACCGGCTCGCGCGGATCGCCGGGCAGCTCGGCATCGACGACCGCATCGGCTATTGGCGCGAACGCGCCGAGGGCATGCGCGAACGGATTCTCGGTGAAGCATGGAATGCCGAGCTCGGCCACTTCGCCGATGCCTTCGGTGGCGACCGGCTCGACGCCTCGCTGCTGCTGCTCGCCGATCTCGGCTTCGTGACGCCGGAAGACCCGCGCTTCATCGGCACGGTCGAGGCGATCGGCCAGTCGCTGCGCCATGGCGACGGCCTGTTCCGCTATGTCACGCCCGATGACTTCGGCACGCCGGAGACCAGCTTCACGATCTGCACGTTCTGGTACATCGACGCGCTGGCGTCGATCGGCCGCACGCACGAGGCGCGGCAGCTGTTCGAGACCCTGCTGTCGCGCCGCAACCATCTCGGCCTGCTCTCCGAAGACCTGTCGTTCGAAACCGGCGAGGCCTGGGGCAACTTCCCGCAGACGTATTCGCATGTCGGTCTGATCATGGCGGCGATGCGCCTGTCGCGGTCCTGGCAGGAAGCGGCATGAGCCGCCTGGTCGTCGTCTCCAATCGTGTCGCGCTGCCGGGCGCCAGCCAGAACGGCGGCCTCGCGACGGCGCTCGACGCGGCGCTCAAGGAGACCGGCGGCCTGTGGTTCGGCTGGAGCGGCAAGGTCGCGCGTGCGCACTCGGGCGAGATGCACCACCAGCAGGCGGACGGCATCGAGTACCTCACAGTCGATCTATCGCGCGAGGATTACGAGGGCTACTACAACGGTTTCTCCAACCGCACGCTGTGGCCGCTGCTGCATTTCCGACTCGATCTCGTCGACTACAACGCGCTGACCCAGGCCGCCTATCGCGGCGTCAATGCGCTGTTCGCCGAGAAGCTGTCGAAGGAGCTGCGCGATGACGACATCGTCTGGGTGCAGGACTATCACCTCTTCCCGCTCGCGCAGGAGCTGCGTAAGCGTGGCGTGCGCGCGCGCATCGGTTTCTTCCTGCACGTGCCGTTTCCATCGGCAGACATCGTCGCCGGCCTGCCGCATCACGAGAAGACGTTCGGTGCGTTGTCGTCCTACGACCTCGTCGGTTTCCAGACCGAGCGCGATCTCGAGCGCTTCCAGGATTACATCCGCCTGTTCCGCGGCGGCCAGGTCGCCGGCCAGGGCGATCTGCGTGATCACGACGGCCGTCGCTTCAGCGCAGCGGCCTTCCCGATCGGTATCGACGCCGGCGTGATCGAGTCCCTGGCCGAGACCGCATCGCGCAGTGCGACGACCAAGCGCATGCATGCCAGCCTCAACGGCCGCGCTCTGGCGATCGGCGTCGACCGGCTGGACTACTCGAAAGGCCTGCCGGAGCGCTTCCGCGCGATCCAGCGCTTTTTCGAACGCCATGCCGACCAGCGCGGCAAGATGACGTATCTGCAGATCGCGCCCGTCTCGCGCGGCGGCGTCGCCAGCTACCGCACGCTGCGCCGTGAACTGGAGCAGTACGCCGGCCACATCAACGGCGCGCATTCCGAGCCCGACTGGACACCGGTCCGCTACGTCAACCGGACGTATCCGCATCCCGCGCTGACCGGTTTCTACCGCCTGTCGCGCATGGCGCTGGTCACTCCGCTGCGCGACGGCATGAATCTGGTCGCCAAGGAATACGTGGCCTCGCAGGATGGCGATGATCCCGGCGCGCTGGTGCTGTCGATCTTCGCCGGTGCCGCGCGCGAACTCGATGGCGCGCTGCTGGTGAACCCCTTCGACAGCGACGGTGTCGCCGATGCGATCGCCGCGGCGATGGCGATGCCACGCGAGGCAAGACGCGAGCGCTGGCAGTCGATGATCACCCGCATCCGCGAGTACGACATCCATGCGTGGCGAAAGGATTTTCTGTCGCGGTTGGCGGCGACGCGGGGCTGAGCCGTCGCGTTTCGTAGGAAGGGTATTGCGAAGCGAAACCCATCGCTTCTCGCACGCGAAGGTTGATCGTCTGGTTCGCGATGCCGCGAATCCGTAGGCGTCGCTGCTGACGTTCAGCCCTCACCCGACGCACTGCGTGCGTCGACCTCTCCCGGAGGGAGAGGTGCCAGTTCGCTGCGTGCGAGTTGTGCATCGGGGTAGATCTCGACGTGCCGAGCCTCACGCGCTCTGAGCCCCTCTCCCTCCGGGAGAGGGGTTGGGGTGAGGGCGCTTTTGGCGGTATCTGAAAAAACCAATGCATTACCGGCAAAGCCCCTGCCCTCACCCCACCACCGGCATCCGCCGATGGTCCTCCCCCTCTCCCGGAGGGAGAGAGGCCAACGCGTCATCCGCCAGCAGCGAACGACATCAGAGCTTCGCAGGCTGGATGATCTCCACCCAGTAGCCGTCCGGATCCTTGATGAAGGCGATCGACTTCATCGTGCCGTCGGTCAGCCGCTTCTGGAACGTCACACCCAGCTCTTCGAAACGCGCACAGGCGGCGCGTACATCCGGAACGCTCACGCAGATATGACCGAAGCCGCGCGGGTCGCTGTTGCCGTCGTGATAGACCGGGCCGTCCTGCGATTCGGTGCCGTGGTTGTGGGTGAGTTCGAGCACGCCGGGCTGGCGCGCGAGCCATTCGCGGCGGGCGTCTTCGTCGTCCGGGATGCCGGCGGTGTCGTCAACCAGTGCGAGGAAGAACAGCGAGAACTTCGCCTGTTCGAAATCGGCCTTGCGCACCAGGGTGAAGCCGAGCACACGGGTGTAGAAGTCGAGCGAGGCCACCGGGTCCTTGACCCGCAGCATGGTGTGGTTGAACACGAAATCGCGGGTCGCGGTGTCGCGCGGCGCAACGCCGGGGACGTTGGCGAGATCGGCGAGGGTCTGTGCGGTCATGGCACGGGTTCCTGAGACGGGCCGTCCATTATCGGCGAAGCCACCGCAAGGTCGCGGTCACGCGGCGCCGGGGTCGTCCGGCAGCAGCCAGCCGTGGTAACGCACCAGTTGACCGACGAGCGGAAGCGCGGCTTCGACCTCGAACGCGTAGCGCCCGTCGATCTCGCGTTCGTTGCAGCGCACGTCGCGGAACAGCGCGGCCGGCAGCGGCACCACGCCGAGCAGGCGTGCGCCGGCGACGTTCCAGAAGATCGTGCCGTCCCAAGTGTGCAGCACGAAGCGGAACTGCACCGGGCCGAGCCGCTCGCGCAGTTCGCCATCGCGATGCGACAAGCGCGAGCGCATGCGCGAGGCCTTGGGCGGCGTGCCGAACACGCGCGACCAGACCTCGCCCTTCGGCCCGCTGGCGAAATCCACCGTCACCGGTGCATCGGTCATCGCGCGCGGCAGGCCTGCAAGGCGTGCGCACAGCCGCGACAAGAGCCCTGTACCACGTACCACAGTGACCTGTCCGCTGTAGCGCGCCGTGCCGTGCACGCCATGCAGCGCGCGCAAGGCGTCGGGCAAACGGAAAAACGCAGCGCCGAGCAGGTTCTGGTAAAGGGTCGGCGTCATCGCACGCAGGTCATATCCGGGCGGCGCAGGATAGCGCCTGCGCGCCCGCTTCGATCAGTCGAGGACCGCGGGCTTGCGCTGGCGTTGCAGCGACAGAAGGCCCACCAGCGCCGCCAGTACCGCATACGCGGCCGCGAAGTTGAACGCGATCGCCTGGCGCAGGCCGTCGAGTTGCCACGGCAACACCAGCGCGCCGGTCGGATGGACCGAGTGGATCACGCCGAACAGCGTGGCCACCGCGGCCGCCAGCAGCGTCGCGACCGCGACGCCGGTCCGCTTGTCGACCAGCGCGACCAGCGCGGTCGCCCAGAGCATCGCGGTAATGATGAAGCCATTGCCGAGTACGACGATCGTCGCCATCTCCGGCAGGCCGTGACCCGCAACGACCTGCGCATACAGCGCAGCCATGCGCTCGGGATCGATCCACGCCGGATTGCCGAACTTGATGTTGAGCAGGTAGGCGATCGCCGGCAGGAACGCCAGCGACACCGCGATCGCGTGTTCGCGCTTCGTGCTGTGGAAAGCCTGCACGGTGATGTCGATGCCGACGAAGACGATGATCGGCGCGAGCACCGCGACCGGCAGCCACTGCACCAGACCGGACACCAGGCCGAGCATGCCGCCGATGCCGATGAAGAGACCCGTCAGCAGCGTGTAGCCGGTGCGCGCGCCCATGTGCTTGTAGGCCGGCTGGCCGATGTAGGGCGTGGTCTGCGCGACGCCGCCGCAGACGCCGGCGACCAGCGTCGACACCGCTTCGACCAGCAGCACGTCGCGCGTGCGGTAGTCGTCACCGGCCGCGCGCGCGCTCTCGCTGACATTGATACCGCCGACCACCATCAGCAGCCCGAACGGCAGCAGCAGCGAGAGATACGGCAGCGTCGCCGGCAGACCGTCGACGAAGCCGAGATTCGGCCACGGCAGTGCGGGCGCCGGCCAGCTGGCCTCCGGCAAAGCGAAGCCCGGCGACAGACCGGCGAGACCGAGTCCGTAGTACAACGCGAGGCCGACGAGCAAGGCGAACGGCACGCCGGGCAGGCGGAACGGCACCGGGCCGCGCGCGACCAGCACGTAGAGCAGCAGGCCCAGCGTCGCGAAGCCGGCGATCGGCGACCGCAGCGTTTCGATCAACGGCAAAAAGCCGAGCAGCATCAGCGCCGCGCCACCGATCGAACCCAGCAGCGCCGCACGCGGCACGACTCGGGTGATCCAGTCGCCGGCGAACGACAGCACGAGTTTCAGCACGCCCATCACCACCAGCGAGGCCATGCCGAGCTGCCAGGTCGCAATGCCGGCGGCGTTCGCGTCCAGACCTTGCTGGCGGAACGCGACGAACGCGGGCCCGAGCACCAGCAGCGCCATGCCGATGCTGGTCGGCGCATCGAGGCCGAGTGGCATCGCGGTGACATCGCTGCGGCCGGTGCGCTGCGCGAGGCGCCGCGCCATCCACGTGTACATCAGGTTGCCGACCAGCACGCCGAACGCCGTGCCCGGAAACATGCGCCCGAACACGATGTCGGCCGGCACCCCGAAGATCCCGACCAGCGCCGCGGCGATGAAACCGAGGATGGACAAATTGTCGACGACGAGGCCGAAGAAGCCGTTGATGTCGCCGGGGACGAACCAGCGGGGCGATGCGTGCGAAGCGCGTGCGGGATTCGGCGCAGAAGACATAGCGGTCCTTGAAACTGTTTTCAGAAGTCGCCGGACTTGCAGCCGACGACGCGCCTCGGGATATCAATTGAAGCGTCATTCCGGCGAAAGCCGGAATCCAGCGCCTAATACATTTCGTATTGACCCGCGCGCAGGGTGGGTAGCAAGCGGACGTCACTGGATTCCGGCTTTCGCCGGAATGACGAGGGCAGGATTCACGCGCAACCGTCATCTGGTCGCACGCTCCAACAGTCTCGAGTTCCGTTACGGAAGTCGTGATTGAGGCAAACCGCCTCAGAACTTCGCCGTGAACTCCACACCCCAGGTCCGCGGTTCGTTGATGAAGCCGGTCAGGTTGTTGAAGTCGATGCCGCCGACGATGCGCGTGCTGTCGGTGATGTTGCGGCCGAACACGGCGAGATCGTAGTTGCCCTGGTTCCAGTTCGTGCCGACACGCAGACCGCCTTCCAGCGTCGAGCGGCCGCGGAATTCCGGCGATTCGTACAGGAAGAAATTGACCTGGCCGCGATACGCCCAGTCGGTGTAGACGTAGAACTCGGCATCGTCGCCGACCGGCACGCCCCAGCGCGCGGTGAGGTTGTGGATCCACTTCGGTGCCTGCGGCAGCGGATTGCCGTCGACGAGGGCGAAGCCGTTGACGGTGGGATCGGTCACGGTGCAGCCGCCGCCGCAGACTGCCACCGCGAGATTCGGATCGCGGATTTCGGTGTCGTTGTAGCTCGTGCCCCAGGTCACCAGCAGCGTGTCGGTCAGCCAGGCCTGCAGATCGAGTTCGGCGCCCTGCCCGATCGACTTGTCGGCGTTGAGCAGGATCGCCTGGTTGGTCGCGCCGCCGACGGCGATCAGCTGCTGGCCGTCGACGTTGTAGCGGAACAGGTTGAAGCCGATGCGGCCGCGGCGGTCCCACAGGTCGGCCTTGATGCCGACTTCGTACGAGATCACTTCTTCCGAATCGGCGACCGAGATGCCGCCGAACGCGAGACGGCCCTGGATCGACGGGGCGCGGAAGCCCTTGGCGACACGGCCGTAGACGTTGACGTCGTCATTGAGTTCGTAGACCGCGCTCGCGTCCCAGCTGATGTCATCGACATCGGTGTTCTCGGAGAACGGGCCGCCGACCGGCGTCCCGAACGGCACCGTCTGCAGCACGCTGGCGCTGAAGTCCTTCTTGTCCTGCGTGTAGCGCAGGCCGCCGCGCAGCTTGAGCTTGTCGCTCACGTCGTATTCGCCGGATGCGAACAGTGCCCACGCGGTATTGCGCTGTTCCTGCACGGCATGGCCGGTCTGCGGATTGCCGGGGCTGAGCGAGTCGTAGTTGAGGCTGTCGACGGTCAGCTCTTCGCGGAACCAGAACGCGCCGGCCTGCCAGTCGAAGGGGCCGTCGAGATTCGACTCGATGCGCACTTCCTGGGTGATCTGCTTGTGGTCGGGAATGCCGTCGGCCGACTCGGCCGCGAACGGAATGAAACCGGGACCGGAATCTGGCAGGAACGCCGCGCCGTAACCACCGTCGATGTCACCGCGGTTCAAGGATTCCAGCGTCTCGTAGCCGGTGATCGAGTACAGACTGTACTGCCCGAAATCCCAGCGCAGGCGGGCGCTGCCGCCCCAGGTTTCCAGATCGGAGAAATTGACGCCGTCGACCGAGACCGAATCGCGATCGAAGCCAGGCACGAACCGGTTGCTGCCCGGCTCGACGAGGTTCGCGCGGAACAGACGCGCGGTGCCGTTGAGATCGCGTCGGTGCAGATTGAATAGCCCTTCGAAACCGTCGCCTTCGTACAGGAACTGCACGCGCGCGGCGGATTCGTCGTAACCCTCGAAGCCGTCGTTGGGCGCACCGGCCAGGGTGTTGCGCACCGAATCGTCGCGACGCTGGTACAGCGCCGACACGCGCGCCGACCAGCGCTCGGTCAATGCGCCGCCGACGGCGCCTTCGAAGTTCCACATGTTGTCGCTGCCGTAGGCCAGCTTGCCGTAGCCCTCGAAGTCCTGGCTCGGGCGCACCGAATCGAACTTCACCACGCCGGCCGGCGTGTTGCGGCCGAACAGCGTGCCCTGCGGGCCGCGCAGCACTTCGACGCCGGCGATGTCGAATACCGGGAAGCCCTTCAGCAGCGGGTTCTCCAGCACGACGTCGTCGTAGATCAGCGAGACCGGCTGCGACGCATTGAGATCGAAGTCGGTATTGCCGAGACCCCGGATGTAGAAGCGCGGAAACGCGCGGCCGTAGCTCGATTCGATGTTGAGGCTGGGCACGCGACCCGACAGGAAGCGGATGTCGGTGCCGCCGCTGCCGAGCACGCCGAGCTTCTCGGCATCGAGCGTGGTGATCGACACGGGCACGTCCTGGATGTTCTCCACCCGGCGCTGCGCGGTGACCTGCACCGCGTCGAGCGTGGCGGCGCGTTCCTGCGGCGCGGCGGCGGGCGTGGCCGCGTCCTGGGCGAGGACCCCCGCCGGCAGGGCGCACGCGAGTGCGAAGGCAAGGCGGGCGGGACGGAGCACGGTCTGGCGGGCGCGGCTGGACGACATGGGGAACACCTCGGCGGGCAGGTGACGCGGGATGATCAGAACGAGACGTCGGCGTGCAGCTGCGAGCGCAGCACCGACAGATGACCGGTTTCCTGCTTCCATGCGGTGCGGATGGCCTCGATCGCGGCGGCCTGCTCCGGCGTATCGGGATGATGCACCACCAGCTCCTTGGAGCGCAGGCGCGACGGCGTGCTGGCGCCCGGCGGCAGCCACTGGCCGTAGACGTCGATCACGCTCAGGCCCTTGGGAAAGCGCGGGGTGACTTCGCGATCGAGGAAGTCGAGCCAGCGCTGTTCCGATGCCGCGGTCTCTTCGGGCGAGGCCACCCACTGGCCGGTCGCGAAATACAGCTCGGTGCGCACCCAGCCGATGCCTTCGGCCGGTCGCGCGGCATCGCCGTGATAGGCCGAGGTGACGACCTTCTCCGGCACCCCGGGCGCGGACGTGGGCGCGCTGGTGGCGCAGGCGGCGATCGCAGACGCGGCGAGGATCGACAGCAACGGACGGAACAGGGACATGGCCACGGCCGGGATGTGCGGGGCCGCCATGCTAGAGGCGTGGGCGGCCGGGAATTGTTGCAGTGCCGCAACACTGTATCGCTCGATCCGGATGGACGTATGAATTGGAAGCGTGCCCAATGGTGGACCGGCCGCGCCCAGCGCGGTCGCGGTGCCGGGCGCCCCGTCGCCCCTCCCCAGCTCGGCGCCCGGCACCGCCCTCTCCCCGCCTCCGCCAGGAAATTCCATGCCCATGCCGTCCGCCCGCCGCCTCGTCTCCACCCCTCTGGCGCTGGCCATCGCATGCGGCCTGGCCCTGCCGGCCGCGGCGCAGACCGCCGACGCCGATGGCGCGACCCGCCTGGATGCGGTGATCGTCACCGGCACGCGCGCGACCGACCGCACGGTGCTCGAATCGACGTCGCCGATCGACGTGCTCGACGAAGACGACCTGCGCCGCGCCGGCGCGGTCAACGGTGAACTCGGTGCTGCGCTGCAGGCGCTGCTGCCGTCGTTCAACATCCCGCGCCAGTCGAACTCCGGCGGTGCCGACCACATCCGCGCCGCGCAGCTGCGTGGCCTGTCGCCGGACCAGGTGCTGGTGCTGGTCAACGGCAAGCGCCGGCATGTGTCCTCGCTGGTGACGACGGGTTCGAAGGTCGGCCGTGGCACCACGCCGGTGGACTTCAACGCGATCCCGCTCAGTGCGATCAAGCGCATCGAAGTGCTGCGCGACGGCGCGGGCGCGCAATACGGCGCCGATGCGGTCGCCGGCGTGATCAACATCATTCTCGACGACGGCGGCGATGGCGGCGCGATCGAGGCCAGCTACGGCGCGCACCACACGAAGTTCGAGCCGACCGACCAGCGCATCACCGACGGCCAGAGCGCATCGCTCGCGGCGAAGGTCGGCACCGCGCTCGGCGACGACGGCTTCCTGCGCGTGGGCCTGGAGTACAAGGAACTCTCGCCGACCAATCGCGCCGGCTTCGACCAGATTCCGCCGTGGGACCAGACGCCGCGCAACCTCGCCCTGCAGGGCCAGCGCAACTACCACCACGGCAACGGCGCGGCCAAGGACATCAACGGCTGGCTCAACACCGAGATCGCACTCGGCGACTCCGCGACCTTCTACGCGTTCGGCACCTACAACCAGCGCGATACCGAAGGCGCGAACTATTTCCGCTATCCCGACGGCGAAGCGAACTGGCTCGAGGTGTATCCCAACGGCTTCCGGCCGGTGTCGATCGGCGAGAACCTCGATGTCGCGGGCGTCGCCGGTGTGCGCACGCAGTGGGGCGACTGGGATGTCGACGCCAGCCTCAATCACGGCCGCAACGAATTCACCTATCGCCTGCGTGATTCGATCAACGCCTCGCTCGGCCCGTCCAGCCCCACGCGCTTCAAGACCGGCGACTACGCGTTCGACCAGACGCTGGCCAACGTCGACGTCAGCCGTCTGTTCGCGCAGGGCGACAACCTGCACACCTTCGCCACCGGCGTGGAATTCCGCGTCGAGAACTACGAAACCGGCGCCGGCGATCCGGCGAGCTACGCAGCCGGCCCGTTCACCGATCGCCCGACCGGCTCACAGGCCGGCGGCGGCCTGACCCCGCAGGACGAAGCCGATCTCGACCGCGATGTCGCCAGCGTCTACGCCAGCGTGTCGAGCAGCTTCGGGGAGAAGCTCAGCACCGACGCCGCCGTGCGCTACGAGCACTACAGCGACTTCGGCGGCGAAGTGACCGGCAAGCTCGCCGCGCGCTACGAGTTCGTGCCGGCGTTCGCGCTGCGCGGCGCGCTGTCGAAGAACTTCCGCGCGCCGTCACTCGGCCAGATCGGCTACGAATCCACGGGCACCGGCTACAACGCCGCCGGCCAGCTGATCCAGAGCCGTCTGCTGTCGGTGAACAACCCGATCGCCCGCGCGCTCGGCGCGACCGACCTCACGCCCGAACAGTCGATCAACGCCAGCCTCGGCTTCACCAGCCGCGTCGGCGAGAATTTCGACTTCTCGCTGGATCTGTTCCAGATCGACATCGACGATCGCGTCGCGCTGTCGGAAGCGATCACCAGCGATGCGCTGACCGACTTCATTGATGCGGAGTTCGGCGTGCCGGGCGTGCAGAGCGTCAGCTTCTTCACCAACGCCGCCGACACCCGCACGCGCGGCGCCGAAGCCGTCGCCAACTGGCGCCATCCGCTGGCCGGCGGTTCGCTGCTGCTGACCGGCACCTGGAGCTACGCCGACACCGAGATCAAGCGCATCGTCGCGACACCGGCCGCGCTGTCGGCCGTGGTGCCCGACGCAGTGCTGTTCGGCGTCGAGGAGAGCAACACGCTGACCGACGCCGCCCCGCGCACGCGCTCGGCGTTCACCGGCAGCTGGACGAACGACCGCTGGAACCTGCTCGCCCGCGTGACCCGCCACGGCAGCACCAAGCGCGTTTTCAACTTCGGCGGCGGCTTCGAGCCCGAGCAGGTCTACGGCGCGAAGTGGCAGCTCGACGCGGAGGCCGAAGTGCGCCTCGGTGACAGGTGGACGCTCGCCATCGGCGGCCAGAACCTGACCGATGAATACGCCGACCTGTCGAACGAAGACATCTTCTACTTCGGCAATCTGCCCTACGACGTGCTGTCGGGCATCGGCAGCAGCGGCGCGTACTACTACACGCGGGTGCGGTACGCGTTCTGATCGAGCGCGATCCAAAGACATTCCGTGCCTGACGACAGTCCCTCGGCTGCGCGAAGGCGTCACGGATTGCCAGGGATCACGGCTCCGTCATTCCGGCGAAAGCCGGAATCCAGTGACTTGTGCCCTGAAGGAACTGCGAAAAACGCTGGGTTCCGGCTTTCGCCGGAACGACGGCTTGAAGGCACGCGTTGCGATGTTGCGCGGGGACGCTCCACGGCGCGACGCTGTCCTCAGGCCATCCACACCAGCGTCGCGATCCGCCCCGTGCGCGCATCCCGACGATGCGAAAAGAATGCTTCGGATTCGGCGATCGTGTCCCGGTCGCCACCATGGATCGCATCGCCGCGGATGCCCACCGCTTCCAGACGCCGCCGCGCCAGCGCGTACAGATCGACGCGCCAGTGACCGTCACGCGTCGCCACGAACGCAGCCTCCGCGCCCGGATCACCCGCGACGAACGCATCGCGCACCTCCGCACCGATCTCGTAGGACGCGGGTCCCGCGGCCGGGCCGAGCCACACCCGCAGCTGCGACGGCGAGGTCCGCATCGCCGCGACCGTCGCTTCGAGCACGCCCGCTGCGAGTCCACGCCAGCCCGCATGCGCGGCGCCGATTTCGCTGCCGTCATCGGCGGCGAACACCACCGGCAGGCAATCCGCGGTCAGGATCGCGAGCACCACGCCCGGTTCCGATGTGACCGATGCATCGGCCTCGACCAGCGCCTGCTGCGCAGCGCCTGCCGGCGCGACGAAGCGCGCGACCTCGACGCCGTGCACCTGCTGCAGCCAGTGCGGCGGCGACGGCAGGCCGGCGATGTCTACCAGCACGTCGCGATTACGTGCGACCGCATCGGGCGCGTCACCGGCAGCGCTGCGGTGGTTGCCGAGATTGAAACTGTCGAACGGCGCCTGCGACACCCCGGCGCCATGGCGCAGCGTCGTCAGCGCGCGCACGCCGTGCGGCGCGGGCCAGTCGGCGTGCAGCAGCGCACTCACCGGCGGCCCATCTCCGCGTGCTGGATCGCATCCGCACGCAGCACTTTCAGCAGCACCTGCATGTCCTCGGGCAGCGGCGCGCTGCAGCGCACGGCCTCGCCGGTGACCGGATGCTTGAACTCCAGCGTCTCGGCGTGCAGCGCCTGGCGGCGGAAACCGCGCAGCGTCGCGATCATCTCGTCCGACGCGCCCTTGGGCAGCTTCAGCGAACCGCCGTAGAGCGGGTCGCCGAGGATCGAATGCCGCAGATGCGCCATGTGCACGCGGATCTGGTGCGTGCGGCCGGTTTCGAGCCGGCATTCGAGCGCCGTGTGCGCGCGGAAGCGCTCGCGCAGGCGGTAGTGGGTGACGGCTTCGCGGCCGTCCTCGCGCACGCCCATGCGCAGGCGGTCGCGCGGGTGGCGGTCGATCGGCGCATCGGCGGTGCCGCCCGACACCAGCGCGCCGACCACGACGGCCAGATACTGGCGATGCACGTCGCGCGCCGACAGCTGCTCGACCAGCGCGTTGTGCGCTTCGAGCGTGCGCGCGACCACCATGACGCCCGAGGTGTCCTTGTCGAGCCGGTGCACGATGCCCGCGCGCGGCAGCGTCGCCAGCGAGGCGTCGCGGAACAGCAGCGCATTGACCAGGGTGCCGTCGTAGTTGCCGGCGCCCGGGTGGACGACCAGTCCGGCCGGCTTGTCGACCACGATCACCTGATCGTCTTCGAACAGCACCGACAGCGGGATGTCCTGCGGCTCGGCCGTGGTCTGGGTCTCGAGCACGACGTTCAGGCTGACGGTCTCCCCGCCCACCACCGCGTCGCGCGGGCGCGGCACTTCACCGTTCAGCAGCACCTCGCCGGACTTGATCCAGGTGGTCAGCTTGGAGCGGGAGAACTGGGGGAAGAGTTCGGCGAGCACGGCGTCGAAACGGCGCCCTGCCGCGGCATCCGGCACCGTGGCGGTGCGGTGGTCGGGGTGGTCGCTGGGGTCTTGCTGCATCGGGACGGCTCGGGTTCAGGCGGGGAAAGCCGGGCGATCCACCCGGACTGTTATTATCCGCGGTTCGTGCCCATACGCCCAATTGCCCCCATGACCCCACGCCTCGCCTCGCCGATCCGCGCCCTGGCCCGCACTTCGATGCTCCTGTTGCTGGTCGTCATGGTCGCCGCGGGCTGCTCCCGCAACACCAAGGACGACGAGAACGAGGGCGTGCCCGTCGCCGAGCTCTACCAGAAGGGCCACGACTCGATGCGCAAAGGCAACTGGAGCAACGGCGCCACGTCGTTCCGCCGCCTCGTCGCGCAGTACCCGTACGGCCCCTACACCGAGCAGGCGCTGGTCGAGACCGCGTACGCCAACTACAAGATGGGCAACAACGAGGAAGCGATCTCGGGCATCGACCGCTTCATCCGCACCTATCCCACGCACCGCAACATCCCCTACATGTACTACCTGCGCGGCCTGGTGAACTCCAACCGCGACACGGTGTTCCTGCAGCGCGTGTGGAGCCTGGACAGCAGCCGTCGCGATCTCGCCTCGCCCAACCAGGCGTACGCGGACTTCAACACCGTGACCGACCGTTACCCGAACAGCCGCTACGCCGCCGACGCGCGCAACCGCATGGCCACGCTGCGCAACACCTTCGCCCGCCACGAGATCGAGACCGGCCTGTACTACCTGCGCCGCGAGGCCTACGTGGCCGCCGCGCAGCGCGCGACCTACCTGCTCGAAACCTACCCGCAGAGCGAGTACCAGAACGACGCGGTCGCGCTCCTGGCAGCGAGCTACGCCAACCTCGGCAACGACACCCTCGCCGCCGACGCCCGTCGCGTGCTCGAGCAGAACGAGCCCGATCACCCGTCGCTGACCGGCAACTGGCCGAACGAGCCGTGGAAGATCCGCCGCCTCAACCCGTTCGCCACCGAGCGCACCGCGATCGACAACGACCGCGACTGAGGTCGCTGGTTGTTGGATAAAAACGCCGCCTTCGGGCGGCGTTTTGCGTTGTGCTGTCTGCAGGTCTTCGGCTTTAGTTTTGGCTTTGGCTTTGGCTTTGGCTTTGGCTTTGGCTTTGGCTTTGGCTTCCAGCTTTTGATCTGAAATCGAGCCGTAGAGCGAGCCGAGCACCGGAGCCTGGCGTGGCCGTAGAGCAGCCCATGTCTAAGCGCAGCGAGTTTGGGCTGCGTGCCGCGTCAGGCGAGGAGCGGAGGGCACCGGCGCGGCTTCATCGCGTCGGATCGCGTCCGGCGAAGGGACCTTTTGGTTCCTTTTGGGTCCATCCAAAAGGGACTCGCGCGCGCAGCGGGCGAAAGCCGTGCACTTGCTTGCGCATCTCCGCTTGTCGCTCTGCGACCTCGACGTTCCAAGCAGAGAATCAACCGCAGGAGCGAAGATCAAGTACAGGGCTTCCGCGCTGTCGCGCGGCTTACTTTTGTCTTGGCAAAAGTAAGCAAAAACCGTCTTCGCCGGACGCGATCCGCCGCGATACAGCCGCGGCGGTCCCCTGCGCTTCTCGGACGACGGGGCACGCAGCCCAAACTCGCTGCGCTCAGACATGGGCTGCTCTTCGACCCCGTCGCCCTGCGATGCTCGGCTCGCTTTACGGCTCGATTGAGATCAGAGCCAAGAGCAAAGCGAAAAGCCGAAGCAGGAGCAAGCGCGAAAGCCAAGCCAAGGCGCAAGCCACAACCAAAGCCAAAGCCAAAGCCGAATCAAAGACACCGCAGAACGCCCATGCGACGCAACGGCGTCCGCCCAGCGATGTACCTGCGAAGAGAACGTTGAAGCAAAGCCGACTTTCGGCACCTATCCCCACCCGCGCGACACCGCCTAGACTTCGGGCATGCCGGATCTGATCGCACGCACTCTTTATTTGCTCGCCACCCTCGTCGGCGCACTGCCAGCGCCGGTGCTGCGCGGCATCGCCGGCGCGGCCGCTGCGCTCGGGCGACTGACGGGCAGCCGTGAGAGCCGGGTTGCGCTGCGCAATCTCGAACTCGCCTATCCCGAACTGACCGACGACGAACGCGCGGCGCTGCAGAAGGCGATCCTGCGCACGACCGCGCTGCAGACGCTGGAAACGCTGCGCCTTTGGACGCGGCCACATGCGCGCAATCTGCGGATGCTGCGTGAGCAGCACGGCGTCGGCCTGTTCGACGCGGCACTGGCCGATGGCCGCGGCCTGATCGTTTGCGCGCCGCACTACGGCAACTGGGAACTGCTCAACCAGTGGCTGGCCGCGCGCACGCCGATCTCGATCCTCTATCGCGCACCGGACTCGGCCGTCGGCGAAGCCTTCCTGCGCCGCGTGCGCGCCGGCGTGCCGGACCGGGTGCGCCAGGTGCGCGCCGAAGGCCCGGCCGTGCGCCAGTTGTGGAAGACGCTCAAGGATGGCGGCGTGGTCGGCATCCTGCCCGACCAGCAGCCCAAGGCCGGCGACGGCGAGTTCGCGCCGTTCTTCGGGATGCCCGCATTGACGATGACGCTGGCCTCGCGCCTCGCCGAGCGCACCGGCGCGACCCTGCTGTTCGCGTATTGCGAGCGCATCGGCGACGGTCCGGATTTCGCGTTGCGCATCGAACCCGCGCATCCCGCGATCGCCGATGCCGATCTGGTGCGCGCGACCACCGCGCTCAACGCCGGCGTCGAACACATCGCGCGGCGCGATCCGGCGCAGTACCAGTGGACCTACAAACGCTACAAGGCCCGACCATCCGGCTCGGGTGACGACAATCCCTATCTCGACCTCGAACGTCGACGATGAGCACGCGCCGATGACCGCCAGCGAAGACCACGTGTCCACACCGCCGCCATTGCCCGTCGAACCGGCGGTGCCTGCCCCACAGGTCGAAACCGACGTCTGGCAGCCGTTGCCGCTGCGGGCGCGCACGCTGGCGACGATCGCGACCTTGATCGGCACCCTGATTCCGCTGGCGATCGCGCTGGGCGTCGGCCTGATCGCCGCCGATCGCCAGCCGCTGTCGTTCGCGATTGCAGGCGCGCTGCTGCTGGTGATTCCGGCGTGGACGGTGTGGATCGCGCGCCGGCGCTGGCTGCGCACGCGCTGGCGGCTCGACGACGATGGTTTCGGCGTGCGCCGCGGGCACATGTGGCGCAGTGACACGCGCGTGCCCGGCAATCGCGTGCAGCATCTCGACGTGCGCCGCGGGCCGCTGGAACGCGCGTTCGGACTGGCGACGCTGATCGTGCACACCGCAGGCACCCGCAACAGCGCGCTGTCGCTGTCGGGTCTGGACTTCGAAGAGGCCGAACGTCTGCGCGACACGCTGGCCGCGCGCGCCGCCCGCGACGATGACCATGACGACGCCTGAGCCGGCTGCGCCCGAGGCGCTGCTGCCCGAGAACCACGAGCGCCGGCTGCACCCGGGCTCGTGGCTGTTCGTGCTGCTGCAGAACCTGCGGCAGTTCATCGTGCCGCTGGCCGTGCTGCTGTTCGCCGGCGGTCGCCGCGACGACGGCTATCCGTGGTGGCTGCCGATGATCGGCGTCGGCGCGCTGGTCGTCGTGTCGGTGTGGCAGTACCTGACCTTCCGCTACCGCATCGACGACGATCGTCTGATCGTACGCAGCGGCCTGCTCGAGCGCAGCGTGCGGCAGATTCCGTACTCGCGCATCCACAACGTCGCCATCCACCAGACCCTGCTGCATCGCCTGATGGGCGTGGCTGAAGTCCGGCTGGAATCGGCTGGCGGCACGAAACCCGAGGCACAGATGCGCGTACTGCGTATGCCGGAGGCACTGGCGCTCGAACAGCTGATCCGCGATCGCGGCCGCGCCGATGCAGCGGTTGCCGCGCCTGACGGCACACCGGTCGCCGCGCCCGAAGGAACCACGTTGTTGGCGCTGTCGACCTGGGAAGTGGTCAAGCTCGGCCTGATCTCGAACCGCGGCCTGATCGTCGTCGCCGGTGCGGTCGCGCTGTCGTTCCAGGTCATGCCCGAGCGCGCGATGGGCCGGTTGCTGGTCGAGTACGGTCGAGAGGCCTTCGGCTACGCCAGCGGTTTCGCGACGACGTGGATGGCCAAGGGCGTGGTGCTGATGGGCGTGCTCGCAACGGCGCTGGTGCTGATCCGCGCGTTCTCGGTGCTGCTGTCGCTGCTGCGCTATCACGGCTTCCGGCTGCAACGGCAGGGCCGACGCCTGACCGTCGAGCGCGGCCTGCTGGGCCGGTCGCGGAGCAGCGTGCCGCGTCGACGCATCCAGGCCTGGACGCAACAGGAAGGCGTGCTGCACCGCCTGTTCGCGCGGCGCACGCTGGAGATCGACACCGCCAGCGCGCGCACCAGCGACGGCCAGGGCAATGCGAACGCGCAGCACGGGCTCGATGCCCTCGCGCCGATCGCCCCGCCCGACACCTGCGATGCGATCGTGCGCGACATCGCCCTGCTGCCGTCATGGCCGCCGCAGCACTGGCAGCCGCTGCATCCGCGCGCCTGGCAGCGGTTGATGCTCGGCGATCTGTTCGTGACCGTCGGCCTGTGCGCCGCACTGGCGTGGTTCTTCCACTGGTGGGGCGCGCTGGGCCTGCTGTGGCTGCCGTGGTCGATGTTCGTCGCCCGCCGCCACGCCGCGCGCGCCGGCTACGCGGTCGACGATGCCCTCGTCGCGGTGCGCGAAGGCTGGTGGTCGCGCACCTGGCGCTTCGCCGAGCTGGGCAAGCTGCAGGCCGTCGAACTGCGCCAGTCGCCGCTGGACCGCCGCTTCGGCATGGCCTCGGTGTGGCTCGACACCGCAGGCGCCAATCCGCTGACCACACCGCTGCGGCTGCGCTTCCTGTCGCTGGACGATGCCGAGCGCATCCATGCGACGCTCGCGCATGCGATCGCGAGGCGACCGCTGCGCTGGTGATCCGGACCCGGAATCCGGCCAGCCACTCTTCAGCTGGCGCTGGATAACGTGAGGCCTGTCCGTCCCACCACTGGAATCCGCATGCCCATCCGCCTGCTGCCTGCATTGACCCTTGCCGCATTCGCGCTGTCGATGGGAGGCGTCGTGCACGCCGCGCCCCAGGACCACGACCGCCGGAATTCCAGTCACGACCGCGACGGTCGATATGACCGTGATGGCCGCTACGACCGCGAACGGGATCGCGGGGGCCGCGGGGACCGCAACAGCGGTTCGATCACGGTCTACGAACATGCGGACTTCCGCGGCCGCTCGCAGTCGTTCGATCGCGGGATCCGCAACCTCAAGAGCGTGGGCATGAACGACATGATCAGCTCCGTCCAGTTGCGGGGCACCTGGGAGGTCTGCGAGCACGAGGATTACAACGGCCGCTGCGAAACCCTGTCGCGCGACGTCCGCAACTTCGAGCGCGGCGGCTTGAACGACCGCATTTCCTCTCTGCGCCCGGTCGAAGGGCGTCGCCGCGGTCGCTGATGTCCGTGGTCGTCCGAGGGCCGGTCCCCACGGCCCTCAGGCAGCTGCGATCGCCAGGCACTCGGGCACCAGTCTGCTCCGGAAACGCCTGTCGCCATCGACGAAACGCGCCCGCGCGGCATCGGACATGCGTGCGACCGCCGCCGCGTCGAGTGCGAGCGCCTGTTCCACGCCCGCCTCGATACCGGCGACGTCGACGATGAAGCGCTCCACCAGCCCTTCACTGCGACGGGCGGCAGGCGCCAGCAGCACGCCGCACTCCGGCGTCACCAGTTCGTGCATCGGTGCGCCGTCCGTCGCCAGCACGATGGCACCAGCTGACAGTGCTTCGTTGAGGTAGTGGCCGAATCCTTCCATCTCCGATGGGCACAGATGGAAGAGGCTGCGGTTCTGCAGTCGACGCAGCGTCCCGGCATCGATGTACTCCAGCCGGTGCGCGACATTGGGGCGCTCGACCCGGCGGGTCGCCGTCTTCGGGTTCTGGACGACCGTGAGCTGCGGCCATTCGGGATGCTTGGCCCACGCGTCGAGTACCGCCTCGGTGCCTTTTGCGCTGCTGCGCCCGGCGAGATGGAAGAACTCGGGCGCCCGCTCGACCGTCGGGTCGTAGATGTCGTCGCTGGTGAACCCGATCTCACGCACGTCGCAGCCCAGCGACGAGAAGATGCCCGCGCCATGCCGGGTCTTGCAGAGCACCGCGTCGAAGCGGGGCAGGAACCGGTGCCACCCGTCCTGGAACCACTCCGGGTTCGGTATCAGCAGATTGCAGCGGGCGAGTGGCAGAAGCCGGGGGTATACGCGCTCGAGGAAGATCTGCACGTCCACCCGTTTGCCCGTTGCATGCCGCAGCCGCTGCCCGAGCTCCATGCACCGGTCGAGCATCCGGTTGCCGCCGTAGGCGATGACGTCCACATCGTGTCCGGCGTCAGTGAACAACCCGGCGACCAGCGCCATGTCGCGGGTCAGCCCGACGCCGTTGTCTCGGGAAATGATGCGGATGTGTGCCATTGGCCGATCGTCGTGCAGGAAGTTCGTGCCGCGCAGGATGCACGATGCGTTACGTCATGGCGATCAGCGACGCCCCTGCGCCTCCGATATCATCGCGCCCATGTCCCAAGCGCTTCCAATATCCGGCGTCGTCATCACGAAGAACGAGGGCGACCGCATCGGCCGCTGTCTCGATTCGATGCGCGCGCTGTGCGCCGAGCTGATCGTGGTCGATTCCGGTTCGACCGACGACACCGTCGCGGTCGCCACCGCACATGGCGCACGTGTCGTGCAGCAGGACTGGCTGGGCTACGCCGCGCAGAAGACCTTCGCCAACACGCTGGCCGTGCACGACTGGCTGCTGCTGCTCGACGCCGACGAATGGCTGTCGCCGGGCACTGATGCAGAGATCCGCGCGCTGTTCGCGGACGGGCGTGTCGAGACCGCCGACGCCTGGCTGCTGACCCGCCGCAACTGGTTCCTCGGCCAACGCCTACGCGGCGGCGAGCCGATGGAGCGGCTGGTCCGCGCGGGCTGGCGCTACCTGCCCTCGCAGGTGCACGAACGCCCGGATCTTGCAGGCAAGACAGTCGCGAAGCTCGATGCGGATTTCGAACACGACACCTCGCGCAGCCATGCCGAGCACGTCGCCAAGCTGTCCAAGTACGCCGCGCTGTGGGCGCAGCAGCGTCGCGATGCGGGCAAGCGCGCCAACGGGCTCGATGGCCCGCTGCATGCGGCCGCCTATCTGCTCAAGCAGTACCTGCTGCGCGGCGCGTTCCTCGACGGCGCGCCGGGCTGGCGCTTCCACAAGGCGCAGGCCGATTACGTGCTGGAGAAGTACCGGCGGTTGCGCGAGTTGTCCTGAGCGGCGCAACGGGAGCGGCGCAACGATTCTCCGGAACGGATCGCGCGTCGTACGCGGCTATCGCGCCGAACCGGCCTGACGCTTCGGTCCGTGCATCAGACCGAATTCGGTCCACGTCAGCCGTCCGGCGGCGACCGCATCGCGGATCGCCTGATTGGCCGCCTTCATTTCCGGCTTCACGTAGCCACGTGCGTGATCGAGATGGATGCACACCGCGGAGAAGCGGATCTGCTTGCCGGTCACGCCAGCATTCGCCAGCCGCTCGCCGAGCTCGAGATCCTCGCCGCCGTAGGTCATGCGCTCGTCGAAACCGTTGACGCGCACGAGGTCCGCTTTCCAGCCCGACGCATTGTTGCCGGCCCATCGCGGTTTCGTCGGCGTCGTTGCATTGAGCACGCGCTCGCGCCAGCCCGGGCGCGCCCACAGTTTCAGCGAACGCTTCTTGCGCGGCAGGCCGTTGGCCTTGAGCCAGTCGAGATCGGTATGCAGGCCGCGCGCGATGACGTCGCGGTCGATCTTGAGGCTCAGGTCCATCGGCAGCTTGCAGTAGCCACCGCCGAGATAGCGCCCCGGCTCGCGCAGGCGCAGATGCTGGCTGACGAAGTCCGCGCGCGGCACGCAGTCGCCGTCGGAGAAGACCAGGTAATCGGACCGCGCATCCTCGATGCCACGATTGAGGATCGTGCATTTCCGGAAGCCGGCGTCCTCGTGCCAGACGTGCCGCAGCGGATACGGGAGGTCCGGCGTGATCGCCGCGAGCATTTCCCGCGTCGCCGGACCGGAACCATCGTCGGCGACGATCAGTTCGAAATCCTGCCGGTCCTGCTGCGCATAGCCCCACAGGCACCGCTGCAGCCAGTCGGTGTTGTTGTAGGTGCTGATGATCAGGCTAGCGGCGGGTGTCTGCATGACGGTGATTCTAAGCGAGCGCCCCGTGGGCAGCCGGGCTCAGCGCAGGCGCTTCAGGCGCGCGTAGAAGAAGCCGTCCATGCCCGATTCGCCGGGCAGGCGCTGATGGCCCGCACCGGTGTCGCGACCGAAACGCGCATCGAGCGGTTCGAGTGCGAAGTCCGGATGGCGCGCAAGGAAGCCCTCGACCTGCGTGGCGTTCTCGCGCCGCAGGATCGAGCACGTCGCGTACAGCAGCGTGCCGCCGGGCGCGACGACGGCGACCAGTGCGTCGAGCAGTTGCGCCTGCAGCGCAGCGAGCGCGTCGAGATCGGCGGGGCGTCGGTGCAGCAGCACGTCGGGCTGGCGGCGCACGATGCCGGTCGCCGAACACGGCGCGTCCAGCAGCACCGCATCGAACGGTGTGCCGTCCCACCAGCGCGCGGGATCGAGCGCATCGGCAGCGCGCACGCGTGCCTGCGCGCCGATGCCCAGCCGCCGGAAGGTCTGATCGATCCGCGCGACACGCGGCGCGGCGATATCGATCGCCAGCAGCTGCAGCGCAGGATCGCGCTCGAGCAGGTGTGCACTCTTGCCGCCGGGTGCGGCGCAGGCGTCGAGCAGACGTGCACCGGCGGCCGGCATCAGCGCATCGGCTACGCGCTGCGCGGCGCCGTCCTGGATCGACACATCGCCATCGGCGAAGCCCGGTAATGCGTCGACCGGCACCGGCGTCGCGAGGCGCAGCGCATCGGGCATGTCGTCGGGAACGTCGGCCTGCAGGCCCGCCTGGATCAGGCGCGTGTAGTAGGCATCGCGCGTGACGCGGCGCGTGTTGACGCGCAGCCACTGCGGCGCCGCGGCGGCGCTGGCGGTGAGGATCGCCTCGACATCCTGCGGCCAGTTGGCGCGCACTTCCGCGAGCAGCCACGCCGGCCAGGCGGCGTCGGCACCCGCGGTCGGCAGGCCGTCCTTCTGCGCGCGCCGCAGCAGCGCGTTGACGAGACCGGCCTGATGGGCGCGGCCCAGCAGGCGCGCGGCATCGACGGTCGCGTTGAGCGCGGCGTGCGCCGGCAGACCCATCGGGTCGAGCTGGGCAAAGCCGGCATAGATCAGCGCGCGCAGTGGCGCATCGCGTGCGCCGGGCGGGCGTGGCATCCAGCGCGACAGCGCAGCGGCATAGCGGCCCTGATGGCGGATCGCGGCGAACGCCATCGCTTCGACCAGCGCGCGGTCGCGCACGTCGTCGATGCCGGCCAACGCCGTCGACAGTTCCGCCTTCAGCGAGCGTCCGTGATGCAGCACCGCATCGATGACGCGCGCCGCCGCGAGCCGGGCCTGTGCACCGTTGTCCACGTCAGGCGCCTGCGCCGCGCAGATCGCTGCGCGCGTTGAGGAAATCGGCGACGTCGATCGCCCGGCCACCGGCACGCTGCACGCGCTGCAGGCGCAGCGCGCCGTCGCCGCAGGCGATGTCGATGCCGTTGCGGCCGGCGAACAGCACGGTGCCCGGGGGTCGTCCGTGCGCCAGCGGCAGCGCGGTCGCGGCGTGGATGCGCAGACGCTCGCCGGCGACTTCGGCCTCGGCCACGGGCCAGGGATTGAACGCGCGCACGGTGTCGGCGAGCACGCGCGCCGGCTGCGACCAGTCCAGTCGCGCCTCGGCTTTGTCGAGCTTGTGCGCGTAGGTCACGCCGACCTCCGGCTGCAACGCCGGACCCAGCTTCATGCCCGCGCGCAACAGACCCAAGCCGTCGGCGAGCACCTGCGCGCCGAGTGTGGCCAGCCGGTCGTGCAGGCTGCCGCCGGTGTCTTCGGGCGTGATCGACGTCGTCTGGCGCAGCAGCACCGGACCGGTATCGAGGCCCTTCTCCATCTGCATCAGGCACACGCCGGTCTCGGCGTCGCCGGCCTGGATGGCACGCTGGATCGGCGCCGCACCGCGCCAGCGCGGCAGCAGCGAGGCATGCACGTTCCAGCAGCCATGGGTCGGAATGTCGAGCACCGCCTGCGGCAGCAGCAGGCCGTAGGCGACGACGATCATCAGGTCGGGTTCGAGCGCGCGCAGCGTGTCGAGCACCTCGACGCCCTTCAGGCGCTCGGGCTGGTGCACGGTCAGGCCGCGCTCAAGCGCCATCTGCTTGACCGGCGAGGCGGTCAGCGAGCGGCCGCGGCCGGCGGGACGATCGGGCTGGGTATAGACGCCGACCACTTCGTGGCGCGCATCGGCCGCGAGCAGCGAGGGCACGGCGAAATCCGGAGTGCCGGCGAAGACGATTTTCATGGGGCGTTGTGTCCTGGAAGGCGTCCTGCCTGGGCGGGCCGCGTGGTGCGGCGACGGCGCGCGACGAGGCAGCGCGCGCGGGTCGGATCCATCGGCGCCGCGCGCGGTGGACGATTCAGTCGCGCTCGCCCTTGCGCAGCTTCTCGAGCTTCTTCAGCGCGCGGTCGCGCTTGAGCGGCGACAGGTAATCGATGAAGAGCTTGCCGTCGAGATGGTCGATCTCGTGCAGCACGCAGGTCGCGAGCAGGCCGTCGACGCTCAGTTCGAACGGCTTGCCGTGGCGATCGAGTGCGGTGACGGTGATGCCGTCGGCGCGGGTCACGTCGGCGAACACGCCTGGAATCGACAGACAGCCTTCGGTGTGGACGCGCAGGTCCGCCGAGCGGTCGCGGATTTGCGGGTTCACGAACACCAGCGGCTGCTCACGGCCTTCGGTCACGTCGATGACCATGAAGCGCTCGTGGGTATCGATCTGCGTCGCCGCCAGGCCGATGCCAGGGGCTTCGTACATGGTCTGGAACATGTCGTCGAGCAGACGCTGGAACGCGGGGTCGGCGAAACGGTCGGCCGCGACGGGCTCAGCCAGTTTGCGCAGGCGGGAATGGGGGTATTCGAGGATCTCGAGCAGGGCCATGGGGTCGAAGAGCGAAGGCGGTCACAGCCGCGGGGACGAAACGACCATTGTAACGTGCCGCACACTTGCGTCCGCGCGGACCTTTCAGGCTATATTGCGCCGCTGCAAGGGGAAAAATCCAAGGGGAGCAGGTAGATGGCCGGCAAGCTTCAACGCCTTTCAAGGTCGTTCCGCACGGGCTGTGCCGTCGCGTTGCTGACCGTCACCACATTCGCAGCCGCCCAGCAGATGCGCGGCGATCATCCCGACACCTATGTCGTGGTCCGCGGCGACACCCTCTGGGGCATCGCAGGCCGGTTCCTCGACAAGCCGTGGCTGTGGCCGGAAATCTGGCAGGCCAATCCGCAGATCGCGAACCCGCACCTGATCTACCCGGGCGACGTGATCAGCCTGGCGTATCTCAACCGCGTGACGATGCGTCCGGGCCCGCGCCCGGTCGACGCCTCGCCGATCGGTGCGATTCCGCTTTCTGATGTCGAACCGTTCCTCAAGAACCGTCGCATCGTGTTCGACTTCGAGACCCTGCCCTACGTGCTCGGTTACGAAGACGGCCGCCTGCGCGGCAGCGTGGACCGCAACGTCTACATCAAGGGTCTGGACGCCGCACGTCCTGGCGAACGCTACGCCGTGCTGCGCCCCGCCACCGAGTTCTACGGCGCACGCCGCTCGCGTGATCTCGATTTCCGCGGCAAGCGCATCCCGGGTGAAAGCAACCTGTGGTCGCAGACGCAGCCGAAGTCGCGCCAGCAGGATGCATTCCTCGGCTACGAGATGGTGCAGATGGGCGTCGGCACGATTGTGCACGGCCCGACCGCACAGAGCGACACCGCCGCGCTGGCGCTGGACAACAACGGCTACGAGGCCCGCGCAGGCGACCGCATCGTGCCGGTGAATCCGCAGCCCTACGACCTGCAGTTCTTCCCGCATCCGCCGAGCGCCGACGCACTCGCCTCCGAAGCCCGCGTGATCGGCGTCGCCGACATGCTGGTTACCGGCGGTCCGCGCGATGTCATCGCGATCTCGGCCGGCCACCAGAACGGCGTCGACAACGGCACCGTGTTCTCGGTCTGGCGCACGGGTTCGCACAACGTCGATCGCGTGGCGCATCCCAACACCTCGCGCATCACCGAATCGCCGAACGCGGGCACCCGTCGTGACCGCCTGCCGGACGAGTACGCCGCGCACGCGATGGTCTTTTTGACCTTCGATTTCGTCAGCTACGCGCTGGTGATGGAAGGCGAGAAGCCGGCCGGCGTCGGCTACACGCTCAAGCACCCCGACGCCGAACAGTAAGGGCCGGCCCGCTGCGCGGGCTTTCCCGACGGCATCAGACGACGGCACCTTCGGGTGCCGTTTTCATGTGCGGCCTAGGCTTCGGTCATGGACGACGATGCCGATGCGCGCGCACTGCTGCGCCTGATCCACGCCGGTGGCGCTGCTGCACCGCGCCGCCGCCTGCTCGAACATGCCGACGGCCCGGCCGCCGCACTGGCAGGGGGCGCCCCAGCCTGGCGCGAGTCCGGTCTCGATGCCGCGCAGCGCGCGGCGCTGGGCGGTCCGGAAGACGCGGTCGACGATTGGCGCCGCTGGCTCGCCGGCGCACCTGCGCGCCATGTCATCGGCTGGCACGATCCCGATTACCCGTTGCTGCTCAAGCGCATGCAGGCGCCGCCGCTTGCGCTGTTCGTCGAAGGCGATCCCTGCCGGCTGTGGCGCGCCGGCGTGGCCGTGGTCGGCAGCCGCGCGCCGACGGCAGGCGGACACGACAACGCGACATCGTTCGCGAGGCGCTTCGCCCTCGATGGCCTGTCGGTCGTCAGCGGTCTGGCCAGCGGTATCGACGCGGCCGCCCACATCGCGGCGCTCGATGCCGGCGGCGATACCGTCGCCGTGCTCGGCAGCGGCATCGACATGCCCTACCCGCGCTCCAACCTCCGCCTGTATGCGCGCATCGTCGAAGCCGGTACGGTCGCCAGCGAGTATCCGCCCGGCACGCCGGCGCGACGCGAGCAGTTCCCCAGCCGCAACCGCATCGTCGCCGGGCTCGCGCTGGGCACGCTCGTGGTCGAGGCCGCGCAGCGCTCGGGCGCATTGATCACCGCGCGCTTGGCCGCCGATGCCGGCCGCGAGGTCTTCGCGATCCCCGGCTCGATCCACAACCCGATGGCGCGCGGCTGCCATCGCCTGCTGCGCGATGGCGCCACCCTCGTTGAAGCGCCCGAGGAGGTGACCGGCGCCCTGTCGGCGATCGCCGGCGAACTCGCCGATGCCTTGCGCGCGCGTCTCGACGCCCCCATCCAGAGCGTCGAGACGATACTGAACACGGCTGGCACGGGTGCTGCACTCGATCCCGACCGCGTCGACCCGGACTACAACCGGTTGTGGAAAGCCCTCGGGCACGACCCAACCGGTATGGATGAACTGGTCGCGCGGAGTGGATTGACGGTCGCCCGGGCGTCGGCCATGCTGCTGTCCATGGAGCTGGATGGACGTGTGGCTCTGCTGCACGGTCGGTATTCCCGAAAGTCCTGAAACGACGCGCCCAAGGGCGCAGGCCGAGGGGAAATGAAAGAAAGCATCCTGGATGTGCTGCTGTACCTGCTCGAACACTATTTCACCGAGGATGCGGACCTCCTCCGCGATCGCGACTCCCTCCAGAGCGGCCTGCTCCAGGCCGGTTTCAGCCCCGCCGAAGTCAGCAAGGCCTTCGACTGGCTCGATGCGCTGGCCGATCAGCGCCCGGCCGTGCCGGTGGTCCGCGCCAATGGCCCCACCCGCGTGTTCTCCGGTCCCGAACTCGACCGGCTCGATGTCGAATGCCGCGGGTTCCTGCTGTTCCTCGAACAGCACGGGGTGCTCGATGCCGACCAGCGCGAACTGGTCCTCGACCGGGCGATGGCGCTCGATCAGGACGAACTGGATCTCGACGATCTGAAGTGGGTCGTGCTGATGGTGCTGTTCAACCAGCCCGGCAGCGAAGCGGCCTACGCGTGGATGGAAACGCAGTTGTTCGCCGACGAGCCCGAGCCGGTGCACTGACGCGGCAACCCGTTCGACGATGACACCGACAGGCGCCCACCCGGGCGCCTGTCGCGTTTCAGGTGTCTTGGGCCGCCCACACTGCCGCTGTAGGATGAACACGGGGAACGGCCGGACGTCCGGCCCGGCAGGATCATCGATGGCGGACACCTGGTTCCACGCGACGTCCGACGATGGGCGCACCGGCCCGATGCGCGCCGATGCAGGGTTCTGTCCGACGCGGCCCCGGGCAAGCGCTTCACAGACACCGCTTGAATTTCGCCGCGCCTGAGTCCCGTCACCCACCGCCACACCGCCTGTACGCCCGAACAAGAAGGACGCCTGCCCGATGACCGAGTGGTACTACGCCGACACCACCAACACCCGTCAGGGCCCGATCACGACGCCGGCGCTGCTACAGCTGCGCCAGCAGGGCACGCTCGGTGACGGGACGCTGCTGTGGCGCGACGGGCTGGATGGCTGGACGCCGCTGCACGCGCTGGCGCACGAGCTGGGACTGGCGGATCCGTCAGCGTCGCCCGTCGCGGCCACGACGACGGCGGACGGCTGGGCATTGGAGCCGGTCGCGCCTGCAGCGACAGATGCCGGGATGCCGGCAGAATCCGTCGACGACGCCTGGCGCCCGGCCGGCGATGCCCGGGTTCCGCCGGCACAGCCAGCGACTGCGTCCGACGCTGCCTCGCCTTATTCGCCCCCGGTCGCGCCGGTGGTCCGCGCCGCGCAGGTCGTGCACGGCGGCGATGTCGTCGATGCGGGCTTCCTCAAGCGCGCGGCGGCGTTGTTCATCGATTCGCTGCTGGTCACCGCGGTCTACTACGCCATCGTCCTCGCGGCGATCGTGCTGTTCGGACTCGGCGGCACGCTCGGGCGGCTGGGATCCGGCACGCCCGATTTCGGCGTCGCGGGCATCTTCCTGATCGCGGTGATCTACCTCGCCTGGCCGCTGGTCAGCGGGCTCTACTACGTGCTGATGGAGTCGTCGGCGCGCCAGGCGACGCTGGGCAAGATGGCGGTCGGCATCAAGGTCACCGGGCTCGACGGCGGCCGCATCAGCCGCGGGCGCGCGTTCGCGCGCTGGGCGTCGCACCTGCTCGCCTACGTCACGCTGTGCATCGCGTACCTGGTCGCGCTGTTCACCGAGCGCAAGCAGGGCCTGCACGACATGGTCGCGAGCACCTACGTCGTGGACCAGTGGGCCTACACCGATCATCCCGAGCACCAGCAGCGCACGCTGGGCACGGTGGCCATCGTGATCCTCGTGCTGTGGGCCGGCCTGCTGCTGCTCGGTGTCGGCGCGGTGGTCCTGGCCGGTATCGCCGCCTCGCTCTGACCCCACACACCGCCGCGCTTCCATCACCCGACAAGGACGTCCACCGATGACCGACTGGTATTACGCCGACGGGCGCAACACGCGCCACGGCCCTGTGACCCAAGCCGCGCTGCTGCAGCTCCGCCAGGACGGCATCGTCGGCGACAGCACGCTGATCTGGCGCGATGGCCTGGCCGACTGGCAGCCCTTCCGCGAACTGGCAGCCGAACTCGGCGTCGCGCCTGCCGCCGGCATCGAAGCGTGGGCGCTGGAGCCGGTAGCACCGGTCGCGACAGCGGTCGCGAGCGACGAGGCGGAAGCGAGCTGGCGCCCGCTCACCGCCACCGGCGCAGGTGACCCGGGATACGCGGGCTCGCCCTACGCACCGCCGACCGCCAACGTCGCCCGTCCAGATGCCGTCACCCAGGGCGGCGACGTGGTGCTGGCCGGCTTCCTCAAGCGGGTCGCGGCGTACGCCATCGACGCCGTCATCGTCGGCATCGCCAGCGCGGTCGTCGGCGGGCTGATCTACGAACTGCTCGGCGTCGGCGGTTTCGGCCGCGGCTTCTGGCTGGAGCAGGCGGTCATCAACGCGGTCTCGCTGGTGCTCTCGGCGCTGTACTTCGCCTGGTTCCATGCCGCCTACGCGATGGCGACGCCCGGCAAGATGGCCGTCGGCATCAAGGTCGTGCGGCTGGACGGCGCGCGGATCTCGTTCCTGCGCGGCATCGGCCGCTACTTCGCGACCATCCTCAGCAGCCTGATCCTGATGATCGGCTTCCTGATGGCCGGCTTCACCCAGCGCAAGCAGGCCCTGCACGACATGGTCTGCGACACGCTGGTCGTGGACCGCTGGGCCTTCACCGACCGGCCGGAACTGCAGCGCCGCGAGCTGGGCACGGTGACCGTGGTGGTGCTGGTCCTGGTCGGCATCCTGATCGGCCTGGGCCTGCTGGGGCTGCTGGCGCTGGTCGGATTCGCGGCCTTTTCCTGACCGGCAGCCACGGCGGCGCTTGACACACCCCCCCGCGCGTGATTCCACTATAAAAGCAACCGACGCCCGGGGCCCGTCCCCGGGCGTCGTCATCTTCACCTTTTTTGTTGGGCCGCCCCCCGGCGTGCCCCGGATCCCGCCGCCATGGCCAAGCACCTTCTCATCGTCGAATCGCCCGCCAAGGCGAAGACGATCAACAAATATCTCGGCAAGGATTTCCACGTCCTCGCCTCCTATGGCCATGTGCGCGACCTGATTCCGAAAGAGGGCGCCGTGGACCCGTCGCAGAACTTCGCGATGCGCTACGACCTGATCGAGAAGAACGAGAAGCACGTCGAGGCGATCGCCAAGGCTGCCAAGGCCGCCGACGATATCTATCTGGCGACCGACCCGGACCGCGAGGGCGAGGCGATCAGCTGGCACATCGCGGAAATCCTGAAAGAGCGCGGCCTGCTGGAGAACAAGACCCTGCAGCGCGTGGTGTTCACCGAGATCACGCCCCGCGCGATCAAGGAAGCGATGCTCAAGCCGCGTGCGATCGCCGGCGATCTGGTCGATGCCCAGCAGGCGCGACGCGCGCTGGACTACCTCGTCGGCTTCAACCTGTCGCCGGTGCTGTGGCGCAAGGTGCAGCGCGGCTTGTCGGCCGGCCGCGTGCAGTCGCCGGCGCTGCGCATGATCGTCGAGCGCGAAGAAGAGATCGAAGCCTTCAACGCGCGCGAGTACTGGTCGATCGACGCCGCGTGCGCGCACCAGGTGCAGCCGTTCACCGCGCGCCTGACCAAGCTCGACGGACAGAAGTTCGAACAGTTCACCGTCACCGATGGCGACACCGCCGAGTCGGCGCGTGCGCGCATCCAGGCCGCGGCCCAGGGCGCACTGCACGTCACCGACGTCGGCGCGAAGGAGCGCAAGCGCCGTCCGGCCGCGCCCTTCACCACCTCGACGCTGCAGCAGGAAGGCGCGCGCAAGCTCGGCTTCACCACGCGCAAGACCATGCAGGTCGCGCAGAAGCTGTACGAAGGCGTGGCCCTCGGCGACGAAGGCACGGTCGGCCTGATCAGCTATATGCGTACCGACTCGGTCAGCCTGTCGCAGGACGCGCTGGGCGAGATCCGCGACGTCATCGCACGCGATTACGGCACCAGCTCGCTGCCCGACCAGCCCAACACCTACCAGACCAAGTCCAAGAACGCGCAGGAAGCGCATGAAGCCGTGCGCCCGACCTCCGCGCTGCGTACGCCGACCCAGGTCGCGCGTTTCCTCAGCGACGACGAGCGCCGCCTCTACGAGCTGATCTGGAAGCGCACCGTCGCCTCGCAGATGATCCCGGCCACGCTCAACACCGTGTCGGTCGATCTGGCCGCCGGTAGCGAGCACAGCTTCCGCGCCAGCGGCACCACCGTCGTCGTCGCCGGCTTCCTCGCCGTGTACGAGGAAGGCAAGGACACCAAGGGCAAGGAAGACGAGGACGAAGGTCGCAAGCTGCCGGCGATGAAGCCGGGCGACCGCGTGCCACTCGACCGAATCATCGCAGAACAGCACTTCACCCAGCCGCCGCCGCGCTTCACCGAAGCGGCGCTGGTCAAGGCGCTCGAGGAGTACGGCATCGGCCGTCCGTCGACGTACGCCTCGATCATCCAGACGCTGCAGTTCCGCAAGTACGTCGAGATGGAAGGCCGCAGCTTCCGTCCGAGCGACGTCGGCCGCGCGGTGTCGAAGTTCCTGTCCAGCCATTTCACCCAGTACGTGGACTATGACTTCACCGCCAAGCTCGAGGACGAACTCGATGCGGTCAGCCGCGGCGAGGAAGACTGGATCCCGCTGATGGAGAAGTTCTGGGGTCCGTTCAAGGAACTCGTCGACGACAAGTCGGAATCGGTCGATCGAAACGAAGCCACCGGCGCGCGCGAGCTCGGCACCGACCCCAAGACCGGCAAGCCGGTCAGCGTGCGTCTGGGCCGGTTCGGACCATATGCGGCGATCGGCAGCACTGCCGAGGACGCCGAAGACAAGCCCAAGTTCGCATCGCTGCGCCCGGGCCAGTCCATGCACACGATCTCCCTCGAGGACGCGCTGGAGCTGTTCCTGCTGCCGCGCATCCTCGGTGAGGACAAGGACGAACAGGTCAGCGTGGGCATCGGCCGATTCGGCGCGTTCGCCAAGCGCGGCAGCGTCTACGCATCGCTGACGAAGGAAGACGACCCGTACAAGGTCGACCTGGCACGCGCGGTGTTCCTGATCGAAGAGAAGGAAGAGATCGCGCGCAACCGGATCATCAAGGAGTTCCCGGACAGCGACATCCAGGTGCTCAACGGCCGCTTCGGCCCCTACATCAGCGACGGCAAGCTCAACGGCAAGATCCCCAAGGATCGCGAGCCGGCGTCGCTGACGTTCGACGAAGTGACCAAGCTGCTCGAAGAGACCGGCAAGCCGGTGCGCAAGGGCTTCGGCAAGAAGGCGCCGGCCAAGAAGGTCGCCGCGAAGAAAGTCGCAGCGAAGAAGGAACCGGCTGCGAAGAAGGCCGCGACCAAGAAGGCACCTGCGAAGAAGGCCGCCAAGAAGACCGCGAAGAAGGCGACGAAGAAGACCGCCAGGTCGATCGCGCCTGCGGTCGAACCGGCGAAGTCGCTGCTGACCGCGTCCAAGGTCGCGCCGGGCAAGAAGCGCGTGATCAAGGCCGGCAGCGACAAGCCGGTCACGGACGACGCGCCGTTCTGACACGCCGCGCATGACCGCGCCCGTGCTGGACATCCCCGCCGCCGCCGCGTTGATCGCGCGCGGCGGCGTGGTCGCCTACCCCACCGAAGGCGTGTGGGGCCTGGGCTGCGATCCCTTCGATCGTGATGCGGTGACGCGACTGCTCGACATCAAACAACGCCCGGTCGACAAGGGCGTGATCCTGATTGCCGGCGCACTTGCGCAGCTCGATGCGATCGTCGACTGGACGCGGCTGTCCGATGACGCGCGCACGCGTGTGACCGACAGCTGGCCCGGCCCGAACACCTGGGTGGTGCCCGCACGCGCCGACGTGCCGGCGTGGATCACCGGTGTGCATGCCAGCGTGGCCGTGCGCGTCAGCGCACATGCCGACGTCGTCGCGCTGTGCGCGGCGTTCGGTGGCGCACTGGTGTCGACAAGCGCGAATCTGACCGGCGAACCTGCCGTCGCGGATCGCGATGCGCTCGACGTGCGACTGCTCGCTCGCATCGACGGTATGCTGGACGGCCGGACCGGCGGACGTGAGGGCCCGTCGACGATCCGCGATGCACGGACCGGCAACGTGTTCCGCGCCTGAATCCGCGTCGCAGCGGCGCGTTGGTGAACGTTGCGCTGCGGTTGCATCCGCAACTGAAATCCCGCGGGAAATCAGGTTGCCGCACTGCACAAACTATGATCTAGTCGTGACCCGGTGTGGACGCGTTGTCGCGATGCAAGGACCTTGGCGCTCCGATCCCCGCGCCGGCCATGCACCTCTCCACGGACTGCGATGACGACGATGCGGGAACTCCCGGATCGGGGTCTTTACGACCCCGCTGACGAACGCGATGCCTGCGGTTTCGGCCTGATTTCGACGATCGGCGGCGACGCCTCGCGCGAGATCGTGGACGGTGCGCTGCAGGCACTTTCCCGCATGGCCCATCGCGGCGGCATCGCCGCCGACGGCCTCTCGGGCGACGGCTGCGGCGTGCTGCTGTATGCCGCCGATGCCTTCGTCGACACGCTGGCGGCCGAAGCCGGATTCGAATTCACCGGCGCGCGTCGCGCTGCCGGCATGGTGTTCCTGCCGCACGAGGCCGAGGCCGCCGCGCAGTGCCGCGAGACGCTCACGCAGCTGCTGGGCGATGTCGATGTGCGCGTCGCCGGCTGGCGCGAAGTGCCGCTCGACGATGCAGCGCTGGGGTCACTCGCCCGCAATTCGAAGCCGCGCATCGAACAGGTGTTCGTGACTGCCGACGGTGACGACGCGCAGGCCTTCGAACGCGTGCTGTATCTCGCCCGCCGCCGCGCCGAACAGGCATTGCGCGCGCATGAACATTTCTACGTCGTCGGCCTCACCCCCGGCCTGCTCGGCTACAAGGGCATGGTGCTGCCGAGCCATCTGACCCAGCTGTTCCCGGATCTCGCGCGCGAAGATCTCGCCGCCAAGACCGTCGTGTTCCATCAGCGCTTCTCGACCAACACGCTGCCGCGCTGGCCGCTGGCGCATCCGTTCCGCCGCCTGGCGCATAACGGCGAGATCAACAGCATCGAAGGCAACCGGCGCTGGGCGCAGGCGCGCCGTGGCGTGTGGGCGTCGCCGCAACTCGACATCGGCGAGTTCGAAGAAACCGTGACCATGCACGGCTCCGATTCGCAGACGCTCGACAACATGCTCGAGTGGATGCTGCTCGGCGGCATGGACCTGCTGCAGGCGATGCGCATCCTGATGCCGCCGGCCACGCAGTCGCTGGAATACAAGGACGCCGATCTCGCCGCGTTCTACGAGTACTACGCGATCAATTCCGAGCCGTGGGACGGCCCGGCGGGCGTGGTGATGTGCGACGGTCGCCATGCCGCGTGCACGCTGGACCGCAACGGCCTGCGCCCCGCGCGCTGGACGTTGTCGCAGGACGGCATCTTCGTCATCGCCTCCGAAGCCGGCGTCTGGGACGTCGCGCCGGAACGCGTCAAGGCCAAAGGCAAGCTCGGCCCGGGCGAGATGATCGCGATCGATCTGACCACCGGCACGCTGCTCGACAACGACGCGATCGACGAGGTCAACCGCGCACGCGCGCCGTACAAGCAGTGGCTCAAGCGCGGCATGAGCTATCTGCACACCGAACTGATCGATCCCGCGCTCGCCGCCGAACCGTTCGCGCCCGACACCCTGCTCGCGTTCCAGAAGCTGTTCCAGCTCACCCGCGAGGAACAGGAATCGGTGCTGCGGCCCCTGGCCGAGACCGAGCAGGAAGGCATCGGCTCGATGGGCGACGACGTGCCGATGGCGGCGATCAGCCAGCGCGTGCGCCCGCTCTACGACTGTTTCCGCCAAGCGTTCGCGCAGGTCACGAACCCGCCGATCGATCCGCTGCGCGAAGGCGCGGTCATGACGCTGTCCACGCAGATCGGCCGCGAGGGCAACATCTTCCTCGACCGCGCCGAGAACGTGCACCACGTGCTGCTGAACTCGCCGGTGCTGTCGCAGCGCAAGTTGCGCCAGCTGCTGGCGCTGCCGCGGTTCGCCGAATCGAACCTGCTGCTGGACCTGTACTTCGACGCCGACACCGAAACGCTCGAAGGCGCGCTGCATCGCCTGTGCGCCGAGGCCGAGGCCGCGACGCGCGCGGGCGTCGAGATCCTGCTGCTGAGCGACCGTTATCCCAAGCGCGGCACCGTGCCCGTGCACGCGCTGCTGGCGACCGGTGCGATCCATCTGCATCTGGTGCGCGCGGGGCTGCGCTGCGACGTCAATCTGGTCATCGAAACCGGCACCGCGCGTGACCCGCACCACTTCGCCTGCCTGATCGGCTTCGGCGCGACGGCGGTCTATCCGTATCTCGCGTTCCAGACCCTGCACGCGCTCGGCCGCCGCGGCGTGCTCGCGACCAAGGTCGGCAACGAACACCTGCAGCTCGGCCGCAGCTACCGCCGCGGCATCCGCAAGGGCCTGCTGAAGATCATGTCCAAGATGGGTATCGGCAGCATCGCCAGCTATCGCGGCGCGCAGCTGTTCGAGATCGTCGGCATTGCGCCGGAAGTCGTCGACCTCTGCTTCGAAGCGACTCCGTCGCGCATCGGCGGCGCCGGCTTCGCACGTCTGGAAGCCGACGCGCGCCATCTCGCCGAACAGGGCTGGGACGATGCCGCGCTGCCCGAGCCGGGCGGCCTGCTGCATTACGTCCACGGCGGCGAGTACCACCAGTTCAATCCGGACGTGGTGACCTCGCTGCAGCGCGCGGTGCTGACCGGCGATCGCGAAGACTGGAAGCGCTATTCGGATTTCGTCGACACGCGACCGCCTGCCGCGCTGCGCGATCTGCTGCGTCCGAAGGCCGCGACGCCGATCTCGATCGACGACGTGGAGCCGGTCGCGTCGATCGTGCGCCGTTTCGATTCGGCGGCGATGAGCCTCGGCGCGTTGTCGCCCGAGGCGCATGAAGCGCTGGCGATCGCGATGAACCGTCTGGGCGGTCGCAGCAATTCCGGCGAAGGTGGCGAGGATCCCGAGCGCTACGGCACCGATCGCCGCAGCAAGATCAAGCAGATCGCGTCGGGCCGGTTCGGCGTCACGCCGGAATACCTGATCAACGCCGAGGTGCTGCAGATCAAGGTCGCGCAGGGCGCCAAGCCCGGCGAAGGCGGCCAGCTGCCCGGCAGCAAGGTCAATCCGCTGATCGCGCGCCTGCGCTACGCCAAGCCGGGCATCGGCCTGATCTCGCCGCCGCCGCATCACGACATCTATTCGATCGAGGATCTCGCGCAGCTGATCTTCGACCTGCGCCAGGTCAATCCCGATGCGCTGATCTCGGTGAAGCTGGTCAGCCATGCGGGCGTCGGCACGATCGCCGCCGGCGTGGTGAAAGCCGGCGCGGATCTGATCACGATTTCCGGCCATGACGGCGGCACCGGTGCGAGTCCGCTCGGGTCGATCCGTTACGCCGGTGCACCGTGGGAACTCGGCCTTTCGGAAGCGCGCCAGGCGCTGCAGTTCAACGACATGCGCGGCCAGGTGCTGCTGCAGACCGACGGCGGCCTGAAGACCGGTCTCGACGTCATCAAGGCCGCGATGCTCGGCGCCGACACCTTCGGCTTCGGCACCGCGCCGATGATCGCGCTGGGCTGCAAGTACCTGCGCATCTGCCATCTCAACAACTGCGCGACCGGCGTGGCCACGCAGGACGAGCGTCTGCGCGCGAACCACTACAAGGGGCTGCCCGAGCGTGTGGAGACGTTCTTCCGCAACGTCGCCGAGGACGTGCGCGAACATCTGGCCGCGCTCGGTGTGCGCTCGCTCGACGAAATCGTCGGCCGCACCGATCTGCTGGAACAGCATCTGCGCCACACCCGCGACGCGGTCGACATCGACCTGTCGATGCTGCTGCGCCGCGATCCGGACAAGCCGCTGTCGTACTGCGGCACACCGGCGCTGCAGTCGCCGCCCGATGGTCTGGCCGCCGCGCTCGATGCGCGCGTGTCGAAGGCGATCGAACGCGGTGACGGCGGCGAGTTCGACTTCGAGATCCGCAACACCGACCGCAGCATCGGCACGCGCCTGTCGGGCCTGATCGCGCGTCATCACGGCAACACCGCCATGGGCGATCGCCCGGTCACGCTGCGCCTGCGCGGCACGGCCGGCCAGAGCCTCGGCGCGTTCAACGCCGGCGGCCTGCACATCGATCTGGAAGGCGAAGCGAACGACTACGTCGGCAAGGGCATGGCTGGCGGTCGCATCGTGCTGCGCCCGCCTGCGGGCAGCGTGTTCGAATCGCGCAATACGCCGATCCTCGGCAACACCTGCCTGTACGGCGCGACCGGCGGCGAAGTCTATGCCGCGGGTCGCGCGGGCGAACGCTTCGGCGTGCGCAACTCGGGCGCGGTCGCGGTCATCGAAGGCGCCGGCGATCACTGCTGCGAATACATGACCGGCGGCGCGGTTGCGGTGCTAGGCCGCATCGGCCTGAATTTCGGTGCGGGCTTCACCGGTGGCATCGCCTACGTGCTCGATCTCGATCGTGATTTCGTCGACCGCTACAACCACGAACTGATCGACATCCTGCGCGTCACGCCCGAGGCCTTCGACAACTACCGCTCGCACCTGCGCGATCTGATCGAGACCCACGCACGCCTGACCGGCAGCGCATGGAGCGGACGCATTCTCGACGAGTTCCGCGATTTCGTCGGCAAGTTCTGGCTGGTCAAACCGAAGGCCGCGAGTCTGGAAGCGCTCGCGGAAGATCTGAGGAGAGCTGCGTGATGTCTGTGCTGCGCACATCCATCCCCACGATCTGCTTCGCATATCGCGGGCCCCGCGCTTTGTGTCCGATCCCCGCCCCTTCGGGGCGCCCCCTTACCAAGGGGGCTCTACCTCGCTCGGCCCGCCGTGCACGAAGGAGTTCGCTTCATGACTAAGCGAGACGTGTTCCGGTTCCTCAACGAACCGCGCGAGATGCCCGACAAGGTGCCGCTCACGCTGCGCACCGATGGCGACTGGAACGAGCTCTACGGCAGCTTCGAAGATCGCGAGGCGGCCCATCAGGCCGACCGTTGCCTCGATTGCGGCAACCCGTATTGCGAATCCAAATGCCCGGTGCACAACTACATTCCGAACTGGCTGAAGCTGGTGCAGGAAGGCCGCGTGCTCGAAGCCGCGGCGCTGTGCCACGAGACCAATCCGCTGCCCGAGATGTGCGGCCGAGTGTGTCCGCAGGACCGTCTGTGCGAAGGCGCGTGCACGCTCGACGACGGCTTCGGGGCGGTGACCATCGGCGCGGTCGAGAAGTACATCGTCGATACCGCGTTCGCGCAGGGCTGGCGGCCGGATCTGTCGAAGGTCGTCGCGACCGGCCAGCGTGTGGCGGTGATCGGCGCCGGGCCTGCGGGCCTGTCGTGCGCGGACCGTCTCGCGCGTGCCGGCATCGCGGCGGTCGTCTATGACCGCTACGAGCAGATCGGCGGTCTGCTGCAGTTCGGCATCCCGAGTTTCAAGCTCGACAAGTCGGTGATCGCGACGCGCCGCACCGTGCTCGAAGGCATGGGCGTCGAGTTCCGGCTCGGCGTCGAGATCGGCAAGGACATCGCGATCGACACCCTGCTCGAAGAATTCGATGCGGTGTTCGTCGGCACCGGCGCCTACCGCTACACCGATGGTGGCCTGCCCGGCCAGGATCTGCCCAGCGTGCTCCCGGCCCTTCCGTTCCTCGTGCACAACGGCCGCATCGTCACCGGCGGCGACACCTGGGGCCGCCCGGTTGCGGGTTGGGAAACCTCGCTGACGTTGCCGAAGCTCGAAGGCAAGCGCGTCGTCGTGCTCGGCGGCGGCGACACCGGCATGGACTGCGTGCGGTCCGCGGTGCGCCTCGGCGCGGCCAGCGTGACCTGCGCCTATCGCCGCGACGAAGCCAACATGCCCGGCTCGGCGCGCGAAGTCGGCAACGCGCGCGAGGAAGGCGTGCGTTTCCTGTTCAACCGTCAGCCGCTGGGCGTCGACGCCAACGACGCCGGCGATGTCGCCGGCGTGCGCGTGGTCGAGACGAAGCTCGGCGAGCCGGATGCGAACGGCCGCCGCGCCGCGGTGCCGATCGACGGCACGGAATCGCTGCTCGACGCCGACGTCGTGATCATCGCGTTCGGCTTCTCGCCGGTGGTGCCCGAGTGGCTCACCACGCGTGGCGTCGAAGCCAAGGGCAACGGCCGCATCGGCGTGGGCGGCGAACGTCGCCTGCCGTACCAGACCGCGCACCCGAAACTGTTCGCCGGCGGCGATGCAGTGCGCGGCGCCGATCTCGTGGTCACCGCGGTGCAGGAAGGTCGTGATGCCGCGGCCAGCATCGCGCGCATGTTGCGCAAGGCCACGCGTCCAGCCAGCGCGGCGCTCGACGCCGCCTGACCAGAGCGCGTCGCCGGCCTTCAGGCCGGCGGCGTCGCCTTGCAGTGGCGATCAATGAACGCCTGGTGCGGCGGCATCGCATCCACGCAGGCCGTCAGCGTGCGGCCGATGCTGTCGATGAAGCGATGCACTTCTGCGTCCGGCACGTTGTCGACCAGCGGATGCCAGCGCTGCGGCACGATGCCCTGCCCGATCATCACCTGCACCCAGCTGATCTCGGCGAACATCTCGCTGGCGTTGCGGAAGAACCGGCCGCTGTCGCGGAACAGATCGATGACGCCCTGCAGTTCCGCAGGCACGTCCATCGTGCGGCACTGGCGCCAGAACGGCGTGTCGTCGCGACGCGTCGCCTTGTAGTGCAGCACGATGAAATCGCGAATGCGCTCGAACTCGAACGCCAGCTGCGCGTTGTAGCGCTCTGCCAGTACCGGATTGAAGCCGTCGCGCGGCAGTAGTTCGAGCAGCTTCGAGATGCCGGACTGGATCAGATGGATGCTGGTTGATTCCAGCGGCTCCAGGAATCCGCTCGACAGTCCGATCGCGACGACGTTGCGGTTCCAGCACTGCTTGCGGCGGCCGGTGACGAAACGCAGCGGGCGCGGATCGCCCAGCGCTTCGCCTTCCAGATTCGCCAGCAGCGTGGCCGCGGCCTCGTCGTCGCTGACGTGCGCGCTCGAATAGACGTAACCGTTGCCGGTGCGGTGTTGCAGCGGAATGCGCCACTGCCACCCGGCCGGGCGCGCGGTCGAACGCGTGAACGGTGCGGGCGGTCCCACGTTCGCGGTCGGCACGGCCAGCGCGCGATCGCAGGGCAGCCAGTGGGTGTAATCGTGGTAGCCGGTCTCGAGCGTCTGCTCGATCAGCAGGCCACGGAAACCGGAACAGTCGACGAACAGATCGCCGTCGAGCACGGTGCCGTCCTGCAGCCGCACCGACGTGACGAAGCCGCTTTCGGGATGCTGCGCTACGTGGTCGATCATGCCTTCGTGCCGGCGCACGCCGCGCTGCTCGGCATAGCCGCGTAGATACCGCGCATAAAGCCCGGCATCGAAGTGGTAGGCGTAGGCGATGTTGCCGAGCGGTGAACCCGCCGGCACGTCGGTTGCCGACACCATGAAGCGGCCGCGCTGCGCGGCCAGGGTGTTGAGCGTGTAATCGCCGAGCGGCCCCGCGCGTCCGGCATGCCGCGCTTTCAGCCAGTACTGGTGGAACGGCAACAGCCCGAGCGGATGCCCGATCTCGCTGCCGAAACCGTGGATTTAGCGTTCGCCGACATCGAGCCAGTCGACGAATTCGATGCCGAGCTTGAAGCTGCCCTGCGTGCTGCGCACGAAATCGGCCTCGTCGATGCGCAGCAACTGGTTGAACGCCTTGATGTGCGGCACGGTCGCTTCGCCGACGCCGACGGTGCCGATCTGTTCCGACTCGACCAGCGCGATGTCGTAACTGGGCCCGAGCACGCGCGCGAGCGCGGCTGCGGTCATCCAGCCCGCGGTCCCGCCGCCGACGATGACGATGCGTTGCAGACGTTCCATTCCGGTCTCCTGTTGCGATGGCGAAGACACACACAGCACGACGGGACCCGCAGGTCCCGTCGTGGTCACGCGGACGCGATGGACTGCGTCAGAACTTCAGGCCGACCTCGAAGGTCACCGTACGCGGCACGTACAGGATATCGCCCGACGTATTGATCGTCAGATCCGGATTGAAGCGGCCGTTGCTGCCGAAGCCGTTGTAGGCATACGACGAGTAGTTCTTGAAATCGAACGCGTTGAGCAGGTTCACGCGCGTCGACAGCTTGAAGTTGCCGGCCACGGTGAAGTCCTTGCTGGCCTGGAAGTCGACCGTGCGGTAGCCCCAGATGTCGCCGCCGAAGATGAACTTGCCCGCGCCCGGCGGCGTCGCCGCAACCTGCTGGCAGGTTGCGCCGTCCGGATCGGTGACACCGAAGCAGGCGATCGTGTTGATCGGCTCCGGTGTCGCCAGCACGATCTTCGCGCCGAAGGTGATGTCCCACGGGCCGTCGATCGAGCCGGACGCGACGAAACGATGCGCCGACGCCGCGTTCGACTTCACGAACGGGTAGTCGTGGATCGTCGCCTTGTCGAACGCGAACGCCTCGTCGATGTTGCGGTTCTGGCGTGCGCTGGTGTGCGTGTAGGCCAGGTTGAGGCCCCAACCCGATTCCTCGGTATACGGACGCTCGGCAGACAGCAGGATCTGGCTGCTGCGCTGCTCCAGACCGTTCGAACCGATGATCGTGTTCTGGTAGCCCGGCACCGGCTCGCCCCACGGCGCGCCGCCGTTCTGGAAGTAGGAACCATCCGGATAGCGGTTGATCAGCGACATCGCGAAGCCGTCGTAGCTCAGCACGCGCTGGAAGGTCACATCGGTCAGCCACTCGCCGACCTGGTTGCTGATGCCGATGCTGAACTGGTCGCTGTAGGGCGTCTTGATCTCGTTGTCGAACATGAAGAGTTCGGCGCTGCCGCTGACGCCCGGAATCGTGTTGAGCTGGTCGATGCCGCCCAGATAACGCTGGTCGAACGGCACGCAGACGCGGTCCGCGCGGTAGCACTGGCCGTTCGCCGGGTCCTGGAAGTACACGGCGACGGGCGACAGTGCGGCCTTGCTGGTTTCCAGCGCCAGCTGCTCGAACAGGTTGCGGTCGTACGAACGCGCAGCGCCGCCGTGCAGCACGGCCGTCTCGTCGCCCAGGAAGTCGTAGGAGAAGCCGAACCGCGGCGCCCACGCATCCTTGAAGTTGTCACGGTTGTTGCCGGTGCTGATGTAGTCCGCGATGTCGATGCCGCTCGGCAGCAGGCGGTTCGCCCACGGCTGCTGGCCCGGCAGGTCCGGATCGTCGCCGTAGAGCGCGTCGACGATGCCCTGCGAGGTCACGAAGTCGGTATAGGCCGGCGTGTCTTCATAGTCGTAACGGATGCCGAGGTTGATCAGCAGCTTGTCGGTCACCGCCCAGTCGTCCTGGATGAAGATGCCGTACTGCTTGGACGGCGACACTACGGTCGCCCGCTGGCCCGGTGTGTCATAGGGCGCGACGAAGTCGACGCGGTACGGCGTGGCCGCGACGCCGGCGGCGTTGACGGCGTACGAGAACTGCGGATTGACCGACGCCGCGTCCTGCGAGGTCAGTTCCACGTCCTTGTAGTTGAAGCCCATCTTGATGGTGTGGTCGCCGTGCCAGTCGAAGCTGGTGAAGGTCAGCGCGTTCTGCAGGAACCAGCCCTTCTGGCTCTTGTTCTGCACGCTCAGACCGCCGGCCGGACCGGTGGCGAGGAAGGCGTATTCGTCGACGTCGGTCGAATTGGCACGCGGCACGAGGACCTTGTAGAGGATGCCGTTGCCCAGGCTCGTGGCACTGGGATTGTTGGAGGAATCCTCGGTGCCGACGACCAGCTCGTTGATCCAGTTGTCGGAGTAATGCTGCCAGCGCAGGTTGGTGCGCTTGTCGGTGTTGAGCTTCTCGGTCGCCTGCTCGATGTTGTTGATGCCACCGACGTTCGCGGTCTGGGTTTCGTCGCGGTAGAGCGTGCTGAGTTCGATGCGGTCGTTCTCACCGGCCTCGAAGGTCAGCTTGCCGAAGACCAGATCCTGTTCGAACGGCATGTTGGCCGCGCCGTACTGGCTCGACAGATTGGCCGGCAGCAGCCCGACGTACGGCAGCGCGCTGGGATCCGCCTGCACGCTCTTGGGCACGATGTTCTCCTTGCCCTCATAGGCAACGAAGAAGTGCAGACGGTCCTGCAGGATCGGGCCGCCGAGGGCGAAGCCGTATTCCTTGGTCTGCGAATCGATCTTGCCGCTCGTCGCCTCGTCGGGACGTTCTTCGCGCAGGTCCTGATCGGTGAAGCGGTAGAAGACTTCGCCTTCGAACTCGTTGGTGCCCGACTTGGTCGCCGCGGTGATCGCCGCGCCGCTGATCTGGCCGTACTCGGCCTTGTAGTTCGAGGTGATGACCTTGTACTCGCCGACGGCGAGCTGCGGGAACGGGTTGCCCTGCGTGTCCGCCTGGCCGGCGATGCCGCCGCTGCGCACGTAGCTCTTCTGGCCCACGCCGTCGATGTACAGGTTGCCGGCGCTCGCGTTCGAGGCGCCGCCGCGCAGCTTGGTGTTTCCGTTGCCGTCGATCTCGAAGACCATGCCCGGCACGACGTCCGCGAACTCGAGGAAGTTGCGCGTGGCCTGCGGCAGCTGCTGGATCTGGCGCAGGGAAATGGTGTTGCCCACTTCCGAGGTCTTGACCTCGCGCAGCACCGGCGCGGTGACGTTCACGGTGCCGATGTCCGTCACGTCACCCTGGGTCGGTGTCTCGGTGGTGGTGCCCGAGAGGTTCAACGTCGAGGTGGAGGCGACCGTCAGCGTCACCGTCTGCGATGCACCGCCGGCTTCGACCCGGTACGTGCCCGGCGGCAGGCCACCCAGCGTGTAGCTGCCGTTGGCATTGGTCTGCACGCTGCGGGTCGCGCCGGTGGCGATATTGGTGGCGGACACCGTGGTCCCGGCTTCCGCACCCGCCTGGGAGGACACCTGGCCACGCAGCGTGGCGCTGCTGGACTGGGCGAGCACGGGCGTCGCGACGACGAGACAACCCAGCAGCGCGCACGCGAGCAGGCTGGGCTTGGGGGCACGCGAGGTGCGGTTGGCTTTCATGGCATCCCCTCCGAGGGATTTCCGTTACGTGATTCGAATTGTTCTTGTGGGGTCGGGACAACGGCACAGCGGCACAGCGTTTGCGGCACGCCCACGCGCGACCGCGCACCGGTCTTCGCCGGCGCTTCGGAAGCGGGATGGGCCTGTATGTCGACGGGACGGAGCGCGGATGCCGGGTTGCATCCACTTCCTGGCCGGATCGGCGTCCTACCGATCGCGCCGCGTCGCGGTCCGTGCTGGGGTACGTGGTCGCGGCGGGCGCCGGCGCCTGCGTCATCCGCGCGGCCTCGGGTCACGAGGGGGCGTGGTGGTGCGGGTCGGCGCGCATCGTAATCCCGCGCCGCGTCGCCGTCTACGAGGACGATCATCGGGGCCGAAAAGGCCGAAGCTGCCCGGCGGCCTGCTGCCGCATGGTCCCCGTATCCGACCGCCCCCGCGCTCATTCGAACGTCCGCCCTCGTCAGTGAGGCGGACGCTAACACCCATTGAAAGCGGTTACATCCCGCAATGCAGCAAGGACTAATCTGATGGCAATCACGCTTGGTTCGTGCATGGGCTGAATTGCAGGCCCCATTCAAGAAGATGCGGGTTTCCGCAGGGCTTTCCACGTCCCATGATGTGGACATGCGCCTACCACTCCGCTCCCGCACGTTCCTCGCGACGACGCTGCTGGCGACCCTTGCCTGCGCGTCGGCACTTCCGGTCATGGCGGACACGCCACCGCAGGTCACCGTCTACCGCTGCACGGATGCGAGCGGACGAGTGGCTCTGCGCGATTCGCCCTGCGCGGATGGGGCGACCCAGCAAGTGCGCAGCATGCTACGGCCTGTCGACGGCACGCCATTGCCGCCGCGCGCGAGCGAACCCACTGCAGGCGTCGTCGATCCGCCGGCGCCGCAGGTGATCGTGCTGCGCCCGCCGCAGCCGATGTACCGCTGCGTGCGCCCGGATGGCAGCGACTACACCAGCGATTCCTCGGAAGGTAATCCGCGCTGGGTTCCGCTGTGGACGCTCGGCTACGGGCCCACGCGACGCGGGCCATCGGCTCGTGTCGAGACCGGCGACGGACGCGGCAGCATCGGCGTGGATGCCGGCGTCGATACGCGACAGCGCGCGCGCGGCGGGTACTACGGCGCGGGCACGTGGATCCGCGACGAATGCCGGCAGATGCCGCAGGGCGAAGTCTGCAGCCTGCTGGGCAACCGCCGCGAAGAGATCCGCCGTCGCTTCTTCAACGCGCAGCCGACCGAACGCAGCCAGCTGACGAACGAAGAACAGACCATCAACACCCGCCTGTCGCAGGACTGCGACCGGTGACACGCAGTGCTGTGTGGTCGATTGCGCTCGCGTGCGCGCTGGCGAGTGGTGGCAGTCAGGCGGTGACCACGGTGATCTACCGCTGCACCGACGCCGCCGGCGCGGTGACGTTCCAGAACGGCAAGGCCTGCCCCGCCGGTCACACGCAGGAGCGTCGCGTCGTGGAGATGGCCACGCCGATGCCCGCCTTCGTGTCGCCGCCCGCAGCGCCGGTCGCTGCACCGCAGGTGCCGCTCATTTCGCGTCTGCCCGCCGCCGAACCGGTGACGGCGCGCAAGGACGACGATGCGCCCGATCCGCCGCCCGCGCTGTTCGCCTGTCGCGTGTTCGACAACAGCACCTACTGGCGCGAGGACGACACCCCGCCGCTGCGCTGCCGGCCGATGCAAACCGTCGGCATCGGCGGATTGCCCGGCATGGAAGCGGGCCAGGCCTGCGAGCAGGTCGCGGATGTCTGTGAGGCGGTGCCGGCCGACGCGCTGTGCAGCACCTGGGAAACCCGCGTGCGCGAAGCGGAGTTCCGCTGGCGCTATGCGCAGGGCCGCGCGCAGGATCCGCTGCGGCTGGAATACGAGCAGCTGTTCACGACGTGGCGCGACAGCAGTTGCGGACCCGCTGGCGACGCAGCGTCGGCTCAGAACCAGCGCGGCACCGACGCGCGATAGTCCGCGTAGTCGGCGCCGAAACGCGTCTCCAGACACGCTTCCTCGAACGGAATGATCGCCTTGCGCAGGATCGCGAGCGGGATCGGCATCAGTGCGAGCGCCCATGGCACATCCAGGATCGCGGCCAGTCCTGCGTAGCTCAGCAGCAGGCTCAGATAGAACGGATTGCGCGTCCAGCGATACGGGCCGCGTACGATCAGCCGCGCCGGCATGTGCGCCGGCATGATCGTCGTGCGGCGCAACGCGAACAGCGCGATGCACCACAGCGCCAGTGCGAGGCCGGTGTTCGCGAGCACGGTGCCGACGAGATGCACGGTGTCGAGCGCAAGGCCCGGAGGCGGCAGCGGCAGATCGAACACGTTCTGCAGCAGCGCGGCCACGGCGAAGGTCACGCAGAAATGCAGCGGTGACGTGGACCGCACCAGCCAGTGTGCGCGCTCAGAAACCATGGCGCAGAAAGCCGCCGTCGACCGCGATGCACTCGCCCGTGATGTAGGCCGATGCCGGCAGGCACAGAAACGCAACCGCTGCGGCGACTTCTTCCGGTTCGCCGATGCGGCCCATCGGCGTGCGCAGCAGCACGTCGTCGAGATAGTCGGGATCCGACAGCGGACCCGAGGTGCGCCGCGTGCGGATGTACCAGGGCGCGACCGCATTGACGCGGATACCGTCCTCGGCCCATTCGACCGCGAGGTTGCGGGTCATCTGGTGCAGCGCCGCCTTGCTCATGCCGTAGGGTGCGCCGCTGCGCACGTGGGTGATACCCGACACGCTGCCGACATTGACGATCGCCGAACTGCCGCGACTCGCGAGCAGCGGGTGCGCGTAGCGCGCAAGTTCGAATGCGCTGAAGACATTGACCTCGAAGATCTCGCGCCATTCGTCTTCGGCGTAGTCGTTCGCCGCGCGACTGAGATTGCCGCCGGCGTTGTTGACCAGAATGTCGAGGCCGTCGCCCTGGTCCTCGACCCAGTCGAGAATCTCGCGGCGCTGCTCTTCGTCGACGACGTCGGCGATCATCGCGCGCACGTCGGCCTGCGGAAATTCCTCGAGCAGTTCCTCGCGCGTCGACTCCAGTGCGTCGCCGTTGCGGCCGACGATCAGTACCGTCGCGCCGAAGCCGGTCAGTTCGCGTGCGATCGCGCGGCCGATGCCGGCACTGCCGCCGGTGACGAGGGCCAGTTGTCCATCCAGGCGCCAGCGGTGCGGATCCATCGACATTCCCCAATCTGCGTCGGCGTTAGGATAGCGCCGAGCCCGTCCGTCGGAGCGTAAGCATGTCCAGCCAACGCGTGTATCCGCATCTCGCCTTCGTCCATCGCCGCGCCCGAGTCGGCATCGGTGCGCTGCTGCTGCTCGTTTGCGCGGCCTGTACGCCGCCGCCCGACTCGCCGACCGAGAAACCCGCCGAGCCGCAGGCCACGCAACTGCGCGATGCAATGCAGAAGCCACTCGACAGCGCGCGCTCGACGCAGGCCACCGTCGACGCCGATGCGCAGCGTCAACGTCAGGCGATCGAAGACGCCGGCGGCTGAGCGGCCCCGGCGCTGCGACGGCTCACCAGTCCGTCGGCTTGTAGTCCTTGAGGAACTGACCCCAGACGTGGGTGCCGGTGTTGATGCCATCGATGATCGGATCGACGATGCGCGCCGCGCCGTCGACGATGTCGAGCGGCGGATGGAAGCGTTCTTCGACGATCTTGCGCTCGGCGATTTCCACCGGATCCTCGTCGGTCACCCAGCCGGTGTCGACGGCGTTCATGTGGATGCCATCGCCCTCGTAATCCGCAGCCGAAGTGCGCGTCATCATGTTGAGCGCGGCCTTGGCCATGTTGGTGTGCGGATGCTTGGTGGTCTTGAAGTTGCGGTAGAACTGCCCCTCGACCGCGGACACGTTGACGATGTGCTTGTCGCGTTCGGGCGTGCGCACCATCAGCGTCTTGAGACGCGCATTGAGGATGAAGGGCGCGACCGCATTGACCAGCTGCGTCTCCAGCAGTTCGACCGCCGGCACTTCGTCCATCTGCAGGCGCCATGAATTGCGCCCGCGCAGATCGACCTGCTGCAGATCCTTGTCGACGCGACCTTCCGGGAACAGATGCGCCTGGCCGACCAGTTCGTCGGCGAGCAGCGGCACCTGCGACAACTCTGCCGCGCGTGCGAGGCCGGCACGGCCCGCGCTGCTCTCGACCAGCGACTGGCTGCCGCCCGGCAGCAGATCGGCCGCACGCAGGCCCTCGTAACCGCCGACAAGCTTGCGCACGTGTTCGGGCAGCTCGTGCAGCGCGGCGGTCTCGCCGGCCATCATGTGCGCGTAGAACGCGGGCGGACGGCGCACGGTCTGGCAGGCGTTGTTGACGATGAAGTCGAGGCGGTCGCGCGTGGCGACGAGTTCGGCGCAGAACGCTTCGACGCTCGGCGTGTGGCGCAGATCGAGGCCGAAGACTTCCAGCCGGCCGCCCCAGTCGCCGAAGTCCGGCTCCTGCGCGTAGCGCTGCGCGGAGTCGCGCGGAAACCGCGTGGTGACGATCAGCGAACAGCCCGCGCGCAGCAGTTTCAGCCCGGCCTGGTAGCCGATCTTGACCCGGCCGCCGGTCAGCAGCGCGACGCGCCCGGTGAGGTCGGCGGTCTCGGTGCGCTTGATGAAGTTCAGTTCCGCGCAGGTCGGGCACAGCTGGTCGTAGAAGTGATGCACCTGCGTGTACTTCTGCTTGCAGACGTAGCAGTGCAGCAGCTCCGGCGATTCCGAATAGGGCAATGCTTCGGGCGCGGCGTTGCGCGGATCGTGCTGGCCCGGCGGCTGCGGCGGGAAATAGTTCGGCGTGGTGAACACCGGCTTGCGGCGCAGCGTGCGGATGCCGGTCTGGTCGAGCAGTGCCTCGGTGCGGCGCACCTTCTCGCGGTTGGCTTCGCGCAAGGCTTCCTTGGCCTGCTTGCGACGCGCGCGCGGCTCGGGGTGATGCACGAGCGCGACCGCCTGCAGCAGGCGGATACGGGCCTCGTCCGGCAGGCCGTCGAGCACGCTGCGGTCGTCGCGGATCGCCTCGAGCAGTTCGAACGCGATGCGCGCGCGCTGCGGCAGGGAATCGTCGGCACCGGAGGCCGGAAGCGGAGCAGAGGTCGAATTCAAGAGCGTGTCCGTGAGCGTGCGCGACGTGTCGGACGCGGGGCGCCGGTGTCGTGCGGGGAAAGCGTGCAGTGCATCGGCGCGTCGGCCGTCGCGGGTGTGGGGTGGTCACGATGCCGGCGCAGGGCGCCTGGTGCATGACCGTGCCGGGATCGGATGGGATCCGCGGCCGGGGCATTTTCGCCGATTGGCGGGGGCTGTGCCATTGGGGGACTGGGCGAGGTCCAGGGGCGCCGGCTTTCAGTGGCTGCAGTCGTCCGAAGCTCACCCTGACCCGCCATATGGCTGTTCACGCTGGAATCCGTTCTGCGGTCAGCTGGAAGCGGCTTTGGCTAACAGCCGTCATTCCCGCGAAGGCGGGAATCCAGGGACTTTGCTTTGGAAGGCACAACGTCCTTGGATTCCCGCCTTCGCGGGAATGACGATTTCAACGATCATCCGCGCGCGTTTGGAGGCCTGCTGCCCCGCCTCGACGCCGTGACGCGATCCCTCGCAATCGTCTCAGCGCCTCACCGGCTGATACACGATGAAGATCACCAGCTCCTCATCGCCGATCTGGTCGAGCGCGTGTCGGTCGCCGTTGCGGGTCAGGATCGCGTCCCCCGGCCCGACCTCGCGGACCGTGTCGTTCAGCGTCAAGCGGCCGCGGCCCGACAGCACGTAGTAGATCTCGTCCTTGTCGTTGACGTGGTCGCCGATCGTCGCGCCGGGATAGAAGGCGCGCTTGCGGAAGATCAGATCGAAGCCGGTGGCGTCGGAGAAAAACGGGTACGCCGTCGTCGTGCCGAGCCCCTCGTGCGGGCCGGGCTGTTCGATCGCGATGTCGCGCTCCTGCACGACCACCGACGGCGACACGGGCGCAGCGGGCGGTGCCGGCAAGGCGTTGCACTCGGCCGCGGTCACGGCATTCACCGGTGCATCGGCATCGATGCCGCGCCAGCCGGCGGCGACGAGACAGGCGACGGCATCGGCGCCGGCCTCGCTGAAATGGGTACCGTCGGTCTTGCCCTGCGTGAACATGAAATAGGGCTTGGCGCCCCCTTCGCCGTGCACGCGGATCCAGTCGCTGGACGTGGCGTTGAGATCGATCAGCGCGACGTTCTCGCGCTCCGCCAGGGCCTGCATCGCCAGCGTGTAGCGGCCATGCGTGTCGACCAGCGAGCGGAAGTCGTAGAGCAGCCGCGCGACCGGGGTGATCAGGATCGGCATGGCGCCGTGTGTACGGGCGACCTCGACGTAACGCTGCAGCAGCTGCGGGTAGTCGGTCGCGGGATCGGTATAGCGCGTGACGTCCTCGCGCTTGGCATCGTTGTGGCCGAACTGGATCAGCAGCACGTCGCCTGCGCGAATCTCGCTGGCAATCGCGTCGAGCCGGCCTTCGTCGATGAAACTGCGCGTGCTGCGCCCGCCCACCGCGTGATTGCGGACTTCCCAGCCATCGGCGGCCCAGTCCGGAAATTTCTGGCCCCAGCCGGCCTGTGGCGCGCGCTCGGCGCCGTAGGTCGCCGCGGTGGAATCACCGGCAATGAAGATGCGGTGCGGTGTGGGCGATGCGGCGAACGCGGAGCCCGTGGCACCCAACAGCAGCAGCGACAACAGATATTGCATCGTGAGGGCGCTCCGCAGAAATCTGGGTTGGCACCACAGGCCGCCGCACTCTGGCGGCGGCCTGCGTCGTGCAACGGTGTTGCGCGGGGCTTACTGGCCCAGCACGCCCTTGACGTAGGCGACGATGGCGTCGTCCTGGGCGTTGTCGAAGAACGCCTTCTGGAAGCGCTCGCCGCCGACGGCCTGCTTCACCAGTTCCTGGTCGATCGCCTTCAGGCCTTCGACGAAGTCCTTCGATGCGCCCTTCTTGACGTCGGCGAGGATGCCGGCGTTGGTCATCTGCGATTCTTTTCGCTCGGCCGGGTAGCCCTGACCGCGCTCGCCGTCGAACGCCTTCTCGAAGATGTAGCGGATGTTGATTTCCGCGCCCCAGCCGTAGCCCTTGGCGAAGGGCAGTGCCAGCGCGTTGCCGTTGTTGACCTGCGCGAACAGGAACGCGTCGGTCGGCTCGATGCAGTAGCCGCAGTACACGCCAGGCCATGCATTGAGCGACATCAGCGCGCCCTGGCCCGTGCCGCAACCGGCGACGACGAAATCGACGGCCTTCGAGTTCAGCAGCAGCGAGGCGCAGATGCCGAGGTGGATGTAGGTCAGGCGGTGGTCGTTGTCGCCGTCCATGCCGACGTTGAAGACCGTGTGGCCCTTGTCGGCGGCGACGGTGTTGAGCTGCTCCAGCACGACCGGGTTCTTGGCGGCCTGGCTGAATTCCTGCATCAGTGCGATTTTCATTGCGTGTCTCTCTTGCGTGTTCGAAGGGGAAAGAAACGACAGGCCCGCCGAGATGGCAAACCGGTCGGAAAACGGGCGTGGATCAGCGTGCGAGCCAGCCGCCGTCGACCGGGATCACCGCGCCGTTGACGTAGTCGGACGCGCGGCTGGCGAGGAACACCGCCGTGCCGCCGAGATCCGAGGGCTCGCCCCAGCGCGAGGCCGGGATGCGATCGAGGATCGACTTGTTGCGGGCTTCGTCGGCGCGCAGCTGCGCGGTGTTGTCGGTCGCCATGTAGCCCGGCGCGATGGCGTTGATGTTGACGCCCTTGCCGGCCCACTCGTTGGCGAGCAGGCGGGTGATGCCGGCGATGCCCGACTTGCTGGCCGTGTACGACGGCACGCGGATGCCGCCTTGGAACGACAGCATCGATGCGATGTTGATGATCTTGCCGCTGCCCTGCGCGATGAAATGACGGCCGACGGCCTGCGACAGGAAGAACGCGGACTTGATGTTGACGTTCATGACGTCGTCCCAGTCCTGCTCGCTGAAATCGACCGCGTCGGCGCGGCGGATCAGGCCGGCGTTGTTGACCAGAATGTCGACGCCGCCGAGGCCGTCGAGCGTTTCCTGCAGCAGACGCGCGACCGGCTCGATGCTGGTCAGGTTGGCTTCGATCGACACGAACTTGCGACCCAGCGCCTTGACCTTGGCTTCGGTCTCGGTCGGCGGGCTGATGCCTGCCGCAGCGATGTCGGCGCCGGCTTCCGCCAGTGCCACTGCGATGCCCTGTCCCAGGCCGGTGTTGGCGCCGGTGACCAGCGCGACCTTGCCCTCGAGACTGAACGGATTCGTCATTGCGTTGCTCCCTGTTGCGATGCGGGTGGTGGCCACATGCGGCCGGTTACTTGAGCTGGCAGATGTCCAGCACGTGCATGTCGGTGTAGTCGAGGTTTTCGCCGCCCATCGCCCAGATGAAGCAGTAGTTCGACGTGCCGGCGCCCATGTGGATCGACCACGGCGGCGAGACGACGGCCTCGCCGTTGCGCACCACGATGTGGCGCTGCGCGTGCGGCTCGCCCATGAAGTGGTAGACGCGATCGGCGTTGGCGAGATCGAAGTAGAAATAGACCTCGCTGCGCCGGTCGTGCAGATGCGGCGGCATCGTGTTCCAGACGCTGCCCGGCTTGAGGATCGTCAGGCCCAGCAGCAGCTGCGAGGACTGGCAGGTCGCCGGCACGATGTACTGGTAGATCGTGCGTTCGTTGCTGGTCTCCAGCGCGCCGCGCTCGAGCGGCACCGCGTCGGAGATCGAGATTTTCTTTGTCTCGAAGCGCGCATGCGCCGGTGTCGAAGCGAGATAGAACTTCGCGGGCGCGGACGCGTCGTCGGACGCGAACACGACGTCGGCACTGCCCATCGGCACGTACAGGCCGTCCTTCGGCGCGAGCGCATACGCGGTGCCGTCGACGGTCACCGTGCCGGCGCCTGCACCGACATTGACGATGCCGAGCTCGCGACGCTCCAGGAACGGACGTCCCGCAGCGGAGGCGGGCTCGGTCTGCGCAGGCAGCAACAGCGGACCGGCGACCGGCGAGGCGCCGCCGATGACGAAGCGCTCGTAGTGCGTGTAGCTCAAGCGGATCGCGTCGTCGACGAACAGGCCGTCGAGCAGATACAGATCGCGCAGCGCGTCGTTGTCGATGCCCTGCATCACACCGGGGTGGGTCGCGTGATAGGTCTTCTGGTACATGGCGGGCTCCAGACGGGACAGGGCACGGTCACCACGGCACGTCGCCGGGCTCTTGCGCGGACGGTCATTCTATGATGTCCGGTAACCGGTGTCATTCTGCGGCGCGGCATGGGGATGTGGGCCGATCGATGCCTGCATGACAACGTCTGCGCTTCGGACGGGCGACCGCGCACCAGTGCGCGCACTCCTTGGGTCGTCATTCCCGCGCAGGCGGGAATCCAGCGCCTTTGCGCGGCGTGAGCCCGACTCTGTGAGACCTGTTTCGACCGAGTCAGCCTGTGATGTAGACGAAATCTCAATCCTTGCAGTAGCCGAAGGCACTGGATTCCCGCCTGCGCGGGAATGACGATCTGCAGGTTGAGCGTCAGCTGCGAGAACGCGGCAGCTGTGGTCTGAAAGACCAGCAAGAGCCCCTCACCCCACCGCCTGCTTCGCAGGCGGTCCTCCCCTCTCCCGGAGGGAGAGGGGCATCGGCGTCTGCCGCCGCAGGCGGCAGGACAGAAACTTACTTGGGGGGCTGGCAGGAATCCCGGAGGATCAGATGCGGACGCACGCTGGCCAGCGGCCTGGGGCCGTCTTCGGGCTGGATCAGCATTGCCGCGGCGATGCGGCCGGTGTCGCGGGTGTCGCGCCGCACCGAGGTCAACGGCGGCCACAGACGCGTCGCCAGCGGGCTGTCGTCGTAGCCGACCACCGACAGGTCGCGCGGCACGTTGATGCCGTCGCGCATCGCGACGCGGTAGACACCCGCGGCCATTTCGTCGTTGCCGCAGAAGATCGCGGTTGGACGCTTCTTCGCCGACAGCAGCTTTTCCGCCGCGGCGACGCCGGATTCGAAGGTGTAACCGGCTTCGACGACGCGCGACTTGGGCAGATCGATGCCGCGCTTCTGCAGCGCCGACAGAAAACCGCCGGTGCGTTCGATCGACGAGCGGTAATCGCGCGGGCCGGTGATCAGGGCGATGTCGCGATGACCCAGCGACTGCAGGTAATCGGCCACTTCCGCCGCGCCGTCGTGATCGTGCGTGACCACCATGCGTTCGGGCTTGTCCATCGACACGGCGGCGATGCGCACGTAACGCACGCCGATCGAATCGAGCATCGCCGCCAGCGCCGGATCTTCCGACACGCGCGGTACCAGCATCACGCCGTGCAGCTTCTGCTGCTGCACGAAGCGGCGCACGCCGTCGACATAATCGGGGCTGCGGCTGTCGCAGGGATGCACCACCAGCTCGTAGCCCGAGCCGCGCAGCGAATCCAGCGCACCGTATTGCATGTTGACGATGAACTGCGCGGTCGGGTTGTCATAGACCATGCCGATCAGGAACGAACGACGGAATGCGAGTCCGCGCGCCAATGGGTCGGGCGAATAGCCGACCTCGCGCATCAGGGTTTCGACCTTCTCCCGCGTATCCTGACGGACCAGCGGCGAGTGGTTGATGATCCGCGACACGGTTTTCTTCGACACGCCGGCAAGCCGGGCGATGTCGTTGATCGTCGCTGGGCGCGATGGATCCCGCACGGCCGCCGCCTTCGTGGTCTTCTTCGCTGCGGGCATCGGTCGTTCCGTCCGTCGGGTTGTCGCGCGGTTTCCATTCTAGCGGTACATCCCGGAGCGTCGTGTCGTCGACGCCCCGGCCACGCGCGCGAACCGCTCAGTCGAGCGCGCGGTACTGGAAGTTCCGGAAGTGCACCTTGCCGTCGCCAGCCGCGTAGATCGCCGGCTTCACCGCGAGGAAACGGCCGGCCACGTTGTGGTGATAGCCCGAGATTTCCATCTGCACCGGGTATTTTGTCCAGGTCTCGCCGTCGGTGCTGGTGTGGATGGTCACGATGTGCTGGTCGTTCTTGACCCGCATCCAGAGCTTGCCGCCGGTGGCGCTGGGCGCGATCTGGCTCGGTCGTTCCTCGCCGTAGCGATGCATGATGAAGCGCTCGCCGTTGCTGCCCACGCCGACGTAGAGCTTGTCGCTGTAGAACAGCAGCGCCCCGCCCTGCGCGCCCGGTTCGATCTCCATTTCCACCTGGAATTCGTAGGACTTGTCGCCGGCGATCACCGTCAGCGGCGAGCTGTCGCGCGGCTGCGTGCCCTTGCCCTGCAGCGACAACGTGCCGTCGCCGAAACCCAGACGCGCATATTCGGTCTGAGTCGGGTTGTAGAACGACCACTGCGCGCCCAGGGTGCTGCCGCTGAAATCATCCGACAGCGCCATGCCGTGTTGCCCGACCGACTCGCCGGCGGGCTTGGCCAGCGGCTGGCCGAGATCGCCGCCCTTGGCGACGAACCAGCCGTCGTCGGTCCATTCGATCGGCTCGAGCAGTGCTTGGCGGCCGAGCGTCCAATAGCCGTTCTCGTAGCCGTGATAGATCATCCACCAGCGGTCGTCGATGCCTTCGACGATCGTCGCGTGGCCGCGCGACCACCACGGCTCGCTGCGATCCACGGTACGCACTATCGGGTTGTGCGGCGAGTTCTCCCACGGGCCGTGGATCGAACGCGAGCGCGCGGTGATCACCATGTGGCCGGTCGGCGGACCGGCGGTGCCGCCGACAGCGGTGGTCATGTAATACCAGCCGTCGCGGAAATTGATCTTCGGGCCTTCCTGCGCATAGGCCTCGACGTCCCACTCCTGCGGATACTGCCAGCCGTCGTAGACGTGCTTGGGCTCGCCCACGACGCTCAGACCATCATCGGACAGCTGCACGTATCCGCCGCCGCTGAGGAACAGATAGCGCTTGCCGTCTTCGCCGACCGCATGACCGGGATCGATGTAGCGGCCGAGGCCGATGTCGACCGGCTCGCTCCACGGGCCCTTGATGTCGTCGGCCCAGACCACGTAGTTGCTGCGCTCGCTGCCTTCGGTGCCGCCGGTACGCGCGGGGAAATAGATGTAGTAGCGCTCGCCGTGCTTGATGATGTCCGGCGCCCAGATCGAACCGACGTTCTTGGTGATCGCGTGGCCCAGCGGCTGCCAGTTCACCAGATCGCGCGAATGCCACACCGGCAAGCCGGGATAGGCATCGAACGAGGACAGCGTGAGGTAGTAATCGTCGCCGTCCTTGAGCACCGATGGATCGGGGCGATCGCCTGCGAACACCGGATTGAGGAAGGTGCCGTCGCCGAGATCGGCCTGACGCTGGTTCTCGATGCCGCGCGCCCAGGGCGACGTGTCCGTCGTGGCGCTGGCGACAGGAGGCGCGGCGAATGCGCCCGCGGCGAATGACAGGCCGGCCACGCAGCAGGCAACGAGAACGGGGGCACGCAACATCGATCGCGACATCAGCAACTCCAGGCAGAAACGGCAGGTGCATCCAGTCGGATGACACCGATAGTCAACGGACCCTAGCAGACGCGCCCGGATCCATCATTTTGCGTCGCAGCAAGGCTTTTCCCGACCGCGCCGCTACAGTCGCAACGATCCAAGCCGCTGCAGTCCGCCCCAAAATGACACCGATAGCCAGCCATTCCGGCGTGAATCCGCAGGTCCTGTCGTGACCCTCGTCGCCGGCGTCGATGCAGGCACGCAGAGCGTCAAACTGCTGGTCTACGACACCGACAGTCGCAGCGTGGTCGCCGCCGCCAGCGCCGCGTTGACGTTGATCGAACGCGACGACGGCACCCGCGAACAGCAGGCCGACTGGTGGACGACGGCGATCGCCGACTGCTTCGCGCAGATCGCCCCCGACATCCGCCAGCGGATCCGCGCGCTCGGCGTGTCCGGCCAGCAGCACGGTTTCGTGCCGGTCGATGCGGCGGGCGCGGTCGTCGCGCCGGTCAAGCTGTGGTGCGACACCAGCACGCAGGCCGAATGCGATGCGATCATGGCCGCGGTCGGCGGCGAGGCCGCCTGCATCGCCGCGGCCGGCAATCCGATCCTCGCCGGCTACACCGCGTCGAAACTCGCATGGACGCGCACGAACCGGCCCGACGCCTGGCGCGCGATGCGCACCGTGTTGCTGCCGCACGACTACCTCAATTTCTGGCTGACCGGCGAGCGTTTCATGGAAGCCGGCGATGCCTCGGGCACCGGCTGGCTGGATGTGCGCACGCGTCGCTGGTCGCCTGAGCTGCTGTCGGCAATCGATCCCGATCGCGATCTCACGCTGTGCCTGCCGCCGCTGCTCGACGCGGACGCCAGCGTGCCGATCCGCGCGACGACCGCCGAATCGTTGGGCCTGTCGCCGGACGTGCGCGTGTCGGTTGGCGGCGGCGACAACATGATGGCGGCGATCGGCACCGGCAACGTCGTGCCCGGCCGTCTGACGATGAGCCTCGGCACCTCGGGCACACTGTTCGCGCATGCCGCGCAGCCGGTCGTCGATGACGCTGCGCGCTGGGCCGCGTTCTGCGCATCGGCCGATGGCTGGCTGCCGCTGATCTGCACGATGAACTGCACCGTCGCCACCGAGACCATCGGCCGGCTGCTGGGGCTGTCCACCGCCGCACGCGAAGCGCTGCTGGCCGACACGGCGCCCGGCGCCGACGGCCTGCTGCTGTTGCCGTTCTTCAACGGCGAGCGCACGCCGAACCTGCCGGCCGGTCGCGGCTGCCTGCATGGCATGACGCCATCGAACATGACGCCCGCGCATCTGGTGCGCGCAGCGATGGAAGGCGCGACCTGCAGCCTGCGCAGCGGCTTCGATGCGTTCGTCGATGCAGGCCTGCGTTTCGACACCCTGCTGCTCACCGGCGGCGGCAGCCGCAGCGCGGCCTGGCGGCAGATGGCCGCCGACATGCTCGATCTGCCGGTCTCGGTACCCACCCAGCCCGAAGGCGCCGCATTCGGTGCCGCGCTGCAAGCGCTTTGGGCGTTGCAGCGCCATGCCGGCGACCGGGCCGCGCTGGCCGATGTCGTCGATGCGCACGTGCAGCTCGACGAGTCAGCCGCCGCGCAGCCCGACGCCGCCACCGTCGACGCCTACCGCACCCATTACCGCGCCTTCGTGCGCCATCTCGACGCGATCGCCCCGCTCTACCGCGCCTGATCGCATCCCCCAAGACCGACCACGGAATCCCTACATGTCCACCCAGGTTTTCACCGGCGACACCACGTTCTTCCCCGGCATCGAGCGCATCGCATTCGAAGGCCCGGACTCCGACAATCCGCTGGCGTTCAAGGTCTACGACGCGAACAGGAAGATCGGCGATCGCACGATGGCCGAGCACCTGCGGTTCGCCGCCTGCTACTGGCACAGCTTCTGCGGCAACGGCGCCGATCCTTTCGGTCCCGGCTCGCGCGCGTATCCGTGGGACGCCGGCACCGGCACGGCGCTGCACAAGGCCGAAGCGCGCCTCGATGCGGCGTTCGAATTCTTCACCAAGCTCGGCGTGCCGTACTGGTGCTTCCACGATGTCGACCTGTCGCCGGATGCCGACGACATCGGCGAGTACGAGAAGAATCTGCAGCACATGGTCGCGTTGGCCAAGCAGCGCCAGCAGGCCACCGGCATGCAGCTGCTGTGGGGCACGGCGAACCTGTTCTCGCATCCGCGCTACATGAACGGTGCATCGACCAACCCGGACTTCGCCGTCGTCGCGCGCGCCGCGGTGCAGGTCAAGGCGGCGCTGGATGCGACGGTGGAACTGGGCGGTGCGAACTACGTGTTCTGGGGCGGCCGCGAGGGCTACGCCAGCCTGCACAACACGCAGATGAAGCGCGAGCAGGACCACATGGCGCGCTTCCTGACCGCGGCGCGCGATTACGGGCGTAGCATCGGCTTCAAGGGGACCTTCCTCATCGAGCCCAAGCCGATGGAACCGATGAAGCACCAGTACGATTTCGACAGCGCGACCTGCGTCGGCTTCCTGCGTGCGCACGGCCTGGACCAGGACTTCAAGCTCAACATCGAGGCCAACCACGCCACGCTATCGGGCCACAGCTTCGAACACGACCTGCAGGTCGCCAGCGACGCCGGCATGCTCGGCAGCATCGACGCCAACCGCGGCAATCCGCAGAACGGCTGGGACACCGACCAGTTCCCGAGCGATCTCTACGACACCGTCGGCGCGATGCTGGTCGTGCTGCGTCAGGGCGGCCTCGCACCGGGCGGTCTGAACTTCGACGCCAAGGTGCGCCGCGAATCGACCGATGCCGAAGATCTGTTCGCCGCGCACATCGGCGGCATGGACGCCTTCGCGCGCGGCCTCGAGGTCGCGCACGCATTGCTCGACGTCTCGCCGCTGGAAGACTGGCGAAGTGCGCGTTACGCGAGCTTCGACGATGGCGACGGCCAGGCCTTCGCACGCGGCGAGCGCTCGCTGACCGACCTGCACTCGATCGCGAGCAAGCGCGGCGAACCGCAGCAGCGCAGCGGCCGCCAGGAACTCTACGAAAACCTGATCAACCAGTACCTGCGTCGCTGATCGCGACGTCCCACGTCCGGAGAAGACGCGGCATGAGCACATCCCACGCGGGCGAGAACACGCGCCTGATCATCCTGATCAGTTGCGTCGCCACGATCGGCGGCTTCCTGTTCGGTTTCGACAGCGGCGTCATCAACGGCACCGTCGACGGCCTGCAGCACGCGTTCGGATCGAGCAAGGCCGGCCTCGGCTTCGAGGTCGCGTCGATGCTGCTGGGTTGCGCGATCGGCGCGTTCTTCGCTGGCCGCCTCGCCGACCGCTGGGGGCGCCGCTCGGTGCTGATCATCTCGGCGGTGCTGTTCCTGGTCTCGGCGATCGGCGCCGGCGCGGCGAACAGCTCGCTGGTCTTCATCATCGCGCGCGTGTTCGGCGGCTTCGCCGTCGGCGCGGCCAGCGTGATGTCGCCGGCCTACATCGCCGAAGTCGCGCCCGCGCGTTACCGCGGCCGGCTGGCGACGATGCAGCAGATCGCGATCATCAGCGGCCTGTTCGCGGCCTTCCTCAGCAATTACCTGCTCGCGCGCGCCGCGGGTGCATCCACCGAAGCGCTGTGGCTGGGCCTGCCCGCGTGGCGCTGGATGTTCTGGATGCAGGCCTTCCCGTCGCTGGTGTTCCTGGTGCTGCTGCTGGCGATTCCGGAAAGCCCGCGCTATCTGGTGGTCAAGCGTCGCGGCGAAGAAGCACTGGCCGTGCTGACGCGCCTGTTCGGCGCCACGCAGGCCCGCACCACGCTGGCCGAGATCGAAGGTTCGCTGTCCGACGAACAGCACCGCCCGCGCCTGTCCGATCTCGTCGACAAGCAGACCCGCAAGGTGCGCAAGATCGTCTGGGTCGGCATCGGCCTGGCGACGTTCCAGCAGCTGGTCGGCATCAACGTCGTGTTCTATTACGGCGCGGTGCTGTGGCAGGCAGTCGGCTTCTCCGAGAACGACGCGCTGCTGATCAACGTGCTGTCCGGCGCGCTGAGCATCGGCGCCTGCATCGTCGCGCTGCTGCTGATCGACCGCATCGGCCGCAAGCCGCTGCTGTGGATCGGTTCGGTCGGCATGGCGATCTCGCTGGCGCTGGTGACCTGGGCGTTCGCATCCGGCTCGCTGGTCGACGGCCATCTGCAGCTCTCGGACAACATGGGCATGCTCGCGCTGGTCGCCGCCAACGCCTACGTCGTGTTCTTCAACGTCTCCTGGGGCCCGGTGATGTGGGTGATGCTGGGCGAGATGTTCCCCAACCAGATCCGCGGTTCCGGCCTCGCCGTCGCCGGCGCGGTGCAATGGACGGCGAACTTCGCGGTGACCGTGAGCTTCCCGATCCTGCTGGCCGGCATCGGCCTCGCGGCGACGTACAGCATCTATCTGGTGGCTGCGGTGATCTCGGTGTTCTTCGTGCTGCGCTACGTGCACGAGACCAAGGGCCGCGCACTCGAACAGATGGAGGGCTGATGCGCCTGGGGCTGGCCGCGAACCGGCTGCACCACGCGCGCCCGGATGCCGCGCTGTTCCGCTGGCTCCACGCCAGCGGCGCCGGCATCCGTGAACTCGACATCGGCCTGCATGCCGTGGGCCGCACGTTCGACGCAATCGTCGAACGCGATGCACTCGCAGGCCACGCCGGCCTGCGGCGCTATCCCTACGGCCGCGAAGGCGGCCTGATGACGCTGGTCGCGGAAATCGTCGGCCTCGGCCCGGAGCGCACGCTCGACGGCGTGGTGTATCTGATCGATCCGGTCGATCCGTCTTCTATTTTTCCCGAGGCAGTGGCGCTGAAGCGCCAGTGCGTGATCCAGAGCAAACCGTTCCTGTCGACGGTGGCATCAGCGCGCGACTTCATCGAAAGCGAGCGCCTGCATGCAGGGCTCGCCGCCGATCGCGGCGCCGACGATCTGCACGCCTTCGAACACCAGACCGTCGCCCTGATCGCCCACGACGCGATGAAGCCGCGGATGCTGGAATTCGCCGAACGCCACTTCGACCTGCTCTCCCGCTTCGCCGGCCGCGTCGCGACCGGCACGACAGGCCAGTTGCTCAACAACCTCGCCTGGCAACGCGGCTGGCCAAGCGATCAACCGTGGACGCAACGTTTCCAGAGCGGTCCGCTCGGCGGCGATGCGCAGATCGCCGATCTGGTGTTGTCCGGGCGCTGCCAGCGCGCGGTGTTCTTCGAGGATCCGCACGTCGCGCGTCAGCACGAGGCGGATATCCAGTTGCTGGAGCGGGCGGTGACGACGGTGACGGATACGGTGGCGTGTCTCACATCGCCGGCGGTGGCGGATCGATGGGCGCGCGCGGCACAGATGCGGATGCGGTAGGGATTGAGTGAGGGTTCGCTCTCTTATGCTTTTCCCTTGCCTCACTCTCTCTCTCAACTGGTCGCGACTTCCAGTTAGAAGCCTTTTCGCTCGCTCCGTTCGGGTCAGTTTTCTCCGGCAGTTTGAGCGGGTCTTCTTTGCGCTTCGCTTTGCTCTTGGATTTGGATTCGTCCTTCGTTTTGACTTGGCTATGGCTTCACCGCCGTCATTCCCGCGAAAGCGGGAGACGCTTTTCAACAGCGCGTAGCGCTGGTCATCCATTTTGATATTGCTTTGGCTTTGCCCGCCCTTGACTTTGGCTTTGGCCTCCGCCTTTGACTTCAATCGAGCCGTAAAGCGAGCCGTAAAGCGAGCCGAGCATCGCAGGGCGGCGGGGTCGAAGAGCAGCCCATGTCTGAGCGCAGCGAGTTTGGGCTGCGTGCCCCGTCGACCGAGAAGCGCAGGGGACCGCCGCGGTTGTATCGCGGCGGATCGCGTCCGGCGAAGACGGTTTTGCTTACTTTTGCCAAGACAAAAGTAAGCCGCGCGACAGCGCGGAAGCCCTGTCCTTGATCTTCGCTCTTGCGATTGATCTTTTGCTTCGAACATCTAGGTCGCGAAGCGACACGCGAAGAATCTTGAGCAAGTGCACGGCTTTCGCCCGCTGCGCGTGCGAGTCCCTTTTGGATGGACCCAAAAGGAACCAAAAGGTCCCTTCGCCGGACGCGAGCCGACGCGATGAAGCCGCGTCGGTTCCCTCCGCTCCTCGCCTGACGCGGCACGCAGCCCAAACTCGCTGCGCTCAGACATGGGCTGCTCTTCGGCCACGCCAGGCTCCGGTGCTCGGCTCGCTTTACGGCTTTCGATTGAAAATCAAGAGCTGAAAGCAACAGCAACAGCAACGGCCGAAGCCCAAGCAAGAAACCAGCAAGATCAGAATGATGACCAGCACTACGCGCTGTCGAAGAAGCGTGTCCCGCATGCGCGGGAATGACGGCGGTGGAACACACCCCATCAAAAGAAACGGCCCCGCAAGCGGGGCCGTTTCGTCAATCCATCACCAACCGCCAATCAGGCCCGCAACACCCCCGGCAACCACAACGACAGCTCCGGAAACAGCGCCACGATCAACAACACCCCCAGACCCGCAAGCCAGAACGGCCAGATCGTGCGCATGCTCTCGCCGACGGTGATCTTGCCGATCGCCGTGCCGATGAACAGCACCGAGCCCACCGGTGGGGTCACCAGGCCGAGACCGCCGGTCAGCACCAGCACCAGACCGAAGTGGATCGGATCAATGCCGTAGGCACGGGCGACGGGCAGGAAGATCGGGGTGCAGATCAGGATCAGCGGGGCCAGATCCATGAAGGTGCCGAGCAATAGCAGCACCACGATGATCATCAGCAGCACCGCGAGCTTGCTGTGCGCGAAGGACTGCAGGAAGTCGACCGCGGCCGAGGGCACCTGCAGATACGCAAGCAGCCAACCAAACACCGAGGCCGTCGCGATCACGAACAGGATCACGCCAGTGCTGCGCGCCGCGTGGACAATCGTGTCCTTGAACTCGCGCAGCTTGAGCTGGCGGTACAGCACGATCGTCACCAGCAGTGCGTAGACCACGGCGATGGCCGCGCTCTCGACCGCGGTGAAGATGCCGGCGCGGATACCGATGAAGATCAGGGCGACCAGACCCAGCCCCGGCAGCGCCGACACCAGACGCAACAGTACCGCGCGCCAGCCCGGAAAGATCTCAACGCCGTAACCGCGGTGCCGGGCGACGAAGTAACCGGTCACCATCAGTGCCGCGGTCATCAAAAGCGCGGGCATGATGCCGGCCGCGAAGAGGTCGGCGATCGACAGGCCACCACCGGCCGCTGCGGTGTAGAGGATCAGGTTGTGCGACGGCGGCACCAGCAGTGCGACCAGCGCGGCGGTGATGCTGACGTTGACCGCGAAGTCGCGGTCGTAGCCGCGCTTGACCATCTGCGGAATCATCGTGCCACCGACCGCGGAGACGTCGGCGATCGCCGAACCCGAGACGCCGCCGAAGAACAGCGACGACAGGATCGATACCTGGCCCAGACCACCGCGCATGCGGCCGACCAGCGAAGAGGCCAGTGCGATCAGGCGTTCCGAGATGCCGCCGCGCATCATGATTTCGCCGGCGAAGATGAAGAGCGGAATCGCGATCAGTGAAGCGGTGCCCGTACCAGCGGAGATCTGCTGCACCAGCACGATCGACGGCAGGTCGAGATACAGCAGCGTCGCCAGTGCGGCCGCGGCGAGCGCGAACGCCACCGGGACGCCGAGGATCAGCAGCAGTGCGAAGACGATGAAGAGAAGCGCGATCGCCATGTCAGAGGCCCTCCCCGGCCGGCGCGGCGCGCAGCACGCCCACGAATTGGTTGAGAGCGAACACCACCATCAGCGCACCACCCACCGAAAGCGGCAGGTAGTTGATGCTCTGCGGCAGCGACGCGCCGGCAGCCTTGATGTGCAGACCGTCGAACAGCAGCACCGCGCCCCAGTACGCGATGACCGCGCCGATCGCGACGATCACCAGCGGGATCAGCAGATCCACCAGCTTGCGGATCGCCGGGCGCATGTAGTCCTGCAGCAGGAAGAAGCCGAAATGGCGCTTCGTGTGCACGCCGGCGGCGGCACCGAAACTCATGGCGGTGGCCAGCAGCAACAGGGTCACCGGCTCGGTCCAGCTGGGCGAATCATTGATCACATAGCGGGCGAACACCTGCCAGCCCTGCACGATCACCAGCCCGAACAGGGCGGTGGCGGCAACGGCGATGACGGCATCGGCCAGGCGATCGAGCGCGCTTTTCGGCGCATCTTCGGGCGCGAGGGTCGTGTCTTCGGACATCGTGGATTCCCGTGTCGGATTCAGTCGAATCAGGCGAGGTCGCGGATGCGACGGTAGAGGGCCTGCAGTTCCGGCTGCTGCAGGTAGCGGTCGCGAATCGGTTGCGCCGCGGTGAGGAACGCGTCCATGTCGACATCGTTGAACTCGATGCCGTAATCGGCGACCTGCTGGCGCGCTGCGCCTTCGGACTCGTCCCACATCTTGCGCATCACCGGCACCGACGCACGTGCAGTGTCGATCAGCAGATCGCGATCGCCCGGACGCAATGCATCCAGCGAGCGGCGCGAGATCAGCAGGATGTCGGGCGCATACGAATGCTCGCTCTGCGACCAGTAATGCGCGGCCTCGAAATGACGGCTGGAATGGAAGCTGCGCATGTTGTTCTCGGCGCCGTCGATCATGTGTGTCTCCATGCCGGAGAACGTATCGCCCAGTGACATCGGCGTCGGGTTCGCACCGAGCAGACGCACCAGGTCGATGAACATGTCCGACGAGGCAACACGCAGCTTCAACCCGTGCAGATCCTTCGGCGTGACGATCGGATGGCGCGTGTTGTAGAAGCAGCGCGCGCCGCTGTCGTAGACGGCCATGCCGACGAGATCCCGCGTGCCGAAGCCGTCGAGCACGGTCTGCGCCACGCCGCTGTCGAGCGCGTGGCGCATGTGCGCGACGGAATCGAATGCATACGGCAGGCACAGTGCGGTGGTCAGCGGAAACGCGTTATTGAGCGCACCGGCATAGACGCGCGTCATGTCGATCGCGCCGAAGCGCGCCATGTCGATCGCCTCCGACTCGCGGCCCAGCTGGCCCGAGTGGTACTGGCGCAGACGCACGCGACCGTTGGTCTCGCGGTCCATCGTTTCGCCGATCCACTTCACCGCGTTGACGGTGGGGTAATCGGCGACGTGGACGTCGGTGGCGGTCAGGACCGTGTTCGCCTCGTCGGCGCGCGACACGGACGGGATCAACGGCGCGGCGCAGGCCGCACCGAGTCCGGCGAGGAATGCGCGCCGTGTCGTCATGCCGCGCCCTCCTCCGACTGCGGTGCCGCGGCGCGCGCCGTCAGCACCATCTCGCCGTGACCGGCGAACACCACGCGGGCGCGCTGGCCCGGCAGGATGTCGTGGATGCCGGTGGCATTGCCGGTCGCGATCAGTTCGCCCGCCTTGAGCGGACGGCCGCGACGCGCCGAGCGCGACAGTGCGAAGGCGAACGCCGCGCGCAGACCGCCGGGCAGCGTGGTCGCACCGCCGGTGCCGACGCGCGTGTCGTCGATCCAGCTCTCCGCGCTCAGCGTGGTTTCGTCGAGCGAGGTCCAGTCCGGAATCTCGCCGCCGACGACCAGACCGTTGTTGTTGCCGAAGTCCGACACCACGACGCGCGGGCCGAGCTGGTTGATCGTGGCCAGCGGGCTGCTGGCGACTTCCAGGCCGATGAACAGCGTCGCCGGCAGAGCAGCCGCCTCGTCGGGCGTCCAGTCGATCTTGTCCACCGGTGCGTCAGCGTCGAGACGCAGCACGAATTCGGCTTCGATCGCGCCGAAACCGCCTGCGAAGACATGGAACTCCGTGGCCTCGCCGGCCTGCTGCAGACGGTTGCGGAACACCGGTCCCAGCAGACGCTCGTCACCGGAGGCATCGCGCTTTTCCGGTGCGATGTAGCCGACCTTCCAGCCGACCAGGGTGTCGGGCCACTGCGCGATTGCAGCGTCCTGCACCGCGTATGCGGCAACGAGATCATCGGGGATGTCACCGGGGAAGCCGGGCAGCGACTGCCCGTTCCGGCGTGCGTCGAGGAAGGCGTCGACGATGCCGCGGGTGGCGTCGCTCGGCGTCGGATTCGACGTCGACGGATGCGCGGAGGCGTTGTTCAAGCGGGTTGCTCCTGGCCTGGGTCCGTTTGCTGCACCGCAGATCGCGGTGCCTGGGGGTGTCTTGTATGGTAAACCGGTGTCATCTTCAATGTGCACTGCGGCAAAAACACGAAGACGCGGTTGGAAGAGAGGGCGGTTGCGATGCGGAAACGTGGATTTACAGCGCTTTTGAGCGTTTTACTGCTCGCGCTGCCTGCAGTCGTTCATGCTGCACTCGCACGCGACGATGCGGTGCCGACGATCGTTTTGTGGGACACCGCAGAGGACGCGCCAACTAGACGCATCACCGAGCGCAGCGACGATCCCGCGTTGCCCGATCGCATCATCGAAGACGTCCGCGCACCCTATCTCGCCGTGTACGCGCCGCAGCGCCCGAACGGCACCGCGCTGCTGGTCACGCCCGGCGGCGGCTATGCGCGCGTCGTCCTCGACAAGGAGGGCACGGCGCTGGTGCCGGCGTTCGTGGACGCGGCCGGCATCACCCTGTTCGTGTTGCGCTATCGGCTGCCGGATCGCACGCATGCCGAAGGCGCGGATGCGCCGCTGGCCGATGCACAACGCGCGATGCGTCTGATCCGTGCGCATGCATCCGACTACGGCATCGATCCGGCGCGCGTCGGCGTCATGGGCTTTTCCGCAGGCGGGCACGTCGCCGCGCGTCTCGCCACAACGCCGGATGCGGTCTACGCCGCTACGGACGCGGCGGATACGCAATCGTTCCGGCCCGACTTCGCCCTGCTCGTCTATCCGGTGATCTCGATGCATGCACCGGTGGCGCATGCCGGCTCCCGCGCGCGTGTCCTCACCGCGGGCGACACGCCCGAAGCGATCGCGCTCGACCGCTATTCGCCCGATCTGCACGTCGACAGCCGCACGCCGCCGCTGTTCCTGCTGCATGCGCAGGACGACGATGTCGTGCCGGTCGGCAATGCCCTGGCGATGCACGCCGCCGCGCTGCGCGCGGGCGTGCCGACCTCGCTGCACGTGTTCCCGCATGGCGGACATGGCTTCGGCACGCGCGGCGCCACGGGCGCCCTCGCCCGCTGGCCACAGCTCGCCATCGACTGGATCCAGGAACAGACCCGACACCATGACTGACATCCCGACCGATCCCGGCCGCCGCCACTGGTTGGGCGTCGGCGCCGGCGTCGCAGCGTTGTCCGCGCTGCCCGGCGCATTTGCCGCCACATCACCCCACACTACGGTCGCGCGCGTGCGCAGCGGCCGGATCGGCGGCAGCGTCGAGAACGGCGTGCATGTCTTCCGCGGCGTGCCCTATGGCGCCGACACGGCGACGCGCCGCTGGCAGCCGGCGCTGCAGGAAACCGCCTGGCGCGGCGTGCGCGATGCGTTCGACTACGGGCCGTCCGCCCCGCAGCGTGGCAGCGATGGACCCGGCAGCGAGGACTGTCTGCGCCTCAATATCTGGACGCCGGCCTTGCGCGATGGCGCGAAGCGCCCCGTGCTGGTCTACATCCACGGCGGCGCGTTCAACACCGGATCGGGCAGCGATCCGCTCTATGACGGCGGCGCGCTGTCGCGCCGCGGCGATGTCGTGGTGATCACGATCAATCACCGGCTCAACGCGTTCGGCTATCTGCATCTGCGCGATCTCGGCGATGCGTCGTTCGCGTATGCCGGCAACGTCGGCCAGCTCGATCTGGTGCAGGCGCTGGAATGGGTCCGCGCGCATGCGGCCGAGTTCGGCGGCGACGCCGGCAACGTCACCGTGTTCGGCCAGTCCGGCGGCGGCGCGAAGATCGCGACGCTGATGGCGATGCCGGCCGCGCGCGGCCTGTTCCATCGCGCATGGACGATGAGCGGCCAGCAGGTCACCGCCGCAGGACCGCGCGCCGCCACGCAACGCGCACAGATCTTTCTGGATGCGCTGGGCATCGCACCCGGCGAACTCGACCGGCTGCGCACGCTGCCGATGCAGGCGCTGCTCGATGCGCAGCGCGCGCGCGATCCCTCGCGTGTCGAGGACAGCGCGCTGTATTTCGGCCCGGTCGTCGACACCGTGCATCTGCCGCGCCATCCGTTCTGGCCGGATGCGCCGCCGCAGTCGGCCGGCATCCCGATGGTCATCGGCAACACGCGCGACGAAACGCGCGCCTTCCTCGGCAACGATCCGGACAACTTCGCGCTGACCTGGGATGCGTTGCCGGCGAAGCTGCGCACGCAGCAGTTCGTCGATCTCGATCCTGCGGTCGTCGTCGCCGAGTACCGGCGGCTGTATCCGGATTACACGCCGTCGGAGGTGTTCTTCGCCGCGACGACGGCCGGACGCTCGTGGCGTGGCGCCGTCGAGGAACTGGAAGTACGCGCCGCGCAAGGCACCAACACCTGGGCCTACCAGCTCGACTGGTATCCGCGCACCGGGGAAGGAAAGCGCCTGCGCGCATTCCACACGCTTGACATTCCGCTGGTGTTCGGCAACACCGACGTGGCCGGCGCGAAGACCGGCGACACCGATGAAGCGCGCACCGTGGCTGCGGCATTGCGCGACGCCCTGCTGGCTTTCGCACGCAGCGGCGATCCCAACCACGCCGGCATGCCGGCCTGGGCGCCGTACTCGATGGCGTCGCGCGAGACGATGGTGTTCGATGCGGCGCCGCGCCTCGAAGACGACCCGCGCGGCGGCGAGCGCCGGCTCTACCAGCAGGCGCCGTTCGTGCAACGCGGCACCCAGTAACCGCGACTTCGGCCTGTGTGTGTCCGCACTGGATGCGGCAGACGCGCCGGCTGATGCCGCGACACGGACCGTCGCCCTCCACTCCCTGCCTGGAACCGTGTTGATGCGTCGATATCTTGCTACCGCCCTCGCCTGCGCTGTGCTCGCGCCGTGGTCCGCGATCGCGGCCGATGACCCCTTGCGGCCGCCGGTGACGCCGATCCGTGCCAGCAAGATCGTGCTGGTCGGCGATTCCACGACCGCCGTACAGGGCGGCTGGGGCGGTGCGTTCTGCGATCGTCATGTCGCCTCGTTTCTCGCCTGCACCAACCTCGCCCGCGGCGGCCGCAGCACCTACAACTACCGCGCCGAAGGCTCGTGGGAGATCGCGTTGCACGAGATGCGCGCCGGGCCCTTCGATGCGGTCTATGTGCTGGTGCAGTTCGGCCACAACGACCAGCCGGGCAAGCCGGGCCGCTCGACCGATCTGGCGACCGAGTACCCGGACAACCTGCGCCGCTATGTCGCCGAGATCCGCGCCGCCGGTGCGCATCCGGTGCTGGTCACGCCGTTGACGCGGCGCCAGTTCGAAAACGGCAAGCTGCTCGACGATCTCGCGCCCTGGGCCGAGGCAACGCGCACGGTCGCACGCGAACTCGATGTCTCGCTGGTCGACCTGCACGCACGCAGCCGGGCGCTGGTGCAGGGCATGGGGCCGGTGCTGGCGATGCGCACAGCGCAACGTCCTGCGGCGCCCGAACAGGTCGTGGCCGCGCAGGCGGGGACGACGATCGGTGCGCCGCCGTCCGCTGCGCCTGTGGCGACTTCAGCATCACCCTCACCAGCCATCGCCCAGGACAACGCCGCCACGGAACCGATGGGCCAGGCCAAGCTCGCGTTCGACTACACGCATCTCGGCCCGGAAGGCGCCGCGCTGTTCGCGGCAATCGTTGCCGACGAACTCGCGCAGCAGGTGCCGGCGCTGCGACGCAACCTGATTCTCTGAGCGGACGCGGGTCGAAACGACGCGCGCCGCTTGCCTCAGCGCACGCGGAAGTCGTCGAAGTCCGCGTAGCCGACGCGCGTCGCAGTGAACGCCGGCGTGCCGGCCGGACTCTGCGCGAACAGGCCCAGCTGCGCGCCCACCCATCGACCCGGCAGCACAGTCACCGGTTCGCCGAGCGTGATCCAGGTGTCGCCGTCGAGGCTGTAGTGGAACTGGGCGCGTGCGTGATACGCGCGTTCCATCGACGGCCAGTAGCGCGTGGGATCCGCCGGCGGCGCGACGGCGACTTCGACCGGCGCCACATCGACACGCAGGTGGACCGGCCCGTCGATCGCGACGTCGGCAGTCACGCTGCGCGCATCGCCCTGCCCGGCCGCGTCCTCGCGCGTGACCTGCACGAGACGCGTGCCGTCCGCCGTGTGCTCGAGTCCGATCCAGCCGTAGGCAGCACCGAACAGCGTGAGCCCCGCGCGCTCGCCGACCGCGACCGGTGCGAACTCCAGCGTCGTCGTCGCACTGAAGGTCATGCCCGGCAGCTTCTGCGACAGCACGTGGCCGGCTTCCCACAGGTTGTCCGGCGACGACGCCGACTTCAGCCGCAGCACGCCCTTGGCGGATGCGTCATGCCAGTCGGCCGCCGGATTCGATTGCCACTGCCAGCCGATGTGGAAGCCGTCATCGAAACTGTCGTCGACGACCGGCGCAATCGCAGGCTGCGGCGGCAATGCGGGCTTTGCATGCGTCAGCACCGGCTGCCCGCGGTGCATGCCCGGCTGCGGCGTGCCGATCAGCGGCCAGCCGTCGGCGTTCCAGGTCATCGGCTGCAGATGCACGCGGCGCCCGTACGCATCCGCATCCGAGAAATGCACGAACCAGTGTTCGCCCTGCGGCGTGTCGACCCAGCCGCCCTGATGCGGACCGTTGACCGGCGTGTCGCCCTGGTCGAGCACGTTACGCGCTTCGTACGGCCCGGCGATGTCGCGCGAACGGAACACGCCCTGCCAGCCGCCCTTGACGCCACCGGCCGGCGTGAACAGCCAGTACCAGCCGTCGCGCTTGTAGAGTTTGCCGCCCTCGATGACGACCCAAGTTTTGGGCCCGTCCGAGGTCTCGACCTGCGCCAGCGTGTCGCCGTCGACGATGATGCGTTCCTCGCCGACCGCGCGCGTGCCGCTGTCGTCGAGCTGTTTGAGCGCGACGAGATTGATCTTGCCCGAGCGCGATTTCGCGTACGAGTAGACGATCCAGCCCTGGCCGTCGTCGTCCCAAAAGGGCGCCGGATCGATCGCGCCGCCGGGATTGTCGACGAGGATCGGATCGCTCCACGGACCGGCCGGATCTTTGGCGGTCACGGTGTAGATGCCGAAATCCGGATCGCCCCAGAAGATGCGGAACAGGCCGTCGTGATGGCGGATCGCCGGCGCCCACACCCCGCCACCGCGACGCGGCACGTCGTGGTGCGCCTGCGGCAGACGGGTCAGCGCATGGCCGACCAGCGTCCAGTTCACCAGATCACGCGAATGCAGCACCGGCAGGCCGGGCACGTTCGCGAAGCTGGACGCGGTGAGGTAGTAGTCCTCGCCGACCCGGACGATATCCGGATCGGAGTAGTCGCCGGCCAGGATCGGATTGGCGTAGGTGCCGTTTCCCTGATCCGGCATCCACATGCCCGGCGCCATCGGCGGCTGCGCGATGGCCGGTGCCGTGCAGGCACCCGCGATCGCGACCGCCAGCAGCGCGGCCCGGAGACCGCGATGCGCCGGCATCAATGCACCTCGGCGATGTTGTTGAGTCGCGTCACTTCCTCGCCGTCACCCGGCAGCGCGATGCGCACGCGGCCACCGCGCGGATCGACGCCGGCCGCGTGTTCCAGACGCAGCGTCGCGTTGCGCGGCTGCAGGTCACGCGGCGCTTCGAGTGCGGGAATGTCTGCACGCGCAAGCTCGCGGCCCCGCGCGTCCTCCAGGATCGCGACGCCGCCCGGCGCATCGGCATGGCCGAGGCTATGCACGGTCACCTCGACCGCACCGTCGACCACGCGCACGTCGCCGCGACCGATGCCGATGTCGGCGCGCATCTCGACCGGCGTGCCGGCTTCGATCAGCTCGAACTCGAACACCTGGGTCTGGCCGGACGCGAACGACAGGTCCACCGATGCGCTCGACTCCAGCAGCACCTCGCGCGTCTGCGCGCGGCCGTCGATGGTCTCGTCGCCGTTGCGGTCCACACCGCTGGTGATGCGCCAGCGGCCGGGCGCGACGTTCCAGCCGGTCATCGCCGCGTTCGCGGTGCGCGCGCCGGTGTTGTGCGCGATCACCTTGAACGCCTCGCGCGATGGCGCCGACACCAGCAGTGCGACAGTTTCCGCCTGCGCGTCGTCGGCGAAGCGCCAGCTCACCGTGTGACCGGGATACGTGGTGTTGCGACGCAGGGCCAGACCACCGAGGCGGGCACGCTGCAGGAACTCGCTCGGCGCATCGACACGGTCCGACCACCAGTGGCCTTCGGTGTTCATGTATTCGCGCATCGCCTTGGCCTGGATGCCATCGGCATGCAGGGCTTCGAGATACGCCTTGTTGCCGGTCTGCTGCCAGGCGAACACGCTCTGCACGCCGGTGTCGCCCTTGTCGGCCGACTGCTGCAGACGCGTGCCCCAGTCCTCGCGCTTGCCGAGCACGTCGACGTAGTTCTCGGCCAGGTTCGACAGGCCCGCCGGACCACTGCGGTCCACGCGGTACTGCAGCGGCTGCAGGTACTTTTCGTCACCGGTCCAGCGCCACGCGGCCCAGTACAGGTGCATGGTGTCGGCGCCGCCGGAACCGTCGAACAGATCGCCACCGCGGCGCTCGCCGGTTGCCCAGTTGATCTCGTTGGGCAATTGCCAGGCGCCCTTCTGGTCGGTGTAGGCGTGGGCGAGATAGCCATCGGCCAGGCCGGTGATCATCGCGCGGCTGGTCGGGTCGGCATTGAACACACCGAGCAGGAACGCCGGATGCAGCACCGGGAACGAGTACGGCTTCTGCCACTGCCAGCGCGGCTCGCGGTAGACCTTGTTGCCGCCGAACCAGTTGCTCGAGAACAGCACGTGGGCCTGCGGATTGCGCAGCACGATCTTCTCGTCGAGATCGCGCACGGTTTCCATCAGGCGCGTCGTGGTCAGCGGGTCGCCCCAGTTGAGCAGGTACATCGCGCTGTTGGTGTTGATGCCTTCCTCGTAGGCATGCAGCTCGTCGGTCTCGATCGTCGACAGGCCACCGGCGAACATGTCGTTCGCGTAGGCCGCATCGGCCAGTGCGGTGATCGAAGCATTGATCTTGTCCGGGATCACGCCCATCAGCGCCAGACCCGGCCACTGCTGCGACAGATCGCTGTCGTCGGAAATGCCGCCACCGAAATCGCCGAACTCGACCTGGCGCTCGTCGATCCACCACTCGATGAAGTGGCGCACGGCCTTGAGGTCTTCCAGTTGGCGGAACGCCCACAGCGGCACGCCGGCCGGCGCCTGCGGCTGCTCGAACGGCGGCAGGCCCTGGCTGTTGTAGCTCATGTAGTTCCAGTAGCGCCGGCCCAGTTCGTGGCCCGGATCCACCCGCAGCAGATCGCTGATGTCCGCGAACGCGCGCGCATACAGACGCTGACGCTTCGACGTCGTGTGCTCCTCGACCAGGAAGCCCCAGTTGTCGCGCACCTGGTTGAAGCGATCAGTGACGTGCTCGGCGATCGCCTCTTCGCGCGGCTTGTAGACCATGCGCACTTCGGCGCCGTCGAGCGCGGCCGCATCGAATCCCGGTGCGGCCGAGGCGATGCTGATCCACAGGCTGTCCTGGGTCAGGATGCGGTCGCGCATGTCCAGCCATAGCGTGCGCTTCTCGCCCGGTGTCACCGAGACCGACACGTCGATCATGTCGCGCGCCGGCCAGATCGGATCCTTGATGCGGATGTTGAGCGGGATCGCGTCTGCGCCGTCCACGCTGTGCGTCGCCGGCAGCTTCAATGCGGGAATGTCGATGGCGATGCCGTCGAGCCCGTCGTACATGTTCTCCCAGCTGTGCGCCCAGCTGCGGATCAACGGCTGCGCGGCCGGCGCGTTGCCGATGCCCGACGGAATCAGCACGTGCACGATCGGCTGCTTGGCCTCGCGCACCGGCGGCGTGGTTCGTTCGCGGAAGGCCGCGCGACCCGGCAGCGCCAGCACCATGCTGCGTTCTTCGGGGGCGTAACGACCTTCGATGAAGGCGCGCAGGTCGGCGAGGTTGGTGTAGTCGATCTCGGCATTGCTGCGGATCGTGTACGCCTGCTTCACCGAGCCTTCGGGCTCGGCGGCATCGCTGACGTGGTAGGCCCAGATCTCCTGGATCGGGGTTTCCTGCGCGGTGTTGGCGAAGCGCAGATGACCGCCCTGCCGGGTCTCGAAGTCATCCAAGCTGCGCACTGTGCCCTGATGGCGCGAGAACAGCGGCTGCTGCGTGTCGGCATCGGCGCCGTAGGTCGCTTCGCCATACGCGGCGCCGCGTAGTTCGATGCGGTTGAAGGGTTCATCAGGCAGGGTCAGATCCAGCGCCTTGCCGCCGTCGACATAAGTGTTCCAGTCGGGCAACTGGAAGTAGTCGTCGCGCCCGCGCAGTCGCGAGCGGTTGTAGACGCCCGGCCACGTCGTCTCGGCGATGCCGTCGGTGGCCTTCCACATCCACAGCTTCAGGTCCTTGGTGTCGGCGAACTCGACCTTGCGGATCGTCGTCACCGGCGCGTCGAGCACCGGCGGCGCGGCGCCGTCCGCCCAGCCGTGGCGGAACAGCCACGCGGCATGGCGATCATTCGGCGCCACGGCAGCGGTCGGCGCGCGGAAACCGCGCACGGCCTGCACACCGCTGGCGTCGAGCATGCGGTCGTGCACGCGGATGTCGTCGAAATCGCTGCCACGCAGGAAGTTGTAGCGGCTCTGCACCTGGTGCGGCGCGAGGATGCGCGCGGCCAGACCGAACTGGTCCAGCCCGGCGTCGTAGTCGAAGCCGGCCTGCGCATTCGCCGGGCGGTCTTCGCGCGCCACCTCGCGGCCGTCGACGTACAGGCGCACGCCGATGGTCTCGTCCCAAGCAAACGCCACATGCGTCCACGCATCGGCGGCGGGCGCGGCATCCATCTTGAACGAGACGCGCGTGCGCGCCAGGTTGGCGTCGGTCACGAAGGCGTCGAAGCCTTCGCCGTTCCAGTCGATGCGCAGCCAGGCCATGTCCCAGCTGGAGTGGTCGGCATAGCCGACGCGGAAGATCACGAACGGCGCCTCGCCGACGGGATCACGCGAGCGCCAGAAGAAGCTCAGCGTGCCGCGTGCGGCGTCGATGTTGCCGGGTGCGTTCCACGACAGCACGCCGTCGTCGTCCCATTCGATCGCACGGCCGCGCACGCCGTCATCGACCAGGCGCACCTTGTCCTTGAAGTTCGGCACCGGATCGCCGGCCGCGGTATCGGCGACGAAATCCTGGTCGGCCGACACGTGGAACAGCAGGCGGGGCGTATCGTCCGCATGGACGGCGGCGGACAGGCCCAGGGCACAGGCGACGGCCAGGATTCGCTTCGACATCTGGTTCAACACTCGATCTCCTCGACAGCGCGCGCCAGCCGCAGCCGGCACGTCATTACGGATTGTCGGCCCTCCAGCGCATGGCGGCGACGCCATTGCGGCAGATCCTTTTCCAGCAGCGCCTGCGGCCAGATGCCGTACCAGGCATAGCCGGTGCGGCGTTCTTGCGACATGTCAGCCAGCGACGCGACCACCGCGCCGCCACGATCGACCAGCAACGGCTGTTGCCGCTGCAGATCGTAGAACCGTGCCCAGACCTTTGCGCCCGCATGCGCGACGAGACGGACATCGCGCGGACGCGATCCGTCGCGGCCGATGCGTTCGATCGCGGTGTCTTCCAGATCGTGCGCCTCGAACCATGCCGCCGCGTTCTCGATCGCATCGACGACGCGCGGCGACGGCGGCTGTCGCATCAGCAGGCGGACGATCGCGACCGACTCGCTGCTCGCCAGCGACGGCAGCTCGTAACTGCGTGCGGTGGCCGGCTGCAGCGTGGTCTCGTCGTATTGCGCGGCCCAGATCGTCGGCGTGCCGTCGATACGGACCTGCAGGTAGAGGATCAATGCGATCGCCCGTTCGACCGCGCCCGCCGCGGCGTCGCCACGCAGCGGCTGCAATGCCGCGAGTGCGCCTTCGCCTTCGGCGATGTCCTGCAGCAGGCCGACGACCTGGGTCATCGCGTCGTCGTTGAAGGTCACCTGGCCGCGATAGCTGGAGCGGTCCGGATGGAACTGCGGCCAGCCGCCGTTGGCGTATTGCGCGGCGAGCAGGTAGTCGACGCCGCGCACGGCGGCATCGCGGTAGCGGGCGTCGCCGTGCGTGCGCCAGGCGTCCACCAGATGCGCGATCTCGCGCGTGGTCGCATCGTTGTCGATCGTCGCGTCGTCAGCGCGATCGGCCTGCGCATGCGCGGCGCTCGCGGCGGCATCGAACGGCTTCGCGTAATCGATGGCCTTGCCGTCGAGATGCTTGGGCCAGCCGCCCGACGCGGTCTGCGCCTGCAACATGCGCTCGGCGACCGGATCCACTCGAGCGGCGAACACCACTGTGCCCGCGACGAGGCCCACCAGCAGCACGGCACACTGCAACACACGCATCGGACGTCTCATTCGAACGGTCTCCAGTCCTGCATCAGCGTGGCGGTGTCGGGTGCAGCCGCGGTATCGCGCAGCCAGGACACACGGCCGTCGAGCGCGCTGCCCGGGCCGGTGTTGGCGTGCTCGGCGAAGCGTGCGGTGGTCTGATTGTCGGGCTTGCCCCAGTCGTGCCAGCCCTCGGCCGGCACCGGCGCATCGATGCGGCAGTTCTCGAAGCGCGTGGCGCCATGCGGCCGCCAAGGCCGTCCGAGGTAGACACGGCTCACACCGGGCGCGGCGCTCAAGGTGCAATCGCGAAACACGAAGCCGTGGGCCTGGTCTGCGGGCGTCGACGGCGCGGTGACATAGCCGTCGCCAATCGAATGCAGCGCGCAACGTTCGAACAGGGCGGTCGCCGCGCCGAACACGTAATCGACCGTGCCTTCGATGCGGCAGTCGCGGAACCACGCACGGGTGCCGGCATTGCGCAGATACAGCGTGTCCTGGTGACCGAGCAGATGTACGTCATCGAAGGACGCGCGCGTACCGTCGACGACCAGCGCAACGGCCTGCCCGACCGGGCCGGCGTCGTTGGCGATGGTCAGTTTCTCGGCATGGAAATCGTCGGCGCGTACGAACATCGTTGCCGAGCCGTAGGTGCCGAACGCTTCGCCGGTGCGCGGATCGATCCGGCTCGCGTAGTGATTCTGGACGATGCGGGTGTGCTGCGTGCCCGCACCTATGAGCCGCAGTGCGGGCGCGTCCGGCGGCACGTCGACGACGCCGCGCCAGATGCCCGCTGCAATCCGGATCGTGGCGGCATCGCCGGCTGCGACTGCCGCATCGACCGCGGCCTGCACATTATCGAACGCAGCGTCATCAGTGCCGACATCGAACGCGCGCTCGGCCAGTGCGGCCGGCGCGAGCAGTGCCAATGACAGCGAGAGGCAGACACGCCCCCGCCACCGTCGCATCCGCGACGGCAGCGGGCGACGCAGGGAGACCTCAGAAGCGATAGCGCGCACCGACGTAGTACTGGCGACCGGTCGTGGTGTAGCGGTCGGGCAGCATCAGGTCGGAATCGACGTAACGACGATCCGGCGTGTCGAGCAGATTGACCGCTTCGAACGTCAGGCTCAGCTTGTCGGTGAGCTTGTACGAGGTGTTGAAGTCGACGTTGCGCACGCTGTGCTTGCCGGTGACGTCGGCGGTCCCGAACTGGTTGCCGTCGAGATCGACGATGTTCTCCCGGCTCAGCACTTCACCGATGTAACCGTCGCGATAGCTGGTCGACACGCGCGCACTGAAGCGGCCATCGTCGTAGTACAGCGTGGCGTTGTACGAGTTCGGCGACAGGTTCACCAGCTGGTTCTCGGTGATCTGGGTCACGACCGCGGTGTTGTTGCTGGCCGCGGTGCTGAACATGTACTCGATGTCCGAATCGACATGCGTGTAGTTCATCTGCACGCCGAACTTGCTCCAGAACCCCGAGAGGAAGGTGAAGGGCTGCTGGTAGGTCAGCTCCCAGCCTTTCAGCGGACCACCGGGGGTGTTGTAGTAGCTCTGCACGTTGAAGATCGTGTTGGCATTGAAGCCAGGCGGCAGCAGATCCAGCGAGTAGCCGAGTTCCGACCACGTGCTCAGCAGACGCGTGCGCTGCACGTAGGTCTCGATGTCCTTATAGAACACCGCGGCCGACAGCAGGGCGCCCTCGCCGAAGTACCACTCCGCGCTGAGGTCGAAGTTGGTCGAGCGGAACGGATCGAGCTTCGGATTGCCGAGGTTGATCGAGTAGAAGCGGCCGTCGTCGAAGAAGTTCGTCGGGCCACCGGTCACGCTGGGCGACATGTAGGTCAGCGTCGGACGGGCCATGGTCTTGGCCGCGCCGAAGCGCATCACGAAGGTGTCGGTCAGATCCCACGACAGGTTCAGCGACGGCAGCACGTCGGTGTAGTTGTGGCCGACGACGCTCTCGACGACGAAGCGGTCGCCGGCCGCGGACGTCGCGTTAGCGACACCGAACACGCGCTCGCAATTCGCCTCGCCGCCCGTCGGACACGGCGCCCAGCCGGCGGCGTTGATCTGGGTCTTGACCAGTCGCACGCCCACGTTGCCGCGCAGTGCACGCGAGAACAGGTCGGTGTTGAAGTCCAGCTGGGCGTAGGTCGCCATGCTGCGCTCGTTGACCGAGAAGTTGTTGTTCGACGAACCGAAGTGGCCAATGCCGGCGAGACGGTAATCACCGCCCGGCACGCCGTTGTCGGCGTTGCTGTAGATGTTCAGCAGGCCGGCGATCTTGTCGAAATCCGGAATCAGCCACGAGGCCGGCATGCTGCCCGAGAGGTTCCTGCCGAAGCCGTCGAGCGTCGTGCTCAGGTCACCGATCGTCACCCCGGCCGGCAGCGCCTGCGGCAGGCGTCCGTAACTGATGTGCCGGTATTCCTCGGTGCTCATGTCGTAGTCCTTCCACGCCAGGCCCGTGCGGAAGGTGAATGTGGGATTGAGATCGAACGACAGGTCGACCTTGGCCGAATCGAACGCATTGCTGACGTAGTTCGGATTCAGACGCACTTCGCTGATGTTCGCGCCGCGGGCCGTGCCGTTGCTGTTGACCGGCACCGCGCCGTAACCAAGCCACTGCCACGCATCCGGGCTGCTGGTGTCGAACGGGAAGGTCATGCTCGGCATTTCCGGATCGCCGCGCAGGTCGAGCACGAAACCGTCGAGGTTCGCGTTGTCGAAGCTGACCATCGAAAAGATCGGGCGCGAGTAGTCCGACGACGAATGGCCGATCGTCGCGTCGAGGCGCACGGCATCGTTGAAGCGGTGCTCGAGCTGCAGGCTGAACTGCTTGAACTCGGTCGACTCTTCGATCTGGCTGGATTCGGTGCGGAAGTCGACGTTGTCGAACACGCCGTACTGCAGCCGATTGCGGTCGTCGACCTGCGCTTCGCGCACGACGATCTGGGTCTTGCCGCCGAGGTTGGCCGCGCGGTGCAGGTTGGCGCCCAGCGAATCCTCGCGCTGGTCCTTGTCGAGCTTGGAGTACAGCGCGTCGAAGCTCAGCAGGGTGTCGTCGCTGATGCGGAACTGGAACGCGCCGGTGACACCGAGACGTTCGATGTCGTGCTTGGTGCGGATGTAGCGCGGGTAGCGCGGCAGCCAGGCATTGGTCGCGGTCTCGTAGGCGGCGATATTCTCCGGCGTCGCGGCAGGACGCGGCAGGCCGGTGCCGCAGTTGTTGGCGTCGATGCCGTAGCTGCTCCAGCCGTTGTTGCGGTCCTGGTTGGCCTGGCTGCCGACACCGGCCGGGGTTTCGTTCGCCAGCGGATTGCGCGGCGTCTGCGGGTTGTATCCGGCCGGCGAACAGAAGCCGTAGGTGCCGTTGTTGGCCACGTTGGACTGGTTGGAATTGCGGTGGTTGCCGTGTTCCCAACGGACCGGGTTGTAGCCTTCCTCGAAGATCGTGCGCTGGCTGTAGGACGCAGACAGCAGCGCGCCGACGCGGCCGTCGGCCCAGGTGTTGCTGATCAGGCCGGAGACGCGCGGATCGTTCTCTTCCGACAGCTCGTTGTAGCCGACCTGGGCGCTCGCCGAGGCACGGAAGCCCTTGAAGTCGAACGGGCGCGAGCCACGCAGATCGACGGTCGAGCCCAGCGAGCCTTCATCCATCTGCGCCGACTGGGTCTTGTTGACCTTGACCTGGCTGAAGAGCTCGGAGGCGAAGGTGTTGAAATCGAAACCGCGCGAACGGTTGACGCCGGCGCTGCCGCTGCCGGCGGTCGCCAGCGCTTCGAGACCATTGAGGCGCACGCGGGTGAAGTCGGAGCCCAGGCCGCGCACGGAGATGCGCTGGCCTTCGCCGCCTTCGCGATCGATCGAGATGCCGGCAATGCGCTGCATCGATTCGGCGAGGTTCTGGTCCGGGAACTTGCCGATGTCCTCGGCGAAGATCGCGTCGACCTGTTCCACGCTGTAGCGCTTCTCGTCGAGCGACTTCTGCAGGCTTTCGCGATAGCCGGTCACGGTTACGGCGGCCATGTCGACGGCGCGCTCCTGCTCCGTGGACTGCTGCGCCATCGCCGGCGAAGACAGGACGACAGCGATGCCGGCGGCCAGCAAGGTAACCGGTGTCTTCCGGCTGCTACGGATTCGATCCATCAATGCGCTCCTTCCCCAAAACCTGTGGTCTGTTGCTTGTGCGGAAGGTCGCGTTGCGCGCCTTCTCTGTGCCTTCAATGACACCGATGGTCATCGAGGCGCGTAACCTAACAGCGCGGGGCATGAGCGGCATCTTGCAACGCAACAAGACGGCAGCGAATCCATGATGTAAGAGCCGCGTTTCCAGCCGTATTTCGCGGTTGTTTTGCGACGCGCACTCCAGAACGCAAAAGGCCGGAGCGTCGCCGCTCCGGCCTTTTCGTGCGTCGCAAGGATCGATCAGAACTTGTAGCGCAGGCCCAGCAGGTATTGACGGCCGGTCTCGCTGAAATCCAGTGGCAGACGCGAGCCGGCACCGACCCAGGTTTCAGACGGCTTGTTGGTCAGATTAATGCCTTCCAGACTCAGTTCGATCTGCTCGCTGATCTTGTAGCGCAACGAGGCGTCGAGCACCGTCGTGCCGTTCTGGCCGTGCACATCCTCGGTGAAACCCTGCTCGACGCCCGGCACCGCGATCAGATAGTCGTCGCGGTTGGTCGCCGAGATACGGCCCGAGAAGCTCTGGCCTTCGTAGAACAGTGTCGCGTTCCAGGACGTCTTGGACGAGCCCAGCAGCGACGTGCGCAACGAGTTGGCACCTGTCGAGGTCAGATACTGGATCTCGGTATCGACGTAGGTGTAGTTGAGCTGGACGCCGAAATCACTCCAGACGCCGGACAGGAACGTAAACGGCTGCACGTAATTCGCTTCGAAGCCCTTCAGCGGACCACCAGGCGTGTTGAGCGGCACGGTGAACGCGAAATCGTCATTGACGCTTGCGCCGGTACCGTCGAGCAGGCTGGCCGGCAGACCGCTCGACGCATAGCTGCGGATTTCGCGCGAGTTCTGGATCGTGGTCTTCAGGTCCTTGTAGAACAGCCCCAGACCGACCATCGCGCCTTCGTCGAAATACCACTCGAAACCGAGGTCGGCGGTGTCGGCGCGCACCGGATCCAGCGCGGGATTGCCGCCACTGACGGTACGGGCGCCGCCGCTCACGCTCACTGTCACACCCGGCGTCAGCGAACCCAATGTCGGACGCGACATGACCCGCGCCGCGCCGAAGCGGACCAGGAAGTCCGGCGCGATCTCGGCCACGAGATTCATCGACGGCAGCGTGTCGCTGTACTCGCGCGACACCGTGGATGCGACCGCCGTGCCGGTCACCGTAGCCGTGCCGGTCGAGCTCTGCTTGGTGCGCACGTAGCGCACGCCGAAGTTGCCGGAGAACGGAATCGAACCGAGATCGTTCGAGAACTCGCCCTGCAGGTATGCGCCGCGATCTTCTTCCTCGACGCTGCGGTTGTTCACCGGCCGGTCGAGCACGGCGAACGTGCCGGTGTTGCTGTAGATGTCGAAGAAGTCGGCGATACGCTCGTAGCTCGGAATGACCCAACGACCCGGCGACCCATCGATGCCGCTCAACGACGCCTGGCTGGTCAGATCCGACGGCACGATGAAGCTGCCATCGGGGAAGCGCGGCACGCTGACTTCCGAGCTGCGGCGCAGTTCGCGCGTGGAGAACGAGTAGTCCTTGGCCTGCAGACCGCCCTTGAGGCGGAAGCCCGGGCTGATGTTCCAGTTGAAATCCACTTGCGCGGTGTCGAACTCGTTCTCGACGTACTGCGGACGCAGACGGATCTCGGCGAGCGTCCAGCCATTCGGATCCAGCGGATCGATGCCGTAGTTCAGCACCGGCTTGTAGGGATCACCGCGATAGTCGTAGCTGTAATTGTCGACGTTGTACTTGTCCATGATGATCGTGGTCTGGATCGGATTCTCGTGCACGGAGCTCGAGGTACCGACCTTGCCGGACAGCGTGAAGTCGTCGGTGACATCGAACTTGCCGTCGAGGGTCAGCTGCTTGAAGACCGTGTTCCACTCGTCGTGACGGTTCTCGGAACGAATGTCCACGTTGTCGAACAGACCGTAGACCAGCGCACCGTTGCCGTCGATCACGCCGTCCCGGACGATCGTCTGCGGCTTGCCGGTGAGCGGGTTGAGAGCCGGAACTGGATACAGGTTACTGGCAGGCGCGTTGCCACGACTGAAAGAAATCGCTTCGATGTACTTCTCGTCGCGGATCGCATCGATCTTCGAGTACAGGCCATCGAGCGAGAACTCTGTGCGGTCGGTGGGCTTGAACTGCAGCGACGCGGTGACGCCGGTGCGCTTCTGGTCATGCTCCATCAGCGTGTAACGCGGAAAGCGCGGATGGAACACGTTCGCACCGCGTGCGGCTGCGAACGGCGATGCCGCATTGAAGTTTGCATTGCTCGGACCATTGGCCCAGCGACCCGTGCCACTGCCTTCCTCGAGCGCCTGGCGCTCGCTGTAGGCGACCGACAGCAGCGCGCCGAACTTCCCGTCCGCCCAGGTGTTGGCGATGAGGCCGGCGACGCGCGGATCGGCCTTGTTGGCCATGTCGTTGAAACTGGCCTGGCCGCTGCCGACGATGGTCAGACCGTCGTAGTCGAACGGGCGCGCGGTGCGCAGATCGACGGTCGCACCGAGCGAACCTTCTTCGACATCGGCCGACGCGGTCTTGCGCACGATCAGCTGCGAAAACAGGTCGGATGCGAACACGTTGAAGTCGAAGCCGCGGCCGCGGTTGGAACCGCCGCTCTGGTCGGACGCGCCGACGGTGGTCAGCGCTTCCATGCCGTTGATGCGCACGCGGGTGAAGTCCGGGCCGAGACCGCGGACGGTGATCTGGCGGCCCTCGCCGGCGTCGCGCGCGATCACCACGCCAGGGATGCGCTGCAGCGATTCGGCCAGATTGAGATCCGGGAACTTGCCGATGTCCTCGGCGACGATCGCATCCACCACACCTGCTTCGCCGCGCTTGATGTCGAGCGCCTTCTCGACGCTGGCGCGGTAACCGGTGACGCGCACGACCTCCATCTGGGTGGCGTCACCGGCGGTGGCGGTCTCTTCGACGCCGTCGTCGGCGGTCGTATCAGCAGTCTGCGCAAAAGCGGGCATGGCCACCGCCTGCAGCGCGAATGCAATGCCCGCGGCCAGCAAGGTAACCGGTGTCTTTTTCGTACCGAACAACTGCGTCATGTCGTTCCCCTCCCAGGGTGCGAAGCGGTCTCGGCGCGTCTTGACTGCATGGACGCGCTTGTTATGGTGTTCGCCGGTGCCGGAATGACACCGCGGGCCAAACGCTAGCAGACGCGATTCTGCAAAGCATGTTGCGCCGCCACATCCACACGCCCGCTCCCCACCGGGCCCGATCGAAAGGCACTGCCGCGATGGGCAAACGTATTCTCTGTTTTGGCGAGCTGTTGCTGCGCCTAGGCGCTCCAGGGCGCGAATTCCTGCTGCAATCGCGACATCTCGACGTGCATGTTGGTGGCGCGGAAACCAATGTCGCGGTGTCGCTCGCACGCTTCGGCCACGACACCGCGCTGGCCGGTACGGTCGCGGCGAATGCGCTGGGCGATGGCGCATTGGGCGAACTGCGCCGGCACGGCGTGGATGTCTCGCGGGTCATCCGCACGCCGGGCCGCATGGGCCTGTATTTCTTCGCCGCCGGCGCCGGACTTCGGCCCAGCGACGTGGTCTACGACCGCGCCGATTCGGTCTTCGCACGCGCAGCGCCGGAGACCTACGACTGGCCGGCCCTGCTCGACGGCATCGACTGCCTGCACGTCTCGGGCGTGACACCGGCGGTCGGGCCGAATGCGGCCGACGCGGCACTGGCGGCGGTGGGCGCCGCGCGCGCCCGCGGCACGACGGTCTCGTTCGACGGCAATTTCCGTCCGAAGCTGTGGGCCACCTGGAACGACACGCCGGCGCCATTGCTGCGCGGCCTGCTGGCAGAAGCCGACATCGCCTTCATCGATCACCGCGACATCGATCTCGTGCTCGGCGTGGAGACGTCCGGGACCGGCGAATACGCCAGCGCCGAACGCACCCTGCAGGCATCCGCACGCGCGTTTTCCGCGTTCCCGCATCTGCAGCGCATCGCGTGCACGCAGCGCGTGGTGCACAGCGTCGACCGCCACGCGCTCGGCGCGTTGCTGGTGCGTCGCGATGGGGGCGTGCAGCGTATCGACGCCCTGCCCGTCGACGACATCGTCGATCGCATCGGCGGCGGTGACGCGTTCGCTGCCGGTGTGCTGCACGGCGTGCTGTCGGGCCTGGACGACGCGCGCACGCTCGCGTTCGGTCTTGCGGCGGCACGGCTGAAGCACAGCGTGCCGGGCGACTTCAATCTGGTGAGCGAGAGCGATGTGACCGCGCTCGTCGACAGCGGCCGGCTCGACGTGCGCCGCTGACCGCAATCGCGATCCCGCAAAAGAAACGGCCCGCCAATGGCGGGCCGTTTGCGTTTCAGAAGCCGCGCGGACTCAGAGTTCGCAGAAGCAGTACGCGACCGCCTTGACCGGACGACCCGGCTGCGGGGTGATCACGCTTTCGAGCAGCTGCAGGTCCTGTTCGGCACGCGGCACCGCGCGGGCCAGCAGGCCACGTGCGATGTCGCTGTGGCCGACCAGTGCGCCACCGAGACGGCCGCTGACGAAGCCGGTCAGGAAGCGACCGAATGGCGTGGCGGTCTTCTCGACGTAACGCGTGCGCCACTTGCCTTCTTCCAGCCCGCCGAGTTCGGCCGCCTTGGCAATCGCCGTGCGCAGACCGCCGAGTTCGTCGACCAGACCGCGATCGAGTGCCTGGGTGCCGCTCCACACACGACCCCGCGCGACGGTGTCGATCTCTTCGCTGCTGCGGCCACGCGCTTCGCCGACCTTGCCGATGAAGTTGGCGTAGCCGCGATCGATGATCGCCTGGATCGCCTGGCCGGCTTCGGGCTGCATCTCGCGGGTCAGATCGAACGCGCCGGCGAAGCGCGTCGTGCCGACGCCGTCGGTGCGCACGCCGATCTTCTCCAGCGTGCGCGGGAAGGTCGGCACCAGCGCGAAGATGCCGATCGAACCGGTGATCGTCGACGCATCGGCGTAGATGCGATCGGCGTTCATGCTGATCCAGTAGCCACCCGATGCGGCGACGTCGCCCATCGACACCACCACCGGCTTGCCGGCGGCCTTGAGTGCATCGACCTCGCGACGGATCTGTTCGGAGGCGAACACTTCGCCGCCGCCCGAATCCACGCGCAGCACGACCGACTTCACGTGCTCGTCGTCGAGCGCCTCGCGCAGCAGGGCCGAGGTCGACTCGCCACCGATCGTGCCCGGGGGCTGCTCGCCACCGGTGATGCCGCCTTCGGCGACGACCACCGCGACCTGGTCGCGACGGTCCGCGGCCGAGCTGGCCGGCGACACGTGCGCGAGGAAATCGCGCATCGACACCTGGCGGAACCCGCCCTCGGCATCCTCGTCGGCGACGCCGCGCTCGATGAGCAGGTCTTCGACTTCGCCACGCGTCTTCAGGCCGTCGACGAACTTCTGCGACAGCGCGTACTGCGCCAGATCGCCCTGCGCCGCGGCGATGCCCTGCGGCAGCGTGTCGACGCCGGCATTGAGCGCTTCGGGCGTGGTGCCGCGCACCTTGGCGATGTCGGCGATGTGCCGCTGCCAGATGTCGTTCATCCAGTACAGGTCGGCTTCCTTCGACTCCGGCGATGCGCCGTCGAGGATGTAGGGCTCGGCCGCCGACTTGTATTCGCCGACCTTGAACAGGTGCACGTCGACGCCGAGCTTGTCGGCCAGCGCCTCGCGGTAGTACTGGCGATAGCCGGCCAGGCCTTCGAGCATCATGCCGCCTTCGGGATCGAGGTAGACCTCGTCGGCCTGCGCGGCGAGCAGATACTGCTGCTGGCCGAAATACTCGCCAAACGCGACGACCTGCTTGCCGGCCGCGCGCACTTCGCTGATGGCTTCCGCCACTTCGCGCATCGACGCGTAACCGGAGAACGTCATGCGGTCGGTGCGCAGCAGCACGCGCTCGATGCGGTCTTCGGTCTTCGCCGCGTCCAGCGCGCGCAGCACGTCACGCAGCTGTACTTCGCCGACGCCACTGCCGCTGTTCTCGGCCAGCGCGCGCATGAAGGGATCGGATTTGTACTGCTCGACCAGCGCGCCTTCCGGCGCGATGACCAGCGTGGTGCGCTCGAGCAGCGGCGACTGCCGCGAGCCGCCGCTGACGATCGCGATCAGGATCAGCAGTGCGACCAGGAACAACAGGCCGAAGAACAGGAAATTGAGGATCAACCGGCGGATGAAATTCATCCCGTCCCAGATGCCGACAATGAAGCGCGTCAGCGGCGCGCGTGGCTGCACAGTACTCATGCGTAAAACGGCTCCATCAGAAGAATTCGCGGGTCGTGGCCGCCGGCAGCGGTGCGGCCAAGGTCCATCCCAGCACGCAGCCTACCGGGCGCGGCAGGCCAATGCATGCGCCGGTCGTCACTGTGCCGTCGGGTCCACGGTCGGCGCGGGCACGCGCCAGCTGCTGCGCAGGAAGCGGGTGCCCAGCAGCACGGCGGCGACGGTCAGACCGGCGATCAGGCCGATCCACATGCCCTTCGGGCCCCAGCCCAGTCCCAGACCGAGCGTCGCGCCGAGCGCCATGCCCACGCCCCAGTACGCAGCCGCGGCGAGGAACATCGGCACGCGCGTGTCCTTGAGCCCGCGCAGCGCGCCGGCCGACAGCGCCTGGATGCCGTCGGGAAACTGGAACGCGGCGGCGTAGAGCAGCAGCGAGCCGGCAAGTGCGGCGACCGCGGCGTCCTCGGTGTAGATGCGCACTACGTGGTCGTGCCCCAGCAGGAGCAGCACGCCCGAGACCGTCTGCGTCATCAGCACCAGCGCCAGACCGGCAAAGCCCGCCCGGCGCACGCCGGCGCTGCCGAGGCCGCGGCCGATCGCATTGCCCACCCGCACGGTGGTCGCTTCGGCCAGACCAAACGGCACCATGAAACACAGCGCGGCGACGTTGATCGCGATCTGGTGCGCGGCGGCCTCGATCTCGCCGAGCCGGCCGATCAGCAGCGCGGTCACGACGAACAGGCTGCCCTCCATCGTCACCGTCACGCCGATCGGCAGACCGGTACGCAGCAGCGCGCGGATCTCCGGCCAGCGCGGCGGATCGAACCGGGTGAACAGCTGGTAGCGCGCGAATCGCTTCGACAGCGCCAGATACAACGCGAATGCGATCGACTGCATCCACATCATGATCGCGGACGCGACGCCCAGCCCGCCGGCGCCGCCCTCCGGAAACGGCCCCCAGCCGAACGCGAGCGCGTAGCCCATCGGCACCAGCACGGCGAGACCGCCGAAGCCGAAGACCATCGTCGGCAGCGTCCAGTGCAGGCCGTCGCTGAGGTAGCGCATGCAGAAATACAGCGTCAGCGCCGGCACGCCCCAGCGGATGCCGTGCAGGAACGCGGTGGCGCCGGGCACGATGTCCGGCGCGATGCCGAACGGACCCAACGCGGCGGCCAGCGCGGTCAGCAGCCCGAACAGCGCCAGGCCCAGACCCGCCGCCAGCCACAGCGCCTGCCGGAACAGGGGGCCGACCTCGGCATGGCGGCCTTCGCCGTCGAGCTGCGACACCGACGGCGGCACCGCCATCAGCGTGCCCATCGGCACCATCAGCGGCAGCCAGAAGATCGCCGTGCCCACCGCGACGCCGGCCAGCGTGGCGGTGCCGTGGTGGCCGGCGATGACGGAATCGACGAAGCCGATCAGGCCGGTGGCGACGTGGCCGGCGACCAGCGGAGCCGCCAGAACGGCGGTGCGCCGCACCTCGTGACCGAAGGGCGGCGGCGTGATTGCGGAAGACATGGGAACGGCTCTGCGACTGCGGCCGCGCGTACGACGGATGCGTGCGCTGGCACCGGGGCGCGAAGGACCGCATTCTACCGGCACGCCGCGCAGGGGAGCGACACGCGCGGCGCCCCACGCCCCGCCTTTTTTCCGTGTCCGCGGCCGCGCCGCTGCGGCCTTGCCAGGAATCCGTCCGCGCATGTCCCACGCCGCCCTGCCGCCGCTGCCGTCCGATGACGCGCACCAGTCCGCCTGCGAGAACTGCGGCACGCCGCTGCAGGGCGACTTCTGCCACGCCTGCGGCCAGTCCACGCACAGCCCGGTGCGCAACGTCGCCCACGCGGTAGAGGAAGTCTTCGAATCGTTCTGGCATCTCGACGGCCGCATCTTCCGGACGCTGCGCGACCTGTTCGTGCCCGGCCGCATCGCCAACCGCTATCTCGGCGGCCATCGCGTGCGCTATGTCGCGCCGATGCGGCTGTTCGTGATCCTGACGCTGCTGACGTTCTTCGTTGCGAAGTTCGTGGTCCAGGACGCGATGCAGGATGTCCAGCCGGGCCAGATGGTGCGCACCGACGATGTCGCCACCGAGTTCGCGCAGGCGCGGACCGTCGACGAGGTGCGGACGATGCGCGACGACGCGCTGGCCGGCATCGCCGAGACCCGCCGCACCGTCGGCGCATTGCCGGGCGTGTCACCGCAACTGGACATCGCCGCCGCGGAAGTGCGCGCGCATGCGGACACGCGGATCGCGGCACTCGCGCCCGAAGGTACGGCGCTGACCGGCATGGATGCGGTATCCGCAGACAGTGCGGCAGCCGGTGACACACAGGCCGCGGCGACGCCCGCGTCCGACGACGTCGACATGCCGATGTCCGGCCCGCCGACCATCGGCGGTCCGATCGGCGAACGCATCGAGCGCAACATCGAACGGTTCAACAACGATCCGCAGATCTTCGTGCGCGCCCTGTTCGGCGTCGCGCCCACCGCGCTCTTCATCCTGGTGCCGCTGTTCGCGGTGCTGCTGAAGCTGCTCTACCTGTTCCGCGGCCGGCTCTATCTCGAGCACGTCGTCGTCGGCCTCTACAGCCATGCGGCGCTGATGCTGGCGTTGTTGCTGGTGCTGTGCGGCGCGCTCGCATCGCCCTGGCTGGCGACACACGCGGCGTGGTCGACGGGCATTCTCGGCTTCGCGCAGATCCTGCTGCTGTGGGCGATGCCGGTCTATCTGCTGCTGATGCAGAAGCGCGTCTACGGCCAGTCGTGGCCGTGGACGCTGGTCAAGTTCGCGATCATCGGCATGGCCTACTTCGCGCTGTTTCTCAGCGTCGCGATTCCGATGGCGGGCTACGCGCTGTACGCGTTGTAGCGTCGCGTTCGAAACGCCGTCAGGGCGTCCCGGACACCCGCGCACGCAGCCAGGCATCGCGCGTGTCGGCCGGCACCGCCAGCCATTGCGCGCGCAGCGCGTCGCGCTCCTGCGGCGGTGTGCGCTGGGCCAGCGCGGCCAGGTCGTCGCGCGCCTGCAGCGAGGTCGCGCGCAGCGCGAGCAGCACCGGACCGCGCTGGTCTTCGGGCATCGCCGAGAACAGCGGATGCAGACGCGGCCAGTCGGCGCCGAGCACCGGGCCCAGCAGCCAGCCGCGGCGCAGGCTCAGATCGAGTTGCTCGAACGCCAGCCGCAGTTCGCGCTGCTCGGACTCGGGCAGCGTCTCGAAATGCGTGGCCGCCTGCTGCAGCTGCATGCGCTCGGCATGCGGCAGGGCGTCGGCCGCCTGCCAGGCGATCCGCCGCCGCGCACGTTCGCTGGCCGGCAGGATCTGCCACGCCGCCAGACGCGCCTTCAGCGCATCGCGATCGGCCGGGCTCATTTGCGCGAGGCGCGCGGCGCGGGCTTCGAGTTGCGCGCGCTCGGCGGCCGGCAGCGTGTCGGCCTTCAATGCGGCCGGCAACGCGGCCTGCGCGAGCGGCGCGGCGAGCAGCAGCAACGCGACACCGGCGCGACGCCGCATGCGCTCAGAGATCGGCATCGGTGGTCTCCATACCGTCGGCGGCGTCCGGCACATCGTCGAGATGGGCGTCGCGGGTGTCGTCGGTCGGGGTTTCGATCTGCGTGGACAACCACGCGTAGAACGCGGGGTCCTCGCGCCAGTCCGCGGCCTCCGATTCGGTCAGCAGCTCGAAGTCGGGCGCGGTCAGCAGCGCGACCTCGTCGTCGTAAGTCGATGCCGGCGACTGCGCGTCCGGCAGCGCTTCGATCCGGATCGTCGTGTCGTCATCGAGACCGCCGCCCGGCCAGGCGTCGCGCCAGGTCCAGGCCAGCGCGGCGAGCATCGCCACCAGGACGATCGCCTGCGCGGGCCACAGCCAGCGGGCACGGGTCCGGACCGACGGCGGCACGGCTTCGGCCGGCGGCGGCGCAACGACGGCACGCTGCAGCGGGAACCGGCGCAGCGGCGGCACCTGGCCGCGCAGCGCGGCCTCGCGCAAGCCGGCCAGGCGCGCCAGACGGTCGGGCGGCAGCGCGCGGATCGCCGCCTGCGCGGCCTCGGCGATGCGACGCCAGGCGTCGGGATCGGGACTGCCGTCCTCGCGGTGCGGCAGGGCGCGCTGCAGACCGAGTCGATACGTGGCCCGGGTCACGCCGAGCACCGCGGCCGCTTCGTGTTCGGGCAGGCCGGCCACCATCCGCAGCAGCACCGTCACCCGCGGACCGCCGGATAGCCCGGCCAGTGCGGGCAAGCCGTCGGCGTCGTCGGGCAGCACCGCGGGCGCGCGCAGCGCCGGCGCTGCCAGCAGCTGGGCCCAGAACCGGCGCGGCCAGTCGGGGAACGGGGTATTGGTCGCCAGTTGGCCGAAATCGGTCATCGCGGCGGCCAGCGCGGCATCGCCGGTTTCGATATCACCGCTCTGCCACTGCGCGAACGCGGCCGCGCGCCGCTCCACGCCGCGCAGGAACGCGGCGACGGCGGAGGACATTCCGGGTGGAGCTGACTGGGGAGGCGTGGTCATCGGGGCCGGCGTGTGCGACCGCGCATCATAGCCATCCGCCGCCGTGGCCCAAGCCTTGACAGACCGTCGCGCAAACGTTCCACAGGCGCCGACGCGCGCAAGTGGTTGTTCACAGGGTTCACAACGCTGTCATCCAGCTGAAGATGACCACATGACGATGCTGCATGACAACAATGTTTCACGGTCAAGTGATTGATTTTAATATTAATTACCCATATGGCACTTTTTTGTCCAACACATCCTTTACCCCACTGAATACCGCATAACGTCGTGTTCGAAGCGGTGTATGCACAGGCTTATCCACAGATCATGTGGATAAGCGGCAATCCCTTTTCTTTCCGGCACTTGCAGCCACAACGTACAAGTCAAGCGAGGTTGAGCGCGCAAATGAGGGAAGCGACCGGTCGAGCCGATAGAATTTGCAGGTGCCAGATCCGAACGCCGCCGTTTCCGTCCTCCAGGTCGCCCTGCCGGTGCCGCTGCCGCGCCTGTTCGACTATTGCGCGCCGGCCGGTGCCACAGTCGGGCCGGACGATGTCGGACGCCGGGTCCGGGTGCCGTTCGGCCCGCGGGAACTGGTCGGGGTCGTCGCCGGCGTCGGCGCGCCTGACGATCCCGCGCAGGCGCTGCGCGAGGCGATCGAATGGCTCGATGACGCCCCGCTACTGCACGGCGAGCTCGCCGCCTCGCTGCGCTGGCTGGCCCGTTACACCCACGCGCCGCTGGGCGAGGTGCTGGCGACGGCCCTGCCCGCCGCCCTGCGTCGCGGCGAGGCGCTGCCCGACACCCACGCCTGGGCCTGGCGGCTGACCGAAGCCGGCCAGACCGCGCTGGCCGGACTCAAAGCCGGCGGTCGCCCGCAGCGCCTGGCCGCCGTGCTCGCGCCGACGCCGAGGGACGAGGACGCGCTGGATCTGGCGATGGACGGCTGGCGCGCCGCCGCGCGCACGCTGGCCGGCCGCGGACTGGCCGAACGTTTCGCGATACCGGCCTCGCAACTCGCGCCCACGCCCCAGCGCGGGCCCGTCCTGCACGACGAACAGCAGCAGGCGGTCGATGCGGTCGCCGCGTGCACCGGCTTCGCCGCGCTGCTGCTCGATGGCGTGACCGGCAGCGGCAAGACCGAGGTCTACCTGCAGGCGATCGCCGACTGCCTGTCGCGCGGGCGACAGGCGCTGGTGCTGGTGCCGGAGATCGGCCTGACCCCGCAGACGCTGGCGCGCTTCCGCGCCCGCCTGGGCGTGCCGGTTCATGCCCTGCACTCGGGCCTGGGCGATGGCGAACGCGCACGCGTCTGGGCGGCTGCGGCGCGCGGCGAGGCGCGCGTCGTCGTCGGCACCCGCTCGGCGGTGTTCGTGCCGCTGCCCGATGCCGGGCTCATCGTCGTCGACGAGGAACACGACGGCAGCTACAAGCAGCAGGACGGCATCCGCTACCATGCGCGCGATTTCGCGCTGGTACGCGCCAAGGCGCTCGACGTGCCGGTGCTGCTGGGCAGCGCGACGCCGTCGCTGGAATCGCTGCAGAACGCCGTCTCCGGCCGCTACGCGCATCTGCGCCTGACCCATCGCGCGGGCGCGGCGAAGCCACCGACGGTGCGCGTGCTCGATGTGCGCAAGCGCCCGCTCGAGGCCGGCCTGTCACCGGAAATGTTCGCCGCGATCTCCGCCGCGCTCGCCGCCGGCGGACAGGTGCTGGTGTTCAAGAACCGCCGCGGCTATGCGCCGGTGCTGCTGTGCCACGACTGCGGCTGGAGCGCGCACTGCCCGCGCTGCAGCACGCCCGACCGCCCGCATCCGATGACCGTGCACGCCGGCGGACGTCGCCTGCAATGTCATCACTGCGGCCATCGCGCGAGCGCGCCGCTGGCGTGTCCGGATTGCGCGAGTCTCGGTCTGCAGCCGCAGGGCGTGGGCACCGAACGCATCGAGGAACTCCTGGCCGCGCGCTTCAATGATGTGCCGGTGCTGCGCATCGACCGCGGCAGCACGCGTCGTCGCGATGCGCTCGAAAATCTTCTGGGCGAACTCGGCAGTCAGCCGGGCATCCTGATCGGCACGCAGATGCTGGCCAAGGGCCACGACCTGCCGAATCTCACGCTGGTGTGCGTGGTCGGCATCGACGAAGGCCTGTTTTCGGCTGACTTCCGCGCCGGCGAGAAACTCGCGCAACTGCTGATCCAGGTCGCCGGACGCGCCGGGCGCGCCGAGAAAGCCGGCCAGGTCTTGCTGCAGACGCACCACCCCGAACATCCGCTGCTGCTGACGCTGATCCAGGGCGGTTATCACGCCTTCGCCGCGGAAGAACTGATGCAACGCGAAGCTGCGGGATTTCCGCCGTTCGCACCGCTCGCACTATTGCGCGCCGAATCGCAGCAGGCCGAACCGCCGATGGCATTCCTGCAGGCCGCGCGCCGCGTGCTCGCGCCGCATGCCGGCCGCGACGCCGCCGGCATGCCGACACTGTTGCTCGATGGCCCGGTAGTCGCACCGATGCCGCGCCGCGCAGGCGTGTATCGCGCGCAATTGCTGATCGCCACCGACCAGCGTCCGCGCCTGCACGCGATCCTCGATGCAGCCCTGCCGCTGATCTACGCCCTGCCCGAAGCGCGCCGTGCGCGCTGGTCGCTGGATGTGGATCCGGTCGATCTGTACTAGGACTGAGAATTCGGGAACGCGGAAGCGCAGACGCTGTTCGTCAACGCTATGTCTGCGGCCCTGGCGATTTCTTCGCGGCTGATTTCGTCGTCTTTTTTGCGACAGTTCTCGGAGGCGCAGTCCGCACGTAGAACGTCTTTCCATCCTTGCGCATTTCGAACAAAGCGATCTCCGTGACCAGGCCACTGAGCTTCGCGTACCCATAGTTGCGCGAATCAAAAGAGGCCTGATTGCCGATCTGACTGCCGACGGCAGACAGATTGGCCCAGCCGTCATCGCCTTCTGCAGCAGATGACACCGCGGTGCGCAGCATCTGCACCAGCCGAGTGTCCTGACGCATCTCGGCACGGCTTTTCCGCGTCGGCTGGGCAGATGCCCCAGCCGGAGCAAGATTCGACGCCTGTTCCGCTTCGGCTTCGGAACCCAGGGCCTCCAAATAGGTGAAGCGGGAACACGCACTTCGAAACGCCAGCGGCGTCTTGCTTTCACCAAAGCCGTACACCTTCATGCCTTCAGTCAGCAGACGCATCACCAGCGGCGTGAAATCCGCATCGCTGGATACGATCGCGAAACCGTCGAGATTGCGCGCATACATCAGGTCCATCGCGTCGATGACCATCGCCATGTCGGATGCGTTCTTGCCGGTGCTGTAGGCGAACTGCTGGATCGGGCGGATCGCATATTCGTGCAGCACTTTCTCCCAGCTGCCGAGATGCGGGCTCTTCCAGTTGCCGTAGGCCCGGCGCACGTTGGCGACGCCGTGGCGTGCGACCTCGGCGAGGATCACGTCGATCTTCGCCGCCGGCGCATTGTCGGCATCGATCAGCAGCGCGATGCGTTTCTCGTTGTCGATGCGGGTGTGTTCGCCCATGGCGGCTCTCCGGTCGGGGCGCGCAGCGCGCGCCGGATGCAACGCGGCGGCGGTTTCAGTCCGCGCCGAACAGTTCGCGGGCCATGACGATCGCGTCCTCGCGGCCGTTGTGCGCGGGGTAGTAACGCGGCCGCCGGCCGATTTCGTTGAAACCTTCGTCGTAATACAGCGCGACCGCATTCGGATTCGACGGTCGCACTTCGAGAAACACGCGCTGCGCGTCGTGCTGCTGGGCGAGATCGACCAGCGCGCGGAACAGGCGACGGCCGTGGCCACGGCCCTGCAGCTCCGGATCTACGCAGACGTTGAGCACATGCGCTTCGCCGGCTGCGACGCTCAATACACCGTAACCGGCGAGTCGCCGATCGACATGCAGCACCCACGCCGGATATGCCGCGCGCAGGCAGTCGTCGAAGATGCCGCGCGTCCACGGAAACGGATAAGCGCGCAATTCGATTTCCATCACCGCGTCGACATCGGTCGCGCGCATCGGACGCAGCGACCAGTCGCGCGCCGCAGCGGCGGCATCGGGCATCGACCGCGTGTCGGGCTCAGCCGCCATGACGGCGCAACTGGCGCAGACGCGGCCACAGGGCACGTTTCGCCGACGCCGAACGCAGCTCCGAGAGTGCGCCGAGGCTGCGCACAAATGCGAACGCGCCGTCGCCTTCGCGACTCAGGCCGGCAGCGCGCAGCAAGGGATCGACCAGCGGATCGTCCGGCAACACCTGGCCGGGCACCTGCACGCGATAGCGGTCGTGACCCAGCGCATCGAGCGCCGCGATCTGCAGCGCATCCCAGGTCACGAGGCGGCCTCCGCGCCTCCGCGGCGCCGCCACAGCCACAGCGTCGGACCCGAAAGTGCATACAGCACCGCGGCTATCAGCAGGGTCTTGGGCGGATCCACCCACATCGCGATCAGCAGGCCGACCGCGACGACCAGCGCCACGAACGGCACGCGGTCGGCCTTCGGTCCGGTGCCGCTGCCCTTGAAGCTGGTGTAGCGGATGCGGCTGACCATCAGCAGGCCGCAGACTACGGTGACCGCGAGCGCGACGTAACGCAGTGCGTCGCCGGTGAAATCGAGTTCGTGGCAGGTCCAGACGAAACTCGCCATCAGACCTGCCGCCGCCGGACTCGCCAGTCCGACGAAATAGCGCTTGTCGACCGTCGCGACCTGGCTGTTGAACCGCGCCAGTCGCAACGCCGCGCAGGCAGCATAGAGAAACGCGCCGAGCCAGCCGATCTTGCCGAGCGTGGTGCCGTCGAGGCGCATCGCCATCAGCGACCAGTGGTACATCACCAGCGCCGGCGCCAGACCGAAACTGATCAGGTCGGCCAGCGAGTCGTACTGCACGCCGAACTCGCTCTGGGTATTGGTCAGGCGTGCGACCCGGCCGTCGATGCCATCGAGCACCGCGGCGACGAAGATCGCGATGCAGGCGGCGCTGAAGCGGCCCTGCGATGCGGCGATGATCGCGAAGAATCCCGCGAACAGGCCGCCGGTGGTGAAGAGGTTCGGCAGCAGGTAGATGCCGCGGCCGCGGCGCGGGGTCGGGTCGGGTTGGCTCATGCGGGCCAGTGTAGCGCCTGCTTCGGGCCGGTCGGCGACAGCGGTTGCGCCTGCGGCCCCGGAGTGCTGCAATCGCCGCCACATTCGAGCACCTGCCGGGGACCGCCATGCGCCGCACTTTCGTGACCGCCCTTGCATTGCTCATCGCCGCCGCGCCACTCGCCGCCAGCGAGGTCTACAGCTGGAAGGACGCGCGCGGCGTCACCCATTACTCGCAGACACCGCCGCCCGCGGGCACGCGTTTCGAAGTGCGCAACGTGCACGGCAACGCCGCGTCGCCCACGCCGGTCACGCCTGCAGCGGCCGCCGCACCCACGGCCACGCCCGCAGCGAGCACCGCGAACGCAGGTGGCGACACCACCCAGTGCGAACTCGCCCGGACCAACGTCGCCGCGCTCAAGGGCGAAGGCGCGGTGCAGCAGCTCGGCGCCGACGGCAAGCCGCGCGAACTCGCCGGCAGCGAACGCGCCGACCAGCTGGCCCTGTCGGAAGCCGCGGTCCGCGCCTACTGCCGCTGAGGCCCGGCCGGCAGGCCGGGACGCGCGGGGCGCGTGGCACACTATCGCCCCCCGTTCCCAGCCAGAAGCCGCCGATGCGCCTGTCGCAGTTCCATCTCCGCACCGAGAAAGAAACGCCCGCCGATGCCGAGGTCACCAGCCACAAGCTGATGCTCAAGGCCGGCATGCTGCGCAAGCTGGGCGCCGGTCTCTACACGTGGTCGCCGCTGGGCCTGCGCGTGCTGCGCAAGGTCGAAGGCATCGTGCGCGAGGAAATGAACGCGGCCGGTGCGATCGAACTGCTGATGCCGGCCGTACAGCCGCGCGAGCTGTGGGAAGAAACCGGCCGCTGGGAGAAGTTCGGCGGCCAGCTGCTGAAGATGCAGGACCGCAAGGAGAGCTGGTACTGCTTCGGCCCGACGCACGAGGAAGTCATCACCGATTTCGCACGCAGCGAACTGGCCAGCTACAAGCAGCTCCCGGTGAACTTCTACCAGATCCAGACCAAGTTCCGCGACGAGATCCGCCCGCGTTTCGGCGTGATGCGCGCGCGCGAATTCCTGATGAAGGACGCGTACTCGTTCGACATCGACGAGGCCGGTATGGCCGCTTCGTACCAGACCATGCATACGGCGTACACGCGCATCTTCACCCGCCTCGGCCTCGAGTTCCGCTCGGTGCAGGCCGATTCGGGCGCGATCGGCGGTGACGCCTCGCAGGAATTCCACGTCATCGCCGATTCGGGCGAGGACGCGCTGGTGTTCTCGACCGGCTCGGAATACGCGGCGAACGTCGAAGCCGCGCGCGCCGCTGCACCCGCGCCGCGTCCGGCGGCATCGGAAGACCTGCGCAAGGTCGACACGCCGACGCAGAAGACCTGCGAGGACGTCGCCGCCCTGCTCGACATTCCGCTCGCCCGTACCGCGAAGTCGATCGCGCTGATGGCCGGCGAGACCTTCGTGCTCGCGCTGGTGCGCGGCGACCACGCGGTCAATGCGATCAAGCTCGCCAAGGTCGACGGCCTGGCCGATTACCGCATGGCGAGCGAAGCGGAAATCGCCGCGCATCTGGGCGCTGCGCCAGGCTTCCTCGGGCCGATCGGTGCGGTCAAGCCGATCCGCGTCGTCGCCGATCTGGAAGTCGCCGCACTGGCCGATTTCGTCGTCGGCGCCAATGCCACCGGCTTCCACATCGCCGGCGTCAACTGGGGCCGCGATCTGCCCGAGGCCGATGTGGTCGCCGACATCCGTGACGTCGTCGCCGGCGATCGCGCCGAAGACGGCGGCGAACTGAAGGTCGCGCGTGGCATCGAGGTCGGCCACGTGTTCCAGCTCGGCCGCAAGTACGCCGAGGCGATGAACTTCAAGGTGCTCGACGCGAACGGCAAGGCGAGCGTGCCCTTCATGGGCTGCTACGGCATCGGCGTGTCGCGCATCGTCGCAGCGGCGATCGAACAGAACCACGACGCCAACGGCATCCTGTGGCCGGTCGCGATGGCGCCGTGGCAGGTCGCGGTGTGCGTGATCAACCCGAAGAACGAGGCGCACGTGGCCGAGGCCGCGGACGCGCTGTACCGCGAACTCGGCGCCGCCGGTTTCGAGACCGTACTCGACGACCGAGGCCTGCGCCCGGGCATGATGTTCGGCGACATCGAACTGATCGGCATCCCGCATCGCGTGGTGGTGTCGGCACGCGGACTGGAATCGGGCGCATTCGAATATCGCGCACGCAGTGCCAGCGAATCGGAGAATCTCGATCGCGAGGCGCTGTTTTCACGCCTGCGCGGCTGAGGGTTTCCGCGGCGAAACCAGCGGTATTTACCGCCGGATAATCCCGAAAGTTCACGCGGCCTGCACGAGCGGGCCGCGCCGCCGTGCGCATGGTGTTTGTCGGCCCGGGATAAACAGGATTAAGATGCCTCCCATGCCAATGGACTGGTATTCCCAATAATCAGCCGGAGCCGACTCGAATGGCGTTTGACCTCAATGCATTTTCTCCCCAGCAGCTCGACGCGCTGATCACCCAGGCCAAGGAGCGCAAGACGACGCTCAAGAAGCGCAAGCCGCTGACGGCCGTGCGCAAGAAGCTGACCGACCTGGCCGCGGCCGAGGGTTACAGCATTGCCGAGCTGTTCGGTGGCAGCGCACCGCGCGCGGCATCGACCGCGGCCGCGCCTGCGGCGCGCAAGAGCGCGACAAAGGGTCGCAAGCTCGGCAAGGTGGCGCCGAAGTACCGCAATCCGGCGAACAAGGCCGAGACCTGGACCGGTCGTGGCAAGCAGCCGCTGTGGCTGGCCGCGCACACCAAGAAGGGCCGCAAGCTGGAAGAGTTCCTGATCCAGAAGTGAGCCTGGCGGTTCGCGCCGCGCAGTGACGTTCGAGAACGCCCTCCGACGGAGGGCGTTTTCGTATGCGGCTCAGAGGTTCTTGCGCGCCGGCAGCAGCACGTTGCCGAACAGCAGGCCGGCGATCAGCGCCAGCACGATGTTCATCACCACCAGCGCTGCTTCCTGGCCGGCGGCCATGTCCTGCTGCTGCACCAGATTCATCAGCCCGCGCAGGCTGTTGCTGCCGGGCACGAGCATGATCAGACCCGGGACCCGGATCACCGCGCCCGGACGATTGGCCCATCGCGCGTAGCCGTTGCCGGCAGCGGTGGTCACCAGCGCGGCGACGAACAGACCGATGTTCGGCCCGAGCGCGGCGCCGACCCAGCGCGAGACGAGATACCCCGACGCGGCGGCGGCCATGACCAGCAGCACGTCGCGGCGTCCGGCGCGGAACAGGATCGCGAACGCACCAGCCGCGGTCGCCAGCGCCGCCCATTCCACCCAGTCGGGCTGCGGCCGCAGCGCGCGCACGTTCGGGGTGACGCCGAGCATCTGCATCAGGGTGAGCGCGATGATCGTGCCGATGGTGAGCTTGAGCACCGTCGTGATCGCACCGGCGAAGCGCGCGGTGCCAGATACCAGATGCTGGCTGGTCAGTTCGTTGATCGCATTGGTCAACGCCATACCCGGCAGCATCACGATCAGCGAGGCGATGACCACAGTATTGAGATTCAGCGGGGCGACGAAGGCCGACACCAGGATCGCGACCACGCCGGCGAGCATGCCGGCCAGCGCTTCATGCGCTTCTTTGAGCCGGGTGCCGTTGCGCGTGACCATGTCGAGCAGGCCGATCAGCAGGCCGATGGTGCCTGCCGTCGCGATGTCGGCCCAGGGCAGCCGCCACAGGCCGGCGACACCCATCGCCACCATTGCGAAACCCATCACCTGCGCCGCCTTGCCCCAGGCGCGCGGTTCGCGTGCGTCGAGCGCGCGCAGGGCGGCGTAGCCTTCGGCCAGGTCCATCTCGCCGGCCATGACCTGCTCGGCGATGCGGTCCGTCTCGCACAGCTTGTAGAGGTTCACGTCGCCCGGCGACATGCGGATGACGCGCGTGGTGTCGCTGTCGCCCGGCGGCCGCAGCGGATCGCTGAAGGACAGCACCATGCCGGTCGGGTTCACCCACGGCTCGCAATCGATGCCGAGCTGCTGGGTCACCGCGATCACCGCGCCTTCGAGGCGCTGCGCGGTGGTGCCGTAGGCATGCAGATGCTCGGCCAGCTCGACCACGAAGGCGATGCGCGTGGCGTAGCTGGCGGTGGTGAGCGGAGTGGCACCGGACATCGACACAGGATCGCACGTCGCGCCGGGCGCCCGGTAGGTCGCGGCGCCGTGATGCGCGGCCTCACACCTGATTTCGGTATGCTCACCGGCGTTTGCACCTCGACCGACCGATGCCTGCATGACCGTCCCTCGACACGCCACGCCCAGCGCCGATTCCGGTGACGGTGGGTCGCTGCGGCTGCGCGGACACTGGACGCTCGCCTATGCCGGCGACATCGAGACGGTGCTGCGCGCGAACGAGGCACCGGCGGGTGAAGTGGACGCCACCGGCGTCGATCGACTGGACTCGGTGGGCGTGCTGCAGCTGCTGCGTTTCGCCGAAAAACGCGGCCTGGATTTCTCGACCTTCCGCTTTCGCGACGATCACCACGCACTGGTCGAGGCGATCGAGGACGTCGCCGACGACCGGCCGAAGAAGAAACGCGATTACGGTGTCTACGCCGCGCTCGCCCGTTTCGGCGAGACGATGCACGACAACTGGCGCGAGGTCGTCGCGCTGGTCAGCTTTCTCGGCGAAACCCTGCTCAAACTCGGTCGCCTGCTGGTCTCGCCACGACGCTTCCGCCTGACTTCGACCGTGCACCACATGGAACAGGTCGGCCTGGACGCAGTGCCACTGGTCGCGCTGCTGTCGTTCCTGGTCGGCGCGGTGATCGCCTTCCTCGGCTCGACCGTGCTGTCCGAATTCGGCGCGACGATCTTCGTCGTCGAACTGGTGTCGATCGCGTTCCTGCGCGAGTTCGGTGTGCTGCTGACCGCGATCCTGCTCGCCGGTCGCACCGCCAGCGCATTCACCGCGCAGATCGGCGCGATGGTGAGCCGCGAGGAAGTGGACGCGATCCGCACGCTCGGACTCGACCCGGTGGATCTGCTGGTGATTCCGCGCGTGGTCGCGCTGATGGTGATGCTGCCGCTGCTGACCTTCGTCGCGATGATCGCCGGCCTGATCGGTGGCCTGACCGTCGGCGCTTTCAGTCTCGATATTCCGCCGCAGGCGTACATGGCGCGGATGTACGAAACCATGAACGTCCGGCATTTCTTCGTCGGCATGTCCAAGGCGCCGATCTTCGCGATGGTGATCGGCCTGATCGGCTGTCTGGAAGGCCTGCAGGTCAAGGGCACGGCGCAGTCGGTCGGCGAGCGCACGACGTCGAGCGTGGTGCAGACGATCTCGCTGGTGATCGTGTTCGACGCGTTCGCGGCGATCTGGTTCATGCACGTGGGATGGTGACGATGTCCGACTCGCCCACCCGCGACCCGCATGCGCAGGACGACCTCGGCGACGAGATCGCGATCCGAGTACGTGGCCTGGTCAACCAGTTCGGCGCGCAGACCGTGCACGACAATCTCGACCTCGACGTGCGTCGCGGCGAGATTCTCGGCGTGGTCGGCGGCTCGGGCACCGGCAAGTCGGTGCTGATGCGCAGCATCCTCGGCCTGCGTCCGCCGCAGGCCGGCACCATCGAGGTGCTGGGCGCCGATGCGCTGTCGCGCGATATCGAAGAACGCCGGCACATCGAACGCAACACCGGCGTGCTGTTCCAGGATGGCGCGCTGTTCTCGTCGCTGACCGTGGGCGAGAACGTGCAGGTGCCGCTGAAGGAACACCATCCCGACCTGCGCGATTCACTGCGTTACGAGCTGGCGCTGCTGAAGGTCAAGCTGTCCGGCCTGCCGGCCAACGCGCTCGACAAGCTGCCGGCGGAACTGTCGGGCGGCATGCGCAAGCGTGCGGGTCTCGCGCGGGCGCTGGCGCTCGACCCGCCGTTGCTGTTTCTCGACGAGCCCACGGCCGGCCTCGATCCGATCGGCGCGGCCGCGTTCGACCGTCTGATCCGCACGCTGCAGGAAGCGCTGGGACTGACTGTGTTCCTGATCACACACGACCTCGACACTCTGTACGCTATCTGTGACCGCATCGCGGTCCTGGCCGACAAACAGGTGATCGCGGTGGCGCCGGTGGCGGAGATCGAACAGATCGACCATCCCTGGATCCAGGATTATTTCCACGGCCCGCGCGGCCGTGCCGCACGCGATGCCAGGGCCAACGCCCCGGGAGCCCACTGATGGAAACCAGAGCCAACTACGTCCTCATCGGCGCGTTCACGCTCATCGCGTCGATCGCGCTGCTCGGCTTCGCGCTTTGGGCGGCGAAGTATTCGTCCGACCGCAGCTGGAACGAGTTCGACGTCGTCTTCCGCGAGCCGGTGACCGGCCTGACCGAAGGCAGCAGCGTGCAGTACAACGGCATCGCCGTCGGCACGGTCGACAACCTGCAGCTCGCGCCGCAGGACCCGCGCCAGGTCATCGCGCGTCTGCGCGTGCAGGCCAATGCACCGGTGAAGACCGATACCCGCGCGCGCATGTCGATGACCAGCCTGACCGGCTCGCCGATCATCCAGCTGACCGGTGGCTCGCCCGAAGCGCCGATGCTGGTGTCGGAAGACAGCGACCGCGTACCGATCATCCAGACCGAAGCCTCGGCGCTGCAGAACATCTCCGACACCGCGAACCGCCTCGTCGAACGCCTTGACCGCGTGCTCAGCGAAGAGAACGTCGCACGCATCTCCAACACGCTGGAGAACATCGAAGGCATGACCGGCTCGGTCGCCGGGCAGCGCGAAGACCTCGCCGCGATCATCGTCAACGCGCGCAGGTCCAGCGAACAGCTGGAGCAGACGCTGACCACGACCAACCGGGCGATGAGCAGCTTCGATCGCGAGCTGGTGCAAAAGCTGCCCGGCCTGGTGGCGAACCTCGAAAGCACGCTGGCACGCATGGACTCGGCCGCCGGCGGCGCCGACACCATCCTCAACGAGAACCGCGCGGCGATCAGCAGCTTCGCCAACGATGGTCTGTCGCAGCTCGGCCCGACCCTGGGCGAACTGCGTTCGCTGGTCCGCGACCTGCGCCGCATCAGCGACCGTCTCGACGCCAATCCCGCGCGTTACCTGCTCGGCCGCGACGCGCCGAAGGAATTCGAACCCGAATGATCACGCTCACGACCTCCGCGCAACGCACTCTGCTCCGCTTCGCCGTCGCACTCGTGCTCGGCACCCTGCTCGCCGGCTGCAGCTCGCTGCTGGGCGGCGGTGGCGGCGATCGTGACCGCTCGACGATCTACGCGCCCGACCCACGCGTCGAGGCCAATCCCGCATGGCCGCGCGCCGAATGGCAGCTGACGCTGAGCCCGCCGACCGCCGCGCGCATGATCGACAGCTTCCGCATCGCCGTGCGCCCGACGCCCGCCGAGCTGCAGGTCTACCGCGGCGCCAGCTGGGCGAAGACGCCGACCGACATGCTGCAGGACACCGTGCTGCGCACCATGGAAGACTCGGGCAACATCCCGGCCGTCGCGCGCCAGGGCGCCGGCATCACCGCCGACTACAAGCTAGTCATCGACCTGCGCCGCTTCGAGGCCGACTACAACGGCAATGCACTGCCGGCGGCGACGATCGAGGCCAACGTCAAACTGATCCACAACATCGACCAGACCGTCGTCGGCTCGCGCACGTTCATCGCGGCGCAGTCGGCTTCCAGTACCGAAGTCGCGCAGGTCGTCGATGCGTTCTCGGTCGCCCTGCAGAGCATCAGCGGCGAGATGGTCGGCTGGATCCTCGAATCGGGCAATGCACACGAAGTTACGCACGATCGCAGGCCGCCGGTAACTGCGCCGCGGCGCTGAGCCTTTTACTGCCGGGTCGCTGACGGCGCGCCAATTGAGGTGCGCTCTGCGACACGATCACGTCGCCTCAAGCGCTTCGCCTGATTCGCGGATCACTCCGCGAGAGCGCGCTTCAACACAGAATCTTGCGGAACGTCAGATTGATCCGCGGCCCGACCGGCCGCGCGGTCCTCGGTAACGCGTGCCGAAACCGCGCCTGCGTCTCGCCGCGCATCACCAGCAAGCTGCCGTGCGGGAGTTCCAGCACATGCCGCGCGAATCGTCCATCCGCGTCCGCCACGCGCCCCTTCAGCACGAACCGCCGCGTCGCGCCCAGGCTCAACGACACGATCACCGGCTCGGATCCCAGCTCGCGCTCGTCGTCGCTGTGCCAGCCCATCGCGTCCTGTCCATCGCGATACAGGTTGGCGAGCACGCTGTTGAAGCGGACGCCCGCAGCCGCGGAGACCGCATCGCGCACCGGCACCAACGCAGCAGGCCAGGGCTCAGGCGTAAACCGTGCGCCCGAGTAGCGATACATCGCGTCTGGATCGCCGATCCAGCAACTGAGCCGCGGCGCCTCGACCTCGCGCCCGAAGATGCGCAGACGATGGCGAGCCCAAGGAACATCCGCGCGCAACGCTTCGAACAGCGCATCCGCTTCGACCGCGGGCATCCAGCGAGGGGCAAGCTGCACATCGGTGTCGGGCAGATCAGCGATGTCGAACATGGACAGGGACATCCCAGCAGCATGCCGCACGTGCTGCGCGGCAGCTCACGAACATCAGCCGCAGTCGATTTTTGGCGAAATTCAGTCGTCTTAGCGATCAAGAGATCGCTGTTCCTCGACCCTGGATCCTGTAGTCTCGGTCGCGGTCCGCGCCCCGGCGCTGACCACCGGGACTCCTCGATCTCGCTACTGTCTTCGCGGAGCCCAGATGGAATCGCGCCGACGCGACCAACAGGTGGACGCGGATGAGGCGGCCCCGGAATGTGCCCGCGGCCAACCTCACGCTTCAAGATAAACTCAGTTCGCGTTCGCGAATGCGACGCCGGTCTTCGTCTTCAACTCTTCCGCATCCACGCCGTCTGCCGCTTCGACCAGCACGAGCCCATCGGCGGTCACATCGAACACCGCGAGATCCGTGATGATCCGGTCGACCACACCCACGCCTGTCAGCGGCAGCGTGCACTCGGGCAGGATCTTGTGGCTGCCGTCCTTCGCGACGTGCTCCATCAGCACGACGACGCGCTTGACGCCAGCGACGAGATCCATCGCGCCGCCCATGCCCTTGACCATCTTGCCGGGCACCATCCAGTTCGCGAGATCGCCGCTGCCGGTGACCTGCATCGCGCCCAGAATCGCCAGATCGATGTGCCCGCCGCGAATCATCGCGAACGAGTCGTGGCTGCCGAAGTAGCTCGCGCCCTTGCGTGCGGTGACGGTCTGCTTGCCAGCGTTGATGAGGTCGGCATCGACCTCGTCTTCGGCCGGGAACGGGCCTATGCCGAGCAGGCCGTTCTCGCTCTGCAGCCACACGTCGACGCCATCGGGGATGTGGTTCGCCACCAGCGTGGGCAGGCCGATACCCAAGTTCACGTAGGCGCCATCGGTCAACTCGCGCGCAGCGCGCGCGGCCATTTCGTCACGGGTCCAGGCCATTACTTCGCTCCTCGCACGGTGCGCTGTTCGATGCGCTTCTCGGGCGTCGTGTTGACAACGATGCGGTCCACGTAGATCCCCGGCAGGTGCACCTGGTCGGGATCGATCGCACCGATCTCCACCAGCTCCTCGACCTCGACCACGCAGACCTTGCCGGCCATCGCGCAGGCCGGATTGAAGTTGCGCGCGGTCTTGCGGAACACGAGATTGCCGGCCGTGTCGGCCTTCCACGCCTTGACCAGCGCGACGTCGGCGACCAGCGCGGTTTCCAGCACGTAATGCTTGCCGTCGAACTCGCGTGTTTCCTTGCCCTCGGCGACGATCGTGCCGTAGCCGGTCGCGGTGAAGAACGCCGGGATGCCGGCACCACCGGCGCGCAGGCGCTCGGCCAGCGTGCCCTGCGGGTTGAATTCAAGCTCCAGCTCGCCGCCGAGGTACTGGCGCTCGAACTCCTTGTTCTCGCCCACATACGACGAAATCATCTTGCGGATCTGCCGGGTCTCCAGCAGCTGGCCGAGGCCGAAGCCGTCGACGCCCGCATTGTTGGAGATCGCGGTGATGTCCTTGACGCCCGAATCGCGTAGTGCGGCGATCAGCGCTTCGGGAATGCCGCACAGGCCGAAGCCGCCGACCGCGAAGGTCTGGCCATCGGCCACGATGTCAGCCAATGCCGTCGCGGCATCGGGGTACTGCTTGCCGCGTCGACCCGCGGCGGAACTCTGCTCGCTCATTTCGATCCTCATGGCGCAACGGCCTTCGATTCTACCGGCTGCGCGTGTACGCGGCCTTGGACCTTGGTGCAGTGGCGGAGCGTGTTCTCTCAGCCCTGCTGCATCTGCCTCTGGCACATTTCGTCCAACACGCCGCCCAGCGCTGTCCGCCAGTCCGGCAACGTGATTCCAAAATCGTCCTCGAGCGTGCCGGTGTCCAGGCGGGAGTAGGCAGGACGCCTGGCCGGCGTCGGATAGTCGGCCGTGGTGATCGCTTCGACCGTAGGCGCGCGTGCGATCAGGCCGCGCTCGACTGCGCCGTCGAAGATCGCCTGCGCAAATCCGTGCCAGCTGGTTTCACCCGCAGCCGTCAGATGCCAGGTGCCGGAGGCCGCATTGTCGTCGCCAAGAACCCGCGCGGTGACGTCGGCGATCAACGCTGCAGGCGTCGGCGTACCGATCTGGTCGGCGACCACACGCAGCACGTCTCGCTCGGCGCCGACGCGCAGCATCGTGCGCAGAAAGTTCTGGCCGTGCGCGGCATAGACCCACGCGGTGCGGAAGATCAGATGGCGCCCCCCCGTGGCACGGATCGCCTCTTCGCCCGCGAGCTTGCTCGCGCCGTAGACGCCGAGCGGTGCCGTGGCGTCATCGGGGCGATACGGACGCGTGCCGCTGCCATCGAACACGTAGTCGGTGGAGTAATGCACCAGCGGTACAGCGTGCGCGGCGCACCAGTGTGCGATCGCGCCAGGGGCCGCTGCGTTGGCGGCGTGCGCCGCCGCGGCCTCGCTCTCGGCCTTGTCGACCGCGGTGTACGCGGCGGCATTGATCACGCGTGTCGGCCGCGTCGCGTCGAGCAACGCGACGACCGATTCCGGATCCGAGAAGTCCGCGGTCAGGCACGTGCTGCCGTCGGGGAGCAAGCCGGTCCGCGTCGAAGCAAGCAGATTGCCCAGCGGCGCGAGCGCACGCAGCAGTTCCTGCCCCACCTGCCCGTTCGCACCGAAAACCAACGAGGTCATGCGGTGAAAATCGGCAGCCGATCCGGATCGACCTGCGAAAGGAGGGGTGCCTGCTCGTCCTTATCGGACAACAACGGGGACAGGGCTGGCCATTCGATCCCGATCGCGGGATCGTTCCACCGTATACCTGCGTCCGCCTCTTTCACGTACACGTCCGTGCAGAGATAGCTGAAGACAGCGTCGTCCGACAGCACCGCGAAACCGTGGGCAAAACCCTCGGGGATCCAGATCTGCCTTTTGTTGCTCGCGCTCAGCACCGCGGCGTCCCATCTTCCGAACGTCGACGAGCCGCGACGAAGATCGACTGCGACATCGAACACTTCACCCTGAAGAACGCTGACCAGCTTTCCTTGTGGGCGCGGCCACTGGTAGTGCAGGCCTCTGAGGACATTCTTCGTCGAATGGGAGACATTGCTTTGGACGAAATGGGTCGGTAGGCCGGCCTGACCGAAGCGCTCCGCATTCCAGGATTCGAAAAAAAATCCCCTCGGGTCACCGAACACGGCGGGCTCAATGATCACGCATCCTGCCAGCCGGGTTTCGACAATCTTCATCGAGTCACCCCACGCTTGAGCAGATCCAGCAGATAGCGCCCGTAGCCGTTCTTCGAAAGCGGAGTCGCGAGTCGTTCCAGCTGTTCTCCGTCAATCCAGCCAGCGCCATAAGCGATCTCTTCAGGACAGCACACCTGGAGCCCCTGGCGCGACTGGATCGTTTCGATGAAGTTGGCCGCTTCGTGTAATGACTGATGCGTTCCCGTATCCAGCCATGCGTAGCCGCGACCCAACTGCTCGAGGAAGAGCGCGTCATCTTCCAGATACATGCGATTGAGATCGGTGATCTCGAGCTCGCCACGTGGCGAAGGCTTGAGTCTGGCGGCGTAATCGCTGGCGCGTCCGTCGTAGAAGTACAGGCCGGTGACCGCGTAATTCGACCGGGGCGCTTCGGGCTTTTCTGCAATGTCGACGACTTTGCCACTGGCATCGAACGCGGCTACGCCATAGCGCTCTGGATCGTTGACCCAATAGCCGAACACCGTCGCCCCGTCCGTACGCGCATCGGCCCGTCGAAGTGTCCCGGTCAATCCTTGTCCATGGAAGATGTTGTCGCCCAGCACCAGGCAGCTCGGCTTGCCGCCGACGAAATCGCGGCCGATCAGATACGCCTGCGCCAGACCATCCGGACTCGGCTGCACGGCGTACTGGATATCCATGCCCCACTGCGACCCGTCGCCGAGCAGGGCCTGGAACAACACCTGCTCGTGCGGCGTGTTGATGATCAGCACTTCGCGGATGCCGGCCAGCATCAGCACGCTGAGCGGGTAATAGATCATCGGCTTGTCGTACACCGGCAGCAGCTGCTTGCTGACGCCCTTGGTGATCGGATACAGCCGTGTGCCGGAGCCCCCGGCAAGAATGATGCCCTTGCGCGCGGTCATGCCTGCGCCCCCATGCGTTCCAGACGGTAACTGCCGTCGAGGATGCGCTGTACCCAGGGCTGGTTGTCGAGGTACCAGTCCACCGTGGCTTCGATGCCGCTCTCGAAGGTGTGAGCGGGCTTCCAGCCGAGTTCGCCTTGCAGCTTGGATGCGTCGATTGCGTAGCGGCGATCGTGGCCGGGACGATCGGTGACGTAGGTGATCTGCGTCGCGCGCGACTGGCCATCCTCGCGCGGTCGGCGTGCGTCGAGCAGGCGGCAGATCGTCTCGACCACCTCGATGTTCTGACGCTCGGAGTCGCCACCCACATTGTAGGTTTCGCCGACGCGGCCTTTCTCGAGCACCGTGCGGATCGCGGCGCAGTGGTCGGTGACGAACAGCCAGTCGCGGACCTGCTTGCCATCGCCGTAGACCGGCAGCGGCTCGCCGGCCAGCGCCTTGGCGATCACCAGCGGGACGAGCTTCTCCGGGAAGTGGTACGGCCCGTAGTTGTTCGAGCAGTTGGTGGTCAGCACCGGCAGCCCGTAGGTGTGGTGGAACGCACGCACCAGATGATCGGACGCGGCCTTCGACGCCGAGTACGGCGAGTTCGGCGCGTAGGGCGTGGTTTCGGAGAACTTGCCGGTCTCCCCCAGCGTGCCGTAGACCTCGTCGGTCGAGACATGCAGGAAACGGAACGCCTCGCGACGGCCGTCAGGCAAGGCCTTCCAGTAGTCGCGCGCCGACTCGAGCAGACCGAGCGTGCCGACGACGTTGGTTTCGATGAACGCCGCCGGGCCGTCGATGGAACGGTCGACGTGACTTTCCGCGGCGAAGTTCAGCACCGCATCGGGCTGATGCTCGGCCAGCAGCCCCGCGACCAGATCGCGATCCCCGATGTCGCCATGCACGAACACGTGGTCCGGGTTCGATTCGATCGACGCCAGCGTCTGCAGGTTGCCTGCATAGGTCAGGGCATCGAGATTGATCACACGGACGCCGCGACGCACGGCCTCCAGTACGAAATTGCCGCCGATGAAACCGGCGCCGCCGGTGACAAGCCATGTGGGCACGAACTCACTCCTGTCCATTTCGATGCCTTCATAGAGGCAAGGCGGCAAGGATAGCGGCTCACTCGCGTTACTTCGGCGTGAAAATGAACGTTTTGTCTTCGCCCGGCCATCCGTTCGCGCGCCGAAGGCCGCCCCGTTAGAATCGGCGGATTGCCCCGCGCCTGCCGCCGCGGCCGGGTGATCCGCAACGCACAAGGAATGCCGTACCGATGAAGATCCTCGTCGCCTACAAGCGCGTGGTGGACTACAACGTCCGCATCCAGGTCAAGCCGGACGGGTCCGGCGTGGTCACCGATGGCGTCAAGCTCTCGGCCAACCCCTTCGATGAAATCGCGCTGGAAGAAGCCCTGCGCCTGCGCGACAAGGGCATCGCCACCGAGGTCGTGGTCGCGACGATCGCGCCCGCTGACGCCCAGGCGCACCTGCGCAATGGTCTGGCCATGGGCGCGAACCGCGCCATCCACGTGGTCTGTGACCAGGCGATCCAGCCGCTGACCGCCGCCCGCACACTGCTCAAGCTGGTCGAGAAGGAACAGCCGGACCTAGTGATCCTCGGCAAGCAGGCGATCGACGACGACGCCAATCAGACCGGTCAGATGCTGGCGACGCTGTGGGGCCGACCGCAGGCGACCTTCGCCTCGAAGGTCGAGATCGCTGACGGCAAGGCCACAGTGACGCGCGAGGTCGACGCCGGCCTGGAGACGCTCGAAGTCGACCTGCCGGCCGTCGTCACGACCGATCTGCGCCTCAACGAGCCGCGTTTCATCAAGCTCCCCGACATCATGAAAGCGAAGTCGAAGCCGATGGAATCGATCCCGTTCGCCGACCTCGGCGTCGAGTCGGTCGACACGCTCAAGACCACGCACTACGAGGCGCCGACCAAACGCGGCAAGGGCGTCATGGTCAAGGACGCGGCCGAACTGGTTGCCGCGCTCAAGGCCAAGGGCCTGCTCTGAATTCCGTCGCTCCCGCGCACGCGGGAGCCTAGAGATGTCCGGCCCAGCGCCGGACCGCAGGAGAACATGATGTCCAAAGTCCTTGTTATCGCCGAACACCTCGACGGCACCCTGAACGCCAGCGCGACCGCCAAGACCGTTGCCGCGGCGCAGGCGCTGTCGCCCGACGCCATCGACATCGCGGTGTTCGCCGCAGACCCGGCGGGCGCCGCCACCGAAGCCGCCACAATTGCCGGCGTGTCGAAGGTGCTCGCCGTCGCCAATCCGGCCAACGCGCAGGCACTCGCACAGGTCCTTGGCCCGCAGATCGCGAACCTCGCCGCCGGCTACACGCATGTGTTCGCGCCGTCGACGACGTTCGGCAAGGACCTGCTGCCGGTCGTCGCCGCGCTTCTGGGTGTCAACCAGATCTCCGACCTGATGACGGTCGAGAGCAGCCATGTCTTCAAGCGCCCGATCTACGCCGGCAATGCGATCGTCACTGTCGAGGCCCCGGCCGACCAGCCGGTCGTCGCCACGGTGCGCACGGCGTCCTGGCAGGAAGCGGCACGCAGCGGCAGCGCGACGGTCGAAACGACTAGCGTCGACGCCGAATTGCCGACGCACACCCGCTTCATCGGTCTCGCCGCAGGCAGCACCGACCGCCCCGACCTGCAGAGCGCCAAGCGCGTCGTCTCGGGCGGTCGCGGTGTCGGCTCGGAAGAAAACTTCAAGATCGTGTTCGACTTCGCCGACAAGCTCGGCGCCGCGGTAGGCGCCTCGCGCGCCGCAGTCGATGCCGGTTACGTGCCCAATGAGCTGCAGGTCGGCCAGACAGGCAAGATCATCGCCCCCGAGCTTTATGTCGCCATCGGCATCAGCGGAGCAATCCAGCATCTGACCGGCATCAAGGATGCGGGCACGATCGTCGCGATCAACAAGGACGCCGACGCACCGATCTTCGAGATCGCGGACATCGGCCTGGTGGGCGATCTGTTCAAGGTGCTGCCGGAACTCGAAGCGGCGCTGTCGTAAGCCAGCCCGGAACCAAGGACTCACATGCACCTTTCCTGCTTCAAAGCCTACGACATCCGCGGCCGGGTGCTTGACGAACTCAACCCCCCTCTCGCCCGGCGCATCGGGCTGGCGATGGCCTCGCTGCTGGGCCCTGGCCCCGTTGTGCTCGGACGCGACATCCGCCTGACGAGCCCGGAACTGCAGCAGGCACTCGAAGAAGGATTCCGTCAGGCAGGGCGCGACGTCATCGACATCGGTCTGTGCGGCACCGAAGAGGTGTATTTCCAGACCGCACATCTTGGGGCCGCGGGTGGCGTGATGGTGACCGCCAGCCACAATCCGATGGATTACAACGGAATGAAGCTCGTGCGCGAAGGCGCGCGACCGATCAGCGGAGACACAGGCCTTTTCGACATCCGCGACTTCGCCGCAAGCGATGCGGAGCCCGCACCTGCGCCACGTGCGGGCACGCGGAGCGAAGCACAGGACAAGTCGGCCTATATCGAACATCTGCTGGGTTACGTCGAGCGCGAACGACTCAAGCCGCTGAAGATCGTCGTCAATGCAGGTAATGGTGGCGCAGGCGTGGTGGTCGATCAGCTTGCGGCGCATCTGCCCTTCGAGTTCGTGCGCATCCAGCATGAGCCGGATGGCCGCTTTCCAAACGGCATTCCCAACCCGCTGCTGCCGGACAACCGGGCTGCCACCGCAGACGCGGTACGCGCCAGTGGCGCGGACTTCGGTATCGCGTGGGATGGCGACTTCGATCGCTGCTTCTTCTTCGACGCCAATGGCGATTTCATCGAGGGCTACTACCTCGTCGGCCTGCTCGCAAAAGCGCTGCTGCTCAAGTCGCCCGGCGGCAAGGTCATCCACGACCCGCGTCTGGTCTGGAACACAGTCGAAATGGTCGAGCAGGCCGGCGGTGTTCCCGTGCTCAGCAAGACCGGCCACGCCTTCATCAAGGAGCGCATGCGCGCCGAAGACGCGATCTACGGCGGCGAGATGAGTGCACATCACTATTTCCGAGATTTCGCGTACTGCGATTCGGGCATGATTCCGTGGTTGCTGATCGCGGATCTGATCTCGCGCACAGGCACCTCCTTGACGGATCTCGTTGCCGACCGGATGCAAGCGTTCCCCTGCAGCGGCGAGATCAATTTCGTCGTCGACGATGCGAAGGCCACCGTCGCACGCGTGATGGCGCATTTCGAATCACAGAAGCCGGCGCTCGACCATACCGACGGCGTCAGCGCGGATTTCGGCCAGTGGCGCTTCAATCTCCGCAGTTCCAACACCGAGCCGCTGCTGAGGCTCAACGTCGAGACCCGCGCGGATGCCGAGCTGCTCCGGGCACGTACCGATGAACTGTCCGCCCTGATCGGCGGCAATGCCCCCCAACACTGATCCAGGACCACCCGCATGCTTCCGATTCTTCCCGTGATTCTTTCCGGCGGCTCCGGCACGCGCCTGTGGCCGCTGTCGCGCGAGGCCTATCCCAAGCAGTTCCTCCCGCTGGTCGGCGAGAACACCATGCTTCAGGCAACGTGGGCGCGCGTGTCGGACATCGCAGGTACTGCGCCGATCGTGGTCGCGAACCAGGAACACCGCTTCATGGCGGCCGAACAGCTGCGGGAATGCGGCGTGTCGCCTGCTGCGTTGATACTCGAACCAGTTGGCCGTAATACCGCGCCAGCCATCGCGATCGCCGCACTGCAGGCCATGGCCGCGGGTGACGATGCGCTGCTGCTGGTGCTGCCGTCCGACCACGTCGTACGCGATGACAGCGCGTTCCACGCGGCCGTACGCGAAGCATCAGTCGCTGCCCAAGACGGCAAGCTGGTGACTTTCGGCATCGTGCCGACCGCACCCGAGATCGGCTATGGCTACATCAAGGCCGCGTCCGGTACTGGTGTGCGCGCGGTTGAACGCTTCGTCGAGAAGCCTGATCTTGCGACTGCACAGGATTATCTGGCCTCCGGCGCGTACTTCTGGAACAGCGGCATGTTCCTGTTCAAGGCGTCCCGATATCTCGACGAACTGCGTCGACTGCAGCCTGCGATGCTGGCGGCATGCGAACAGGCGCTTGCACAAGCGACGCGCGACGCGGATTTCATCCGGCTCGACGCCGATGCATTCTCGGCAAGCCCGAACGATTCGATCGATTACGCAGTCATGGAGAAGACCGCCGACGCTGCCGTTGTGCCGCTGGATGCCGGCTGGAGCGATGTCGGCTCCTGGTCCGCTCTCTGGGAAGTCTCGGACAAGGACGCCAACGGCAATGCCCACCATGGCGATGTCATCGAGATCGACTGCCACAACACATACGCGCATGGCTCACGCCTGATCGCGATGGTGGGCCTGGAAGATATCGTCGTCGTGGAAACCGACGACGCGGTCATGGTCGGCCACCGGGATCGCATCCAGGAGGTCAAGCAGGTCGTCAACCGGATCAAGCGTGACGGCCGCAGCGAGGCCGCCGCGCACCGCAAGGTCTACCGCCCCTGGGGCGCGTACGATTCGATCGACAACGGCGACAGGTTCCAGGTCAAACGCATCACCGTGAAACCCGGCGCAACGCTGAGCCTGCAGATGCACCACCACCGCGCGGAGCACTGGATCGTCGTCAGCGGCACCGCCGAAGTGACACGCGGCGAGGACGTGATCCTGCTGACCGAGAACCAGAGCACCTACATCCCGCTCGGCGTGACCCACCGACTGAAGAACCCAGGCAAGCTTCCACTGGAACTGATCGAGGTGCAGTCGGGGAGCTATCTGGGAGAAGACGACATCGTCAGGTTCGAAGATCAGTACGGCAGGGCGGGCTGAGCACCGGTCGGCAGCGTTTCGGCCCAGAACGTCGGACACACTCACGAACAGAGGAAGAACCATGCCCAATCGCATCAAGCTGACAGCGCTACTGCTGTCCTGTGCGCTCGTCGCCGGTTGTGGACCAGCAGACACCCAAGGGACGACGGCAGTTGAAGCGCCGGCGCACGAGATCAGAATGACCGCAGAGAGCAAGGACGTTCTGTCCGAACCAAAGGCCGGCGCACTGGACGGTGACCGCCTCGTCAGCAACGGCGGCGAGGGGTATCTGATGTTCGGCCCCTACGCGTCGCTCTCTGCAGGATCGTATGTCCTGACCGTGCATGGCGATATCACCCAGCTGACTCCAGGCAGCGCAGCGAAGTTTGACGTGGTCTCTTCAAAAGGCACGCTGACACATGGTTCGATGGAGGTTTCGGAGACGACCGGAACGGACGGGACGCTGACAAGTTTCCCGGTCACTGTCGACCAGAATGTCTCGGATTTGGAAATCCGCGCCTGGGTGCCTGCGGGCGCCGAACTGCAGGTCCGGTCCTACGAACTTCTCCAGGCCACCGCAACGCGATGATTGCCCGCTTCTCGCCCTCTGAACCCTGATGACCACTCAACCGATGAACGGGGCCTCCTTGTCCGTAGTAGTGCCTGTCTACGGCTGCGTCGAATGTCTCGAGGATCTCGTCGAACGCATCGCGCAATCCATCCCATCCTCCATCGCCCGTTACGAGATTGTCCTGGTCGACGATGCAAGTCCCGACCACGCCTGGCGGAGAATCTCCGAGATCGCGTCATCACGGGGAGAGGTCAAAGGTTTGCGCCTGTCCCGGAATTTTGGTCAGCACGCCGCGATATCCGCTGGACTCGGTCAAGCATCCGGAGACATCGTGATCGTCATGGATTGCGATCTCCAAGACCGGCCTGAACACATTCCAAACCTGATCGAGGGCTTGGAAAACGGTGCTGAAATTGCGCTGGCGCAGAGGATCGGCCGGCAGGACTCTGGACTGAAGCGACTGGGATCCTGGTGCTTCTACAAAGTTCTCGGATGGTTGACCGATACCCGCTACGACCACACGACTGCCAACTTCGGCGCCTACACCAGGAAAGCCATCGCCACCGTGATATCAATGCCGGAGGCCGACCGTTTCTTCCCGCTGATGGTGCAGTGGGCTGGATTCAAAACCGTGTTAGTACCTGTGGCGCATGATGCGCGTGCGCATGGTCAAACGGGGTATAGCTTCAGGCGCTTGCTTTCACTGGCGTCACGCATTGCACTTTCCTACTCTGACAAGCCGTTGCGACTTGTGGTGGGCATGGCGATTCTTTTTGCGACGCTGGCTTTGGCCGTGGTTGCATTCAGTATTAGCAAATACGCCGCAGGTGAGATCCAGGTCGCTGGCTTCACCAGCATCGTCGCGTCGGTGTGGCTCACGGGTAGCGCGATTCTCGCCAGCCTAGGTGTGATCGGACTGTACGTGGGGCGTATGTTCAATAACATCAAAGGACGACCGCACTTTGTGGTTTCCGAAATGACCGGAGGCCGGTTGGACGCCATCTCGGTGAAAAGGTGCTGAAGTACTCCCCCTTGGAAAGTGAGCGGTTCGGACTTCGCATCGGGCGAGCCACCTTTAACAACGCAGCCGTTGATCTGCCTGCGTTCCGTGAAGAACTGTCGACTTCATCTTACGATTTTATCGTTGTGCGGGTGCCCGCCGGGCTGCACGATGTTGTCCAGGATTTGCGAGTGCAAGGGCTGGAACCGGTGCACGCCGACACGCTCGTCTACTATGAGCGCGACTTGGGCAACGACTTCTCGAACGTCAACCACGACGAGCCAACCCAAGTTAGGTACGGACTCGCAGAGCCAGACGACATCGATGCGGTGTCGGCGATCGCGGCAGCGTCCTTTTCGGACTATCGCAGCCATTACCACGCTGCTCCCGAATTCGGACACTCGGACATTCTGGCGGGATATATCGAATGGGCGGCCGGATTCCTAATCCGCCCTACTCCGGAAAGCTCTACATACGTCGCGCGTGCGCCGAGCGGCGAGGTGGTTGGCTTCTACGGCTGTATTACCGGAGAAGAGGACGGCGTCCGGTCGATCGAGATCGTTCTCAATGCCATTCTTCCTGGTCATCAGGGCGCCGGCGTCTATCGAGGAGGCCTGTCGTCAATCATGCGTGATGCCAGCGACCGTGGAGTGGATCGCCTGCTGATATCGACACAGGTCTGGAATTATCGAGTGCAGAAAGCCTGGGCAGCTTGTGGCTTGCGACTTTTCCGCGCGTACGATACCTATCATGTCCGCCCAATGATCCGGCGTTAGCCCCGGGCCATATCGACTACGATTGCAATTTCACCCCTTATTACCCTCCGTCCGGCAAACAACGCAATGAGCTATATTTTTCTGGCACTCACGATCGTGCTGACGGTGTATGGGCAAATCGTGCTCAAGTGGCAAGTCAGCCTGAATCCGGGTTCGACAATTGAGGGGCTGAATCCGCGAGCCATCGTGATGCTGCTTCTGAACCCGTGGGTGATCAGTGCATTTGCTGCCGCCTTCAGCGCGTCGATGTGCTGGATGGCCGCCATCAACAGAATGCCGCTCAGCAAGGCGTATCCATTCATGGCGCTGAGCTTTCCGATCGTCGCGGTCCTTGCAGTGTGGCTCTTCAACGAATCTTTTGATCTTCAGCGGGTTTTCGGCACCTCGCTCATCGTTGCCGGCGTTGTGGTTCTTGCTCAATCAGGGAGTTGATATGGCACAGAAAACAGATGGCCTGAGGGCCGTTCTGTCCCACCCCGCCTTTTACGATTTTCTGCAGACCGCACTCGGGGCGGGACGCGCACGCGCGCGCATGATGTCGGATCATATTCGGCCGAGAAAGGACGACCGCGTCCTCGATATCGGATGCGGGACGGCCGAACTGCTTCCATATTTCCCAGTCGACATCGACTACGTGGGATTCGATCTGTCGTCTCGATACATCGATGCCGCCAGAAAGCGCTACGGCGACAGAGGACGTTTCGAGTGTATGGATGTCGCCGACTTCCAGGATACGCAGGTTCGCCAACACGGCGCTGACCTGGTGCTGGCGATCGGCATCCTCCATCACCTAGACGATGACCAGGCGCGATCGCTGATCAATGTTGCCTCCTCGATGTTGCGCCCCGGCGGTCGATTCATTTCGATGGATGGCACGCTCGTCGCCGGGCAGTCCGCCGCGGCAAGAGGATTGATCCTCCGCGACCGAGGGCAGAACATCCGTGAGCCTGACGGATACGCGGGGCTCGCAACAGGCTCTTTCACCGAAATCAAACCCGTCGTGCGCCACGACCTTCTCTATGTTCCCTACACCCATTGCATTCTGGAATGCACACGCTGACGCGAAGGCAAAGATGATCCCTTTCAACAAGCCATACATGACCGGCGGGGAACTCGCCAACATTGCCGAAGCTTACGCGAACGGCCATCTCAGCGGCGACGGTCCCTTTACTAAGCGCTGCCATGCCTGGCTGCGCGATAACATTGGGGCTGAAAGTGCGTTGCTGACGCATTCGTGCACCGCCGCGCTCGAAATTGCCGCGCTGTTGCTGGATCTGGTGCCGGGCGACGAAGTGATCATGCCTTCTTTTACTTTCGTCTCCACTGCAAATGCGTTTGTTCTCCGCGGCGCGGTGCCCGTCTTCGTGGATATCCGTCCGGACACTCTGAATATCGACGAAGCACTGATCGAGGCTGCAATCACCGATCGGACACGCGCTATATGCGTCGTTCACTACGCGGGGGTGTCCTGCGAGATGGACTCGATTCTGCAAATTGCATCGCGTCATGACCTTCCAGTCATAGAGGATGCAGCGCAGGGCGTCATGTCGGCATACCGTGGGCGCCCCTTGGGCACCATCGGCGATCTCGGCGCTTTCAGCTTTCACGAAACCAAGAACATCATCTCCGGAGAAGGGGGCGCCCTACTCTGCAAAGAGGATACGTTTGCGGAGCGAGCAGAGATCATCCGCGAGAAAGGCACGAACCGTAGTCGCTTCTTTCGGGGCCAGGTCGACAAGTACACATGGGTCGACGTGGGCTCATCGTTTCTCCCGGGCGAGATTACCGCGGCGTTTCTCTCTGCGCAGATGGATGCAGCCCAAGAGATCACAACGCGGAGGCTCGACCTTTGGGCCCGCTATCACGCGTGGGCAGAGCACTACGAGCAACAGGGGCGGCTCAGACGGCCTGTAATTCCCGAAGCATGTACGCACAATGCGCACATGTACTACCTCCTGCTGCCTGATCTCGATAGCAGGAGCCGTTTCATCGCACTGTTACGCGAGCAGGGTATCCAGGCCGTGTTCCACTACATCCCTTTGCACTCTTCGCCCAAGGGCCTGGAATCCGCCCGCGTCAACGGGCGTTTACAGGTCACTGACAGCGTCAGCGAGCGGCTTGTCAGGTTGCCGCTTTGGGTAGGACTCGAAGACCAGATGGAGCGTGTACTGGACGGGCTGGATCAGGCGCTGCTCGCGCTATAGCGCGCTTGGCGTTAGATCAGCCTGGCACACGTCTTTCAGCCTATGGCGCCCTCCTCGATTTGGAGGACATCGATGGCGGCTTCGTATTCGTGCAGCGGTCAGTCCCGTTCTTCCAGGCTGATCGCAGAAAGCGTCACACGCGCATTCCCATGAGAAAGCACGCGGACCTCGAGGTCGTCTACATCTGCCGCCAGATCGAAGTCCACTTCGGAGCGGTGTCGTCCAATTGAATTCAGGCGACGAGAGCCATGCGTCACCTGGCCTTGATCGGATGCCACATCGACCATGACCAATTCTCCGCTCGAATCGCTTTCTACTTCCAGCTCGAAGGTCGCTCGGTAACGTCCCGAGGCGAGCGCTGTGTAGGGTCCAAAATGCAGATATCCCGATTCTCCCGGTTCGGCGACCAGGCGACTCCCATTTCCGTCAGCTTCGAAACGACCGACGGTGCGCGGTGACGCTTCCGTCAGGGCAATCACTGGTACCGTTGAAACCCAGCCGGGTAGCACACTCGCCAGATTGTGCGGGTAAACGAAGACGCTGAATCGTTCGAACTGGAACTGCCGCGAAGCGGGCCCCGCGTACTGCTCCATGAGCGCCCAATCAATTGCCGCAACCTCGTGGGCTTCCAACATGAGGAACGTCTCACCGGACCACGCCTGGGGTGAGTACCAGAACTTCGACGACAGATGACGCATCGGAGCGGGCAATGCACCTGCAATGAGAATCGCCCGTGCACGCACATCACCATTGCTCAGAACCGTCTGTACACCTGCATTCCAGTAGCTCGCATAACCGTACGCAAGACCTTCGCGCTCGAGCATCGCGACAACACCTGCGTACGGTTCGGCGACCGGCTCCTTCAAAGGCCGCGACAATGGATTACCCGGCCCGAGCGACCCGATTGCCAAGACGGCCAGCATGCCTGCCCCGGCACTACGCTTGAGCCACCCGAAATCCGGTGATACCACGGCAGACGCCGACAGGACGAGGATCATCAGGAGGGGAGGCATGAGATACCGCGCACTCCCTATGGGGTCCACCATTTGCGGGATCGTAGTCGTGACTTGGAGGAACAGGAACAGAGCCAGGGAAACTGCGGCGAACAGGCCTGCGAACTGCAGCGACGAAGCGCGCCTTCTCAAGGCGAATCCCAGAACGAGAGGCGTAAGCCCGAGAATCACGCCGGCGACCACTAGGCGGATACCTTCGTAGAATCCCCCTTTGCTCGTCACGCCCGCCCCGGGCGTAGGGATGCCTCCAAGAATCCCGAACAGTCCGTGCAAAGTGCTTCCTGCGTTCCCCAACATCGCATTGAACGGCAGCCACTGCGCGTTTCCTGCGCCCGAGACATCCAGGACGCGGGCGAGCAGCCAAAGATGACAGCCGATGCCTACTGCAGCAGCCGCGCCGATGATCGCGAGAAGTGCGGCCGCCCTGGAGGCGGGAGCCCCGAGACGCCAGCCATTCGTCGCCAGATCCACGGCGCCGTAGACGGACACCGCGGCGCAGATAGGGATGAAGTACGTCACGATCGCACGCTGTGGATTGCCCGCGAAGGTCAACACGATGAGCACCGCGCTCGCGAGCGCGAAAATCCAGCACGCACGCCCTGTAGCCTGCAAAGCTCGCCAGCTGGTGTACGCGATGAGGCAGGCGAGTAGGAAAATGTTTCCATAGGCAACCTGCCCGAACACATTCTCGGCACCCGCGAACGACACTGCACCGGCTACGACTGCGATCGACGCCAGCTTTGCCCATCGGGAGCTGGTGGCGAGTCCAGCAAAAAGCCATGTGCCCCAAAGAATCAGAACCGACCATACACAGCCCGCCAACGCGTGCGCAGCGTAGCCGTTCTTCATGAATGCCAGAAGCGGAACGATCAGAAGGTGATTGAATACAATCCAGATATCGCTGTTGACGAAGTACCAGTCCCGCGGGAAAAGCTGACCCGTTCTGATGATCTCTTCGGCCAGCAGGTTCTTTGTGGCGGCATCGGAATGGAAATCGACCCGGTAACCCTTGAACACGAAGATGAGCATCAGCACGATGTTCAGCACAAGGACCGTTGCGACGAGTCCTTTCGTGACGCGTGGGAGCCAGTACAGCAGGAGATCCGTTCCGGACCTTTGGGGTGTTCGTCCCTGACGAAGCAGGGAGCCTCCTTTCTCGGAGAGGTGTCCGTTGGCGCGCACACCTGGCTCCGTTCGAGGGCCGGGATTACTCATTCTTTACTCCGATGCCACGCCACTCGGGGCCGCCTGCTTCACCATCCAGCCCAGCGTCTCCGACAACGTCCGGCGAGACGCGCTCCCGATCAACGCGTTGACTTTGCTTGAGTCTCCGACCAGCCGGACCACCTCGTTACTTCTCACGAACTGGGGATTCACGTCGACCTTTATGCGATAACCCACGCGCTCGGCAAGCATCTGCAAGACATCGCCCAGCGAATGGCCGATACCGGAACAGAGATTGAACGTAGCGCCGACAGGTGCCAATTCGATGAGCTTTCGGTATGTCGACACGACATCGCGAACATCCTGGAAATCCCTGATGACATCGATGTTGCCCAATTCCACCACCGGCTGCCGTCGAACGTAATGATCCACGATCTTCGGGATGACAAACTGCTTGGACTGTCCGACTCCGGTGTAGTTGAACGGCCGTGCGATCACGATCGGCAACCTGTCCATCCAGGTTTTCGCCATGTACTCCATCGCTAGCTTGCTGACGGCATAGTCGTTGGCCGGCTTAGCCTGCACGCTCTCATCGATGACCTCGGAGTCCGAGTTCCCGTAGATGTTTGCACTGCTTGCAAGCAGCACGACGCGCGGAGGCTGCGAACCTGAGGACAACGCCTCGAGCAGGTTGCGGGTACCCACGATATTGACGCGATACATCTGTTCGACATCGCCATGAGCGACGAATGCGATCGCCGCGAGATGGATGACCGCGTCGACGCGAATATTCGAAAGTGCGCTCCGCACCGCCTCCCGATCACATAGATCCACCGCGAGGTCCGCGCTGCCATCCGCGCGATGCGATATGGACACGACCTCGTGCCCGTGGGCCTCGAGTTCTGCTCGCATGTATCTGCCAGTGAAACCCTCGCCTCCAGTAACCAGTACCCGCATGGACTTCACCTCAGAAGGACGCGCCGAGTTCATTGCGGCGCAGATCCGCCTCGACCATCATTTCGCAGAGTTGCTCGAGGGTCGTGTCGGCACGCCAGCCCAGCTTGCTTTCCGCTTTTGAAGCGTCTCCGACCAACAGGTCGACTTCCGCAGGACGGTGGAACACCGGGTTGATCGCAACAAGTACCTTGCCGGATTCAGCGCAGAGCCCACGCTCGTCCTCTCCAGCACCGCGCCATTCGATGCCGATCCCGGCTGACTTGAACGCCATGCTCACAAAGTCACGAACGGTTTCGGTACGGTTCGTCGCGAGCACAAACGTGTCCGGCTCATCGGCCTGCAGCATGCGCCACATGCCTTCAACATATTCCTTGGCGAAACCCCAATCCCTCTTGGCGTCGAGGTTACCAAGCTCAAGACGCGTCGCTTTCCCCAGCTTGATCTTGGCCACCGTGTCGGTGATCTTGCGAGTTACGAACTCGCGTCCGCGCAGCGGCGATTCGTGATTGAACAGAATACCGCTGCTGCCGAAGATGTCGTACGACTCCCGATAGTTGATCGTCATCCAGTGCGCGTACAGCTTCGCGACGCCGTAAGGGCTTCTCGGGTAGAACGGCGTGTCTTCCTTCTGTGGCACAGCCTGTACTTTGCCGAACATTTCCGACGTGGAGGCCTGATAGAAGCGGATCTTCGGATTCACAATCCGGATGGCCTCCAGTAGATGCACTGCGCCGATACCGGTGATCTGTGCAGTCGTTGCGGGCTGGTCGAACGACACGCCGACAAAGCTCTGTGCAGCCAGGTTGTAGACCTCGGTCGCCTGCGTGCGCTCCAGCAAACGGATTGCCGAGCCGAGGTCGGTCAGGTCGTACTCGACGAGATGGAGGTTCGGCGCTTCACTGATGCCCAGTTCCTCGATGCGCCAGAAATTGACCGAACTCGTTCTCCGGTAGGTTCCGTAGACCCGGTATCCCTTCTCAAGCAACAACTGGGCGAGATAGGCTCCATCCTGACCGGAAATTCCGGTGATCACAGCTGTTTTCATTGCACGCGTTCCTCAGATTTTCTTGGACTTTCGGTGACTGGAGGTTGGGTCGGAAGGGCCTGGTGCCGGACGATCTCGATTCTGGAAAAACGCACGGCGTGCTCGCTCGATACCGTCAATCTGACCTCGAGGTCGTCGACGTCGTCCGGCAGGCGAAACTCGGCGTCGACAATCATTCCGTCCTCAGATGCGATCACGTGCCACGCTGCGACCTGCAACGATGCCTGCATTGCAACCACTTCCACGAGCGTCGCGTCGATGTGCGGGGCGGACAATTCACCCCGGATGCGCAGACGATACGAGCCTGCACCTAAGCTCATGTAAGGCCCGTATACGAGTACGCCTTCGCGACCGCTGGTGACGATGTCGCCGTGGGAGCGCTCGCCTACAAGCGTTTGAAGCCTCGGATTATAGCCACTGAACAGATAGCGATCTTCGTTGCCGATCCAGCGTCGATAGGGCTGATCTGATGTAAGGGCGGCGACGAATTCCGAGGTCGCCTCGCGCCAGGTTTTCCAGGGGACCTGACCGGACGGACATGCGCCCAAGGTCTCGTTCCACTGCGCGATGGCATCGGCCAATGCCTCGGGTTCGTAACCGTCGAAGTAGGTCGCGGCTTCGCCTGCGATCTCCCGGAACACAGGCAGGTCGCGGCACAGAACCGGCACACCGTACTGGGCCGCCTCGATCAAGGGCAGTCCGAACCCTTCACCCTCCGAAGCTGACAGCAGCCCGTCTGCGTGTTGATACAGGCTCGCCAGTAGCGCGTCATCGATGCCTTCGAACCAGTGCAGGCGCCGCCCGAGTTCCGGGTGCCCTCGCAGACGTTCGACCAAGGCCTCCATCATCCATCCCTGCTTGCCGACGATGACAAGCGAAAGATCAGTACCTTTCGCCCACAGCAGCTCGAATGCAGCCAACGCCTGGGCATATCCCTTTCGTGGCTCAAGGGTGGACACCATCAAGACATAACGGCGCCCATCCACCGGATGAGGTGAATCCGCCTCGCGATGCGCCGAATCCACGATGTCTGCCCCGAGGTGGAAGTAGTCGATACCGAGCGCTCCGATACGCTTGGGCTTGTGTTCGTCCAGCCAATCAGCGAACTCGTCAGCGACCGCTCTGGAGATGCACAGCACGCCATCCGCCAGAACTGCGATCGAGGCATACCAGGCCTGGAACAGGTTCACGACGCGTGGATCGAAGCATTCCGGTCGGCGTATCGGTAACAGGTCATACACGACGAAATGGATCGGGATCCCAAGGCGCCGCATCCACTCGAACCTGGACTGATGTACAGGCACGATGTGCGCGGACAAATCGAGACCGAGAAAGATGTCGCCGGGCCGCGGCACGAAGGCGCCGTCATCTGGAACGTCGTAAGGCAAGCCGACGAACCGGGCGTAGAACCTGGACGCATGCAGACAGCGGCCGTCGTCCATAAAAGCGATCGGCGCGATCTGATAACGCTCCGGCAGCGCCGACTCGAGATGCGAGAGGATGTTCCGCACCACGCGTTGGATGCCGCTTTTGGCATCGAACTTCACCAGAGCGGAGATGTCCACGAGCAATCGCCTGGGTCCGGCGACAGCACCCAGAATGTCGTGGTGCAGAGCGCCTGCAATGCCAGGTGCTTCGACAGCGTCGCCCAGGCAATGGAAGAGTGCGGCGTCGAGCATTCTCCGGTGCTCATACCATGCATCGTTTGCGGTGACGGCCCGCGCGCCCCGCGACACGCTCGCAAGCCACGCCTCGACGTCCGCAATAGTCAGTGCTTCACCCATCAGGGTGCTGCGCACTGAGGCGTATCCACCGCACGCGTGGGCGAGCTGGAGCGTCGTATCCAGCGACAGCTCACGCGAGAGCGCCTGAAGCGCGCCGCTTCGAAGTTGCACGTGCCCGCCCGATCGCAGCAGCCGTGAAACCGCTCCATCCAGACCGGGACCTGCCGCCAGCAGATGGCATTCGGCGACGTCAGGCCCACTGTCACCGCGCGTGCGGATATCGTCCCGTGCGCCCTCGCACGCAGGCGGGTCGGAAAGCGCCCGACCTGTGCTCGGACCGCTGTCCGGGATACACACCATCTCAATGCCGAGACGATCCCGGATCGCTTCGAGTCTGTCCTCCGACACGGCCTGCACTGTGACCGTCGCATGGTCAAACCGCGCACCGGACGCGCACGACGGTTTCGGAAACACGCCCTGCGGATACGTGAGTCCGACCGATTCGCCGAGGCAGATGTCGATCATTGCCTCGGGCTCCAGCTCGGCGATACAGCGCCGCAGTCGGAGGTCGCGTGCAGCCTGGACACCCAGGATGGGCTCGGAGGAATCGCCTGTGCCGCCCCAGACGCGCGTGCGCTGCGGCGGAAGTTCGCCCGCGGCATTCCGGATCACTTCGATTGCCTCGCCCAACGCGGCGTCGAAGACCAGATGAACGTCATCGGTGGCATCCGCCGCTTCGACAATCGAGGCCACGAACGTTGCGACCTCGTCGGCCTGTTGCGCGCCGGAAGTCACATGCGCGCAACGCACACTGATCAGCACACGCATCAGCGGAACCCCGTTACGGATGAAACGCAGGCGCCGGCGCCGACGACCGCGCGGGCGCGCTGCGCATGTACGAGCGTGGGCGCACGTGCGTTTTCGAACGGGATGATGCCAATACTTGCGATCGATGCGATGTCGCCCTCTCCTACCCAGATGCGAACTTCCAGGTCCTGCACGTCGTCATCGAGCTCGAACGGAAGGTCCAAGATGATTCCGCTTGCAGAGGTGCCGGGCAGCGCGAATCGCACGACCTGGATTTCGCCGCGCGTGTGCACGATCTCTGCCCACGCGGTCGAGGCATTGGTCGCACGCAGGCGCCCGCGGATCGAAAGACGGTGATGCCCTGCAGAAAGCGGGATGTAGGGCCCGTGGAGCAGCAGACCGGCCTCCCCCGTCGTTCCCATGCATCCCCCTTGGAGAATGCCGACCTGTGTGGCGAAACGCGTCGAGAACGCAGGCAGGATTCGCCTGTTACCGGCACGCCATTCGGCATACCAGTCGCCCTTGAGCACCACATCAAGAAGTTGTCGCGTGCTCGCCTGCCAGGTCTGCCAACGCAGTCCGGCCGACGAAGGAACTCCGGCGCCCGCTCTCCACGACGACAGCCAGTCGCGCATGGCCTGGGCGAGCTCCCAACCCGACCGGGCCTGGAAATACGCCGCATGTGGGCCGGCCACTTCGCGGAATACGGGCAGTTCACGACACAGCAACGGAATGCCCGACTGCGCAGCCTCGATCAGGGGCAGGCCGAAGCCTTCACCCTCGGACGCGGCGAGCAGGACTGTGGCCTCGCGATAGAGAGTCTGCAGCATGCCGTCGCTCGCCGCCTCGAACCAGAACAGTTGTCGCATCCATTGCGGGTGCGTGCGCAGTCGCTGGGCGAAGTGCTCGAACATCCAACCGAGTTTCCCGACGATGACCAGTGTGACGTCGTCACCGTCCTGCCACAGAAGATCGAAGGCATCGAGCGTCTGCTGATAACCCTTGCGAGGTTCGAGCGTGGACACCATCAGGACCACCGGAACGTCTTTCGGGATCAGCGCGGCGGTTTCGAGTTCTGCCGGCGTGGTCGAGCGTCTTGTCACATCTGCGTCCAGATCAGCGCCGAGATGGAAATAGCCGATCTTCAGAGGAGACTTGCGGGCCGAGAGCGTCAGCGCCTCGAGATGGGAGATGAATTCGTCCGCGACCGCCCGCGAAATACACACCACGCCATCGGCAAGGATTGACAGCGCATGCAGCCAGGCCTCGAAGTTCGGTCTCGCGGCCGGATGGAAGAATTCGGACCGGATCCACGGCAGCAGATCGTAGATGACAAAGTGGACCTCGACACCCGCTGCGCGGATGCGTTGGAACCAGTCGGAAGATCGAACCACGCACTGCTGCGCGAGATCGAGGCCGAGAAACACATCGCCACGCACGTAATCGATCAGGTCGTCATCGCGAACCGGCGCGTCGAGGCCGAGAAACCGTGACGTGAATGCGGCGGCATAACGATAACGCCCGTCTGCAGCGAGAAAGACCGGCTCCACGCGGATATCCGGTGCGCGCCAGTCCAGCAGTGCCGTGAGTACACGCCGCACCACGCGCTGGATGCCGGTAGCCTGATCCTGATGGACCAGTTCGGAGACATCGAGCAATAGCTGACGTCGACTCGCGCTGTCAGGATGGTTGCGCGCGGCCGCGACCGCGAATGGCGCCAGATCATCGGCAGCCAAGCTTTGCTCAGCCGGTATCGCGCCCGCACGTTCGACCAGTCGCCTGAGAAGCGCCCGGTGGCCCGATTGCCCCAATCCCGCAGCGAGCTCGATCGCGTTCGCTGCGAAATGGGAATCGCTGTCCTCGGGAAGCAACCGCCATTCCGCCGGAATCCCGGTCTGTCTATTCAGCGGAATCCGCATCGCCGTCGCTGGATCGAAGCCGAAACCGTCTACATCCACGGGCGGCCTCCAGGCCATCGGCGCACCGGGATGAAGCGCTCTTCCCTGCGCGTGCAAGCGCGCGAACGCGTAGCCGTGGGTCGCGTACATGTCGGCAATCGAGACGGCGCCAGATTCGCGCAGGGATGCGTCGAGCAGCAGCGTGGTCGACGACAGGGCGTCATTGTCACCGCACTGCACCGTCACCGCGATATCGCCTTGCGCCAGTTGTCGGGATGCCGCCACGGTCGCGCCGGGAGCAGCTTGCCGCAGCCCGTCCAACCGCTCCCGACTCGCGGCCTCCGAATGCGCGACCCTGCTGACACGCCAGACCGGCTGGCGCTGTCGCGACCCGAGCTCTTCGAGCGCCGTCACTGCCTGTCGCGCACTGCGCTCCCAGGAAAAATGCCGACTTTGCTTGACCGCATGCAGTCGGAGACGCTCGGCGAAACCGGGGCCGTCCAATACCTGCTCGATCTTCTCCGTCAACGAAGCGATGGACATGGGATCGAACAACGCATCGCGTAGCCCCACCACTTCGGGGAGCGACGTGGCGTCTGCGGCGATCACCGGAGCTCCGCATGCCATCGCCTCGAGAATCGGCAGCCCGAAGCCCTCGTGAATGGACGGGAACGCGAACAACGAGGTAATGCTGTAGAGGCGGACAAGATCCTCGTCCGACACGTATCCGAGAAACCTGAGCGCATCGTCTGCCAGCCCCTCGGACGCGGCAACCGCGCGCAGCTCAGCGATCGCGTTCGGCTCGCCCATTCCGGCGAAGACCAGCTGCGAGTCCGGCAACTTGCGCGCCGCTGCCCATGCGCGCACCAGTCTGGACAGATTCTTGCGGGAGTCGAAACCACCGGTGTAGAGCACGAACTGTTCGCAGAGTCCGAACCGGCGGCGAAAGGCGCGGATCTCCGACGGGGTGCCGCGCCATGGCGCGAACACCGGGTCCACACCGGACGAGATCATCGCGATGTTGTCTTCCGGCAGCCCAAGATGCTCGATGGCCTCGCGTCTAGAAGCCTCGCTGATGGCGAGCAGCATGCCTGCATTCCGCAGATCGGCAACGCGTTCGCGATACCAGCGATCGACGAGGGGGTGCTGCAGATACTCGGCAGGCCGCAGCAGAGGAATCAGGTCGTAAAGCGTGACCGCCGTGCGGGGTGCAAGACCTTCCTCACTCGCGATGCGCACGGCCGTATCGTCACCGAACCCTTCGAACAGGCTGGCGGCATGGACTACGTCGGGCCGCAGACTCGCCAGGTACGTGTCCCGGAGCAGACAGGCGTGGCGCCGCCTGGCCGCTGCAGCGGCGGACTCGTCGACCGCACCGACACCGGCCATCGAAGACCAGACGCGGATATTTTCGCGCGGCATCCGACGGGCGAGCCGGTCGACCAGGGGGTAGATGCCATCGCCATCCGCGGTGTCGTTGAGGCACACGATGAACTCGTGGTCGCCGGCGACTTCGAGCATATGCTCCACCAGATTCAGCGAGTAGCGTCCGATTCCCCGGTAGCGCCCGTTGAACTGACAGGCCTGCAGGTCGACTGCAATACGCATCAGGCGCGCCCCGAGACCGATTGCGTCTGCAGACGCTGGAACACGAGCCGCGCATCCGCACTCAGCCCCTCGAACGTCGGATGGTCCCCGGCACCCGGCTGCCCCTGCGTCGCAGCGTGCTGCAGCCAGCGGAACACTCTGGGGTGGACGCCGGCCATGCGTTGCAGGCGCTGCGCCAAGGCAGTCCGATGGCGGATACGCGACCAGACGAGCCTGACCACGCCGCGCACCGATCTCTTTGCCGCATCGACCAGACCTACTTCACGCCGCAGCACGCTGACTGCCAGCCGCAGCGGCGCCGTCAGCAGCCAAGAGGAACTGCCGCGGAGCGTCGAGAGTTCGTGTTCGAGCGCGCCGATTCTGCCAGCTTGGGCTCTCAGCATCGTGACCTCGCTGGCCTGCTGATGCCGCAGCGCGAGTGCGCGACGTCCCTGCTGCACCAGATCGGAGTTCCAGGCCTCCAACTCACAGACTTGATCGCGCGCTCGGACGAGCTCCAGCGCGGTGGTGTCGAGTGCGCGCTCAGTGCCGGCGCGTCGGTGTTTCGCAATCTCTGCACGGCGCGCGAAACGGGTGATGGTCCGGATCGTCTCCGCATGCTGCACCGAGTCGAATACATTGGGAGGGGACGCGAATGCGACCGCCCGCGACATGTGTTCGTCGGCAATGTAGAACACGTTCAGCCCGTCCCAGTAGACACGCTGGTAGCCGGCACCGGTCACGAGCGGCTCCCACTCGTGCAGCGCCACCTCAGGCGTTCCCGGCCGGGTCGCTTCGATGACCAGGATCCAGGGGCGGAACCGCTCCAACGACAGACTCTCGAGCACAGCGCGCTCGGCACCTTCGACATCGATCTTGAGAAAATGGATGTCCGGGCCGGCATGGGCGTCGAGAATCGCGTCGAGCCGGGCGGCGGCCACGCGCCGGGGCCGCACGGACTTGCCTTGCGCACGATGGCCGTCGGCGTAGGCCCGCACCACCGTAGACAGCCCGCCGGGAACTTCGTAGATCTCCAGCTCGTCGGCTCGCGGGTCGACGGCCAGCTGCAAATTGATGTCGCGCGGGCGCAGTCGGTCCAGCAGTCGCTTCCACTTCGGAATTGGTTCGATGTTGATGCCGCTCCAGCCACGTGCATAGAACACGGCCGTCACCGAATCTCGGACCGCGTGCTGCGCACCCACATCGACATAGAACCCGTTCTCGATGTCGCCCAAGGCCCTGTGCAGCATCAGGTCCTCGAAATTCTGCGCATAGCTGACGAACGTCATCGCTGCTCCACCGTGATGCTGGGCTGCATCCACGTACTTCCGATGAAGAACGGATGGTGCATGTTGACCACCGTGAACACGAGCGCGAGGTCACGCCACTCGTAATTGTTGACGAGATGCGTTTCGGTGCTGACCAGCGCCGTCGAGATCGAATAAGTACCGGGACCGATGATCACGTCGAAATCCACAAGGAACTCGACAGTTGCACCCGCCTGGATCGCCTCGAGCGGCTGTTCGGTGTGGTGCGTGTTGGTGCCGTAGATCGACTGCCCGAGACGATCCTTGATCATGTAACCGAACACGAGCCTCGGGATCGCGGCGCTTGCGACTGCGCTCACACGCAGGCGAATGCGATCACCGACACCCACGAACTCGACCGGCTCGCCCGCTTCGTTCAACAGCTCGATGCGGTCCACGACCACCTCGCCCGTCCCGGAAATCACCTGGGATTTACCGTCTCCCAACTGCCCCACGCGGACGGTCTTGTTCTCCCGTTCCGCGATCAGCGCGTTGTAGAGATCCATCACCTCGTCTGGCGCGCCATCCTTCACGATGTGGCCGCCATCGAGCAGGATGGCTCGACTGCAGAGGCCCTGCACGGCGGATTTGTCGTGGGACACGATCAGCAGCGACGTGCCTTCCTGCTGGAACTGCCGGATCCGGTCGAAGCTCTTGTGTTGAAAGTACGCATCACCGACGGACAGTGCTTCGTCGACGATGAGGACATCAGGACGGAATGCAGTTGCGACAGCAAACGCGACGCGCATCTGCATGCCCGTCGAATAGATGCGAACCGGCTCGTCGAAATACGCGCCGATTTCTGCGAATGCCTCGATATCCGGCATGGCGGCTTCGACCTGATCCGGCTGATATCCCATCAGACCAGCGGAGTGCCGTACGTTCTCGCGCCCCGTCAGATCCGGATTGAACCCCATCCCGAGTTCCAGAATGGCGCTGATGCGGCAGTGGCTGGCGACATGACCTTCCGTCGGTCGCATCGTGCCGACGATGAGTTTGAGCAAAGTGCTCTTGCCCGCGCCGTTCTGGCCGACGATACCGACGGCCTCGCCTCGGCGCAGCTTGAACGAGATATGCCGGAGCACCCAGTTCTCTTCGACGTGGCCGACACGAATCCCGAACCAACCCGCCATCCGCTGGAGCTCGGATCCATATTGACGAAACGATTTGCCGACCGACTCGACGCTGAGGATGACTTCGCTCATAGCACGTCCACCATTTCCGCAGAGGCGCGTCTGAAGAGCACGAACGCGACCATCATCAGCAAGACGCCCAGAGCAAGCGGCAACAGCAGGCCCGAGAAATTCGGCGCTTCGTTTCTCAACAGCACGTTCTGGTAGCCCTCTACGACATGGGTCATCGGGTTGAGCTCAACGAACTTGCGGAATCGCTCGGGAATGATGTTCGCCGGGTAAACGATCGGCGTCAGCCAGAACCACAACTGGATCACGACACCTGTGATCTGCCCGACATCCCGAACGAACACATTGAGTACGCCCAGCAACAGCCCCAGCCCCATTGCGAACAGCGTGGTCACTGCCACAAGCACGGGCAGATACACGATCGCGATCCCCGCCCAATGGCCCAGCAGTGCGAAGACCACAAGGATGGCGACGAAAAGCATCGCGTTGTTCACCAGCGAGCTGCCTGCCACCACAACCGGGAGGCACACACGGGGGAACGAGATCTTCTTCAACAGATTCGCGTTGTCGATGAACACCGTCGAGGATCGCACGACGATCTCCGAGAACAACGACCAGGCCATCAGACCTGCGGTGAGGTAAATCGCGAAGGCGAATTTGCTTTCGACACCGGGCAGCCTTGCCGCGAGCACCTCCGACAGCACGATCGCGAAGATCGCGACCTGCGCCAGAGGCTGCAAAATGACCCAGAGTGCACCCAACCGGCTCCGAGCGAAGCGCGCCTTGATGTCGTTCACGATCGACGACATGACGAAGTGCCGGTACCGGTAAACCGCGACCGCCCAAGTGTTCATTGATGCATCCAGGTTGGATTCGTAAGTAAGTAGCGCATTTATCAGCGCCCTGAGAGAGACGCATCCGGAACAATGCCTGCTGGTTTGCTCACCGATTATTCTGCGTTCCAGCGAGCCGTCGGAGTCATGACACCAGAGAGCCGGATGCCGATTGTCGTCGCTAACGTGATGACCAATGGCGAGTTATATCTGCGTTTCCGCGGTCCGGTGCCAATGTAAGAAAACGTCCGACATGGATCCGGGGATCAATTTCTTCGGCCCCGAGAGCGCCATTACTTGCCGGACGCGTGCCAACAATTCGATTACACCGAGACTGATTGACGACAACAGGCGCGACGAAGCTCCGAGAAAGATCACGGCTGGCCTCAACCGATTATTCTTCAGCGGCAAGGGCAGAGGTCACGTCGGAGCGAAGGTCTTCGAGCGCCTCCACCCCCACGCTCAACCGCACCAGATCATCATGCATCCCCAACTCGGCACGCCGCTCCGCCGGCACCGACGCATGCGTCATCACCGCCGGATGGTTGACCAGGCTCTCCACACCACCGAGCGATTCGGCGAGCGTGAACAGTTCGGTGCGCTCGCAGAACCGCTTCGCCGCCTCGTAGCCGCCCTTGATGCGGACCGAGATGATGCCGCCGAAGCCGTCCATCTGGCGCTTGGCGAGTGCGTGCTGCGGGTGCGAGGCGAGGCCGGGGTAGATCACCTGCTCGATGGCAGGATGTGCGTCGAGGAACTCCGCCAGGGCCTGTGCATTCTCGCAGTGAGCCTTCATGCGCAGGTGCAAGGTCTTGAGACCGCGCAGCGCGAGGAAGCTGTCGAAGGGGCCCTGCACTGCGCCTGCGGAGTTCTGCAGGAACGCCAGCTGCTCGGCGAGTTCGGCGTTGTCGCCGACCACCAGCATGCCGCCGACCATGTCGGAGTGGCCATTGAGGTACTTGGTGGCCGAGTGCATGACGATGTCGGCGCCGTGCTCGATCGGGCGCTGCAGGATCGGCGAGGCGAAAGTGTTGTCGACGACGACGATCAGGCCATGCTTGTGGGCGAGGTCCGCGATCGCCCGGATGTCGACAATCTTCAACATCGGGTTGGTCGGGGTCTCGATCCAGACCAGCTTCGTCTTCTCCGTGATCGCGGCTTCGAACGTAGACGGGTCGGTCATGTCAACATAGCTGAAGGACAGACCGGCGCTGCGCGTGCGCACGCGCTCGAACAGGCGGTAGCTACCGCCGTAGAGGTCGTCCATCGCGATGACATGATCGCCGCTGTCGAGCAGTTCCAGCAGGGTCGCGGTAGCGGCCATGCCGGAGGCGAACGCGAAGCCGCGCGTGCCGCCTTCCAGGCCCGCCACGCAGCGCTCGTAGGCGAAGCGCGTCGGGTTGTGGGTGCGCGAGTACTCGAAACCCTGGTGCTCGCCCGGGCTGGACTGGGCGTAGGTCGAGGTCGCGTAGATCGGCGGCATCACCGCGCCCGTCGAGGGATCGGGCGATTGGCCGGCGTGGATCGCCAACGTGGCCAGCGCGTAATCGCGATGCCGGGAACTGGATTCGGACATGACAGCTTCCTGAAAGGACGGGAGATTCTAGCCAGCAGCCCTGAACGACAGGTTCAGAGCCGCGGCGATCAACGCGTAGGCGTCACTGCACGCGGCGGCGCAGGTAGTTCAGCAGGTCGATCCGGGTGATCAGACCGAGGAATCTGTCGCCGTCGGTGACGATCGCGACTTGGCCGCGGTCGAACACCGGCAGCAGGGCTTCGACCGGGGATTTGACGTCGAGGAAGTCGAGCTTGCTGACCATCGCCGACGACACCGGCTCGCGGAAGCGGGCTTCGTCGCCGTAGACGTGCAGCAGCACGTCGCTCTCGTCAAGGATGCCGACGATGCGGTCGCCGTCCATCACCGGCAACTGCGAGATCTCGTAGAGCTTCATGCGCTGGTAGGCCGTGACCAACAGGTCGGTCGGCTGCAGCACCACCGTGTCGCGACGCGAGTACGGGCGCAGGATGAGATCGCGCAGGTCGCCGTGCTGCTCGCGCTCCAGGAAGCCGTTGTCGAGCATCCAGTAATCGTTGTAGAGCTTGCTCAGATACTTGTTGCCGGTGTCGCAGACGAACACCAGCACCTTCTTCGGCGTGGTCTGCGCGCGGCAGTACTTGAGCGCGGCGGCCAGCAGCGTGCCGGTCGACGAACCGCCGAGTATGCCCTCGGTGCGCAGCAGTTCGCGCGCGGCCAGGAAGCTTTCCTGGTCGCTGATCGCATAGGCCTGCTTGACCCGTGAGAAATCGGAGATGCCCGGCAGGAAATCCTCGCCGATGCCTTCAACCATCCAGCTGCCCGACTTGTCGTTGAGCACGCCGTCGTTGATGTATTCGGCGAGGATCGAGCCGACCGGATCGGCCAGCACAAGTTCCACGTCCGGCGCGTCCTTGGCGAAGCAGCGCGACAGGCCGGTCATCGTGCCCGAGCTGCCGCAGCCGAAGACGATCGCGTCCAGCCCGCCCACTTCACTCATCTGCCGCAGGATTTCCGGCCCGGTGCCGTGCTCGTGCGCGGCCGGGTTGTCGGGATTGCCGAACTGGTTGATGAAATAGGCACCCGGGGGCTCGCCCGCGATGCGCTCGGCGAGGTCCTGGTAGTACTCGGGGTGGCCCTTGGCAACGTCGGAGCGGGTCAGCACGACCTCGGCGCCCATCGCCTTGAGATTGAAGATCTTCTCCCGGCTCATCTTGTCCGGGACCACGAGAATCAGCTTGTAGCCCTTCTGCTGGGCCACCAGCGCCAGGCCGATGCCGGTATTGCCGGCGGTGCCTTCCACCAGCGTGGCACCGGGCGCGATGTCGCCGCGCGCTTCGGCGGCCTCGATCATGCGCAGACCGATGCGGTCCTTGATGGAGCCGCCCGGATTCTGGCTCTCGAGCTTGAAATAGAGTTCGCAGGGGCCCGCATCGAGGCGGCGCGCACGCACGATGGGCGTGTCGGCGATCAGGTCGAGAACGGAGTCGGCGATCGGCATTGCAGGTCCGGGTTGCAGCGAGACAGATCGCGATTATCGCATCCGCGGACAACATTCGCGGGCGATGGCAACCGACGAGGATGGCCACCACCGCCCGCGACAGACGAACCTAGTGTTTCTGCATCTGGTCGTACATCTGGGTCAGGCGATCCTTTGCCGCGAGCTTTTCGCGCTTCATCTGCGACAGCGTGGTCTCATCGACGGCGAACACGCCGAGCTCTGCGTTCAGCACCTTCTTGTCCAGCTCTTTGTGCCGGTAGTAGAGCTGCCGGAACTCGACGTTTCCTTTCATGATCTCTTCGAGTTCGGTCTGCGATTGCGCTTCGAACATGGAATCCTCCTGACTGGAAAATACGAACGCCCCGACCGGCGACGGGCGGGGCGTTACGTGGGCTGCATCCAGGAACGTGGGGCGGACGATCCGATCAGGTCGCCGTCGCCGCCCTGCGGACGGAATACGGGGACCTCGTGGGGGATCATCTCGGTCATCGGCCTGGCTCAGTGACCGGATGGCGGAAGGAATCGGTGCCACCCGGACAACCGACCCTACTCCTCGGATCAGGGGCCTACAAGGGCGAAAAACCCGATTGCGTGTCAGGCGCCCAGTCAAACGCGAAAACGCTTACAGCCGTCTCATCGACGAACCGCGCCACGACGCGGCGCACGGCCGGAAACGCTCTTAAGTGATTGATTTCAATTGGATTCAGTCTGACGAAAAACTAACAACTATTCGTCGGACGGCGCACTGCCGCACGTCGGCGTGCAGTGCGCGGGCGGGCCGGCGCACGCCGGCCACCGCCATCAGGGCTGCTCGAGACTCTTGAGCAGCTCGGCCTCGCGGCGACGCAGTTCGGCATCGCGCTGGCGAGCGGCACGCAGCTTTGCGGCCTCGCCACTGGCCACGCCCTGCAGCACGGTCTCGGCCTGCTGACGGGCGGTGGTTTCTTCCTCGGCCGCCAGACGCAGGCGCGCGGCTTCCTCGATCTGGATCTGCGCCTGGATGCGCAGGCGCTCGGCTTCCTGGCGGGCGCGCACGGCGTCCGCGCGGCTGGCCTCGACGATCAGCGCACTACGCTCGCGCTCGAGCTGGGTGAGCTCGCGACGCGTGGCCTCGGTGCGCGCAGCCAGTTCGGCCGTCTCCACGCGCCACTGCGCGATCTGCAAGGCTGCGGCCCGCTGGTTGCTGCGGACCGTGGTCAGCGCTGCCAGGGACTGGCGTGCTTGCAGCCGCTCATAGGCAGCGGTGCCGGCCGTGTCGGGATTCGAATCGATCGCCTGCAGTCGCTGCTGCAGAAGTGCGGCCTCGCCTTCCGGCGTGGACTGGGCGCTGGCGGCGAACGGCACCAGCAGCGCGAGCGCCAAGGCGTAGGGCGTCATCGATCGCATCGTGCTCATTCCTCCACCTGCAGCCGCTGGCGCAAGTTGGTGATCTCGGCCCGGCGTGCGGACAGTTCAGATTCGGTTTCCGCCTGACGGGCGCGGGCGTGCGCGAGGTCGGCGAGCGCGCTGGCCGACAGCGCCAGCGTGCGTGCTTCGTCGGCGCGGTCCATGCCCATCGCGGCCTGCGCCTGCGACAGCGCGCGACGCGCCTGGGTAATGTCGGTGGGCGCGTACTGGTCGGCATCGGCGTCGCCAGCACGTGCGATCGACAGCTGCGCGGCGGCGAGTTCCTCGGTCGGCGGCGGCGTACTCGCGCAGCCGGTCAGCGCCAGCACACCTGCGAGCGCGAGGCCCTGCAGCATTGGACGGATGTATGCGAAGCTTGTGTTCATCGAGGAATCGTGCCCGGACGCTTTATCCGGATCATTGTGGTCAGCCGCAGCCGGATGCGCAACGCAGACCGGCGGCACGTTGGGGAGTTCGTACATGGATATCGGCTACTTCCTGAAGCTGATGACCGAGAAAAATGCGTCCGACATGTTCCTGAGCACCGGCGCGCCGGTGTACATCAAGGTCGAAGGCAAGCTGTATCCGCTGGGCAGCACGGGCCTGCCGCCCGGCATGGTCCGCAAGATCGCGTATTCGCTGATGGACGAGAGCCAGATCCAGCAGTTCGAGCGCGATTTCGAGCTCAACATGGCCTACTCGCTGCAGGACGCCGGGCGCTTCCGCGTCAACGTGTTCAAGCAGCGCGGCGAGACGGGCATGGTGATCCGCGCGATCCGCAGCAACATCCCGAGCATCGAAGAGCTGCAGCTGCCGCAGGTGCTCAAGGACATCATCATGGCGCCGCGCGGCCTGGTGCTGATCGTCGGTTCCACCGGCTCGGGCAAGTCGACCACGCTGGCCTCGATGATCGACTACCGCAATGCCAGCACCTCGGGCCACATCCTCACCATCGAGGATCCGATCGAGTACCTGCATCGGCACAAGAAATCGCTGGTCAACCAGCGCGAAGTCGGGCTGGACACGCTGACCTTCCACAACGCGCTGAAGAACGCGATGCGCGAGGCGCCGGACGTCATCCTGATCGGCGAGATCCTGGACGCGACGACGATGGAAGCGGCGATCTCCTTCGCCGAGACCGGCCACATCTGCCTGGCGACGCTGCACTCCAACAACGCCGACCAGACCATCGAGCGCATCCTCAACTTCTTCCCCGAAGCCGCGCACAAGAACGTGCTGATGAATCTCGCGCTGAATCTGCGCGCGGTGGTCTCGCAACGTCTGGTGGCCGGCAACGACGGCCGCCGCCTGCCGGCGACCGAGGTCCTGCTCAACACGCCGATGATCCGCGACCTGCTGCGCCGCGGCCAGGTGCACGAGATCAAGCAGGCGATGGAGGATTCGCTGGAGGACGGCGTCGAAACCTTCGACAAGTGCCTGTTCCGGCTGCACCGGGAAGGCCGGATCGATCGCGAGACCGCGCTGCGCGCCGCCGACTCACGCGATGGCCTGGACCTCAAGTTCCGGCTGTCGGAAGGCGGCTCCGGCAGCCACGATCCCTACGCGGACGTATTCGGCACCGACCACTGACGCGCGATCAGACAGGCGGCGCGTCCGCCTGTCGCTCCGGCGCTGCCGCCTCGAAAGCGGGCAATGCGGCGCAGGCCGCTTCGATCCGCCCGATCACCGGATACGGCGCCAGATCGATACCGAAGCGTCGCGCGTTGTAGAGCTGTGGCACCAGCGCGCAATCCGCGATCGTCGGCGCATCGCCGACGCAGAAATCGCCGGCACCGTGCTGCAGCAGCAAGGCCTCGAACGCTTCCAGTCCATCGCGCACCCAGCGCGCGACCCAGCGCGTGCGCGCATCCGGCGGCAGCTGCAGCTCGTGCTCGAGATACTGGAGCACGCGCAGATTGCCGAGCGGATGGATGTCGCAGGCAACCAGTTGCGCGAGCGCGCGGGCACGTTGCCGCGAGAGCGCGTCGCGCGGCAGCAGCGGCACGCCCGGAAACGCTTCGTCGAGATATTCGATGATCGCCAGCGATTGGGTCAGCACGGCGTCGCCGTGCTGCAGCGTCGGCACCAGCCGCTGCGGATTGCGCGCGGCGAACGCCGGCAGGCGCTGTTTGCCGCCGCCCTGCACCAGATGCACCGGCACGCTGTCGAACGCCAGGCCCTTGAGATGCAGGGCGATGCGCACGCGGTACGCCGCACTGGACCGCCAGTAGGTGTGCAGCGTCAGCGCGGCCGTCATCGATGTTACTCCGGCAGCGCCTGGCGTTCGATCACCTGCTCGATCGCGCCGAAGATGCTCACGCCCTCGGCGTCCAGCATTTCGATCCGCACGGTGTCGCCGAACGTCATGAACGGCGTCTTCGGTGCGCCCTGCTCCAGCGTCTCGACGGTGCGCTTCTCGGCGAAGCACGAGGCGCCTTTCGACGTGTCCTCGTTGGCGATCGTGCCCGAGCCGACGATCGTGCCGGCGACCAGCGGCCGCGTCTTCGCCGCGTGCGCGACCAGCTGCGAGAAATCGAATTGCATGTCGACCCCGGCTTCCGGCGCGCCGAACCACTCGCCGTTGATGTGCGTGAGCAGCGGCAAGTGCAGCTTGTTGTCCTGCCAGGCATCGCCCAGCTCATCCGGGGTCACGAACACCGGGCTCAGCGCCGAGCGCGGCTTGGCCTGCAGGAAGCCGAAGCCCTTCGCGAGCTCGCCGGGAATCAGATTGCGCAAGGAGACATCGTTGACCAGACCGATCAGCTGGATGTGGCCGGCGGCCTGCTCGGGCGTCACCGCCATCGGCACGTCGTCGGTGATCACGACGATCTCGGCCTCGAGGTCGATGCCATGGTCTTCGCTGGTCACCTTGACGGTGTCGCGCGGGCCGTAGAAACCGGCGCTGGTCGCCTGGTACATCAGCGGATCGGTGTAGAAGCTCTCCGGCACTTCGGCGCCACGCGCGCGGCGCACGCGCTCGACGTGCGGCAGGTAGGCACTGCCGTCGACGAATTCATAGGCGCGCGGCAGTGGCGCCGCGAGGCGCGCAGCGTCGACATCGAACACGCCATCGGCGTCGCCGGCATTGAGCGATTCGTACAGCGCGTTGAGGCGCGGCGCGGCGTTCGACCAGTCATCCAGCGCCTGCTGCAGTGTCGCGGCGATGCCGGTGGCGCGCACCGCGCGGCCCAGGTCGCGCGACACGACGATCAGGGTGCCGTCGCGGCCGCCCTCCTTCAAAGAACCCAGCTTCATGGCAACTCCGGTTGGCGTCGGCTATCTGTTGCGATTGTAACGAACTCGCGTGCAGCGACGCTCAGTCTTCGCCCTGGAAGGCGCCTGCGCGATACGTCAGCACCAGCGTGTCGCGATGACCGGTGTCGTCGGCCGGCTGGATCGGCGTGGATTCGTGGATCACGCGATGGTCGTCGAGCAGCAGCACCGCCCACGGTTCGGTCAGGGTGAAACGCTGCCCGGCCGGACCGTCGGCCTCGAACACGCGCGTCTCGCCGCCCTTGATGCCACTGCGGCCGACCAGCAGCACCGCCACGAAATCCACACCATCGCGGTGCGCGCCTTCGGGGGTGGGACGGCCGATGCCGTCGGTGGTGTCGATGCGGAACTGGTGCGCTTCGACATGCCAGTCGCCGTCGTCGCGGACCTGCGCGAACACGCGACCGAGTCCGGCGACGAGCTGCGTCCACGCGGGATCGGCAGCGAGTGCCGGCGCCAGCGGTTCGAACCAGCGATGCATGCCGCCGTGCAGGGCGTTGTAATCCTCGGACTGCCAGTGCGCGCGATGCGCGACCTGCGCGAGCGTGTCGCCCTGCTGCACGAAGCAGCCGTGCCGACGCCGGCGATAGCGGCCGCCGTCCTTGAGATAGGCATCGGGCGGCAGATCGTCCCAGCTTGCGCGCCATGCTTCCAGGTCATCGATGCGCACGCCGCACAGCGCGGCGAGCGTCGACGGTGCGAGCACCGCGCAGCCATGCGTGCGCAAGGCGTCGACCACGGTGTCGGGAGCGGTATACGGCGGCGGAAATGCGTTCATCGCGGAATTCTAGAGCCGCATCGATACGCGCGCATCGCGTCGCCATGCGCAGGCGTGGAATGCAGTCGTCCTGCGAACGGCACGTCGTGAATGCAATCGACATGCGTGCGCAAACGCAAAGACGCCGGACGCGACATTCGAGACTGCGACGCCATGGTCTGCAGCGTGCTCGCCAAAGACGACAGACACAAAAAAGCCCGCGTTTCGGCGGGCTTTTTCGTTTTCGATGTGGCAGCCCCGGAAGGATTCGAACCTCCGAATGCCTGAGTCAGAGTCAGGTGCCTTACCGCTTGGCGACGGGGCTATGAACATATTGTAACGCCGAAACCGCAGTGCTCCGCAAGCTTCGGCAGCACCGGATCCACGCATTCGCGCGGATCCGGCAAAGCGCGATCAGCGCTTCGAGAACTGCGTGGCGCGACGTGCCTTGTGCAGGCCGACCTTCTTGCGCTCGACTTCGCGTGCGTCGCGGGTCATGAAGCCCGCCTTGCGCAGCTCGATCTTCAGCGTCTCGTCGTATTCGACCAGCGCGCGCGAGATGCCGAGACGGATCGCACCGGCCTGGCCGGTCGTGCCGCCACCGGAGGTGGTCACCAGGATGTCGAACGTCTCGGTGTTCTGGGTCAGCTCGAGCGGCTGGCGCACGATCATGCGCGCGGTCTCACGGCCGAAGAACTCGTCGAGCGGACGATCGTTGACGGTGATCTTGCCGCTGCCCTTGCGCAGGAACACGCGGGCGACGGAGGACTTGCGACGGCCGGTGCCGTAATTCTGGGTAATTGCCATGACTTAGAGTTCCAGGGGCTGCGGCTGCTGGGCGGCGTGCGGGTGCTCGGCACCCTTGTAGACCTTGAGCTTGCGGTACATGGCGCGGCCGAGGGTGTTCTTCGGCAGCATGCCCTTGACGGCGATCTCGATCACGCGCTCCGGGTGGCGCTCAAGCGCCTGGCCCAGGGTTTCGGTCTTCAGGTTGCCGATGTAGCCCGTGAAACGGTGGTAGAGCTTGTCCGTCATCTTCTTGCCGGTCACAGCGATCTTCTCGGCGTTGACCACAATGATGTAGTCGCCGGTGTCGACGTGCGGGGTGTAGACGGGCTTGTGCTTGCCGCGCAGACGGTGGGCGATTTCCGCGCTCAGGCGGCCCAGGGTCTTGCCGGAAGCGTCGACGAGGTACCAGTCGCGCTGGACGGTCTCGTTCTTGGCAATAAAGGTCTTCATGGGAATACTCGGTGGGTGACTGGTCGGGCTGGTTTCGCCGGTGGCCGGCGGAACGTCGCCTCGCGTTGTAAAGCGTGCAACACAGAAGCGGAATGATAGCCGCCTGCCCTTCACCACGCAAGCTGGCGGGGCGGTACGCAGCCAGACGCTGGCGCGGCATGGGGCAAGGGCCGAGAATGATACGCGACGCGGCCACCTGCCGCGCTGCAGGAATCCGACCCGATGGCCCTCCCCCGGCCCCGCTTCAATCCCGTCGACCACTTGCTGGTCGAAACCCAGCGCGCGCTCGATACGGTGTTCGGCAATCCGCCGGCCACCCGTCCCAATCCCGCTGTCGAGACGCCCGACGTCGTGCTCAATGCCGCCGAGCGCCGCCACGCCGCAGGCCTGATGCGGATCAACCATGTCGGCGAGATCTGCGCGCAAGGTCTGTATTTCGGCCAGGCGGCAGTGGCCCGCGAGGCCGACACGCGCGCGCATCTGCTCGACGCCGCACAGGAAGAAACCGATCACCTGGCCTGGTGCGCGCAGCGCCTGCGCGAACTCGATAGTCGCCCCAGTGTGTTCAACCCGCTGTGGTACGGCGGCAGTTATGCGCTCGGTGTCGTGGCCGGTCTGCGCGGCGACGGCTGGAATCTCGGCTTCGTCGTGGAGACCGAACGCCAGGTCGAGGCACACCTCGACGAGCATCTGCAGACGTTGCCGGAAGCCGACCAGCGCAGCCGCGACATCCTCAAGCAGATGAAGGAAGACGAGGCACGCCACGCCGAACACGCCGAACAGGCCGGCGCGCGCGTGCTGCCATGGCCGGTGCCGTCGCTGATGGCGACCGCGTCGAGCCTGATGAAGGCGGTGGCGTACCGGCTGTAGAGCCGTGAGGACGTCAGAACGGAAGACGTGAGGGTATGAGTCCTCACGCAAACGGAAAAGGCCCCGCAATGCGGGGCCTTTTCGTCGACCGGCAGCGTGCGCCGGTCAGTCGATCAGATTGCGACCGTGATAGAGCTCTTCGATCTCGCGACGCAGGCGCGCTTCGATCTTCATGCGCTCCTTGAACGAGAGATTGCGGGCCTTCTCTTCGAACAGGTACTGGTCGAGATCGAATTCCTTCAGGTGCATCTTCGTGTGGAAGATATTTTCCTGGTAGACGTTCACATCGAGCGCGTCGTAACGCGACTTGATGTTCTTCGCCAGGTAATCCTGGATCGAATTGATCTTGTGGTCGATGTAGTGCTTGCGGCCCTTCACGTCACGGGTGAAGCCGCGCACGCGGTAGTCCATCACCACGATGTCCGACTCGAGACTCTCGATCAGGTAGTTCAGCGCCTTCAGCGGCGAGATCACGCCGCAGGTGGCGACGTCGATGTCGGCGCGGAACGTCGCGATGCCGTTGTCCGGATGGGTTTCCGGATACGTGTGCACCGTGATGTGCGACTTGTCGAGGTGCGCGACGACGGCGTCGGAGATCACGCCCTTCGCGTCTTTGCGGTCGACCACCGGTTCCTCGGAAATGAGGATGGTGACCGACGCGCCCTGCGGGTCGTAATCCTGGCGCGCGACGTTGAGGATGTTCGCGCCGATGATCTCGGCGACATCGGTCAGGATCTGGGTCAGCCTGTCGGCGTTGTACACCTCGTCGATGTACGCGATGTAGCGCTGACGCTCGTCTTCCGACGCGGCGTAGCACACGTCGTAGATGTTGAACGACAGGGCCTTGGTCAGGTTGTTGAAACCCTGGAGCTTCAGGCGCGGGAGCGGTTTGACCACAGCGGTCGACCCTCGGGGGTTGGGCGAAACGGCGATTATGCGGCAAAGCACCCGCGCGCCGCGACCTTGCCGATCACGCGGGTTTGCCCCGGGCAGCCGGAGCGCCTACTCTGCGGCATTCCCCCGATCCGAAGCCCATGACACCAACACCTGTGGCCCTGATCAATCCTCACGCCCCCCGCCCACCGCACCCGATGGCGCCCACGCCGGCCGCCATCGAGCGCTTTCTTGCCCACTGCCACCGCCGCCGCTACCCGCCGCGCAGCGAAGTGTTCCGTCCCGGTGATCCGGCCGGCACGCTGTACTACGTCGTCAGCGGTTCGGTCAGCATCATCACCGAGGAAGACGACGGTCGCGAATTGATCCTCGGCTACTTCGGGACCGGCGAGCTGGTCGGAGAGATGGGCCTGTTCATCGAGTCCGACGTGCGCGAGGTCATCCTGCGCACGCGTACGCAGTGCGAACTGGCCGAGATCAGCTACGAGCGCCTGTACCAGCTGTTCGACGGCGTGCTGGCCAACGACGCGACCTCGATCATGTACGCGATCGGCGCGCAGCTTTCGCGGCGCCTGCTCGACACCAGCCGCAAGGCCGGGCGTCTGGCGTTCCTCGACGTCACCGACCGCATCATCCGCACCCTGCATGACCTGACCCGCGAACCCGAGGCGATGAGCCATCCGCAGGGCACCCAGCTGCGGATCTCGCGGCAGGAGCTGGCGCGGCTGGTCGGCTGCTCGCGCGAGATGGCCGGGCGCGTGCTTAAGAAGCTGCAGGTGGAGAACAAGCTCACCGCCCGCGGCAAGACCATCGTGCTGTTCGGCACGCGCTAGGAGCGCCGGCATGAGCCTCGGACACTTCGGCCCGCGGGGCGACCTGCCCGACGCCGACCTGCGCAGTGCGTCGGTGATCGACGCCGACGACGTGGCCGCGCTGCTGTCGGAAATGGGCTATCCCTGCACCGAGCGCGAGGCCCGCGATCGCATCCGTCTGATCACCGACAACGACCGCCAGGCGCTGGTGGTCGCGCGCAGCGGCGGTCGGGTCTGCGGCCTGATCGCACTCGACTTCATGTACTACTTGCCGCTCGGCTCGACGACCTGCCGCATCACCGCGCTGGTCGTCACCAGCGATTCGCAAGGCAAGGGCCTGGGCCGCGAGCTGCTCAAGGAAGCCGATCGCCGCGCGCGTTTCGCCGGTGCGGCCCGACTGGAACTCGTCAGCGGTTCGCAGCGCGCCGACGCGCATGCGTTCTACAAGGCCTGCGGCTTCTCCGACGGCACCCTGCGTTTCATCAAGCGGCTCGGCGACGCCTGATCTGACCCGCGCACCGTTCGCGGCCACACGCGCCGGTCACGCGTCCATTGCAGACTGCGCGGGTCTTCGGAGTCTGCCGCATGGAACTTGGTGACCAATTCCTGTTCTTCGTGATGGTCGGCCTGGCGGCGCAGCTGATCGACGGCGCGCTGGGCATGGCCTTCGGGCTGGTGTCGTCCTCGGTGCTGCTGAGCATGGGCGTGCCGCCGGCGGCGGTCAGCGCCAGTGTGCATACCGCGGAGGTGTTCACGACCGGCGCTTCGGGTGCCTCGCATCTGGCGATGCGCAACGTCGACAAACGCTTGTTCCTGCGGCTCGCCCTGCCCGGCATGCTCGGCGGCGCGATCGGCGCCTACGTGCTGACGCAACTGCCCGGCGACGTGATCCGGCCTTTCATCTACGCCTACCTGCTGATCCTGTCGATCGTGATCCTGCTGCGCGCGGCGGGCCGGCTGATGCCCAAGGGCGAAGTGCGCCGGGTACCGGTGCTGGGCTTCTTCGCAGGCCTGCTCGATGCCACCGGCGGTGGCGGCTGGGGTCCGGTGGCCACGTCCACCCTGCTCGCCCGCGGCGGCACGGCGCGTACCACGATCGGAACCGTCAACGCGGCCGAATTCCTGGTCACCGTGTCGATCTCGGTGACCTTCTTCCTGACGATGGGCCTGCAGCATCTCGACGTGATCCTCGGCCTGCTGGTCGGCGGCATGATCGCCGCGCCGCTGGCCGCGCTGTTCGTCAAGCACGTCCGCGAGCGCTGGGTGCTGCTCGCGGTCGGCCTGCTGGTGATGGCGATCAGCCTTTATCAGATCGGCCGCACATTGCTGGCCTGAGACCTCAGGAAGGTCCTGCTGCGCTTGTCCGCTGACGCGCGCGGCCGACGGACCCCAAGCAGGTTGCGAACCTCAGGCCGCAGGCGTGGCGATCGGCTCGCCGCCGCGGTCGGCGCAACCCCAATTGAGAACCGGCGTGCCCGGCGGCAAGGCGCGTCGGAACATGTCGACGTTGGCCGCCTTCGGATTCACCACCACCGGCGCCTTTGCGGCCTTGAGCAGCGGCAGGTCGGCCGAGGAATCCGAGTACGCGATGTCGATCGAGCCGTAGCCGCGCTCGCGCAGCATGCGCATCTTTTCCTCGGCATGGCAGTGGCGGGTCGCCACGACCGCACCGAACTTCGGCCCGACCGCGGTGCCGATCACCGGCACGGATTCGTGCGCGACGAACGCGAGAATCGCGCGGGCGAGCTCCGGCGGCGCGCCGGTCGCGATGACCACGTTGTCGCCGGCGACGCGATGCGCGTGCAACACGTCGAGCGCGATCGGCAGCAGCTTGAGCTTGATCTGCGCAGCGTTGTCGGCGACGTAGCGATCGATCAGCCGGTCCAGCACACCGCGGCTGTGCAGGCCGACGGTGCCGATCCACACGAATCCGGAAATGCCGTAACGCCGCGTCGGCAGGGACGCGATCATCGGTCCGAGCACCGGCGCGGCCAGACACGCCAGCGCGGTGCGCCAGACGCTGCGGGTGATCAGCCAGCGGAACAGATGGGTGCCCGAATCGCCGTCGTAGAGCGTGTGATCGAAATCGAAGACCACGGTGCGCACGGTGTCGTTCGCGGCGGTGTCCTTGAGCAACTGGGCGACGACCGGCGTGCCGGTGTCTGCACTGGTGGTGTCCGTTTCCACCGGCGCCGGCGTGGTTGCGGCTGCGATCGCGATTGCCGAGATGTCGGCAACCGGGCGGCCGTCCCTCGTCGCAGGCGCGCCCGGCATCGCGAACAGCGTGCGCAACGCGGTGCCCGGGTCGGGCTCGCGCATGAAGGCTTCGCCGACCAGGAACGCGTCGACCCCGGCCTCGCGCATGCGCGCGACATCGGCGGCGGTATGGATGCCGCTCTCGGTCACCAGACGTCGGTCGCGCGGCACCGCACTGCGCAGGTCCAGCGTGGTGTCGAGCGAGACCTCGAACGAACGCAGGCTGCGGTTGTTGATGCCCAGCAGCGGCGCAGGCACCTGCAGCGCGCGCTCGAGTTCATCGATGTCGTGCACTTCGACCAGCACGTCGAGATCGATCGACATCGCCAGCTCGGCGATCTCGACCAGCTGGCGGTCGTCGAGCGCGGCGACGATCAGCAGCACGCAGTCCGCGCCGAGTGCACGGGCCTCGTAGACCTGCCAGGGATCGACGATGAAATCCTTGCGCAGCACCGGCAACGCGCAGGCTGCGCGCGCCTGCACGAGGTAGTCGTCGGCGCCCTGGAAGAAATCGATGTCGGTCAGCACCGACAGACAGGCCGCGCCGCCGGCCGCGTAGCTGCGCGCGATTTCGGCGGGCTGGAAGTCGGCGCGGATCACACCCTGCGAGGGGCTGGCCTTCTTGACCTCGGCGATCACGGCGGCCTGGCCGGCGGCGATCTTCGCCTCGATCGCGGCCGCGAACCCGCGCACCGGCGGCGCAGCGGCGGCGCGTGCGGCGATATCGGCCAGCGGCAACGCGGCACGACGTGCCGCGACTTCTTCGTGTTTGCGCGCAAGGATGCGCTGCAGGACGTCGTTCAAGATCTGCACCATTGGCCAGCGCGGCGCGCCGGTCTGGAAGGGCCGCCCACGATAACGCAGGCGACGGTGCGCCGACCGTCAGACCGGCAACGCGGTCTCGGATGCTTCCGGATCGTCGGCTTCGTCGCGCGACCACTCGTAGGCGCGTTCGACGCGCGCGATCTGCAGGGCGTAATGCGCGTACCAGCCACGCCGGTCCTTTTCGCGAATCACGCCCTGGTCGTCCTGCGCGCGCCAGGCGCGGATCGAGGCCTCGTCGGTCCAGTAGCTCAAAGTGACGCCGTCACCGCCCTCGCCGTCTACCGACTCCATGCCGAGGAAGCCGGGCTGCAGTTGCGCCATTTCCACCATGTCGCGCAGCGCTTCGTCGTAACCGGCCGCGTCCTCGCCATTGCGGCGGTAGCGGAGGATCGCGACGTGGTAAGGGGGGCGGGGTAATGCGGGATGACGCATGCAGGGATCGCTTCTTCAACCGAAAGGGCAGCATCCATGCGACGTATTCAGCATACGCGCCCGATGGGGCGCGGGGAACCAGAATCTTCCGATTCAGCTGTGCGCGTGCTGCGTCTGTGCGACGAATGCGTCCAGGCGGCGCAGCGCTTCACCCGAAGCGACGGTCGTGCGCGCGAGTACAACGCCATCGGCGATCGAGTCCGACACGCCGGCCACGTACAGCGCCGCGCCCGCATTGAGGCAGACGATGTCCTGGGCCAGCCCGACGGTGCCGTCGAGCGCCTGGCGCACCAGTGTCTTCGACTCATCGGCGTTCTCCACACGCAGGTTACGGCTGGCGGCCATGGCGATGCCGAAGTCCTCGGGGTGGATCTCGTACTCGCGCACCTCGCCGTCGCGCAGTTCGCCGACCAGCGTGCCGGCGCCGAGCGAGATCTCGTCCATGCCGTCGCGCCCCCAGACCACCAGCGCGCGCTGCGCGCCGAGTTCGCGCAGTACGCGCACCTGGATGCCGACGAGATCGGGGTGGAACACGCCCATCAGGATGTTCGGCGCACCGGCCGGATTGGTCAGCGGGCCGAGAATATTGAAGATCGTGCGCACGCCCATTTCGCGGCGCACCGGCGCGACCGCCTGCATCGCCGGGTGATGCACCGGCGCGAACATGAAGCCGATGCCGGTGGCCGCGATGCAGCGCGCGACGTCGTCGGGCTGCAGATCGATGCGCGCGCCGAGTGCTTCGAGCACGTCCGCGCTGCCGGATTTCGACGACACGCTGCGGTTGCCGTGCTTGGCCACCTTCGCGCCTGCCGCGGCGACGACGAACATGCTCGCCGTCGAAATGTTGAACGTGTGCGCGCCGTCGCCACCGGTGCCGACGATGTCCACCAGATGCGCGCGATCCGCATCGGCGACCGGCACCGGCAGCGCGAACTCGCGCATCACCTGCGCCGCACCGGCGATCTCGTCGACGGTCTCCTTCTTGACCCGCAGACCGGACAAGATCGCCGCGGTCATCAGCGGGGACACCTCCCCGCGCATGATCTGGCGCATCAGTTCGACCATCTCGTCGCGGAAGATCTCGCGGTGCTCGATGGTGCGTTGCAGGGCTTCGTGTGGGGTGATGGGCATGGGGAGACCGATGGTTCGTAACAGCGAATCTTGATGATGCGTCAGCGCTCCAGAAAATTCTTCAACAACGCATGCCCATGCTCGGTCAGGATCGACTCGGGATGGAACTGCACGCCTTCGACGGGATGGCTGCGATGGCGCAGCCCCATGATCTCCTCGACGCTGCCGTCCGCGTTTTCGGTCCACGCGGTGACTTCGAGACAGTCCGGCAGCGACGATTGCTCGACGACCAGCGAGTGGTAGCGCGTAGCCTCGTACCCGTCCGGCAGACCGGCGAACACGCCGAGGCCTTCGTGGCGGATCGCCGAGGTCTTGCCGTGCATGATCCGCTGCGCGCGGACCACCTTGCCGCCATAGGCCTGGCCGATGCCCTGATGCCCGAGACACACGCCGAGGATCGGCGTCGTCGCGCCAAGACGCTCGATGATTTCCAGCGATACGCCTGCCTCGTTCGGCGTACACGGGCCGGGCGAGATCACGATGCGCTCGGGCGCGAGCTTCGCGATCGCATCGACCGTCAAGGCGTCGTTGCGCTCCACCCGCACCTCGGCGCCCAGCGTCTGCAGGTACTGCACGAGATTCCAGGTGAAGCTGTCGTAGTTGTCGATCATCAACAGCATCGTGCGGTTCCGGCGGATCGGGTGTTGAAAGAAGAATCGGCGCGCTGCATCACAGCCCCTTCGCCGCCTGCGCGACCGCGCGAAACAATGCGCGGCCCTTGTTCATGGTTTCGGCCCATTCCATTTCGGGATCCGAGTCGTAGACGATGCCGGCGCCGGCCTGCACGTAGAGGCGGCCGTCCTGGATCACTGCGGTGCGGATCGCGATCGCGGTGTCGGCGTCGCCGTGCCAGCCGATGTAGCCGACCGCGCCCGAATAGACGTTGCGCTTGACCGGTTCGAGGCTGCGGATGATCTCCAGCGCGCGTACTTTCGGCGCGCCGCTGACGGTGCCGGCCGGGAACGTCGCGCGCAGCACGTCGGCATAGCTCAACCCGTCCTTCAGGCGGCCGGTGACTTCGCTGACGATGTGCATGACGTGGCTGTAGCGTTCGATGACGAAGCGCTCGCCGACCTCGACCGTGCCCGCGCTCGACACATGGCCGACATCGTTGCGGCCCAGGTCGATCAGCATCAGATGTTCGGCGCGCTCCTTGGGATCGGCCAGCAGCTCGGCTTCAAGCGCCTGGTCCTGCGCGGGCGTCTCGCCGCGCGGACGCGTGCCGGCGATCGGGCGCACGGTGACTTCGCCGTCCTTCAATCGCACAAGGATTTCCGGCGACGAACCGACAACCTGGGTGCCGCCGACATCGAGGAAATACATGTAGGGCGACGGATTCAACGCGCGCAGCGCGCGATAGACGTCGACCGGTCGCGCCTGGAACGGCACCGACATGCGCTGCGACAGCACGACCTGAAAGGCGTCGCCAGCGGCGATGAATTCCTTGGTCTTCGCGACGGCCTCGATGAAGCCCTCGCGGGTGAAGCCGGACACGAAATCGGATTCGTCGAGCGCGGCCGGCTGCAGCGTTTCCGGATACCCGGCGCCGCCCTGACGCAGGCGATGCGTCAGCGCATCGAGACGGCGGTTCGCGCGCAGCCAGGCCTGCGGTTCACGCGTGTCGGCGTGGACCACGAGATACAGGCGGCCCTTGAGATTGTCGAACACCGCGACCTCGGTGCTCAGCATCAGCAGGATGTCGGGCGTACCGAGCTCGTCGCGCACGTCGGCGCGCTGACCGTTGCGCAGACGCGGTTCGATGTACTCGATGCATTCGAAGCCGAACCAGCCGACCAGACCGCCGGTGAAACCCGGCAGTCCTTCGATCTGCGGCACCGAATGCGCGGTGCGCAGACGCTCGACTTCGGCGAACGGATCTTCGACCTCGCGCGTCTCGATGACCTCGCCGTGCTCGCGCACCGTCAGCGTGTGGCCATGGAATGCGTACACGCGTTCGGCAGGCAGACCGATGATCGAATAGCGGCCGAAGCGTTCGCCGCCTTCCACCGATTCGAACAGATAGGTGTGCGGGCCGTCGGCGAGTTTGAGGTAGACCGAGAGCGGCGTATCGAGATCGCTCAGGACCTCGCGGACCACCGGTACGTGGGTGTGGCCTTCAGCGGCGTAGTGCTGGAACTCGGTGTGCGTGATCACGCGGCATTTCCTGGACAGTCGGACGAACGGGGGCAACGGAGGCAGTACGCCACCATCGCCAGCCGGCGTCGAGCAAACGGAAATGCGGGAGGGCAGACGCGTGCATGGCGGCTACTGTAGCGGCTCGGCCGCGAACGCGCGACAGCCTCAGACGGTCGGGTGCGGCGACGCGACGAGCAGCGGACAGTCCTTCGGCAGGTGCAGCCGCAGGCGTCCCGGCTGGCAGGTGATCGCGAAGCGCCGCGCGCGCGCGGGCTCGCCGTCGAGGTTCAGCACCAGGGGTGTGTCGGACTCGACGACCAGCTCGGTCAGCTGCGTGCGCACGGCCACCTGGTCGAGCGCGGCGACCTTGCCCTCGGTCAGCGCGGTGCGCAGCGTGTTGACGAGTTCGCCTTCGAGCTCCGGGACGATGGTGACGTCGATCAGGCCGTCGTCGATGCAGGCATCCGGGCAGAGCGCCTGCCCGCCACCGGCCTGGCGACCGTTGCCGATGCCCAGCGCGATGAAGCCGCCCGCCCAGGCGAAATCCGGACCGGTGATGCGCGCTTCCAGCGGTTCGATGCGGCCGATGCGCGACAGTCCGGTGATGAAATACGCCAGGCCGCCGAGCACCTTCTTCAGGCCGGCATGTGTTTCCACGGTCACCTGCGTGCCGAAGCCGCCGGACCCGAGATTAGCGCACCAATGCACGCCGTCATCGGTCTCGATGCGCAGCACGTCGATCGGCACGGCCGGCCGGTCGAGCGCCAGGGCCAGTGCGTCTTCCGGCAGCACGGGCACTTCGGCGGCCGTCGCGAAATCGTTGGCGGTGCCGAGTGGCAGCAATGCCAGCGACGGCAGCGCATCTGCATCAGCGGACTGCGCGGCCAGCACCGAGACCACAGCGTTGAGAGTGCCGTCGCCACCGGCGGCGACAATCGTGTCGACCGGTTCGGCCAGCGCCTCGGCGGCGTAGCGCTCGGCATCGCCGGCCTCCCAGGTCACCCGGACGTCGACATGGACGCCGCGCGCGCGGACGGCGGCGACTGCCGTGCGCACGGCCTCGTCACCCGCGGATTTGCCATTGAGGATCAGGCGCCAAAGCGGTGCAGGCATGCGGGTGGTCGTGCGGGTGGTGGAGGTGGCGCGGAGCGTAGCGGATGCCTCACGCGCCGCTGTTAACCGGCCCTCACGCGTGTCATCGGCACGTCATCGAACGCCCGGAGCATGGAAGGCCATAGCAGGGACGACTGGCGGAGGCAGGATCAGCCTCCAGCGAAAACGCACTTCCGCGCAGCGGAAGACGCCGAGGCCCCTCTCCCGCGTGTGCGGGAGAGGGGGAACCGTCCGCAGCGCGGACGGTGAGGTGAGGGCAGCAGGCCGGCAATTCCTCGGAATGCGAACAACGCGCGAATGCGCAGCGCTCAGACCAGCGGTCGATCCGCCACCAGCACGCCATCCGCATCGGCGGCCAGCCAGTCGCCGGGCCGGATCGTCACGCCGCCGAAGGACACCGGCACGTCGCGCACGCCCTGCCCGCGCTTGTCGGTCTTCAACGGCACCGTGCCCAGCGCCTTGACGCCGAGATCGAGCTGGCCGATCGCGAGGCTGTCGCGGATGACGCCATGCACCACCACGCCTGCCCAGCCGTTGGCGACTGCCTGTTCGGCCAGCAGGTCGCCGAGCATCGAACGGCGTGTCGAACCGCCGCCGTCGATCACCAGCACACGGCCCACGCCGGCTTCCGCCACCGCTTCACGCACGCGCGAGTTGTCCTCCAGTGCGAGCACGGTGCTGACGATGCCGGAGAAGGCAATCCGTCCGCCGAAATCGCGCAGCGGCAGATCGAGCACGCGCACCGCATCCGGATGCGCGTCGCACAGATCGCAGGTGACGACGTTCGCGCTCACGCGCGCAGCGAAGTCGCGCGGGCGATTTCGGCGCGCATCGCGTCGACCACGGCGCGGTAGTCCGGCTTGCCGAAGATCGCCGAGCCGGCAACGAAGGTGTCGGCGCCCGCCGCGGCAATCTCGCCGATGTTGTCGGGCTTCACACCGCCATCGATCTCGAGCCGGATCGGCTTGCCGAGCGCGTCGATACGCGCGCGCACCTGGCGCAGCTTGTCGAGCGTCGACGGGATGAAGGCCTGGCCGCCGAAGCCGGGATTGACCGACATCAGCAGCACCATGTCGAGATCCTCGAGCACGTAGTCCAGCACTTCGATCGGCGTCGCCGGATTGAGTACGAGGCCCGCCTGGCAGCCTTCGGCCTTGATCAGCTGGATCGTGCGGTGCACGTGGCGGCTGGCTTCGGGATGGAAGCTGATCAGCGACGCGCCGGCCTTGGCGAAGTCAGGGACGATGCGATCCACCGGCTCGACCATCAAATGCACGTCGATCGGCGCGGTCACGCCGTGCTTGCGCAGCGCCTCGCAGATCATCGGACCGATCGTCAGGTTCGGCACGTAGTGGTTGTCCATCACGTCGAAGTGCACCCAGTCCGTGCCGGCGGCGAGCACGTTGTCGACCTCCTCGCCGAGGCGGGCGAAATTCGCGGACAGGATCGAGGGCGCGATGACGGCGGGCTGCATATGCGATTCCAGGTCGTGAAGTGGGGCGCGGCCTGACGGCCGCAGCGCGACATTCTAAGCGGCGGCGCCCCCGTTGATCTGCTGAAGCGCACTGCCTGCGCATGCACCCGCCTGAATTGAAGCGCCGCATTCATTCACTTTTCCGGTGCGTGCATGCATCCCGATTCACGCCCACTTGCGTATCACTCTCGCGCGGCCACTTCCCCCGGTGACCGTGCCCCGCACCGTGCCGACAGAGTTCGGCCGGCAAAAACAAGAATGGAGAGCTACCCCATGAAAATGATCCACGCCGCATCCGCCAGCATCGCGCTGCTCGCCGCCAGCACCGGCGCCGCATTTGCCCAGTCCACCGACGACACCTGGACCGGCGGCTACGTCGGTCTGTACGGCGGCGTCGTGGACAGCCCCGAAGACAACAGCGACGACCGCTTCGTCTTCGACACCAACCTCGACCGCGTCTACGGCGACACCGTCCGCACCGCCGCCGGCGCCGACGCGTTCTCGCCCGGCTCGTGCAATGGCGCTGCCCAGGGCGCGACCCCGGCCGCAGGCTGCACCAAGAACCGTGGCGGCGCCGATTACGGCGTGCGCGGTGGTTACGACTGGCAGATGGGCAGCTGGGTCTTCGGTGTCGTCGGCGAATACGGCGCGAATGACGTCCGTGATGCCGTGAGCTCGTTCAGCACCACGCCGGCCTATTACACGATGTTCCGCAAGGTCGATCGCGTTGCCGCCCTGCGTCTGCGTTCGGGTTACGCCTTCGGCGCCGACTCGGCGAACCTGATCTACCTGACCGGTGGTATGGCGCACGCCAAGATCGACAACGAGTTCACCACCAGCAACGCCGCCAACTCGTTCACCACCAACGGCGACACCTCCGGCTTCGGCTGGCAGGCCGGCGTGGGTTACGAGCGCAAGCTGGGCGAGAACGTCTCGGTCGGTCTGGAATACCTGTTCACGAGCCTGGAAGCCGACGACCAGCGCGTGCGCACGGGTCCGGGCACCGCGCCTGCGACCAACCCCTTCCTGATCGTCAACCGCGCCGGCACCGATATGCGTCGCAGCGACAAGGACTTCGACTACGGCGCCGCGCGCGCCACGGTCAACTGGCGCTTCTGATCCATCGCGCCTGATTGATTGCGACACCAGGAAGCCGGCGCAAGCCGGCTTCTTTTTTGCGTTCGTGGGATGGGTAGAGCGCAGCGAAACCCCTCGCTTTTACGCGCTAAGCAGTTCGCGTGCGAATCGAAGCGGTAGACAGCGCCCTTGGCCGTGCGCCCGAACTTCCATCCGCTACGCACAGCGTTGTTCCGCGAACTGCTGTCGCGGGCGGCGGGATGGCAATGATGGGTTTCGCTGCGCTCTACCCATCCTACGGTCGCGCGATATGCGCGACGCGTCAGCGGCGGGTTTTGCGGCCGTCGCGGCCCCGACGCAAGCGGTCGTAGGCGGCATTGAGTTCTGCGGCGCGGGCCTCGGCCTGGGCGCGCAGTTCAGGCGCGGCCCCGGCGACGCGGTCGGGGTGATATTGCGAGATCAGCTTGCGATAGGCCTGGTCGATCTCTTCGCGTGTCGCCTCCGGCCCCAGACCGAACACCTTGTGGTCTTTGTAACGCCGCGGCGCGAGCCAGCCGGCATCGAAGGCGTGGCCGATGATCGCGCCGATCACGCCGCCGGCCGGGTGGCGCAGCAGCAGCCATCCGGCGATGAAGCCCAGCAATTTTCCGTACCAGCGTTGCATGGTCGACAGTGTAGCCGGCCGCCGTGATGCCGGTGGTCGCGACTCACTGCAACGCGCTGCGGTTCGCACTACACTTGCCGGCCGCTCGCGATCCACCCGGAAATGTCAACCGTGTCGACGACTCTTCTCGAAGCGAACCTCCCCGGCCTCCACCTGCGTCACCGCGGCAAGGTCCGCGACGTGTTCGACCTCGGCGACGAGTGTCTGCTGATCGTTGCGACCGATCGCCTGAGCGCGTTCGATGTGGTGCTGCCCGATCCGATTCCGGGCAAGGGCGAGATGCTCTGCCAGATCAGCAATTTCTGGTTCGAACAGACCGCGGCGCTGATGCCCAATCACCTGACCGGGATCGATGTCGCCAGCGTGTTGCCCGCAGGCGTCGACCCGGCGCTGTATGCCAAGCGCGCGGTGGTGACGAAGAAGCTCAAGCCGGTGCCGGTCGAAGCGATAGCGCGCGGCTATCTGATCGGCAGCGGCTGGAAGGATTACCAGCGCACCGGTCGCGTCAGCGGCATCGCCCTGCCCGACGGCCTGCGCCAGGCCGAACGTCTGCCCCAGCCGATCTTCACCCCGTCGACCAAGGCCGCCGTCGGCGACCACGACGAGAACATCGATTTCGACACGATGGTCCGCATCATTGGCGCCGATCTCGCCGAGCAGGTGCGCGAGGCCACGCTGCGGCTGTACACGTTCGCCGCCGCGTATGCCGCCGAGCGCGGCATCATCCTGGCCGACACCAAGTTCGAATTCGGCACCGATGCCGACGGCCGTCTCTACGTCATGGACGAAGTGCTGACCCCGGATTCCTCGCGCTACTGGCCGGCCGATGCGTACGAAGTGGGCACCAGCCCGCCGAGCTATGACAAGCAGATCGTCCGCGACTATCTGGAAACCACCGACTGGGACAAGACCGCCCCCGGCCCCAAGCTGCCCGCCGAGGTCATCGAGCGCACCCGCGCCCGGTATGCCGAAGCGCTGCAGAAGCTGGCGGACATCTCGATCGACTGAGCGCGCTTCAACGCGCGCGTGGTGCCGGTATTCCCGAAAGCTGTTCCATTCTGTGGATCGCACGCCCATGCAGATCGAATCCGTATCGCCCGTTTTCACGGTGGACGATCTGGCCGCTTCGCTGGATTTCTACGTGCGGACACTCGGCTTTGAGCTGGCCTGGTCCTGGGGCGAACCCCCGCACATCGCCTCGGTCTGCCGCAACGGCGCCGAGATCATGCTCAGCCAACGCACCGACCCCGGCACGCCGGGCGCCGCACAGATCTATCTGGGCGTGTCGGATATCGATGCTTGGTACAACGCATTGACGTCTGCGGGCGTCGAGGTGCGTGTTCCGATCGGCGACCGCCCCTACGGCATGCGCGATTTCAGGATCGTCGATCCGAGCGGCAACGAGCTCAGCTTCGGAGAGCCGATCGCAGGCGTAACCTAGTCACCGACACGACCGGATCGACCCTCGGGAGGGGCTGATGGACGCAACACACGACGACGCGCAGGTGCGTCCGATCGACCGCTGGTTCGCCAGTTACTCGGCCGACCACCGCGACGACACCAACCAGTGGATCCACGTGTTCGCCGTCCCGGCGATCTTGTGGAGCGTGATCGCGCTGCTGTGGTGCATTCCCACCGGCACATTGTTCAAGCCGGGGTTGTGGGCGGGCCTGGCGATGTTCGGGGCGTGGATGTTCTATTACCGCGCCTCGCGCGCGATCGGCCTCGGCATGCTGCTGGTGTTCGTGGCGATGTCGGCGCTGACGTACTGGTTGCAGCGCGACTTCGGCACGCCGTTCCTGTTCTGGCTGGCGCTGGGCGTGTTCGCGGTCGCGTGGGTGGCGCAGTTCGTCGGCCACAGCAAGCTGTTCGAAGGCCGCAAGCCGAGCTTCTTCACCGACCTGCGCTACCTGCTGGTCGGTCCGGCGTGGGTGCTGTCCAAGCTCTATCGACGTCTGCATCTGACGTACTGAGAACCTGTCCACGATCTTGCTGCGCTTGCCGGATAACGCGCGTGCGGTGTTCGAAATGCTCATGTACCCGCACGTACACTGCGCTTTCTGCGCTCCGCCACGCGCCATCCGGCTGCGCTCGCGACAGATCGTGAACAGGTTCTGAGGCGTCGCACGTGCGATCCTGTCGCGCCACGCTGGTGCATCGCCCGTGTCACCCCGCGATCTCGTTCTGGTTCTCGTCGTCTGTATCGCCTGGGCGCTGAACTTCCTCGTCTCGGCCAATGCGCTGCGCGAGATTCCCCCGTTTCTCTTCACCGCGGTGCGCTTCGCGATGCTGGCGCTGCCGCTGGTGTGGCTGCTGCGACCGCCCGCGCCCGGGCAATGGCCGCGCTTGATCGCGGTGTGCCTGTGTATCGGCGTGGCGCATTTCGGCCTGAGTTTTCTCGCGCTGCGGCTGTCGACGGATCTGTCGTCGCCGGCGATCGTCATGCAGAGCTACATCCCGATGACCGCGCTGCTGGCCTGGGCGGTGCTCGGCGAGCGGTTCGCCTGGCGCACGGGTCTGGCGATCGGCGTGAGCTTCTGCGGCGTGCTGGTGCTGGGCTTCGATCCGGTGGTGCTGGCCAACCCGGCCGCGCTGCTGACGATGCTGGCATCGGCCGCGATGCTCGCGATCGGTACGGTGCTGATGAAGCGCCTGCGCAATGTCGACATGTGGAACATGCAGGGCTGGACCGCGGTCTTCAGCGTGCTGCCGCTGCTGGCGATCAGCCTGGTGTTCGAGCCCGGCGGTTTCGACCAGCTCGGCAACGCCGGCTTCGCCGGCTGGGGCGGCGCGGTCTACGCGGCGTTCGTGTCCTCGCTGCTCGGCCACGGCCTGTACTACGTGCTGATGCAGCGCTACCCGGTCGCGATGGTCACGCCGTGGTTGCTGCTGGTACCGGTGATGGCGATCGGTCTGGGCGTCGCGTTCTGGGGCGACCGGCCGGGGCCGAGGCTGTGGATCGGCGGGGCGATGGTGCTCGGCGGCGTGCTGGTGATCGCACTGCGCGCGCTGCAGAAGTCGCGCAAGCTGGTCGAGGAACCGATGGCAGGGCCATGATCCGATCCGGACAAGACGGCGCGCGTCAGTCGACGCCGAACATCGCCGGCTCCGCGCGGAACGCCCGCGGCGCATAGCCGAATGCCGCCTGCGCAGGCGCGGCATCGAACACCAGATCCTCGCGCATGCGCGTCACCGCGCCTGGCGGCAGGCCCTGCAGGCGACCGGCGCGATGCGCCGCCCACAACGCCGCATCGAACAACGCGCCCGGCAGCACCAGCAGGCGCGGCGCGGGCTGCAGGCAGGCCAGCGTGCGCGCGACCATCGTGCGGTAGTCGAGGGTCTCCCCGCCCGGCAATGCGAAGGCCTGGCCGTACGCTGCGGGCGCATCGACCGCGGCCTGCGCCGCCGCCGCGAGATCGTCGACGTGCACCGGCTGGCGTCGACCGCGCGCGTCGGCAGGCAACACGAACATGCCGCTACGCTGGGCGAGCGCGACGATCAGGCTGAGGTTGCGATCGCGTCCGCTGCCGTAGACCAGCGTCGGCCTCAGCAGCGTCGCCGCAGCGCCACGCGCCTGCGCCGCCGCGAACACGCGCTCCCCCGACGTGCGCAACCGCATCGCCAGCTCGCGCTCGCCCGGATCGCTGGCCGCCTGCTTGGTCGCGTCGCTGGTCGAACCGAACGCGACGACGCGCGGACATTCGATCGAGGCCTCGGCGTACCACAGCGAGAACTGGTCCAGCGGGCCGCAGCTGAAGATTGCATCGGCTTGCGCCGGCAAGGTGTCCGGCATCGTGGCGAACGCACCGGTGTGCCAGCGCAGTTGCGGGCCATCGGCGCGCGACGCGCGCGACAGGGCATCGACGGTCCAGCCCGCGTCGAGCAGTCGCGCCAGCAGGGCCGCTCCGATCGCGCCGCTGGCACCGAAGACCAGCGCATGGCGTGCGTGCGGGGGCGTAGTGGCTGCGATCGACGTCATGGGACATAGCATATCGAGCCGCGACGACGCTCCGTCGACCGGCATCGGTTAAACTGCCCGGCCCTTGCGTGACCCGCCGGCCCTCTGGCCGACCTGCCTCCACAAGGAGCCCGATGCTCGAACTTCTCTTGGCCCTGCCTTTCGCGCTGGCGCTCGTTGTAGCGCTGTCCGCGAATGCGTCACGGCGCACCGTTGCCTGTCTGGCCGGCCTCGTGCCGTTGCTGGGTCTTGGCGTATTGGCTTTTCTGGCCGGTGACGTCTTCGACGGCACCATTCTCAAGACCCAATACGCGTGGATTCCCGAAGCCGGGCTGGATTTCAGCCTGCGTATGGACGGGCTGGCCTGGACGTTCGCATTGATGGTGCTGGGCATCGGCGGACTCGTCGTGCTCTACGGCCACTACTACCTGTCGGCCAAAGACAGTCCGCGACGGTTCTTCACCTATCTGCTGCTCTTCATGGGCGCGATGCTCGGCATGGTCATCGCCGGCAACCTGCTCCTGCTCGCGGTGTTCTGGGAACTGACCTCGATCAGTTCGTTCCTGCTGATCGGCTTCTGGTCGCATCGCCAGGACGCCCGCCAGGGCGCACGCATGGCGCTGACGATCACCGGCATGGGCGGCCTGGCGCTGCTCGGCGGCGTGCTGCTGATCGGCCGCATCGTCGGCAGCTACGATCTCGATGTCGTGCTGGCCTCGGGCGATCTGATCCGCGCGAGCCATCTGTATCCGTGGGCGCTGGGCCTGGTGCTGCTGGGCATTTTCACCAAGAGCGCGCAGTTCCCGTTCCACTTCTGGCTGCCGCACGCGATGGCCGCGCCGACGCCGGTCTCGGCGTACCTGCATTCGGCGACGATGGTGAAGGCCGGCGTGTTCCTGCTGGCGCGCCTGCATCCGGCGCTGGCTGGGACCGATCTCTTCTTCTACGTGGTCAGCGGCGTCGGCGCGACGACGCTGGTGATGGGCGCGTGGTTCGCGATCTTCCAGCACGACCTCAAGGGCCTGCTGGCGTATTCGACGATTTCCCACCTCGGTCTGATCACGCTGCTGTTCGGCCTGTCGACCGAAATGGCCGTCGTCGCGGGCCTGTTCCACATCCTCAACCACGCGATGTTCAAGGCCTCGCTGTTCATGGCCGCGGGCATTATCGACCACGAGACCGGCACGCGCGACATGCGCCGGCTCGGCAATCTCAGACGCCTCATGCCGATGACCAGTGCGCTGGCGATCGTCGCGTCATTGGCGATGGCCGGCATTCCGCTGCTCAACGGCTTCCTGTCGAAGGAAATGTTCTTCGCCGAGGCGCTGGAGATAGGCGGCCACGGCACGATGCGCTGGGTGATCAGCATCGCGGCGCTGCTGGCCGGCGTGTTCGGCATCGCCTACAGCCTGCGCTTCGTGCACGACACCTTCTTCGGCCGCGGCCCGCGTGCGCTCGACGTGGTGCCGCACGAGCCGCCGCGCTGGATGCGGATTCCCGTCGGCGTGCTGGCGATCCTGTGCCTGGTGATCGGCATCATTCCGGCGCTGACCGTCGGCCCGCTGCTGCATACGATGGCGCGCGGCACGCTCGGCGCCGCGACGCCGGAGTTCAGCTTGTCGGTGTGGCACGGCATCAACCTGCCGCTGATGATGAGCGTCGCCAGCCTGGTGTTCGGCGTGCTGCTGTACTTCGGCCTGCGCAAGCTGCTCGACTTCCATGCCGTGGTCACGCGCTCGACCGGCCGTCAGGTCTTCCAGGTCAATCTGGAACGTCTCTTCTCGCTGGCCCGTGCGTTCACCGCGCGCGTCGCCAACGGCAGTCTGCAGCGCAGTCTGTTCGGCCTGCTGCTGGTCGCGCTGGTGCTGGCCGGCTGGCCGCTGCTGGGCAACTTCGCCGAGCTGATCGCCAACGGTCCGGGGCCGCGTCCGCTGCCGGTCATGGGCTGGATGATCTGGGCGGTGATCGTGGCCTCGTCGATCGGCACCGTGGTCGTGCACGGCAAGCGCCTGACCGCGCTGATCGTGATCGGCGGCGTCGGTCTCGCGGTGAGCCTGATGTTCGTCTATCTCTCCGCGCCGGATCTCGCGCTGACCCAGCTGCTGGTCGAGATGGTGACGATCGCGCTGATGATGATGGCGCTGAACTATCTACCCAAGCAGTCGAAGAGCACGCGCCGGCCGCTGCGCAAGTTCCGCGATGTCGCGATCTCGATCGTTGCCGGCGGCGGTCTCGGCGCGCTGGCCTACGCGATGATGGTCTCGCCCGCCGACACGATCTCCAACGAGCTGCTGGTGCGCTCCTTGCCCGAGGCCTACGGCCGCAACGTAGTCAACGTGATCCTGGTCGACTTCCGCGGCTTCGATACCTTCGGCGAGATCACCGTGTTCGGCACGGCCGCGCTGGTGGTGCACGCGCTGCTGCGCTGGGCGCGTCTCAAGCCCGACGAAGTGATGCCCGGCCCGCCGGTGCACCTGCCGATCGCGGCCGACCTGACCCAGCTGCTGTTCCCGCTGGCACTGACGGTGTCGATCTATCTGTTCCTGCGCGGCCACAACGCACCGGGCGGCGGCTTCATCGCCGGCCTCGTGTTCGCAGTGCCGGTGCTGGTGAAGTACGTGCTGCAGGGCGCGCGCGCGGTCGAGGCGACGTTCGGCTTCGACTACCTGCGTGGCATCGGTGTCGGCCTGTTGCTGGCGGTGATCGGCGGCGTCGGTTCGTGGTGGTTCGACGTGCCGTTCCTGACCAGCGGCCATCTCGATGTGGAACTGCCGCTGATCGGCCTGCTGCCACTGGCCAGTGCACTCGTGTTCGACACCGGCGTCTATGTGGTCGTGTTCGCCGGCACCCTGCTGATGCTCTCGACGATGGGCACGGTCAAACAACGTCAGGCTGCGGAGGAGGCGCACTGATGGAACTCGCAATCGCTTCCGCCATCGGCGTGCTCGCCGCCTCGGGTGTCTACCTGCTGCTGCGCGCACGCACCTTCGACGTGATCCTCGGGCTGACGCTGCTCTCGTACGCGACCAACCTGCTGATCTTCTCGTCCGGCCGCCCGGTCGTCGGCAAGCCGCCGGTGCTCAAGGACGGCTTGGCCGAAACCCTCGCCAACTACACCGATCCATTGCCGCAGGCGCTGGTGCTGACGGCGATCGTCATCGCGTTCGCGATGACCGCGGTGACCGTCGTCATCGCGATGCGCGAGCACTCGGACCTGCATACCGACCATGTCGATGGTGAAGAGCCCGACGAAGAACAGCGCGGAGGCCGTCGATGAACCACATCGCGATCGCCCCCGTCCTGGTGCCGCTGGTCACCGGCGCGATCCTGCTGCTGCTCGAGCGCACCCATCGCGCCTCCGTGCTGCGGATGTGGGCGTGGATCGGCATGGCTGCGCTGCTGGTGACGAACGTGGCGCTGCTGCGCGAAGTGCTCGACGGCGACACCGTGGTGTACCTGCTCGGCGACTGGCCGGCGCGTCTCGGCATCGCGCTCGTCGTCGATCGCCTCTCGGCGTTGATGGTCACGACCACGACGCTGCTGGCGATTCCCTGCCTGCTCTACGCGTGCGCTGGTTGGGACAAGCGCGCCCTGCACTTCCACGCGCTGTTCCAGGTGCAGCTCGCCGGCCTCAACGGCGCGTTCCTGACCGGCGACGTGTTCAACCTGTTCGTGTTCTTCGAGGTGATGCTGATCGCCTCGTACGGCCTGCTGCTCAGCGGCGCGCGCGGCGCGCGCATCAAGGCGGGCATGCACTACGTGGTGTTCAACATCGCCGCGTCTACCGTGTTCCTGCTCGCGCTCGGCCTGCTCTACGGCATGCTCGGCACGCTCAACATGGCCGAGATGGCGGTGCGCGTGGCGGCACTCGGACCGGACCAGGCACTGCTGGTGCGCGCCGGCGCCGGCCTGCTGCTGCTGGTGTTCTGCGCGAAAGCCGCCCTGCTGCCGTTGTATCTGTGGCTGCCGGAAGCCTATGCGCGTGCGCCGGCCGCGGTCGCCGCACTGTTCACCATCATGACCAAGGTCGGTCTGTACGCGGTGCTGCGCATCTACACGCTGGTGTTCGGCAGCGAGGCCGGCCTGCTCGCCGATTTCGCATGGCCATGGCTCCTGCCCGCGGGCGCGGCGACGATGGTGCTGGCCGCGCTCGGCGTGGTCGGTGCGCCGCGGTTGCGCATCGGCGTCGCGTATCTGGTGCTGCTGTCGGCGGGCACGCTGTTCGTCGCGTTCTCGCTCGGCAATGCCGGTGCGATTTCCGCGGGCCTGTACTACCTGCCGCAGAGCGTGTTCGTCACCGCCGCGCTGTTCCTGCTGGCCGACATCATCCAGCGTCATCGCGGCGGCACCGGCGACTATCTGATGCCGATCGCGTCGATGCCCGGCAAGACCGTGCCGGCGCTGCTGTTCCTCGTCGCTGCAGTGTCGGTGTCGGGCTTGCCGCCGCTATCGGGCTTCATCGGCAAGCTGCAGCTGCTGAACTCGGTGCCGGAAGACGTGATCGGCTGGGTCTGGGCCGCGATCCTCGGCAGCAGCCTGATGGCGGTGATCGGTCTATCGCGCAGTGGCACGCGCCTGTTCTGGCGTGTCGATCCGGTCGCCGAAGGCGTGGAAGCGCCGCCGCTGCGTCGCAGCGAACTCGCCGCGACGATGCTGCTGCTCGGCTACGGCATCGTCATGACGGTGTTCGCCGGTCCGATCCTGCGCTACACCGAAGCGACCGCCGCGCAGTTGCTGGCGCCGTCCGAGATGATCGAACGCGTCATCGGCGAGACGCCCGTGCTCAGGGAGCCTTCGCGATGACGACCCGACAGCCCTTCATGCGACGTTTCCTGCCATCGATTCCGCAGAGCCTGACGGTCTTCGTCTTCTGGCTGCTGATGGCCGAGGACTACAGCCCCGGCAACATCGTCATGGCGCTGATCCTGGCCTGGCTGATGCCGCAGCTCGCCGCCCGCCTGGAGCGCGAGTTCGCCCAGCTCGGACGCCTGCGCGGCATCTGGACGCTGATCGGACGGCTGCTGTGGGACATCCTGATCGCCAACCTCACGGTGGCGAAACAGGTGCTCGGCCCGAACCACAAGCTGCATTCGCAGTTCGTCTGGGTGCCGCTGGACCTGACCAACATCCACGGTATTTCGGCATTGACCAGCGTGATCACGCTGACGCCGGGCACCGTGTCCGCCGAGTTGTCGGAGGACCGCAAACACCTGCTGATCCACTGCCTCAGTACCGATGATCCGCAGGCGCTCGTCGCCGAGATCAAGACCCGTTACGAGGCACCGTTGCGCGAGGTATTTCCATGATCACGATCGCGATCATCGTCGGCATGCATCTGGTCGGCATCGCCATGCTGCTGTCGCTGTGGCGGCTGCTGCGCGGACCGACCGCGCCCGACCGCATCCTGGCGCTGGACACGCTCTACGTCAGCTCCATCGCCCAGCTGATCCTGTTCGGCATGCTGATGAACACCGAGATCTATTTCGAGGCCGCCTTGGTCATCGCGATGCTCGGCTTCGTCGGCACCGTGGTGCTGAGCAAATACGTCATCCGCCGGGACATCGTCGAATGAGCACCATCCTCGATGCCATCCTCGCGTTCCTCCTCGTCGTGGGCTGTTTCTTCACCCTGCTCGGCGCGATCGCGCTGCTCAAGCTGCGCGACTTCTTCCAGCGTGTACACGGGCCGGCAAAGGCCAGCACGCTCGGCGTGGGCTGCATCCTGTTCGCGTCGATCGTCTATCACTGGGTCAACGGCAGCGGCGTGCATCCGCGCGAGCTGCTGATCACCGTGTTCCTGTTTCTCACCGCACCGATCAGCGCGCATCTGATGTCGCGCGCGGCGCTGTCGCTGATGGACGATCGTCCGCCGCATCCCGATCGCCTGCCCGATGCGCAGCAGAAGGTCGTCGACGACGAAGATCCGGCGCCGCCCGAGCGCCAGTGAGCCCGGGCCGCGGCATGCCGCGACCCGGACATTCATGGATCAGCCGCAGCGTTCGACGTAATCGACCTGCGGCGGCACACCGATCCGCCAGCCGGTGACCTTGCCGGCTGGATCGGTCTCGAACACCAGCGCGGACGTGCCACCACCGGTGTCGGTCACGCGCAGCGTCTGCGCGCCTTCGACGTACTTGTGCGGAGACGCTTCGACGCGACCTGTATACAGGCGCTCGATCTCCGCGCGCTCCATGCCGACCTTGCCGCCGCCCGGCGCCGTGTAGCCGTCGTTGCCGACGTCGATGCGCGCGAACTTGTCGCCTTCGATCATGAAGCCGATGCCGTAGTCGGTCGTCCCCATCTGCGGCGGCGTCAGGTAATAGCAGCCGCCCGGCTCGGACGGCTTGGCATCGCCGAGATCGTTGCCCCAGACCATGCGGACCTGCTCGGCATCGCTGCCGAATGCGGCCGGGCCGAAGCCCTGGAACGTCACGACGCCGTCGACGACCTGGGGCACGTTGGTGCCCATCGCGTTGGCGGGCGGCACATGCGCGTCAGGCTGATCGCCCGGCGGCGCAGGCTCGGCTGCCACGGCCGGTGCGGATGCTGCGGGCACGGGCTCGACGGGCGGCGCCTCGTCGCGTTGGCACGCGGCGAGTGCGAGAGAGAGCACGGCGATGGCCGGCAGGGCGCGATGGAAGTGCATGCGACAACTCCTGGAAGGTGACCGGCGCGAGACTAGCGCGCCCGCGTGAACGAGACGTGGCCCACGCTTCCGCGCACCGCGCCGCGGATTGTCATGGATGTTTCATCGGCGCTTCCCATGCTGCACGCCTGCCGCTGGAAGTCGCCGTCCGTGCCCGCCCGCAAGACCGAACTCGCGCATCGCGCGCTGGCCACTCACGGCACTTCGCTGGACCTGCGGCAGCGCCGTGCGCTGATCCTGTGCGATGGACAACGCACGGCCGCCGAACTCACGCGCATGCTCGGCGCGGACACGCCCGCCCTGCTGCTGCAGTTGCAGACGCTCGGTTATCTGGATGCACTCGATGCGGTGGCATCGACGTCCGCGCCCCTGCCCGCGCACGAAGCCGGCACGCCCGCATCGACACCCGCGGCCACGCGTCGCCGTTCGCTGAGCGCGGCGCGCATCTACGTGCAGGGCATGCTGGAGCTGCAGCGCGCGCCAGCGGCATTGGCGCTGCGAACGCGCCTGATCGGCAGCGCCGACGAAGCCGCGACGGTGACCGCGATTCTCGACGCGATTGCAGGCCTGCCTGCGTTCACCAAGCCCGGTTACGCGGCGCGCATGCGCGAACGCGTGGCGGAAGTGCTGCCGGAACCGCACCTGCCGGCGCTGGCCGCGCTGGTGCTCGAAGGCGAAGCCGACGCGGTGGCCTGACGCCACCGCGCATCACTCAACCGCGCGGCGGCACGAAGTTGCGCTGCAGACCTGCCCAGCAGGACTGGTAATCGCCCTGGCGGTGCACGGCGTCGAGCGCCTGGCGTGTCGGCCGGATCACCGCGCGCGTCTCGAACATGAAAGCCATCGTGCCGCTGATGACGTCGGGCTTCGACAGATCGGCCGCGCTGGCTTTTTCGAACGTCGCCGCGTCCGGGCCGTGTCCGCTCATGCAGTTGTGCAGCGAGCACGCACCGGGTGAGAAGCCGTCGGCCTTCGCGTCGTACTGGCCGTGCACCAGACCCATGAACTCGCTGGCGACGTTGCGATGGAACCACGGCGGACGGAACGTGTCCTGCGCCACCAGCCAGCGCGGCGGAAAGATCGCGAAATCCATGTTCGCCGTGCCGGGCGTGTCGCTCGGCGACGTGAGCACGGTGAAGATGCTCGGATCGGGATGGTCGAAGCTGATCGAGCCGATCGCGTTGAAGCGGCGCAGGTCGTATTTGTACGGCGCGTAGTTGCCGTGCCAACCGACGACGTCGAGCGGCGAGTGGTCGATCGGCGCCTGCCACAGATGGCCCTGGAATTTGGCGATCAGGGTGAAGTCGCCTTCGATGTCTTCGTACGCGGCCACAGGCGCGAGGAAATCGCGCGGATTGGCGAGGCCGTTCGCACCGATCGGACCGAGATCGGGCAGACGCAGCGCGTGGCCCTGGTTCTCGCAGACATAACCGCGGCTCGGGCCATCGGGCAGTTCGACACGGAAGCGCACGCCGCGCGGGACCACCGCGATCTCCTGCGGCTCGACCTCGAGCACACCGAATTCGGTCGCCAGCACCAGACGTCCCTGCTGCGGCACGATCAGCAATTCGCCGTCGGCGCTGTAGAAAAAACGGTCGCTCATCGACGCGTTCGCGGCGTAGACATGGATGCCCACACCTTCGTGCGCGCCAGGTCCGCCGGTGCCAGCCATCGAGAACAGACCGTCGACGAAATCGACCGGCGTTTCGGGGATTGGCAACGGACTCCAGCGCATCTGGTCCGGCGGCACCGGGCCACGATCGAAACCATCGTGGAGTCGCGGCTGCTGGAACGGCGAGAACGTGCCGTGCATCGCTGCGGGCCGGATGCGGTACAGCCAGCTGCGCCGGTTCTCACCACGCGGCGCGGTGAACGCAGTGCCCGAGAGCTGCTCGGCGTACAGACCATGCGCCACGCGCTGCGGCGAATTCCTGCCGATCGGCAGCGTGCCGGGCTCGGCCTCGGTCGCGAATTCGTTGCCGAACCCGGACATGTAACCGCGCGGGCCGCGCACTTGCGTATGGCCCAACGGCAGCGCCGTCACCGTGTCGTCCGTCGATGCGTTCATGGCTTCACCCGAATGAAAGTTCCGCCGTGCATCCCGCGTTCGGGGATGACGGCTGCAGACCCGCTGCCTGCGTCGGCCCGCGCCTTTTTCGACGCGGACCACGACGCTTCGTCGAACTCAGAGCACGCCGCGCTGCATCTGGTCGCGTTCGATGCTCTCGAACAGCGCCTGGAAGTTGCCTTCGCCGAAGCCCTCGTTGCCCTTGCGCTGGATGATCTCGAAGAAGATCGGGCCGAACGCGTTCTTGGTGAAGATCTGCAGCAGCTTGCGCTGCTTGGTCTCCGGATCGGCGTCGATCAGGATCTTGTTGCGCTGCAGACGCGCGACGTCTTCGCCGTGGTTCGGGATGCGCTGGTCGATGACGTCGAAATAGGTTTCCGGCGTGTCGAGGAAGTCGATGCCCTTTTCGCGCATCTGCTCGATCGACGCATAGATGTCGTCGGTGAAACAGGCGATGTGCTGGATGCCCTCGCCCTTGTAGGCGTCGAGGTATTCGTTGATCTGCGACTTCGGATCATTCGACTCGTTGAGCGGAATGCGCACCACGCCGTCCGGCGCGGTCATCGCCTTCGACTTCAGGCCGGTCTTCGTGCCCTTGATGTCGAAGTAGCGGATCTCGCGGAAGTTGAACAGCTTCTCGTAGTAGTCCGACCACTTCTGCATGTTGCCGAAGTAGAGGTTGTGCGTGAGGTGGTCGATGAAGGTCAGGCCGAACCCGGTCGGGTTCTGGTCGGCGCCGTCGATCGCGACATAGTCGTCGTACATCGAACCCGACGCGCCGTAGCGGTCGACCAGATACAGCATGCAGTCGCCGATGCCCTTGACCACAGGCGCGTCGACGGCCTTGCTCGACTCGCGATCACCGATCGCCTCGCCACCGTTGCCCAGCACCTTGCCGTAGACATCGCCTGACGGCTGCTTGAAGCGGATCGCGAAGCCACAGGCGGACGGACCGTGCGCCTTGGCGAAATCGGCCGCGAAGGAATCCGGATCTTCATTGAGCAGGAAATTCACCCCGCCCTGCCGGTACACGGTGATCGCCCGCGTCTTGTGCTTGAGCACCGCGGCGAAGCCCATGTTGCGGAAATAGGTGTGCATGAAATCCGCCTGGCCGGCAGGCGCGGCGAACTCGACGAACTCGAAGCCGTCGATGCCCATCGGGTTCTCGAACGTGGTCACTTCCATGCCGAGATTGGGGGCGGTGTGTGCGTGAGCGCTCATGGGATACTCCGTCGCGATGGGGCCGGCCGGGAACGGGCGGTTTCAGACCTTCCTTTATAGTTACGCATGCAACCTAATTGCAAGGCGCATCGCACCATGACCCAAACCGCGGCCCCTCCTGCTGCCCTGTCCGACCCCGCTGACGCCCACGACGGCTACGGGCATCACCGCCTCGATCTCGAGCAGTTCCTGCCCTACCGGCTGAGCGTGCTGACCAACCGCATCAGCCGCGGACTGGCCGACATCTACAGCGAGCGCTTCGGGATCAGCGTGACCGAATGGCGGGTGATCGCGGTGCTGGGGCGCTATCCGGGTCTGTCGGCGAACGGGGTGGCCGAACGCACGGCGATGGACAAGGTGGCGGTGAGCCGCGCGGTCGCGCGTCTGCTCGAGCGCGCGCTGATCGAACGCGAGATGCACGACAGCGATCGCCGCCGCTCGGTGCTGGAACTCAGCGAGGCCGGCTACGCGGTCTACGACGTCGTCGTGCCGCTGGCGCTGGAATACCAGCGCAACGTGCTGGCGCCGCTGGACGAGGCCGAGCGCGCGACCTTCGCCGCGATGATGGCCAAGCTCGAGGCGCCGCTGAAGGATTGAGTCGGCGCACTGCGCGCATCGCTCGGCCCAAACGAAAACAGCGCCCGAGGGCGCTGTTTTCGTGTCGGAACGACCATCCCGTTACGGGCGGCGCTCCTGGTCGAGCTTGGTGCCAGCCGCGACCGGCTCACCGATTCCATCCTGACCCGCCAGCGACGGCTCGTCGTCCTTGAGCGAATCGAGATGCATCAGGCGACGGATCAGCGGCGCGATCAGCAGCATGACCACGCCCACGCCCACGGCCAGCCAGCCGACGTTGGAGTAGACCTCCATGACACGTGCGACACCACCGCCCTCGCCACCCGTTGCAGCGGAGATCAGACCCGCCGCGAAATTGCCGGTGGCCGAGGCGAAGAACCATGCACCCATGATCAGGCTGGCCATGTTCGCCGGGCTCAGGCGGTTCATCGCCGACAGGCCGACGGGCGACAGGCACAGCTCGCCCAGTGTGTGCAGCAGATAGATCAGGAAGATGAAGATCACTGGCGTTGCGCCCGCGCCTGCGGACTTCGCACCCGCCACCAGCACCAGAAAGCCAGCACCGACGAGGACCACGCCGAGCGCGAACTTGGCCGGTGCCGACGGTTCAAACCCGCGCTTGGCCAGCCACAGCCAGATCATCGCGAAGATCGGCGCCAGGGTGATGATGTAGAACGAGTTCAGCGACTGGAACATCGACGCCGGGACTTCCCATCCGAAGATGATGCGATCCACGGAGCGGTCGGTGAACAGGTTCAGCGATGCGCCCGCCTGCTCGAACAGCGACCAGAACAGCACGGAGCCGACGATCAGGTAGAGCGCCGCCAGGATGCGGTCGCGGTCCTGGCGTTCCAGCTTGAACACCGCGGTCCACAACACGAAGCCGAGCAGCAGCACGCCCGAGGCACCGAGCAGACCGCCCACCAGCTTCTGGTGCTGCAGCAGGAACCAGACCAGGCCGACTGCCGCGACGCCGAGGATGTAGAGCACCCATTCGAACCGCAGGCCGCCCAGGACAGGCGCCGCCAGGCGTTCGGGCACGCGCGATTCACCACGGCCCATCAACAGCGGCTTGCCCAGCACGAACACCACGAGGCCGAGCAGCATGCCAACGCCTGCTGCGCCGAAGCCGTAGGCCCAGCCGTAGGTCTGGCCGAGGTAACCGGCGATGAGCGAACCGAGCATCGCGCCCAGGTTGATGCCCATGTAGAAGATCGTGTACGCGGGATCGCGACGGATATCCGTTCGCGGGTACAGCTGACCGACCATCACCGAGATGTTGGCCTTCAGGAAGCCCGAGCCCACGATGATGAAAGCCAGCGCCAGCCAGAAGATGTTGATCTCGGCTGCGGACTGGCCGCCGTCACCTTCGAACGCCATCAGGAAGTGGCCGAAGGTCAGCAGCACGGCGCCGAACAGCACGGCCTTGCGTTGCCCCAGATACCGGTCGGCGAGATAACCACCGACGACCGGCGCGATGTACACCAGCGCGGTGTAGGCGCCGTAGATCACCGAAGCCTCGGAGTCCGAGTACATCCAGTGCTGCACGAGATAGAAGATCAGCAGCGCGCGCATACCGTAGTAGGAGAACCGCTCCCACATTTCGGCGAAGAACAGCACGAACAGGCCGCGCGGATGGCCGAGGATGGTTTTCTGTTCCTCGGCGGCGTACGGATTCATTGACACGTAGGGCGACTCCTGACGTTGATCGATGCCGCGGACCGGGCCGGGCGACGCGCTAACTTAGCGGCGCCCGCACCACATGGAAAGTGACCTTCGCCATCCCTGGCCCGTGATCCCGTGCCCCTGCGGCGGCGCAGCAGAACGCGTCAGCGCATTCAGCCTGCCGGATAGACGTAGCTCGCGCCGACGCCCAGCGGGATGCCCAAGCCCCAGAACGCCAGCAGGAACAGCGTCCACAGGATCGACAGCGCGATCGAATAGGGAATCATGATCGACACCAGCGTGCCGATGCCGGCCGAGGTCACGTAGCGCTGGCAGAACACGACGATCAGCGGGAAGTACGGCATCAGCGGCGTCAGGATCGTGGTCATCGAATCACCGACGCGGTAGGCCGCCTGGGTGAGATCCGGCGACACGCCGAGCTGCATCATCAGCGGCACCATGATCGGTGCGAGCAGTGCCCACTTCGCCGACGCCGAGCCGATGAACAGGTTCACGATGCCGGTCATCAGGATCAGGCCGATGATCGTCAGCCACATCGGCAGACCGAGGCCCTTGAGGAAATCGGCGCCTTCCACCGCCATCAGCGTGCCTAGGCCCGAGCCGTTGAAGCCGGCCAGGAACTGCGCGATGAAGAACGCAATGACGATGTAGTAGCCCATGCCGCTCATCGACTTGGTCATCGCCGCGATGATGTCGCGATGCGTCTTGACGGTGCCGGCGATGTAGCCGTAGACCACGCCCGGCAGCAGGAACAGCACGAAGATCAGCGCGACGATCGACTGCATCACCGGCGCGGCGGCGACCAGCAGCGGATGTGCGTCGGTCGGCACCATCTCCGGCGGCGCGCGCCACGGCGAGGTCTCGGGCATCAGCGTCAACGCGAACAGTGCTGCGGCCACCAGCATCGCGACCACGGCCCACAGCAGGCCGCGCTTCTCGGCACTGTTGAGCTCATCCATCTTCGGCAGATTCGCCGGATCGCCATCGACGATCGTGCGCTTGAGGCGCGGCTCGACGATGCGGTCGGTGACGAACCAGCCGATCGCAATGATCAGTACGCTCGATGCGCTGGTGAAGATCCAGTTGTTGAGCGGATTGACGATCAATGCCGGATCGAGAATACGGCCCGCTTCCTGGGTGAAGCCCGCGAGCAGCGGATCGAGCGAGGACGGCACCAGCAGCGTGGCCGAGAAGCCACCCGACACACCGCAGAACGCGGCCGCAATACCCGCCAGCGGATGCCGGCCTGCGGCGTAGAAGATCACCCCGCCGAGCGGAATCACCAGCACATAGCCGGCGTCGACCGCGACATGGCTCAGCACCGCGACCGCGACCAGCGCAGGGGTCAGCAGTTGCTTCGGCGTCACCGACAGCACGCGACGCAGCGCGGCGTTGATGAAACCGGTGTGCTCGGCGACGCCGAGTCCGAGCATCGCCACCAGCACCACGCCCAGCGGCGCGAAGCCGAGGAACACGCGAACCATGTTCGCCATGAAGGCGGTCAGCGATTCACCCGAGAGCTGGTTGACCACCTGGATCGGCGTGCCGGTGCGCGGGTCGATCGCCTGGAAATCCACACCCGACAACGCCCACGACAGCGCCCACACCGCGAGCATCAACAACAGAAACAGCATCGCCGGATCCGGCAGTTTGTTGCCCACGCGTTCGACCGTATCGAGGAACCGGGCGATGGCGCCGCGTGGCGCTGCGGTGTCCGGAGAAGGCTGGCTCATGCGGTGTCGTCCCCTGTTTCGTCAGCCCCGCATCCTAGCAGCCGGGCGCCGCGCGAGGCTCCGCAGCAGGCCCGGAAACGAAAAACCCCGGCACGTGGCCGGGGTTTTCCTTCGCAACTGCAATCGCGATCAGGGCGTGTAGCTGGCCCGCACCGTCAGGCGACCGAAGGCGCGTTCGCCCAACACGCGCACGTACCACGTGCCCGCCTGCGGCGCCGCGAGCGTCACCGTCTCGTTGTTGCCCGGACGCTGCGAACGCAGCTGCCACGCATCGACCGTCGGCAGCACGTCGCGACTCGCATACAGCGTCACGTCGCCGGTGCCACCTGCCGTGAGGATGCGCAGGTTGCGCGCACCTGCCGGCACGTCGATGCGGAACAGACGCGATTCGCCCGTAGCACCTTCGATGCCGCCGAGCTGCACGCCATTGACCAGCGGCTGCGCCGCCGTTGCCGGATCTTCGACGATCGACACCGCGGCGACGGCGCTGTCGTTGGCCGCATTCGGATCCTGCGTCTGCGACGTGGCAGCGACCGTCAGCGTCACGGTCTCGTCGATCAGTGCATCGGGTGCAACCGCCGAAAGAGCGAACACCGCCTGCGCCGCGTTCGCCAGCGTTTCGCTGCTGCACGACAGCGTGGTCTTGCCGTCGGCCACGGCCGGCGCATCGCAGCTCCAGTCGGCAGGCGGCGTGACCAGCAGATCGTCGAGCTCCGCATCCAGCACCGCGCCGAAGCCCGGGAACTGCGCGGCATCCGGACCGGCGTTGGTCAGCGTCGCCGTGAACGCGAGCGTGTCGCCAGCGAAGACTTCCGCATTCGCAGCGGCGACCGTGATGCCGAGATCGGCGACCGTCGCCGGCTGCAGGCGCACCAGCAGCACCGTCGGATCGTGATCGGACAGACGCGTCGGTGTGTTCGCATCGTTACGCGCGACTTCGGAGAAGTCGGCATTGATGCGCGCGTGGCTGACATCGAGACCCACGACCAGCGGCGAATCCACCAGCGCCTGGTTCACCAGCACGTGGTCGAGCGACTGCGCCTGGTAATCGAAGACGAAGGAGTAGCGCTCCTCAGCGGACGCTTCCAGGGTCATGTTGAGCAGCGACGGTGCGATCAGCACCGCGCCGTCGTTGTCCACCGCGGTTTCGCCGTCGGGCGACGGCAGGCCGGTGACCGTGCCCATCGCGTCGACGTAGCCGTCGTTGAACTCGAACGCGTTGAAATCGCCGAGCACCACGATCTGGCGCGTCGCATCGTCCTTCTGCATCCCGTCGATCAGCCTGGCCAGATACTCGGCCTGCTTCTGCCGCTTGTCGCGCACGCGCTGGCCACCGGTGGCCCAGCCATTGGTGCCGGCCGTGTCGGCTTCGATGCCGCTCAGCGAACGCTGGTGCACGACGATCGCGGTGAACGGATAGCTGCGGCCGTCGGTGAAGTGCGCCACGGCGTCGAGCACCAGCGGCGGACGGTCGTTGAGCACACTGGTCGAACCGTTCGGATTGACCAGCACTTCTTCGCCACCTTCCTGCACCACCGTGTTCACCGCGATGCGGGCGACGCTGCCGACCGATGCGGTCTTGACCAGGAAGCCGACGTCGATGCCGCCGACGTCGAAGCCTTCTTCCAGATACGCGACGTACGCAGGATCCGGCTGGCCGGCGGCAATCGCATCGGCGTTGATGCGGTTGGCGAGCGTGGTCAGCACCGGCAGGTTCTCGACCTCGGTGACACCGACGACGTCCGGCGTGTGCAGATACGCGCGGATGCCGATCGAGGCCTTCGACAGACGACGCTCCAGTGCGGCCGGCGTCAGCGTCGGACCGCTGTTGGCATCGTTCACCGTGTCGAAGAAACGCTGCAGGTTGTAGGTCGCGAAGGTCACGTGGTCGGGACCCGGCAGCATCGACGGACGCGGTTCACCCGCGCCCGTGCAGTCGCTGGTGAGCGCGCCTTCCGGATAGATCGTGTAGCGGCGGAAGGTGTAGTCGAGCGGACCGGTCAGCGAACCACCGGTGATGCGGCAGCCGGCGGCGAGATCGGCGGTCGGTGCACCGATCGTGGTGCTGTTGACCGCGATCAGTTCCGGGTTGTAATCCCAGCGCGGGATGTTCGGCGCAACGCTGCCCAGCGGATCGGGATCCGGAATCTGGATGCCGGGCTCGCGGAACGGACGCGCCGTACCGGTGACGACGACGGCGAAGCGGCCGTTGCTGCTGCCGGTCGCCTGCGCTTCGTTGGTGTTGCCCGTGGTCGGCGCGACGACCGTGAAGCTTGGCGCGGTGACGCGCATGCCTTCCAGATGCTCCAGCTGCTCGAGGCCGCCGGTGGCATTGGGCATGTCGTTGGTGAGCACGATCGCAGCCGGCAGCGCGTGGCCTTCCGACAGCTTGACCACCGATGCATTGGTGATCTGTGTCAGCGGCAGTTGCAGCGGATCGGCAGTCGGCACGTACTCGGTCACCGTGCCCTGCACCAGCACCTTGTTGCCGACGGCGACATCGGCCGACGGCGCGCTGTTGGTGAAAACGAACAGGCCTTCCGATGTCGCCGGATCACCATCGTCCTCGCCGTCCGGCGTCTGGATGAAGAAGCCGCTGTTCTTGCGGCCCGTGACGATGCCCGAGGTCGCGACCGGCTGACCCTCGACCGGCGAACGCGCACCGCGGCCTTGGATCTCGTGGATCGGAAGCGTGGTCACGTCGTCGTTGAGGATCGTGACGGTGGCCTGGCCTTTCGCCACTTCCGCGCCCGACACATCGCTGAGGTTGATGTAGAAGACCTCGTCCGGCTCGACCGTCTCGTCGCCGACGACTTCGACGCTCAGGCTCAGCTCGCGCTGGCCTTCTTCGAAACTGATCGTGCCCGAGCGCGCGATGTAGTCGTTGTCGGCGACGGTCGCCATGCCATCGGCGGTCGTGTAGGTGAAGCTCACACCTTCCGGGCCGGCTGGCTGGTTCAGCGACACGGTCACGAAGAACGGCGTTCTGCCGCTGTCGCCTTCGGCGCCGCTGGTGTCGGTGATGCTCAGATAGAGCGTGCCGCCACCGCTGCAGATATTCGGAATGCTGGCGGCGTTGCGTGGAGCGGGTGCGCCGGTCGCGAAGTCGGCGGCGTTGTTGTTCGTATCCGTGCAGCCGTCGCCGGCGCGCAGGATCGAGGTGCTGTTGCTCGGTGCCGGTGCGGGCGCGCTGCCTTCGAAGAAGTTGGCGCTGCCGAATCCGACCAGATCAAGGATCAGCGCCAGCTGCGCGGAGGTGCAGGCGGTGCTGCCGCCGTTGCAGCCCAGGCTGGTGGTGGTGTTCGCAAGGACGATCTTGCCGGCCGTACCGGACATGTTGATCGTGCCGGTGGCATCTGGCGTCGGCAGCGGCCCCCCGGTCGCGCCGCCGGCCAGGCCGACGAGGAAATAACCGCCGGCCGGGATCTCGACATCCGGCAACACGACGATCTGGGTCGCGCTGGAGCCGAAATTGCCGGTGCCGGTGGCGCTGGCGTACTGGACCGACTTTCCACCGAGCGAAACCGGCAGATCGCCGGTGTTGAACAGTTCCACGAAGTCCGCGTTGTAAGGCGCGCCACTGTTGCCGCCGCCGCCATAGGCCTGGCTGACGACCACATCCGCCTGCGCGGCGCCTGCGCCGCAACACAGCAACAAGGCCGACAACAGCCGGCTGGTTGTTCGAGTCATGCGTGAATCCCCAAGAGTCCCCGAGCGACAGCGCCCCACGCCCGATTGTGCCGGGGTTGGATGGCGATTGCATGACGCCTGCCGGCACTTGTCGCCGCACAGCGTCAGCGCGCCCGGAGCCAAGGGCCTGCGGTACCCTGCGCCGATGACGATCGACCGCAACCAGCGCCCTCTCGAAGACGGCATCCACCGCGACCTGTCCGGCCGCATCACCTACGGCGGTTACCTGCGTCTGGACCTGCTGCTGGCCGCGCAGCAGCCGCTATCGCAGCCGCCGCACCACGACGAGATGCTGTTCGTCGTCCAGCACCAGGTGTCCGAGCTCTGGCTCAAGCTGCTGATCCACGAACTGGCGGCGGCGATCGGCCACCTGCAACGCGACGAGGTCTGGCGCTGCCGCAAGGTGCTGGCGCGCTGCAAGCAGGTGCTGCGGCAGCTGACCGAGCAGTGGTCGGTGCTCGAGACGATGACGCCGGCCGAGTACATGGAGTTCCGCGACGTGCTGGGCCCCTCGTCCGGCTTCCAGTCGCTGCAGTACCGCACCGTCGAGTTTCTGCTCGGCAACAAGAATGCGGCGATGCTCGACGTGTTCGCGCATGAGCCCGACGGCCAGGCGGCGCTGCAGACCGTGCTCGACGCGCCCGGCCTTTACGACGAGTTCCTGTGCTATCTCGCCCGCTGGGGCCATCCGGTCGATCCGCGGCATCTGCAGCGCGACTGGCGCCAGCCGCACACCTTCGATGCCACGCTGGTACCGGTGTTCGAATCGATCTACGAGGACACCGAACGCCACTGGCGCGAGTACTCGCTGTGCGAGGACCTGGTGGATCTCGAATCCCAGTTCCAGCTGTGGCGCTTCCGCCACATGCGCACGGTGATGCGCATCATCGGCTTCAAGCGCGGCACCGGTGGATCGAGCGGCGTCGGCTTCCTCAAACAGGCGCTGGAGCTGACCTTCTTCCCCGAACTGTTCGAAGTCCGCACGCACGTCGGACCGGGACGCGGCAGCGACGCCTGAGCCACCTTGCGCTGCGCGATCGATCCATCACGTGATCGACGACCCTCGACGCTCCCGCGAGCGCAAGCTGGGGCCAGCCCCAGCATCTCCCTCACGTCACACGGTCTACAGTCCGCGCCCATTCATCAAGAAAGAAAGGCGGCGTAATGTCGATCATGGTCTGGGCGATTGTTGGTGGTCTGGTTGGATTCGGTGCACTCGTGTTCACCGCGAACCGGGCAAAGAGTGCGAATAACCCCTGGGACGAGCGCACCTTCAACGCAGAAGGCGATGTACTCGCACGCATCGACGCCTGGGCGTCCGCCAACGGCTACAAGCTGCGCAGCGATGACGGCCGCCGCCGCGTCTACCAGAAGGGCGTCAACTTCCTGACCGCGCCGATGCGCTTCGAAGTGGACCGCGATGGCGACCGCTACACCACGCGCAGCTACGTGCACGTCGACGCGCTGGTGATGCAGGGCAATCTGGCGCTCACGCATCCCGGCGTGGTCGCCAAGGTGCCGCGCTCGAATGCGCGCAAGGCGCAGAACCTGCTGTTCGCCGATCTGGGCCAGCCGCTGCTGCCCTGATCACATCGGCTGTGCGATCAGCGCGCGATCCTCCGGTGCATCCACATCGGAGGATCGGAGATGCCGCACCACAGCCGCCTGTCCACGTTCGTCCTCGACTGCCAGGTCGAGGATCTCGCGCCGCACGTCGAATTCTGGCGCCAGGCGCTCGGCAAACCGCTCAAGCCGCTGCCGCCCGAAGACGATGACGGTCGCTACGCGGTACTGGACACCGCCGACGACGAGCCGGTGCTGATGCTGCAGAAGGTCGACCACGCGTCGCGCATCCATCTCGACATCGAAGCCGACGACGTCGACGCCGAAGTCGCACGCCTGGAACAGCTCGGCGCCGTGCGCGTCGAACAGGTGAAAACCTGGTGGGTCATGCAGGCGCCGAGCGGGCACCGCTTCTGCGTCGTACGCCCGCAGCGCACGCCGATGGGCCCGCACGGCAACACCTGGGACTGACGACCGGTCTCAGAACCTGTTCACGATCTGTCGCGAGCGCAGCCGGATGGCGCGTGGCGGAGCGCAGAAAGCGCAGTGTACGTGCCGGTACATGAGCATTTCGAGCACCGCGCGCGCGTCATCCGGCAAGCGCAGCAAGATCGTGGACAGGTTCTCAGCCGGCGCGTGCCTGCCGGTCAAGCCACACACCGAGCCCCTGCGCATTGATGACGATGTCGCCGCCGAGGATGTCCTGTACGCGCGCACCCGCGTTTTCGATGCCGTGCGCGAGCGCGCGACCGGTATAGAGTCGCGTCAGTCCCTCGACGATGCGCTCGTGGCGATCGGCATGGCCGTGCGCATCGCGCGCGATCACGACCATCGCATCGATCTGCGCGTGCAGATCGGCCGCGAGCCGGGTGCACTCGGTGACTTCGCCGTAATGCGCGATGCGGATCGACACCGGCGACTTCGCGAGCAGCGTGTCGATCGAGGCGTGCATCTGTTCGGGATCGAACTGCACCGGCGAGGTCGTCGGCAGGACGAAGGCACCGTTCGCGGTATCGAGTTCGCGATACGACAGCCCGAACGTGTCGCCCGCGAACCAGCTGCGTGTCGCGGCGTCCCAGACGCTGTAGTGATGCAGCGCGTGGCCGGGCGTGTCGATGCACAGCAGCGGGCGCCCGGCGAGTTCGACGACATGACCGTCGTCGGCGATGACCACGCGGTCCTCGGCGACCGGCAGCATGCCGGCATGGTCGCGTTCGAACATCGCCTCGCCGTAGACGGCCTTCGCACCGGCGATGAGTTTCGTGGGATCGATCATGTGCGGCGCACCGCGCGGATGCACGACGAGCTTCGCGTTCGGCAACGCGCGGATCAGCGGGCCCGCTGCACCGGCGTGATCGAGATGCACGTGCGTGACCATCAGCCAGTCGACCGCGCCGCGCGGCACGCCGGCCGCGTCGATCGCATCGAGCACGGTCTGCGCGCAGGTCGCAGTGCCGCAGTCGATCAGCGCCGCGCGTCCGCCGGATTCGACGAGGTAGGCCGCGCACAGGCCCGGGCGCACGTAGCCGGTGTCGATGATCGTGATCGCGTGTTGATCGTGCATCGCGCGTCTCCCGTTGGACAGAACCGCCAGTCTAGGGCGCGCGGTGTCGACGCCCGATACGGCCTTGGTCGAAGCCGCTCAGCCGCGGCGGCGCAGTACCCGCATGCGCAACGCGAATGCGGTGCCGAGCACCGCGAGAAACACGCCGTAGCCGAGGGCCGTTGCCAGGATCTGCGCCCACATGCTGCCGTGGCCGTGGTCGGCGACCTCGTGCGCCCAGTGGATCGACAGCAGGAATGCGACGACGGACGCGGCGAGGCTGACGAGATCGAACACGATACGGCGCGCACCACGCGGCTGGCGCGGGTACACCCAGAACAGCACGCCCAGAATCAGGAACCACGGCAGGAACAGCAGCAGCGCCAGATTCTGGGCGACGGTGGGGTTCACGAGGCGGCCTTCTCGGCATCGGCGGCGGCCAGTGCATCGAACGCGGTCTGCACGGTGGCGGCGTCGATGCCGTCGCCGAGGGTGGCCGGTGCGTCGGCGAGCGCGAGTTCACCGCGGCGCAAGCGGGCGATGGTCTGGCCCGCATCGCGTGGCGCATCGAAGGCCGCGCTCTGCAGCAGCACGCGTTCGCCGTCGACCAGCTTGAAATAGAACTTTCCATCGGCTTCGCGGTACTGCTTGAATGCCGGCGGCGCGGCCTTGGCGGACGCAGGCGCATCAGACGGAATCGACGCCGCGCTGCCGAGGTTGCGCAGGCCGACCGCGTCACGCAGTTCGCGCAGCAACGGAATCGCATAACGCTCGCGCAGACGCTGACCGCCATCGCGCAGGGTGTCTTCGATGTCGCCCGGGCGGGCAATCAGATCTTCATAGCGTTCGCGCATCGGCGCGATCTCGCGCTCGACGACATCGAACAGCTGCTGCTTCGCATCGCCCCAGCCGATGCCGTCGGCGAATGCAGCCGCGAAACCCGCGGTCTCGTCCGGTGTCGCGAAGGCCTGGTAGAGCTGGAACAGCGCGGAGCCGTCGGTCGACTTCGCTTCGCCCGGCATCTTCGAATCGGTGAGGATCGAGAACACCAGCTTCTTCAGCTGCGCCTGCGGCACGAACAACGGAATGGTGTTGTCGTAGCTCTTGCTCATCTTGCGGCCGTCGAGACCCGGCAGCGTCGCCACGTTGTCGTCGATCGCCGCTTCCGGGAGGTTGAACCAGTCGCGGCCGTAGACGTGATTGAAGCGCTGGGCGAAATCGCGCGCCATCTCGATGTGCTGGATCTGGTCGCGGCCCACCGGCACGCGGTCGGCGTTGAAGATCAGGATGTCGGCGGCCATCAGCACGGGATACATGAAGAGACCGGCCGTCACCGCGGCATCGTCGTCCTCGCCGTCGGCGCGGTTCTTGTCGACCGCCGCCTTGTAGGCGTGCGCGCGGTTGAGGATGCCCTTGCCGGCCACGCAGGTCAGCAGCCACATCAGCTCGGTCGTCTCCGGCACATCGCTCTGGCGGTAGAACCACACCTTCGACGGATCCAGTCCGGCCGCGAGCCACGTCGCCGCGATTTCCAGCGTCGAGCGCTGGGTGCGCGCCGGGTCCTGCGCCTTGATCAGGCTGTGCAGGTCGGCGAGAAAATAGAAGCTCTCTGTGCTCGGCGCGCGGCTGGCGGTGATCGCCGGACGCACGGCGCCGACGTAGTTGCCGAGGTGCGGCGTGCCGGACGTGGTGATGCCGGTGAGGACGCGCTGGGGACGCTGGGACATGGGCTGCAGGCTGCGGAAAACAGGCCACCAGTCTAACCGCTGGCCGTCGTGCGGCTGGCCGTAACCCCGTTCTCGATGCGGGGCCGTTCGCCAGTACACCACCCCGCGAGAGACCCGCCATGCACGCACCCCGCCCCGCCCGATCCATTGCCGCCTGGCTGCTGCTGGGCAGTCTGCTGGCGATGCCCGCCGTGCACGCGGTCCGCGCCTGGAAGGCGCAGGAGCGTGTCCGCATCGAAGTCGTCGATCGCGACACCGGCAGCACGGCCCAGCCCGTGTCGCATCGTGGCGACAGCTGGATCGCCGGCACACCCGGCGCGCCGTACGCGATCCGCCTGACCAATACGACCGGCGCGCGCGTCCTCGTCGTGCTGTCGGTCGACGGCGTCAATGCGATCAGCGGCGAGACCGCCGCGCCATCGCAGACCGGCTACGTGCTCGCGCCCTGGCAGACCACCGAGATCACCGGCTGGCGCAAGTCGCACGACGATGTCGCACGTTTCGAATTCGCCGCGCTCGGCGACAGCTATGCGGCGCGCACGGGCCGTCCGGACAACGTCGGTACGATCGGCATCGCCGTGTTCGGCGAACGCGAACCGCCTCCGCCCGTCGCAGTGTCCCGGGCGCCCTACCCGGCACCGCCGTCGCCGCCCGCGCCCGTTGAACGCGAACGCTCGGCGTCAGCCGCTTCCGATTCGGTCGCGTCCGAATCGAACGCGTCGAGAATGCGCGCCGAGCGTCAGAGCATCGGCACTGGCCATGGCGCACGCGAATGGGCGCCGGTGTCGTCGACCGCATTCGAGCGCGCGACGCGTACGCCGGTGCAGGTCTCCACGCTGCGCTACGACAGCGTCGATGCACTGGTGGCGCGTGGTGTCCTGCCCCGCCATCGTGCCTGGGCGCAGGCACGTCGCCCCGAAGCGTTCCCGGGCGGCTTCGTGCCGGATCCCTGATCCATCCTGATTCTTCGACGCCGCACACGCGAACGGACCGGCGTAAGCCGGTCCGTTCTCCTGTTTCTCTGGCGCCGTGCATCGCAACGCACGCGGCGCGGTATCAGCTGTCGAGCGTCTTCTCAAAGTCTTTGACTTCCCGCTCGGCGCGATCGCGTTCCCAGCCGTACTTCTCCTGCAACTTGCCCGCGAGATATTTGCTGTCACCGGCCGCGACATCGAACACGTCGTCGGTCAGGTCGCCCCATTTGGCCTGCGCCTTGCCCTTCACTTGGGTCCACTTGCCGGCAATGATGTCTTTGTTCATGGCGATCGATCCTGTCTTCGGGTGGATGCGGCGCGGATGCTTGGCGCGTGCGTTCCGGTTCCGCGAAGCCAGGTTCGCATCGCGGCCATCAAACCCGGGTCGAGATTTCGTAAGCCGCCTCGTCACGTCGCTGAGCAGACGTGCGTCGATCGTGAACTCCACGCATAAAAAAGGCCGGCAATGCCGGCCTTTTCGTGCGATGGACTGCGTGGATCAGGGACGCGTGGTGGTGCCGCCGGTCTTGTTGGCGCTGTCTTCCACCTTCTCGCCAACCTTCTGCACGTCCTGGCCGGCACCCTTCATGGTGTTGCAGGCGGTCAGGGTGCCAACGGTGAACATGGCGAGCAGCATCAGTGCGGTCAAACGCTTCATGGGATTCTCCAGGGATTCCGGTTTCGTTGCGAACAGCTGCGGACCTCCGCAACCATGGCGCGACTATAGAAACCTGCCTTGTGAAAGCCGTGTGCACCGGTTCGAGCGGCCGCTCCACGCGTTCAACGATGCGCGCATGGCGTGAAGACGTACGATTCAGTCGCGCATCAACGTCGACTTGCCGAACAGGCTTTCGACCAGATCCACCGCGAGCTCCGCGGTCGTGTTGCCCTGGTCCAGCGCGGTATTGACCTCGACGATGTCCAGCGAGCCCAGACGCCCGCTGTCGGCGATCATCTCCATCACCAGCTGCGCCTCGCGGTAGTTGATGCCACCCGGCACCGGCGTGCCCGTGCCGGGCGCGATGGTCGGGTCGAGCACGTCGACGTCGAAGCTCACATGCAGATGCGTGTCATCGTCGAGGCCGTCCAGCGCTTCCTCGACCACCCGGCGCATGCCGACCTCGTCGATGTAGCGCATGTCGTAGATGTCGAGGCCATGTTCCTTGACCAGACGCTTCTCGTCGGGATCGACCGAGCGGATGCCGATCTGGCGGAACTGCGCGACCTGCATCGACGGCGACACACCGCCCAGGCCGGTCAGTTCATCCGGACCGATACCGCACAGGCAGGCGACGGGCATGCCGTGCACGTTGCCCGACGGGGTGATCTGCGAGGTGTTGAAGTCGGTGTGTGCGTCCAGCCACAGCACGCGCAGCTTTCGGCCCGTCGCGCGGCAGTGGTTGGCGACCGCCGCGATCGAGCCGATCGCCAGGCAATGATCGCCGCCGAGCATGATCGGCATGCGCCCGCGCGCGAGTTCGGCGCTGGACGCCTCGAGCACCGCGCGGTTCCAGGCGACCACCTCGTCCAAATGGCGATAACCCTCTCGAGGTCCGGTCCAGGGATTCTTCGGGCCCTTGAGATCGCCGAGGTCGTCGACGTCGACGCCGCGCGCGATCAGCGCCTCGACCAGCCCCGCGACGCGTAGGCCCTCGGGGCCCATCGATGCACCGCGGCGGCCGGCCCCCACATCGGTGGGCACGCCGAAGATCGACACCTGGGAATTCGTCTGCTGCATGACCTCTCCTGAGCGAATGCGCGGCCATCGCGCACAGGGCGACGGCGGATGTGGCATCGACGCCGGGGTGGCCGTGGGGAGGCGCCGGGCAGGCGCGGGCGCACGCAGAACGACATCGGAACTGGTGCCGGCACCCGGATTCGAACTGGGGACCTACCGCTTACAAGGCGGTTGCTCTACCAACTGAGCTATGCCGGCATGGCATGCGGCGGGGCCGCGGCGGAATTCTAACCTGCAACCTGCTGCGCGTTGCAGTCGCGCGTTTCGACGCGGGCCGCGCCGACGCGCGCGCGCAGGGCATCGCCGGCGTCGCCTTCGGCCAGCGTCGCGTCGATCCAGTGGCGGGTGAGCGTGCTGCCGAGCGGCGCGGCATCGGCGTCGAAGCCGGCGTCGCGAAGCGCCTGCGCGCGCGCGTTGGCGGCCGGCTCGCTGCCGAACCGGCCCAGCGCGATGCCGTTGGCCTCGGCGCCGTCGGCGATCACGTAGTAGTCGTTGAAGCCGGCAGCCAGCAGGCGCGCGACCATCGCGTCGGCCGCCGCGCGGTCCGGCAACGGCGCCATCCAGACGCGCCAGCCGCGCGGGGTTTCACCAATGTCGCGCGCGGCGACCGTCACGGTCACCGGCGACAGCTGCGCCAGAGCCGCGTCGCGGGTCGGCGCATCGGCGAATGGTCCCAGCGCAACGCATTGCGCGGGATCGGCCGCGCGCAGCGCGGTGTCGACGGCCGTGTCTTCCGCTGTTCCGGCAGATGCCGCAGTCGCGTCGGGTTCGATGGAGTCGAGCGCGACGGATGCAGGCGCATCGACGCCATCCGCCGCCGGCTCGCCGACCAGCCGCAGCGTCGACGGTCCCGTGTCGACCAGCGCGGCGGCATCGCCCGGTTCACCGCGCACGGCCCACCACACCGCAACGCCGAAGTTGAGGATCACCAGCAGGACAACGGTCGCGCGGAGCAGCATGGCGCGATCCTACCCTTCCGGCGACGCGATGCCGGCACTCGCACGGTGCCAGCGCGCGAGTCCGTGCAGCACCAGGTCGGCGCGCCAGTGCGCGTCAGGCAGGCGGCCGCGCAAGGCCTCGCCGCCACCGCCGTGCAGCAACAGGCGCGGCCGCGTGCCGAGCCGGGCAGTCGCTTCCGACAGGCTGCGCTCGACCAGACCCAGCGCGGCGCCTTCGCAGCCGGAGACCAGCGCGTCGTCGGTGTCGTCGGCGAATTCCGCATAGTCGCCGCCGCTCGGTGCGAGCTGGGCCACGCGCCGGTGCAGGGCCTCGCGCATCAGCGTCGGCGACGGCGCGATGCGGCCGCCGAGGTGGCGCCCTTCGCCATCGATCAGATCGACAGTCAGCGCGGTGCCGACACCGACGACCAGCGCCGGCGCGCCATCGGCATGCGCGGACAGCAGGGCGAGGAACCGGTCGACGCCGAAGCGCGTCGGATCCGCGTAGGCGATCGTCAGGCCGTCGAGCGTAGGCAACGTGTGCGCCAGCTGCACCTGCGCGCCGCGTGCGGCCAGCGCATCGAGCAGGATCATCCGCAGCGCCGGCGAGGCGACGCTGGCGACGATCGCGACGTCGATGCGCGCCGGCAGCTCCTCGAGCCACTCGGGATCGAACCCGCCTTCCACATGCGAGGTGCCCTGCACCGCGCCGATGCGGCCATCGCCGTCGAGCGACGCGAATTTCAGCCGGGTATTGCCCAGATCGAACAGCCAGGTATTCATGCGATGCCCTCCCTGCGCACGCTGACTTCGCCCGCATGGAAGACGCGCAGCGCGCCGTCCACGTGGACGCGCAACGCGCCATCGTCCTCGATGCCCGCGGCGATGCCGCGCAGCGTGCCGTTGCCGGTATGGATGTCCACTGCCGCGCCGTCGAGCGCGTCGATGCGTGCGTAGCGATCGCGGAACGGTGCCAGACCTTCGCGATCGAACAGGTCCAGCGCCTGCAACCAGGCACCCAGCAGCGCGGCGGCGAGCGCATCACGCGTCGGCGGCGCGTCCGCGCAGCAGCTCGCCAGATCGGTCCACGGCTGGTCGATCGCCGCGGCCTGCGCCTCGGGCATGCGCACATTGACGCCGATGCCGAGGACGGCGCGGACCGGACCGGCATGTTCGCCGCCGCCCTCGACCAGAATGCCGCCGAGCTTGCGCAGCCCGTCCGCATCGACGACGACCAGATCGTTCGGCCATTTCAGTCGCACGGCCTCGATGCCGAGCGCGCGCAAAGCCTCGACCGCGGCGACGCCCGCCACCAGGCTCAGTCCGCCGAGACGCGCGAGACCGCCATCGAAGCCGCGCTGCAGCGACAGGTACAGATGCGCGGCCAGCGGCGATTGCCAGCTGCGCCCGCGACGGCCGCGGCCGCCGGTCTGGCGTTCGGCCAGCAGCACTTCGGCATTCGCGCCCGGCATCGGCCGGCGCAGCAGTTCGGCATTCGTCGAATCGATGGTCCACGCGATCTCCAGCGACGCCATGCGTGCGCGGTCCGCTGGGCCGAGCGCATCGAGGATCGCGTCGGCATCGAGCAGTGCCAGCGGCTGCGCGAGTGCGTAGCCGATGCCGGGCCGCGCGACAATCGGCACGCCGGCCTCGCGCAGCAGCTCGATGCGCTTCCACACCGCGGCCCGGGTCTGTCCCGACGCCTGGGCCAGCGCATCCCCGGACACCGGACCTTCGATCAGACGTTGCAGCAGCGCGCGTTCGGGCGACTGCGTCGTGGGGCGCGGGGGAGCTGGGGACGAAGACATCGCCCGATTATCGGCGAGCCCGGCGCCGGGTGTCGCCCATTGCCGCGACGCAGCGTCGCCGCAGCGGAACGTGCGCTATGATCCGCAGGCTGTGCGTCCTGCTTCCTTCCAGGGTGATCCGATGTCCGCACGTCTGATGGTCTGCTTGCTGATGCTGGGCGCGAGCCTGCCCGTCTTCGCGCGCGACGCGCTCACGGACACGGCCGCCGATACGCCCTGCCCGCCTGCGGCCAATGCGCCCCAGAGCGAGCCATCGCTGGACACCGCCAACGTGCGCCGTGCGCCCGCGGCAGGCAGCGCGTCCAAGGTCCGCCCGGCCGTCACCGGCGGTGGCGAGACCGAGGGCCCGGCCCGCGGGCCGCGCTGGCACAGTTTCCTGCCGGGCATGTTCCGCTGACGGAATCGCCAGGCACGTGCGTTCGCTGATCCGCCGCCTGTTCGCAGGCGCGCCTCCACAGATTCCCGATGCCGACTGGTCGGCTACCGTCGACCGGCTGCCCTGGGTGCGCTCGCTTGATGCGCCGTCGCAGGCGAAGCTGCGCACCCTGGCCGCGTTGTTCCTGCATCGCAAGACGATCACGCCAGTGGCCGGTCTGGAACTCGACGACCGCGCCCGCCTCGCGCTGGCCGCGCTGTGCTGTCTGCCGCTGCTCGCATTCGGCGAAGAAGGCCTGCACGGCTGGTCGCAGCTGATTGTCTATCCCGACGCGTTCCGGGTGAACCGGAGCCACGTCGATGCAGCGGGCGTGATGCACGAGTGGGACGACGAACTGATCGGCGAATCCTGGGACAGCGGCCCGCTGGTGCTGTCCTGGGCGGATGTCGAGTCCGACATCGCCGAGCCCGATGCCGGCTTCTGCGTGGCGGTGCACGAGATGGCGCACAAGATCGATGCGCTCGACGGCCTGCTCGACGGCACACCGCCATTGCCGCGCGACTGGCAGCGCGCGTGGGCGGCGGATTTCCAGCGCAGTTTCGATGCGTTCGTCGAACGCGTGGATGCCGGCGAAGAGATGCCGATCGATCCTTATGCGGCCGAAGCGCCGGAAGAATTCTTCGCCGTGTGCAGCGAGTACCACTTCAGCGCGCCGGCGCTGCTGCGTGAGGTGCTGCCGGATGTCGCCGCGCACCTGGCGCGGTTCTACGGCGTCTCGCCGTTCGACGCCAAGATCTAGAAGCCCGGCGGCAGGCGTACCGAAAAACAGGCGCCGCCGAGTTCCTCGGAGCGGCCCACATGCAGTTCGCCGCGGTAGCTGTGCACGATGTCCTGCACGATCGACAGGCCGATGCCGTGACCCTGCACGCGCTCGTCGCCGCGCACGCCGCGCTGCAGGATCGACGCGACACGATCGGCAGGAATGCCCGGGCCGTCGTCCTCGACGATCAGCACCAGGCCCGGACGGCGGTTGGGCGCGGTCTCGCCCGGCCGCACGGTCAGCAGCACGCGCGACTTCGCCCACTTGAACGCGTTCTCGAGCAGGTTGCCCAGCAGCTCCTGCAGGTCGCCCTGCTCGCCGTGGAAACGCGCACTCGCATCGATCTCGAATTCGCAGACCGCGCCCTTGGCCGCGTAGATCTTCTCCAGCCCGCGCACGATCTGCTCGGCGCTGGGTTCGATCTCGATCGCGGCGGAGAACAGCTGATGACCACTGGATGCCGCACGCGCGAGCTGGTAGGTCACCAGATCATTCATGCGCTGCAGCTGCGTCTCCACTTCCTCGCGCAGTTCGGCATCGCCACTGCCCGCATCCAGACGCGAACGCAGCACCGCGAGCGGCGTCTTCAGACTGTGGGCGAGATCCGACATCGTGTTGCGCTGGCGCGCGAGATGCTCGCGCTCGCTCTCGATCAGCGCGTTGATGCTCTCGGTCAGCGGCTGCAGCTCGTGCGGATGCTGCACGCCCATGCGCTCGGACTGGCCACGCTGGACGCGCACGAGTTCCTGCTCCACGCGGCGCAACGGCCACAGGCTCCAGCGCACGATCAGACCCTGCAGCAGCAGAAGAATCACGCCGGCCACGCCGAGATTCACCCACAGCGCGGCACGGAACACGCGCACCTGACGCGGGACGATGCCCGCGTCTTCCATCACGTAGATGGTGTAAGCGAACTCGGTATCGCTGCGGCCATCAGGCGACCAGACCAGACCGAGACCATAGCGATACGCCTCGCCGGGCGTGCCATCACTGCGCACCATCGGCAACGGGCCGTCGAACTTCTCTTCCCGCGCCGAGAGCATCGTTGCTTCCGGCAGCTGCGGCCCGGAAGCCGATTGCGACGCCCAGGACTCTCCGGACGGCAGCACGACTTCCGCGTACAGCCCGCTGCCGGGACGCAGAAAACGGTCGTCGGGTGGCGATTCGGACGGGTAGATGTCGCCGCCGCGCAGGAACTCGATATCGCCCGCATAGGCGTAGACGTAATTGCGCAGACGCTCGCGCTGGCCTTCGCTGGCGACATCGATGAAGGCGCGGTCGAGCGCGTAGCCGGCGAGTGCCAGAAACGCGAGCAGACCGATACTCGCGGCCAGCAGCTGGCGCGCCCGCAGGGAACGCGGACGCAGACGGGCAGTGAGTCGGGTATCAGCCATCGATCAAACCGGACACGCAGTCCGTCGGCGCTGCGGCACGACGGACAGGCGTGACGCCAGCGCGGAAATCCGCGGCCGGCGTCGCCAACTCATCCCTCGCCGTTGCGGGGGATCGCGAAGCGGTAACCACGGCCGCGGACGGTCTCGATCGGCTTGAGCGCACCTTCCGGATCGAGCTTCTTGCGCAGGCGGCCGATGAAGACTTCCAGCACGTTCGAATCGCGGTCGAAATCCTGCTGGTAGATGTGCTCGGTGAGATCGGCCTTCGAGACCAGTTCGCCGGCGTGCATCATCAGGTACTCGAGCACCTTGTACTCGTAGCTGGTCAGATCGACATTCTTGCCGTCCACACTGACCGTCTGCGCGGCGAGATCGAGCGTGACCGTGCCGCATTCGAGCGTCGGCTTGCTCCAGCCCGCGGCGCGGCGAACCAGGGCGTTGATGCGCGCGAGGAGCTCTTCGACGTGGAAGGGCTTGACCAGATAGTCGTCGGCGCCCTGCTTGAGGCCGTCGACCTTGTCCTGCCAGCTCGAACGCGCGGTGAGAATCAGCACCGGGAATTGCTTGCCTTCTTCGCGCAGCGCCTTGATCAGCTCCATGCCCGACATCTTCGGCAGACCCAGATCGATGATACCGACGTCGAACGGCACTTCGCGCCCCATGTACAGGCCTTCCTCGCCATCCTGTGCAGCATCGACGGCGAAGCCTTCGCGCTTCAGGCGCGCGGCGAGGGTCTCACGCAGGGGAGCTTCGTCTTCGACGAGCAGGATTCGCATGGGTCAACTCCGGTCTGACGGCCGGCCCGGCCGTGAATGGGGGCGAGGATGCAGGATCAATCGTCGTCGCCGCGTGCACGGGGCGCACGGGCGCGCTGGCCGGGATCGTCGACGAAGATGCGCACGCGGCCGCTGTCGTCCATCACCTTGACGCGATTGAGGTCGCGGCCGTCGGAATGCATCTGCTCGATGCTGAGCACGCGGCCTCGGGTATTGCGTTCGATCCGCCGCACCGATTCCGTCATCGAGTCCTGCGCGCGCTGGCGGCCGTTTTCCGGCCGCTGCACCGACGCCCGCATGTCGGGCCCGCGCGCGGCAGGCCCCTGCGGCGGCGGATCCTGCGCGGCCACGACCGATGTCGCCGCACACAGCAGCAGGGCGATCGGGGCGCAGATCAGACGGTGGGACGACGGGACGGGCACAGTCACTCCTGGCGGGGACGGGGCGATCAGGTAGACGTTGGATGGTCGGGCCGAGGCGGTGAATCCGTCCTTAACTTTTCGTTGACAAGGCTGTATCGGTTCAGCTTCAACCGCATCACGCCGCCATTTGCGCGGCACGCCGCTGCAAATCAATGTCAGGCCGCGTGGCGCGCCGCGGATGCCTCGGTCGCCGCCAGCGCCTGCTCGACGAGCGACCAGTCGGCGCCGGGCAGATGCGCCCCTTCGCTGAGCACCTGCCGGTACAGGCGACCGCCGGGCTGACCGTGGAACAAGCCGAGCACATGCCGGACGATGTGCTTGAGCGAGACGCCCTCGGCCATCTGCGCTTCGACGTAGGGCCGCAGCGCGCGCAGCAGATCGGCGCGCGGCTGCAGCGATGCGCCGGACAGCGCCGCGTCGAGCGTGTGCAACAGATAGGGATCGTGATACGCCGCGCGCCCCAGCATCACGCCGTCGACGTACGCGAGCTGCTCGAGCGCGAGCGCCTGCGTCGCGATGCCACCGTTGAGTACCACCGGCAGGGCGGGACGCTCGCGCTTGAGCCGGTGCGCCCAGTCGTAGCGCAGCGGCGGAATGTCGCGGTTCTCCTTCGGCGACAGGCCGTTGAGCCAGGCATTGCGTGCATGCACGACGATCATCGATGCGCCCGCGGCCACCGCGCCGTCGACGAAACGCGCGAACGCGTCGTAATCGTCGTCGTCGTCCACGCCGAGCCGGCACTTCACCGTCACCGGCACGTCGCTGGCCTGCGCCATCGCGGCGACGCAGTCGGCGACCAGCGCCGGCTCGCGCATCAGGCAGGCGCCGAAACGCCCGGCCTGCACGCGGTCGGACGGACAGCCGCAGTTGAGATTGATCTCGTCGAAGCCGTGATCGGCGGCGATGCGCGCAGCCTGCGCCAGCGCGTCGGGCTCGCTGCCGCCGAGCTGCAGCGCGAGTGGCGACTGCAGCGGCGTCTTCGCCAGCAGCCGCGTGCGGTCGCCGTGGATCACCGCCTTGGCGTGGACCATTTCCGTGTACAGCCGCACGCCCGGCGCCAGCAGCCGGTGGAACTCGCGGCAATGCGCGTCCGTCCAGTCCATCATCGGTGCGACGGACAGACGCAGCGATGCCGCATAGGCATCGGCATGCGCGTCGTAGGACGGGAGCGTGGATCCGGTCATGTGTCTGCGGGGCTGGAAGGCGCGTGGGGCGCGGGTCGCGTCGAGGCCGGTGGCGCACGGGCCGCCGCCACGACGGGGCGTCAGGATACACGCCGCCCCTTGGCTTCATGCCGCAGCCGGCGCTGGCCGGTCATCCTGTAGCGCCCTACCGCCGCGCGCAGGAAGCCGTCGATGGTGTTTCTCCAGGTTTTCGCGTTGCTGCTGCTCGCGTGGTGCTTCGGTGCAGTCCAGCTGTCGCAACGCGCCCGCGTGCTGCACAGCGCGCCGATGTGGCTGGCGGTCGTCTGGGCACTGGGCATCGTGGTCTGTATCGGCCTCGGCGCGTCCGGTCTGCTGCGCTACGGCGACTGGGAGTCGCTGTCCACCGGCCAGGCGCTGCACCGGGTGTTCGGCGAAGGCAATCTGGCGATGCGCCGCTCGGAATGGGCGGCGCTGAACCGCGCGGCGGGCGTATATCTCAATCTGGATGTCGTCTGGACGCTGCTGGCGCTATGCGTCACGCACTTCCACTCGGCGATGTTCTGGTCCGGCGTCGCCGAGCGGCGGCGCCATGCGCGGGCGTTGCGACAGCGCGCGCGCTGAGCGTCCTTACTCCGCGACGCTGGCCGCCTGGCGCGGTGCGACCGAGACCGGCACCACCTGCAGTTCGGCCTGCGCGCCATCCAGCAGCGGCGCGGCCTCGATCTGGCTGCCATCGACCGGCACGGCGCCATGCGGACTCGACTGGCTGACGATGCGCACCAGTTCGGTCGAACCGTCCGGCCACACGACGCGGAAGGTGTTGCCGGGCGGCAGTGCGAGGAACGGCGTGGCGCTCTGCGCGCGATACAAGGCGGCGATCTGCGCGGCGCCGAGCTGACGCTGTTCGAGCGGCGCGGCGGTCGTGGTCTGCGCGACGTGGGTCAGGCGCCGGTAGTTCTCGCCGACCGCGTCGACGACCACACCGGCGACGGCCACCGAGTAGCCGACGAACAGCGTCGCCCAGAGCCAGAAGCGGAGCTTGCGGGGGAGCATGCGTTTCATCGTGTCACCATTCCGAGCAGTTGGCGGGACGCGGGGGCGCCCTCGACCAGGGTCTTCTTCATTCGATCGAGTTCTTCCGCGCCCTGGCGCGGCACCGCCGCGTCACGCACGAAAGCGGAAAAATCCTGTCGCGCATCGCGTGCGCAGATACCGCCGTTGACGCAGTACTCGGTCATCAGCGCGCCGTCGGCGCTGCAGTCCAGACCCAGATCGCATGCGGCCAGTTGCCAGGCCAGCGCATGGACCTGGGTGCCGGCGACCGTATCGGCGAGCGCCACATCACCGCTCGCCGCGACGCCCATCGCCGGCGACAGCGCGACGAAGGCTTCCGGATCGCGCGAAGCCTGCACGCGCTCGACGAGTCCGCGCCGGTAGTCCATGTCGTCCTGCAACGGCGCGCCCATCGCCAGTAGCGCGGCTTCAGCGGCGAGACTGCCGGCCTCGGCCGCCTCCTGGCGGCGCTCGACCAGTTGCACGAACGTCGTCGCATCGCCGGGCACGAAGCGTCCGCAGCGCGTGCCGATGCGGCCGCGGGCCGCGCCCAGCGCGCGCGCCGCGTCGAACTGCAGGCCGTCGATCAGGGCACTGTCGCGGGCGAAACCGGCCGGATCGCGTGCATAACCCGCGCAGTATTCGTCGACGCGGCTCAGGACCCAGCGCGCGTCGGCGTCGCCGGTGTCGGCCAGCGGCTGCAGCGCCTGACGGAACGCGAACAGATCGTCGGCCCGCTCGAACGCGCGCGGCAGCGGGCGCATCGCAGCGGTCGACCACGCAGCGACACGGTCGGCATCGGTCACCATCGCCGCGTCCGGCACGGAGGCATCGACGAAGCCGCGCGTGTCCACATCGGCATTCCACGCCGCATCGCCGTCGCCAATGAGCGCGCCGGGCACAGCCGGGCGCCACATCGCCACGGCGGCGACGAGAGCTCCCAACAGCGCGATGGCGGCGAACACTCGGACGGTCACGTCGGATCCTGCGGCATCCGGCCACCGTGATCGGTGGACCGGCAGGCGCCGTCGCGGTGGCGATGGCGCGGTTCTGAGCGCGGATTCTAGCCGACCGCGACCGCCGCTATCGCCGGCCTGCCGCGCCGGGCCCGGACTGTGCGCGCATCCGCGTCGGCGGCGCGACGGTGCGCACATCCTGCCCGGACCCGCGCCGGCCGCAGGCGACGCGTCGCGCCGTTCGCCCCTTTACGCGCTCCGACCGGGGCACCAAGATGCCCGACCCCACTGCCCCACCCGGACCACCCGATGCCTTTCCTCGAACTGAGCCTGCGCTGCACCGAAGCCGAGCAGCCGCGCTACGCCCACGCCCTCGAGGACATCGGCGCGCTGGCCGTGACGATGATCGACGCCGATGCCGACACCACGGACGAGCAGGCGATCCTCGAACCCCGCGTCGGCGAGACGCCGCTGTGGCACGCGATCGTGCTGACGGCACTGTTTGAGGACGACACCGACGCGCTGCTGGTGCTCTCAGCGCTGGAAGCCTTCGACGCCGGGCTCGACTGGAGCCGCGCGAGCTTCCGCAAGGTCGAGGACCAGGACTGGGAACGCGCGTGGATGGACCAGTACGCGCCGCTGCAGTTCGGCGCGCGCACCTGGATCGTGCCGTGGAATGCGGAGCTGCCCGAGGCTGCCGGCGACGATGCGGTGGTGATCCGGCTCGATCCGGGCCTGGCCTTCGGTTCCGGCACGCACCCGACCACATCGCTGTGCTTGCAGTGGCTGGACGCGTTGTCGGCGGAAGGCGTGCTCACCGGCGCCGAAGTGCTCGATTACGGCTGCGGCAGCGGCATCCTCGCGCTGGCCGCACTCAAGCTCGGCGCTGCGCGTGCGGTCGGCATCGACAACGATCCGCAGGCGCTGATCAGTTCGCGCGACAACGCGGACCGCAACGACGTCGGCGCCTCGCTCGATGTGTATCTGCCGACCGATGCGCCGCAGGGCACGTATCCCGTGGTCCTCGCCAACATCCTCGCCACCGCGCTCGACGCGCTGGCCGAAACGCTGGCCGAGCGTGTCGCGATCGGCGGCCGTATCGCGTTGTCGGGCATCCTCGACGGCCAGGAAGAAGAGCTGCTGCGTCGATACCGCCCGTGGTTCGAGCAGCTGGCGGTGACCCGCGAAGGCGACTGGGTCCGCATCGACGGCGTCCGCAAGCAGGCCTGACGCGCCGCATCCGCCAGCGCGGCGGCGTGATTCAATAGCCGCATGTTCATCAACTGCAAGCACTGCGGTTCGCTGGTCGCCACCGACCCCGCGACCGACCAGCCGCCGGAACGCTGCCCGCGTTGCCGCGGTGTGCTGCGCAGTGCCTCGCCGCCGATGTCGGTGGCCTCGCTGCTGAAGACGCCGACGCCGGTTGCGGACGTCGCGACCACGCCGAGCGGAACACCGGATGCGTCCAAGTCCGCAGCGCCGGAGATACCAGCGACTGGAACGCCGGCAGAACAGCCGGTGCTGCGCGAGACGCCTGCATCGCCACGCGTGGTGCACGAAGACAACATTGCAACGCTCGCGCCGGCGGATGTACCTGTCGACACCGGCGTCGTCGACGACGCCGTCGCGAATGTGGCCGGGACCACGCCCGTTGATCCGCCCGCAGCTGTCGAAGCACCGCTGCCGGCGCCTGCACCCAGGCCTGCAGCCACGCGCACTTCGCCGAGCTTCGCGCGGCGCGGTGCGCCGGGTCCGCTCGATGCGCGCATGCGTCGACAACATCGCATCCTCTACGGCGCCGTCGTCGCGCTGACGCTGCTGCTCGGCCTGCAGGTGCTGCTCGCCGATCGCGCACGGCTCGCATCCGATCCCGGCTGGCGCCCCACGCTCGCACGCCTGTGCGGCGCGTTGCGTTGCAGCCTGCCACCGTGGCGCGAGCCCGCGGCGCTGACCGTGCTCGCGCGTGATGTGCGGCCCGATGGCGCGCGCGCCGGACAACTGCTCGCCACCGCGACCTTCCGCAACGATGCGCGCTGGGCGCAGGCCTGGCCGCGCTTGCGGCTGACGCTGTCGGACATCGACGGACGCGCGGTCGGCACCCGCGTGTTCACAGCGCAGGAGTATCTGCAAGGCGCGCCGGCGCAGCCGACACTCGCCGCCGGCGACAGCGCCGACGCCCGTCTGCAGCTCGTCGAACCGGACGCGCGGGCGGTCTCGTTCGCCTTCGATTTTCTCTGAAACCACGCTGGCAGCCGCCCTGGGGCCGCGCTAGACTGGCCTGCCGCTCCGCCGTCCGCACAGCCGTCGTCCTCGACTTCCGGCCGCGACAGCGACGCCGCCATTCCGAGACTCGACTTGAACGCAGACCGCACCGACAGCAGCACGCGCGAAGCACCGCGCACGCCCCTGCGCGAACACGTCGCGACCTCGATCCAGCGCTATCTCGGCGATCTCAACGGCAACGACACCGACAACCTCTACGAGGTCGCGCTGCGCGAGCTCGAGATTCCGCTGTTCGTCGAAGTGCTGAATTTCTGCGACGGCAACCAGAGCCGCGCCGCGGCGATGCTCGGCATCCACCGCGCCACGCTGCGCAAGAAACTGCGCGAGTACGGGCTGACCTGAGAACCGGCTCGAGGCCCGTCGCGAGCGCAGTCGGATGGTGCGTGGCGGCGCGCAGGAAGCACGTCGTTAGAGTGATACGTGCGCATTGTGTCCGCCATCCATGACGTCCACCCTTCGGGCCAGCGGCAAGCGCAGCAGGGCGTAGAACCGGTTCGGAGCCGCCAACGCACGGCCGTTATAATTCCCGGCCCCCTCGCCCGCAGTCGACTTCCATGACCGTCTCCGTTCCGTCCGGCGCGCCCACCGCGATCCGCCGTGCCCTGCTGTCCGTGTCCGACAAGACCGGCCTGCTCGATCTGGCCCGCGCGCTCGCCGCGCGCAACGTCGAACTGCTGTCGACCGGCGGCACCGCGAAGGCGCTGCGCGAAGCAGGTCTCACCGTGCGCGACGTCAGCGACGTGACCGGTTTTCCGGAGATCATGGACGGCCGGGTCAAGACCCTGCACCCGAAGGTGCACGGCGGGCTGCTCGGGCGCCGCGGCACCGACGATGCGGTGATGGCCGAACACGGCATCGACGCGATCGACCTGCTGGTGCTCAACCTCTACCCGTTCGAACGCGTGGCCTACGCGCCCGACGCGAAGTTCGACGACATCGTCGAAAACATCGACATCGGCGGCCCGGCGATGCTGCGCGCGGCGGCAAAGAACTTCGCCCATGTTGCGGTGGCCACCGATCCGGCGCAGTACGACGCGCTGCTGGCCGAACTCGACGCCAACGACGGCGCACTGTCGGCGCATACGCGCTTCGCGCTGTCGGTCGCCGCGTTCAACCGCGTCGCGCAGTACGACGCGCGCATCAGCGACGTGCTGTCGTCGATCGCCGAACCCTCCGATGCGGGCGCCGCGCAGCGCGCGCCGTTCGGCGGCCAGAGCAACGGCAACTTCGTCAAGGTCATGGACCTGCGGTACGGCGAGAACCCGCATCAGCAGGCGGCGTTCTACCGCGACCTGCACCCGGTGCCGGGCACGCTGGCGACGTTCGAGCAGCTGCAGGGCAAGGAACTCTCGTACAACAACATCGCCGATGCGGATTCCGCGTGGGAATGCGTGCGCCAGTTCGATGCACCGGCCTGCGTGATCGTCAAGCACGCCAATCCCTGCGGCGTGGCCGTCGGCGCGGCGTGTGGCGATGCCTACGAACTCGCCTACGCGACCGATCCGACATCCGCGTTCGGCGGCATCATCGCCTTCAACTGCACGCTCGACGCAGCGACAGCGAAGGCGATCCTCGACCGCCAGTTCGTCGAGGTGCTGATCGCGCCCGACTACGAGCCGGGCGCACTGGATTACGCGACGAAAAAGGCCAACGTGCGCGTGCTGCGCATTCCGCATGGCGACCCCGGATCAAGTCCGGGGCAGGCGGCGGGAAACAGTATCGACGTCAAGCGCGTGGGCTCCGGCCTGCTGATGCAGACCGCGGACATCCGCGCAGTCACCGCGGACGAGCTCAAGGTCGTGACGAAGATCGCGCCGACCGACCCGCAGCTGCGCGATCTGCTGTTCGCCTGGCAAGTGGCGAAGTTCGTGAAGTCGAACGCGATCGTCTACGCGAAGGATCACCGCACGATCGGCGTCGGCGCCGGCCAGATGAGCCGCGTTTATTCGGCGCGTATCGCCGGCATCAAGGCGGGCGATGCAGGCCTCGTCGTGCCGGGTTCGGTGATGGCCTCCGATGCGTTCTTCCCGTTCCGCGATGGCATCGACGCCGCCGCAGAAGCCGGCATCAAGGCGGTGATCCAGCCGGGTGGTTCGATGCGCGACGGCGAGGTGATCGCCGCCGCGGACGAACACGGCATCGCGATGGTGTTCACCGGCGTGCGCCACTTCCGCCACTGATCACCGCGCATCGCGCATGCACGTCGGCGTGAATGGTGCACGCCGACGCCGCTGCTAGAGTCCGGCGCATCTTCTCCGCAGGATGCGCCGATGTTGTACGCCCGCTCGACGCTGTCGCGTGCCGCCCTCCCCGTCTGTCTGCTGCTCTCGCTCGGCGCCTGCGGCCAGACACCCGCGCCACCGGCCGCCGCCGTAATGCCGGCTTCGACACCCGAGGCGCTTGCCACGCGCACCCGTGAGATGCCTCGCGATGACGCGCTGCCGGTCACCGGTCTCGACGGCGGCGCGGTGCGCAGCTTCCTCGTGAGCCAGTACGGCGACCTCGCGCAACTGTCGGGCGACTGGCCGGGCACACCTGTCGCCGAAGGACTCGGCAACGATGCCGCCTCGCGCGAAGTCTGCGCACGCGAGGCGATCGGCACACCGGACGCACCGGCCGAACTCGTCGCCATCTGCGGTGTGCCCGACGACGCGGGACACGCGACCACCGCGCGCATCGACTTCTTCCTGTTGCGCGCAGACGCCGATACCGTCTCTGCCGACGCACGCACGCACATGGACGGCTTCGGCAGTACCGGCGATGTCGCCGGTGTCGACGTGCGCCGGTTTGGTCCGCGCCTGTACGGCTTCGTCGTCGACGACGGCTTCACCGGCCAGGGCATCACGATCGGCAACAGCAGCCTCGTGCTGCCCGATGGCGACGGCTTCAAGGTCGCCGCGACGCTGCGCAGCAGCCTCGACAATCTCGGCGCGATGGCGGGCTGCGCCGAGCGCGACGACTGCGCGCCGGATGCCGCCTACGACCTGTCGTTCGAACTCGATATTGACGATCGCGATGCCAGCGCAGCCGCCTGGCCGCTGCGTGTGCGCGAACAGGGTGATGCCTGCGGACGTCGCGTCGAGCGCACGCACCAAGTGCCGTTCGACGTGGCAAGCGGCACCTGGACCGTGCCCGCCTCGCTGCAGCGCGACGGCTGCGACTGAGCCGGGCCAACGCATCGCAGGACGGGTAGAGCGCAGCGACACCCGTCGTCGCCCGCAGCACCGTATCGACACGCGCAAACGGCGCAGCGCTTACTTGACGTTCGCCACCGGCGCCACGGTCTTTTCCGCCGTCCAGATGCTGCGATCGATCGCATCGCCCAGCTCCGGAAAATCCGCCGCATCCAGTCGCGGTGACGCGTCACCGGCGCGGATCTTGCGGTCGTAGTCGCGGGTCAGTTTGATCGCCACGCCCGACAGCAGCACGACCGCGATCAGGTTCACCGTCGCCATCATGCCCATTGCCGCATCGGCGGTATCCCAGACGATGTCGAGCTTGGCGAACGCGCCCCAGGCCACCATCGCCAGACTGCCCAGGCGCAGCAGCAGGATCGAGATGCGGCCGCCGCGCAGGAACATCACCGCGCTTTCGGCATAGGCGTAATTGCCGAAGATCGACGTGCCGGCGAAGAAGAACAGCACCACCGCGATGAAGGTCGGGCCCCAGTCGCCGAAGTGGAAGGCCATCGCCTGTTGGGTCAGCACCGCGCCGTCGCCGCCGGCCGTGTCGAGCGCACCCGACATCAGGATCATCAGCGCAGTCGCGGTGCAGATCACCAGCGTGTCGACAAATACGCCGAAGGACTGCACCAGACCCTGGCTGGCCGGATGGTGCGGCACCGGCGTCGCGGACGCGGCGATGTTCGGCGCGCTGCCCATGCCGGCCTCGTTGGAGAACAGGCCACGCTTGACGCCGTTGAGCAGCGCGACCGCGAGGCCGCCGAGCACGCCGCCGGCCGCCTGGTCGAGACCGAAGGCGCTGCGCACGATCAGTGACAGCATCGCCGGCACTTCGGTGATGTTGCTGACGATCACCCACGCTGCGAGCGCGAGATAGGCAAGTGCCATTACCGGAATGATCAGCTCCGACATCTTCGCGACGCGGCGCAGGCCGCCGAAGATCACAGGCGCCGACAGCGCCACGAGCACGGCTGCCGTCCAGCCCGGATGGATGCCCCAGGCGCCGGTCACCGCTTCGGAAATCGAGTTCGCCTGCACCGCGCTGAACACGAAACCGAAGGCGAGGATCAGGCACACCGAGAAGATCGCGCCGAGCCACGGCTTGCGCAGGCCGTAGGCCATGTACAGCGCCGGCCCGCCGCGATAGTGGCCCACCGCATCACGACGCTTGTACAGCTGCGCCAGCGCGCTCTCCACATACGCCGTCGCCATGCCGAAGAACGCGACCACCCACATCCAGAACATCGCGCCCGGGCCGCCGACCGTCAGCGCGATCGCCACGCCGACCAGATTGCCTGTGCCCACGCGCGACGCGAGGCTGGTGCACAGCGATTGCAGCGGCGAGATGCCGGCATTGTCGTCGCCGGTGCCGCGCACGAGGCCGGAGATCATCTTCGGGAACCGCCGGAACTGGATGAAGCCCAAGCGCACGCTGAACCAGATGCCGACCAGCGGCAGCACGCCGACCAGCAGGTAATTCCACAACACGCCGTTGATGCCGCCGACGATGGGTGACAGGACGTTCTCGATCAGCTGGACCAGATCCATCGGCGGTCGCGACTCCGTTGCGGCGAAACGATCGAGTGTAGCAATCGGGTCCGGACCGACCCGTCAGCATCGGAACCGCAGGGACGACACGCGCGCAGCGAGGCGCGCCGCGACGCCGTAAACTGGCGGCCCCCTTGTATCCGGTCTGTTGCGCATGAAGAAGGTCCTCGTCATCGGTGCCGGCGGTCGCGAACACGCGCTGGCGTGGAAGCTCGCGCAGTCGCCGCAGGTTGGCGAAGTCCTGGTCGCGCCGGGCAATGCCGGCACGGCGAAGGAAGCCGGCTGCCGCAACGTCGACGTCTCCGCGACCGATCTCGATGCGCTGCTGGCGCTGGCGCAGTCCGAAGGCGTGGACGTAACCGTCGTCGGTCCCGAGGCGCCGCTGGTCGCGGGCGTCGTCGATCGCTTCCGCGACGCCGGCCTGCGTATCTTCGGACCCACCGCGGCCGCCGCGCAGCTCGAAGGCAGCAAGGCTTTCGCCAAGGATTTCCTCGCGCGGCACGCGATTCCGACCGCAGGCTATTCGGTGTTCACCGATGCCGACACCGCGATCGAGTACGTGCGCCAGCACGGCGCGCCGATCGTCATCAAGGCCGACGGCCTTGCCGCGGGCAAGGGCGTCATCGTGGCGATGTCGCTGGAAGAAGCCGAAGCCGCGATCACCGACATGCTGTCAGGCAACGCGTTCGGCGCAGCCGGTGCGCGCGTGGTGATCGAGGAATTCCTCGACGGCGAGGAAGCCAGCTTCATCTCGATCGTCGACGGCGCGATCGCGCTGCCGATGGCGACCAGCCAGGACCACAAGCGCGTCGGCGATGGCGATACCGGCCCCAACACCGGCGGCATGGGCGCGTACTCGCCCGCGCCTGTGGTCTCGCCCGAGGTGCATGCGCGCGTGATGCGCGAAGTCGTCGAGCCGACCGTGCGCGGCATGATCGAAGACGGCGTGCCGTTCACCGGTTTCCTCTACGCCGGCCTGATGATCGATCCGCAGGGTGCGCCGAAGGTCATCGAGTTCAACGTGCGTTTCGGCGATCCGGAAACCCAGCCGGTGATGCTGCGCCTGCAGTCCGACCTGCTGGATCTGGTCGAAGCCGCGATCGACGGCCGGCTCGCCGGCATCGAAGCGCAGTGGGATCCGCGTCCGTCGCTCGGCGTGGTGATGGCGGCCGAACACTATCCCGACACGCCGCGCACCGGCGACGTCATCAACACCTGGGATACGCCGCCGCTGGCCGACACCAAGGTCTTCCATGCAGGCACGAAACTCGACGCGCACGGCCAGGCCGTGACCGCCGGTGGTCGCGTGCTGTGCGTGGCCGCGCTCGGCGAGACCGTCGCCGATGCGCAGACGCGCGCCTATGGCGAGCTTGCCGGCATTTCGTGGCCCGGCGAGTTCCACCGCCACGACATCGGCTGGCGCGCGATCGCACGCGAACGCGACGACGCCTGATCCCTTCCCTCCCGCCAAGGCCACACTCGTGATCCCAGGCAACGCCCAGCTCAGCATGACCGTGCTGATGACGCCGGACATGGCGAACTTCTCCGGCAATGTGCACGGCGGCACGCTGTTGAAGTATCTCGACGAAGTGGCCTACGCCTGCGCCAGCCGCTACGCCGGCCGCTACGTGGTGACGCTGTCGGTCGACCAGGTCACGTTCCGCGAACCGATTCATGTCGGCGAGCTGGTGACCTTCCTCGCCTCGGTGAACTACACCGGGCGCACGTCGATGGAAGTCGGCATCAAGGTCATCACCGAGGACATCCGCAACCGCGCGGTGCGTCACACCAACAGCTGCTTTTTCACGATGGTGGCGATGGACGAGGACGGTCGCTCGACCCCGGTGCCGCCGCGCGAGCCGCAGACATCCGAGGAGCGGCGCCGGTTCGAGCAGGGACGCCAGCGGCGCGAGATCCGCCAGGAACTCGAGCAACGCTACCGGGCGGTGCGCGAGACCTTCCCCGACACGATCGACTGATTCCGCCACCTGCCGCCATGCGGCTTTGCTAGGCTCCGCGCATTCGTCGAGGAGCCTGCATGTCCGGCCAGTCCCAGTTCGCGCTGCTGAAGCAGCGCCGCTTCCTGCCCTACTTCACGGTCCAGGCGCTGGGCGCGTTCAACGACAACGTCTACCGGCAGTCGATCATCGCGCTGCTGTTCTTCCTGGGCGTCAGCACCGCAGAGCGCACGCTCTACACCAACCTCGCGCCGGCACTCTTCATCCTGCCGTACTTCCTGTTCTCGGCGATCGCCGGGCAGATCGCGGAGAAGGTCGAGAAGCAGAAGCTCATCGTCATCACGACGACGATGGAGATCGTGATCATGTCGGTCGCGGCCGCAGGCTTCCTGCTCGAGAACATGGCTGTGCTGCTGGTCGCGCTGTTCCTCACCGGCACGCAGTCCACGCTGTTCGGCCCGGTGAAGTATTCGATCCTGCCGTCGGTGCTGCGGCCGGAAGAACTCACCGGCGGCAACGGCCTGGTCGAAATGGGCACGTCGATCTCGATCCTCGTCGGCATGATCTACGGCGGCCTGGTGTTCAAGCTCGCCGGCAGCTACGGGCCCGAGGCCGCCGCGGTGTCGGTAATCGTGCTGGCGGTGGCGGGCAATGTCGTCGCGCGGATGATTCCCAAGGTCGACGCCGGCGCCCCCGAGCTCAAGGTCAACTGGAACCCGATTCCAGAATCGCGCGCGATCATGCGTCTGGCCAAGCGCCAGCTCGCGGTGCGAAACGCGATTCTCGGCGTGTCGTGGTTCTGGTTCGTCGGCACGGTGCTGACCGCGCAGTTGCCGACCTACGCCGAACTGCATCTGGGCGGCGTCGCTAACGACACCGCGCTGTACATCTTCGCGCTGGCGCTGTTCTCGATCGGCGTCGGCGTCGGTTCGCTGCTGTGCGAGAAGCTGTCGGCCCGCTCGGTCGAAATCGGCCTGGTGCCGATCGGCGCGTTCGGCATCACCGCGTTCCTGCTGGATCTGTACTTCGCGCGTCCCGGCGCACCGCCGGCGACTGGCCTCACCATCGCGCAGTTCCTCGGCGACTGGGCCGGCTGGCGCATCGTCATCGATCTGACCGGCATCGGCATGTTCACCGGCTTCTTCGTCGTGCCGCTGTTCGCGCTGATCCAGAGCCGCACACCGAGGTCGGAACTGTCGCGCGTGATCGCCGGACTCAACATCCAGAACTCGCTCTTCATCGTCACCGCCGCGATCCTCGGCGTGCTGTTGCAGATGGACGAGCTCGCGTTCGGTGGCGTACGCATTCCGCTGCCGGGGCTGAGCATTCCGCAGGTGTTCCTGGCGCTGGCGATCGCCAACGGTCTGGTCGCGCTGTGGATCTTCACCATCGTGCCCGAGTTCCTGATGCGCTTCGCCAGCATGCTGTTGGTGCGCGTGCTCTACCGGCTACGACTGCGCGACATCGAATCCGCGGTGCCGGCCGATGGCGCTGCGCTGATCGTCTGCAACCACGTCAGCTACATGGATGCGCTGATCCTGTCGGCGGCGATTCCGCGGCCGGTGCGCTTCGTGATGTATCACCGCATCTACAACGTGCCAGGCATGCACTGGATCTTCCGCCACGCGAAGGCGATTCCGATCGCCGGTGCGAAGGAAGATCCCGAGCTGATGCAGCGCGCGTTCGACGCGGTGGATGCGGCGCTGGCCGAAGGCGAACTGGTCGGCATCTTCCCCGAAGGCAAGTTGACCCGCGACGGCGAGATCGCAGCGTTCAAGTCGGGCGTCGAGCGCATCCTCGAGCGCGCCGCGGAGCGCGGTCAGCGCGTGCCGGTGGTGCCGATGGCGCTGCGCGGCATGTGGTCGAGCATGTGGAGCCATCGCGATTCACGCATGGGTCGCATGCGCGTGCCGCGCCGCGCGCGCGCGCAGATCGACGTCGTCGCCGGGCCGCGGATCGAGGACGGCGCGTCGATCGACGCCGGCACGCTCGAAGCACAGGTGCGGATGCTGCGCGGCGACGCCGCATGAGTCTTTCGTGACATCGCTTTTTGCGTCTCTGGCGCTACAGTACGGCGTCCCCGTCCACGGACGGCGGTCATCGACATTTCCCAACCGTTCCAGCACCCAGGAGCTTTCTCGATGAGTTCGATTCCGCCGCCGCCACCCGGCTCGTACGGCATCCCGGAAGCGCCGCTTCCCGGTTCGCCGATCGCCCCGGGCACTGTGCCCAACTATCTCGCGTGGTCCATCGTGGTCACCGTGCTGTCGCTGTGCCTGTGCTGCATCATCGGCACGATTCCCGGCATCGTCGCCATCGTGTTCTCGGCGAAGGTCAACACGCTGCTCGGCCAGGGCGATCTCGCCGGCGCTCAGCGCGCGTCGAACACCGCCAAAACCTGGTGCTGGGTGACCACCGGCCTGTGCATCATCGGCCTGCTGTGGACGATCTACTCGCTGACCCTCGGCGGCGGCATGGCGCAGTACCAGATGATCCTCGACCAGATGCAGGCCGGCAGCTGATGTCGCTGGCCGGCAGCCACGCGCCGCGCCGCATCCGGTCTTCGACCTTCGCCCTCGCGGGCGGCGGCGTGGCACTGGCGGCGGGCGGCGCATGGCTGCTGCGCACCTTCGATCCGAACGCGCCCGGCAATCCGTTTCCGCCGTGCATGTTCTACAGCGCCACAGGCTGGCATTGCCCGGCCTGTGGCCTGACCCGCTGTCTGCACGCGCTCGCCCACGGCGACCTCCCGCGTGCGTTCTCGATGAACCCGTTGCTGTTCGTGCTGCTCGCGCTGGCACCGCTGTTCGCGGTCTGGCATCTGGGCTGGCGGCCGCCCTGGCTGCAGCGGCTCGCCCGCGTTGCTGCGGATTGGAAACCCTGGGTCGCGCTGGTGCTGGTCTACTGGATCGCGCGCAACCTGCCGTGGTTTCCGTTCACCCTGCTCGCGCCGGGCTGATCGAAACACTCAGCCAATCGCATCGCCCGTGTGCTGTGCATGCCAGTGCGCGATCAGCCAGCGCGAGATCGACGACTTCGGCGACAGCTTCAATTCCGGATGCACATCACGCAGCGCCTCACCAATCGTGTCGGCGTCGAACCAGCGCGCGTCTTCCAGCTCATCAGTGACCTGCGGCGCATCCGGGCCCGCGTCGGCAATGAAGCCGAGCATCAACGAGGCCGGGAACGGCCACGGCTGCGAGGCGAGATAGCGACAACCGGTCACGCGCACCGCGCTTTCCTCGAACACTTCGCGCACGACGGTTTGCTCCAGCGTCTCGCCCGGTTCGACGAACCCGGCCAGCGTCGAATAGCGCCCGGGCGGCCATGCGGCCTGGCGGCCCAGCAACAGACGCGACCCGTCGGTGACCGCGACGATTACGGCGGGATCGGTGCGCGGGTAATGCTCGATGCCGCACCCGGTGCAGCGTCCCAGCCAGCCGGCACGCGCGTATTCGAGCGGCGCGCCGCAGGCGCCACAGAAGCGATGCCGGTCCCGCCAGTGCAGCACCGCACGCGCCTGCGCGAACGCGGTTGCCTCGCGGACCGGCCATTGCGCGGCCGCGGTGCGCAGATCGATCGTCGCCGGCACATCCAGCGTGGCGGGCGCATCGACGGCGGGCAACGCGAACCAGCCCTGCGCATCGTGCAGACCGAGGAACACCGCGGATCCGGGGCGCTTGCCGACCACCGTGCCGTCGAGCGCGGGCGGCATGCCGTGTGCATCGACACGGGCATCGCCTTTTGCATCGAGCACCAGCACACGCGCTTCCGGCCACAGGCGGGCCAGCGCGTCGGAATCGGTCCGGAGATGTTCTGCGCGATCGAGCGGCGCGTCGACGAAGCTGAAGTCCATGCGCCGATTATCGCCCCGGGCGGTGTCGCGATGGCGACACGCGGGCGACGCGACTCAGACGTTGAAGCTGCTGCCGCAGCCGCAGGTCGACTTGGCGTTCGGGTTGCGGATCGTGAACTGCGCGCCGTGCAGGCTTTCGACGTAGTCGACCGAGGCGCCCATCAGGTACTGCAGGCTCAGCGGATCGACGACCAGGGTCACGTCGTCGGTCACCACGGCCAGATCGTCGTCCGTGCGCTGCTCGTCGAACTCGAAGCCGTACTGGAAGCCGGAGCAGCCGCCGCCCTGGATGTAGACACGCAGGTTGAGCGCGGCATTGCCTTCGCCCTCGATCAGTTCGCGCACCTTGGCCGCAGCCGCGGGGGTGAAATCCAGCGGACGCTCCAGCGACTGGTAACCGGGACCTTCGATGGTGAGCACGTCATTCATGGCACACAGGATGGGGCTGCGTGCCCCCCGCTTCAAGCGCCGGGTGCGGAACGCGGCGTCACATCTGCCCAGCTGAACGGCCGCTCGACCGCGCTGCCACGCTCCGGCTCGAGCCGCACGACCACGCGCAGCGGCTGGAAGCCCGGCGGCAGCACGATGTCGCCCTCGACCTGCTGGAAGTACTTGAACGAATACGCCACGCGCGCGGCATCGTCGCGTTGGCGCAGTTGATCCCATTCCAGCGTCTCCAGGCGTCCGTCGCGGGTGCCTTCGACAGACAGCCGCATCGTGCCGACGCTCGCGGCCTCGCGGCTCAGGCTCTGGGTCAGGGTCGCGGTGTAGTGCCAGCCCTGATCGGTGCGCGGCTGCATGCGCAGTTCGTGCACGGTCAGGCCCTTGCGTTGCGCGGTCGCACCGACGAATCGTTCGTAGAACGCGACATCCGCGCGCAGCGCGGCGATTTCCTCGTCGCGTTCGGCCAGCGTGCCCTGCAGTTCGCGGTTCGCATCGCGGCTGATCTGGTCGGACCGGGTCAAGGTCGACACCTGCTGCTGCAGGCTGTCGAGTTCGGTCTGCTGCGTCGCCAACTGGCGCTGCGGATTGCCCGAGGTCGGCGAGAACGCCTGCCAGGCGCCCCAGAGCCCGAACAGCAGCGCGAGTGCGACGACCACCGCGAGTGCGATGACGATGCGCGGACCACGCGCGCGGCGGGTGGCCGATGGCGGCTTGGCCACGGGAGGCGGAGTGTCGTTCATCGTCACGGTATAGCCAGCGCCGTCGCGCCGCGTCAAGGCGAAGCCGGTCCTATACTCGCCGGCGTTGTGCACCCGTTGTCGTTCGCCACGGAGCGTCGCGATGTCCGAAGCCCATCTGTTCGCCGCTGGTGTGCTGCTCGCCTGGCTGGCCGGCGTGCGCGCGTATCTGACGGTGTTCGGTGTCGGACTGGCCGGCGTGTTCGGCTGGCTGGACCTGCCGCCGGCGCTCGAAGCCGCGGCGTCGCCCTGGGTGCTGGGCGTGTCGGGTGTGCTGGCGCTGGTGGAATTCTTCGCCGACAAGATTCCCGGCGTCGACTCGGGCTGGGATCTGCTGCAGACGCTGGCGCGCGTGCCGGCCGGCGCGTTTCTCGCCGCGGCCACGCTGTCGCCCGATGGCGATCTGGGCGCCGGCATGCTCGCAACCGGCGCCGGCGTGGCGCTCACCAGCCACGCGCTCAAGGCCGGGAGCCGCTTGCTGCTCAATGCCTCGCCCGAGCCGATCAGCAATCTCACCGCATCGACCACGGAAGATGTCGTCACCGTCGGCGCGCTGTCGCTGGCGCTGATTTCGCCATGGCTCGCACTCGCGCTGGTCGCTGCGTTCGTGCTGCCCTGCGCGGTCGCGGTGTGGTGGTTGTGGCGGCGTCTGTTGCGTCGCGCACCGAAGGCTGCGCGCGGCTGATCGAAGGTGGCGCGGCAGGCGTGACAGGCCGCTTCTGGCGACGCGATTCAAGGGGTAGCGGTTAAAGTTGCCTCATCCCCCACATCGCGTCACAGTGCCGCACCTATGTCAGAAGCCGACAGCAAGCACCGCGCCGAGTTTCCGCCCGCCGCCTATTGGCGGCGTTGGGCAGCCGACGCCGGTCAACCCACGCTGCCCGGCGATCCCGCCGAAGCGGCGGGTGAAGAATCGCAACCTTCGAATGTGCAGACGCGCGAATCGGTCGAAGCGCCGTATCGCGTGCTGATCGTCGAAGACGATCCCAGCCAGGCCCTGTTCGCCGAGAGCGTGCTCAACGGCGCCGGCCTGCAGGCGCGCGTGGTCGCCGTAGCCAACGAGTTCATGGCGACGCTGGGCGAGTTCCAGCCCGACCTCGTGCTGATGGATCTGCACATGCCCGGCATGGACGGTTCCGAACTGACCGCGCAGCTGCGTGGCCAGCCGACGTTCTCGCATATCCCGGTCGTGTTCCTGACCGGCGATGCGGATCCCGAGCGCCAGTTCGAAGCGCTCGAAGTGGGCGCCGACGACTTCCTGACCAAGCCGGTGCGTCCGCGCCATCTGATCGCCGCGGTGCAGAACCGCATCCGCCGCGCCCGCGCGCTGCAGCAGATGCCCGATCCCGGCCGCAATCCGCTGACCGGCCTCAACAGCCGTCTGCAGCTGTTGCAGCATCTGGCCGACGCGTTTCCGTCCACGGCACGTGGTGCGCTCGGCTTCGTTGAAGTCGAAGGCATCACCGCGCTGCGCGACCGCTACGGCTATGCGGGTCTGGAGACCGTGCTGACCGACGCCGGGCGCCACCTGCGCACGCTGGTAGTGGATGCGTCGGCAACGCGTCTCAATGACAACACGTTTCTGGTGTTCGCGCCGGATGTGGCGCGCATCGATCTCGACGCCTGGGCGCGCAGCCTGCGCGATGGCATTGGCAGCCATCCGTTCCCGCTTGCCGACCAGACCATCCGCCTGCGCGCGCTGGTCGGGTATGCCGATCTCGCCCACGGCTACGACGACCCGGGCAGCGCGCTCGCCGCCGCCGAACAGGCGCTGCGCGAATCGCGCGGCACGCCGGTCGGTATCGCGGTGCACATGCCTGCGCCGACCGTCGCGCCCGGCGAAGCGCAAGGTGGTCTCGCAGACGATCTGCGCGATGCACTCGCCGAACAGCGCATCGAACTCGCGTTCCAGCCGATCGTCGCCGTCGCCGGTGGCGACGAAGCCCAGTACCAGACTTTGCTGCGCCTGCGCGGTCGCGATGGCGAACTGCATTCCGCCGCGCGCGTATTGCCGGCGGCCGAACTCGCCGGCCTGCTGCTGGAAATCGACCGCCGCGTGATCGAGCTTGCGATCGCGACCTTGATCGAGCGCCAGCGCGTCGGCAGCACGATGCGGCTGTTCGTATCGCAGTCCTCGCGCAGTCTGATCCAGGGCGGCTATGCCGACTGGCTGCTGCAGCAGATCGAACGGTCCGGTGTGCCGGGCGCATCGCTGGTCATCGACGTGCGCCAGGACGATGCGCTGATCCACGCGCTGTCGCTGCAGGATTTCTGCGCGCGCATGGTGCCGGCCGGCGTGCAGCTCTGCCTGGGCCAGTACAGCGCCAGCGAAGAAGCAGACGCGTTGCTTGCACAGCTGCCACTCGGTTTCGTGCGCCTGGCTGCGCGCTACTCGCGCCAGCTCGACGAACCGCGCGTGCGCGACGAGATGCGCGTGGCAGTGGAGCACGCGCATCGGCTCGGACTGCAGGTGATCGGCCAGCAGGTCGAAGACCCACAGGCGGCCGCGACGCTCTGGATGAGCGGCATCGACTTCATCCAGGGCAATCTGGTCCAGCGCGTCGCGAACGTGCTCGACTTCGACTTCCACCACTCCGTGCTCTAGGGCCCGCTGACGCATGATCGCGCGCCGTCGCCCGTCCGCTCTCGTATTGCGCTGGCTCGCGCTCGGCGCAGCAGGCGGCGCGGCGCTGACGATGGTGCTGGCCGCGCTCGCGGTGCCCGGCCCGTGGCAGGTGATCGCGCTGGTGCTGGCGCTGGTCGCGGTGGTCGCATCGATCGGCGTCAGCGTGCACATGCACCAGAGCGTGCGCGAACTCGAAGCTGCAGACGAACGCCTGCGCCAGGACGAACTCGCACTCAACGAACTGCAGCGCGAACTCGAAGAACGCACCGAACTGGAAAAGGAACTCCGCCAGGCCAAGAACGAGGCCGAATCGGCGGTGATGGCCAAGGGTGAATTTCTCGCCACGATGAGCCACGAGATCCGCACGCCGCTCAACGGCATCACGCCGATGCTCGATCTGCTGATGCACGCCAGACTCGCGCCCGACCATGCCGAACTCGTGCGCACCGCCTACATGTCGGCGCAGCAGATGCAGCGCATCGTCGACGACATTCTCGACTATTCGAAGCTCGAATCGAACAAGCTCGATCTCGAAGTCACCGGCTTCAACCTGCGCGAACTGATGGACGGTGTGATCCAGGTGATGGAGCGCGCCGCGCAGACCAAGGGCCTGCGTCTGGGCCTGCAGATCGATCCGGTCGTGCGTCTACCGGTACGTGGTGATCCGGTCCGTCTGCGCCAGGTGCTGGGCAATCTGATCAGCAACGCGGTGAAGTTCACCGAGCGCGGCAGCGTGTCGGTGCAGGTGCGCCGGCTCGGCGAAACCGCGGCCCAGCACCAACTACGCTTCGAAGTCCGCGACACCGGTATCGGCATCAGCACCGAAGGCCGTTCGCGGCTATTCCAGGCCTTCAGCCAGGCCGACGCGTCGACGACGCGCCTATACGGCGGCACCGGCCTGGGCTTGGCGATCTCGCGTCGCATCGTCGAACTGATGGACGGCCGCATCGGCGTGGACTCCGAGCCCGGCGCTGGCTCGACGTTCTGGTTCGAGATTCCGCTGCGCAAGGCGCAGGGCGACATGCCGGTCGAAGACGCGAGCCCGCGCGACGGCCGCGCGCTGCTGCTCAGCGCCGATCCGCGTCTGCGCCTGCGCCTGAGCATGCTGCTGCCCAACTGGGGCCTGCGCGTGAGCTCGGTGGAAACCACGCAGGAGGCGCTGGACCGTTTGCGCACAGCCGCGAACCAGGGACCGCCGTGGGCCTATTCCGTCGTCGTCGCGGATCTCGCCGGCATGCGCAATACCGCGGTCGCCCTGTATCGCAACGTCACCCGGCAGGCGGCCTATGGCGATCTGCGTCTGGTGTGCCTGTACGGCGACGAGACGGTCTCCGAAGAACTGCGCCAGGGCGCGACGCTGCTGAGCCGGCAGTCGCCCGATGCCGATCTGCGCGAGGCCGTGCTCGGTACTGACAGCGCGCCTCAGGTGCCGGTCGAACCGCCCTACGCGCCGCCGCTCGACGTCTACACATCGACACCCGCGATGCCATCCGCATATGAGCCCCCGCCGGAACCTGTCTACGAAACGCCAGCCCCCGCATTCTCGCCCGCGCCTATGACGGCACCGGCTGCCGAAGCCTCCGCCGATGCCGCGCGCGGCAGTGGGCCGCGCAAGCCGCGCGTGCTGCTGGTCGAAGACAATCCGGTCAACCTGATGGTCGGCCAGCGCCTGCTGTCGGTGCTGGGCATCACTTGCGACACCGCCAGCAATGGCGAAGCCGCGCTGCTGCGGATCGCCGCGTCGCGCTACGACATCGTGCTGATGGACTGCCAGATGCCGGTCATGGACGGCTACACCGCGACGCGTCGTTGGCGCGAGCACGAAGCCGCCGAGCGCATCACGCGCCGCCTGCCGATCATCGCGATGACCGCCAATGCGATGGCCGGCGACCGCCAGAAATGCCTCGATGCAGGCATGGACGATTACCTCGCCAAGCCGGTCACGCGCAGCGAGCTCGAACGTTGCATCTATCGCTGGTGGGATCCGGACACCGCACCTGCGGTCGTCGAACCCGCGTCGCCGGCGCTCGCTCCGGTCAGCGAGCCGATGTCGGCCGCGGAGTGGACCGTGCCGACGCAGCCTCGTCCGCAGTCTTCGGACGAGGCCCAGGCCGAAGCCGAACAGATGGCCGTTGCGATTCCGATGCCGTCACTGGTCGTGGACCGTGGCCCGCTGCCACCGGTCATCGATCACGAGGTGCTCGACGATCTACGTACCGTGCTCGGCGACGAAGTCGACCGCTTGATCGATGTGTTCCTCGACGACACCCCGCGCCTGCTGTCGGCGCTGGAGAACGCGGTCGATGGTCCCGATTACGACGGCCTGCGCGATGCCGCGCATTCGCTGAAGTCGTCGAGTGCGAATCTCGGCGCGATGTCGCTGTCGGCAGCAGCGCGCCGCATCGAAGCCGGCGCCCGCGAGCGCAATCTCGAACGCCCGGCGGTGGCTGTGGCGCTGGTGTCGAACGAATTCGCGCGTGCGCGGCGGATGCTACGCGAAGGCCGGGTCTCGGGGATCACCTGAGGTCGCCGCCCGCTGCGTGCGGGCGTGCGAAATGGGCCGGGCTCAGTCTTCTTCGAGCTGGCTCTGCAGATAGTTCTCGACGCCGATGCGCGAGACCAGATCGAGCTGGGTTTCCAGCCAGTCGACGTGTTCCTCTTCCGATTCGAGAATATCGACCAGCAGCTTGCGGCTGACGAAATCGCCGGCGTTCTCGCAGTGGGCGATGCCCTCGCGCAAGGTCGGCAGACCGTCCATCTCGAGTGCGAGATCGCATTCGAGCGACTCGACCGGCGCCTCGCCGATGCGCAGCTTGCCCAGCGCCTGGAAGTTCGGCAGACCTTCGAGAAACAGGATCCGCTCCGACAGTTTGTCGGCATGCTTCATCTCGTCGATCGACGCCTTGTAGGCGCGCTTGCCGAGCTCGTTGAGGCCCCAGTTCTTCAGCATCTTGGCGTGCAGGAAGTACTGGTTGATCGCCGTCAGCTCGTTGTAGAGCGCCTGGTTGAGAAAGCGGATGACCTGCGCGTCGCCCTTCATCGAGGGATGCTCCTGATATCGCGGAATGCGCACACTCTAGCGATCCGTCGATGGCGATGACGGAACGCGAATCGTGATCATTAGTCGGCGCAGACCGGCGCCGCGCGGATGCCGCCTCAGGCGGCCGAGGCGATCAGCGGAAGATCGATGACCGGCGCACGACGCGCGGCGTGGAAGTCGTCGAGCAGGCCCGATGCCATATCCAGGCAGCTGCCGCAGGTCGCACCGCAGCCGGTCCGCATCGTCAGTTCACTGACTTCCCGGCAGCCATTGGCTGCGGCCTGACGGATCTGGGAGTCAGTGACGCCGTTGCAGATGCACACGTACAAGGCTGTTGTCCTGGCGGAGGGCTGGAGTGGCCATTCCGCCATAAACGAGAATCAGTGTCAAATAAGAACTGTTCAGCCCGCGCCGTCATCGCGGCCGCGCACCACGACGTCCGGCGTGCGACGCGCGCCCCGGCGCTGCGGCCGACGGCTGCGCGGCCGGGTCTCGATCGCAGGCTGCGGGATCGCCTGTGCGCCGGCGACCTGCCGGGCGTACTTGGCCAGATGGCTGAGCGCGCTGGTGTAGACCCCGCGCTTGAACATCACCACGTGTTCGAGCGGATACCAGAAATCGACCCAGCGCCAGTGGTCGAACTCCGGCGTCTCGGTGAGATCGAGTTGAAGATGCGCTTCCTCGCCGACGAACTGCAGCAGGAACCAGACCTGCTTCTGGCCCACGCAGACGATACGGTCGTTGCGGCGGATCGCGCGTTGCGGCAGGCGGTAGCGTAGCCAGCCGGGCGTGGCGCCGAGCACGGCGACGTGTTCGGGCAGCAGCCCGGTTTCCTCGCGCAGCTCGCGATACATCGCCTCGAGCGGCGTCTCGTCGGTGTTCATCCCGCCCTGCGGGAACTGCCAGCCATCACGCCGGACCCGACGCGCCCAGAAAACACGGCCGTCCGGGTGCATCAACACGATGCCGACATTGGGCCTGAACCCGTCCGGATCGATCACGATGCGGACTCCTAATGCGATTGACTTGCGTCACTGGCATCGACTCTGCCACGCGCCGCCCCGGGGAACAAGCCGGAACTGAACGCCGATGCGCGGCCACAAAAAACCCGCCATCTGGCGGGTTTTCGGCGACGCTTTCGCGTTGGTGGCTATGGGTGGACTCGAACCACCGACCCCGTCATTATGAGTGACGTGCTCTAACCGGCTGAGCTACATAGCCATCGGTCGTGCGGAACTTCCCGCGACGAGCCGCGCATTCTGCCCAAGCCCCGGGCCTGCGTCAATCCGCGCACGCGGTCCGCCGCCGCCATCACCCCCCCTCTTGCCGCCCGGTCGCCGACGCAGTCCAATGCGGCGATGCGCTCCATCGTCCATGCCGGTCGTCGTCGTTTCATCGGGTTCGCCGGCGCTGCCGGCCTGCTGCCATGGCATCTGGCATCGGCATCGATGTCCGGGGACAGCGCGCAGAGCTGGATCCCCGCCCCGGCGCTGCTGGCGGACCTGCCGCGGGTCATGGCGGCCTTCGCGGTGCCCGGCCTTGCCATCGCGGTCGTCGAGGACGGCAAGGTGACCTGGCAGCAGGGCTTCGGCGTGACCCACGTCGAACGCGGCACGCCGGTGCAGGCCGACACCCTGTTCGAGGCGGCATCGCTGAGCAAGCCGGTGTTCGCCTACCTGGTGCTGCAGCTGGCCGATGCGGGCGTCATCGATCTCGACCGGCCGCTCGTTGCCTATCGACGCCCGGACTATCTCGGCCGGCATCTCTGGCTGGACCGCATCACCGCACGCGATGTGCTGCGTCACACGACCGGCCTGCCGAACTGGCGACCGCATCCGGCGACCGAGCTGCTGGTGCCGCAGGCCGAACCCGGCACGCGGATCGACTATTCGGGCGAAGCTTTCGTCTGGTTGCAGCTGGTGATCGAAACCCTGACCGGCCAGAGCCTGGACCAGACAATGCAGGCGCGCCTGTTCGGCCCCGCCGGCATGCGCGACAGCAGCTACGCATGGGACGACGCAATGGCCGCACGATCGGTCCATGGTCACCGCACCCATGATGCCGATGACGAAGGCACGCCCACGCAGATGCTGCGCGAACAGTGGAGTGCGGCCCAGCGCATCGCCGGACGCAATGGCAGACCGCTGTCGGCATGGACTTGGGACGATGCCATGCGTGCATTGCCCGAGGTCCAGGCCCACACACCGCCGGGGCTGGTCAACTGGGCGGGCGACATTCTCGCCAACGCCGCCGCCAGCCTGCGCACGACGGTCCGCGACTACGCGACGTTCGTGTCGCTGGTGATGGCGCGCGGCGCACAGCGCGCGTCGTGGGAACTCACAAGCCCCACGCGCGAGGCGATGCTGACGCCGCAGACGATCGGCGCGACGCCATGGAGCGCGAAAGGTCTGGGCTGGAATGTGGAGCCGACGCCGGACGGTCCGGTGTTCCACCATTCCGGCAGCAACGGCGGCATCTTCAAGACCTTCGCGATGGGCGATGCGACGCGGCGACGCGGCACCGTCGTGGTGACCAATGGCGGCAGCGGCCAATACGTCTATCGGCGCATCGTGCGCGCTGCCACCGGGCACGATCTGCTGGCGTTCGATCGCTGACGCTCCGGGTATTCGCGTCACGCGCGTGATGCATCTGGCGACTGCCTAACGCAAAACGCCCGCATCTCTGCGGGCGTTTTCTTTCTACGCGGTGCTGGGATCAGCGCGTCGCCGCGTCGAGCCCCAGCTGGTCGAGCATGAAGGCGTACATCTCCGCCGATTCGCGGTAGCGACGGAAGCGACCCGACTTGCCGCCGTGACCCGCTTCCATGTTGGTGCGGAACACCACTGGATGCGCGCCGGTGTTGAGATCGCGCAGCCTGGCCACGTACTTCGCCGGCTCCCAGTACTGGACCTGCGAATCCCACAGGCCGGTGCCGACGAACATCGCCGGATAGGCCTTGGCTTCGAGGTTGTCGTACGGCGAGTAGCCGAGGATGTAGTCGTAGTAGCGCTTCTCTTCCGGGTTGCCCCACTCGTCGTACTCGTTGGTGGTCAGCGGGATGCTCGGATCGAGCATCGTCGTGACCACGTCGACGAACGGCACCTGCGACAGGATCGCCCGGTACTTCTCCGGTGCCATGTTCGAGATCGCACCCATCAGCAGACCGCCGGCGCTGCCGCCGTAGGCCGCGACGCGATCGGGTGCCGCATAACCCTGCTTCACCAGATCGTCGGTGACGTCGATGAAGTCGGTGAAGGTGTTGATCTTGTTGAGCAACTTGCCGTCGTCGTACCAGGCGCGACCCATCTCTTCGCCGCCGCGGATGTGCGCGATGGCGTAGACCATGCCGCGGTCGAGCAGGCTGACATTGGTGACCGAGAAACCCGGATCCATCGACGCGCCGTAGCTGCCGTAGCCGTACTGCAGCAGCGCCGCGGTGCCGTTCTTCTCGAAGCCCTTGCGGTAGACCAGCGACACCGGAATGCGCTTGCCGTCGCGCGCCGTCGTCCACACGCGTTCGGTGACATAGTTCGACGGCTCGTAGCCGATCACCGCCTGCTGCTTAAGCTGGCGACGCTCGCCGGTCTGCGTGTTGACCTCGAAGGTCGTCGCCGGCGTGGTCAGCGAGGTGTAGCCGTAACGCAGCCAATCGGTGTCGGGCTCGGAGTTCACCGCCAGACCCATCGCATACGCCGGCTCGTCGGCCTGCACGAATTCATCGCTGCCGTCGGTCTTGAGCACACGCACGCGGGTCAGCGCTTCGGCGCGCTCCTCGATCGCGGTGAAGCCGTCGAACAGCTCGTAGCCTTCGATGTAGACATCGTCGCGATGCGGCACGAAGTCGGTCCACTGACGGCGCGAGGTCGCATCACTGGGCGCAGTGACGAGCTTGAAGTTCGTCGCCTTGTCGGCGTTGGTGCGGATCACCCAGCGACCGCCGTAATGATCGGCGTCGTATTCGACATCGCGCGCGCGCGGCGCGAGCACGGCGAAGGTCTCGGGATTGTCGGCCGGCGCGTAGCGCGTTTCGCTCGACACGGTGCTGCCGACGCCGATAACGATGTACTTGTCGTCGCGCGTGCGGTCGATGCCCATGTAGAAGCTGTCGTCTTTTTCCTCATACACCAGCACGTCATCGGCGACCGGCGTGCCGAGCACGTGCTTCTTCACGCGCACGGTCAACAGCGTTTCCGGATCGTTCTCGACGTAGAACAGCGTCCGGTTGTCGTCGGCCCACACGAGGTTCGCCGACACGCCCGGAATCGATTCGGGATAAAGCTCGCCGGTCTCGAGATTCTTGAAACGGATCGTGTACTGGCGACGGCCGTTGGTGTCGTCGGCGTAGGCGAGGATGCGGTTGTCGCGTGTCACGTCCCAGTCGCCGACCGCGTAGTAATCCTTGCCGTCGGCCAGCTGGTTGACGTCGAGCATGACCTGCTCGCCGCTGAAATCGGCCTTGGCGTTCGCGGCCTGGATCGACAGCGCATCGACACCGGCGCCATCGGCGCGGCGCGCGTGCACCGGGTAGTCCTTGCCGGTTTCAAAGCGCGAGTAGTACCAGAAGCCGCGGTCGCGGTACGGCACCGAGCTGTCGTCCTGCTGGATGCGGCCGACGATCTCGTCGTATAGCGTGTTCTCGACCGGCTTCAGCGACGCAAGCATCGCGTCGGCATAGGCGTTCTCGGCATTGAGATAGGCCAGCATCGCCGGGTCTTCGCGCTTGTCGTCGCGCAGCCAGTAGTAGACGTCCTCGCGCGCCGCGCCGTGCGGCGCCTTGACGGTGTGCGGGCGCTGTTCGGCGTCGGGCGGGACCGGCGCGGTGGCGTGTGCAGCAGGAGAAACACTCATCAGGCTCAGGCTCGTCAGGAACGGCGCGGCCAGAAACAGGGCCGCGCGCGGGAAAGATGTCTTCATAGGTGGGTCCACTCGCTGCCGATGCAACGCCAGAAAGAACACCGGCCGCGAAAGCGGCCGGTGCAGGATCGAATCACTTGCCCAGTTGCTGCCACAGGAACGTCAGGTAGAGCGCGTCCATGTGCGCGGCCTGGCGGTTGTTTGCAGCGCCGCCGTGGCCACCCTCGATGTTCTCGTAATAACGCACGTCCTTACCGGCTTCGGACATCTTCGCCATCATCTTGCGGGCGTGGCCGGGGTGGACGCGGTCATCTCGGGTGGAGGTCAGGATCAGCGTCGGCGGATAGTCCTTCGCCGGATCGAACAGGTGGTAGGGCGAGAAGGTGCGGATGAATTCCCACTCTTCCGGCTTGTCCGGATTGCCGTACTCGGCCATCCACGACGCACCTGCCAGCAGCTTGTGATAGCGCTGCATGTCGAGCAGCGGCACCTGGATCACGACCGCGCCGAACAGCTCCGGATACTGCGTGAGCATGTTGCCGGTCAGCAGACCGCCATTGCTGCCGCCGCGGATGCCCAGGTGCGCGGGTGAGGTGATCTTGCGCTGGATCATGTCCTGCGCGACCGCGGCGAAGTCCTCGTAGGCCTTGTGGCGGTTCTGCTTGAGCGACGCCTGGTGCCAGCGCGGGCCGTACTCGCCACCGCCGCGGATGTTGGCAACCGCGTACACGCCGCCCTTCTCCAGCCAGCCCTTGCCGACGCCGCCGGAATAGCCGGGGGTCAGCGAGATCTCAAAGCCGCCGTAGCCGTAGAGCAGCGTCGGATTGCTGCCGTCGAGCTGCATGTCCTTCGGACGCACGAGGAAGTACGGCACGCGCGTGCCGTCCTTGGACGTGGCGAAGTGCTGCTCGACTTCGTGCGTGCTGGCGTCGAAGAACGCCGGCATGGTCTTCAGCGTTTCCGGCGAGGAGTTGCCGCCCACCTCGGCCAGCATCAGCGTGCTCGGCGTCAGGTAGTCGGTGACCGTCATCCACACCGCGTCGGACTCGTCGCTGTCGACGGCGCTGACCGCGACGGTGCCGAGTTCCGGCACGCCGGCCAGGGCACTGCGCGCCCAGCCATTGGCGCCCGGCGTCAGCACGGTGAGCTTGTTCTTGACGTCCTCGAGCACGTTGATCACGAGGTGGTTCTTGGTCCACGTCGCGCCGGCGAGCGAGGTGGTCTCGCTCGGCTCGAACAGCACGTCGAACTCACGCTTGCCGCCCATGAAGGCGTCGAAATTCGCCGCGAGCAGCGAGCCGGCCGGATACGTGCGGCCGCCCACTTCCCAGGCCTCGCGCAGTTCCAGCATCAGCCAGTCGTGGTGGACAGACTTGTTGGCCGAGTTCGGCGCGTCGATCTTGGTCAACTGGCCATCGGCGCCGCGCAGGTAGAGCTCGTCGTTGTAGAAGGCCAGCGTGCGGCTGACGTAGTCACGCTCGAAGCCCGGCGTGTCGTCGTGCATCGCGGCGATGTACATGTCGTCCGGCTTGCCTTCGTAGACCAGCGTGGCCTGGTCCATCGACTGGCCGCGCGCGAGCTGCTTGACGATGCGCGGGTAGCCCGAGGAAGTCAGCGAGCCGTCGCCGAAATCGGTGTAGACGTAGACGTTGTCCTGGTCGATCCAGCCCAGCGCGCCCTTGGCTTCCTCGCGGAAGAAACCGCCTTCGACCCAGGACTTCGACGCGACGTCGAACTCGCGGGTGACGTCGGCATCGGCGCCGCCGCGCGACAGCGCGATCAGGCAGCGCGTGTAGGCCGGACGCAGGCAGCTCGCGCCGTGCCACACCCAGTTCTCGCCCTCGGCCTTGTTGAGCGCGTCGAGGTCGAGCACAGTCTCCCACTGCGGCTGCGGCTTGCGGTATTCCTCGAGCGTGGTGCGGCGCCAGATGCCGCGCTCGTGGTTCCGGTCGCGCCAGAAGTTGTAGTACCACTCGCCCTGCTTGTAGACGGCGGGAATCTTGTCGTCGGAGTCGTAGATGCCCAGCAGATCGGATTCGAGCTGCTTGAATTCGGGCGTCGCGGCCAGTTCGGCTTCGGACTTGGCGTTCTGCGCGCGGACCCAGTCCAGCGCCTTCTCGTCGGTGACGGCTTCGAGCCACTGGTGGGGATCGGACACGGCGGCCTCCTGGGCAGATGCGGCGCCCATCGACAGGCCGGCGGCAATACCGGCGGCGAGGCAGAGCTTGGACAGTTGGGACATGGCGACTCCGGTGGCGCATGGACGGATAACCGCCAACGCTAGCACGCAGCATGGCTGCGAGCCGCATGACCAAAGTCACGATCCGGCAGCGCCGCAGGCCGCCGGTGGGGATCAGCGCAGCAGCGGCAGCAGCCCGGCTGCGATCAGGGCCGCACGCACCGAGATCCGCCCGCGACGACGCGACACCGGCCGGCGCTGGGCCTGGGCAAGGCCTGGCCGACGCCGCCGCAAGACCGCTGACGAGGCCAGCTTGCGGCGGCGCGGCAGGCGACGCAGGAACAGGGTGAGCCAGGCAACCGCCGGCATGCCGATCAGCCACAGCGGCGGCCAGCCGACCGCAGTGACACCGGTCCGCAAACCGGGGAACGACAGCAGCGCGACCGCGCCGAGACACAGCGCGCCGATCAGCAGCGTATGCAGGGCGGCATCTGCGGGGACATCGACATCGGGCGAGGCATTGGCGATACGGAACATCTGCGCAGCTCCTGTGGACGCGGTGATCGATGGCCCAGCTGGGCATGGCCGCAGTCTGTGCGGCGCGCATCTCATGGGCTGCGACCCTTGGCGTTGTCCGAGGAAAAAGATTCGCGCGCTGAGCTGGAGCCGGACCGCTGAGACCCCTTGAAAGCCGCGCGCCCACCGCCGCGTGAAGCGCATCGACCCCGGATCGGAGCCGGGACAGGCTCCCTCCCGGAAGAAGCAGCGCTCGCCGATTACATCGGGCGGTCAGCCGCTCAGTAGCCGGCTTCGTCCAGCGCGCGCATCGCCTGATGGCGGCCGATATCGATCAGTTCGGCGGCGCGCCAGAATTCGTAGAACTGGCAGACGTCGCGCGGAATGCGGATCACCAGCTCGGGCGGATCGAGCGCCAGCTGCACGCGCGAGATCTGCGCCTGCATGGTGTCGAGCGAGCGCGACATGACTTCGATCAGGCCATGCGGCGCGGCGTCGGTGTCGAGCTGCGCTTCGCCCTGCCGTGCCGGTGTGCCGGGCGGCTGCGTCGGCCAGCCGTGCATGTCGACCGCGATCAGACGTGTCGCGTCCGAGAGTCGCGTCGCGGCGATCGGCAACGGCGCCAGCAGACCGCCATCGACCAGCGGCCGTCCGTTGACGACATGCGGGGTGAACACGCCGGGGATCGCGAACGACGCGCGCAACGCATCCCAGAGCGGACCGTCCTGGATCCAGACTTCGCGCTGGCGCTGCAGATCGACCGCGACCGCGGTGAACTCGATCGGCAGTGTTTCGATCAGCGGATCGCCGACCACTTCCCGCATCGTTTCGACCAGGCGCTTGCCGGCGAGCACGCCCGCACGCCGGAAGCCGGGATCGAGCAGGCGGATGAAATCCCGCCGCGACATCGCGCGGATGCGTGCATCGAACTCGCGCAGGCGCCCGGCCACATAGACGCCGCCGACCAGCGCACCGCTGGACGCGCCCGAGATCGTGACGATCGGAAAGCCGCGCTCCTCCAGCACTTCGATGACGCCGATCTGCGCCAGACCACGCGCACCGCCGGCGCCCAGCGCCAGGGCGACAGGCTCACGCATTGTCATGCGCTGGCTCCAGAACCTGTTCAAGGTCCGTTGCGAGCACCGCCAGGTGACGTGTGGCGGAGCGCAGGAAGCGCAGCGTACGCGTGGTACGTGAGCAGTCCGAGCACCGCACGCGCGCCAGCTGGCAAGCGCAGTAGGACATTGAGCAGGTGCTCAGCCTTCGTACTTCTGCAGCGCCATCATCAGCAACGAACGCGCCTGTTCGCGCAGGGCGACCGGCTCGATCACCTCGGCGTCGGCGCCGTAGTGCAGCACGTCCATCAACAGCTCGCGCGCGCCGCTGTAGGGCACTTTCAGCTCGAAGCGGCCGTCGGGCAGGAACCGGCCCTGCTGCTGCGAATGCCAGTGTTCGTCGGCGACCCAGCGCGCGGCCTTGGCGCTGAAGAGGATCGTCGCGATACCTTTCGGCGGACCGGAAAAGATGCCGTAGCTGCCAGCCAGATGCGTGTCGAGTTCGGCGTCGTCGATGTCGCGCGCATCGGCGGCGAGCACGCGCGCGTTGGTGATGCGGTCGACCGAGAAGCTGCGCAGCGCATCGCGATCCTGGTCCCAGGCATCGAGATACCAGTTGTCGCGGTAGTGGGTGATGCGCTGCGGCGAGACCGTGCGCTTGGTGCGCTCGTCGGTCGAGCGTGCGCGGTATTCGAACGACAGCTGCTTGCGCTGCAGCACCGCCGAGCAGACGTTGCGGAACGCGTGCTCGTCCATGCGCCGGCCGCGATGCGGAATCACCCGCACGCGCTGCACGGGCCACTGCTTGCCGGCCGAATGTTCGTCGAGCAGCTTCTCGATGCGCGACTGCAAAGGGGCGAGCGCGCTCGACAGCACCCCGCCGCTGCTGCGCGACATCAGCTGCTGCGCCGCGAGCAGTGCATGCAGTTCTTCGGAACTGAGCCACAGGCCCGGTAGTTCGAAGCGCCCGCCCTCGTCGTTGTCGTAACGGAAGCCCGCGTCGCCGTCACCGATGATCGGCGCCATCAACGCGTCGCGCAGGAAGGCCAGATCGCGATAGACCGTTGCACGCGAGCATTCCAGCTCGTCCTGCAACTTGGCCACCGTCACCGGATAGCGCGAGGTCTTGAGGATGCGATGCAGCGAGAGAATGCGTTCATATCGGTCCATGCGGCCGATTATGGCGCCAGTCGGCGGCGACGGCGTGACCGCGTGCGGATAACCGGTGGTTAACGCAGTCCGCCGGGCCGCGACCCTAGACTCCGCCATCGGAGTTCGACCGGATCGACATGGCGCAGGGAATGCGGAATGGGACTGTCAGCATCGCGCTGGCCGCGACGGTGCTGGTGCATGTGGGCATCGCGTGGTGGCTGCTGACCCTGCGGCAGACGTCGCCCGCTCGCGAAACGGACGCGCTGACGGTGACCTGGATCGAGCGACCGGTGCCGGTCCTTCCGCCGCCCACCCCGCCGCCCTCGCCCGTCCCCGCCACGTCTAATACCGCGACTCCGCTGCCGGCGCGTGCGCCACGCAGCAGCGCATTGCAGGCAGTCGAAGTAGAGCGCCCGTCGATCGAAGACGCCGCGCCGTTGCCGACCGCCAGCGCGCTGCTCGAACAGGCCGGTGACTGGGCGCGCCAGCAGGCGCCGGCGGCGGACTTCGCGCACGATCCGCTGCGGCGTCGCCCGCCGCCCAGCGTCGATGGGCGTTTTGCGATGCGGCGCTCGATCACGCCCGAGGACATCGCCAAGGGAATCGGCCAGTTGTTCGGCGGCGCCGGCTACACCCAGGATCCCTGCCCGCAGATCCGCCGCAACATCGCAAACCTCGGCACCGGCGGCGACGCCGAGCTGACCAGCGAGGAACTCCGGCGCCTGCAGCAGTACTGCCTGTAGCGGTCAGCGGTCGGCGAGTGCCTGTCGCACGCCGACCGCCACGCGCTCGGCCTGACCGCGCAATTCCGGCATCGCGACGGTTTCCCACAGGTCGCCGATGCGGGTCGCGCCGAGCGTCCAGAGGCCCGGCACGACCTCACCGTTCGAATCGAGCACTTCGCCGTCGCCACGCGTCGCGAGCCCCAGATCGAGTGGCCCGGGCGCGATCAGACCGCGCGCGTGCAATGCAGGCAGGAGCCGGCCCGGCGCACGCGCAAGTCGCTTTTCCATGCCGGTCGCATTGATCACGACATCGACGACGGTGGTAACCGGCGCGCCGCCACGTGGCGTCCAGTCGATGGAAACCCGACCGTCGCACGCTTCGATCCGCGACAGCCGTCCGGCCTGCAGCGAGAACCGGCCTGCCGCCGCCATGTCGTCGACGATCGCCGCGACGCCGGGCGCGATGCGATGGCGATGGATGTCCCACTGCCGCACCGCATGCCGCAGGAAGCGGCGGCGTTCGGGCTCGGGCCAGGCCTGCCACAGCGCGCGCACGTGCGGCCGCAGGCGCTCGACCGCGTCCTGCCATGGACGTCCCTGCGCAACCGCATCGGCCGCCCACTGCCGCAGCATCCGCATGCGGACGCGCACACCGAGCGGCATCAGCGCATCGACGCCGCCGGCCTGCGGCACGGTGCCAGGCGCGTGCGCCAGCGGCATCAGGCCATTGCGCGAGATCGCGAGCACGCGCCCGCGATGGCCGTTCGCCTGCAACGTCAGCAGCACGTCGACCATGCTCAGGCCTGCACCGATGATGCCGACGTCCGCATCAGGCGCGATTGCGGCAACCGCCTCGTAATCCCAGGCCTCGACCGACGCGCCGACCGGCGCACCGCCCGGCAATGCCGCGGGCAGATTGCCTGTGGCCAGCACGACGGCGCGCGCATGCAACTGCGCGCCAGACGCGAACGTCGCGATGAAGCCGGTGCCCTGACGTTCGAGATCCACGACCGCCTCCGCATGCAGGGCCATCGACGCGCGCGCGGGATGCGCATCGAGCCGCGCCTGCAGATATCGCCCGTAAACACGTCGCGGTGCGAACTGCGCGGCCAGTGCCGCGTCTTCGAGCCCGGCGGATTCCGGCTGCGTGCGCAACCAGGCGACGAAATCGTCCGGCACGCCATCGAAGGCGCTCATGCGTGCCGCGTTGACGTTGAGTACGTGCTCGGCGCGCGGTGTCGAGTACGCCGCGCCGCGCGCGGGCGTATGCCGCGGTTCGGCCAGCGCGACACGCACGCCGTCCTGATCCAGCAGATGCAGCGCCACCAGCGCACCGCAGGCGCCACCACCGATCACGAGCACGTCGACGAATCCGGGCGTGTCGGGTGCGGGTACGGCTGCGGTCATGGACGGTCCTGGCACATCGGGATGCGCAGTATCCCATCCGCTTCCGTACCATGACGCGCCGCGGGTGGCCGCAAGGCGACTCACCCGACCTCCGCAGCGGCGCAGGCAGGCTGGCCGGACCGCCCGGCGCGCGGCAGCTGGGACACTCGATGACGAAGGAGGCAGCGTGGATCTGTGGTTGACGCTGGCGGTGATGGCCGGCGCGGTGTTCCTGTTCGTGACCGAGAAGCTGCGCGTCGACGTGGTCGCACTGCTGGTGGCCGCGTCGCTGCTGGTGCTGGGCGTGGTCACCCTGCCCGAGGCGCTGTCGGGTTTCAGCAACCAGGCGACGGTGATGGTCGCGGCGATGTTCGTCCTCAGCGGCGCCCTGCAGCGCAACGGCGCGCTGATTGCGGTAGGCGACCTGCTCGCGCGCATCCGCTGGCCGTGGCTGTTCCTGCTGGTGATGATGGCGCTGGTCACCTGCGTGGCCGCGTTCGTCAACAACACCGCGACCGTGGCGGTCTTCCTGCCGCTGGTGCTCGCAGCGACGACGGCCAACCGCTGGGCGCCGTCGAAATTCCTGATCCCGCTGTCCTATATGTCGCAGACCGCCGGCGTGTGCACCCTGATCGGCACCGACCAATCTGCTGGTCGATTCGATGGCGCGCGAGACCGCCGGCATCGGCTTCACCCTGTTCGAGTTCGCGCCGCTCGGCATCGTGTTCGTCGGCATCTGCGTGCTGTACCTGATGACGGTGGGTCGCCTGCTGCTGCCCGACCGCGGCGTGCCCGGCAGCGATACGGCCGACCACATCGGCCGCTACGTCGCCGAACTGCTGGTGGCCGACGGCGCCGCGGTGATCGGTCGCCGGCGAGATGAAGTGCTGTCCGAACACAACACCGAGGTGACCGTGCTCGCAGTGCTGCGCAACGGCGCTGCGATGCGCGGATCGGACGTGCGCGTCGAGGCCGGCGATCGCCTGCTGCTGCGCGGCCTGTGGCAGGACATCGACGCGGCGCGCAAGTCCCTGAAGCTGAAGTTCGACCACGTGGCCCGCGATCTCGACGGCGACGTCAACGCGGAACGCCTGCACGTCGAGGCGATGGTCGCACCGGGCTCGCACCTGATCGGCCACACGTTGTCGGGTATGCGCTTCGGCCACACCTACCGCGCACGCGTGCACGGCCTGCATCGACGCCAGCTCGGGATCCACAAACCGCTCGACCAGGTACCACTGCACGTCGGCGACGTGCTGCTGCTCAATGCACCGGCGAAATCGATCGACGACCTGCGGGTGGACCGGGGCCTGATCGTGTTGGGCGCGCGTACGCAGCGCAAGGTCGATACGACCAAGGCGACGCTGTCGGCGATCGTCATGGCGGCCGCGATTGCCGCCGCCGCACTCGGCTGGACCTCGATCGTGGCCTCCGCCCTGCTCGGCTGCGTCGCACTGGTGGTGCTGCGTCTGCTCGATCCGGACGAAGCCTACGAGGCGATCGACTGGCGCGTGATCCTGCTGCTCGCCGGCATCATTCCGCTCGGCATCGCGTTGCAGAAGACCGGCGGCGCGGCGCTCGCGGCGAACCACCTGATCAACCTCGTCGGGCATTACGGTCCGACGGCGACCCTGGCAGCGGTCTATCTGATGACCTCGACCCTGACCGAGTTCATGAGCAACAACGCCTCGGCCGTGCTGGTGGTGCCGATCGCCATCGCCACGGCGGACTCGCTGGGCGTCGATCCCAAACCGTTTCTCATCGCGGTCGCCTTCGCCGCGTCGACCAGTTTCGCCACGCCGATCAGCTACCAGACCAACACGATGGTCTACACCGCCGGCAACTACCGGTTCAGCGATTTCGTGAAGATCGGCATGCCGCTCAACATCATCTTCCTGGTCACCGCAACGCTGCTGATCCCGCGCTTCTTTCCGTTCTGACTGTGCAGCGGCCTGGCCGCGTGGCACGCTGCCGGGCGAACACCCGACGGGATGCAGGATGCGCCAGATGCTGAGGATCGCCGCGATGCCGCTGACGGGTGCCGGTCTGGGCCTGTTGATGTGGAGCGGCATGACGACCGCGCTGTTGCAGTTGCGGCCCGAAGCGACATCGACGCTGCACCAGTTGCAGCTGCTCGGCCTGCTGCTGGGAGTGGCGTTCGTCGCCGCCGGACTGCTCGCGCGGCGCCTCGCACGTCCCGTCGCCCCGACCGCGCCGCGTCGCGCGCGCGTGCTGATCGTGATCACGCTCGCGATCGCCACACTGCTGCTGGTGCTGCTGGTGGCCGGCGCATGGACCACGCTCGGCCCGCTGCTGGTCGCGCTGGGACTGCTGCTGTTGCTCGCCGCATTCGGTACCGTGGCCGCGATCGCCAGTGGCTACGCCGGGCCGACAGCGCCTGCGCCCTGGCAGCAGCCGCTGGTGCTGCCGGTCCATCTGCTGCTCGCGATGAGCACCGGACTCGCCGTGCTCTATGTGCTGATGGATCGGCTGTTCGTGTCCGGCAACGACGGCCGCACGATGCTGGCGACGCTGACCGGACTCGGCGCCTGCCTCGCCCTGTGCAAGGGCCTCTACTGGCGCGCCGTGGACCGGTTGCCGGCGCCCGGCATCGCCCCGCCGCCGTTCCGCGGTGCGCGCATCGCGGTTCTGGGCCTTGCCGCAGGTGCGCCGCTGCTGTGCTGGCTGCTGGCGTTGACCGGCAGCGTGCCGCCGCTTGTGCTGTTGATGCTGGCGGCTCTTGCCCTGCTGGGCGCCGCGGCGCTGGAGCACCGCCTGTTTCTCGACGAAGGCGCCGGGCTGCAGCGCGATGCCGGTCACGATTCCTGAAGCCTGCTTCGACGGCGATCCGCCGGTGATGGCAACTGCCACGTCGGCTTCGGCATAATCAACCTGTAACCGCTTACATGAATGGCTGAAATGCTTGCTGGCTGGTGGCTGGCTATCGCGGGCCTGCCGATCTACACACAACCGCTCCCTGCCGCACCGGAGCTGCCTGCCATCGCCGCTGTGGCTGCGCGGCAGGTGCCGCTGCGCCGTCCCTGCTACCGGCTGTCGTGCCGGGATGCGGAATGGACGGCCGGTGTCGCGCGTCAGCGGATCTGGTCGCCGAAAGCACCCGGCGTGCGTCCGCGCACAGTGGCGCATCCGCTGGTCAAACTGCCGGACCGGCGCCTGGCGCCGCTGCATTCGCCGTTCTCCAGCCGGGAATTCATCCGGTCCGGCGGCAATCACGTGAAGTGGGACACCCGCTACGGCCTCGAAGCGATCCGCAGCCCCGAAACCTCACTGCGCATCGAGTTCGGCACCGGCGTCCGGATCGAGCCCTATACCGACTTCGGCACCGCCGCGATGGGGCCGATCGCGACCGGCCAGGTGCAGCTGTCGCAGGAGCTCGGCAAGCGCGCGTCCTTCACCCAGGAAGTGCAGGTGGAGACCGGGCGCGAGAACACCTTTCTGCGGCAGACGCTGGCGTTCGATTACGAGCTGTTTCCGCAGTGGACACTGCGCTCGGACTTCGAACTGCGCCACGACACGCTGGGCAACGGCGGCCGCGGCAGTACCGACACCGAAGGCTCGCTCAAACTCCGCCGCACGTTCTGACGTCGCGTCCGCTTCGTAGGATGGGTAGAGCGTCAGCGAAACCCATCGCCGGGTTCGACAAAACGCAAGCGCGCGGCGCTCACCCCGGCAGAAACGCCCCAGCCCCCGCTTCCAACAACAGCGACGCGACCCGGGCGCCGAGCGCATCGCCCTCGGCATGCGAGGACTCGCCGCCCGCGCGCACGGCGCGGCCGTCCTGCGCCGAACCGACCAGCCCTTCGAGCCGCAACCGGTCACCGTCGAGCCAGGCATAGGCCGCAACCGGCACGTGACAGCTGCCATGCAGCGCCCGGTTCATCGCACGCTCGGCCTCGACGCAGCGGCGCGTCTGCGCATCGTCGAGCGTCGCCAGCAACGCGTGCAGCCGCGGCGCGTCGTCGCGACATTCGATCGCGATCGCGCCCTGCGCCGGCGCCGGCAACCAGTCGGGCGCATCGAGCCGCGCGCGGATGCGCGTCTCCAGTCCCAGCCGTTGCAGACCCGCACACGCCAGCACGATCGCGTTGTAATCGCCGGCGTCGAGCTTGGCCAGACGTGTATTGACGTTGCCGCGCAGATCCACGAGTTGCAGATCCGGACGACGCGCCCGCAGCTGCGCCTGCCGACGCAACGACGACGTGCCCACACGTGCGCCGATCGGCAGCGCGTCGATGCCATCGAAGTCGTTGCTGACGAAGCCGTCGGCGTGATCGGCGCGAGCGAGGATCGCCGGCAACGCGAAGCCGGGCTCGAGCGCCATCGGCACGTCCTTGAGCGAATGCACCGCGCAGTCGGCCTCGCCCGCCTGCATCGCGATTTCGAGTTCCTTGAGGAACAGACCCTTGCCGCCGATCGCCGCCAGCGACCGGTCCAGCACTTCGTCGCCGCGTGTGCTCAGCGGCACCAGTTCGACATCGAGGCCGGGATGGCGCGCGCGCAGGGCGGCGGCCACGTGCTCGCTCTGCCACAGGGCGAGCGGACTCTTGCGGGTGGCGATGCGCAGTCGATCCATCCGCGCATTATCGGCGATCGCCGCCGGGCCCGCTTGCCGGGGGATCAGAGCTGACGCACGGTGTCGCGCAACTGCGACACGCAGCGACGGCTGACTTCCAGCGGCCGGTCGCCGTGACGCAGCACCGCGTGCACGTGACCTTCAAGATCGCGACGCAGTTCGACCAGTTCATGCCGGGCCACCAGACAGTTGCGGTGGATGCGCACGAAGCGGTCGCCGAACTCGTCTTCGAGCGACTTCAGCGATTCCTCGACCAGATCCTCGCCGCGCGCGTGATGCACGACGACGTACTTTTCCTCGGCCTGCAGATAGCGGATGTCTTCGACCGGAATCAGCCGCAAGCTGCCGCGCAGGCGTGCGCACAGATGCGTACGCCGCTTGTCGCCATGCGCCTCGCCATCGATCGCCACGTCGCGTCCGGCAGTGAACGTCCGTGCACGCTCGACCGCCACCTGCAGGCGCTCGGGGCGCACCGGCTTGACCAGATAGTCGACGGCCGCGGCTTCGAATGCTTTCAGCGCATGCGCGTCGTAGGCGGTGCAGAACACGATTGCAGGCCGCGGTTCGAACGCACTGAGATGTCGCGCGACCTCCAGCCCATCGATGCCCGGCATCGCAATGTCCAGCAGCACCAGCGCCGGATCGTGCGCGGCGCAGGCTTCCAGCGCGCTGCGACCATCGCCGACCTCGGCCACGATCTCGATGCCGCTAAGCTGCGCTAGCAGCACCCGCAAGCGCTCGCGTGCGAGTGGTTCGTCGTCGGCGATCACGACCTTCATGGCGTGCGTCCTCCCGGGACCGGCGCCGCACCGTCCGTCGGCACCGGCAACTGGATGGTGCACACATAGCGCCCGTCGTTCCACCCGTAGCGCATGCGCGCACGCGGCCCGAATGCGTAGCCGAGACGTTGGGCAATGCTGCGCTGGGCGTGTCCTGCGCCTTGTGCGGGCGCATTGTCGGGCGGCAGCGAAGGATTCGCGACCTCGATTTCGAGCACACTTGCGTCAAACGTCAGACGCACATCGATGGTCCCGCCCTCGGGCAATCGCGAGATGCCATGCAGCACCGCGTTTTCCAGCACCGGCTGCAGCACGAGACGCGGCATCGGCAAGGTCCATGGCAGGTCACCCTGCTTGTCCCAGTCCACGCGCAGACGATCCCCAAGGCGCAGCTGCTCGATCGAGAGATAGCGTTCGGCCAGTGAAACTTCTTCCGACAGCGTCGACGTGCCTTCGCCTGCACCGAGCGCAGCACGGAACAGATCCGACAGATCGAGCACTGCGCGTTCGGCGACCACCGGATCGCGACGCAACAGCGTGGCGATCATGTTCATGCTGTTGAACAGGAAATGCGGGCGGATGCGCGCCTGCAGCGCGTCGGCTTCGGCGCGCGCGTGCGCGGCCACTTGACCCTGCCAGCGATCGATGACGTAGAAATAGCGCAGCGCGATGCCGGTGAGCAGCGCGACGACCGCGCCACTGCCGCCGACGAATCGACCGAAGCCCGGCAACGCAGTCGTGCCGCCGACGCTCGCGAACAGACCGTGCACGATCGCCGAGGCGACCACCGCGACCGCCATCGCCAGGGCAACCGCGATCAACGCGCCGAGACGCACGGGAAACCGCGACAGCGGTCGCCGGCATGCGCACAGCAGTACCGAGACCGACAGCGCGAGCCACAACGCGTAACCGCTCGCGGAGACGAACGCGGACAGATCCCAGGGCGCCGCGGGATTCGGCACCAGCAGCACCACGAGTACGGTGAGCTGGGCAAGGCCCAGCATCGTCAGCAGACGCGGCAGACGGCACAGGTCCGGCAACCAGAGACCGTCGACTGCCGGCGCGGCCATGCTCAGCCGGCCGCGAACCGCGCGTCGAACCAGTCGCCGAGGGCGGCGATCTCTTCGGCGCAGACCGAATGCGGCATCGGGTACTGATGCCAGGCGATGTCGAAGCCGGCCTGGCATAGCCACGCGGCACTCTGCTCACCGGCCCCCAGCGGCACCACCGGATCCTGCGTACCGTGCGCCATGAACACCGGCTGGCGCGCTGCGCCGTCGACCAGTGCGGCACCGGCATTGCGCGCGGCAGGCAGATACGTGGACAACGCGACCAGACCGGCAAGCGGCACGCGTCGACGCAGGCCTGCTGCGAGCGTGACCGCGCCGCCCTGCGAGAAGCCCGCAAGAATCACACGCGACGCCGGAATGCCCCGCGTCGCTTCGCGCTGGATCAGCGCATCGATCTGCGCCACCGATTCCAGCACCCCCGCTTCATCGGCGCGGTTGGCAAGATCGAAGTCGACGATGTCGTACCAGGCGCGCATGCGCACGCCGTTGTTGATCGTCACCGCGCGCACCGGCGCATTCGGAAACACGAAGCGGATCGCCGGCCAGTCCTTGCGCAGGAGCTCGGGGACCAGCGGGACGAAATCGTTGGCGTCGGCACCGAGGCCGTGCAGCCAGATCACGCTCCACGCCGGTGCGGGGCCGGTCTCGCGTTCGATGCAGTCGAGCAGTACGGAGGTCTGGGAATCCATGCGCAGTCGGGAAACGGTCGGAAACACCAGTGTAAGCGCTCCGTCGCGCGCGACTAGCCGTGCGCCACCGGCGAAGGTGCCACGACTTCCGGCGGATGCGCTTCGGCACGCAACGCGGCGGCGCGTACGAGCACCTCGGGTGGCGAATGTTCCTCGGGGGTCGAGAACAATCCAGCGCGACGCAGCGCCAGGCCGACGCGACGCGACGATGTGAGCCGCACGATCGGAATCGAGGCGACGAGGCCGACGATCATCGGCGACATCCACAAGGCCAGGCCCGGCGACATCATCCACGCGCCCAGACCCATGATCACGCCGAGCAGTGTGGTGCCGCGATAGTTGCGCCACAGGTCGCCCCAGGTCTGACGTCCGTCGTCGCGACGCTGCGCATCCCAGCCCGAATCGCGACCCGCCAGCACTTCGGCCACGCCGCGCGACTGCACATACATCGTGATCGGCGCCATCAACGCGGCGAGGACATTCTCGATCAACAGACTGATGAAGCCACGCAATGCACCGCCGGCGCCGCGCCGCATGCGTGCATCGGCGAGCGTGGCGATGTAGCCCAGGATCTTCGGCGCGAACAGCATCACCATCGTCAGCACGAACACACCGAGAAAGCGGCCGTCGTCGATCGCCATCCAGTATTCGGCCGGCGACAGGCCGTCAGTGAACGCGCCATGCTGCAGCGGCACGGCCAGACCGATCAGCACCAGCATCGCCCACAGCGGCGCGGTGAGGTAATGACCGATGCCGATCAGCAGATGCCAGCGGCTGACCCAGTGCAGGCCGCGCGCGGGCAGCACACCGCCGTGCTGCAGATTGCCCTGGCACCAGCGGCGATCGCGCACCAGCATGTCGGTCAGCGTCGGCGGTCCTTCCTCGTAGCTGCCTTCCAGTGTCGGCACCATGTGCAGTGCCCAGCCGCCGCGCCGGATCAGCGCGGCTTCGACGAAATCGTGACTCAACACCGCGCCGCGAAACGGCGTGTGGCCCTGCAGTTCCGGCAACCCGCCATGCGCGGCGAATGCGGCGGTGCGGATCAGTGCGTTGTGGCCCCAGTAGTTGCTCTCCGCGCCATGCCACCAGGCGACGCCGTGCGCGATCACCGGTCCGTACATGCGCCCGGAGAACTCCTGCATGCGCGCGAATACCGTGGCGCCGTTGACGATGACCGGCAGCGTCTGCACGAGCGCGACGTCGTCGTTCGCAGCCATCGCCGCCGCCAGTCGCACCAGCGTGTCGCCGGTCATCAGGCTGTCCGCGTCGAGGATCAGGAACTGAGGATATGCACCGCCCCAACGCCGCACCCAGTCCGCGATGTTGCCGGCCTTGCGCTCGTGGTTGTCCTCGCGCAGGCGGTAATAAAGCCGCGCCTGCGGCATCGCAGTGCGCAACCGCTCGAAGGCGATCACTTCGCGTCGCTGGATATCCGCATCGCGCGTATCGCTGAGCACGAACAGATCGAAATGATCGCCGCGTCCGGTTTCCTGCAGCGATTCGATGATCGCCTGCAGGCCGGCCAGCAGACGCTCGGGATCTTCGTTATAGGTCGGCATCAACAGCGCCGTGCGCACGTTGAGCGTGGGCAACGGCGCCTGCGGATCGATGCCGAGTCGCGCCGGGCGCTTCATCAGCACGAGCACGAAGCCGGCGAGGGAACTCGCGAACGACTGCACGATCCACGCGAACAACGGCACGAAGACCAGCAACAACAGGCCCTCGAGCAGATCGATCCCGCCGATGCGCAGCAACCACCAGATCTGATAGGTCGCGAAGATCGTCAGCACCGCCGCGGTCGTTACGATGAACGCACGACGCCAGGCCATCCCGGTCGGTGCGCTGGGCAATGGCCGCGTGGTCAGTTGCCCTTCGCGCAGCGACTGGATCGGCATCTGCACCGGCGATGTTTCCGGCATCGCCGGCAGGTCGACGACGCTCATGCGCTCCACCGGTAGACCCAGGTCTCGGAGACGGCAGCGCCGCCGCGATGCAATCGCGCGCGCAGTTCGCTGCTCGTACGCCCGTCCGGCGCAAACTCGAAACCGACACGCCAGCCACCGCCGGGCCGCGCATGCACGACCGGGTTGGCGATACGCCCGATGTTCGCCGCTACTTCAACCTGTGGCGCGTCAGTACCGATGTCGCCGCCCTCGAAATCGATGACGACCAGCCGGATCGAACGGTCTTCGCCTGGGCGTGCGCCGATCCGCGTCGCTGCGACGTGCGCAAGCCCCGGCTTCCACAACTTGGTCGCCGTCCAGTGCAATCGATAGCGCCACCGGCTTTCGCTACCGGCCTTCAACGCCCCGGCTGGTCGCCAGAATGCAACGATGTTGTCCTGGTACTCGTCGGCCGTCGGAATCTCCACGAGATGCACCTCGCCGGCGCCCCAGTCGTCGAGCGGCTCGATCCATGCCGAGGGCCGCTTCTCGTAGCCGGCTTCCGCATCCTCGAAGTCGTCGAACCCGCGCTTGCGCTGCATCAGACCGAAGCCACGCGGCGTCCGGTCCTGGAAGCCGCTGTGCTGGATCGAGGACGGATTGTGCAGCGGTCGCCAGACCTGTTCGTCGGTGCCGGTCAACAGGCCGAGGCCGTCGGAGTCGTGCACGGACGGACGGTAGTCATCGATGCCGGTGCGATCGGAGGCATCGAACTGGTACATGCTGGTCAGGGGCGCGATACCGGCGTGGGCCAGATCCACCCGCGGGAACAGCCGCGCATCGACTTCGAATACGGTGTCCTCGCCCGGCTGGATCTGGAACCGGTAGGCGCCTGCCACGCTCGGACCATCCAGCAAGGCGTCGACGGTGATCGTCGTGCTGCCGGGCTCCGGACGATGCAGCCAGAACGCGCGGAACACCGGAAATTCTTCCGGGCCCGGATCGCCACTGCCCAGCGCGAGTCCGCGCGCCGAGAGCCCATAGGCAAGCCCCTTACCGACCGCGCGGAAGTAGCTCGCGCCGAGGAAGACGCACAGCTCGTCGAGGTATTCGTGGCTGTTCAACGGCGCGTGCAGACGGAATCCTGCGAAGCCGGTGCTGTCGTCCAGCGCGGGTGTGGGATTCGGGCTGTAGTTGAACAGCGATGTCGAGAACGGCAGCTCGCGGGCCCGATCACCCTCGACGACGTGGATCTCGATACGCGGTTTGAACAGGAATCCGCGATGGAAGAACTGCGCCTGGAAATCGACACCCGGCAGGTCACGCCACAGCGCTTGGTCAGGGCGGTAACGGAAATCCCGGTACTGGTCGTAATTCGCACCGGCGAGCGCGGCAGGCAACGTCGTATCTGGCGCAACGTAAACGTCTGCCGCGAGCGCACGCGCCAACTGCACGACCGTTTCGGAGCCGAACGGGATTGGCGTCAGGCCTTCCGCCGCTGCAGCCAGCGCCGGCCACCAGCCACCCAAGAGTGGTGCAGCCAGGGCAGTCTTCAGAACATCACGTCGTCGCACCGAAAGCCCCGCCGGATCGTATTCAGGTCCAGCGCAATGTAGCGGTGCAGGTGTAAGGATGTTGCGAAACACATGAACCGTCGGCGCGACATCAAGAACGCACAGTCAGGATTCGAATGCCTGACGTGGCACCCTCGTCTAGGTCGGAAGCGTTTACGAGGCGAATTGCCTCGACAGCCGCGCCCAGTCGAGCGCGGGCGCCGCCGAGCAAAAACGCGCATGACACCGTTACCCAAAAAGTCGTTGCAACGCACGACACATGGTGGGCCCACCAGGACTCGAACCTGGAACCAAAGGATTATGAGTCCTCTGCTCTAACCATTGAGCTATAGGCCCGCGGTCGGCAATCGTAACAATTCGCTCGACAGAAGCGGAATGCCTTGATCAGACGCAGCGGGATCGGAACTGCGGAGCATCAAAAGCAATTCATCAGGCGAACACACTCCAGTCATATCGAAGACCGGTCGACTGATTCGCCCAGTTCGCGTGGCGCCAAGACGCCAATTCCAAGTCCCGAGGACAAGCTCTCGTAGGACGGAAAGAGCGAAGCGAAACCCATCGCCCATCGCCCCGGTCCGCCTGATCGCCTGAAGCCTCGAGTCCCGGCGCGCCGTCGCAAGCGAACACAGCGCCCGTCCTCGAGCAGCTGATATGTCGCGTGCGCCTCCATGCGCAGCCGGATTCTGAGCGAGCGGAGATTATCTAGCGGCACCCGACGACTAAATCTCCTCGCGTCATGTGCTGAGACCTGACTCTCTAACACCCTGACTTTCTCACTCTTTCTCGTACTACCGCCAAAGCGCACGCAAAGAAAAACCCCCGCCGGAATCCCGGCGGGGGTTTTGGGTAAAAACCCTGGCGATGACCTACTCTCGCATGCTAGATGCACACTACCATCGGCGCATGTACGTTTCACTTCCGAGTTCGGAATGGGATCGGGTGGTTCCATACAGCTATAGTCACCAGGGAGAGGGTGGAGGGTCGCAAGTCAGTCCGGTGATCGGTCGCAGGTATGCGCTCGAAAGTGGGACTGACAGCGCTCACGCTCTCAGAGGTTGGGAAGTAGCGAACATTTTAGACGACTCATTCGTGTCGTTGGCCAAGGATGCTTCGGTTAGAAGCAACTTGAGGTTATATGGTCAAGCCACACGGATCATTAGTACTGGTTAGCTCAACACATTGCTGTGCTTACACACCCAGCCTATCAACCACCTGGTCTTGATGGTTCCTTCAGGGGAGTCAAGCTCCCGGGAGATCTCATCTTGAGGCGCGCTTCCCGCTTAGATGCTTTCAGCGGTTATCGCTTCCGAACATAGCTACCCGGCAGTGCCACTGGCGTGACAACCGGAACACCAGAGGTTCGTCCACTCCGGTCCTCTCGTACTAGGAGCAGCCCCTCTCAAATCTCCAACGCCCATGGCAGATAGGGACCGAACTGTCTCACGACGTTCTGAACCCAGCTCGCGTACCACTTTAAATGGCGAACAGCCATACCCTTGGGACCGACTACAGCCCCAGGATGTGATGAGCCGACATCGAGGTGCCAAACACCGCCGTCGATATGAACTCTTGGGCGGTATCAGCCTGTTATCCCCGGAGTACCTTTTATCCGTTGAGCGATGGCCCTTCCATACAGAACCACCGGATCACTAAGTCCTAGTTTCCTACCTGCTTGATCCGTCGATCTCGCAGTCAAGCACGCTTATGCCTTTGCACACAGTGCGCGATGTCCGACCGCGCTGAGCGTACCTTCGAGCTCCTCCGTTACTCTTTGGGAGGAGACCGCCCCAGTCAAACTACCCACCATACATGGTCCCCGATCCGGATAACGGACCTAGGTTAGAACGTCAAGCACGACAGGGTGGTATTTCAAGGTTGGCTCCACCACAGCTAGCGCCATGGTTTCAAAGCCTCCCACCTATCCTACACAGACGAACTCAACGTTCAATGTAAAGCTATAGTAAAGGTTCACGGGGTCTTTCCGTCTTGCCACGGGAACGCTGCATCTTCACAGCGATTTCAATTTCACTGAGTCTCGGGTGGAGACAGCGCCGCCATCGTTACGCCATTCGTGCAGGTCGGAACTTACCCGACAAGGAATTTCGCTACCTTAGGACCGTTATAGTTACGGCCGCCGTTTACCGGGGCTTCGATCAAGAGCTTCGCCTTGCGGCTGACCCCATCAATTAACCTTCCGGCACCGGGCAGGCGTCAGACCCTATACGTCCACTTTCGTGTTTGCAGAGTCCTGTGTTTTTGATAAACAGTCGCAGCGGCCTGGTCACTGCGGCCCCCGATCGCTGTAGCCCGCATGGGCCACGATCAAGGGCGCACCTTCTCCCGAAGTTACGGTGCTATGTTGCCTAGTTCCTTCACCCGAGTTCTCTCAAGCGCCTTAGAATTCTCTTCCTACCCACCTGTGTCGGTTTACGGTACGGTCTGCATAAGCTGAAGCTTAGGGGCTTTTCCTGGAAGCGTGGTATCAGTCACTTCGCTCTAATGAGCTCGTCTCGGTGCTCGGAGTTAAAGGGTCCCGGATTTGCCTAAGACCCACTCCTACCGCCTTTCCCCAGGACAACCAACGCCTGGTAGACCTAACCTTCTCCGTCCCCCCATCGCACTTATGCGAGGTGCTGGAATATTAACCAGCTTCCCATCGACTACGCATTTCTGCCTCGCCTTAGGGGCCGACTCACCCTGCGTCGATTAACGTTGCGCAAGGAAACCTTGGGCTTTCGGCGTGGAGGCTTTTCACCCCCATTATCGTTACTCATGTCAGCATTCGCACTTCCGATACCTCCAGCAGACTTCTCAATCTGCCTTCGACGGCTTACGGAACGCTCCTCTACCGCGCACATATAAATATGTGCACCCCAAGCTTCGGTTTATCACTTAGCCCCGTTAAATCTTCCGCGCAGACCGACTCGACCAGTGAGCTATTACGCTTTCTTTAAAGGGTGGCTGCTTCTAAGCCAACCTCCTGGCTGTCTGTGCCTTTCCACATCGTTTCCCACTTAGTGATAATTTGGGACCTTAGCTGTGGGTCTGGGTTGTTTCCCTTTTCACGACGGACGTTAGCACCCGCCGTGTGTCTCCCATGCAGTCTGTCTTGGTATTCGGAGTTTGCAATGGTTTGGTAAGTCGCAATGACCCCCTAGCCATAACAGTGCTCTACCCCCAAGAAGATTCACATGAGGCGCTACCTAAATAGCTTTCGAGGAGAACCAGCTATCTCCGGGTTCGATTAGCTTTTCACTCCTAATCACACCTCATCCCCTACCTTTGCAACGGGAGTGGGTTCGGACCTCCAGTTGATGTTACTCAACCTTCATCCTGGGCATGACTAGATCACCCGGTTTCGGGTCTATTGCCCGCGACTATGCGCCCTTATCAGACTCGGTTTCCCTTCGCCTCCCCTATACGGTTAAGCTTGCCACGAACAATAAGTCGCTGACCCATTATACAAAAGGTACGCAGTCACCCCTTGCGAGGCTCCTACTGCTTGTACGCACACGGTTTCAGGGTCTATTTCACTCCCCTCTCCGGGGTTCTTTTCGCCTTTCCCTCACGGTACTGGTTCACTATCGGTCGGTCAGGAGTATTTAGCCTTGGAGGATGGTCCCCCCATATTCAGACAGGGTTTCTCGTGCCCCGCCCTACTCATTTTTCATCGATATGGCCCTTTCGCATACAGGGCTATCACCTTCTATGGCCGGTCTTTCCAGGACCGTTTTGCTAAAACCATATCGACTTTTGGGCTGTTCCCCGTTCGCTCGTCACTACTCAGGGAATCTCGGTTGATTTCTTTTCCTACGGTTACTTAGATATTTCAGTTCACCGCGTTCGCCCTGCATGGCTATGTATTCACCATGCAGTACCTCCTAGGAGGTGGGTTTCCCCATTCGGACATTACCGGATCAAAGCTTGTTGCCAGCTCCCCGATACTTTTCGCAGGCTACCACGTCCTTCATCGCCTCTGACCGCCAAGGCATCCACCGTGTGCGCTTATTCGCTTGACCATATAACCCCAAGTTGCCTCGGAGCTATATTTCGGTCGATGGGTACAAAGCATCGACGCAAATATAACGACTCAATTTACTAGGGACTCGAGGTCCCCGCCTTAGCCACACGACACGTATGAGTTCTTGTCTCAGACGCTCGCTACTTCCCTATTTTTCAAAGAACCGTCGTCAGGCCACAGTGCCTGTCGACATTCAAATCTGATGTGTGCGCAGCGATCGGTGAATCATCATCAAGAATGGTGGAGCCTGTCGGGATCGAACCGACGACCCCCTGCTTGCAAAGCAGGTGCTCTCCCAGCTGAGCTAAGGCCCCATGTGGTGGGTCTGGGAGGACTCGAACCACCGGCCTCACCCTTATCAGGGGTGCGCTCTAACCACCTGAGCTACAGACCCAGTCTTGCTTTTGATTACCAATCGTGCAGGTTACTTATGAGGACGCCTGGACAAGTCACGTGGTCTTGTCTCTAAAGGAGGTGATCCAGCCGCACCTTCCGATACGGCTACCTTGTTACGACTTCACCCCAGTCATCGGCCACACCGTGGCAAGCGCCCTCCCGAAGGTTAAGCTACCTGCTTCTGGTGCAACAAACTCCCATGGTGTGACGGGCGGTGTGTACAAGGCCCGGGAACGTATTCACCGCAGCAATGCTGATCTGCGATTACTAGCGATTCCGACTTCACGGAGTCGAGTTGCAGACTCCGATCCGGACTGAGAAAAGGTTTCTGGGATTGGCTTGCCCTCGCGGGTTTGCAGCCCTCTGTCCTTTCCATTGTAGTACGTGTGTAGCCCTGGCCGTAAGGGCCATGATGACTTGACGTCATCCCCACCTTCCTCCGGTTTGTCACCGGCGGTCTCCTTAGAGTTCCCACCATTACGTGCTGGCAACTAAGGACAAGGGTTGCGCTCGTTGCGGGACTTAACCCAACATCTCACGACACGAGCTGACGACAGCCATGCAGCACCTGTGTCACGGTTCCCGAAGGCACCAATCCATCTCTGGAAAGTTCCGTGCATGTCAAGGCCAGGTAAGGTTCTTCGCGTTGCATCGAATTAAACCACATACTCCACCGCTTGTGCGGGCCCCCGTCAATTCCTTTGAGTTTCAGTCTTGCGACCGTACTCCCCAGGCGGCGAACTTAACGCGTTAGCTTCGATACTGAGTTCCTAGTTGAACCCAACATCCAGTTCGCATCGTTTAGGGCGTGGACTACCAGGGTATCTAATCCTGTTTGCTCCCCACGCTTTCGTGCCTCAGTGTCAGTGCTGGTCCAGGTAGTCGCCTTCGCCACGGATGTTCCTCCCGATCTCTACGCATTTCACTGCTACACCGGGAATTCCACTACCCTCTACCGCACTCTAGCCTGCCAGTATCCAATGCAATTCCCAGGTTGAGCCCAGGGCTTTCACATCAGACTTAACAAACCACCTACGCACGCTTTACGCCCAGTAATTCCGAGTAACGCTTGCACCCTTCGTATTACCGCGGCTGCTGGCACGAAGTTAGCCGGTGCTTATTCTTTGGGTACCGTCAGAACAATCGGGTATTAACCGACTGCTTTTCTTTCCCAACAAAAGGGCTTTACAACCCGAAGGCCTTCTTCACCCACGCGGCATGGCTGGATCAGGCTTGCGCCCATTGTCCAATATTCCCCACTGCTGCCTCCCGTAGGAGTCTGGACCGTGTCTCAGTTCCAGTGTGGCTGATCATCCTCTCAGACCAGCTACGGATCGTCGCCTTGGTGGGCCTTTACCCCGCCAACTAGCTAATCCGACATCGGCTCATCTATCTGCGCGAAGCCCGAAGGTCCTCCGCTTTCACCCGTAGGTCGTATGCGGTATTAGCGTAAGTTTCCCTACGTTATCCCCCACAAATAGGCAGATTCCGATGTATTCCTCACCCGTCCGCCACTCGCCACCCAAGGAGCAAGCTCCTCTGTGCTGCCGTTCGACTTGCATGTGTTAGGCCTGCCGCCAGCGTTCACTCTGAGCCAGGATCAAACTCTTCACTTAAATGTTTCGACATCACCGAAGTGACATCTAATGCTTCGAGTGCAGATGTCTTTTCCAGAACTCGAACTACTCACCAGCATTTGCATGCTTTTGAATCTTTCTTGCTCTTTCTAGAACGTCTGCTAATGGACTCACGCCACCAGCCAGACGTCCGCATAAGTATCCTGCGCACACTGTCAAAGATCTGCGGAAGCGGCCTCAGCGCCTGCTTCCCACTGCTTCGTTGTTTCCTCCGAAGCGAGCCGCCCATGATAGCGCGGTTTTGGCTTTCGTCAACACCTCGGTGAGGGTTGGTTTCCGCCGACTTCTCCGTCCGGCCCGAAGGCGTTTCGTTGAAGCGAGCCGCACATATTACCGCGACTTTCGAGTCTGTCAACACCGCGTGAAGCCGCGTTTTCGTCCTCTTTCCCGCCTGGCTCGCCGCCCCGAAGAGCAGCCCGTCAAGCGGGGGGGCGAATTATGCATAGATGAAATCGGTTTGCAAAGAGGCTGACACGAATTTCTGTATCAGACCGTTAAACGCCGGCACCTGTTCAGGACGATTCCCGCAACGGCGCTATTCGACGGTGACCGACTTGGCCAGATTGCGGGGCTTGTCGACATCGGTGCCCCGCGACAGGGCCGTGTGATACGCAAGCAGCTGCACGGGAATGGTGTGCACGATCGGGCTCAGCACGCCGACGTGGCGTGGCGTCCTGATGACATGCACGCCCTCGGAGGCGCTGAAGTTGCTGTCGGCGTCGGTGAACACAAACAGCTCGCCGCCACGCGCCCGCACTTCCTGCATGTTCGACTTCACTTTCTCGAGCAACGCGTCCTTCGGCGCGATCACGACGACAGGCATCTCCGCATCCACGAGCGCCAGCGGACCATGCTTGAGTTCGCCCGCCGGATACGCCTCGGCATGGATGTAGGAGATCTCCTTGAGCTTGAGCGCGCCCTCCAATGCGATCGGGTAATGCACGCCGCGGCCGAGGAACAGCGCGTGATGCTTGGGCGTGAACTTCTCCGCCCAGGACGTGATCTGCGGTTCGAGGTTGAGCGCGTGCTGCACGCTGCCCGGCAACTGGCGCAGATCTTCGATGTAAGCGGCTTCCTGCTCTGCACTGAGGCGTCCATTGAGCTTGGCCAGCGTGACCGCGAGCGCAAACAGCCCGACGAGCTGCGTCGTGAACGCCTTCGTCGACGCCACGCCGATCTCGGCGCCAGCGCGGGTGTAGAACACTAGACCGCTGGCACGCGGGATCGCGCTCTCGGGCACGTTGCAGATCGACAGCGTGCGCGTATGTCCGAGCGACTTGGCGTACTTGAGCGCTTCCATCGTGTCGAGCGTTTCGCCCGACTGCGAGATCGTGACGATCAGATGCTTCGGATTGGCGACGGCGCTGCGATAGCGGTACTCGCTGGCGATCTCGACCGAGCACGGCAGGCCGCTGATCGCTTCGATCCAATAGCGCGCGACGGATCCCGCATAGAAACTGGTGCCGCAGGCGAGGATCTGCACACCTTCCACTTCGCGCAGAACATCCCCAGCGTCCTTGCCGAACAACGTCGGCTCGAACGCCGCCGCATCGATGATCGCTTCGATGGTGTCGGCCAGCGCGCGCGGCTGTTCGTGAATTTCCTTCTGCATGAAATGGCGATAGGGGCCGAGCTCAAGCGACGCAAGCGAGACATCCGACAGATGTTCATCGCGGGTGACGTTGTCGCCATTGCCGTCGTAGACCTGCACCGCGGCCCGTGTGAGGACGGCGGTGTCGCCTTCTTCGAGGAAGATCACACGGCGCGTGGCCTGCAGAATCGCCGAGACATCGGAGGCGACGAAGTTCTCGCCCTCGCCCAGGCCCACGAGCAGCGGGCAGCCCATGCGTGCGACGACCATGCGGTCGGGGTCGGACTTGTCGATCACCGCCAGCGCATACGCGCCTTCGAGTTCCTGGACCGACGCCTGCAGTGCGGCCAACAGATCCAAGCCCCGCGACTGGTGGTGATGGATCAGGTGCGCGATGACCTCGGTGTCGGTCTGCGACTCGAACACGTAGCCGAGTTCGGTCAGCCGTTCGCGCTGCGCTTCGTGATTCTCGATGATGCCGTTGTGCACCAGCGCGAGGCTGTCGTGGCTGATGTGCGGGTGCGCATTGGTCTCGGTCACCCCGCCGTGTGTGGCCCAGCGCGTGTGGCCGATGCCGAGTCCGGCCTGCAAGCCATCGGCACGTGCGGCCGCTTCCATCTCGGCGACGCGACCGGTGCGGCGCACGCGGCGGACAGCGCCATCGACCACGACCGCAATGCCGGCCGAATCGTAGCCGCGATACTCCAGCCGCTTGAGGCCCTCGACGAGGACGGGCACCACATCACGCCCTGCGATCGCACCGACGATTCCGCACATCCGGCCAGCTCCTATCTATTGAGGACGCCATTCTAGCGGCGCTGCCGGCTGCACTCGTATGGCGGCCCCTGCAGGCGTTCAGCGCAACAAGAGCTCGAGTTGCGAAGAGATCTGGGCTACGTCGAGCACCGCGTCGGAACCGGGAGGCCGCTGCCGCCAACCGCGTCGATTCGATGCGATCGCGCCGGCCCCCGGACAACGTTCGCCCACCAATATCGAAGCGCACCCATTACAAGCCGGAGCATCTCTGGGCTTCAAACGAAAGCGGCGTCTCGGGACTTCAGTTATCAATCCATTCGTGCTCCGCACAGCCACCCATTGCCGCCGCGACTCATGGATTCACGCGCGCGCCGCGCCGTCCGCCCGCGGACGTCCGGACGGCGCGCGGACACTGAACCCTGAAAATTTTATCCATATAAATCAGATGCTTGAAATTGGCACGGCATCTGCTTTACAGGACGTATCTGCAAGAGATCGTCCGCATGTCCAACGCTCCTCCCAATCAACCTCCCCGCCCTGCCGGCATCCGCGACACCGCCGGGCAGGACACTGTCCACGCGCGTTCCGGTCATTCGCGCCGCCGCCCGTGGCTGATCGGCGGCGTCGCAGGTGTGCTGCTCATCGGCGCTGTCGCCTGGCTGCTCAGCGGCTGGGCATCCGGCGCGCAGTCGGTCGATGCGCAGCGTCTGCGCTTCGCTGAGGTGACCCGCGGCGATCTGGTCCGCGACATCGCGGCCGAGGGCCGGGTCATCGCAGCCAACAGCCCGACGTTGTATGCGATCTCCGGCGGCATGCTCACCCTGAAAGTCGTTGCTGGCGATCGCGTCGAGAAAGGCCAGGCGCTCGCCGAGATCGACAGCCCGGAGCTGCGCAGCAAGCTGGCGCAGGAGGAGGCCACGCTGGCCGGCTACGAGGCCGAAGCCAGCCGCGCCGGGCTCGATGCGCAATTGCGACAGGCCGAAGCGCGCAAGGTCCTCGACCAGGCGCAGATCGACCGCACCGCGGCGGAGCGCGATCTGCAGCGCTACCAGCGCGCCTATGAAGGTGGCGCCGTGGCGCAGGTCGATCTGGCACGCGCGCAGGACACGCTGCAGAAGACCGAAATCGGTGTGGCATCGGCCACCGAGGATCTCGGCCTGCAGGGCCGCGGTGCGGGGCTGGACACGCGCAACAAGCAACTCGTCGCCGACCGCCAGCGCAGTGTGGTGACGGAAGTGCGTCGCCAGGTCGATGCGCTGACGCTGCGCGCGCCGTTCGACGGCATCGTCGGCCAGGTGCAGGCGGTGCAGAGCAGCAACGTCGCCGCGAACGCGCCGGTGCTGTCGGTCGTCGATCTGTCGGTGTTCGAGGTCGAGATCAAGGTGCCGGAAAGCTTCGCGCGCGATCTCGAGATCGGCATGCCGGCCGAACTGCGCAGCGACGGCACGACATATCCGGCGAAGGTCTCGGCCGTCTCGCCCGAGGTGGTCAACGGCGAAGTCGTCGCGCGCCTGCGCTTCGACGAGAACAGCCAGCCGCCGGGCCTGCGCCAGAGCCAGCGCCTGACCGCGCGCATCCTGCTCGACACACGCAAGGACGTGCTGATGGTCGCGCGCGGTCCTTTCCTCGATCAGGAAGGCGGCAGCGCGGCGTACGTGATGGATGGCAACACGGCGGTGCGCAGGCCGATCACGGCCGGCGCCAGCAGCCTGTCGGCGGTGGAAATCGTCGAGGGCCTGCAGCCGGGCGAACGCGTCGTCGTCGCCGGCACCGATCTCTTCGACAACGCGGACCGCATCCGCATCTCCGGACTCTGATCATGCACACACGCATCGATTGCCCGTTTCCCGTCGCCTGGACCGCCGACGAACTCGCCAGCGCCGTGCCGCGCCGGCTGTCGGCCGCATTCGAGGCCGGCATTCCCACCGACATGTCATCCGGCGCGCGCATGCCCGTGTTCGCACGCACCCGCCGGCACACCGTCGACCGCGGCCTGCCGAACCTGTTCCGCGTCCGCTGATCGCGACGCGCCTTCCTTCTCTCCAGTTCACGTCACAGGACACATTCCCATGCTCGACATGCGCCAGGTCGCCAAGGTCTACCGCACCGAACTCGTCGAAACCCACGCGTTGCGCTCGCTCGACCTGCATGTCGCCGAGGGCGAGTTCGTCGCCGTCACCGGACCGTCGGGTTCGGGCAAGACGACCTTCCTCAATATCGCCGGCCTGCTGGAAACCTTCACCGGTGGCGAGTATCGGATCGACGGTGTCGAGGTACGCGGACTCAATGACGATGCGCGCTCGAAGCTGCGCAACGAAAAGATCGGCTTCATCTTCCAGGGCTTCAACCTGATCCCCGATCTCAATCTGTTCGACAACGTCGACGTACCGCTGCGCTATCGCGGCATGGCGGCGTCCGATCGTCGCCTGCGCATCGAGGAGTCGCTGTCGCTGGTCGGCCTGGGCTCGCGCATGAAGCACTTTCCGGCCGAACTGTCGGGCGGTCAGCAGCAGCGCGTGGCGATCGCACGCGCACTCGCCGGCAGTCCGCGCCTGCTGCTCGCCGATGAACCGACGGGCAACCTCGATTCGCAGATGGCGCGCAGCGTGCTGGAGCTGCTGGAGGACATCAACGCGCGCGGCACCACGATCGTGATGGTCACGCACGATCCGGAACTCGCGGCGCGCGCGCATCGCAACGTGCACATCGTCGACGGCATGGCGACCGATCTGCAGGCGCTGCACGCATCACCATCGTCAGCGGCCGCATCGCGCGTTCCTGCAGACGCCTGAGGAGACCCGGCATGTTCGGTTACTACCTGCAGCTCGCGCTGCGCAGCTTCCGCAACAGCAAGGTGCTCACCGCACTGATGGTGCTGGCGATCGCGCTGGGTATCGGCGCCAGCATGACCACGCTGACCGTGTTCCATGTGCTCTCGGGCGATCCGATTCCCGACAAGAGCGATCGCCTGTTCTACGTGCAGCTGGATGCGGCCAGCATGCATGGCTACACATCCGGTGAAGAGCCGGACCGGAACATCACCCGCTTCGACGCGGAAAACCTGCTGCGCGAGGCGCGCGGCGCACGGCAGGCGATGATGAGCGGCGGATTCGTCGCAGTCGCGCCGGACGACAACCGCCCGGCGTTCTTCACCGATGCGCGCTACACGTCATCGGATTTCTTTCCGATGTTCGACGCGCCTCTGGCCCATGGCCGCGCCTGGACCGCTGAAGACGACGCCTCCCGGGCGCGCGTGGCGGTGATCTCGGCCGAGACCAACCAGAAGGTGTTCGGCGGTGGCGACAGCACCGGCAAAACCCTGCGCGTCAACGGTGCGGACTTTCGTGTCGTCGGCGTGCTTGGGCCCTGGATGCCGACGCCGCGATTCTGGGATCTGTCACTGGACAGGTTCAATTCACTCGAATCGGTGTTCGTCCCGTTCTCGACTGCGATCGAACAGAAGCTCTCGCGCATGGGCAGCATGAACTGCTGGGGCGACTCGGGCGGCGATCCGAATGCACTTAGCGCACCGTGTACCTGGGTGCAGTACTGGGTGGAGCTGCCCGCTTCCACTGACGCCGCGGCCTATCGCGATTATCTGACCAGCTACTCCGACCAGCAGCGCACGGCCGGACGCTTCGAGCGCCCCACCAACGTGCGGCTGCGTGATGTCCCGGCTCTGCTCGACCACCAGAAAATCGTCCCCAGTGATGTGCGTCTGCAACTGTGGCTCGCGATCGGCTTTCTGGTGGTATGCCTGGTCAATACCGTGGGCCTGCTACTTGCCAAGAGCCTGCGCCGTGCATCGGAGATCGGCGTGCGCCGCGCGTTGGGTGCGTCGCGTCGCGCGATCTTCGCCCAGTTTCTGGTCGAGGCGGGTGCAATCGGTGTCGCAGGTGGTGTCGTCGGTCTGGGCCTTGCGCTGCTCGGCCTGTGGGCCGTGCGCCAGAACCCGAGCAGTTACGCGGCGCTCGCCCAGCTCGACACGACGATGCTGCTGACGACCTTCGCCCTGTCCATCGTCGCGAGTCTGCTGGCCGGCCTGCTGCCGGCGTGGCGCGCGATGCAGGTGACACCGGCCATCCAGCTCAAGTCGCAGTGATCCGAATTTTCTCGAGGACATCCATGGACATCCGCCCCATCTTCTCGACACTGCGCCGGCACAAGACCGCGGCCGCGCTGATCGTGATCGAGATCGCGCTGGCCTGCGCGATCATCTGCAACGCGATCTATCTGATCGATCGCCGGCTCGATCACATGTCGCGTCCCAGCGGCACGGTCGAGGCCGAGATCCTGCGCATCCAGATGCCGAGCATCGACGAAACCGCCAGCGTAGACCGCAGGGCCGCCGTCGAGCGCGATCTGGCCGCCCTGCGAACGCTCCCCGGCGTCCGCCACGTCGCGACGGTCACCCAGATCCCCTATGGCAACAGCAGCTCGACCAGCGGCGTTCGACTCAGCCCCGACCAGCCCAACAACACCATCGTGGCATCGGGTTACCTGGGCAGCGAGGATCTTCTCGACACGTTCGGCCTGAAGCTGGTGTCCGGACGCCGGTTCAATCCGGACGAGTTCCTCGACATGGCCGACGTCGAAAGCGCTGGCGATTCGGCGCGCGTGCCTGCCGTGATCATCAACAGCGCGATGGCCGAGCGTCTGTTCCCGGGCAAAGATGCGGTCGGCCAACACATCTACAGCTGGGGCAGTGCACCGATTCCGATCGTCGGTGTGGTCGAAACGCTGGCGATGCCGACGGACAACACGGGGCCCGGGAACGCGACGATGCTGCTGCCGATCCGCGACGCTTCCAACGGCATCAACTACGTGATCCGCACCGACCCGGCGCAACGTCGCCAGGTGCTCGATGCCGCGGTGGCCACGCTCAAGCAGATCGATCCGGACCGCATCGCCGTCAATGCTGACCTGATGTCCGACCTGCGCGAGAAGTACTATCGCGAGGATCGCGCGATGGCGATGCTGCTGGTCGTGGTGTGCATCGCGCTGCTGGTCGTCACCGCGCTCGGCATCGTTGGGCTGGCCAGCTTCTGGGTGCAGCAGCGTAGCAAGCAGATCGGCATCCGCCGTGCGCTCGGTGCGACGCGCAGCCAGATCCTGCGCTACTTCCAGGTCGAGAACTTCCTGCTCGCGACGATCGGCATCGTGCTCGGCATGCTGCTGGCGTACGGCCTCAACCAGCTGCTGATGTCGCGCTACGAACTGGGCCGTCTGCCACTGGTGTATCTGCCGATCGGCGCTGTTGTCCTTTGGCTGCTGGGTCAGGTCGCGGTGTACTGGCCAGCCAGGCGCGCGGCCTCCGTTCCGCCGGCCGTAGCGACGCGCAGCATCTGATCGCGCGCCACCCCGTCGCCGGTTGCGTCCAGCGCAGCCGGCGACGACCATGCCTTCTGATCCCAAACGTTCCCACCGGATGTCCAGCGCCTGATGCCCACGATCCTCGTCATCGACGACAACCCCGCGGTCGCCACCGCGCTGGAGGTGCTGTTCTCGTTGCACGACATCGCCTGCGAACACGCGGCGACGCCCGAGGCCGGCATTGCCCGGCTGCAGGCGGGCGGCATCGATCTGGTCGTGCAGGACATGAACTTCCACGCCGACACCACCTCCGGCGACGAAGGCGTTGCGCTGTTCCACGCGATCCGGCGCTTCGACCCCGATCTGCCGGTCGTGCTGTTGACCGCGTGGACGCGTCTGGAATCGGCGGTCGAACTGATCCGCTCGGGCGCTGCCGATTACCTGGGCAAGCCCTGGGACGACGGCAAGCTGCTGGCGACCGCCAACACCCTGCTAGAACTGTCGTCGACGCGCCGGGCGCTGGATGCACGCACGCGCGATGACCGCCGTCGACGCGACGCACTCGCGCAGGGTCGCGACCTGCGCGGCCTGGTCTGGGATGATCCAGCCAGCGAGACGACGCTGTCGCTGGCCTTGCAGGTCGCGCGTTCGAACCTGCCGGTGCTGATCACCGGGCCGAATGGCGCAGGCAAGGAAAAGTACGCGGAAATCCTGCATGCCAACTCCGGCGTGCGCGAGGGGCCGTTCGTCGCGGTCAACTGCGGCGCCTTGCCGCACGATCTGATCGAAGCCGAACTGTTCGGCGCCGAAGCCGGCGCCTACACCGGCGCGACCCGCGCACGCGAAGGCAAGTTCGAGGCGGCCGATGGCGGCACGCTGTTTCTCGACGAAGTCGGCACACTGCCGCCCGCGGGACAGGTCAAGCTGTTGCGCGTGCTCGAAACCGGGCGCTTCGAACGGCTCGGCGGCAATCGCGAGCGCAGCGTGTCGGTGCGCGTGCTCAGCGCGACCAATGCCGATCTGCAAGCGATGATCGCCGACGGCCGGTTCCGCGAAGATCTCTACTACCGGCTCAACGGCATCGAACTGCGGCTGCCGCCACTGGCGCAGCGTCCGCGCGACATCCTGCCGCTGGCGCGACATTTTCTCGACGGCCGCAAGCCGCTGTCGGCCGGCGCCGAACGCGCCCTGCTGCAGCACGGCTGGCCGGGCAACGTGCGCGAACTGCGCAATGTGATCCAGCGCGCCGAACTGCTGGCGCGCGAGGCACACATCGACGCGCCCGATCTCGCGCTGCCGGCCGCAGTGGTGGCTGCCGTCGACGTCGACGCCTACGAACCGGACCGCGCCGAGATCGAAGCCGCGCTCGCGCGTAGCGGCGGCGTGCTGGCGCAAGCCGCCAGCGAACTCGGGCTGTCGCGGCAGGCGTTGTACCGGCGCCTCGACCGCCTCGGCATCCGTCGCGACTGACATGCGCTGGCAACAGCGGCTGCCGTTGACGGCTGTGGTCATCGCGATCGCAGGGGTGCATGTCGCACTGGGCGCAGGATGTGCGGTCTTGCTGCTGCGCTGGTGGTCGCCATGGGCGGCAGTCGCGGGCGCCACGCTCTGCGCGCTGCCATCGCTGGTCTGGTCATTGCACCGGGCGTTCGCGCCGTCGCATGCGCTGTTCCGCGCACTCGCCGGCACGGTGGCGAGCTATCGCGACAGCGACTACGGCTTCGGTGTGTCCTGGCAGGGTCGTGGTGCGCTGGGCGAGCTGGTGGCCGCGCACAACGAGCTGGGCGAAACCCTGCGCGCGCAGCGCCTGTCGCTGGTGCAGCGCGAACTGCTGCTCGACACGATGGTGCAGAACACGCCGGTCGCGATGCTGCTGCTTGATCCCGGCGACCGCGTGGTGCACGCGAACCTTGCCGCGCGCCGCGCACTCGGGGGCGGCCGCAAGCTGGAAGGCCAGGTGTTCTCTGCGCTACTCGCCGATGCGCCGCCCGCGCTGGCCGATGCATTCGCCCGCGGCGGCGATGGGCTGTTCACCATCGGCGACGGCGAGACCGAAGAGATCCATCACCTGTCGCGCCGGCATTTCCGATTGAACGGCCGGCGCCACGAACTGCTGCTGCTGCGGCAGATGACGACCGAACTGCGGCGCCAGGAAGTGCAGACCTGGAAGAAGGTCATCCGCGTCATCAGCCACGAACTCAACAACTCGCTCGCGCCGATCGCCTCGCTCGCGCACTCGGGTGCAGAACTGCTGCGTCGCGGCCAGACCGAACGTTTGCCGGACGCGCTGCGCACGATCGAAGAACGCGCGCGGCATCTGGAAGGTTTCATCCGCGGCTACGCGCATTTCGCCAAGCTGCCGTCGCCGCGTCGCGAGCCGATCCGCTGGCGCGCGTTTCTCGATCAGCTGCGCTCGCAGGTGACGTTCGCGGATACCGGTCCGATCGACGATGCGTTTACCGCGTCCTTCGATGCCGCGCAGGTCGAGCAAGCGCTGTTGAACCTGCTGCGCAATGCCCACGAGGCCGATGGCGATCCCGGAGCGGTCGCGATCGGACTGCGGCGCGCCGCGGATGGCTGGCGGATCGATGTGCTCGATCGCGGTCCCGGCATGAACGAGGCGGTGCTGGCCAATGCACTGTTGCCGTTCTATTCGACCAAGCGCAATGGCACGGGCCTTGGTTTGGCGCTCGCGCGCGAGATCGCCGAAGCGCACGGCGGCCGCATCGCGCTGCTCAATCGCGAAGGCGGCGGGCTCTGCGTGTCGCTGGTGCTGCCGGACTGATCCGCAGACCGGTCGGAGGCGCGACGTTCGGGCAGAATCGAAGGCCCGTTCCACGGCGACTCCCGATGCGATTTCGACGCCCCACGCTCGCGCTGCTTCTACTGTATCTGGCGACTGCATCCGCATTCGCGCAACGCGCGAAGAGTCTCGACGCGGTGCCTGCTTTGTTGAAGAGTCCGGAGGCGAAAGCCGTCTGGGCCGAACAGATGGAAGGTCGCCGGGCGCCCGATCATCTCGGCACCCGTGATCTCGCCGGCCTCGACGCCGGAACGCTGCGTCAGCTTCTGGTGCCCGATGTCGCTGGCGACCGCATCGTGCTGCTCGGCGCGCGACGCTGGGTGCAGCATCCCGGTCACGTCGTCGCACTCGTCTGCTATCGCGACGATGCCCCGCGCAACGCGTCTGCGGAGCCGAGCTGCGAAAACGGGGACACCGCGCAGGTGCTCGGTGTGTTGCGTGTCAGTGATGCAGGCGATGCGCAGCTGGTCGCGCGTCTGCGACTCGACGACGGTATCGCGTGGCCGCTGCTCTCCTGGGGTGGCGAGCAGCCACTGCGGATGGAAGATGCCGGCGCGTCGGCGATCCCCGAACGCTGGGAGCGCTTCGATCTCGCCGCCTATCGTCTGTCGAGTGGAGCGCCCGCATTGGGCCTGCGCGGCGGCTGGTCGGAAGGCTACGCCGGCGGCGGCGCGTTCTATTCGGCGCTGTATCTGTTCGAACTGCGCGGCGCCACCTTGAAGCAGGTGTTCGGCGCGGCGATGTCGATGTATCGCGACATCGCCGGCAGCTGGAACGACGACGGCACTCGCGCGCACGACATCGAAGAATGGGCGGGCGTGCTCATCGTCGAGCCGCGCGCACATCACGGGTATCAGGATCTGCGCCTGCGCGAGCGCGGTGGTCGCGGCGGCGATCTCTACCGATGGTCGCCGGCCGCGGATGGCTACCGCCGCGTGGAATGAGGCTCAGCGCTTCTTCGGCCGCTCCCAGCCCTCGACGACCGCCTGCCGCCCGCGCGCGACTGCGAGCTTGCCGTCCGGCACATCGTTGACGATCACCGACCCGGCGCCCGTCGTCGCGTCGTGGCCGATGCGCAACGGCGCGACCAGCGATGCATTCGAACCGATGAAGGCGCGATCGCCGATCACCGTCTTCGACTTGTTCACGCCGTCGTAGTTGCAGGTAATCGTGCCGGCGCCGATGTTGCTGCCGGCGCCGATCTCCGCATCGCCCAGATACGTGAGGTGGTTGGCCTTGCTGCCGACGCCGAGCGTGGTGTTCTTAGTCTCGACGAAATTGCCGATGTGCACGCCATCGGCGAGCACGGTGCCCGGCCGCAGGCGCGCGAACGGACCGATGGTCACTGCACCTTCCGCGCGCACGCCTTCGAGATCGCAATGCGCGCGCACTTCGGTGCCGTCGCCCAGACCGACGTTCTTCAGGCGACAGAACGGACCGACCCGCACACCGTCACCGAGGGCGACACGCCCTTCGAAGATGACGTCGACATCGATCTCGACATCGTTGCCGACGATGACCTCGCCGCGGATGTCGACACGCGCGGGATCGGCGAAGCGCGCACCGGCCACGCACAGGGCGCGCACCGCGCGCAGCTGCCACGCACGTTCCAGTTGCGACAGCTGCCAAGGGTCATTCGCGCCTTCGGCTTCGAGCGGATCGGCGACCAGCACGATCTGCGCGGCGCTGTACTCGTCGGCAGCCATCGCGAAGACGTCGGTCAGGTAGTACTCGCCCTGCGCGTTGTCCGACGACAGTCGTGTCAGCCACGCCTTGAGCGCAGTGGCTTCGGCGGCGAGGATGCCGGTGTTCACCAGATCGATGCGTCGCTGTTCGTCGCTCGCGTCCTTGTGTTCGACGATCGCGCCGACGTGACCTTCCGGATCACGCACGATGCGGCCATAGCCGGTCGGATCCTCCAGCTGCGCGGCCAGTACCGCGAGCCGGCCTTCGACCGACACCAGATGACGCAGGGTCTCCGCGCGCAGCAGCGGCACGTCGCCGTAGAGCACCAGCACCTGCGCGCCATCCGGCACATCGGGCATCGCCTGACGCACCGCGTGACCGGTGCCGAGCTGTTCGCGCTGCTCGGACCAGTGCAGATCGGGCTGGTCGGCGAACGCGGCCTGGACCTGCTCGCCGCGATGACCGTAGACGACATGGATGCCGGCCGGCTCGAGCGCACGCGCGGCCTCGATGACATGCCACAGCATCGGCCGCCCGGCGATCTTCTGCATCACCTTGGGCAGCGACGATTTCATGCGCTTGCCCTCGCCTGCGGCGAGGATGACGACGTGCAGGGGTGCGGTCATGGGGGAACTCTGCGTGGAATGCGGAAATTCTAACGGCGGCGCGGGTAGGATGCCGTCGTCCGCCGCCCACCGGCCTGCCCGATTCACGGAGTCGACACCGCGATGAGCCTGACCCGACAGGGGCGCGACTACCTGGCGATCGGCCTGTTGCAGTGGCTCGTCGACTGGGGCGTCGTCGTCGGCCTGACCCATTTCGGCTTGCCCGTCGCGCCGGCGAATGTCATCGGCCGCATCACCGGTGCGCTGATCGGCTTCTGGCTCAATGGCAAGCTGACGTTCGCCAACGACCGCAACACCGTGGGCACGACGCAGTTCCAGCGCTTCATGATCATGTGGGTGTCGACGACGTTGTTCAGCACCTGGGCGCTCACCCAGATCGATGACGTGCTGGGCCTGCGCTGGGTATGGGTCGCGAAGCCTGCGATCGAACTGGCGTTGGGCGCAGTGGGCTTCGTGCTGTCGCGCTACTGGATCTACAAGCGCTGAAGCGAACGCGTCTTCCGCGATGTCGCGTCACGGGGTCGCCGGTCTCTGCCCATTCGACTGGCGCAGCATCGGCAGCACGAGATCCAGCGGCAGTGCGGGCACCGTGCCCTGATGCCCCGAGACCGTGGTCGCGCGGAACATCGAGTTGAGGATCGCTTCTTCGGTGGCATCGGCCACGGCCACGAACAGCGGCGTCATCGCCTCGTTGGACAGCAGCTCGACACGATGCGTCACCGCGCTGGATGCACGGCGCACGCCGGGCGCGGTCGAAAACGCGATCACGTAATCACCCGAACCGTTGCTCATCGATGCGCCGGTGCGGCCGAGTCCGATCAATGCACGCGTGGCCAGGCGCCGCAGCAGGCGATCGTCCAACGGCGCATCGGTCGCGACGACGATCATGATGCTGCCGTCGCCAGTCGACGGCGGCGGCACATCCGGTGCCAGTGCGATATGGGCCTGCGGATCCGGCAGCGCATCGCCCACCGGCACGCCCGCGATGGTCAGGCGCCCACCGAAATTGCTCTGCACCAGCACGCCGACCATGTACCCGCCGGCGTCGGGCGCGATCCGACGCGAACTCGTGCCGATGCCACCCTTCCAGCCGAACGCGATCGTGCCGGTACCGGCGCCGATGCTGCCTTCTTCGATGTTGTCGATGGACGCGGTATCGAGCGCCTCGTACACGTGCCGCGCCTGCAGCGGACGCGCGCGGATGTCGTTGAGGTAACCGTCGTTGGTCTCGCCGACGACGGGATTGATCGAGCGCACCTGTTCCATGCCCGGCAGTGCGAGCTGTCGCTCGACCAGTGCATCGGCCGCGCGCCAGACGCCCAGCGTGCCGGTCAGCAGGATCGGGGTTTCGAGTTCGCCCAGCTCGTCGACCTGGGTCACGCCCAGCAGTTTGCCGAAGCCGTTGCCGACGACGATCGCCGCCGGGACACGATCGCGGAACAGATTGCCGCTGTGCGGCACGATCGCGGTAACACCAGTGCGCACGGTGTCGCCTTCGATCACGGTCGCGTGTCCGACGCGGACACCTGGCACATCGACGATGGCGTTGCGCGGTCCGGGATCGAGCGTGCCGATGACGACGCCGGTGTCGCGCAGTCGGGGGCGCTCAGGACCGGATGCGAAGGCCTGCGATGTCGTCGCAAGCAGCGCGAGTACCGCGCAGCCCTGCAGGATCGAGCGATTCATCTGTGCGCCCTCGTCGTGTCGGTCGCACGCATTGTGGGGCCTCGGCGGAATCCCGGAAAACCACTACACCGTCATTCCGGCGGAAGCCGGAATCCACCTTGATCTTCGCGACAGTACCGGCCGCGACGGAGAGGCTCGAGACGCAAAATGGATTCCGGATTTCGCCGGAATGACGCGATCTGCCGGATGGGCGCCGAACACGTCTGCGGGCTAGCACATACACCCCAGAACAAAAACGCCGGCACATGGCCGGCGTTCTCGGGTACCGCGTGACGCGATGCCTCAGTGCTTGAGGGTCTTGCGCAGACGCTCCAGCGCCTGCAGCTGGACCACGGCCTCGGCCAGCTTCTGCTGGGCTTCGGCAATGTCCATCGCCTCGCCGCGGCCGGCCAGGATGCGCTCGGCCTCGTCCTTGACCGCCTTCACTGCGGCCTCGTCGATGTCGTCGGCGCGGATCGCGGTGTCGGCCAGGATCGTCACGACCTGCGGCTGCACTTCGAGAATGCCGCCGCCGATCGCGAAATCGAGCACTTCGCCATTGGCCTGGGTCACGACGACCTTGCCCGGCTTCAGACGCGTGATCAGCGGTGCGTGGCGCGGCGCGATGCCGAGCTCGCCGAGCTCGCCGGTGGCCACGACCATGGTCGCCTCGCCGTGGAAGATCTCGGCTTCTGCGCTGACGATGTCGCAACGGATGGTGGTGGTCATGGCGGTCTCGCTCTGCTCGACGTGTAAGGGATGAAGCGTGAGGACGGGCGCGTGCGGTGCACGCTCAGGAAGTGAGAGGTCAGGTACTGACACCTGACGCCCCCACGCCCTCGCGGCTCTTACGCCGCGATCTTCTTCGCCTTCTCGACCGCTTCGTCGATGCCGCCGACCATGTAGAACGCCTGCTCGGGCAGGTGGTCGTATTCGCCGTCGACGATGCCCTTGAAGCCGCGGATCGTTTCCTTCAGCGCGACGTACTTGCCCGGCGAACCGGTGAAGACTTCGGCCACGTGGAAGGGCTGCGAGAAGAAGCGCTCGATCTTGCGCGCGCGCGACACGGCCTGCTTGTCTTCTTCCGACAGCTCGTCCATGCCCAGGATCGCGATGATGTCCTTGAGCTCCTTGTACTTCTGCAGCGTCGACTGCACGCGCTGGGCGGTGTCGTAGTGCTCGTTGCCGATGACGTTCGGGTCCATCTGGCGGCTGGTCGAGTCCAGCGGATCGACGGCCGGGTAGATGCCGAGCGAGGCGATGTTGCGGCTCAGCGTCACCGTGGAGTCGAGATGGGCGAAGGTGGTCGCCGGCGACGGGTCGGTCAGGTCGTCCGCGGGCACGTAGACGGCCTGGATCGAGGTGATCGAGCCGGACTTCGTCGAGGTGATGCGCTCCTGCAGCACGCCCATTTCCTCGGCGAGCGTCGGCTGGTAGCCCACTGCCGACGGCATGCGGCCGAGCAGCGCCGACACTTCGGTACCGGCCAGCGTGTAGCGGTAGATGTTGTCGACGAACAGCAGCACGTCCTTGCCGCGACCCGATGCGTCCTTCTCGTCGCGGAAGTACTCCGCCATCGTCAGACCGGTCAGCGCGACGCGCAGGCGGTTGCCCGGCGGCTCGTTCATCTGGCCGTAGACCATCGCCACCTTGTCGAGGACGTTGGAGTCCTTCATCTCGTGGTAGAAATCGTTGCCCTCACGGGTACGCTCGCCCACGCCGGCGAACACCGACAGGCCTTCGTGCGCCTTGGCGATGTTGTTGATCAGTTCCATCATGTTGACGGTCTTGCCGACGCCGGCGCCGCCGAACAGGCCGACCTTGCCGCCCTTGGCGAAGGGGCACATCAGATCGATGACCTTGATGCCGGTTTCCAGCAGCTCGGTGGACGACGACTGGTCTTCGTACGACGGTGCCGCACGGTGGATTTCCCAGTGGTCGGTGGCTTCGACCGGACCGGCTTCGTCGATCGGACGACCCAGCACGTCCATGATGCGGCCGAGCGTGCCCGGGCCGACCGGCACCGAGATGCCGCGGTCGGTGTTGGTCGCGATCAGGTTGCGCTTCAGACCGTCGGTGGAACCGAGCGCGATCGCGCGCACGATGCCGTCACCGAGCTGCTGCTGCACTTCCAGCGTGATCTCCGTGCCTTCGACCTTCAGTGCGTCGTAGACCCTCGGTACTTCGTTGCGCGCGAACTCGATGTCGACGACCGCGCCGATGATCTGAACGATCTTGCCCTGACTCATTGCTGCATTCCTCTAGAAGAATTCTGGTGCGCGTACGGATCAGACCGCTGCGGCGCCGCCGACGATCTCGGAGATTTCCTGGGTGATCGCTGCCTGGCGGGCCTTGTTGTAGACCAGCTTGAGCGTGTCGATCAGCTTGGTGGCGTTGTCGCTCGCGGACTTCATCGCGACCATGCGTGCGGCATGTTCGGAAGCCACGTTCTCCATCACCGCCTGGTACACGAGCGATTCGATGTAACGCGTCAGCACGTGGCCGAGCACCGATTCGGCGTCCGGCTCGTATATGTAGTCCCAGTCGTGCTTGACCACCGGCGTCTCGGCGGCCGGCAGCGGCAGCAGCTGATCGAAGCTGGCCTTCTGGGTCATCGTGTTGACGAAGTGGTTGTAGGCCAGGAACACACGGTCGACGCGACCGTCGGTGTAGCCGTCGAGCATCACCTTGATGATGCCGACCAGCTGCTCGACTTCCGGCGTGTCACCGATGTGGGTGACGCTGCCGACCATGTCCACCTTCAGGCGGCGGAAGAACACCGTCGCCTTCGTGCCGATGGTCACCACGTCGACCTGCACGCCCTTGTCCTGCCAGGCGCGGATCTCGCCCAGCAGCTTGCGGAACATGTTGTTATTCAGACCGCCGGCCAGACCGCGATCCGAGGACGCGACGATGTAACCGACGCGCTTGACCTCACGCTCGACCAGGTACGGATGCTGGAACTCGGAGCTGGCCTGGGCGAGATGCCCGATCAGCTGCTTCATCGCGTTCGCATACGGGCGCGATGCCTTCATCCGATCCTGCGCCTTGCGGATCTTCGACGCGGAGACCATCTCGAGCGCGCGCGTCACCTTGCGGGTGTTCTGCACGCTCTTGATCTTCGTCTTGATTTCTCTGCCGCCTGCCATATCCGCTCGCTTTGCTCGCTTGAGTTAGGGGGTGAAGGGAGCGCCCGCGATGCGGGCTCAGACGTCAGTGGACGCGAAAACCGCGACCTCTGACCCCCTCACTCCTGACCTTCTGACGCCTTACCAGCTACCGGTGGTCTTGAAGTCGGAGATGCCCTGCTTGAAGGCGCCTTCGATCTCGTCGTTCCAGCCGCCGGTCTGGTTGATCTTGCCGACCAGTTCGCCTGCGGTGTTGTCGAAATGCGCGTGCAGGCCTTCTTCGAACGCGAGCAGCTTGGCGACCGGCACGTCGTCGAGGTAACCCTCGTTGACGGCGTAGATCGTCAGCGCCTGGTGCGCGATCGACATCGGCTTGTACTGCTTCTGCTTCATCAGCTCGGTGACGCGCTGACCGCGCTCAAGCTGCTTGCGGGTGGCTTCGTCGAGATCCGAGGCGAACTGCGCGAACGCGGCCAGCTCACGGTACTGGGCGAGCGAGATGCGGATGCCGCCCGAGAGCTTCTTGATGATCTTGGTCTGCGCCGAACCACCGACGCGCGACACCGAGATACCGGCGTTCACGGCCGGGCGGATGCCCGCGTTGAACAGGTCGGTTTCCAGGAAGATCTGGCCGTCGGTGATCGAGATCACGTTGGTCGGCACGAACGCGGACACGTCACCGGCCTGCGTTTCGATGATCGGCAGCGCGGTCAGCGAACCGGTCTTGCCGGTCACTGCGCCGTTGGTGAACTTCTCGACGTATTCCTCGGACACGCGCGCAGCGCGCTCGAGCAGACGGGAGTGCAGGTAGAACACGTCGCCCGGGTAGGCTTCGCGGCCCGGCGGACGCTTGAGCAGCAGCGAGATCTGGCGGTAGGCGACGGCCTGCTTGGACAGATCGTCGTACACGATCAGCGCGTCTTCGCCGCGGTCCATGAAGTACTCGCCCATCGTGCAGCCCGAGTAAGCGCTGATGTACTGCATCGCGGCCGACTCGGACGCGGTGGCGGCGACGACGACGGTGTGCGCGAGCGCGCCGTTCTCTTCGAGCTTGCGCACGATGTTGGCGACGGTCGAGGCCTTCTGGCCGATCGCCACGTAGACGCACTTGATGCCAGTGGTCTTCTGGTTGATCACGGCGTCGATCGCCATCGCGGTCTTGCCGGTCTGGCGGTCGCCGATGAGCAGCTCGCGCTGGCCGCGGCCGATCGGGATCATCGAGTCGACCGACTTGTAGCCGGTCTGCACCGGCTGGTCGACCGACTTGCGCCAGATCACGCCCGGCGCGACGCGCTCGACCGGCGCGCTGAGCTTGGCGTCGATCGGGCCCTTGCCGTCGATCGGCTCGCCGAGCGCGTTGACGACGCGGCCCAGCATTTCCGGACCGACCGGCACTTCGAGGATGCGACCAGTGGTCTTGGCCACGTCGCCTTCGCGCAGGTGCTCGTAGTCACCCAGCACCACGGCGCCGACCGAGTCGCGCTCGAGGTTGAGGGCGAGTGCGAACGTGGCGGAACCGTCTGCCGCATTCGGCAGTTCGATCATTTCGCCCTGCATCACGTCGGCCAGGCCGTGCAGACGCACGATGCCGTCGGCGACCGAGGTCACGGTGCCTTCGTTGCGCGATTCGGCGCTCAGCTTGACCTTCTCGATGCGGGACTTGATCAGCTCGCTGATTTCGGAAGGATTGAGTTGCGTGGTAGCCATCGGGGGTTCCCTTGAGCCGGCGTTGCCGCCGACGTTGCAATTGAAAATCGTGTCAGTGCGTCAGAGCGGACTGCAGGCGCGCCAGCTTGCCCTTGAGCGAGCCGTCGATCACCACGTCGCCGGCCGAGATCACCGCGCCGCCGATCAGCGATGCGTCCACGGCCGTTTCGACGTGGACCTCGCGACCGAAACGACGCTTGAGCGCGGCGCGGATCTGCTCCACTTCCGCGTCCGGCAGTTCGGCTGCCGACGTCACCGTCGCCAGCACGATGTGCTCGGCTTCGGCGCGCAGCTCCTCGAACTGGCCGGCAATCTCCGGCAACTGTGCGAGACGGCCGTTGCTGGCCAGCAGCGTGAGGAAGCCGGCGAACTTCTCGTCGGCGCCCTCCGGTGCGAGCAGCGCGACGGCATCGTCGTGCGACAGCGCCGGGTGGCCGAGCAGCGCGGCCGCCTGCGGATCGGCAGCGACGCGGGCCGAGAACGCGAGCGCGTCCGACCACGGCGCGAACTGGCCGCCGTCACGCGCGATCGCGAACGCGGCGCGGGCATACGGACGGGCGATCGTCATGGCCTGGCTCATCGGACTCAGATCTCCGCGGCGAGTTCGTCGAGCAGCGCCTTGTGGGCGTTGGCGTCGATCTCACGCTTGAGCAGACGCTCGGCGCCGGTCACCGCCAGGCTGGAAACCTGACGACGCAGCTCTTCGCGTGCGCGGGTGGCCGAGGCCTGGAGTTCGGCGTCGAACATCGCCTTCTGGCGCAGGCCCTCGGTGACCGCTTCGGCCTTGGCGGCCTCGACGATCTGGGTGCCACGCTGGTGGGCCTGCTCGATGATCTCGTTGGCCTTCGCACGCGCGGCCTTGAGTTCCTCGTTGGCGGTTTCCTGGGCCTGCGCGAGGGCGCGCTGGCTGTTGTCCGCCGCGGCCAGACCTTCGGCGATCTTCTTCTGGCGCTCCTCGATGGCACTGAGCAGCGGCGGCCAGATCTTGGTCGCGATGATCCAGATCAGACCGGCGAACGCCAGTGCCTGGGCAATTAGGGTCAGACCGATATTCATGGGCTTGTGACTGCCTGTCGTGAAGGGTTGGGCGCGCACGCGCGCCCCCTGTCATCCACCGGTGCGGTCATGCGCGAGGCACGCACCGCACTGGAAGCGTCAGCTGGATCAGCCCGCGAGCTGCGCAGCGACCGGGCCGATGAACGGCGAAGCGAACGCGAACAGCAGGCCGACGGCGACCGAGATGATGAACGCGGCGTCGATCAGGCCGGCGGTGATGAACATGCGGACCTGCAGCACCGGGATCAGCTCGGGCTGGCGCGCGGCCGACTCGAGGAACTTGCCGGCCATGATGGCCAGGCCCAGACCCGCACCCAGCGCAGCCAGGCCGATCATGATGCCGATGGCCAGAACGGTCGAAGCCTGGATCTGGGCGAACGAGGTCAGTGCGATTTCCATTGTTTTCTCCGGAGCGGATTGCTTGGTAAGGGTGGAACCAGGGATTGGGGTGTTACGAAAGCGGTGTCGCGTGATGCCGGCGATCAGTGGTCGTCTTCAGCCAGGCTGAGGTAGACGATCGACAGCATCATGAAAATGAAGGCCTGCAGCGGGATGACCAGCAGGTGGAACAGCATCCAGCCCAGGCCGAGCACGCCGCCGCCGAGCACACCCAGCAGGCTCGCGCCGCCGAGGACCCAGATCAGCAGGAACACGATCTCGCCGCCGAACATGTTGCCGAACAGTCGCATCGCCAGCGAAATCGGCTTGCTCAGCCACTCGACGATGTTGAGGATCAGGTTGAACGGCACCATCCACTTGCCGAACGGTGCGAACAGGAATTCCTTGGTCATGCCGCCGACGCCCTTGGCGCGCAGCGCGAAGAACACGGTCAGGAAGAACACGCTGATCGACAGGCCGAGCGTCGCGTTGACGTCGGCGGTCGGCACCGGCTTCCAGTAGTGCACGCCCAGCAGCTCGAGCGGCTTGGCGATGAAGTCCGCCGGAATCATCTTCAGCAGATTCATCAGCAGGATCCAGAAGAACAGCGTGATCGCGATCGGCGTCACGAGCTTGCTGGAACCGTGGTACGTGTCGCGAGCCTGCTTGTCGACGAACTCCAGGCAGATCTCGACGAACGCCTGCCACTTGCCCGGCACTCCGGCGGTGGCCTTGCGGGTCGCCATCCAGAATGCGAACACCATCAGGCCGCCCATCAGCAGGGCGGTGATCAGCGTGTCCACGTGCAGCGTCCAGAAGCCGCCTTCGCCGGTCGACGCGGTCAGGTTCTGCAGGTGGTGCTGGATGTAGCTGGTTGGGGTCAGTTCCGCATCAGCTGCCATAAGATCGAAAACCCTGCCTGTGATTGGTTCAGTGCCTGGCCAGAGGCCGGGACATTGCGAGCAACTGCGCGAAGAGCGCGACGATGACCCCGGCGAGCATCGGAACCGGCGACAAACCCGCCATTCCCACGCCCAGCAGCAGAACCGCCACCACCACGACCCACTTCAACGCCACCCCTGCCAGCAGCCGCGCGAGCGCGCCTGTCGACGGATTGACCCCACCCCCCAGCGCGATGACGCTCGACAGCCAGCCCCCGAGTGCGATCGCCGCACCACCGAGACCTGCCGCCAGCGCCCAGTCGGCTCCCTTTGCGAGGGAGGCGAGCGCCGTCACCGCGATCGCGACCGCCTGCCAGGCGATTGCGCGCTGTGCCAGCCGCCGACCCACTGCGACGGACGTCAACACTTCAAAGGATTCCACTGTCTGGAGGACACGAGGGCGTCGAAACGGCCCCGTCGAGCCGCAAAAGTATAGCAGCGGGGTCATTTGCCCCACAACCGGCGGAGGTCCTGTTTCGGAATACGCCGCACACCGGCCATCGACCTGCGTCCTGACGCCCGCGTATTCACAATTTTCCCCCGATTTCTTCGCATTCGCGCGGAACTTCCGCCCGCCGGGCCAGTCGTACTTGTGTGTCCGATCTGCCGTCCTTCCTCGTCGGTCCCGTCTGCAGATCGTCACCCCGAGCCCCGGCCCGCCCGCCGGGGCTCTTTTTTTGTGCATCGCGCAATGGATGCCTCGCGTCGGGAAGAGAAGCGAACGTCGGTCACATGACGGCTTCACGTCGTAAAGACTGCGGTTTAACGAACATCGCACGCCTCTCCCAGGAAGACTCCCCCGATGTCACGACCCGCGTCCCGCCTCGCCCTTGCCCTGCTCTCCACCGCCATCCTCGCCACGTTCGCCACTGCAGCACAGGCGCAGAGCCGTGACGACCGCTTCGTGCTGCGCCTGAGCGCGTTCAATCCGGAAGCCGAACTGGGCTTCTCCGGCGACGGCACGGTCACCGACGGCAGCGATACCGCGACCTTCGGCTTCAACGAAAGCTTCGACACCGGACGCGAATGGCGTCCGCGCGGCGCGATCGGCTTCCGCATCAGCGAGCGCCAGGCGCTGATCGGCAACTTCTACGACTACCGTCGCGACGAGACCTGGGAATACGGCGGCAACGTGCTCGACACCGGCACGATCATCCCGGGCGGCGACGCCATCGAGATTCCGGGCGCACGCATCGACGGCCGCCTGTCGTTCCGTCTGGCGAACCTCAATTACGAGTACGCCGTCGTCAAGAACGACAGCTTCGAATGGGGCCTGGGCCTGGGTGTGACCTACGCCAAGCTCGAAGCCACCGCCAACGGCAGCTCGACCGGCACCGATCTCGTCGACCCGCAGTTCGAGACCGTTGGCTGGGAGCGCGACGGCGTGTCGCCGGGCCTGCACACCCGCCTGACCTGGACGCCGGCCGAACGCTGGACCGTCGGCCTGGAGGCGCAGTACCTCGATACGACCTGGGGCAACATCCTCGACGAGGAAGGCCACTTCGAGCGCGGCGGCCTGCTGGTCGAGTACATGGTCAGCGAGCGCGTCGGCATCCATGTCGGCTACGACTGGTTCCGCCTGAAGCTCAAAGACCAGTATCGCGGCACCGCGCGCGCACCGGACGGCATCGACGCGGGTCCGTTCCCGTACTCGGGCAACGTGACCGGCGATCTGAAGGTCCACGGCCCCATGGCCGGCGTGACGTTCCGCTTCTGATTCGCGGCACCGAGCCGTGCGCCTGGACACAGGTGCGCGGACATGAAAAAGCCCCGGCATGCCGGGGCTTTTTCTTTGGCGCGAACGCGCTGTCCCGCGCGCCTACTTCTTCTTCGGGATGTACAGGTCGGTGATTGTGCCGTCGAACACTTCCGCCGCCATCGCCACCGATTCGCTGAGCGTGGGATGCGGATGGATGGTGTGGCCGATGTCGGCAACTTCGGCGCCCATCTCGATCGCAAGACCGGCTTCGGCGATCAGATCGCCCGCATGTACGCCGACGATGCCGGCGCCGACGATGCGGTGCGTGGCCTCGTCGAAGATCAGCTTGGTGAAGCCCTCGGTGCGGCCGATGCCGATCGCGCGACCGCTGGCCGCCCACGGGAACTTGCCCACGCCGACCTTCAGGCCCTTGGCCTTGGCTTCGGTTTCGGTGATGCCGACCCACGCGATTTCCGGATCGGTGTAGGCGACCGACGGAATCACCCGCGCCACCCATTCCTTCTTCTCGCCGGCGGCGACTTCGGCCGCGAGCTTGCCTTCGTGCGTGGCCTTGTGCGCCAGCATCGGCTGGCCGACCAGATCGCCGATCGCGAAGATGTGCGGCACGTTGGTGCGCATCTGCGCATCGACGGCAATGAAGCCGCGATCCGACACGCGTACGCCAGCCTTGTCGGCGGCGATCTTGCCGCCGTTCGGCGTGCGGCCCACGGCCACCAGCACGCGGTCGAAGGTCTTCGTCTCGGGAATGCTTTCGCCTTCGAACGTGACGTCGATGCCGGTCTTCGCGGCCTTCGCCTCGACGACCTTGGTCTTGAGGTGCGCGGACACGCCCTGCTTCTTCAGACGATCGGCGAGCGGCTTGACCAGATCCTTGTCGGCGCCGGGCATCAGCTGATCGGCGAGTTCGACGACGGTCACTTCCGAGCCGAGCGCGTGATAGACCGTCGCCATCTCCAGACCGATGATGCCGCCGCCGACCACGAGCAGTTTCTTCGGCGTCTCCGCGAGTTCCAGCGCGTCGGTCGAGTCCATGACGCGCGGGTCGTCCCACGGGAAACCGGGCAATTTCAACGCCTGCGAACCGGCGGCGATGATGCACTGCTCGAAGCGCACGAGCTGGGTCTTGCCGTCGCTGCCGGTGACTTCGATCTCGTTCGGCGACACGAACAGGCCTTCGCCGGTGACCACGCGCACCTTGCGCTGCTTGGCCATCCCGGTCAGACCCTTGGTCAGCTGACCGACGACCTTGTCCTTGTAGCCGCGCAGCTTGTCGAGCGCGATCGTCGGTGCGCCGAAATCGACGCCGTAATCGCTGGCGTGCTTGGCCTGGTCGATGACCTCGGCCGCATGCAGCAGCGCCTTCGACGGAATGCAGCCAACGTTGAGGCAGACGCCACCGAGGGTCTCGTAACGCTCGATCAGCACGGTGTCGAGGCCGAGATCGGCAGCGCGGAATGCGGCCGTGTAACCACCCGGGCCGGAGCCGAGCACGACAATGCGACATTCGACATCGGCCTGGCGGCCGGACGACGGCGCGGCCTTGACCGCTTCCGGTTCGGCCGGCGCCGCGTGCGAACGCGCGACCGGCGGATTGCTGCCGGGTGCTTCGCTCTTCTTCGCCGGGGCCTCTTCCTTCTTCTCAGGCGCGGCGGCTTTCGCGTCAGCAGCAGGCGCATCGCCCTCGCCTTCGACTTCGATCACCGCGACCACGCTGCCTTCCGACAAGGTGTCGCCCACCTTGACCTTCAGTTCCTTGATGACGCCCGCGCTCGAGGCCGGCACTTCCATCGTGGCCTTGTCCGATTCCAGCGTGACCAGGCTCTGGTCCTTGGCGACGGTCTCGCCGACCGCGACCAGCACCTCGATCACCGGCACGTCGTCGTAGCCGCCGATATCGGGCACTTTGACTTCGAGGGTATTGGCCATCAGGAATTCTCCGGGGTCTGTTGCGTGGGGTCTGCCACCGCCATGCGCGACGCCGGGCGACGGGCCCAGGTCAGCGAGTAGAGATCGTGGCGGCGGTCATTGAGGTTCTGCACGGTGCCGTCGTTGCGGGCGACGACGAGATCGTTGAGGCGCAGGTCGGCGAACGCGACCTGCTCGACGTTCGGCGTGGTGTCGGCGGCGATGCCGTCGCGCGCGAACGGGAAATCGCAGGGCGTCAGGATGCAGCTCTGCGCGTACTGGATGTCGAAGTTGTTAACGCCCGGCAGGTTGCCGACGTTGCCCGACAGCACGACGTAGCACTGGTTCTCGACCGCGCGCGCCTGCGAGCAGTAGCGCACGCGCAGATAACCTTCACGGGTGTCGGTGCAGAACGGCACGAACAGGATCATCGCGCCCTGGTCGACCAGATGGCGGCCGAGTTCGGGGAACTCGCTGTCGTAGCAGATCATGACGCCGATCGGCCCGCAGTCGGTCATGATCGCCTGCGCGCTGTCGCCGCCGCCGATGCCCCACCAGGTGCGCTCGTTAGGCGTGGGATGCAGCTTGTCGCGCGTGTGCAGCGAGCCGTCGCGCAGCGCGACGTAGCAGATGTTGCGCACCTTGCCGTCTTCACCGTCGCTGGTCCGCGTGGGATGCGAGCCGCCGATGATGTTGATGTTGTGACGCACCGCCAGTTCGCACAGCAGCTGCGCGAACCGCTCGGTGTAACCGGTCAGTGCCAGCAGCGAATCGACCGGCGACAGCGGCTTGTTCTCGACCGACAGCAGCTGCAGCGTGAACAGTTCGGGGAACACGACGAAATCGGCGCGATAGTCGGCGGCGATGTCGACGAAGTACTCCACCTGCGTGGCGAACTCCTCGAACGACGCGACGCGACGCTGCTGGTACTGCACGGTCGCCACTCGCACCGAATCGGGCAGCGGGCGCTGCGTGCCGCGCGTCGGCGCGTTCGCATCGATCTTGGGATTGCGCCAGAGCAGATGCGCGGCGTAGCCGGCTGATTCGAGATCCTGCGGGAGGTAGCCGGGCAGCACGCCGATCAGTTCGAACCCGTTGCGCAGCTGGAAGCTCAGCGCGCGATCGCGTACCCGGCCGGCGACCACGTCGGCGACGTAGGCGCGCACATCGCCCTGATACCGGCGCGAGCGACGCGAAAAGCCCGGCAGTCGTCCACCGAACACGATGCCCTTCAGACCGAGGTCCTGGCACAGCCGTTTGCGCAGTTCGTACATGCGCCGGCCGATGCGCAGGCCGCGATGCGCCGGATCGACGCAGACTTCCATGCCGTAGAGCCAGTCGCCGGTCGACAGATGCCGCGACGCGTAGCCGCCGCCGGAAATCTCCTGCCAGCGATGCGGCGCCATCGCCGCGCGCTCGTCGATGCGGAAGGTCGCGCAGTAGCCGACCGCCACATCGTCGTAGTACGCGACGAACACGCCCTGCGGAAACTGGGCGATCTGGCCGTTGAGCATCTCGGCCGTGTAGCCGTTCTCGTGACCGTAGATGCGATCGCTGAGCGCAACGATCGCCGGAATGTCGGCGATGCCGGCATGACGCAACGTCAGTCGCGCCCGCTCGCGCGTGGACGTGTCGCTCATGCCGGGCCCGGGCCGCTTACAGCAGCACCCGGCGCATGTCGCCGAGCAGCTGCGCCAGCGTCGCGGTGAAGCGCGCGGCCGCAGCGCCATCGATGACGCGGTGGTCGTAGGAGAGCGACAGCGGCAGGGTCAGACGCGGCTGGAAGGCCTTGCCGTCCCAGACCGGCTTCATCGCCGACTTCGACACGCCGAGGATCGCGACTTCCGGTGCGTTGACGATCGGGGTGAAGCTGGTGCCGCCGATGCCGCCGAGCGAGCTGATCGAGAAGCAGCCGCCCTGCATGTCGGCCGGGCCGAGCTTGCCGTCGCGCGCCTTCTTCGCCAGCGCGGACATCTCCTGCGAGATCTCCATGACGCCCTTCTTGTCGGCGTCGCGGATCACCGGGACGACCAGACCGTTCGGCGTGTCGGCGGCGAAGCCGATGTGGAAGTACTTCTTGAGCGTCAGGTTCTCGCCAGATGCGTCGAGCGAGCTGTTGAAGCGCGGGTACTGCTTGAGCACCGCGACCGACGCCTTGATCAGGAACGCGAGCATGGTCAGCTTGACGCCGGGCTTCTCGTTTTCCTTGTTGAGCTGCACGCGCAGCGCTTCGAGGTCGGTGATGTCGGCATCGTCGTGCTGCGTGACGTGCGGGATCATCGCCCAGTTGCGCGCGAGGTTGGCCGCCGAGATCTTCTGGATGCGGCCCAGTTCCTGGACCTCGATCTCGCCGAACTTGGCGAAGTCGACCTTCGGCCACGGCAGCAGGTTGAGACCGCCGCCCGCCGCTGCCGGCGCACCGGACGCGGACTTCGCGCCGCCGCCCTGCAGGGCACTCTTGACGAAGGACTGCACGTCCTCGCGGATGATGCGGCCGCCCTTGGCGCTGCCCTTGAGCTGGGTCAGATCGACGCCGAGCTCGCGTGCGAACAGACGCACCGCGGGACTCGCGTAAGGGACCTTGTCGGGGAAGATCGCATCGGCGTCGAACCGCACCGGCGGATTGCCGCCGCCCGGCGCGCGATGCTCGATCGAAGCCTCGGCGATCTTGTCGGGCTTGCTCTGCGTCGCGACCGGCTCGACCTTGTTGTCATCGGTGCCCTTGGCCGGCGCGGGCGCCGGTTCGGACGCCGCGGCAGGTGCATCGCCCGCAGCTTCGATGATCGCGACCACGGCGCCTTCCGACAGCGTGTCGCCGACCTTGACCTTCAGTTCCTTGATGACGCCGGCGACCGCGGCCGGCACTTCCATCGTGGCCTTGTCCGATTCGAGCGTGATCAGGCCCTGGTCTTTCTCGACCGTGTCGCCGACCGCCACCAGCACTTCGATCACCGGCACGTCGTCGTAGCCGCCGATGTCGGGCACCTTGGATTCCTGCGTGCCACCACCGCCGGACTGCGCCTTCGGCGCCTCGGTCTTCGTGGCCGGTGCGGCTTTCTCGGCGGCAGGCGTGTCGGCAGCCTTCGGGGCTTCGGTCTTCGCGGGCGCTTCGGCCTTCGCCGGCGCTTCGGCCTGGGCGTCGCCGCCCTCGGTTTCGATAATCGCGACCACGCCGCCTTCCGACAGGGCGTCACCGACCTTGACCTTCAGTTCCTTGATCACGCCCGCGAACGGCGCCGGTACTTCCATCGTGGCCTTGTCCGATTCGAGCGTGACTAGCCCTTGGTCGACCGACACCGTATCGCCGACGGCGACCAGCACCTCGATCACCGGGACATCGTCAAACCCGCCAATGTCGGGAACGCGTGCTTCTTTCAGGTCGGCCATGCGGCCCTCCGGGCATCTCGTGACTCGCTATTGTGCGGCCCAGCCGGGTTTGCGCCAACTGTTGCATCGCGTACGGACGCGCATGGCAGCGCGAATGCAGGCGATGCGCACGCAGCGCTCGCGTGTGCCAGCCGCTGAAAACGGAACGCTGCGTCACGAGCGTGACGTTCGCTATCGACACATCAAATTTTTGGCGCTTGCGTTTCGCGGATCTCGCATCGGAACGCCCTCGCGGATGAACTGCGCAATCGGGTTCCCGAAGACACCGTGAAGCGTTGCGAACGCTTCAGGTTGCGCAAATCCTCTATTCAGCCTTCGATTGCGAGCATGGCGCCGCCTTCCCGCAGAGGAAGGTCGCAGCGCTGCCCCCGCACGCCGTGACACGCCGCACCGCTGGACCCGCCACACGGTCCGGCCTTCAAGAAGGAGCACACCCCATGCTGAAGTCCAACAAGCGCGTTCTTGCGCTCGCCACCCTGGCCAGCTTCGCCGTCTCGTCGGTCGCGTTCGCACAGGACGCTGGTGACACCGCGTCCGGCAAGCGCTTCTCGGTCGTCGGCGGCGCCACCCTGCTCGAGCCGACCAACCGCAGCGCCAATGACGGCGTCGAAGTCGACGGCGGCCCCGCGCCGACCGCATCGGTCTCGTACAACTTCACTGACAACATCAGTGCAGAACTGTGGGGCGCGCTCGACAAGTTCGACCACCGCGTCCGCAACGACGCCGGCAAGGTCGGCACCGTCGAGCAGCAGCCGATCGCGCTGAGTGGCCAGTACCACTTCGGCCAGGCCGACAACACCTTCCGCCCGTTCGTGGGTCTGGGTTACCACCACTCCAACATCAGCGGTGAGGATCTCAACCCCGGCGGCGAGCACGTCAGCCTCTCCACGCCGAAGGGCGCGATCGGCACGGTCGGCGTCGACATGAACATTACCCCCACCTGGTTCGCCCGTGCCGATGCGCGTTACCTGCGCAGCCGCGCAGACGTGAACCAGGCCGGCGTGTCCACCGGTCAGGAGCTCAAGCTCGATCCGTGGACCGTGGGTGTCGGTATCGGCGCACGTTTCTGATCTCTCTCCCCAGAGTCGTGCACCAGGAAAGACCCGCTTCGGCGGGTCTTTTTTTTGTGTCATTTCGACGCGCACGGTGCGCACGCCTGTCTGTTACAGCCAGCGCCCCAGCCGCCATTGCAGCAGCACCGCATACATCGCGTGGTAGCCGACCAAGAGCCCGGCGACCGCGAACAGGCCGGCCGGCTCGCCGAGCGGGCCCCACGCGGCGAGTGCCGCATAGTCCCCGCGCATCCGCTCCCAGGCCTGCCAGATGCCGGCGAACACGCGGGCGACGACGACCAGCGTCAGCGCCAGCACCAGCCAGCGGTTCGGCGTGTACCAGACCTGGCCGGGACGATGCTCGACGCGCGTCAGCGCCCAGCCCAGACCCCCGAGCGCCAGTCCGGCGAGCACGCCGAGCGCGGCATAGGGAAACGCGTGGTCGACGAACAGCTGGGCGATGCCCATGCCGCCGAGGAACACCAGCGCGGATGCCGGAATCAGCCAGGCATTGAGTCGGGTCAGCCAGCGCGGCGGACGCCGGCGCGAGGTGCCGACGCGATAGCGGTTCCACAGCGCGAGCGGCCACAGCAGGAGCAGCAGCGCGAAGATGGCGAGCAGGACCACGGCGAGCAACAGAAGAGGCATGGCGGTGTCGCGGATCCCGGCGTGTCGAGGACGACATGATCGGCGATCCAGCGCGCGATCACGATGAAGGGGCCGCGTCCGGCACCTGTTCGAGGCCCGTCGCGAGCGCCGCCAGATGGCGCGTGCTAGAGCGCAGCGTACGGGCGGTACGCGAGCATTGCGGCCGCCATTCATCACGTCCACCCTTCAGGCCGGCAAGCGCTGTCATGATTCGCCATCCTGCGATTCCTTCCGAGCACAACGCGCGCGCCAGCTGGCACGCGCAGCAGGACATCGAACAGGTTCTCAGGGCCGCGGCGTGCCGTCGAGGCGCTTGATCTCGGCGTCCACCGTCCCGGCGTGCCGAAGTGATTCTGGTGATCTCAAGACTTCCTCGCAAACGCCAGGCCGAAGCGCTTGAGCTGCTGAAAGGATTCGCTGGTCGCAGTGGGTAACGCACGATCGGCTCGCTCTCGGCACTCGCAAGTCAGGTCCGATGCCTGATACACCAACTCGGACTGTGAAGTTCTCCGATCCGGATTGCCAATGAAAAATGCAGCCCGAAGGCTGCATTTCTTCATCCATGCTATCGCATGGAACGAGCTTGGCTAACAGTCGCTCTATCCAACGAAAACGCTTGGTGAGAGAGCCTCCAGCGCCTCAAGGCTTGGCGCAGATCGGCTGGTTACGCTCGTCGGACAGCGCGTGCTGAACACGCTTGCCATCTGATGCCGTCCCCTCATAAACGGCACAGTTTCTGGAATCCCATTCGATCCGCGAGTCCCGATACTTGTAACGGGCATGTGCGCGTTCGTAGGCTTTCACTTCTGCACTGGCCAAGGCGTCGTTACCGTAGCTGCGAACTTCAGGCTGCGGTGCTGCAGGCCCTCGCGCGCCGCTTCCAGGATGTCCGGAACACGCAGTCAAGCCGAGCGCCATCAGTGGAAGAATCAGAATCTTCATAAGTTTTCTCAAGTTCAGTTGAGGGGTTAGATGCAGAAAGGTTTGCCGCGAAAGCTCACGACCCAGTCTAGAGATCGAGCGACATCCTTACTTTGATAGTGGCAGTCACACTGACTGGCAACTCGGTCGAGCTCCTTCTCACAAGCTTGCTCCAGTTACCTGGTCGAGAGCTCGGCACCATCGGATGTCAGACCGTCTGTAGCGACAGCAGCCAACGCTCCATCCAAGTTAGATTGACCGCGAGAATCGAAGGATGGTAATGCCACAGATCTCATCTTCCTCGACGGTGAAGCACTCAGCTGTCGCGATGAATCGATAGACACGCCATGCCTGGAAAGCTATCCGCCATGTCTTGGGCGTCGTTCCGCTGCGCACGATGACATCCGACAAAGCGAACTCGATCTGGTCCGCGCCATCGCCGCTTCTCGACCAGCACTTCATGTTCTCCAGCCAATCAAAGGCATCATTGGCTGCACCAGTTTTCGTTGTCATGTTAGAAAAAAGACCCCGCGCCAATGATTCGACGCGGGGTAACGCAGGTTACTGACGAGCTACGATGGTAAGACCCGCGTATGTGCCGGTCAGCCGGATGTTGTAGGTGCCGGCCACAGGCGCGGTGAAGCGGACAGTCTCGGAGTTGCTCGCCGGGCGCGTGGAGAAAGCGTCCCGATCGGTGGCAGTCGGAATGCGGCCGCGCGCGACATGCATCGAGACATTTCCGGTGCCACCGTAGGTCATCAGGGAAAGCGTTCTACCCGCCTGCGCTTCGAAGCTGAAGACCTTGTCATCACCCCCGTCCGAGAGGCCAACCACTTCGACCTTGTTCTGAAGAACGGTCGTGGGCGGGACGCAGTTCCCGGTGCAAGGCGGGGCCGTCGCGCGCGTGAGCAACGCTCCAACATCCAAGATGCCAGCGCCCATCGGCCTGTTGCTGGGGATCGCAATCGGGAACGGGCGGGCGGTGCTGCGGAGCAGCGCACGCATCTCCGTAAAATTAAGTGGGGTTAGAACCACGCTTTGCACCATGGCAACGGCGGCCGCCACATGCGGCGACGCCATAGATGTGCCCGTGAAGCCGGCGAGATTGTATTGCGTGGTCGGGCGTGTGGTCCCCGTGTTGAGCACCTGGAAGATGTAGCCGCCCGGGTCGCCATCAACAAATCCGCCGCCACCTGGAGCAGACAGATCGACGCGGGTGCCCCAGTTCGAATAGTTTGCCTTGGCGCCTGTAATTCCGGTGGCGCCTACTGCAATGACCCCTGTGCACGAGCCCATCGTGTAAGTGCCAGCGTCCGCGTTCGAGTTGCCCGCAGCGACCACGATGATCGAACCCGCACTGTTCACCTGGTCAATCGCAGCCTGATAGATCGCAGGGCATGCCGACGGACCACCGCTGCCCAAGCTCAGATTGAGCACCTCCGCGGGATTGGGGTTCGTCGGGAGGCCATCGACCGGAAGGCCTGCTGCCCACAGCATGCCGTCTGCAATATCGCTGCCGAACCCACCGCACGATCCCAGCACTCGGATCGGCACAACCTTTGAACCGTGCGCCAAGCCTGCGAGGGCGCGGCCATTGTTCGTTTCCTGAGCGACCGTGCCGGATACATGACTGCCGTGCCAGGAACTGTCTAGAGCCTGATTCGGGGGGCCGCCAAGGGCGACGCAGTAGCCATCCTCAACCCAATCACCGACATCCCAGCCGCCCGGCGCACGATCATCACTATCCCGTCGCGAGACGCGACGATCGGTGATCATGTCGTAGCCGGGAAGAATGTTGACGGCGAGGTCCGGATGGTTCTCGACAACGCCGGTATCGATCACCGCGACGACGATGTCTTGTCCCGTGGATATCGCCCAACCCGCCTCAGCGCGCACGCCTCCCGTTGCGTCAGTGAAGTTCCACTGAAGCTGCGCGTAGTTAGGATCATTCGGCGCAGCAGCCGGCACTGCGCGCGCGACATTGCCACGCTGATACAGGTGATCGACCTCAACCGACACCACGCCAGGTTCCGCAGACAGCTCGCGAATGAAGCTGGCGCGCTCGGAGCTTGTCAGCGCCCGCGAGGTTTGGACTACATGCCAACCAGGCGTGCCCATGCTGCGCAGCACGCGCGCGCTCGCAGCAGGCCGCGCCGCAGCAGTAGCGTTAGCGCGCACAGGCATCGCAAGGCCAGCCCGCTGAACCGATGTCCGCAGAGCGCTTTGAAGCACCGCGCGGCCAGCGGTTGACGGGGCGCGCGTGCGAACGACGAACCGTTGGCTGCTTGAGATCACGGACTGACTAGCAGTCTGGCGATCGACTACCTTGGTCCGTTTGGGGCTGAAGTCTGCAGCCTGTGCGCCGCCGGCAATCAGGACAGCGGCGATCGCGGCGCTGAGGGTGGAATGGATACGCATTTCTCTCTCCAGAAAAGATTTGAATCGTTGAGTGATGTCAGATGTCGCGATTTATCCGGTCCCGAATCGCTTTTACAGATCGATACCGAAGCCGATGCCGGCAGACTTCTCGTCTCCGCTAAAAGCGCCGCCAAGGCTGAAGGACGCGCGCTCGCCGACCTTCTTTGCATAGCCGACGGATAGCGCCTGTTCTCCGCTTTGGAAGCCTGCGCCTACCGCAATGCGGCCCCGTGGGCTCTGGGTGCCGGCCGCGTTCGTCGCCATGTTCAACATGGCAGCGCCCATCGCACCCTGGCGGTCGATACGACGATCGGTATCGCGGAACCGCTGGGCCACTTCGCCGCGATAGTTTTCGAACTGCGTGCCCCAGGCAGCCAACTTCTGGTCGGTGTAAGCCTTCGAAGTGGCAACAGCCTTGGTCGCGGTGGTATCGGCGTAGGCCTTGGCTTCCGTCACACCTGCGCGCACCTGACTGACATTCGCTGCGTCGGTCGCCTGCGTGCCGGCAGCCACATTGGTGATCTGACGCTGGCTGGCCGCACTACCGACGGAGACCGTGTTTGCACGGTCTGCCACCGAGCCTTGGCCCAGTGCGACCGCACCTTGCGCCGTCACGCGGGAGCCCTGGCCCACGGCCGTGCCCGATGCAGCACTCACCGACGCCCCCTCACCCACTGCCACTGCGTTCGTCGCGTTCGCCGCGATGCTTGTATTGGCGCCCACGGCAGTGCTGCCATCGGCGTTGACGCGAGAGTTGCCGCCCAGTGCGGTGTCATTGGGTCCGTGCGCATACGCACCGCCACCCACCGCTACACCGTTGTTGCCATTTGCGGCCGCCCCCGAACCCACCGCAACAGCATTCGTATCAAGTCCCACGGTGGCAGGTGTCTGTCCGCCGACAGCGACGCGATTGCTGCCACTGCCCTGCTCGATACCAGTCTCAACCCGGTTCACGCGCTGGTTGAGCTGAGTAATCTGGGTGTCGAGCGCGGAGAAAGTGGCCTGGATACCGCTAAATGCGGTGCCTTGGATGACATACGATGGCATCGACACCGCGCCGAACGCTGTCACCGTCGAGCCGCCGCCCAAAGCGTTCGCGACGCCCTGGAGACCAGCATGGACCTGCCGACCATTAACAGCGTCCGTGCTCGCCGCATCGATCGCCGCTTCCCGAAGATTGGTCAATCTTGTGCCGTTCGCGCCGGCCAACCTGATCGACGACTTGCTTGTGTCATCGTAGGTCACTGCGTTTGCGGCGACATCCACGAAGCCTTCGGTCATGCGGCGAACCTGAGCCAGGTTCACCGCGTCCGTGTCGAGCGTGCCTGCCGCCACATTGGTGATCTGTCGTTCGTTTCCAGCGTGTCCAACGGAGATCGTGTTGTTGCGATCCGCAATCGAGTTCGAACCCAGTGCGACACTGTTGTCGACAATGCGCGGATTGCCGTTCTCATCCATCACCTGCCAGCCGCCCACACGGGCATTGGGGCCGATGGCGACAGAGTTGCTGCCATGCACTTCGGCCTCGGTGCCCATTGCGATGCTGTCAACGAACAGGACGGGGTCCGCGTCGTTCGTGAAGTAACCATTCCAGACAGTAGCCTTGCCGATGGCGATGCTGTTGCGGCCGGCAGCCCACGAACCCTTGCCGATCGCCGTGCTGTTCACATTGTTCGCCATCGAGGCTTCACCGATAGCGGTGGCACCTTCTGCAAGTGCGCTGGAGAACGCGCCTAGTGCGGTCGATCGGAGGGACTGGGCCAGCGCGCCGCCGCCTAGTGCAGTAGCCCAATCGGCACGGGCTTCGGCCCGATCACCGATTGCGGTGGCGTCGTATCCCAACGCGCGAGTCGAGTATCCGATTGCGACCGAACGAATTCCGCTGGCTTGTGCAAGCGCACCCATCGCAGTGGCCGCATATTCTGTTGCTTGGGCGCCGCCACCGATAGCCGTCGACAGTCGTCCGGATGCTCGCGTGTTACGCAGCTCCTGTCCGGCGAAGTCCGACCCGATTTCATCTTCCAGGACATCGACGATGCCGCCGATTGCTACAGCAGACTTGCCACTCGTTTCAGACTGCGCGCCGATCGCAGTGTTGAAGTCGCCGTTTGTCTGCGCGCCTGCGCCCAACGCTGTTGACGCAAGCCCCGTCGCCGAGGTCTGGCGGTTGAGCACCACGCCAAAATCGCTCAACGCGCTGTAATCGATGCTGAGCGTTCCACCGATTGCCGTGGCGGAGGTGCTGACAGCCAAGCTGTCCCTACCCAGCACGGTGGAGTTGACGCTGTTCGCGACCGCTCCTGCGCCTATTGCAGTTGCGCCGCTGGCCAAGGCGGAAGACGCCTCGCCAGCAGCGACTGCATCATCGCCATCGACGAAAGCACCTGCGTCGCTGTTCTCGCTTCCACTTGCGCTGAAGAAGCGGTTGGCAGCGGTTGCGGCACGCAGCTGGCGCACATTGACTGCGTCCGTCTCTTCGGTGCCCGCGGCCACATTGGTGATCTGACGATCGAAGTTAAATCCGTTTCCAGAGCTGTTACCGACTGACACGGTGAACTCGCGCGTCGCAACAGAGTTGCTGCCCAACGCGACGCTGTAATCAGCTTCGGCAAAAGATGCGATGCCGAACGCGGAACTTTGGAGACCCAAAGTCACTGCGTTGTAGCCAACTACGGTAGAAGAGATGCCGCCCGCGAAGCTGCCGCTGCCCAGCGCAACGGTGTAGGCATCACCAGCAACGGTTCCTGAGCCAATCGCGATGGAGCCGAAGCCCGTCGATTTCGCGCCGTCACCTGTCAGCGGATTCGCATTTCCCAGCGCGATGCTGCCAACCCCACTTGCTTCGCTTGCGAAGCCGATCGCGACGCTCTGATCACCGGTTGCCTGCGTGCGCGAGCCGACGGCCAGAGAGTGGCGACCCGTTGCATTCGCGATCGTCCCGATGGCAGTCGACTCCAAAGCCGTGGCACCTGCGCCAACACCGAATGCGGAGGAACCAAACGCTTCCGCATGAGAGCCCGCACCAACTGCTGTCGCGGCCACTGCTGACGCTTGAGCGCCAACCAGCACTGCACTTCCCGACCCGTCGGCGAGCAGTGGATTCCCATCCTCGTCTACCGCTACGCCGCCAATGGCAACAGAAGAATTGCTGGACGCCTGTGCGCCTGATCCGAATGCGGCACTCTCCACTCCTCTCGCGAATGTGTTGACGCCCACCGCTGTCGCGTTGTTTGCAAGCGCGCTGCTGCCAGCGCCATACGCGGAAGCGCCCGCGCCGATCGCACTACTGGCTTCACCCGCTGCAACTGCATCATCACCCTCTACATAGGCGCCTGCGTCGCTGTTGGCACTTCCGGATGCCTGGAAATACTTCGAAGGATCGTCAGCGGCAGCTTGCGCGTCGCCCGCTCCAGCAGCATTTGCATCGCCTTCGATTACGCCAGTGGCAGACATTGGAGCCGATGCTTCAGTTCCCTTGGTCTGCGCCTCGCTAATGTCGTCGCTGCAATCAGCGTCCTTGTTCTTCGCGTTAACGAGATCACCGTTGCAGCGAGCCTCGACGCCAGTTGTCGGAGCCGGCGTGCTTGCAAACGAGATCAGCGGAACGCTGGTCAGCGCAACTGCAAGCGCTGACGCCAGCAAGTTTGCTTTCAGCGGACGAATAGCTGAGGAGCGGGAATACACAGAGAAGGCGTTCATGGTCTATTTCCGGATTAAGGGCTGCGCGTGAGCAAAGGTGTCGAGCGGTCGCCACGAAACTGACGACTTGAATGTGCTGCTGAAGAAGACTGATGAAGTAAGCGTTTCGGGAGAGATCTGGGCGCCCTTCCAACTGTGGCCCCATGCAATTGGCGAAGGGTGCGGACAGTGCTCGCAATTCCCCTATGCCCAATAGAAATTTCAAAAACCTAAGACAGCTGTCCCCTATGGATAGGTGGAAACGGTCGGGATCTTCTTGCTGAGCATTTCGATGGACCGCTGCTGTTCGCCAGCAGGCCTGCAGTTGTTCTCCAGCAGTTCGCGGACCGCCACGGCTGGCGCGCGCCTCGCAGTTTCAACGGTCTAAGGCCGTGAGCCGTGTTGAGCGCATTCGCTCGAAACCAGTGAACAGACAGACCAATTGCCCATCGAGTGGCGGCCCCAAAGTCGATAGCGCGTAGAGATAAAGCCAGCATGGAGCGCTGAGAAATCTGGTGCACAGTGGGCGTGACGCGGTTCATTCCAACACTCTCCAGCCAGCTCAAGAAGCAATGGACAGCCAAGCCCCGCCCTGCGAACTCAAGTTCGCTGAGGATGGCTTCCATGTCTGCGCCGAAGTCCCTGCAGATCGGCATGTTTCGAACGTAACTGTTCGCTACTAAAACTGTCATCCAAGGAATAGTCGCGAAGATATGTAGCAATTCTCACGATCCCGAATTCATCTTCTTTCGAGCACCGAAATCGCATCGCGAGGTCATGCATCCGTTACCTTATCGGCCACTCAGAACCTGTCCGAGATCATTCCGCATGCACCTTCCGGATCCCATTCGTGTGCTCGTGGTCGATGACGACGCGGATTACCGAGATCGCTTCCTCGCTCAAGGCCTCCGACCGTTTGGGTTCGAAGCGGTGACCTGCGGAACAGTCGCCGAGTTCCGATCTCTGATCGCGGCAGAGAACTTTCAACTTGCGATCGTTGACCTGTCTCTTCCGGATGGAAACGGATTCGAGATATCACGCTTGATGAGAGCGCAACTACCTGGCGTGGGCACTGTGATGCTCTCTGCCGATGAGAAGATCCAGAACAGCATCCGGGGACTTCAAGAAGGCGCAGACGCTTACCTTTTCAAGTCCGCTCACATGGATGTGATCGCAGGCACCCTCCATGCTTTGCGCCGCCGCATCCAAACGCCGGTCACTGAGAAATTTCAAGGCGACTGGGCGCTGACCGCAGACGGCTGGTGTCTGACTTCTCCCAGAGGCTGCATCGTGGCGTTGACTCAAAGCGAGCGGCAGATCTGTCGGACCTTGATGACTTCAAGGGGCGCATGTGTCGATCGCCTCACGCTAACCTCTGGACTAACCGCGAAGCCTGACGAGTTCGACGAAAGGCGACTGGACGGAATCATCAGTCGTTTTCGTTCCAAGGTGCTCAGAAGTTGCAACGAGGCCCTACCCATCCACGCGCTTCACGGCCGCGGTTACCAATTCGGGTAGTGCCAGCGCATGTAGGCTGAAGTGCTAACCTCGGCGCGTTAGCCCTAGGAACGCGTGCGTCGCGATAGAGGGTTCGTTCGCGATCCCAGAGGTTTCGATGTTCAAAGCTTGGCGCAATTGGCTGTCCGACCTTCCCATCGCGGATCCTGTGGACCGGCGCAACGCGCAGGCTGTCCAAGGTTTGCTGCTCTTTCTTGGAATCAGCCTACCGCTTGCGACCGGCTTCGGACTATCAGTCCTTTGGCCCATTCGTCATCTTCTACCCGAAGGTGTAGGCAACTGGGTTCCCCATAGCGCAAGCATCGTGCTTGCCGCACTTTGCTTTGCCTGTATCGCCATGATTCGCAGAGGCGCTTTTCACGCCGCGATGAAAGCGTTGCTCGTTGCCCTTATCGCAATTCTTTACGCGAATGCCTTTGCCAACGGGTTCCGACATCAACTTCCAGCTCAGCTGCACCCCATGCTCTTGATTGTGTTGAGCGGGTTGATTTTCGGGCGGCGCGCCATCTGGATCGTTTTTCCGGCGCTGGTCGGAAGTGTGCTCGTCGGCGCAGCACGCGACGCTTTGCATGCCCAGAACCTATTGACGGCTTTCGTGAATGTGCCGCCAGCCATCTTCGGCTATCTGGCAGTTGCTGTGCTTACCAGCAGGACGACTGAGGCGATGCGAGAGAGCTTGCGTGACGCGCAAGCTCGGCGACAGGAATTGGAGGTGGAGATCAAGGAGCGTGAGAAGACCCATGCCCAATTGATCCACGCGCAGAAGAAAGAGATTACCGAACGCATGGCCAGTGGATTGGCGCATGATCTGAACAATATCTTCGCGGTGATCGCCGGCTTCTCCGCATCAGCGTTTGAGGATGACGGCCGAAGCGACGGCGACCGTGTCATCGACCTTGAGCGCAACTTGCGTGCTATTGAGGATTCGGCTCGGCGTGGCATGGCGGCGAACCGAAAGCTCTTGCGCTTCTCCCGTCTGGATACGGCGATGCCAGAGCGGTTTGACGCTGCCGACGCGATCGAGGAGCTTGCCCCAATGCTGCGTCAACTCCTGGAAGCGCGGATCATCTTGAAGATCAACCGAGACCCTGTCGCGCTACCAATCGTTTTCGATCGGAGTCAGTTCGAGCTCATGCTGCTCAATCTGGCATCCAATTCCCGCGACGCAATCGATGGCGATGGCGTCATCTCGATCGGCGTCACACGCGCGGCAGCATATAACCGCATCACCATCGAGGACGATGGACAGGGGATGAGTGAAGAGGTTGCCACCAGGGCATTTGAGCCGTTCTACAGCACCAAGCCATCCGAGAGCGGCACAGGTTTGGGACTGGCAGTGGTGCGTGATCTGGTCACCCGCTATGGGGGAACAATCGAGCTTCGGACCTCCGTGGGCGAAGGCACCTGCTTCCTGATTGCCCTTCCAAACGCTCATTAGCGTTGTGGATGTCATACATTCCGTCGGGAGCCGCGCCTGTCTCGTGTCAGGACTTTCTCATCCGGGCAAGATACGATGCCGAATCCGCATCGCTGGAGATATCTGATCATGAAATTTGGTCGCCGGACCCTCCCCTTATGAAGTTCGCCCTCGATATGTTCAGCGCATCGGACCTGGATTCGCTGATCGACGCTGCCGAGCAGCAGAAGCGTCGTGCGAGCCGTCGCCCCATCAAGCGTGTGCGGGAGGAGCTCATTGCAGCTGCCGCATCGCTTGGCTATTCCATCGATGACGTTTTCGGTGACTCTACTCATCAAGAGGCACCTGAAGTGCCGGCAACCAAGCGCCGGAAGACCACGAAAGCTGCCATCAAGTATCGGGATCCGGAGAACAGGAAGAATGTGTGGAGCGGACGCGGTAGCCTTCCACGATGGCTTCGCGCCAAAGTGAGCCGTGGCCAGGCACCTGCTGATTTCTTGATCCCCGGTCTCGCGAAGCCCACCGCCAGCACCAAGAACGCGATCGGCAAGAAAACCGTCTACAAGCAAGGTTGAACGCGATTGAGTTGGCCCTCCGCTCGTCGGGGCGGAGGCTTACTTGTCGACATCACGAGTTGCCCGGTATCACTGGCACCGACGCATCATCCGTCGCCCCCATGGGATCTAGACTGTGAGGCCGGACTCTTGCGGAACTTGAGGGACGCCGAGCATCCACATGGGCCAAGATTGAAGCAGCGAAGGCATGAGGCGTAAGCTTCGCTCCAATCGGCGCTTTCGACCCCCAAGTGTTCCTCTTTATTCCCATGACTGCCATGCGGATATCAACTCACACGGAATGTGAAATTGATGAAGTTGATGCCGACAGGCCTTCTTGCACGCGCGATTGAGAATCCGAAGGCGACGAACGCGATCCTATTTTTAATAGGCGCCGGCCTGCTTGCTCTTTACGCCATTCTCGCTAACTACGACGGTGAGCTAAAGATATGGGCTTCGGATCTTTGTCCAGCAATGGGATAAAAGTTCTAGCCGTCTTCTTCAAGGAGGTCGGTCTTGCCGCGGTAGTGGCCGTGCTGATCAACTTCTCTATCGAAGCGTTCAATCGGAAACGACACGATAAGGAGAAGCATGAGCTCATCGAGACCATCAACCAGACGCACCAGGATCAGCGGGATGCCCAGATCAAGGCGGTCAACGGAAGGATTTTCCAAACGGTCTACGAGCGAAACATTCCACATGAGTTCTTTAAGGCAATCGAAGAGCAGATGTTGCGGAGCCGCTTCATACGCTTAAGCAGTGACTTCGATCTCGAAATCACTGAAATTGCCGCACCCAGTTCGCCTTGATCAGGACTGGGCTGAGGACACCGGGTGAAGCAGCGGAGCTTCGGATCGGAAGCCGAGTCCGTAGACCGCGCTTAAGCTCCCGGAAGAGCACGAACTACGCGGCATGCTTGAAAAAGCTGGTAAATGGCATCTGAGGAAGAGGTCTGACGCGGCACTTCCATTAGGGCACCCAATGAATCTGTCCATCGCGCACCCAAAAATGCGAGCGGCAACCAACGCTCCGCCAAACCGAGGGATGAAGCGTCGGCAAGTCGCCTCGCGCTGTGAGGGTCCAGCGGGGCCTCGCAGTTGGAGAGAGGAGGAGCTCGATTACTGCGCCACAGCCGCATGGACAGGTCATTACAGCGGCCCAAGCCTCTCCCTCATCGAGCATGCGAAGAAGTTGTCTCGACGGAACGCTGGAAGGCGCGTCGTCTCCGACCAGGTCAAGCACTCGAATGTCGATGCGCCGCCGGCGCAGCAGGCGGCGGAAGAAGTCCTTGACCCACTGGATCACGCGCACCGCTTGTCCTCCAATGCCGGGAGGCCGAGAAGGGGCGCGCTAAGACCGAGTGCAGTCTGCGCGGAACGCTTGGACAGAAAATCGGTCTCGGACGCGTGAGTCGTCTCTTCGATTACCAAGTCGAACTCCGTCCGCGCGTAGGGACGGTTGTCTTTCCGGTAAGGAGTAAAGCGCGCGACCAGCTCCTGAACCACCATGCTGGCGGCGCGCATGTTCACCGAGATCACGGCCGGCGCCTCCTCGTGGCTTCCAGGCATGTAACCCTCCTTTACCTGTTGCTCGAAGGCCTCCGGGTTTTGCTTGCGAAGGTCCTCGGCAGCAAGCCGCTCTGGCGAGTAGACGCCGCGGTCGAGCAGAGTCGAGCGGCCGGGTTGGACGAAGTCGATCCGACCAGCAATGTTGGCGATCTTGATCTGTCCACGCGGGTGGAATACAGGAATGTTTACGCCAACATCGAAAAGCGGCTGGAGCATGGATGTGGCGAGGCGGTCGGCGATATGCCGCCCGTCCATGGTGTCCACACACGAGAAGACAATGTCGGCGTCAGCCGCCGCCCGAATGGCAGACCAAGTGTCAATCCGCTCGGAAACAGCAATCACGAGCGTGTCCGGATGGCTTAGCGCATATGCGTCCTTAAAAACATCCACCTTCAGGCGACCACTGAGCGCATCGGCGGCGGTAGTGTTGAGGATACGATTGAGGTTCTTGGACTCCACATGATCGTCGTCAATCACGATCAGCTCTCCGATCCCCATACGAAGCAGCATCTCGGCCACAAGACTCCCGGTGCCCGAGATCCCAACAATAGCCACCGAGAGGCTTGAGAATTCCGCGCGCATCTCAGCACTAAACGGAAGGGTCCGAGAAGAAGGCTGCGCGAGCTTGCGCACGGTAATCGAGGCGATCGCGTAGCACAGCGCGCCGCCGACGACCGCCAGCCCGGCCAGCGTCGCCATGCCCTCGCCGGTCGGCCGCAACACGACCAGCACACCCACGACGCCGAGCGCGATCGCCGTCCAGCGCCGTGGCCCGACCTTCTCGCCGAGCAAGGGCACCGCCAGCGCGGTGACCATCAGCGGCGACACGAACACGATGGCGTACGCCGTCGACAGCGGCATCCGCGCCAGGCCGTAGACGAAGCCGGCGATCATGCCGACGCCCAGAATCCCGCGCAGCAGATGCAGCGGCCAGTGGATGCGCAACAGGCTCCCCGCGCGCCCGCGCAGCAGCAGCCAGCCGACGATCAGCGGCAGCGTGGCCAGACTGCGGAAGGTCGCGACCTGGAACGCGGAATAGTCGTTCGCGATCCACTTCATCCCCGCGTCCATGCCGGCGAACGCGAGCACGGCGAACAGCATCCACAGCGCGGCGGCGCGGGCATCGGTGGGAGCGGAAGAAGCGGACATGACGATGGGCGAGGCGGTGGTGCGGATGCGCATCCTCGCATGGGCAGCCGAGGTGGGCTAAGCCGGGACGTGCTGAATTTTCTTCACCATCCAGCCGATCGCCGATCAGCATTACGCCTACGCAAGCAGCCAGCTGAAGCCCTCCCCCGCACTGCGGGGGAGGGTTGGGTGGGGGCGAACCCCGAGTTCGGCACTGCCCCCCCTCGTGCGAGTTCGTCGGTGAGAGCGCGCCCGGTGCATTGCGCCGGCACGCAAGGTTCGCCCCCATCCCGACCTGCCCGGCCCGGCGAAGCACGCCGGGCATTCGATCGATCCACGCGGCGGTGCCGCGCAAGCGGACCACTCTCACCCTCCGCTCGCGGGGGAAGGTGCGCAGGACTCTCAGCCCTTCAGCGTCGCCGTATCGATGACGAACCGGTAGCGCACGTCGCCCTTGAGCATGCGCTCGTAGGCGGTGTTGATGTCGGCGATGCCGATGCGCTCGATGTCGGACACGATGCCGTGCTCGGCGCAGAAATCGAGCATCTCCTGGGTCTCGCGGATGCCGCCGATCAGCGAACCGGTCAGGCGACGGCGCTGCATGATCAGTGCGCCGGCGGCGACCGGGGCCGGCTGGTCCGGCACGCCGAGCAGGATCATCGTGCCGTCGACTTTCAGCAGCGACAGATAGGCGTTGTAGTCGTGCGGCGCGGAGACGCTGTCGACGATGAAGTCGAAGGTCTTGGCCAGCGTCTTGAACGTGGCCTCGTCACGCGTCGCGGCGAAATCGTGCGCGCCGAGCTTCAGGGCGTCGTCGCGCTTGGATTCGGACGTGCTGAGCACGGTCACGCGTGCACCTATCGCCACGGCGAACTTCACCGCCATGTGGCCGAGGCCGCCAAGGCCGACCACCGCGACCGCGTCGCCGGCGTTGACGCCGAAATGGCGCAACGGCGAATACGTGGTGATGCCGGCGCACAGCAGCGGCGCCGCGGCGTCGAGCGGCAGCGACTCGGGCACGCGCAGCACGTAGTCCTGGTCGACGGTGATGCGGGTCGAGTAGCCGCCGTAGGTCGGCGCGCTGCCGTCGCGTTCCATCGCGTTGTAGGTGCCGGTCATGCCCTGCTCGCAGAACTGCTCCTCGCCCGCCTGGCACTGCGCGCAGGACCGGCATGAATCGACGAAACAGCCGACACCGACCGCGTCGCCGACCTTGAACTTCGTGACGCCGGCGCCGATTTCGGCGACATGGCCGACGATCTCGTGACCGGGGACCATCGGGAAGATCGAACCGCCCCACTCGTCGCGGACCTGGTGCAGATCGGAATGGCAGACGCCGCAGAAGGCGATGTCGATCAGGACTTCGTTCGCGCGCGGGGCGCGGCGCTGGATCGTGGTCGGCGCTAGCGGCGTGGTGGCGTCGGCAGCGGCGTACGCAGGTGTCTCGGACATGGCGGATGCCTCGTCATGGGCAGTCGGGGGACCCGTTATTTTGCGGCCCCTTGCGCGATGTTGGCGTGGCATCGGCGGAACAGCCCATACCGCCGGTGCGGTAATCTGCGCGCCTTCGTCCCACCTGCAGGTGCCCCATGCCTTCCTTCGATATCGTGTCCGAAGTCGACACCCACGAGCTGACCAATGCCGTCGACCAAGCGAACCGCGAGCTGACTACGCGCTTCGACTTCAAGGGCGTCGAGGCGTCCTACGAACTCGACGAATCGACCATCAAGCAGTCGGCGCCGAGCGACTTCCAGGTCCAGCAGATGACCGAGATCCTGCGTCAGCGCCTGGCCGCGCGGAAGATCGACGTGAAGTGCCTGGAGTTCGGCGACATCGAGACCAACCTCGCGGGCGCGCGGCAGACGGTCACCGTCAAGCAGGGCATCGAGCGCGAACTGGCGAAGAAGATCCAGAACACGCTCAAGGAGGCCAAGCTCAAGGTCGACAGCCAGATCAACGGCGACAAGCTGCGCGTGAACGGCAAGAAGCGCGACGATCTGCAGGCCGCAATGGCCCTGCTGCGCGGCGCCGATTTCGAGCTGCCGCTGCAGTTCGACAACTTCCGCGACTGATCCGCATGTTGCCGAGCGCGGACCCGATCGCCGACACCCGCCTGTGGCTGGAGCGCGCGGTGATCGGGCTGAACCTGTGCCCGTTCGCGAAGGCGGTCGTGGTCAAGGACCAGGTGCGTTTCGTGCTGAGCGACGCGACCACGCCCGAAGCCCTGCTCGAAGAGCTCGGCGAGGAACTGCTGCGTCTGCGCGACACACCGGCCGGCGAGATCGACACGACGCTGATCGTGCATCCGCAGATCCTCGGCGATTTCCTCGAGTACAACGACTTTCTCGACGAGGCCGATGGACTGGTCGAGGTGCTGCAACTCGATGGCGTGCTGCAGGTCGCGAGCTTCCATCCCGAGTACCAGTTCGCCGGAACCGCGCCCGACGACATCGGCAACTACACCAACCGCGCGCCGTACCCGACGCTGCACCTGCTGCGCGAAGACAGCGTGGCACGCGCGGTGGATGCGTACCCGGAACCGGACAGCATCATCGACCGCAATCTCGCCACGCTAGAAACGCTGGGACATGCCGGCTGGGCGCGGCTGTTCACCGAAGCGAACTGAGATTTGTGCAGCGCGCATATGCGTCGCTAACTGGCTGCCGCAGCGATGTGAATCAACGCGGCGGTCGGGTCGAGGCTGCGCAGCCGTCGGAGCGGGCGCTGGCCGAGACGCTGCAGGGAATTCCTGACCCGTCTCCCGCGCCCGCAAACCATCCCAGACAGCGCCCGCTATCAACGCATAAAAATATATTTATATAATGGCGGCCGGATTCGCCTGCCCCGCTCTCCCATGTCGCACGACCACGATCACACCCACGAACACGGCCACAGCCACGCGCCGTCGGTCTCCGCCGCCAACGAACGCGTGGTGCTGACCGGCTTCGCGCTGACCGCGGGCTTCATGCTGGTCGAGGTCGTCGGGGGTGTGCTGTCGGGGTCGCTGGCACTGATCGCCGATGCCGGGCATATGCTGACCGACGCGGCGGCGCTGCTGCTGGCCTGGGTGGGTTTCCGCATCGGACGTCGCGCATCCGATGCCCGGCGGACGTTCGGCTACATGCGCTTCGAGGTGCTCGCCGGTCTGGTCAACGCGGTCACGCTGTTCGCGCTGGTGATCTGGATCGTGTGGGAAGCGATCCAGCGGCTGCGCAGTCCGGGCGAGGTGCTGGCCGGGCCGATGCTCGCGGTCGCGGTGGTCGGCCTGCTGGTGAACTGTCTGGTGTTCTGGATCCTGCATCGCGGCGACCAGTCGCACGTCAACATCAAGGGCGCGACGGTGCACGTGCTCGGCGATCTGCTCGGCTCGGTCGCGGCGATCATCGCGGCGCTGGTGATCCATTTCACCGGCTGGATGCCGATCGATCCGATCCTGTCGGTGCTGGTGTGTCTGCTGATCCTGCGCAGCGCCTGGGCGTTGCTGCGCAGTGCGTTCGACATCCTGATGGAAGCCGTGCCGCCGGACATCGACATCGCCGTGCTGCAGGACCACGTGCGCGACACCGTGCCGGGCGTCGCCGCCATCGACCACGTGCATGTGTGGTCGATCACCTCCGGCAAGGTGCTGGCGACGCTGGAACTCACACTGTCCGAAGACGCACAACCGGCGCAGGTGGTGCCCGCGGTCAAGCGCGCGCTCGCCGAGCGGTTCGCGATCGGCCACGCCACCGTCGAAGTCGTGCACATGCCACAGGCGCAGTGCGCGCTGGAGCAGCAGCGCAGCGGCGACGCGCATCACGACGATCACGATCACCACGACACGCACGATCACCCGCACGACACGCCGCATGGCTCCGGTGCTGTGCGATGACCACGCTCGATGATGCGCGTCTGGCAATCCTCGCCGAGACCTTCAAGCTGCTCGGTGATCCCACGCGGCTGCGCGTGTTGCTGACCTGTCTCGACGGCCCGGTCGCCGTCGGCGAAATCGCGCGCCGCACGGGCGCCTCACAGCCGCTGGTCAGCCATCACCTGCGACTGCTGCGCGGCGCGCGGCTGGTGCGTGGCGAACGTCAGGCGCGCCAGGTGCTGTACGAGGCCGACGACGCCCACGTGCAGGACATGCTGCGCGACATGCTCGACCACACCGGCGAGCACGCCTGACCGGATGTCGCGTGCGTTCACGTCGTCCGCATGAGTCGTGCTCACACTGCGCAATCCGCCGCCGCCGAGCATCCGCATGTCGAACCCGTTCCGCACCGTGTTCCCGTTCGTGCTGCTGGCCTTCGCCATGACGCATGCGGCATCCGCGGTCGCCGACGACGCGTCCGCTGGTTTCACGCGCTGCATGGGCGCGGCAGAGGGTGTGACCGTCGATATGATCAACTGCATCGACGCCGAGACGTCACTGCAGGATGCGCGCCTCAACAGCGAGTACCGGCGAACCTTGGCCGCCATCACGACGCGACAGCAGGCACGACTGCGCACGGCGCAACGATTGTGGGTGCAGTACCGCGACGCGAACTGCGCGTTTCTGGCGGATCCCGACGGTGGCACCCTGGCGACGGTGATGTCGGTCGATTGCAGGCGTCAGATGACCACCGAGCGCGCGAGCGAGCTGGCGCGGTTGCGGGATCAGACCCGAGTGCCGTAGTCGATCAGTCCGGCTGCGTCGCCAACAGCCAAGGCGCAAGCAGCGCCTGCGCGGCCTCGAGCGATCCGACGATGCGATGCCCGAGCGCACGCACGTCGTCGTCCGGCGCCAGCAGATCCGGCACCTGCACCACGGCCATACCGGCGGCGAGCGCAGCGCGCACGCCGGTCGGTGAATCCTCCAGCACCAGGCACTGCGCGGGCGATACGCCGAGACGTTCGGCGGCGAGTAGATAGACATCCGGCGCCGGCTTGGGATGCGCGACATCGCTGCTGGTGCAGACCACGTCGAAATAGCCGAGCAGACCAGCCGCTTCGAGCTTGCGCTGCGCCAGTGGCGCGCGTGTCGACGTCGCGACCGCGCGCGGCATGTCGTGCGCGGCGAGCAGATCCAGCAATGCGACGATGCCCGGGCGATGCGGCACGCCGCTCTCGGCGACCGCCACATAGCGCGCATGCCCGTCCGCGAGCAACGCATCGGCCGCCACGTCGCCGATGTGCGCGCCGAGGCGCGCACGGCACACAGCTTCGGTATGGCCGATCAGACACAGCCACCAGTCCGGATCGATGTCCGCGCGATGGTCGAGTGCCGCGGCGCGCAGCGATTCGAGAATCGCGCGCTCGCTGTCGAGCATCAGCCCGTCCATGTCGAAGATCACTGCCGCGGGCCGGAACGGCAGCGGCGCGATCTCAGCCATGGGCGGTCATCAGCCGTTCGATGTCGGCAGCATCGAGCGCACGCCATTCGCCTTCCGGCAGATCATCGAGCGCGAGTCCGCCGACGTGGCTGCGATGCAGCGCAACGACGTGGTTGCCGACCGCGGCGAACATGCGCCGCACCTGGTGATAACGGCCCTCGGTGATGGTCAGTCGCGCCTGCGTCGGCGACAGCACGTCGAGCACCGCGGGTTTGAGTGGCGTGTTGTCCGCCTCCAGCAGCATCGCGCCGCTGGCGAACAGCGCGGCCTCGTTGCCGCGCAACGGCTCGGCGAGCGTGGCCTCGTAGACCTTGGGCAACGCGGCCTTGGGCGAGATGATCCGGTGCAGCAACTGGCCATCGTCGGTGAACAACAGCAGGCCGCTGGTCTCGCGGTCGAGTCGACCGACCGACGACAGCACCGGCGACCGCAGCCGGAAACGCGGCGGCAACAGGTCATAGACCAGGCGTCCGGTGTCCTTGGTCGAACAGGTGTAGCCGGGCGGCTTGTGCAGCAGCAGCGTCAGGCCGAGCGGCGGATCGAGCGGTTCGCCGTCGACGCGCACGTCGGCATGGCCAACCTGGTCGTCGGCATACAGCACGTCGCCGGCCGCATCGGTGACCCGGCCTTCGCGGAACATCCACGCGACCTGCTTGCGGCTGCCGTAGCCCAGATTGGCGAGCAGTTTGACCAGCTTCATGCGCGGCGCCTCGCTGGCGTCGCGCGGGCGCGCACCGCGTGGATCACCTTGAACGCGCCACTGGATGCGACCTCGTTGACCTCGCTGAAACGCGCATCGAGCACTTCCTCGTACGGAAGATGGCGGTTGGCGACCAGCCACAACGCGCCGCCTGGTTTCAACGAGACCGCAGCGGCGCCGATGAACGCGCGTCCGATGTCGGGTCGGCCTTCGCGGCCGTGCGCATGGAACGGCGGATTGCTGACGATGAAGTCATAGCCCTGCGGCACGCCGGTGGTGACGTCGTGCCAGTGGTAGGCCAACGTTGCGCCCGCGCCGAGTGCGGCGAGATTCCGTCGCGCCAGTGTCAGCGCGCGACCTTCGGCTTCGAAGACGTCCAACGCTGTGATGCCCTTGCAACGCTGCAGCAGTTCGGCGGACAGATAGCCGTAGCCGGCGCCCAGATCGGCGCCGCGACCGGCCAGCGTGCTCGGCAGATGCGAGGCCAGCAGCGCGGACGCGGGATCGATGCGGTCCCAGGCGAACACGCCCGGGCGGCTCTGGAAACGTCCGCCGAGCACGGCGCGTGGACGGTCCAGCGTGGCCCAGGTCTCGACCAGCGCGGTGTCGACGGTGTCGCCGGCCTGCGCCCAGAACACGCGGCATTTGTGCTTCGACAGCGCGCCGATGTTGCCGGCGAGCTGGGCCAGATCGTCCTGCGCGGACTTCGCACCTTCGTCGTTGGACACGCTGGCCAGCACCCAGCCGCCCGGCGTCACCGCCTGCAGCGCACGTGCCAGCACGGCGCGCGACTCGTCGCGCTGACGCGGCGGCAGCACCAGCACGAGCGGCTTGCGCGGCAATGCGACATCACCGTCGTCGCCGGGCAACACCTCGAGGCCGGCGCGCTGCAGGGCCACATGCAGCGGCTTGAGGCTCTGCTCGCAGACCATATCCGGCCAGCGGCCACCGGTCGTCGGCACGCCCGGACGAGCGCGCAGGAACAGCGCGCCCTCCTCGGGCCAGATGATCTGGCGGTGTTCGAGCGGCAGGAACAGGGCGTCGAGGGCGGGATCGGACATGAAGAGGCGGATGCGGGTCGGGCGTCGATTCTACCGGTCGTGCCACCGCGCCCGTAGAACAGCCGATCACGACCGCCCGCTCCACGCCATCCGAACGCGGGGTTGATCCGGCGCAAACATCCGTGCCCGCACGATGACCTCACCGCGTTCCGTACACCCGAGGAGACCACGATGCCCATCCATGCCCTGTTCGTCGGCGGCACCATCGACAACAGCGAACTCGACCTCGACGGCGCCGAGCCGCCAGCCCGCTACCCACCGGATTCCGGTAGCGGCCAGTCGCGCTACCACCTGCACGCAGTGGGCCGTCGCGACGACGAGATCGTCTACGCGGTCTATGGCGGACCCGACATCGCCCACGAGGACGTGCAGCGCGTCAGTGAGGAGCGCGAGTACGCGCGGCGGTTCGAGGCGACCGAGACCATCGTCGGCTGAGTGTCAGCCGGATGGCGCGGCAGCGTGTCGTGCCGATCGGCCAGTGCAGCGAGAGCGTGGCGGTCTGTCCGCCGATGCCGCACGTACGGCGCTGCGCGTCAGGCTGCCGGCCCACAGGCGTACGCCAGCATCGCAAGATGTCGCGGCGCCGACAGGCCCAGCAGCGCGAGCACCGCGTCATCGTCGAAGGATGCGATCGCCGATCCGGCCCAGCCGGCTTCGGCAGCCTGATAACCGAGCGTGCCCAGATGCACGCCTGCCTCGATCAGCAGGAAGCGACCGCCGCGTTCGCCGTATTTCGCCAGCGTGCCGGCGCCTTCCGCCACCAGCAATACGACGAAGGCCGGCGCGACCGCCCAGTCCACGCCCAGCGTCTTCGCGAGCGTGGGCCAGTCGGGACACGGCGCGACCGGGGTGAGCGCGTGGCGCGCCGGGTCGTACCAGGCGAGGCTGTTCTGCAGGTCCGGCGGCCCGTCGACGCGGCACAGGGCGACATAAGCCTGCACCGGATACTTGCCGCCGCCCGACGGCAGCAGTCGCGTCTGCGTAGCGGCATCGCACAGCCCAGCCGCTTCGCGCGTGCGCAGTGGCGCGAGCAGATGCGCGACTGCGTCGAGCGTCCAGGGCGCCGACCCGAAGGCGCGCGCACTGCGGCGTTGCAGCCACGCGGTGTTGCGCTCGGCGCAGGGCGCCGGCAAGGCGACGCCGGCGGCGGCGTGCAGAGGCCGCGGCGGCTGGTACGGGCGCGCGGCGTCGTGCGCGATCCGTTCGTGCATTACCTGTGCACGCGACGGATTGAGCGTGCTGTTGTCCCAGAACAGATGGAACAAAGGCGCTGCGTCGAACGTGGAATCGGGATCGGAAGACGACATCAGAACTCCGGTCAGCCGAGGGGGTGCGGCAGTGGATTGGGCCAGGCGCCATGCGACGCCGCGCCGGGATACCGCCAGGCGACATCACGGCATCGACCGCCGAGGAACGGCGCGCGCTCGTCCGCATGCAGGCCGGTGAGCTGCGGCGACAGCACGCGCATGACGCGCAGGCCGGCAGCCGCGACATCACGCGTGGTCAGCTCGCGATAGAACAACGCGATGCCGGCATGCCCCAACGCCGCGTTCAATGTCTGCAGTTGCGCGGCCGCGTCGCCCGCAGGCGTGCTGCGTGCATGCACATCCCTTGCATCGATCCGCAGGCCGCTCGGCGCCGCATGCGCGTGCAGCGGCGTCTGCGCCCACAGCTCGGGGCGCAGCGTGTAGAACGCGGCGTGTTCGTCGAATCGGCGCAGTGCCATCGGCGTACGCGGCAGGGTGTCGCCTTGCCTGCCGACCAGCCAGGCCGCGAATGTCAGTGCCTGCACCCATTCCAGCAGCGCCTTGTGCAGCGCTTCGCCACGATGCGCGCGGCAGGCGATACCCATCACGTAACGCGGTCGGCCTTCGAACGGCAGACTGCCTGCGACCGCGACCACCGGATGCGGATTCCAGTGCTGGGTGAGTTCGAACGCGCTCAGCGTGCCGCCACGCGCGGCCACGAAGGTCCGCCACTCCGCAGGCAATTCCACGGTGCGACCGCCGAGTCCGTTCGACCACGTCACCGCGAGCGCGTCGCGCTCCAGCAGTTCCTGCGCCGCGCGCAACACGGCAAGCCACGGTCCGCCTTGTGTGTCACGCCATGCGGCCAGTCCGCTCGATGTCGACGGCATGCGCGCCTCACCCTGGCGCGGACCGAGGCCGACCAGTTCCTGCGGCACCCACACGGCGCGGTTGTCGCGGAGCGCATGCACTTCGGCGAGCAGATCGTCATCGGTCTGCGGCATCGGCCACGGGAATTCCGGCTTGGCGCGCTGCGCATCGGAGAACAGTGCGAACTTCGCATCGTCGAGCCGCGCGTCAGCGGGAATCTCACGGCGAGGCCGCACCTCGAACGTGGCCTGCGCCGCGGCGATGCGCTCCAGCGCTTCGGCGATCGCACCGCTGGCCGCGCCACCCGCATCGAGCGCCACGGCGCCGGATGCCGTCTGCCATGGATTGGCCGGATCGGCGGGCGTCGCCGCGTTGTGCACGCGCAGACCGTCGAACAACGGGCCGATGTCGTCGCAGGGTTCCGCCTGCAACGCATGCGCGGGCAGGACCACGCCGCAGCGCGCGCCGGCCACGCTGTGCAGCAGATGATCGGACAGCGTCCGCACTCAGCCGATCCGCGTCGACCGGTGCCCGGCCGCCGTCATCCGATGGCGGCCAGCCACATCCACATCTCGATGGCCGCACCGATCGCGGCGCAGACCAGCACCGCGACCGCGATCAACGCGCCGCGTGCCGGGCTGCGTCCGGTGCGCTCGTAGGCCCAGCAGTACAGGGCGATGAAGACCGCGAGACCGACGATTGGAGAGAGCAGGAAGACGGTGGTCATCGTCCCCGACATCAGGCCTGCGAGACTCGCGATCACCATCGAGAACAGTCCCACCAGCATCAGCTTGCGACGCGAGGGCGCGGGGTGTACCACCGCGTCGCTCGGCGGCGTCGTGGTCGCCGATGTCTCCGGCGTATCGCGGATCACCGCGGCGTCCGCAGCACTGGGCAGTTCGGGATCGATCCGCGGCGTGTTGGCGACGAACAGTTGCGCGGTGACGAAAGAACCCACGCCCAGCGTGACGATGCAGGAACTGCAGGTCGTCGTCGTCGAGCCGCCACCGGCGGCCGACAGACCATCGTGACGCGCGGTGGGATCGAACTGGGACGGCAGTCGGTACATCGCGCACTCCATATCGGACCGCATCCAGCGGATGGGGTGTGCAGATACTAGCGGGGCGATGCGGTGCCGGCACCGGGGGATGCATCGATCCACGGCAGCACCAGCGGCGACGGCGCGCGCATGCCAGGGCGACACGCTGGACACCAAGGCAGCCGCACGACGCGTTCGCGGGTGCTGGCGAGCGTGGACAGGTCGAGGCTCACCGCGTGTTCGAGAAACGGCAGCAGGCTCGTCGCGTCACGCAGCACCGGCGCGATCAGGGCTGCGACCCGCGCCACGTCCTTGGCGACCGACGGGCGGTGCGGCATCGGCGGATCACCCCAGCGCCGGATCACGCGGTTGCCGAGGCAGTACACGCAGGCGGTGTCGCCGGGTACGACGTAGGGACCGACACCGAGCGTGCGATGGTAGGCGACATCGACGAACAGATGCGGCACCGCCGGCATCGCATCGCGGTACGTCGCGAGTGCATCCGACCACAACGCATCCGTGCGCACCACCAGTTGCACAGATGCAGCGTCCGCATCGACACGCGTCGCCCCGCTTGTATCGGACATCGCATCGAACGCCGCCTCCAGTGCAGGCATCGGCGTGCCGAGCCACGCGAGCGCGATGCGCGCAGGCGATGCGAGCGCACTCGGCGGCACCAGCACACCGAGCCGCACGAGCTGACGCACCGCGGCGCCGCAGGCAGCATCGTCGACCAGTGGCGCAAGCGCATCGGCCTGCCACGCCGCGACGATGCGGTCGATCGCGTCCACGCCCTGCGCCTCGTCGACGACGTACAGCGCATCCGCGCCGCCGGAGACCAGCAGCAGCGTGGCGTCGTCCTGTGACTGCGCGAACAGCGTCCACGCCGGGTTGTTGATCCAGCCGTGCCACCGGGCGATGTCGTGCTGCACCTTGCCTCCGGCTGCGTCGTGTCGAGGCCGCGAGGATAGCGGCTGGCGCGCGTGCCGATCTGCTAGCGTGGCGCCGTGCCCCCGACGCCCGACGCCGCCCACGACCTCCATCCCTGGCGCGAAGCCCTGATGTGGGCCTGCGGTCTCGGCACGTATTTCGTGGTCGGCTATTCGCTGACCAACCAGTGGGCGGCCGCGCAGCCCGCGCCGCATTCGCTGCATGGCTCTTGGGATGCGCGCGTGCCGTTCCTGGGCTGGACGATCTGGCCCTACCTCAGTCTCAACCTGCTCTACCCCTGCGCGTTCTTCGCGTTCGAACACGTGCGCGCCCTGCGCGTGCACGCGGCGCGCATCGCGCTGGTGCAGACCATCTGCTTCCTCGTCTTCCGGCTCTGGCCGACGGCCGCGGTGCGCGACGCGCCCGACGTATCCGGCGTCAGCGGCGCGCTGTTCGAGCAGCTGCGTGCATTCGAGCAGCCGGTGAACATGGCGCCGTCGCTGCATGCGGCGGTCCTCGTGCTGGTGTGGCGCGCGGGTAGCGTCGCGCTCCGCCCACACCGTGCAGCGCGAATGCTCTGGCACGCGTGGTGCGCCCTGATCCTGCTGTCGACATTGACGACCTGGCAGCACGACATCGCCGATGCCGTCGCCGGCACCCTGCTCGGCGCGCTGGCGCTGTGGATCGTGCCGATGCGCGCCGCACGCTGAGCGCGCGGCGCGTCGTCGATCAGTCCTGCAGCGCGCGCAGCGTCACTGAAGGCGGTGCATCCAGCACCTTGCGCGTCGCCCACAGGCCGGCCAGCAAGGTCATCAGCACGCCGATGCCACCGCCAACCGCGGCCAGCGCCCAGTTCGGCGTCCACGGCAGGTCGAACACCTGCACCGCGATCACGCCGGCCAGTACCGAGGCCGCAATCGATGCCACCAGTCCCGCGAGCAGGCCGATCGCCGCGAACTCCGATGCCTGCGCCAGTCGCAGCTGCGCCCGCTTGCCGCCGAGCACGCGCATCACGCCGCCTTCGAGCAGGCGCTCGTCCTGGCTGGCGCTCACCGCCGCCAGCAGCACCAGCACGCCGGCGGCGAGCGAGAACCAGAACACCACCTGCACCACCGTCGACACCTGGTCGGCGGTGCTGCGCACCTGGGTCAGCACCGCGTCGATGTCGACCACCGACAGGTTCGGGAACTGCTGCACCAGATCGGCGGTGAAGCGCGGCGTATCCGGCGGCACGCGGACCGCGGTGATGTGGCTGGCGGGATACGCATCCAGCGCGCCGGGGGAGGCGACGACGAAGAAGTTCGGCCGGAAGCTCTCCCATTCGATGCTGCGGAAGCTGGTGATCGGCGCTTCGAAACGCTGGCCGGCGATGTCGAAGACGATGCGGTCGCCGAGCTGCCAGCCGAGATCCTTCGCGAAACCTTCCTCGACCGAGATCTCCGGCGTCGCCGGCGCGGTGTCACCCCAGAACGTGCCTGCAGTGACCCGGTTGTCGTCGCGCAGATCGCTCTGCATCGACAGGTTGAATTCGCGTTCTGCACGACGCTGCGCCTGGCGGTCCTGCGCTTCGTCGCCGCTGCGGCCGGCGTAGTCCTCACCGCGCACAGGTTCGCCGTTCCGTTCGACCAGACGCGCGCGGATCATCGGGAACAGCGCCGGCGCATCGACGCCCTGATCGGCGATGAAGGCGCGCACCGGATCGAGCTGGTCCGGCTGCACATTGATGATGAAGCGGTTCGGCGCGTCCTGGCCGATCGCGAGCTGCCAGCGGTCGAGCAGATCGGTGCGCACGAAGGTCAGCAGCAGCAGCGCCATCAGGCCGAGGCCGAGCGCGGTGACCTGCGCGACGCTGGTGCCCGCGCGCCGGCTCACGTTGGCCAGGCCGTAACGCAGGCTACCGCGCAGCCGCGTGCGCAGCGCGCGCACCAGCAAAATCAGACCCCAGGCCAGCAGTGCGAGCACGGCGAACGTCGCCGCGATACCCGCGAGCATCGCGCCACCGAGCGTCGCCGAGCCGGCCTTCCACCACAGCAGCGCGGCGAGACCGACGAACCCGGCGCCGCCGACCAGCCATGCGCTCGGCTCGAAACCACCCAGATCACGCCGCAGCACGCGCAGCGCCGGCACGCGGCGCAGTGCGAGCACCGGCGGCGCGCCGAACGCCATCAGCACGACGAGGCCGACGCCGTAACCCTGCAACGCCGGCATCAGCCCCGCCGACGGAATCGACAGGCCCAGCAACGATTCCAGCCAGCGGCCGATGCCCCACTGCAGACCGAAGGCGATGACGACGCCCAGCGTGCAGGCGATCACGCCAAGCAGCAGCAGTTCGCCGACATGGATGCCGACCAGCGTGCGCTGCTGCGCGCCCATGCAGCGCATCACCGCGACGGAGGTCAGATGCCGCGCCGAATGCTGGCGCGCGGCCATCGCCACGGCGACCGCGGCGAGGATCACCGACACCAGCGCAGCAAGGCCGAGGAAGCGGCCGGCGCGATCGAGCGAGGAGCGCACTTCCGGCCGCGCGTCGCCGATGGTTTCCACTCGCTGGCCGCGGCCGATGTTCGCGCGCGCGACCGTGGCGAAGCCATCGACGGCGTTCGCGTCACCAGCGATCACCAGGCGATAGCGGATGCGACTGCCCGGCTGGATCAGGCCCGTCGCCTCGAGATCGGACAGGTGCAGGAAGACCTTCGGCGCGACGTTGAAGTAATCGATCGACGCATCCGGCTCCTGCAGCACCAGCGCGGTCAGGCGGAAACTGCGGTCGCCGAGGAACACGGTGTCGCCGACCGACGCGCCCAGCGTGTCGGCGCCGGCGCGGCTCATCCACGCGGTGCCGGGTTCGGGCACAGCCTCGGCGTCGCGTTCGACGCCGTCGGCGCCGGCGATGCGGAAACTGCCGCGCAGCGGGAAACCATCACCGAGCGCGCGCACGTCGCCCAGTTGCAGATTCGCGGTGTCGCCCGCGCCGACGCGGATCATGCTGTCGAGTTCGATCGTGTCGACGGCTTCGAGACCCGCGGCATTGGACGCCTCGCGGATCGCACCTTCGATCGGCGCGTCGCCGCGCACAACCGCATCGCCGCCGAGCAGACGGTTGGCTTCGATCGCCAGCGCGCGTTCGGCGCGATCGGTGACGAAGCCCACTGCAGTCACCGCGACGACCGCGAGTACCAATGCGGCGAACAGGATGCGGATGTCGCCGGACTTGAAATCGCGGCGCAGCTGGCGCCACGCGAGCGCGGCGGTCCTCATGCGGTCATCGCCTCGTCGGCGACCAGACGACCGCTGTCGATGCGCAGGCGGCGCTTGCAGCGCTGCGCCAGATGGTCGTCGTGGGTGACCAGCACCAGCGTGGTGCCGGCGTCGGCGTTGAGCGCGAACAGCAGTTCGATGATCGACTGGCCGGTCGCGGTGTCGAGGTTGCCGGTGGGTTCGTCGGCGAACAGCAGCGACGGCCGGGTCACGAACGCGCGCGCCAGTGCCACGCGCTGCTGCTCGCCGCCGGAGAGCTGACGCGGGTAATGGCCGAGGCGCTCGGCCAAGCCCACGCGCGCGAGCACGTCGCGCGCCGGACCTTCCACTTCGCGATCGCCGCGCAACTCGAGCGGCAGCATCACGTTCTCCAGCGCAGTCAGTGACGGCAGCAGCTGGAAGCTCTGGAACACGAAGCCGACCTTCTCGCCGCGCACCTTCGCGCGGCCGTCCTCGTCGAGCGTCGAGATCGGCGCGCCGTCTAGCACGACGGTGCCGGTACTCGGCGTATCCAGACCGGCAAGCAACGACAGCAGCGTGCTCTTGCCCGAACCCGACGCGCCGACGATCGCCACCGTGTCGCCGTGGCCGATGCGGAACGCGACGTCCTGCAGGATGGTCAGCTCGCCCGACGGCAGTGCGACCCGCTTGCCCAGTTCCGTGACGTCGAGTGCATGACCGGCGCGTTCGGTTTCATCTTGCGTGGGGGTGCCGTCGTGCATAGATATCCTTCGATGTTTCGAACCAGCGCCGCGCACGTCGCCAAGCAGCGGCGTCGCCGGACCGACCGGAGATGTGGGAATGATTGAGGGAACTGCGGCCGCGCGCCGCCGGATGCAAGCGCGGTGGATGCGCTGGATGTTGGCGTGCCTGCTGGCCCTGCCAGTTCTAGCACATGCGCAGTCGGCGGCACCTGCAGCGCAGCCCGGTGGCGCGGCAAAGACCATTCTGGTCATGGGTGATTCACTCTCCGCGGGCTACGGCATGTCCGCTGGCGAAGGCTGGGTGTCGCAGCTGCAGCAGCGCCTGCAGCGCGATGCGCCCGGCTGGCGCGTGGTCAACGCGAGCATCTCCGGCGAGACCAGTGCCGGCGGAGCGTCGCGGATTTCCGAAACAGTGGTCCGCGAGCAGCCCGACATCGTGATCATCGCGCTCGGTGCCAACGACGGCCTGCGCGGCCTGCCGCTGGCGGACGCGCGTCGCAACCTCGCGCGGATGATCGGTGCGTCCCAGCACGTGGGCGCCAAGGTGCTCTTGGTCGGCATGCGCATGCCGCCGAACCTCGGCGCCGATTACACGCGCGGCTTCGAGGACAACTACCGCCTGCTGGCGAAGACCTTCGACACCGCGTTGCTGCCGTTCCTGCTCGAACCGATCGCCAGCGATCGCGGGAATTTCCAGGACGACAACCTGCACCCGACCGCCGCAGTGCAGGGGCAGCTGCTCGATCATGTGTGGCCCGCGCTGCAGCCGCTACTGGACTGAACAGGCGCGTCCCGGACGTCATCCGCAGCGCCGCAAATGTAAGGATCGCGTGATGCATCCAGCGGGCCTTCCAGTCGCGTAGAGAGGGGTGAATCCGTCGCAATGTGCGGCGGGTCACCTCACCGTCTCCGGACGATTTCTGAGAAAACACCATGAAGCGCACTCTGCTCGCCACGATGCTGCTCGCCTCGATCGCCGCCCTCACTGCATGCCAGAAGGACGCCGCCACCGATTCCACCGCTGCCACGATGCCGCCGCCGGCCGAAGCCCCGGTTACAGCACCGCCGGTCGCCACGGCCACGGATCCGGCGATGTCCGCCGAAGCCGACGCCACCGCGCAGACCGACAACCCGATGGTCGGCGGTGCGCCGATGTTCGCCGACCGCGACATCGTCACCAATGCCGCGACCTCGAAGGACCACACCACGCTCGTCGCCGCGGTCCAGGCCGCCGGTCTCGCCGACACGCTGAAGGGCCCGGGTCCGTTCACCGTGTTCGCGCCGACCAACGCTGCGTTCGAAAAGCTTCCGGCCGGTGCCGTCGACGGCCTGCTGAAGCCGGAAATGAAGTCCGACCTGACCAAGGTGCTGACCTATCACGTGGTGCCGGGCAACATCGACGCCGCCGCACTGGTGCAGCAGATCCAGGCCGGTGGCGGTACCGCCAAGCTCAAGACCGTGGAGGGCGCCGAGCTGACCGCGAGGCTGGATGGCCAGACCGTCACGCTGACCGACGCCAAGGGCGACGTGGCCCGTGTGACCACGGCCGACGTGCGTCAGAGCAATGGCGTGATCCACGTGATCGACACGGTGCTGATGCCGTAACGGCGCAGGCACCGATTGCGAAACGGTCGACCCGTTTTGCAGACACGAAGAAGGCGGCCCGAGGGCCGCCTTTTTTTGTCGCGCGCGCCATGATGGCGCAGCTGCCCCGGAAAGCATCTGCACGATCCAATGAGCCGATGCAGAGCGGCGGAGGCGTATCCCCGCTTTCCAGCCGGTGGACCGCGTCAGGAGAATTTAAGAAGAGGCTGAACATCACCATCGTCGGTTCGATCTGCTTACTCGGCTTGACCGGCAGCTACGCCCACCTCACCGCAGCCGAGCACGTACTGCGGACACGTCAGGATCTCGCATACGGACAGCTCGAAGCCGAACGAACTTTGCGTCAGCACCTAGGATGCCGAGCGAACGTGTCGGCGCTCTGCGGTTTAGCTCCGAGCGTTACGGGTGGGATGTCTTGATGTCCCCATCGACTTAGGACCACTTGCCAACTCGCCAAGGGATGGTCTACCGGCTATCCAACTGGCTGCACCAGCTCGTACAGATGGTGTGCAGGAGATATCTACATCCTTGTTAGAGCGCATTTCTCGAACGGCTGGTCGCCCGTTTCTAGCTGTACACCTCAGAGCTGAAAATTCTCTGGATGCGAGCGCACATAGTTCGCAACAGAAGAATCAAAATCCTCAAGGGCCCAGACAGCTCGGTCGCAGTCGTGCCAAGGATCTTCGCCATTGTCGTTGCTCAAACTCTTGATCAAAGCCTCTCTCGCTGAGAGGCTTTCTGGAACTTCGCCACGAGGGAAAAATTGCTTTGATCTCACGCAAGCATCAGCTGCAATAGCTGCTCCAACCTCCCGGAAGGCGCGTTCAATATCATCGATACGCACTGGAGATTCGTAGAGGTAGGAAAATCCACCATTGTCTATTGCTCCTTTTGCCCACCAAGCAATTACAACTGCTTGCTCAGGCCAAGGCAGGCAGTGCACGCCCCTGTCGGCTCGCGCTGCAACACCGCTCAGATAGATTTTTTCAACAAAATCGAAATCAGACAATTGGGGGGCCATCGTAATCGGGTCCGTCCTCTGGCATGGGAAGCAGAATACTGCAGAACAGGCAAATCATCGGTACTCGAAAAAGCCCTCCACCGCCTCGCAAGTGTTCCAAGTAATTCTTAATATCTGGCTGCTGGGACGCCTTAACCTCGTCCACACATTGTTGCGCCTGCTGTGCTGTCATCTTCGAAGGATCAATGTTATTTCGCCTAATGAAATCATCGACATAAGTTCCTACGGCTTGATTGTAAGAGCGATGGCCCCGGTCGTAATAGTGCGTCACCTTGCCGGTAGTCGACCTCTGAAAAACACGTCTCGCTTCAGGCGGGAAGTTGTAACGATTATAGATCTGGCGAGGAACGTAGTGATGCCCTTGAAGTCCAAAGGGGTCGAAGAACGAGATCGGATCGGCACCAACATAAGAGTACGTGCTGATTCCTCCTGCCAACCCAGTTGGATCGCTTTGCGAGTATCTACCAACCATCGGATCGTAGTCACGAAAATAGTTGTAGTTGAGTCCAGAGGCAGCATCATGCCGCTGCCCTGGAAAACGCTTATCAAGCACGAAGACGCCGCCGTCACCGTCCGGGTCTTGATGGGGAGGGCTGTTGCCAAAAGCCTCACTCGCGAGATCCCAGCGCCAAACCGGAACATTACGGGCCGGTTCGATCACCACTCGCGGAGTCCCCAAATGGTCTGGTTGCACATAGTGAAGGCGACCACTGGCGGCGGCGCCGCCGACCAACAACCCCACTGGGGCATCATCTAGCCATATGGCTTGCTGCAGCGGCGTTGCTGCAATGTCGTAATCACCTAGCCAGTGGCCAGCTTCATCATAAACACTTGTGATGTCTTCCAAGCCAAGATAGCTGCGGACCCGTTCGCCCCTGCCGTTATAGCTGTACTGGCGCCGCTGGCTCCCGTTCTGCGCGACGCTGACTAGCCGATTGGCTGCGTTGTAGGTGAAGGTTCTCCCCATACCATCTGTAACAGTGCTGCCGGCGACATCGTACGTGCGCGGCACCCCGGCAACAGACGCCAAAAGATGGCTGTCGGCAGCATATGCGTACGCCTGAATGCCGCTGGAGCTTGCGAACGTGGTCCGATTGCCAGTAGCGTCGTAGGCATATTGCTCTATCAGGGTTTGGGTTTCCCCGTCGCGGAAAGCAGTCAGTCGGCCCAAGGGATCATAATCAAACTGGACGCGTGGCGGGTCCGTGAGCGCGGCCGACCGGAGATGTGACAACTGACCAACCGCATCGTAGCTAAATCCAAGATCCATACCTCCTGCGGCAGTGTCCTGGATCGACGCTGCTCGATAATCGAGGTCATGGCTTCTGGAAAGCGTACGACCGTTGCCATATGTCCAGCCCGCCGAAGGGCCGAACGGATAATAACTTGCGTCGGTAAGTAGTATCTCGCGCACCCCTCCCGGGGACGTCGCCGCCACCTCCGTTATGCGGCCCTGCTCGTCGCGCACATAATCTGCTACCGTCCCGTCGGGGTAGGTAAGCTGACGGAGCCGGTTTGCCTTGTCATACGCATAGCGCACTACGAAAGTTTGGCCGTTGGTGACCTGCACCTTGCGCACGACATTGCCGAAGCGGTCGTAACAGTACTGGGTGCCGCCGGTGACGTCGATCACCGCCGTCATACGGCCAACTGAATGGCCTTCCCCGGCAGCACAGTCAGGCTGCACGGCGTCATAGACATAGACGATGTCGAGTTCAGGTGCGCCCGTGTAGGCAACGCGCGTCAGGCGATTGAGTGCGTCGTAGGTGTAACTGCTGGCTTGTCCTCGCGCGTCTAGCTGCCCGATCCGATTGCCTGAACTGTCATACAAATAAGTCGTGGTGCCAGTGTCTGGGCTCTCAAGAGACCGTAGATTCCCGAACGCGTTGAAGGTGTACCTTGTTTCTAGTCCTTTTGGGTCTGTTACTTTGGTCAGATTATCGAATGCGTCGTACTCAAAATCCGTAGCCGCGTCGATTCCACCGACGTCCTGCAGTGCAGACTTTAGGCGGTTCAAACCGTCGTAGGTGTTGGCCGTCTGCCGTCCTAGCGGGTCGGTGATCGTTAGCGAATTTCCGTTGGGGTCGTACGTGACGTCGGTCGGGTTGTCTCCGGAATCAGCCTGCGTGACGAGTTGCCCCAACTGGTTGAAAACACGCGAAAGCGTCCTTCGTAGAGTGCCACTGCTATCATTGATATCTTCAGCCACACGGTTACCGGCATTATCCAGCGTGTAGGCGATGGTGTTGCCGGCGTTGTCTCGGATGGCGGTCAGGCGGTGCGCGGCATCGTAGTCGTACTCGGTGTAAGCACCGTTTGGATGGGTGACGCGCTGAACCATGCCTGTGGGCCAGTAGGCGATCTGGGTGCTCCGGTCATCGTTACCGGCGCCCTGCACATGGCTTGCGGTGAGCCAGCCGCGAGGGTGGTACTCAAAATTGGTAATCACGCCGTTGATATCTTTGACCGAGAGTTGCCGACCTGCCTCGTCGTAGGTTAGTACTTCTCTGGCCTGGCCAAGCGCGTTCGTTACACGCCACAGATCACCCCTTCGGTAAGAGCAAGCAGAAGGCGTTGTGGAGCAGGCCGGGGCATCACTCGAGTAGTACATAAAGGAAGTGATGTCTGATATGTCAGTCCGCGGCCCATCGATTGTTCTGAGCAAGCCTTCGATCGGGCAGGAGCTCCCCGGCGTCGAAACATCTGCGGCCTCACAATAGGCATAGGCCGTCGTGCGGGATTCATTCGAGCCTCGGTCCGTCGTCGTAATTGAGATGGGCTGGAAGCGGGTGTTGTACGTATAACGCTGCTCACGATCGCCCAAAGAACTAACTAGTAAGCGATTGCTGGCAAGGTCAGTGTGCTCCTCAATGATCCGCTGCTCGGGCAGACCGAATGCTTCTGTTACGGCATGGACGCTCGCTGGGCGAGCAGTTGCGGCGTCAACTATTTCCCCATAGGTGTGAACTGACTCAGTTCCTTTTCGGTCAGTAACACTTCTAAGCCGACGCCGGAAGTCTGTAGAACGGTCATAGTATTGGTAATTAATCGATCCCGCGCTGTCAGTGACCGAGGAGACCTTCGGGGTGCCACCACCCGCATCAGTCATGACGTACGTCGTCAACTCGCCTAGCGAATCGATAACCGCGGTGCCCGTTTGTGAGTAAGTGAGGGAGACACCCGCTACACCCCCGGCATGTTGACTCGATGTTACGCGTCCTTCGGAATCGTAAGCGTACATGCCATAACGCAGGCCATTCTCAGCGGTGATGCCGGTTAAATGTCTCTTAAAACGGGGATCTTCATAATGGTAGACCCGGGATGTACCATCCGGAAAGATTACCGATTCAAGTATGCCATCATTGTAACTGTATTCTGCCAGCTGAACTCCGTTAGTTGAGATGCCTACAATCAGAGCATCAGCTGAATTTCCCAGATAATTAAATTGGATCGAGCGCCCTTGCAGTGACGAGATCCTTTCCAGCCTCTTATACTCGTCGTAAGAGTAAAGAAGTGCGCTGCCGTCAGCCTGAACGCGAGAATTCAGGCGTCCAGTCTCATCGAAGCTGTAAGTTCCATCTCCGCGACCGAGAATCCAATGGAGCCCGTTCTTAACAATTCGCTCCCCGCTGCCGTTGGTAGAGATAAAATCATCACCAGCCTTTTGGAACTGCGCCGTATACCCAGTGCTCTCGATCAGACCAATCTGGGCAGATTCAATCGCCAATCGCATTCCGTGCGTATGCAGCCAACCTGCTCCAAAACCACCGGTCGAATACGCCACGCCTGAGCGGTAGGTGCGGGATAGGTCTACCCAATCCAGCTCAAAGTCTTCTTCGTTCTGAACTTTTTCACCCGTCTTTACGTCGCATGGATTTCCTACAAGACCTGAAGATGCCCCTTGTGTAGGACATTCGCTGACTGTTGTTACTATGCTAGCAACTGCCCATTCATTCACGCATGCGCCGTAAGAATTCATCCAAAACGTGTAGAGAGGCGGTGAAGGGCATTCGTTCTTCCGCAAGCGGTCCAGTTCTGTGTGAATTACTTCTGCGCCGCAATCGTCTCCCCAAAAATAAGTAAGGCTGTACGGCCGTACTTGGCGCTCTCCGCCAATATCACCGTTGTCCCAGGTCGCTTCCCATCCACCAGTGAAAACGGCAGTTGGTACTGCGCAATGCGGAAATTGGAGTTTGTGATCGCTATTTGCTCTTGAAGCGCGTCAGCTTCGTTATCAAAATATTGATCAGCCATCGGGTATCGCCACTCTAGATCGGTGGGCTGATCTAGGCCGAGCCAGTACACGATTCGAACTTTTCCATCCTCTGTGTGAATTGTCTCCTTAATTTCACGGGCATAAGAAAATATATCCGAGAAAAATTCGAACGGCCCGGGAATTTCCCGAATTGCAGATTCCGCTTCTGCTTGGGTTTTGTATTCTCCTATGAGCCTATTCTCGTAGTCATAGACGGTGAATACCTGGTCGCTCTCTTGGGCGGACAGCGTTGGAGAGGCGATCGCAGCTAAGCCTGCGATAAAATTGGCGATCGAATTGCGAATTCTGCGGCGACCAGTTGCGTTCATAGGTTCTAGTGTCCTTCTCAGCAGTAGACGCATCGGGCGGAGCGCAGCGCGTGCCTCAGGTCAGGCTGAGAGAGTGGATACCCGATAGGAATCGGGAAATCCCCAGCAGCCTTGTAGGATTTTCCTGCTGATGTTCCGCGATCGGCTCTACAAGCGGGTGCGATGATGCTGCAGACGCCCTCCCGAGAGGATGCTGTGTTCTCAGAGGAGGGCCTATGAGCCAAGACAATGATCGATGGGGAGATCTGGACGCTGCTATGGAGGTCCCGACGGACTTAGCAGTGCACATCATGAGGAAGCGAGGGGAGCTACCTGCGTCGGTTGGATACGCCACGACGGTCAGCTTGTCATGGTCGCGGCCGATGGGTCGCTTGAGAAGGTTCCAGCATCAGCCAGCGAAAACTACCTCTGGAGTTCAGGGGTCTGTTGGTCCCAAGCCCTAGTGAGAAAGTTTTCTAGAATTCGTTTCAGCGAGCCTAGATCTTTCAGTTCACATTCCCACAGCACGAGAGTGTTCCATCCAGTGTTGCGCAACTGCTCGAGCGCCCGCGCATCGCGAACCTTGTTCCGCGCAATCTTTGCGAACCAATAGTCAGCGTTGGTTTTCGGTTGGCGATTACCTCTGGCACAGTCATGCCCGTGCCAGAAACAGCCATTCACGAAGATCACTTTCTTGCGGGCGGGAAAGACCAGATCAGGTGAGCCCGGCAGGTCCTTCCGGTGCAGGCGGAAACGAAATCCCAGCGCGTGGGCAAGCCGTCGAACTATCAGCTCTGGCTGCGTGTCTTTCGATCGCACCGCCCGCATGGTGCGCGAACGAAGCTCATCGCCCGTCATCCCTCAAACTCGATCCTCAAGCTCGGATCGCTCTCCACAGCGGTGACAATCCGATTGTATCGCTCAATGATGTCCTGGACCGCTGTAGGTCGGGCATCTCGTTCGAAGACGCTCCACTCGTAGACATTGGTGGCGATGAACTGCTCGATCTCGATTACGTCGAGGCGCTCGTCAACACCAGCCTGCTTTGACAAGGCCTTGGCCCCGCCTACACCGTCCTCAGTAGTGACAATCAAAGGACGCAGCCCCGTCGACAGATTTCCTTGGCACTTGCGGATCAGCGCCTCGCCTGGTGCTGTCGTGAAATGTCCAAATCACTCCCGCAACCCTCGAAACAATCTTCAGCAACCGAGATGTTGAAGTCCGGGACCTCACAGAGGTGGAAGCGCCTCCCGAAGGGCTGCACTGACGACGCACATAAATTGCACGTACAATCAATAACTTAGCTTCCATTTCCCTTTGCGTGTTGAGACACTCGGGGTGTAGAGGCGGACCGTACATTCCGGACTCTGCCAATGCGGTCGTTGAAGTGATGCCGGCGGTATGTCGGTGTTACGCCAGCCAGGCCGCGCTCCCGCTCCTCAACTCGTTAAGGACAGAGCCTATCGATTAGTCGCCCGAGTGACCTGCGTTTCCACCTGGGCAGAAAGCACGAAGCCTAGACCCCTGGCCGGGGATCTAGGCTTCTTGTGGCTCGCAGCTTGAGACCCTGCGCAGCCATAGTGCCCCCTCCCAAACCCCTTGTCAACACGCCCGAAGGGCGTGCACGGGAGGGGCTTGCCCGGACATTCCTATCGCCGCAGCCGCGGAGGGCAGCGTTCGCCCCCCCGGCCGGCACTTCCGGACCAATCCTATGACTCAGCACTACCTTCGGAGCGCGGCATACCGCGACTTCTCCATCCATTCGATCTACGCGATGTCAGATGATGAGATCCATGCGATGTTCGCCCGCCTGCGCTGGGGCAACAACACCCACCAAGCCTGCCCCGCCTGTGGGGCTTGGGCAGAGCACTACCGACGGCCTGCCCGCCAGCAGTGGCGCTGCCGGGACTGTAGCCGCGACTTTTCGGTGACCTCGGCCACGGCTTTTTCCAGCAGGAAGAAGTCCCTACGCAGCATTCTCCTGGCCACCTTCTATTACGTCACAGGCGTCAAGGGGCTCGCGGGGCTGGGGCTAAGCCGCATGGGCGACTACTCAAACAAGGCTGCTCACGTCACCCTTGGAAAGCTGCGAGAAGCGATCTTTCGGACCCAGGATTTCACGCCCCTGACCGGTATCGTCGAAATCGACGGAGGCTACTTTGGCGGGAAACCTCGAAAGCCCAACCGTCGCGGTCGGCGCAACCATCAGGTAATTGTCGACCGTATCGCGGGGCGACCTCCAAAGCGTCCATGGCATGCCAGTGGCATGACCCGGGCGAACTGGGAGAAGCGGAGGAACAAGCGCGTAGTGATGATCTTTCGGCAGCAAGGACGGCCAGGAGAGGGCGCAGTGCGGAGTATTGCCGCCGTAGCTCGATCGGAGAACGACAAGGATGCCGCCAAGCTGATCGCACGGTATGTCAGCCCCGACGCCATCATCATGACCGACGAGAGCCCCGCATATGCAACCGTTTCGGCGACCCATACCCACTATGCCGTCAGACACAGCAGAGAGTACGTAAGCGCTGATGGCGTCAATGAGAACCAGGCTGAATCGTTTTTCAGCCGGCTCAGGCGTTGGGAATACGGCGTTTCACACGGTGTGCGGCCGGCATACTTGGCCGATTACGCGAACGAAATGGCGTGGCGTGAGGATGTGCGAAGGTTTTCAATCAGAACCCAAGTGGAACTGCTCTTGGAGAAGGCGCTCACCGTGGGGCATTCCCGCTGGTGGCGCGGGTACTACCAAGGCAAGCGGCGAGGGACTGAGATCCTCATGAATCAAGGTATCCCCCCGTCATCCGGAACGGGTGCGAGCGCCCAGTAACCTTCGATATTAGTGCTCGGACTGTTCCGCCGGACCACCCGTCCGGCGGAACAGTGGGCCTGGAGGCACTTTCGCACCCGCAACCTCAACTCCGCATACCGAACGTCGTTGTCCACCGCATTGCTTTGGGACGCGACGAACAGCAGGACTTCGGTCGTGGACCGCCAGTCCCCTGCGGCCTCTCTTAGACAGGCCAGCACGTTGCGGCTGATGTGGCCACGCTGCAGCAGCAGACCCTCGTTTGACATTCTGACCGGCCTGATAACCTCAGGCGGCACGCAGATATCGTGCAGACCAAGAATGCGGTCCAAAGCCTCTAGGTCCCGGCGGGTGGCTTCGGCGCTCCGTTCCAAGTCTGCGGCGCGCTGGCGCGTTGCCGCCGCCTTCTTGGTGATCTGGGAGATATGGCCGGCGAGGCGCGCGCGCTTATCGACAAGCCATTTCAGTGAGGATGGGGTCCGGGTTTCCATGACTCCAACGTAGCACCGGCAACTACCTGATTTCCTTGGGCAGGTGCGCCATCATGGCGGTCGCGCGATCGTCTCGGGTCAGCGGGACGGCGCGGCGGTGCCATCCGACGCACGCAGCAGCGGATACGGGTTGAGCGGTGTCCCGGTCCACCACTGTTTTTCCGGCGTCAGCTGGAAGATCGCGAAGTGCAGATGCGGCGCGGCAGGATCGGCGTTGCCGGTGCTGCCGACGGTGCCCAGCACGTCGCCGCGCTTCACCGTCGCACCCTCCGCCAGGCCGGGCGCGTACGCCTGCAGATGCGCGTAGTAGTACGAAAATTGCCCGCTGGGCTCGAACTGGTAGATCGTCAGTCCGCCGCGATCACTGGTGAACAGCTTCTCGATCGTGCCGTCGGCCACCGCGAGAACCGGTGTGCCGGTCGGCGCCATGATGTCCAGCGCTTCGTGCTGGCGCTCGCTGCCGCGTGCATCGCCGAAGGTGTCGTGGATGTCGGTGATGGCGATGCCCTGTACCGGCAGCAACAGACCTTCAGGCGCCTGTGCATCCACGATAGGTGTGGCGGCCAGCTGTGCTGTCGGCGGGGACGCGGCCGGCGTGTCGATCACCGCTACAGTGACCGGCGGAGATGTGACCCCGGCAGCCGCCCCGCGAGAAACCGTCTGCGAAGACGGCACCTCGACCACTTCATCCGCCTGGCTCGCGCCCCGCTCGAACAGCGGCCCGCCCTGCCAGAAGAACCACGCGACATTGGCCAGCAGCAGCACCGCAATCAACGCGATCCAGGTTCCCGGCCGTTTCATGGCTTACTCCTCGAGCAGCGCGACGGTGCCCGGCTTGACCACATCGGCAACGCGACGCGCGCTCCAATTGGTCATGCGGATGCAGCCGTGCGACTGGGTCTTGCCGATGTTCTGCGGCTCGGGCGTGCCGTGGATGCCGTAATGCGGCTTGGACAGATCGATCCACACCGTGCCAACCGGATTGTTCGGGCCGGCCGGCAGCGCGGCCTTCGCGTGCGAGGGATCGGCATCCCAGAACAGGTCCGGGTTGTAGTGGAAGGTCGGGTCGGTCGCGACACCTTCGATCTTCCACTCGCCGATTGGCAGCGGATCGCGCTCGGTGCCCGTCGACGCGGGGAACTGCGCGTAGACCTTGCCGCCGGCATCGACCAGACGTACGACCGAATCAGACTTGCTCACCACCACGCGCGCGGGCTCGGCCAGTGGCGCCGCCTCGGCGACGTTCGGGACGACGATGCGCGTACCGGCTTTGAAGTCGCTGCCGGGATTGAGCCGGCGCAGCAGCGCGGGCGACGCATGGAAGCGTTCGCCGAGGGCTTCGACGATGGTCTCGAAGCCCAAGGCGTCCTGCTTCGACTGCGCCATCATGTCGTCGGGCACCGCGACGAACGGACCGGCGACATCTTCGGCCGTCAATGTATGCGCGAGCAGCGCGGGCGCAGCGTCAGCGGTCAACGCGTCCCAGGTGCGCGCATCGAGCGTGCCGTTCGCCTCGATGCCACTGAAACGCTGGAATGCGGCGATCGCGCGCGTGGTGTTGGTGCCGCCGCGCGCGTCGATCTCGCCGGGGGAGAAATGCACGCGATCGAGCAGCACCTGCGTGCGCAGCATCGCCGCATCGCCGGCGTCCATGTCCGCCGCATTGACCGATTCAGCCGTCAGCGCCTCGGATGCATCGGCGCTCTGCACAGTGTCGTCGCGTGCGGGGGCGTCCTGCGCGATTACGGGCGCTGCGACCAGCAGCATGGCGAATGCGCAGACAGGCGCGCGGGCAGTGCGGATCCAGTGGGCGGGCATGGCGTCGTTCCTTGGGCTCGATACGCCGCATGCTCCCGGCGCGCGCGCGCCAACCGTGTGAAGCCGCGCGCGGACCGTTCAGCGTGCCGGGCAGCGCAACAGCTTCGAGTCGCGCCGCCATGACGGATCGTCGGCGTAGACGAACAGCAACTGGCCGTCCTTGAGATCGTCGATCACCGCCTGGGTCACTTCATCGCGCACGGCGGGACACCCCCAGCTGCGCCCGAGCCGGCCCTGCCGACGCGCCTGTTCCGGATCCACGTAATCGGCGCCGTGCATGACGATCAACCGCTCGCGCGCACGGCCGTTGATGCCGGGCTCCAGTCCATCCATGCGCAGCGAATACCCGTTCTGCCCGGTGTAGGTTTCGGCCGTCGAGAACAGGCCGAGGCTCGACTGGTAGCTGCCTTCGACATCGGAGAACACGGTGGGCACGTTGTCGCCGCTGCCGCGGCCATGCGCGACATGCTCGGCGTGCAGCAGGCGCCCGGTCTGCATATCGAAGATCCACATGCGGACGTCGGTCGATGGACGCGAGTAGTCGATGACCGCGAGCCGGCGTCCGACCTCGTGATCCCGCGCAGCGCATGCGCGCGCATCGAGCGCGAGCGACAGCACGTCGCGATCGAGCGCCGGCGCGGCGGCGGACAGGGTGTCGAGCGTGGCGTCGGCAGCCTGCAGCATCGATGACGTCGCCAGCAGCGACAGGAACAGCAGTGTGCGGGCGACGATCGTATGCATGCAGGCAAGCGTATCGCTGCGGCGTCGCAGCCGCACTATTTGCCCAGTCAGCACGCTTTTCCCTCTGCCAAGGGGCGCCCACAAAAGAGACGGAAAAAAAACCGGGTCTGCAGGCCCTGAACCGCTGCAACGCCTTGATTGCCGGTTAAGCCCACCCGGCGCATGATCGAATTCCAGTCATCCATCCTGCGCGCACCGCCCGCAGTCGGGAGTACCCGCGATGCATCGCCGATCCCTGCCCCTGTTGCTCGCCGCCGCGCTGATCGCCCTTGCGATGCCGGCGCTTGCCGGCAACGACGTCACCGATCCGGAACTGCCACGCAGCCTGAACGGCGACAGTCCGGTCGCGGTGCAGTGGACCGATCCCGAGGCTTTCTCCGATATCCGCCTCAGTGGCAATCGCTGGGAAGCCCGCCGCGGTGACTGGGTCGAGCAGATTGCCCGTTACGTGCGCCAGCGCGCGGAGCGCGAACTGCCGGCTGGCAGCACGCTCGACGTGACCATCCGCGACATCCGCCGCGCCGGCATGTACGAGCCGTGGAACGGTCCGCGCTTCGACCACGTGCGCATCATCAAGGACCACTATCCGCCGCGGATCGATCTCGACTTCGTACTGCGCGATTCCAGCGGCGCCGTGATCGCCGAAGGCCCGCGCGAGTTGCGCGACATGGGCTTCCTCAACCGCGCGGGCTCGGCGATGAACAGTGATGCGCTGCGTTACGAGAAGCAGCTGATCGACGACTGGCTGCGACGCGATCTGCGACCTGCGATCGCGCAGCGCTGAGGGTCGGTGGACTCGAAGAAGCCGCGCGATTGCGCGGCTTTTTTGTTGCGTCCACATAAACCCGTTCCGGTTGATGAGGATGTGCTCCACTTAAACTCCGGGCGCCTCACGATCGGACAGCCGTCGTCACGATCGCCGCACGTGCGGACATGTCAACCGAGGTTCGCGAGTCTTCTTTACCCGTTCTGGATTTGGCTCCAGCACTCACTCTGGCCGCTTTCTCTTCTGCTTTGGCTTTGGCTTCGGCTCTGGCTTCTCGCCTTTGACTTGAATCGAGCCGTAGAGCGAGCCGAGCATCGCAGGGCGACGGGGTCGAAGAGCAGCCCATGTCTGAGCGCAGCGAGTTTGGGCTGCGTGCCCCGTCGTCCGAGAAGCGCAGGGGACCGCCGCAGCTGTATCGCGGCGGATCGCGTCCGGCGAAGACGGTTTTGCTTACTTTTGCCGAGACAAAAGTAAGCCGCGCGACAGCGCGGAAGCCCTGTCTTTGATCTTCGCTCCTGCGGTTGATTCATTAGTCTTCGCCCGGGACCTCGAAGTCGCAAAGCGACGAGCGAAGAAGCTGAAGCAAGTGCAGGGCTTTCGCCCGCTGCGCGTGCGAGTTCCTTTTTGACGGGCCAAAAAGGGAACCAAAAACCCCCTTCGCCGGACGCGAGCCGATGCGATGGAGCCGCATCGGTCCCCTGTGCTCCTCGCCTGATGCGGCACGCAGCCCAAACTCGCTGCGCTCAGACATGGGCTGCTCTTCGGCCACGCCAGGCTCCGGTGCTCGGCTCGCTCTACGGCTCGATTCCAGTCAAAACCTGGAAGCCAAAGCCAGAGCAAGACCAAAACCAAAGCCCAGCAAGAGCAGGAGCAGGAGCACTGTCGTAGAAGACAGGTAGAACCCAGAAAAGCCCTTTCAAGTCCGCATAAAGAGAAAGGCCACGTGCGAACACGTGGCCTTCCCGATCCGGATCAACCGGCGTGTGATGTCACCACGCCGGCGTCGGGCCCCAATGCGTCCGCACCGGAGGCCGCGCTGTCTCAACGCACGACGTTGAGGAAGTGGATGTGGCGCTGATACTGGTCGAGCACGTCGTGGATCAGCTCGTCCTTGCGCCAGCCCATCACGTCGTAATCCTGACCGCCTTCGCGCAGGTGGACCTCTCCGCGATAGAAGCGGTCGGTCTCCTTCCGGCGACGGCGCGGATCTTCGAACATGAAGCTCGGCGGCTCGTACGGCACCGGGCGCACGGAGTAGAAGAAATCCATCTCTTCGCCATGGCCGACCTGCAGCCAGATGCGGCCGTCCTCCCCTTCTTCGACCGCGACATCGAGGTTCTGCTTGCGCAGCTCCGCGGCCACGTCCTCGAATGCCGGCTTGACCTGTGTCTGCAGGAACGCGAGCACTTCCTTCTGCATCGGGTGATGGGCGAGCGAGCGCAGGCGCGCCTTCCAGTCGCCGCCGCCGCCGATGCCGACCGGTGCAATGCGCGCATCGCGGAGGCTGTCGCGCTTGACCACTTCCAGACGCATCGCCCGCACCATGCCCCAGCACATCAGGATCATGACCACCGTGAACGGCAGCGCGGATGCGATCGTCGCCGCCTGCAGCGCGGCCAGGCCACCGGCCAGCAGCAGTGCGATCGCGACGATGCCCTCGGCCAGCGCCCAGAAGATGCGCTGCCAAACAGGCGATTCCTCCTCGCCCTTCGTCGTGAGCATGTCGATCACCAGCGAGCCGGAGTCGGACGACGTCACGAAGAAGATCACCACCAGCGCGGTCGCCAGACCCGAGGTGATCGTCGAGAACGGCAGGTTCTCGAGGAACTGGAAGATCGCGACCGAACTGTCGGCCGCCACTGCATCGACCAGCTGCGTCGCACCATCGACCATGACCATATGCAGCGCGGTGTTGCCGTAGATCGTCATCCACAGGAAGGTGAAGCCCAGCGGCACCAGCAGCACGCCGACGACGAACTCGCGGATCGTGCGGCCACGCGAGATGCGCGCGATGAACATGCCGACGAACGGGGACCAGGCGATCCACCAGCCCCAGTAGAACAGCGTCCAGCCGCCCAGCCAGGTGCCACGGGATTCGTAGGCGTACAGGTTGAACGTCATCGCGAAGACGTTCGAGATGTACATGCCGGTGTTCTGCACGAAGGTCTGCATCAGATAGACCGTCGGTCCGGCGATCAGCACGAAGGCCAGCAGCGCCACCGCCATGATCATGTTGAGTTCGGACAGACGACGCACGCCCTTGTCCAGACCGCTGACGACAGAACCCGTCGCGATCAGCGTGATCACGCTGATCAGGATCACCTGTGTCGTCGTGCCGACCGGCGTGTCGAACAGGTAGTTAAGACCGGTGTTGATCTGGATCACGCCCAGGCCCAGCGACGTGGCGAGGCCGAAGATCGTGCCGAGCACCGCGAACGTGTCGACCGCGTGGCCGATCGGGCCGTAGATACGATCACCGATCAGCGGATACAGCGACGAGCGGATACGCAGCGGCAGACCGTGGCGATACGCGAAGTACGCCAGCGACAGCGCGACCACCGCGTAGATCGCCCACGCGTGGATGCCCCAGTGGAAGAACGTGATGCGCATCGCCTGTCGCGCAGCGGCAACCGTCTGCGCATCGCCGACCGGCGGTTCGGCGTAATGCATGATCGGTTCGGCAACACCGAAGAACATCAGGCCGATGCCCATGCCGGCCGCGAACAGCATCGCGAACCAGGTCGCGTAGCTGTAATCGGGACTGCTGTGGTCAGGGCCGAGTTTCAGGCGACCGAAGCCGCTGATCGCGATGCCGACGATGAAGACCAGGAAGCCGGCGACCGTGAGCACGGTGAACCAGCCTGCCTCGTCGGCGACCCAGGTCTTGGCGTGGCCGAACATCGTCTCCATCGCCTCGGGCGCGACGAACGACATCACGATCAAGGCCAGCACGATCAGCGCCGATGGATAAAACACGGGACCGAGAATGCGCGAGTGCCAGCGTTCTGGCGGCGCGACCGGATCGGTATCCGGGCGCACGGTGGGATCGTTCATGGAAAGTCCTCAGGGCAGGACGCGACAGCGCGGCCACAGGGTGAGCCAGGTGCTGCCGCGTCCAGGTGAAACCGCCGGCGACCGGCGGCCGTATCGATGCGGCCGGGCAGCGCGCCCGGCCGTAAATCAGAAGTAGAAGCCGATGTTGACGTTGAGGCGCGAGTGCCAGCCGTCGTTGGCCGGATCGCGCACGCCGATGCCGGGGCCGCCGGCGAACCACATGTTCTTGCCTGCGATCCAGTCGACGTAGGTCAGCATCACGCCCTTACCGAAGCTGCAGCCGGTGACGTTCTGGATCGAATCGCGCAGTCCGGGATCGTTGCCGACCGGCAGCGTCGCGCTGGCGTTGTTGTAGCAAGTGATGCTGTCGAACCAGCCGGTGCGCTGCACGTCATAGGCGACGTTGAACGTCGGCACGTCGGCCTGCGATGCGATCTCGAACGGGAACATGAAAGCCGACATCGCGATGCGCGATTCCGGATTGTCGTAGCGGTAGCGCGCCCACTGCGCCTGCAGCGTCAGCGGACCGCGCACCCACTGCCCGTGCACGGCAGCGCCGGTGTGGTCGTGCTTGCCACCATCGAAGCGGTTCTCGATGCGACCGGCGAAGGCCGATGCGCCCCAGGTGGTTTCCCAACCGTCGGCTTCACTGGTGTGCTCGTAACGCACGATGCCGCGTTCGCGCTCGCGGTAGGGCAGATCCTCGGTCGTCGCGACATCGAAGGAATAGCGGTCGAAGTTCGCGCCGGTGCCGTACTCGTCGCCCGAGAATACACCCGCGTTCCACTGGTGCGCGCCAGACTGGCGCTGCCACACCACGCCGAGGTCGTAATCGTCCTCGAGGCCGAGGTAGTAGCCCGAACCGAACCAGAAACTGTGCGAGGCGGTGGGCAGCAGACCAAACGGGACCTGCTGGATACCGGCGCGGATGTCGGACGTGGCGCCATCGCTGCCGTCTTCGAGTTTCCAGCCCGCGTAAGCGTGGTGCACGGCGTCGAATCCGTCGTACCAGCGGTATTGCAGCGAGAAGAACGCCGGACCGGCGTTGCCGCGTGCATCGACCCGGAGGAGTTCGAGCTCGGGACCGCTGCTGGGCCCGTAATCGAGCCACCCGTAATTGAAGCGGACCGCGCCGCCGAGTTCGAAACCGGGTGTCTCGTCGGCACTTTCTTCAGCCGACACGGCGGGCGCCGCAGCCACGAAAACACCACACAACAACCACTTGAAACCGCGCGAAATCACGACGGGTCTGCCCTCCTCGATAAATTCGTAAACGCAATGCAGACCGGCCATCTTAACGATTTCTGCACGAACCCCCAAATGCACGAAATTTCAGAACTGCAGAAAACGGCTTGAAAACAGGGGTTTTCACGCGTCCATGAGTATGCAACGCGCACGCGCCTCCATTCGCCGGACGGAATATCTGCAGGCGTAGGCACGGCGGAGAGAAAAATGTGATGGCCGGGCGCAAAGCCCGATGCATGCGTCGCCACATGCGCCCGCTATGATTCATGAACGGCGATGATGCCGATGTGCAGGCCCGTTCATGACTGTCTACGTCGACGATGCGGTCCATCCCTGGCGCGGCGAGCGCTGGGCGCATCTGCTCGCCGACACACTCGACGAACTGCACGCCTTCGCGGCCCTGCTCGGCATGTCGCGGCGCGCGTTCCAGGACCGCACCAGCGGCGCGCATTACGACGTGACCGCGGCGATGCGCGCGCGTGCGATCACGCTGGGTGCGATGCCGATCTCGCGTCACCACGATCGTGCGCTCGTGCGCGCGGTGATCGCGAATGCGCGCCGGCAGGGACGCGGCGAGGCACCGTAGGTGAAGCCTGCACGCGCCGGCGGTATCCTGCGCGCAGTCTCCACACTGCATTCCGACGCCATGACCGATACGCCGCCCGACCATCTCTCCAACGATCCGCGCAGCCAGCACTACAACGAGGCGGCGATGAATCGCGGCATCGGGATCCGCTTCAACGGCAACGAGCGGCGTGACGTCGAGGAATACTGCGTCAGCGAAGGCTGGATCCGCGTCGCCGCCGGCCGTGCGCTCGATCGCCGGGGCCAGCCGCTGACGGTCAAGCTGCGTGGCACCGTGGAACCCTACTTCCATCTGGAAGCCTGACCCGCCCATCCGAGGACGCGCCCGATGCAGTACCTGCTGCTGATCTACACCGACGACACACTGCTCGACGGTCTGGCCGAGGGCGAATACGACACGATGATGCGCGGTTGCCTGCAGCACGCCGATGCGTTGCAGGCCGAGGGCACGCTGCTCGGGTTCCAGCAGCTCGAACATGCGACCACCGCCAAGACCGTGCGTACGCGCGGCGGTCGTACGCAGGTGTTCGACGGTCCGTTCTCCGAAACCAAGGAAATGCTGGCCGGCTTCAACCTGATCGAAGCCGACAGCGAGGAAGACGCATTGCGCATCGCGGGCGAGTTCCCGTGGGCGCGCACCGGCAGCATCGAAGTGCGCCCGGTGCGCGATGTCGGTCTGGTACGCACGCGCGTCGGCGCCTGAGCACTACCGCCGCGTGCCGGATCAGATCTGCACGCGGTTGCGGCCGGACGCTTTCGCCACATAAAGCGCGCGATCGGCCACTTCGATCAGCGCATTCGCTTCGCGCGTGTCGTCCGGCCCCGACACCACGCCGCCGACACTGACCGTCACCACCTGCGCCAGTGACGATGCCGGATGCGGCAGCGCCAGCGCTTCGATACCGCCGCGCAACGCTTCCGCAGCGCTCCATGCCAGACCCGCGTCGTGGCCGGGCAGCAGCACCGCGAATTCTTCGCCGCCGAAGCGCGCCGCCAGTCCATCGGCGTCTGCTGCCGCAGCCGCGCACACACCCGCGATCGCGCGCAGGCATTCGTCGCCGTGCAGATGTCCGAGCGCGTCGTTGAGCGCCTTGAAGTAGTCGGCGTCGGCCAGCAACAGCACCATCGGCTGACCCGCAGCACGCAGTCGCCGCAGCATCGCGTCCAGCGCCTGGTCGAACGCGCGCCGGTTCGCGATGCCGGTCAGGCCATCCACCATCGACATCTGCTGCAGCCGCGCATTCGCGTCTTCCAGCGCCGCGGCGATGCGCGCGAAGTGGATCGCGCCCGCGATCTGGTCGGCGATCGCGTCGAAGGCGTCACGCATGTCGTCGTCGAAGAACACGGCATCGGCACTTTCGATATTCAGCACGCCGTGCAGGCGCGCTCGGTGGCGGATCGGCACCAGATACTCCGAACGCACCTCGCAGTTGCCGGCGAGGTAGTCGGTATCGGTGTCGACGTCGACGATCAGCTGCGGTTCGCCCAGTCGTGCGCAGCGCCCTGCAGCGCCGACGCTGAGCGGCCACGGCCAGGTCATCGGCGACAGATCGAACGTGCCGGCCGAGACTTCCTGCACGAAGGCCTCGCCGGCCTCGTCGAGCAGGATGATGCTGACGACCGCGACCGGCAGCTCCGCGGCGACGACATCTACGATCCGCTGCATCACCCCGTCGAGCGCACCGTCCTGCAGGGCCTCGCGTGAGACGCGCGCGAGGATGCGCTGCAGCGACGCGCGGCCGCCCGCACCGGCATGCCCGGCTCCTGCTCCTGCGTCGCGCTCCCCCATCGCGTCCTCCCGGCCTATGGCCCGGGCGGCGAACCGCCCACGCGCACTGTACGCCGGTCGATCGTGAGGCCGGCGTCGGTCAGCCGCCGCGTGCTTCGGCGACGATCTGGTCGGTGATCGCCTGCACCTGCTTGACCGTCATCGGCGCGAAGATGCCCTGCCACGCGCTCGACGCGGTGTCGTAGGTCCGCGTCGCCGCGACCTTGCCGCCGGGCACTTCGATGAACTGCGCGCTGGCCTTGATGTGCGCATTGCCGGTCATCACGCCGAGGCCGTAGCGCGCTCCGGTGGAGACGTAGCGGAAGCTGTCGACACGCACCGCCACGACCACACCCGGCGGGTCCAGCGACGCCGGCCGGCTGTCGCGCACGCTGCCCTGGATGCCGGCCGCGGTGGCGGACGTGCGGATCGCGTCGTTCCACAGGGCGCGGAAATCCGCCCAGTCCTCCTGCGCCCGAGCGGTATCGCTGCCTTCGACGACCAGCACGACCTGGCGCACATCGCCATTGATCGCGACCGGATCGACAGGCGCGGCCGTAGGTCGCTGCACCGTCGCCGCGCATGCGGACAGCAGTGCGGCTGCGCCGAGCAGGGCTAGGGCACGGAAGATGCGCGGCAAGCGTGCCGCGGAGGGATTCACAGGGGTGCGGATGTGCATGGCAAGGCCTCGTCGGATGGCTGGCATCGCGCGACCCCGGACCACTCCCCCTGCGCAGCGTCCGGTGCGCGCGCTTTGTTTCTAGCGGGGATTCCATTCACTGCAGGTGAAAGGAGGACCAGGCTTTGAGCCCTCCCCTGCTTACGGGACAGGGTTGGCAGCCCCTACAGCAACCCATCCCGCTTCACCGCCAGATAGCGCTCGACCAGCGCCGACGGCAGCTCTTCGCCGGTGACGTCGAGCACGGCGATGCGATGGTTGCGCAGTGCGTCGTGCGCGGCCTTGCGCTGGGCGAGATAGCGGGCGGTGGCGCCGGCGCGGATCGCATCGTCGTGGTCGCGGACCTCGGTCGACAGCACCTCGTCGAGCGCGCGTTCGCGCAGGGACGCGACGATCACCAGATGCCGCTTCTGCAGCATGCGTACCGCGGCCAGCACGTCCTCGATGTCCTCGTCGCGCAGATTGGTCACCAGCATCAACAAGCCACGACGGCGCTGGCGCAGCGACAGTTCGGTCGCAGCGGCCAGATAGTCGGTCGCGACCGCTTGCGGCTGCAGGTCGTGACTGACACGCAGCAGTGTGTCGACCGCGCCCATGCCGCGCTGCGGGGCCATCCAGCGACTCTCGCCGCCGGTTGCGAACAGGCCGACCGCGTCGCCCTGGCGCAACGCGAGATAGGACACGACCAGCGCGGCATCGAGCGCGTGGTCGAAATGCGACAGCGCGCCATCCTGGGCGAGCATGCGCCGACCGGTGTCGAGCACGACGACGAGCTGCTGGTTCTTTTCGTCCTGGTACTCGCGCGAGATCAGCTTGCGGGCGCGCGAACTCGCCTTCCAGTCGATCTGGCGCAGGCTGTCGCCGACGCGGTACTCGCGCATCTGGTGGAAATCGGTGCCCTCGCCGCGGCGGCGCTTGATGTGCGCGCCGACCAGTCGTGAGGCGCGGTCGGCGCTAAGCAATGCGAAGCGCGTCAGCGGTGCGAAGTTCGGGAACACGCGCACCTGGTGGCGCGTACCGGCGCCGCGCCGCTGCCGCCACAGCGCGAGCGGCGAGCGCAGCCGCAGCTGCACGCCGTCGAACGTTGCTGCGCCGCGCATGTCAGGCTGCAGGGTGTAGTCGACGCGCGACACGGTGCCGGGCGTCAATCGCAGGCGTCGCGGCAGGCCATCGACGCGCCAGCCCGGTGGGTGCAGATCGAACACCTCGAGATGCTGGACCTGCGGGCCGCCTTCGACCTGCAGCGACACCGGCCGCGCGATGCCGATCGGCCAGGCCTCGGCCATCGTGCGCACGACATCCGGCGTCGGACGTCGTAACAGCAGTACGAGATCGAGAATCGACAGCAGCAACAGCGCCGTACCGAAGACGTTCCACGGCAGCACCGCCGCAGGCCACAGCGACGCGGCGACGCCGCCCAGGCCCCAGACGACGAGCAGCACGACGAGGGCGATCGTCGGCCTCATGTAGAGCGGCTCACGTGCGGACTTCGCAACGGGCTCACTTGCGCGGCGCCTCCACGCGCGCCAGCAGCGCCTGCAGCACCTGGTCGGCGTCCTGCCCTTCGATCTGCAGCTCCGGCGCGAGCGCGATGCGATGGCGCAGCGCCGGCGTGGCGATCTCGCGGATGTCGTCGGGCGTGACGAAATCGCGGCCCGACAGCACCGCCTGCGCACGTGCCGCACGCACCAGCGCGAGGCTGCCGCGCGGGCCGGCGCCGAGTGCGATGCCCGGCCATTTGCGCGTGGCCGCGGCGATGCGCACCGCGTAATCGATCACCGCCGCATCGACCACCGTCGCCGCGGTGCCCTGCTGCAGCGCGACGATCTCGCCCGGCTGCAGCACGGTCTTGAGTTGCGACAGGTCGAAATCGGCCGCGACCTTGCCGCTGCTGATCGCGGTCACCATCGCGACTTCGTCGGCATGTTCGGGATAGTCGATCAGCACCTTGAGCAGGAAACGATCGAGCTGTGCTTCGGGCAGCGGATACGTGCCTTCCTGTTCGACCGGATTCTGCGTCGCCAGCGTCATGAACGGCGGCGGCAGTTCGAAGCTGTGGCCTTCGATGGTGACCTGCTGTTCCTGCATCGCTTCGAGCAGTGCGGACTGGGTCTTGGCCGGCGCACGGTTGATCTCGTCGGCCAGCAGCAGATTGGTGAAGATCGCGCCGCGACGGACCACGAAGGTCTCGCTCTTGGTGTCCCACACCGCGTGGCCGCTGACGTCGCTGGGCATCAGGTCGGGCGTGAACTGCACGCGCGCGAAGTTGCAGCCGAGCACTGCCGACAGCGCGCGCACCAGCAGCGTCTTGCCGAGGCCGGGCACGCCTTCGATCAGCACGTGACCACCGGCGAGCAGCGCGACCAGGATCTGGTCGAGCACCTCGGGCTGGCCGATGAAGGCCTTGGAGACTTCGTCCCGGACGGCGGCGACGCGCGCGGCAAGGGCGTCGCCGGTGATCGGTGCGGACGGGGGCACGGACAGTTCGGTCATGGTCTGGCTCACAGGTTGTTTCGCATCTGGATCAGTCGGGCAATGCGCTGGCGGAACGCCGTCGCATCATCGGGTCGGGGCGCCTGCAAGGCATGGCGGACATCGCGTGGCGACACGCCGGTGCGCGTGGCGATGGCCTCGATGCCGGCCTCGCCTTCGAGCGCGGCGGCGAGTGGGTCGCGCCGGCGCAGGCGATCGAGAAACGCCGTGCGCACCGCGTCGTACAGCAGCGGCGCGCGGCCGTAGCGCACGAGATGTTCGCCACTCGCGGCGACGTGCTCGAGCAGCGCGCGCCGTGCGACCGGCGGCGCCGGCAACACCGAACCGAGCCGCTGCGTACGCATCCACAGCCAGGCGAGCAGCGCGAGCAGCAACGGGCCCCACGCCATCCAGCCTCGGGTGAGGATCTGGTACCACAGCGGCGGCACGCTGGCGGCGTACACCAGATGCACGGTGCCCGCGCCCCAGTTCGGCGCCAGCAGCTGCCGGGTCAGCAGCGCGTGCGGCACTTCGCGCAGATCGGCATTGCGCATGAAATCGAAGTCGGCGAGCACGTCGACTCTGCCGGCGCCATGCGCCAGTCGCGCGAACACCAGACCGTCCTCGCCGCTGTCGCCCCATTCGAGCAGCGGTTCTGCATCGACGAGGAACCGGCGGCCGTTGCAGAACTCGATATGGCCGCCCTGCCCGGTCACCAGCAGCGGTTCGCAGTGCGTGCGGCCGTCGACGGTGTGCACGCCGAGGCGTTCGAGCAGATCCCAGGGACGCGCGGCATCCGCGCGGCGGCGCGGCAACGGCGTGCGCACCAGCAGATGGCCGCCGCCGTCGACCCAGCCGAGCAGCGCTTCGACTTCCGACGGCAGCAGCGTGCGCGGTTCGCTGTAGAGCAGCACGGTGTCGCGCGGTCCAAGCGGCACGCTGGAGAGTTGCAGACGCTGGCGCGAACGCGCCTCCACGCCATCGGCGCGCAGTGTTTCGCGCAATGCGTACAGCGGGTTGTAGACGGCCTCGCCACGCGGCGGCACATCGACGGTGTCGGCCACGCGCTCGTGCGTGTGCAGGAACCACGCGACGCCGAGCGCGATGATCAACGCACCGAGTGCGGCGAGTGCGATGCGGGTAGGCCAGCGCATCAGGCGAACCATCCGAAACGCGGCACCAGACGCGTCAGCAACGCGTCGAGGCCGGCATCATCCGGCAGCCGCTGGCCGTAGGCGGCGCGCTGCCAGACGCGCACCATTTCGGCGAACGCATCGCGGTCTTCGGCATCGGGCAAGCGTCGCGACGCGCGCAGGACCTGCGCCTCGGTCGCGCCCGGCACCAGGGTCACGCCGGCGCGCGCGACCATCGCCTCGACGCCGCCGCGATACAGCAGCGCCAGCGCGCGACGATGCCGGCCCTCGGCCCACAGCCGGCGCACTTCGGAGACCAGATCCGCGGGCAATGCTTCCGGCGGTGGTGGCGCGGCTTCGACCACGATTTCGCTCGGCTCGCGCACGGGCCCCAGCGTGCCGCGCATCCACGGCCACCAGCGGCGCGCGGTCCAGGCGAGCACGCCGACGACGATCGCGAGCACCAGCCACAGGCCGTATTCGGCGATCAGCGCGAAGACCTGTCCGATCGCGGCCAATAGGCCGGTGTTCGGCGTCGGTCGGCTTTTCTCGTCTTCTTTCTCGTCGTCGGCGTCCTTGCGCTGCCAACGCATGACCTCGCGCTTGTTGTCGAGCAACGGATCGGCATAGGCACGTTCGATCGCGCGCTGGAACGCTGCGCCGTCCTTGAGGCGTCCGAAGACCTGCGGGAGCGTCGGCGTCTGCGCCGCATCGTCCTGCGCGACGTCCTGCTTGCGTTCGCCAGGCCGCCAGGTTTTGGTCGGATTGATCTCGCGCGTGCCGTCGTCGCCGGCGGTCGCCGGGTCCTGCGCATGCCCCGACACCGGCGCCAGCATCAGGCCGGCGAGCAGCAGGCCGACCACCAGCGTCGCCGCAGGCGCCAGGCGCGCGCGCAGACGCCGGAACGCGATCTCCAAGTCCCAGGCTTCCAGCTGCGTGCGACGGTTGAGATACAGGCCGAAGCCGGCGCCGATGTAGAACGGCTCGACCAGCCCGATCGCCATCCAGAACGCGAGATTGCCGAGCACCTGCACCCAGCGCGGCGGCTGTTCGGAGATCAGCGCCCACATCGCGCGTGCCGATTCGGACAGCAGTTCGGTCGGCACGAACATCAGCACCAGCGTCGTCAGCGACAGCAGCAACGCGGCCACGAACAACTGGCAGATCACGGTCAGCAGCAGCGCGTGTCCGCCGATGCCGTCGGCGAGCAGACGTCGCCGCTGCGCGAGCGGCGCGCCGGACAGACCTTCGAGCAGATCCACTGGCAGCGTCGCCGCGCGCCAGGGACTGAACCGGCGCCACGTTAGATGCCCGATCAGCGGCCGCCAGCCCCAGCGCCATTGCGCATCGAGTGTCGCGCGCATGCCCGGCGCCGCGCCGAACACCGCGCGCGACAGCACGAACAGCGGCACGCGATCGAACACCGGCTTGAGCCACCACAGCAGCAGCGCGGACAGCCACAACTGGTCGATCGCCCAGCCCAGTGCGTTGAGCACCACGAACACCGGCAGCCCGAGCAGCAGCGACGGGCCCCAGATCGCGAGCGCGTGGCGGCGCACCAGCGCGTTGCCGAGCTCCATCGCTTCCCAGGCGGTGCGCGGTCGCAGCTCCACCTGCACGGTCTCAACGCGCATCGGCCACCCCGCGTCCGCCGCGCCACAGCCACAGCCCGGTCAGCAGCCACAGGCCACCGCCCACACCGAACTTGATCGGATCGGGAATCGCCCCGGTCGACGACCAGAACGCTTCGACGAACGCCGCGAACACCAGCATGAAGAGAATGCCGAGACACAGCCGGCCACCGTCGCGTCCCGCCTGCACCAGCGCATCGACGCGGCGCAGCTGGCCCGGCGCGACCAGCGCGAGTCCGAGCCGCAGGCCACCGGCACCGGCGATGACGATCGCGGTGAGTTCCGGCGCCGAATGGCCGACGACGAAGCGCCAGAACGGACCGCCGTGGCCGATCGCCTGCAGATGTCCGGCGACCGTGCCGATGAAAATGCCGTTGAAGATCAGCACGAAGATCGTGCCGACGCCGGCGAGCAGACCGCTGGCGAAGGTGCGGAAACCGATGCTGACGTTGTTCCAGATGTAGTAGCCGAACATCTCCATGTCGCTCTGGCTCTCGCGCGCGAAGCGCTCGGCCGCGCGCGCCGGGTCGTACATGCCCTCCATCTGCGCCAGCTGCTCGGGGGACATCACCCCGTAGGCGAGTTCCGGCCACTGCTGGATCAGCACGAACATCAGCACCAGCGGCACCGCGAACAGCACCAGCGCGGCCCACAGGCAGCCGCGCTGCGCGCGCACCAGCCGCGGGAAATCGGCGAGCAGGAAGCGCAGCGCGCGTCGCCACGGCGGCGGTGGCGGGCGATAGAGCACGTTGTGGCCGCGCTGCATCAGCGCCTGCAGCCGCGCAGTGACCTGCGGGCTGTAGCCGCGCCGGCGGGCGAGTGCCTGCTGCTGGCACAGACGGCGATAGCGCGAGGGCACGTCCTCGTCGACCAGTCCGTCCCAGTCGCGACGCGTCGCACGCGCGCGTCGCGGACTGCCTTCGCGCGCATCGAGCCAGCGCTCGAACGCATCCCACTCGGGCTCGTGCCGGGCGACGAACGCGTCCTGCCTCATGCGCGTCGCCCCAGCAACCAGTTGGCCACGCCCAGCAATCGCAGCACGCCGGTTTCGCCGCGTGCACCGGTGACCGGTGTGGCGATGTCGGCCAGCTCCTGCTGGCGTTCGCCGGTCAACGCGTGCGCGCGTTCGGCGAATGCGATCACCGCGATCTGCTCGTGCGCCTGCAACGGCGCGGCCGGTGCCTGCGGCGCGATCTGCAACGCGTCGATGCGCGTGCGCTCGCGTGGCGCATGGATCACCAGCGTGCCGGCGACCATGTCGCCGAGCCGCCGGCTCCAGGGATCGGCGAGGCTCGCGACCAGACCCGCGCCGTAGCCGAAGGGCAGCATGTCGACGGTGCGCATCAGATTGCGCACGAAACTCGCCATCCAGCCGATCGGCGCGCCGTCGGCCGAGACCACGCGCAGGCTCAGTGCGCGCTTGCCCGGCGTCTGCCCGCCGTACAGCGCTTCGAAGACCACCGGATAGCCCCAGAACACGACGAACAGCACGATCATGTAGAGGCCCGAGCCGAACTTGCCGAGCATGCCGAGCACGATCGAGATCGCCATCAGCAGCGCGCCGCGGATCGCCAGGTCGATCAGCCACGCCACCGCACGCGGCACCGGGCCGGCGGCCGGCAGGCGCAACGCGACGCCCTCGGGCGTGTGGACCTCGCGGACCGTATCGAGCATCAGGCGCCGCGGCTCCGTGCGGTCATGCGCGAATGCGCGTCGTCCCTGTGCGTCATGCGTCGTGCCCTGCCCCTGCGCTGCTCAGCCCGCCAGCGCGGCGAGATATTCGTCCTTGAGACGCACGTAATGCGCGGCGCTGTAGTACAGGCCTTCGATCTGCGCATCGTCGAGCTTGCGCACGCAGCGCGCCGGATTGCCGACCCACAGCTCGCCTTCGCCGACCACCTTGCCCGGTGACACCACCGCACCTGCGGCCACGAACGCGTGCTTCTTCACCACCGCGCCGTCGAGCACCAGCGCGCCCATGCCGATCAGCGCCGCGTCCTCGATCGTGCAGGCGTGGATCACCGCCTTGTGGCCGATGGTGACGTCGCTGCCGATCAGGGTCGGGAAGCCGCCGCGCTTGGCATGCGGGCCGGCGTGGCTGACGTGGATCACGGTGCCGTCCTGCACGCTGGTGCGCGCGCCGATGTGCACGTGGTTCACGTCGCCACGGATCACCGTCGCCGGCCACACCGACACGTCGTCGCCGAGCACGACATCGCCGATCACCGTTGCTGCAGGGTCCACATAGACGCGTGCACCGAGGCGCGGGGCGGTGTTCCGATAGGGTCTCAAGTCCATCGCCGGAGTCTACCTGCGGCCCTGCCGGAATGCCGCGACGCCGACGCTACACTGCGGCGATGGACACCGCCCCGACCGATTCGACACCCGCCGCGACGCCGGTCGCGGACCTGCGACCGACCCTAGATGCCTTGCGCGCGGCCTGGCGCAGCGGTCGCCCGGATGCCGCGCAGCGCCGCGACGATCTCGCCCGCCTGCGCGCTGCATTCGCGCGACGCCTGGACGAGATGGCCGACGCGATCTCGGCCGACTTCGGCCATCGCGCGCGCTCCGAATCGCTGATCGCCGACGGCATGACCGTGCTGTCGGAGATCGATGCGCTGCGCAGCCATCTGCGCGGCTGGATGCGCCCGCGCCGCGTTGGCGTGGGCTGGAAACTGTGGCCGGCACGCGCCGAAGTGCGTCCGGTGCCGCTGGGCGTGGTCGGTGTGATCGCGCCTTGGAACTACCCGGTGAATCTGGCGCTGATTCCGCTGGCGACCGCGATCGCCGCCGGCAACCACGTCTATCTCAAGCCGTCCGAACACACGCCGCGCAGCAGCGCATTCCTGCGCTCGCTGCTGGCCGAAGTCTTTCAGGCCGACCGCGTCGCCGTCGCGCTGGGCGATGCCGACATCGGCGCCGCGTTTGCCGGCCTGCCGTTCGACCACCTGGTGTTCACTGGCTCCACCGCAGTGGGTCGCAAGGTCATGGCCGCGGCGGCCCCGAACCTCACCCCGCTGACGCTGGAACTCGGCGGCAAGTCGCCGGCGATCATCTGCCCCGGCTATCCACTCGACAAGGCCGCGTCGCGGCTGGTCACCGGCAAGCTGTTCAACGCCGGACAGACCTGCATCGCGCCGGACTACGTGCTGGTCGATGCCGCACGCCGCGACGCGCTGATGGAAGCGCTGCGCTTCGAGGTGCAGGCGCGTTATGCCGATGCCGGCACGCGGGCATCGGATTACACGCACATCGTCAGCGACGCGCAGCATGCGCGCCTGACCGGCCTGCTCGACGATGCGCGCACCCGCGGCCTGACCGTGCTGCCGCTGCTCGAGGTCGACGGCGCGCGCGCGCTCGCGCCGACGCTGGTCGTCGACCCCGGCGACGACAGCGACGTGATGCGCGAGGAAATCTTCGGGCCGATCCTGCCGGTGATTTCCTACAGCTCGCTCGACGACGCCATCGCCTTCGTCGAAACACGCGACCGGCCGCTGGCGCTGTATCCCTTCGGCGATCGCGCCCAGGCCGAGGCGATCCTCGCCCGCACCGTCGCCGGCGGCGTCACCGTCAACGACACCCTGCTGCATTTCGCCGCGAACCGGCTGCCGTTCGGCGGCGTCGGTCCCAGCGGCATGGGCGCGTATCACGGCCGCGCCGGTTTCGATGCAATGACCAAGGCGCTGCCGGTGCTGTGGCAGTCGCGCGTCGCGGTTACCGATTGGCTGCGACCGCCGTATGCGCGGATCGCGAAGCTGGTGGATTTTCTGGCGCGTTGACCCTCGGCAATCCATACCAGCCACGCTCATACGCGAGCGATCCCCACAGCGCCTGCGCGTGTGCCTCGCGCGCGAGCAACGGCGACAGCGCCGCGGGCTGCAGGCGGCCCTTGCCCGGCACGTAGCGGTACTGGCTCGGCACCTTGTCGGGCTGCAGCACGACCACGTCGTCGCCCTGCAGCCACGCGAAGTTGCGGTCGTACTGCATCAGCGCGCGACCGGGCAGGCGCATCGTGGGATCGGCCAGATCGCGTCCGGTCATCGGCGTGGCGTCGGCGATGCCGATCAAGGACAGCAGCGTCGGCCCCAGATCGATCTGGCTGGCGATGCGGTCGTCGCGACGCGGCGCGATGCCCGCGCCGAGGATCAGTCCCGGAATATGGAAGTTGTCGACCGGCACCAGATCGCGGCCGAAGACGCGCGAGTCGTGATCGGCGACGACGAGAAACACCGTGTCGTTCCAGTAGTCGCTGGCCATCGCCTGGTCGAAGAATCCGCCCAGCGCGTGGTCGGCGTACTTCGCGGCGTTGTTGCGCGTCTGCAGCGGCTGCTCGAACGGGGTGATGCGCCCGGTCGGAAACTCGAAGGGATCGTGGTTGCTCGAGGTGAACACGAACCCGAAGAACGGCTTGCCGTCCGCATGCAGGCGCGCGAACTCGTCGTTGGCACGCGCGAACAGATCCTCGTCGGACACGCCCCAGGAGCCGACGAAGGCCGGCGCGCGATAGTCGCGCTGCTCGACTACGCGGCAGAAGCCGTTGCCGAGGAAAAAGCCGCGCATGTTGTCGAAGTGGCTTTCGCCGCCGTAGTAGAACGTCGTGTCGTATCCACGCCGGCGCAGCACGTCGGCGAGGGTGAAGAAGCCCTGCTGGCTGCGCGCGCGCTTGACCACCGCCTGCGCCGGCGTCGGCGCGAAGCCGGCGACCACGGCCTCGATGCCGCGCACCGAGCGCGTGCCGGTCGCGTACAACCGCTCGAAGGCCCAGCCCTGTTCGCTCAGGCGGTCGTACTCGGGCGACAGCGGGCGCCCGCCGAGGCTGCCGATGAACTGCGCACCGAGACTTTCCTCCAGCACGATCACCAGGTTCTTCGGCTTGCCGCGCCATACGGGAGCGCGCGCGGCGAGCGTCGGCAAGGCCGGATCGGTGAACGCCGAAGCCGGCAGGCCGGTGCCGGCCCGGACCGATGCGAGCACCGTGTCCGCCGGCAGTTCGCCATACAGCGATCCGGCGGTGTCCTCATGCTGCAGCCAGCCGCGCATCGCAAACGCCAGCGAGTAGAACGAGTTCAGCGGCAGCGCATTGACCGTGGGATTGGTGCTGAAGGCCAGCATCGCCGGATTCATCGGCCGGTGGCCCAGCGTCGAGCGCACACCGAGCGCGCCGATGCCGAGCACCAGCACCGCGAGGCCCACGCGCAGCACCGCGCCGCCGGCGGGCATCGGCTGCGCCGGCCATCCGCGTCGGGCGAGCCGCAAGCTGGCCAAGGCCGCCGCCGCGGTCAGCAGCAGCACGCCGATGCATTCCAGCGGCCGCCCTTCGGCGAGCATCGAAAGTACCTCACGCGGATAGACCAGATATTCGACGAACACGCGGTCGGGCCGCAGGCCGTACTCGCGCATGAAGCCGGGCGTGGCGAGTTCCAGCCAGACCAGCAGCGTCATCGCGAGCGCGAGCCAGCCCGTCGCGATGCGGCGCACCCAGCGCGCGTCGTAGACCGCCGCAGGCAACAGCAGCAAGAGTGCCGCCAGCGGCACGAACAGCAGGCACAGGCTGGCGATGTCGACGCGCAGGCCCTGCACCAGCACCGGCACCCAGCCTTGGACCTCGTCCACCGCCGCCCGCTGCCACAGCGCCAGCCCCAGCCGCGACACGCCGAGCACGACGAGGCCGAGCACACCCATGCCCAGCACCGGTTTCAGGCGCGTCATCGCATTCCGCAGCGTCATGTCCAGATCCACACGCCGCGCCATCCGCGGCCTGTACAGGATCGACCCGGGCATGTCGGAAGCCTGTCGGAACACGGCCCCGCCGCGCCGTATCATCAACCGGCACTGCCTTGCGCCCAGGACGAGAACCGATGCGACTGCTGGTGGTCGAGGACAACCGCAACCTGGTCGGCAACCTGTTCGATTATTTCGAGCCGCGCGGCCACGAGATGGACGCCGCGCCGGACGGCATCGTCGGCCTGCACCTCGCGGTGACCCAGCATTACGACGCGATCATCCTCGACTGGATGCTGCCGCGCCTCGACGGCCGCGCGCTGCTGCAGCGCCTGCGCGAACATGCGATCGACACGCCGGTGATCATGCTCACCGCACGCGACGAACTGCCCGACAAGATCGCCGGCTTCCGCGCCGGCGCCGACGACTATCTGACCAAGCCCTTCGCACTGCCGGAGCTCGAAGTGCGGCTCGAAGCCGTGCTGGCGCGCGCGCACGGTCGCCGCGGCGCGCGCACGCTGGAAGTGCACGACCTGCGCCTCAACCTGGACACGCTCGAGGCCAGCCGCGCCGGCCAGCCGCTGCATCTGTATCCCGCGGGCCGCAAGCTGCTCGAAGTGCTGATGCAGGCCAGCCCCGCCGCGGTCGATCGCCAGCAGCTGGAACACGCGCTGTGGGCCGACGCGCCGCCCGACGGCGACATGCTGCGCTCGCATGTCTACGAACTGCGCCGCAGTGTCGATGGCCCGTTCGCGATCAAGCTGATCCAGACCCTGCCGCGCTACGGCTATCGGCTGGCCGCGCCCGCCGACACGGGCGCAGCGGCATGAGCCGCGCGCGCAGCCTGCGCAGTCGCATCCTGTACTGGCTGGCGGTCTACGCGCTGCTGCTGGCCGCAGGCGTTTCGCTGCACGGCTTCCTCGTCAACGAGTACGCCGAGCGCCTGCTGTGGGATTCGATGCTGCGCACCGAGTTCACCCACCATCTGCAACGCAGCGCGGCGGATCCCTCGTATCGCTGGAGCGATTCCGACAGCCTGCGTCTGTACGTCAACGGCGGTGCGCCGCCGGAAACCGCGGCCCTGCCCGACGGCATCCACGACGAAGTCGAACTGCCGGACGGCACCGAAATCCTGGTGCTGGTCGAGCACGTCGACGGCGTGCGCCATGTGCTGACCCTCGACATCACCGACATGGAGCGCGAGGAAGACCGGCTCACCCTCTTCATCCTCGGCTCGTCGGTCGTCCTGGTGACGGTGATGGGCGGGCTGATGGCGCTGGGACTCGGGCGCACGCTGCGGCCGTTGACCACGCTGGCCGGCGACATCGCCGCGCTGTCGCCCGATCGCGCCGGCCAACGGATCGTGCCCGAGACGCGCGCGAGTTCGGAACTGCTGGTCATCGCCAACGCGCTCAACGACTACTTGGGGCGAAACGAACAGTTCGTCGATCGCGAGCGCGCCTTCATCAACACCGCCAGCCACGAATTGCGTACGCCGATCGCGGTGATGTCCGGCGCCGCGGAACTCGCGCTGGCGCCGACCGACGTGCCGGCCGTCACCGCGCACCAGCTGCGCCGCATCCAGCGCACCGCCGACGACATGGACCGGATGATCGCCCTGCTGCTCGCGCTGGCGAAGGATCCCGCGCGCCTGCTGCAGGCCGGCCAGCCGATCGAGCTGGCGACGCTGCTGCCCGCGATCATCGATGACCACCGCCACCTCACCCGCGACAAGGCACTGCAGATCGTGCTGCACACGGCGCAGCCCTGCACCCTGCTCGCGCCACCGGCGGTCGTGCGCGCGACGGTCGGCAACCTGCTGCGCAACGCGATCGAACACAGCGACGACGGGCGCATCGATGTCGAACTGCATGCCGATGCCACCGTCGTGATCCGCGATCCCGGCCACGGCATGACGCCCGAGCAGATCAGCGCGGTCTATTCGCGCATGGCGCGCACCGGCATGCCGACCGGCGACGGCATCGGCCTGGAACTCATCGCGCGCGTCTGCGAACACCTCGGCTGGGCGCTCGACATCCGCTCGTCGGCGGAAGGCGGCACCATCGCCACGCTGCGCATGCGCGCGACCGGCGACGCGCCGGACGCTAGAATTCCCGGATGAAGATCGCAAGCTGGAACGTCAACTCGCTCAACGTCCGCCTGCCGCACCTCGAACAGTGGCTGCGCGATGCGCAGCCCGACGTGGTCGGCATCCAGGAAACCAAGCTCGAGGACGCGCGCTTTCCCGATACCGCCCTCGCCGCGCTTGGCTACCGCACGGTGTTCTCGGGCCAGAAGACCTACAACGGCGTCGCCCTGCTCGCCCGCGATCGCGCGCTCGACGACGTGCAGATCGGCATCCCGGGGTTCGAGGACGAACAGAAACGCGTGATCGCCGCGACCATCGACGGCGTGCGCGTCATCAACCTCTACGTCGTCAACGGCCAGGACGTCGGCACCGACAAGTACGCCTATAAACTGCGCTGGCTCGCCGCCGTGCACGACTGGGTGCAGCGCGAACTCGCCGCGCATCCGAAGCTCGTGGTCCTCGGCGACTTCAACATCGCACCCGACGACCGCGACGTGCACGACCCCGCGGTCTGGAACGACGCCCACATCCTGACCTCGACCGCCGAACGCGACGCCCTGCGCGGCCTGCTCGGCCTCGGTCTGCACGACGCGTTCCGTCTGCATCACGAGGACGCCGGTGTTTTCAGCTGGTGGGATTACCGGCAGGCAGGCTTCCGCCGCGATCTCGGCTTGCGGATCGATCTGACGCTGGTGTCGGATGCGTTGCGGGATCAGGCCGTCGCGTCCGGCATCGACCGCGAACCGCGGACCTGGGAACGGCCGAGCGATCACGCGCCTGCGTGGGTCACCATCTCGGGCTGACACGCCGCGCAGCGCTGCCGTTGGATCGGATGCCATACCGGATGACATCCCCAACAAAAAAGGCCCGGCAATGCCGGGCCTTTTTTTACGTCGATCCGGCCGCGATCAGCGCGCGCTGCCGCGGCGGAACAGGTTGACGATCGCCAGCAGGATGATCGCGCCGATCAGCGCGGTCAGCAGGAAGCCGATCCAGCCTGCACCGAGCGACACGCCCAGCATCGGCAGCAGCCAGCCACCGATGAAGCCGCCGATGATGCCGACGACGATGTTCAGCAGGATGCCCTGCTGCCCGTTGGTGCGCATCAGGATGCTGGCGAGCCAGCCGGCGATGCCACCGACGATGATGTAGATGAGGAAATTCATGCGGAATGCTCCAGTGCGGAACGCGGGAAATCGGGATTGGCGCGTGCAGGCCCGAAGGCCGGCGCCAGCATCCGGCCCGGTCCGTGACGGAGATGTCGGTATTCAGGTCGCGGTGATACCGAACAGCGCGTCGAGCGCGGCGCGGGGCAGCTTGCCGGTCTCGTTGCGCGGCAGCGCATCGACGCGGCGGATGCGTCGCGGCAGGAACACCGGATCCATGCTGGCCCGCAATGCGTCCAGCAGCGCCGCATCGTCGAGCGCAGGACTCGCCACGACGGCGGCCATGATCCGGCGGACGCCAGTCGCATCGGGCGTGGCGCTCTGGCAGATCACGCCGTCGCGCACGCCGTCGATGGCGAGCAGGCGGCGGGTGAGGTCGGCGAGCGACGCACGCTTGCCGGCGATCTCGATCATGTCGGCCTGACGGCCGCGCAGCTCGAAACGACCCGCGGCGTCGAGTTCGACGATGTCGGCCAGCAGGCGCGGTTCGGGCAGATGCGGCGCGTGCACGAGGGTGCCATCGGGCACGGGCTGCAGGCGCACGCCGTCGAACGGGGTCCAGGCCTGCTCGAGCGCGGTGCGGCGGCGCGCGAAGATGCAGGTCTCGGTGGAGCCGAACAGTTCGCGCACTTCGCAGCCGAACCGGGCTTCGGCCTCGGCGGCGAGCGCCTGCGGCAAGGGCGCAGTCGCAGTGGCGATCGCGGCGAGCGGCGGCAGGGCCACACCGGATTCGACCAGCGAGCGCAGATGCACGGGCGTGGTGACCAGCAGCGGCGGACGCGGTGCATCGCGCAGCGCGGCGGCGATGTCCTCGGGAAAGAACGGCCGCGCGCCGTGCACGGCGACGTTGCCGAGCAGCGGCAGCAGGATGGAGAGCTCCATGCCGTACATGTGCTGCGGCGGCACGGTCGCCACGACCGGCAGCGTGGCCTCGCCATGCAGATCGGCGAGCGCGGCGAGGTTCTGCAGCGTGCCGGTGTGGAACGTGGCCCAGGTCTTGGGATTGGCGCCGGGGACGCCGGTGCTGCCGGAGGTGAACCCGATCGCGACCAGCGCGTCGAGCGCGATCTGCGGCACGTCGCCATCGCGCGTCGGCAGCGCATCGGGCAGACGCACGTAATGCGGCGGCGCGGGCGCGTGGCTGACGTCGTACAGGTCATCGCAGCCGCAGTCGTCACGATCGCCGATGCAGTAGCTGTGCGGATGACGCGCGCGCACGTCGTCGATCGCACCGCGCGTGCGGGCCGGCGGCAGCAGCGTGGTCTGGCCACGCAATGCGACCGCGCAGAACGCGACGAGAAAGCGGTAGCGGTCTTCGCAGAGATTCAGCGCGAACGGCGCATCGGGCAGAAGCGCGGCGACGCCGCGCACCTGCGCGAGAAAGGTGTCGAGCGTCACCACGCCATCGGCCCCGAACGCGATCGCGCGCGACGGATGGCCGTCGACCAGCGGCCGGTGCTCGCCTGCGCGCTGCAGGCCTTCAATGCGCGAAGCGCCCTGTTCCACACCCACTGCCGACATCGTGTTGCGACTCCGAAGATTGTTCCGTACGCCGTGTCCGGCCCGCGGAACAGCTGTTTTAGCTTACGCTGGACGCCCTGCGGGATGCCAAGTTCGGATGTTCAGCGAGGGATGTTCAGCGAAACCATGAGTCTGGCCGCCGGGGCGGTGCGAATCGCGTGGCGGGACTACCGCCGCGGTCAATCCGCCGAAGCCCTGGTGCGCCCCTGGCTGGTCGAGACGCTCGGCCGCGCCGACAGCGACATCGCCCTCACCCGCGACGCCCGCGGCCGCCCGCAGTTGCAGGTGCCCGGCCAGCCGGACCTCGACGCGAACTGGAGCCACAGCGGCGACGCATTGCTCGTCGCGTTGGGCGACGGCGTCGCGGTTGGAGTCGACATCGAATGGATGCGACCACGTCCGCAGGCAATGGCACTGGCGCAGCGCTTCTTCACTGCGGGCGAAGCGACGGCGCTGGCGAAACGCGCACCCGACGCCGCGGAAGCCGCGTTCGTGCAGCTGTGGTGCGCGAAGGAAGCCGTGCTGAAGGCGCATGGGCATGGGCTGTCGTTCGGGCTCGATCGCCTGGAGTTCGCAGCGCGCGACGATGGCTGGGCGCTGGTCGCCTGCGATCCCGCGCTGGGGACACCGGGGGATTGGCATCTGCATGCGTTCTCGCCATTGCCGGGCTATCTGTCGACGGTGGCGTGGCGGCGGGTGGATTGAGCGGGCGTTCCGGGTTGCTGATTCGCAGATCTGATCTGCGATCAAGGTCGTCTCCCGACCTGCCAAGGAATCTGCACCTCTCCCTTCGGGAGAGGTCGGCGCGCGCAGCGCGTCGGGTGAGGGCCGAAGCTTACGGGGAACACCCTGAAAGCGCCCTCATCCGCCCTCCGGGCACCTTCCCCCAGAGGGGGAAGGACAAGGCGCACCGCAATCTTGACGTTCGAGCCCACTGGACACCCGCGCTCATCAAGCGCACGCGAGGAAGCGATCATCCGGCTTGATCCACAGACCACGCACCACACCAGCTTCTACAATGCGCCCCATGGAACTCTCCGACGACACCGCGCTGCGCGCCGAACTCGAAGCCGGGCTGCGCACGCTGGGCCTCGCGCCGACGCTGGCCGACCCGCTGCTCGCCTATCTCGCGTTGCTGGTGCGCTGGAACAAGACCTACAACCTGACCGCCGTGCGCGATCCGCGCGAGATGGTCGTGCGGCATCTGCTCGATTCGCTGGCGATGGTGCCGCACGTCGATGGCCTCGCCACGCTCGCCGATCTCGGCACCGGTCCGGGCCTCCCCGGCATTCCGCTGGCCATTGCGCTGCCGGGGCTGCACGTCACCCTGGTCGAGTCGAACGGCAAGAAGGCGCGCTTCCTGCGCGAAGCGGTGCGCCAGCTGAAGCTCACCAATGCCGATGTCGCCGAATCGCGCATCGAAGCCGTCGACAGGCCTGGTGCGTTCGACGCGATCACCGCGCGTGCGCTCGCCACGCTGCCCGACATCCTCGCCGTCGGCGGCCATCTGCCGAAGGCGGACGGCGGACGTCTGCTGGCGATGAAGGGCGTCCATCCGGTCGACGAGATCGCCGCGCTGCCGACCGGCTGGCGGCTCGACTCGGTCACGCCGCTCAAGGTGCCCGGCCTCGACGCCGAACGGCATCTGGTCGTCGTCGCACGCGCCTGAGCCACTGTCCCGCATCGAGCGCGGGACATTGGCGACACCCGGCCGCGCATTGCCGGTTCAGTTGCAACCGCGTTGCCGCCGTCATGCGGACGCAGGATCGGATCGGTGTCCCCAAGCGACCCTTGGGGGGCATAATCCCCGGTCCGGCCGCCGCCCGCGGTGGCCGGCTCCCTTCCTGAACCTCGCACGGAGCCCATGGCCCGCATCATCGCCATCGCCAACCAGAAGGGCGGCGTCGGAAAGACGACGACGGCCGTGAACCTGGCCGCGGCGCTCGCGCGCACGCCCAAACGTGTGCTGCTGGTCGACCTCGATTCGCAGGGCAACGCGACCATGGGCTGCGGCATCGACAAGGGCGCGGTGCCAGTGTCGACCTGCGACGTGCTGCTGGGCGAAGTGGAAGCCGGCGATGCGATCGTGCAGACCGAGGAAGAGGTCGACCTGATTCCCGGCAACACCGATCTCACCGCCGCCGAACTCGAACTGATGGGCGCCGAAGATCGCGAGCAACGCCTCAAGCGCGCGCTCGAACCGCTGCGCCCGCGTTACGACTACATCCTCATCGACTGTCCGCCGGCGCTGTCGCTGCTGACGCTCAATGCGCTGACCGCCGCCGATTCGGTGCTGGTGCCGATGCAGTGCGAGTACTACGCGCTCGAAGGCCTGACCGCGCTGCTGCAGACGATCGATGCGATCAAGCAGAACCTCAACCCGAAGCTCGAGGTCGAGGGCGTGTTGCGCACGATGTTCGACGTGCGCAACAACCTCGCCAATGCCGTGTCGGGCGAGCTGACGAACCACTTCGGCGACAAGGTGTTCCGCACCATCGTGCCGCGCAACGTGCGCGTGGCCGAGGCGCCGAGTCACGGCCAGAGCATCGTCGGCTACGACAAGGGCTCGCGCGGCGCGATCGCCTATCTCGGTCTTGCAGGCGAAGTGATCCGCCGTCAGCGCGAACGTGACGCACAGAAAAGCAATCAGGACGCTACTGCCATGGAGACGCCGGCATGACCGCTGCGAAGACGCCCGCCAGGAAGCGCGGTCTGGGCCGCGGCCTCGAAGCCCTGCTCGGCCCCAAGGCCGCAGCGGAGGCGCCGACCAGTCTGGAGGCGACCGAGCAGGACACGCTGCGCGTGCTACCGATCGATGCGCTGAGCGCCGGCAAGTACCAGCCGCGCAAGCACTGGGACGCCGACAAGCTCACCGAGCTGGCCGAGTCGATCAAGGCGCAGGGCGTGATCCAGCCGCTGGTGGTGCGCGAGCGACCCGACCGCACGTTCGAGATCATCGCCGGCGAACGCCGCTGGCGTGCGTCGAAGCAGGCCGGTCTGAGCGAAGTGCCGGCGGTCGTGCGCAACGTCGAGGACCGCACGGTCGTCGCGATGGCGCTGATCGAGAACATCCAGCGCGAAGACCTCAACCCGCTGGAAGAAGCGCAGGCGCTGCAGCGGCTGATCGACGAATTCGATCTGACCCATGCGCAGGCCGCCGAAGCCGTGGGCCGTTCGCGCGCCGCGGTGTCGAATCTGCTGCGTCTGCTCGAACTGCCGCCGGCGATTCGCATCCTGGTCGAATCCAAGCAGCTGGAAATGGGCCACGCCCGCGCCCTGCTGACGCTGTCGCCTGAACTCGCCAGCAAGCTCGCCAGCGACGCCGTCGAGCACGGCTGGTCGGTGCGCGAAGTCGAACACCGCGCGCAGCAGTTCGCCGCCGGTCGCGTACCGGGCGGCGACACCCGCACCGTCGCGCGCAACAAGGCGCGCCCGCAGGCCGACATCGTGTCGCTGGAGAACGAACTGTCGGAGACGCTGGGCACGCGCGTGTCGATCGCCAACGGCCGCGGCAACAAGGGCCGCCTGGTGATCCATTACGGCAATCTCGAAGCCCTCGACGGCGTGCTGGAACGGCTGCGCGCACAGCGCGCATAACGCCTTCCTAGGATGTGTAGCGCGCAGCGAAACCCGTCGCGCACCGTGTCACACCAGAGCGGACTGCTCAGGGCAGTCCGCTTACGCTTCAGCCTCCGGGCCGCACCGCAGGGCGTCGCAGCGGCGTCATCTCCACCGGCTCGCGTGGCGTCAGCCGCTTCTTCGGCAAGCGCGGCACATCAATGTCGGGCCGCGTGATCCGTTGCGGCAAGCGGTCCAGAAGACAGCCGCGTATCACGTAATCGCCGGTCACTGCGCGATCACTGCCGCTGTTGCGATACGCCACGAACTTGATCCTGCTGCCGCGGTCCGCATACAGCGGACCGTCCGCGGTAGCGGTCCAGATGATGGCGTTGTTCGACAACCGCATGTCGTACCAGCCGCTCTCGCCCGACACGCTGGCGGACAGATCGCCGGCCGACAGTCCCGGCCCGCGCAGCGTGGCGCGGACCTGGCGGATTTCGAGATACCGGTTCTCGGGCACGAAGTCCGAAGACGCGCCGGCGCCGGTGACGTTCGCGCCCATATCGAAGGTGCCGCGGTTCTCGAACGGCTGCGCGCAGACCCGGCGCAGTGTCGGGACCTCCGGTCGCGGCAGGCGGTCGGCGATGTCCGGATCGAGTTCACGGCTGCCGGTCGGCGGTGGCGCGGCGGCGGCCGTCAGGCACAGCACACCCAGCGCGAACGCGGGCACGGCATGTCGCAGGCGGGATCGGGTCATGGCGGTCTCTCGGTCGCTGCGCGAAGCGCGATGGTGGGCGGCCGGTTGCGCGCGAATCCGGCCCGTTTTCCATCCAACGCAGAAAGCGCCACGAACGGTCCACCGCGCCGCGCACGCGTGTGCTGGAATTGTGTAACGCCGTGCGCAGCGCCTAGGCTGCGAGGATGCATCGCTTCGCCAACTCCCTGTCCTGGTCGCGCCGGCTGCTGCTGGCGCTGCTGGTGTTCGGGCTGATGGCAGCGCCGGTGCTGGTGGCGATGGGCAACACCTACGAGGCCGCGCACGGCGAGACCGCCGAGCAGCACGACCACGCGGCAGACACGCACGAAGACGGCGACGACCTGCTGCACGCGGTCGCGCACTGCGCCACGTGTGGCGCGCATACGCCCGCGCTCCCGCCGGTGGCATCGCTGCTGGCACCGCTGGCGATGTCGCATCCGGCCTGGCCGGCGTTCGAAGCCGCGCCCGCGCGCGTGCCCGATTCCCTGTTGCGACCGCCGATTTCCGCATGACGCCCGCGCCGGCCTGAGCCGGCTTTTCGTCATCCCGAAATTGGAGCGTTCCCATGTTGTTGCGATTGGCGGCCCTGGCCGCCCTCGCCGCTGCGCCGTGCCTTGCGGCCGCGCAGTCGGCGCCCGTGCCCGTGCGCGCAAGCGCGCAGGCCCTGACCCTCGATGACGCGTTCGCGCGCGTCGCCGATGCCCATCCGGATCTGCGCCTGTTCGACGGCCAGCGCGCGGTGTTCGATGCCGAACGCGAGGTCGCCGCGCTGCGTCCACCGCTGGAGGCCGGCATCGAGATCGAGAACCTCGGTCTCGATGCGCCCACGCGCACACTCGAAACCACGCTGACGCTGGCCGGCGTGTTCGAGCGTGGCGGCAAGCCCGATGCACGCAGCGCGCTCGCGCAGACCCGCATCGATGCGCTCGCCTTGCAGCGCGAGTCCGCACGCGTCGACCTGCTGGCCGAAACCGCGCGCCGCCATCTCGCGATCGTCGTCGCGACGCGGCGCCAGACCATCGCGCAGGCCGATGTCGCGCAGCGCACGCGCTTCGTGGCCGCTGCGCGTCAGCGCTTCGCCGCAGGTGCATCGCCCGAAGCGGTCGTGCTGACCGCGCAGGCGGCGCAGGCGCAGGCCGAACTGCAGATCGCCAATGCGCGACTGGAGATCGAAACCGCGCAGCGCAGCCTGTCGATGTTGTGGGGTGATCCGGACGGCGGGTTCGCCATCGCCGACAGCGATCCGTTGGCGCTGCCCGACATCGCCGACTTCGGCACGTTGCGAGAACTGCTCGCGCGATCGCCCGAGCTGCTGCAGTTCAACGATCGTGAGCGCATCGCCGAGGCGCGGCTGCAGCTCGCGCGCAGCGACGCCACGCCGGACATGGGCTGGCAGGCCGGCATCCGTCATCAGCGCGAGAACGGCGACACCTCGCTGGTCGGCGGCTTCGTCGTGCCGCTGGGCAGTCGCGCGCGCGCGCAGCCGGGCATTCGCGCCGCGGCGGCGGAACTGGCGCTGGTCTCGATCGAACGCGACGCCGGTGATCGAGCACTACAGGCCACGCTGGCCGAAGCGCACGGCCGCTATCGCGTCGCGCAGTCGGCCGTGTCGCTGCTCGCGCGCGATGTGCTGCCGCGGCTGGGTCGCGCCGCCAGCGCGACCGAACGCGCTTGGCGCGCAGGCGCGGTGTCGTATCTCGAATGGTCGCAACTGCAGGACGCGCGCAGCGATGCACTGCGCCAGCAACTCGACGCCGCCGAAGCCGCGCAGATCGCCCTGATCGAACTGCAGCGCCTGACCGGCCAGTCCCTCGTCGTCGCGCATGCGACGCCTGCCCCCTTCGAAGGAGACGCCCGATGAGGACGTTCCACCGTGTCACTGAAGCATCGCTCGCGCTCGCCCTGATGCTGGGACTGCCTGCGTGCAGCGCACCGTCGACCACGCCCGCCGCCGACACGACCGATGCGCCTGCCGGCGCAACCGCAGCCCAGCACGCCGATGACGGCCACGGCGACGACGATGACCATGCAGACGACGCCACCACGATCGCGGCTGACATTGCCGACGACGTCGGCATCCGCGTCGCACCCGCCGCAGCCGGCACCATCGCCGACCAGCACGAAGTGCAGGGCTTGCTGACCACGCTGGAAAGCGGCAACGCTCGCGTGACCGCACGCTTCCCCGGGCCGATCCGCCGCCTGCACGCCGAAGTCGGCGATCGCGTGCGCGCCGGCCAGGCGCTGGCGACGATCGAGAGCAATCTCAGCCTGTCGACGTATACGGTCGCTGCGCCGATCAGTGGCACCGTACTCGCGCGCAACGCATCCGTCGGCCAGAGCGCCGGCGAAGGCGCAGTGCTGTACGAGATCGCCGATCTGTCGACGCTGTGGGTCGACCTGCATGTCTTCGGCCGCGATGCCGAGCATCTCGCAGCCGGCTCGCCGGTGACGATCAGTCGCCTCGGCGACGGCGCGACCGCCGACACGCGTATCGATCGCGTGCTGCCCGGCACCGCCACTGCAAGCCAGAGCACGATCGCCCGCGCCACGCTCGACAACGCCGACGGCCAATGGCGGCCCGGCTCGGCCGTGCGCGCGATGGTTACCGTGTCGACGCAACCGGCGGATCTCGTTGTGCCGCTGACGGCTTTGCAGCAGATGGACGGCCGCGACGTGGTGTTCGTACGCGAGGGCGATCGCTACGAGAAGCGCGCGGTCACGCTCGGGCGGCGCGACGCGCGACAGATCGAGATCGTCGATGGCGTGGCGGTGGGCGAGGAGGTGGTGGTGGAGCAGAGCTACACGATCAAGGCGGATCTGGAGAAGGCGGGGGCGGGTCATGCGCATTGACGTCACTCCCGACGCTAGCCGTGAGTCGGGACCGGTTCGCGGATTGCCGATTCTCCGTCATTCCCGCGGAAGCGGGAATCCATCTTCGCTGGGAGCGAACCGAAGCCGGTCTTCAAGTTATTCCGCCAACATCAAAATGGATCCCAGCGTGATCAGACATACGTCTGTTGAAAGCCGCTGGAATGACGTGACCGGGGTCGGAGGCGTTCCTGCGCAGTCACGCCTGATTACAAGCGGGGCCCATATCCATGCTTGAGTCCCTCATCCACGCCTCCATCCGCCACCGCTGGCTGGTCCTCGCCGCCGCGCTGCTGCTCGTCGCCGTCGGCGGCTGGAGTTTCACCAAACTCCCGATCGATGCGACGCCCGACATCACCAACGTGCAGGTACAGATCAACACCGCCGCGCCGGGCTATTCGCCGCTGGAAACCGAACAGCGCGTGACCTTTCCGATCGAGACCGCGCTCGCCGGCTTGCCGCGGCTCGACTACACGCGTTCGCTGTCGGCGTACGGTCTGTCGCAGGTCACCGTCGTGTTCGAAGACGGCACCGATCTCTATTTCGCGCGGCAGCAGGTGGCCGAGCGTGTGCAGCAGGTGCAGGGGCAGCTGCCGGACGATGTCGACCCGACGCTCGGACCGGTCGCGACCGGGCTCGGCGAGATCTTCATGTACACGGTCGAAGCCGACGCGGATGCGCGCAAGCCGGACGGCACGCCGTACACCGCGACCGATCTGCGCACGCTGCAGGACTGGGTGGTGCGGCCGCAGATGCGCAATGTGCGCGGCGTGACCGAGGTCGACACCATTGGCGGCTTCGCGCGACAGGTACACATCACGCCGGATCCGGCGCTGCTGGTTGCGCTCGACTTCACGTTCGAGGATGTCGTCACCGCGGTCGCCAACAACAATCGCAATGTCGGCGCCGGCTACATCGAACGCAACGGCCAGCAGTTGCTGGTGCGTGTGCCGGGCCAGGTGGCCGATGTCGAGGCGATCGGCAACATCGTGATGGCGCGGCGCGATGGCGTGCCGATCCACGTGCACGATGTGGCGAGCGTTGGCGAAGGCCGCGAACTGCGCACCGGCGCGGCCACGCAGAACGGCGCGGAAGTCGTGCTCGGCACGGTGCTGATGCTGTTCGGTGAGAACAGCCGCACCGTTGCGCAGGCCGCGGCGCAGCGTCTGGAGGCAACGAATGCGAGCCTGCCAGATGGCGTGCGCGCTGTGGCGGTCTACGACCGCACGGCGCTGGTCGACCGCACCATCCGCACCGTCGCCAAGAACCTGATCGAAGGCGCGCTGCTGGTGATCGTGGTCCTGTTCCTGCTGCTCGGCAACGTGCGCGCAGCGCTGCTCACCGCCCTAGTGATTCCGCTGACGATGCTGTTCACCGTGATCGGCATGCGCCAGGGCGGCGTGTCCGGGAATCTCATGAGCATGGGCGCGCTGGATTTCGGTCTGATCGTCGACGGCGCGGTGATCATCGTCGAGAACTGCCTGCGCCGCTTCGGCGAAGCGCAGCAGCGGCTCGGCCGCCTGCTCGATACGCGCGAGCGGCATGCGATCGCGGCATCGGCCAGCGCCGAGGTCATCCGACCCAGCCTGTTCGGGCTCGGCATCATCGCCGCGGTGTATCTGCCGGTGTTCGCGCTCGAAGGCGTGGAAGGCAAGATGTTCCATCCGATGGCGATCACCGTCGTACTGGCATTGACCGGCGCAATGCTCCTGTCGCTGACCTTCGTGCCGGCGACGATCGCATTGCTGCTGCGCGGACGCGTTGCCGAGCACGACAACCGGGTGATGCGGGCCGCACGTCGCGGCTACGCGCTTGCGCTCGACTGGGCACTGCGGCACGGCCGCTGGCTGGTCGGCGGCGCGCTGGTGCTGGTGCTGGCCTGCGGCTGGCTGGCCACAAAGATGGGCAGCGAGTTCATTCCCAGCCTCGACGAGGGCGACATCGCGATGCATGCGATGCGCGTGCCCGGCACCGGCATCGAACAATCGGTGGCGATGCAGCGCGTGCTCGAACGCCACCTGCTGCAGGTGCCCGAGGTCGCACGCGTGTTCTCGAAGATCGGCACTGCCGAGGTCGCCAACGATCCGATGCCACCGTCGGTCGCCGACACCTTCCTGATCCTTGCGCCACGCGCCGACTGGCCCGATCCGCGCAAACCACGCGCCGCACTGGTCGGCGAACTTGAAGCCATCGCCGAGACCCTCCCCGGCAACAATTACGAGTTCACCCAGCCGATCCAGATGCGCTTCAACGAACTGATCTCCGGCGTGCGGAGCGACGTGGCGGTGAAGATCCAGGGCGACGATCTCGAGCGCCTGCAGGCCGTCGCCAGCGAGGTCGAACGCGTGCTGCAGGGCATCGACGGTGCCGCCGACGTGCGCATCGAAGCCGTCGACGGCCTGCCGTTGCTGGAGATCGCGCCCGATCCACGTGCGATGGCGCGCTACGGGCTCAATCCCGGCGACGTGCAGCGCGTGGTTGCCGCGGCGATCGGCGGCGAGACGGCGGGACAACTGTTCGAGGGTGACCGCCGCTTCGACATCGTCGTGCGCCTGCCTGAATCGCTGCGCGGCGATCCCGCAGCGCTTGCCGACCTGCCGATTCCGCTCGCGGGTACCGCAGGCGACAGCGCCGACGAATCCGACCGCAGCGGGACCTGGGCCACTGGCACGCCACGCACGGTGCCGCTGCGCGAAGTCGCGACGATCGGTACACAGCTCGCGCCGAACCAGATCAACCGCGAGAACGGCAAACGCCGCATCGTCGTCACCGCCAACGTGCGTGGGCGCGATCTGGGTGGCTTCGTCGGCGAGCTGCAGAGCGCAGTCGCCGGTTCGGTCACGCTGCCGACCGGCTACTGGATCGACTACGGCGGCACGTTCGAACAACTGGCGTCGGCCAGTCAGCGACTTTCGCTGGTCGTGCCGCTGACGCTGGCGGTGATCCTCGCACTGCTGTTCATGGCCTTCGGTTCGCTGCGCGATGCGCTGGTGGTCTTCAGCGGCGTGCCGCTCGCGCTCACCGGCGGCGTACTCGCACTCGCGGCGCGCGGCATTCCGCTGTCGATCTCGGCCGGCGTCGGCTTCATCGCGCTGTCGGGCGTCGCCGTGCTCAACGGCCTGGTCATGCTGACCTTCATCCGTAAGTTGCGCGAAGACGGCCTCGATCTACGCACTGCGATCGTCGAAGGTGCACTCGGCCGCCTGCGTCCGGTGCTGATGACCGCACTGGTCGCCTCGCTCGGTTTCGTACCGATGGCATTCAACGTCGGCGCGGGTGCGGAAGTGCAGCGCCCGCTGGCAACGGTGGTCATCGGCGGCATCCTCTCGTCGACGCTGCTGACGCTGCTGGTATTGCCGGTGCTGTACCGGTGGGTGCACCGGCGGGCCGTGCGAGTTTGAGGTTTCTAGAGGAACCGGGATTTGCCTGCGCAGCTGCCCTCACCCCAACCCCTCTCCCGGAGGGAGAGGGGCTAAAAGAATCCGAAGCTCGCGCCGACTGAGCCCCTCTCCCTCCGGGAGAGGGGCTGGGGTGAGGGCGCTCTTGGCGACACACCAAATCTCTCACCGCCCACCACCACCCCCTCCTCCACCGCCCCCACCCGAAAACCCACCACCCCCACTCCCCGACGAACTCCCGGGCGGCGATGCCGACGACGCGATCTGCCCGGTGAATCCACTGCCGATCGCCTTGCTGAAACCGGCCATGTCGCCGATGCCTGCGCCGCCGTGCAGGCCGCTGGCGTAATACCAGCCGATCGACGCCGTCGCAGCCGCCGCCGCACTGGCGCCCACGGCGGCGGTGAACTTCTTCGTCCAGGCGTCCTCGACCTGCAACGCCACCGCATACGGCAGCAGGAATTCGAAACGGCCCGCGTCCAGCGTCGGCGCGTCCGCGCCCGGCGCCTGCAGGCGCTGCAGATCCTGCTTGTCGGCCACCGTCAGATAGCGCCGGAAACCTTCGATGCGGTCGCGCATGCGCCGGCCTTCGGGCGTCACCGTCGGCAGCAGGAACACGAATGCGAGAAACACCACCACCATCGCGACCAGCAGCGGCGCCGCCAGCAGCAGGCCCGAGCCTGTGCCGACGCCGAACACCAACGTCGCGATCGAGAACACCGCCAGCAGCAACGCCATCCACGCGATGCTGCCGCCGTTGTAGCGGTACAGACCGCCGGGAAAGCGCGTGGCCATCGCCGTCTTGATCCGCACTTGATGCGCGCCGAGGATGCGCTGCATGCGCGTGGCGTTGCTGTGGTGGAAGGTCAGCGAATCGCCGTCTGCGAACAGATCGGTCAGCAAGGCGGTCTGGTCGGGCGCGAGCGTGCAGCCTGCAGCGGCGGCGCGCTGCACGCGCCAGTCGTCCTGCTTGAGCACCTTCTCGTCGCGATGGATGTCGACGTGCCCGGCCACGGCCAGCGACAGCACATCGGCCGAGAATCCACGCGTGTCGATGTGGGTCTTCTCGATGTAGCGCAGCGTGGCGGGCGACAGATCGTCGGGCGGGTCGTACTCGACCACCACCGGGCCTGCCTTCGGGTCGCGCCCCACCTTGCGCCAGCGCATCAGGCCGGAGGCCAGCATCACGATCAGTCCGGCCAGCGCGATCAGCGCCGCGCGATTGTCGTTGAGCATCCACTGCAGGCGCTGTTCGCGGGTCGGTTCGACGAACAGGCCTTTCGGAAACGACAGCACCGTGGTCAGCCCTTCCTCCGGCTGCAGTGGCGCGGTCAACGTCCAGCGCGCCGGTGACCTCGGCCGTGCAGGCCTGTGACGTCCCGCCCTGCGCGCCCGTGTAGCACTCGGCGGTCAGATCGGCGACCGGCACATCACGCGGCAGGCGCAGCGTCGCGCTGCCCGTTTCGATCGGGAACGCCCAGCCGTGGCCGATCGCGTTGAAATACAACTCGTCGCGCGTGTCGAAGAAGCCCAGCTGCCGCGACGTGCGATAGCGCAGCGTGTAGGTGAACTCCCCCGGCACCGACAGGAAGTCGTCGTTACCGGTGTTGATGCGCACACCGTTGGACCTGTTTTCCAGGAAGAACGGTTCGGGCTGTCCATTCCGCGTGAGGCCGGTCATCTCGAAGTCGACCACGACCCGGTTGCCGCGGCCGTCCTTGTAGGTCGTCGGGAAATCGCGATAGATGCCGCGACGGATGTTCTCGCCCTCCGCCCGCACCCGGATGCGCTCGGTCACGTCCAGGCTGCCGTCGGCATTGAGTTGCAGATCGCTGTCGTAGGACAGGATGCGTTCCTGCGCCAGCAGCGGCGCGGTGCACAGCAACAGCAGACACGACAGCAGCAGACGGATCATCGGGCGGTTCCCTGGGGGTGGAGCGCGCCGAAGGAGTGCCCCCGCGACGCGAATGCCGATGATCACACCGCAGGCGTGGAGGTGTCGCGCGCGACGTGTGCCCGGTCTGATGCCTGCCCCGTGACGGAGCCGGGCATTGCGAACGCCGCGGGTCGGGCGCGGGTCACTCCGCCGGAGACGACGCGCCTCGCACCGGCGGCACCGAACTCGAATGCGACGCCGCGATCTCCCACTGCCCATCGCGATGCACGGCCACCATCGTCGAAACGAGCACGCCAGTGAACGCCTGGCCGCCTGCACTTCCACGCCATGTGCTGCGGCCGGTCATGAGGGCCGTGTCGCCGTAGACACGCACCTGCGCATCACTGGCATCGAATACGGCGGATTCAAACTTTGGTGCGGTGGCCGACGGGTTCGCGTACTCGGCAATGAACTGCGCGCGCGGACTGACCGTGCCATCCGGCGACACATCGATGAAGTCTTCCGCCAACAAGCGCTCGAGCGTGGCGACATCGCGTTCGACGATCGCGTTCGCGTAGGTGCCTGCGAGCGCAACGACCTCGTGTTCGGCATGCACCCCCTCGCGTGCCGCGGGCGGGTTCGTCTGTGCGAACAGCGGAACAGATGCCAGGGATGCGGTGGCAAGGAATCCCGCGAACACGATCGTTTTCAGCACGGTGACGCTCCTCATGGATATGCAATGAATGTCACAAAGTTCCTGATCGCCGCGTCCAGTGTCGAACGGCAGTTCGCCGTCGGCTGCCAGGGGACAGCATTGGAACGCAGGATGATCAACGCGGGGAGCGACGCGCAGCGGTCATTCCGGATGGGTCAGGACATTGCCGATCCAGCGACGGCATCCAGACCCGCGCGCGCATTGCCGATACAGTCGAACGCATGACGATTTTCGAACTGCTCAAGGATGGCGGTCGCGCGGTGCTCGACGCCCTGTTCCCACGGCGCCAGGCGCTGGCGAACCTGCGTGCGAAGTGGGGCCAGCCGGGCGACAAGGCGCACAGCGGGATCAGCCGCTGTTTCGACCTGACGCGGGACGCGTCGGCAGGCGAGGTCGTGGACGACCAGACCTGGACCGACCTCGAGTTTCCGCGCCTGTTTGCCGATCTGGACACGACCGAAAGCCCGCTCGGCAGCCAGTGCCTCTACCGCCAGCTCCGGCGCTACGTCGAACCGGCGCAGGCCGCTGCGCACTACGCCAGCTGCCAGACGCTGCGTGCCGATGCGCCGCTGCGCGAACGCCTGCAACTCGCGCTCGCGGGTCTGGACACGACATCGAACTGGCAACTGGCCCGCTTCATTTTCGGTGCACCGCCCGAAGTCGGGCCACTCCACCGCCTGTTGCCGTGGTGGAGCCTCCTGTGTGTCGCAGTTCTGGCGCTGGTCATCGTGACGCCGCTGCCGATCTGGACGCTGCTGCTCACGGTCGGCGTCAATCTCCTGCTGATCCTCAGCCTGTCGGCGCCGCTGTTTCGCGACATCGAGCTGCTCAAAGGCTGCAGCCAGCTGCTGCGTGTCGCGGACGGCCTGGCCAGAGTTCGCAGCGGCGCATCCGCCCTGCCGCAACTCGACCGCCTGCGTGCCGAAGCGCCACTGCGGCGCAAGGTCCGTGCTTCGCTCGGTTGGATCGCGTTTCTCTACTCGCCATGGATCCAGAGCGTCGCCATCTGGTTGAACCTGCTGCTTCTCCTCGAACTCGCCGCCTACGGCCGCACCGTCACGCGCTTCGTTCGCGTGCGTACGGAGCTGGCGGCGACGTTTGAGAGCGTCGGTGCGGTGGACGCTGCCATCGCGGTCGCCTCGTTCCTCGAGCAGCGGCCGCAGCACTGCGAGCCCGTGATCGCGAAAGGATCGTTGCTCGACCTCGTCGATGCCACGCATCCGCTGACGCAGCGACCGGTCTCGAATTCGATCCGGCTCGACGGGCGCTCGGCCCTCATCACCGGCTCCAACATGGCCGGCAAGACCACCTTCATCAAACTCGTCGGCATCAACCTCATCCTCGGCCGCACGCTCGGCTTCTGCTTCGCTCGCGAGGTGACGCTGCCGCACACACGCGTCATGGCGGTGATCCGCGGCGAACACTCGGTCGAATCCGGCAGGAGCCATTACTTCGCCGAGATGACCGCGATCCAGACCTTCATCGAACACGCGGACCGCGGCAGCTGCCGTCTGTTCCTGATCGACGAACTGTTCAACGGCACCAACACCGTCGAACGCCTGGCCGCCGGCCGCGCCGTGCTGGAACGGCTCGGCCGCAACGCCCAGGTACTGGTGACCACGCACGACGTCGAACTGCAGGACGACGTCGCCGGGCCCTACGATCTGTATTACTTCCAGGAAGATCCGGATGTGGACGGCTGGTTCGACTACCGGCTGCGGGCCGGTCGTACGGATCGTCGCAACGCGATCCAGCTGCTCGCGCGGAACGGGTTTCCGGCGGATCTCGTGTCGGATGCGTTGATGTATGCAAAAGCCTACGCCGACACGCATTCGGTCGTTTCAAAAACGCCTCTTCACTGAGCAGAAGCAGCACACGACTCGAGAAATATCCTAACTCCGTCAGCTTGGGAACTAACTAAAAAATAGAGCCCTGCCGATCCAAATCGGAATGAGGCTGCTCAATTGAATCAGGCTTAAGAATTCTTAGGAAATCCTCGGCAGATTTCACTGATTCCTCAAGCAGACCCAAGCGCTCAAGCGCCACGTATGTTGCACAGGAACGAGCCTGGCAATTAATCGACCTTGCCGGATTGAACTCGATATCAGTAAATCCGGAGTAGGCGCTCAATCTTCCACTTAAAAAATCTCGGTGTGGAAACAAAGATCTTATATACAACCAATCGTAGAACATTGTCTTGGGGGCTAGTGGAAAATCCAGATCCAAGAATCTGAACCCCACGAGGGCACCCGAATCGATTAGCCTTGGATCACGCTTTGCTTCGCGAGCCTCCTTGTCGAAGATGTCTACATAAGGACCCCCTCCTTCAAAGACCTTACTCCCTTGGAACGCGCACTCCAAAGGCACCGACAAGCCATCACCCAATTCAACTTTCAAATTAAATGCACTCAGCCTTTGCCCAAGCTTCTCGTCAGACTTGGTTGAAACCTCCAGCAAGTTGACCAACCCCTTTCTACCTGCAGCCTCGTGAAGCGCCGCGACGTTCTTGCGCTTTTGAACCGGAGCCAGCCCAGGACTCCACAAAAACGCAATATTCAGCTCTTCGACTAATCGCCCCATCTTTTTCGAAGGAACGAAAACCGGCCTGTCAGCCATTCATATATTCCTTAGATATTTAATATCAACGAAACCCGGAACTAGAATCTCGTACTTTCTAGCCGCAACTACCCTGCCTCTCTGCGCGAGATCAGACCAGTCGACCTTTCCGTAGATTGCATCAAAATCTAGAGCCTGAGAAGCTCTAACAAGATCAACTGCAACGGCCCCGCGCACATTAGACATCGTTGAAGTAAACAGAACACCCTCGACGCAGATCACTTCCCTGCTTACCTCCAGAAACTTTGACTCCTCAATTCTCCCGTCTTCCTTCGCTCGATACTCCATCGGATTCTGATTGAAAAAACAAAGGTGCACGTACTTATCCATGCCATTAATTGCGTCTGTTCGCTGGCTCGCGACGTTACCACCTGGAGCAGGCACTGCTATTCCTCTACGCTTCATTTCGTGCATAGACAAGAGCCCGCCGCGCTCTTTAATCGATGACACATTTCGTAAATCCGTAAAATGATAAAAGCACTTGACACTGAATTTCCGGAAGAATTCATCAGGCGTCATACAAGTCGCTTCCTTTCGTTTTTTTAGACGGCTTCCAAATTTTTTATCTTGCGCACGCGAATTGAACATAGCCGAGAATGCCTTCATAGCGCAGCAACGAGCAATTTTCCGGTTAGTCCTTGAGAAGACGCGTACGACACGGCACGCGCACTGTAAAATCGCCGTCTTTTGCGCGCGCCCTCCTTGGATTCCCCGCCCCGCCCCGCCTTCCGCGGCCCGACCTTCATCCGGCTGCTGGCCCGCCTGACCGACGACACGCTGCCGCAAGGCGGCCCGGCGCCGGCCGAGCGTTTGAGCCAGTGGATCGACTGGACGCGGGCGGTGGTGCTGTCGAAGGTGCTCGACGCGAAGGCGCTCGAGGCTGAACAGAGCGCGCAAGTCATTGATCGGGATGACGCGGCCGTGTGCGCCAAGGCGCGGGCGACGCTGCTGGCGTCGATCGCCGAAGCGCCGGAACTGGCGATCCCGCACCCGCATGCGGCCAGGCCGTCGGACGAAACCGAAGCCGCAATCGACTTCGCGCCCTTCCGCCAGCGCCATCTGGCGCTGCAGCGGTCGATGCAGATGGCGACAGGCCGGCTGCGCGGCGATCTGCGCGACCGGCTGGCACAGCGGTCGGCCGACATGGCGCGGCTGGCCGAGGTGGATGCGGTGATGGAGAGCGCGCTGAGCCCGCGCGAGCACGCGTCGCTCGGTGCGGTGCCGGCATTGCTCGAAACGCACTTCGAGCGGCTGCGCGCCGCCGCGGGTGCGTCGGCCACGGATCCGTCCGCGGCCTGGCTCGATGGTTTTCGCAGGGAGATGCAGGGCGTGCTGATCGCCGAACTGGATGTCCGTTTCCAACCGGTCGAGGGGCTGCTCGCAGCGCTTCGCACCCACTGACGCAGTCCTTATGTCCTCAAGCAGTCGTAATACCGCTCTCCTTCCCGCGTTCGTGTTCGCGCTCGGCCTCGCCGTGGTCGGCTGGATCGCGATCGGCTACATCGGCTCGAACACGCTGGCGCTTGCCGTCACCCTGCTGATCGGCGCCTGTTACGTCGCCGGTGGCCTGGAGCTGCTGCGCTACCGGCAGGCCACGAAGACGCTGGCCGATGGCGTGGCGCAGTTGAACGAAACGCCGTCGTCGCTGGGCGACTGGCTGGGCGGGCTGGATGCCGGTCTGCGCAATGCGGTGCGCCTGCGCATCGAGGGCGAACGCGTCGCGCTGCCGGTGCCGGCGCTCACGCCGTATCTGGTCGGCATGCTGGTGCTGCTGGGCATGCTCGGCACGCTGCTGGGCATGATGGTGATGCTGCGCGGCACCGGCATGGCGCTGGAGACGGCGACCGATCTGCAGGCGATCCGCGATTCGCTGGCGGCGCCGGTCAAGGGCCTGGGCTTCGCGTTCGGCACGTCGATCGCGGGCATCGCGACCTCGGCGATGCTGGGCCTCGCGTCCGCGTTGCTGCGCCGCGAACGCGCGCGCACCGTGCAGCTGCTGGATGTGGCCGCCGCGACGACGCTGCGCACGCATTCGCAGGCGCACCAGCGCGAGGAAACCCTGCGTCTGCTGCAGCAGCAGACCGAGGTGATGCCGGCGCTGGTCGAGCGGCTGGGCGCGATGATGGCGACGATCGAGCAGCAGAACGCGGCCGCCGGTGAGCGACACACTGCCAACCAGGACGCCTTCCACGGCCGCACCGAAGCGGTTTACACGCAGCTGGCCGGTTCGGTGGAACGCGCCCTGCAGACCAGCGTCGCCGACAGCGCGCGTGCCGCGACGGCCGCGTTGCAGCCGGTGTTCGAAACGACGATGGCCGCGCTGGCACGCGAAACCGCATCGCTGCAGGCGACGGTCTCCGACGCGGTCGAGCGTCAGCTGCAGACGCTGACCACCGGCTTCGAAGCCTCGACCGCGACCGTGGCTGATCGCTGGCAGCAAGCGGTGGACGGCCAGCAGGCGTCGAACGAAACACTGGCGCGCGACCTGCGTGGCGCACTCGACGGATTCAACACGACGTTCGAGCAGCGTGCGAACGGTCTGCTCGGCGACGTCACCACGCGTCTCGATGCGACAACCGCGCAGACCATCGCGCTGCACGAGGCCGTGACCGGCGCCGTCGACCGCCAGCTGCAGGCGCTGACGACAGGCTTCGATGCGTCGACGGCGAACGTGGCCGAACGCTGGCAGGACGCGCTGGCCGCGCAGCAGGCGTCGCATGCCGCGCTGACGTCCGATCTGCGCAGCACGCTTGACGGCATCGGCGAAACCTTCGAGCAGCGCGCCACCGCATTGGTCGACGGCGTCGCCACGCGTCTCGACGCGACCGCTGGCACGGTCAGTGCCGCCTGGAACGACGCACTCGCGAAGCAGGCCGCAACGAACGAAGCCATGAGCGCACAGCACCAGCAGGCGCTGACGGCAGCCGCGGCGACATTCGAAACCCACTCCGCCGCGCTGCTGCAGCAGGTGGACAGCTCGCATGTCGGCTTGCAGACCGCGCTCGCGGCGCAGGACGCGCAGCGCCTTGCCGCGTGGACCGACAGCCTGACCGCGATGGGCGCCGCGTTGCGCGAGGACTGGGCGCAGGCCGGCGCCGAGACCACGCGCCAGCAACAGGCGATCTGCGACACGCTCGCGAGCACCGCCGACACCATCGGCGCGCAGACGCAGGCGCATGCCAGCGAGACCATCGCCGAGATCTCGCGCCTCGTGGACACCGCATCGGAAGCGCCGCGCGCGGCCGCCGAGGTCATCGCGGAACTGCGCCAGTCGCTGTCGGAGAGCATGGTGCGCGACACCGCGATGCTGGAAGAACGCACGCAGATGCTGTCGACGCTCGACACGCTGCTGAGCGCGGTGAACCACGCCTCGACCGAACAGCGCGCGGCGATCGATGCGCTGGTCGCGACCTCGGCCGATCTGCTCGAACGCGTCGGCACCCGCTTCACCGATCACATCACTGCCGAGACCGGCAAGCTCGACGGCGTGGCGACGACGCTCAGCGTCGGCGCAGCGGATGTCGCGAGTCTCGGCGAGGCGTTCGGCGCCGCGGTCGAGGTCTTCGGCGAATCGAATCAGCAGCTCGCGACGCGTCTGCAGGGCATCGAGGACGCGCTGGAGAAGTCGCTGGCGCGCAGCGACGAGCAGCTGGCGTACTACGTGGCGCAGGCGCGTGAGGTCGTGGATCTCAGCGTGCTGGCGCAGAAGCAGATCATCGAAGACCTCCAGCAGCTGGGCGCACCGCGCGCCGCATCCGCATGAGCGTGGAGCTGGAAGGCGATCACGAATCGTCCGCGCCGATCTGGGCCGCGTTCGGCGATCTGATGTCGGTGCTGCTGGGCGCGTTCGTGCTGATCCTGGTCGGCGTGATCGGCGTGCAGCTGCAGCTCGAACTCAAGCTGGACGCGGAGATCGCCCAGCGCGAGGCCGAGACGCAGCGCCGCCAGACGCTGGAACAGGCATTGGCTGCGCCACTGGCAGCAGGCCGCATCACCCTGGTCGATGGCCGCATCGGCATCCGCGGCAGCGTGCTGTTCGCGCAGGCGTCCGATCAGCTGCAGCCGGAAGGCCGCGAGCTGCTGCAGAGCCTGGCCGGCCCGCTGGCCGAGTACCTCGCCTCGCGCGATGAGATCTTGATGGTCAGCGGCTTCACCGACGACCGCCTGGTGCGCGACGGCAACCGCTTCTCCGATAACTGGGAGCTCTCGGCGCAGCGCGCGTTGACGGTGACGCGCGAGCTGATCCGCGATGGCGTGCCGGCCGAGTCGGTGTTCGCCGCCGCGTTCGGCGCGCAGCAGCCGGTGGGCTCGAACGACGATGCCGACGGCCGCGCACAGAACCGTCGCGTGGAGATGGCGCCGGTGCCGCGCCTGCAGGCCGCTGCCCAGTCCGATGGCCGCTGATCGCATCGACATCGATGCGGTGCTCGACGGCTGGCGCTTGAGCGGCGCCGACCGCATGGACCCGTTGCGCTTCCATCGCATCGCGGCCTTGCATCGGCGCGCATCGGCGCTCGACGGTGCGGCGCGAGATGTGCTCGATACGAAGCTCACCGCGCTGGTCGATGCGTATGCGCGCGATGTCGAAAGCCGACCGCGCGAGGCGCGCGAATCGACGCCGACGCGCAGCGCGCTGGGCACGCTGGTCGATGGCATGGCTGCGCGCGCAGAGAGCGCTGTATCGAACGCCGCCTATCCCGAACTGCCTGCCGTCGACGACTTCCGCACGCTGTGGTCGACGCTGCGCACCGGCAGCCAGGTCCGCAAGTCACTGGCCGAGGTGCCGACCGGCGCCGGCCCGCTGAACTCTGCCGCCCTCGCCCATCGCTCGCTGACCCTGATGGGTGGCCTGTCGCCGGAGTACCTGCGCCAGTTCCTGGCCTACGTGGACACGCTGTCCTGGCTGGAAACGCTGCAGGACGCGGGCGTGCTGACCGGAAAGGAAACCGGGCCGCCGGTGGGCGCGAAGCCCCGTGCGAAGCCGCGGGCACGCAAACGCGGCTGAACGGACCAGAGTTTCGGCCATCGCATCGCGAGTGATGATTGCCCCTTCGCTGCCGGGCGCTGGAGTGCCTTCCCATGGGACGTGCCGCCAAGGCCTTGCGCGGCAAGGGGAATTTCAGCAGAATGGCCGGCTCGTTGCGTCCAGCCCATGGCGACATGGCCTGACCTGCCTTCCGGAAGCGCGATTCCCCGGCAGTGGTGCAGCGAGACTTCCTTCCCGTACCGCGCGATGGCCACGCCATCGGGGCCGCCATCTCCCTGGCTAAGGGCGATATCAAATACTTCGAGGTGCGTAATGTCCCGAGTCTGCCAAGTCACTGGCAAGCGTACGACGCATGGCAACAACGTGTCGCATGCCATGAACAAGACCCGTCGCCGCTTCATGCCGAATCTGCATGAGCGTCGTTTCTGGGTTGCCAGCGAAAACCGCTGGATCAAGCTGCGTGTATCCACCAAGGCCCTGCGCACCATCGACAAGAACGGCATCGACGTCGTCCTCGCCGAGCTTCGTGCCCGCGGCGAAAAGGTCTGAGGAGTTAGAACATGGCAGGCAAGCGCGACAAGATCCGTCTGATTTCCTCGGCCAACACCGGGCATTTCTACACCACGGACAAGAACAAGAAGAACACCCCCGGCAAGATGGAGTTCAAGAAGTACGACCCCGTCGTCCGGAAGCACGTGATCTACAAGGAAGGCAAGATCAAGTGATGCAACGACCCGCGCTTCAGCGCGGCTGACGTTGCATCATCCCAGCGAAGGCTGGGATCCAGCCTCAACACAAAACCCGCCGCAAGGCGGGTTTTGTGTTTCTGGGGATCTGCTATCACTTTCGATTCGCGTACACGACGCGACCCTCACCCCAACCCCTCTCCCAGAGGGAGAGGGGCTCTAAACGGTGATCGCGAGTGCCGAGTGCGGAGCTCGGAGCACTCCGGTTCAGCCATCCCCGCCACACCCGCATGCCACACTCGAACGCATGTCGGATCACGACCTGCACATCGGCCTGTGGATCCTCGTGGCCGACTGGCTGATCCGGATCGCGGCCCTGCTGTGGATTCCCGCGCGCACGCGCTCGTCGGCCGCGCGCAGCTGGCTTCTGCTGATCGGCTTCGTACCCCTGCTCGGACTCCCTGCCTATCTGCTGCTCGGCCATCCGTGGCTGTCGAAGCTGCGGCGCGAGCGGCAGGCGCGGGCGTCGCGGTTGATCCGACAGCGCCAGACGCCCTTGACCGCATTGCGCTGGTGTCCGCCCGACGCGTTCTCCGCGCCGGCCGATGCGGCGCGGCTGGTGGAACGGCTCGGGGATTTCATGCCGACCAATGGCAACGCGGTCGAGCTGCTCGACGATTACGCAGGCTCACTGCAGCGCCTGGTCGACGACATCGACGCGGCGACGCGTGAAGTGCATCTGCTCTACTACCTGATGCGCGACGACACCGCCGGCCGCGCGGTCGCCAGTGCACTCGAACGTGCGACACGCCGTGGTGTGCGCTGTCGCTTGCTGCTCGACGCGGTGGGCGCCAAGCACGGACTGCGCGCGTTCCGACGCCCGCTGCGCGATGCCGGCGTCAGCGTGCAGGCCACACTGGCCGGTGGCCTCGCATGGCGGCGCAGTGCGCGGATGGATCTGCGCAACCACCGCAAGATCGCGGTGATCGATGGTCGCCTCGCGCTGACCGGCTCGCAGAATCTTGCCGATCCGGACTTCGTGCCCGGCCATCCCAACCGCGAGGTCGTCGCGCGCGTGCGCGGGCCGGTGGTCGCGCAACTGCAGGCGCTGTTCGCCAGCGACTGGTACATCGAGACCGGCGAAGTGCTGGAAGTCGATGCGCCACCGATCGCGCCGAGTGGTCTTGTGCCCGCGCAATTGTTGCCGAGCGGTCCCGCGTATCCGTTCGAGAACGCGCGCGATGTGTTCGTCGCGCTCGTGCAGCGTGCGCGTCGGCGCGCGGTGCTGGTGACGCCCTACTTCGTGCCCGACGAGGCCACGCTCGGCGCGCTGCGTGTCGCCGCGTTGTCGGGTGTGTCGGTGCAGTTGATCCTGTCGGCCACCAACAACCAGCGCCTGACCGCTTGGGCGCAGGCCGGGTTCTACGACGAACTGCTGGCGGCCGGAGTGCGTATCGCGCTGTACCGGCCGCACTTTCTGCACGCCAAGCATCTGAGCATCGACGACGACATCGCGCTGGTCGGGTCGAGCAATCTCGACATCCGCAGCTTCATGCTCAATGCTGAGGCCGGCCTGCTGTGCTTCGACGCGGGTGTCGTGGCGCGGCTGCGCGAGATCGAACAGGACTATCTGCGCGAGTCGGACGTGCTGGAAGCAGATGAGTGGAAGCGGCGGCCGACCTGGCGGCGCAGCGTCGAAGGCATCGCGCGCCTGGCGGATTCGTTTCTCTGACTGCGGGAGCGCGCTAGAAGCCGCCGCCTTCGTCGAGCCAGGTCTGCTCTTCCGGCGTGTTGACGCGACCGAGCGCGCGGTTGCGATGCGGGAACCGCCCGAAGCGTTCGATGACGTCGAGGTGCGCCTGCGCGTATTTGCGGTACTCGTCGTTGTCGACATCGGCGAACAGCGCGATCGAACGCTGCTGATCGGCCAGGTCTTCCGAATGCTCGAACGGCAGATAGACGAAGCCGCGCAGGTCGGCATCGAAACTGCGGTCATGGCCGGCGTCGATCATGCGCTGCGCGTAATGGCGCGCAAGGCTGTCGGTCGCGAAGGCATGTCCGCTGTCGCGGAAGATGTTGCGCGGAATCTGGTCGAGCAGGATCAGCAGCGCGAGTCCGCCCTCGGCGGTGTCGAGCCAGGTCTCCAGTTCGCGACGGCCCGCGGCGAAGTGCGCGTCGCGGAAGCGCTCGTCGCATTCGCGGTCGAAGGCGTCGCCGCCCTGGAACCACTTCTGCATGCCGGCCTGTCGCCAGAAGGCGACGACATCATCGGGGGTGATCGTGTCCATGGCGCGCAGACTATCGTGGCCCGACAGCCTGCGCACCCCGTGTCGTTTCGTCCCCACGGCGTCCTATACTCGGCGCGATCTTTCATCTCATCCATCGGAGTGCTCCATGACGCGTCGCCCGATCCGCCTGCTGCTGCCTGCCCTGCTCGTCCTGTCCGGTGTGATGCTGCTGGCCGCCTGCCAGCGTGGAGACGCCGACAAGGCGCTGCTCGAAGCGCCGGCCGTCGGCGATCTCTACGCCGCGCAGCTCAGCGAGTTCTCCGATTACGAATTCACCGACGACGCCGAGAAGCCGATCGATCCGGCCTACGGACTGATGAGGGTCGTGTCCGCCGATGCCGCGGGCGTGGTGGTGATCACCGAGAACGCGGCTTCGGCCGAGAAGTCGGTGTCGCAGAGCGACATCAAGGGTGATCTCTCGACGATCGAATTCGACGAGAGCGAGCAGATCCAGATCGCCAAGGCCGATCTGATCAAGGCGCATGCGGATGGTCTGATCTATGTGGTGAAACGCCCTGCGGCGAACTGAGTTCGTGGCGGTGGTGGCATGAAAAGCCCGGCGGATGCCGGGCTTTTTTGTGGATGCGCTTCCGATCATTGTTTCGAGCCCCTCTCCCTCCGGGAGAGGGGTTGGGGTGAGGGCGCTTCTCGATGCGCATCACTACCGACCCTCACCCGACGCGCTTTGCGCGCCGACCTCTCCCGGAGGGAGAGGTGCTTTCAAAGCTTGAGCTCTCCGCGCACTGCGACAATCTGCCGGACTGGTAGAGGGATTGGGGAATGGTGCTTTCAGAGATTGAGCCCCTCTCCCTATGGGGTGAAGAGGCATGCCTGCGGGCCACTGGCCCGCGTGCCGATGAACGCCCCCGCGGCGACGCGGGGGACGGGGCGCGGAGCGGGGGTTGGGGTGAGGGCGCTTTTCGATGCGCTTCACTACCAGCCCTCACCCGACGCGCTTTGCGCGTCGACCTCTCCCGGAGGGAGAGGTGCTCAACGCTCGAGCGATCTCACCCTCTGGAGACGATGCTCGGCTCTACTCGTCGAACCGCAGATGCCGCACCGACTTGCCATGCCGGCGGATCAGCTTCAGTGCTTCAATGCCGATGTTGATGTGCCGCTCGACGAAGTCCGCGCTCACCAGCGCATCCGATGCTTCGGTCTTGACGCCTTCGGGAATCATCGGCTGGTCGCTGACCAGCAGCAGTGCGCCGGCAGGAATTCGGTTCGCGAAACCGGCGGCGAACACGGTGGCGGTTTCCATGTCGATCGCCATGCAACGCATCATGCGCAGGCGTTCCTTGAACGCGGCATCGTGTTCCCAGACGCGGCGGTTGGTCGTGTAGACAGTGCCGGTCCAGTAGTCGTGGCCGAGGTCGCGGATCATCGTCGACACCGCACGCTGCAAGGCGAACGCCGGCAATGCCGGCACTTCGGGCAGCAGGTAGTCGCTGCTGGTGCCTTCGCCGCGGATCGCCGCGATCGGCAGCACCAGATCGCCCAGCTGGTTCTTGCGCTTGAGGCCGCCGCACTTGCCGAGGAACAGCACGGCCTTGGGCATGATCGCCGACAGCAGATCCATCATCGTTGCGGCATTGGGGCTGCCCATGCCGAAGTTGATCATCGTGATGCCGTCGGCGGTCGCGCTGGGCATCGGCCGGTCGAGACCGACCACTTCGGCGCCGGTCAGACGGGCGAAGTGATGCAGGTAGCCGCCGAAATTGGTCAGCAGGATGTGTTCGCCGAACTGGTCCAGCGGCACGCCGGTGTAGCGCGGCAGCCAGTTCTCGACGATCTGTTCTTTTTCTTTCATCGTCTTCTTCTCCGTGTACGCGGCCATTCTCGCATGCGGCCCGCGGCGCTTCGCGGAACGCGCTGTCGGTCGCAGCGCGCATTGCGCGGCCGCAGGTACACTCGGGCGCTGTCGCACGTCGCCTCGCCGTCGTGCCGGGGAAATCCATCCGTCCACACGTTTTCGGGGAGTTACCGATGTCCCGCCTGTTGTCTGCCGCGCTCGCGGTTGCCCTGTTCGGTGGCTGCGCCACCACATCCACGTCCGGCAAGACCGCCGGCATGCCCGACGCCCCGCACGTCGGTGCGACCGCCTATGCCAGCACCTATGCACCGATCGCATCGGCGCCGGTGCTGATCACCAACGCCACCGTGCTGATCGGCGACGGCCAGCGTCTGGAAGGCGCGGACGTGCTGCTGCAGGACGGTCGTGTCGCCGCGGTCGGCATCGGCCTCGACGCACCGGCGAACGCGCAGCGCGTCGACGGCACCGGCAAGTGGGTCACGCCCGGCATCATCGATGTGCACTCGCATCTGGGCGTGTATCCGAGCCCGGGCGCCAGCGCGCACAGCGACGGCAACGAGATGACCGCGCCCAACACCGCGCAGGTCTGGGCCGAGCATTCGGTGTGGCCGCAGGATCCGGGCTTCGGCGCGGCGCTGGCAGGCGGCGTGACGTCCCTGCAGATCCTGCCCGGCTCGGCGAACCTGATCGGCGGCCGCGGGGTGACGCTGAAGAACGTCGCCGCGACGATGGTCACCGACATGAAATTTCCAGGCGCGCCCTACGGCCTGAAGATGGCCTGCGGCGAAAACCCGAAGCGCGTCTACGGACAGAAGGGCGGCCCGGCAACGCGCATGGGCAACGTCGCCGGCTATCGCGCGGCGCTGATCGACGCGGCCGAATACCGCCGCAAGCAGGCCGGCGATTCGCCGGGCAAGCGCGACCTCAAGGTCGAGACGATGGCAGGCGCAATGGATGGCGACATCCTCGTGCACATCCATTGCTATCGCGCCGACGAAATGGCGCAGATGCTGGATCTCGCGAAGGAATTCGACTTCAAGATCGCCGCGTTCCACCACGGCGTGGAGGCCTACAAGATCGCCGACCGTCTCGGCGCCGAGGGTGTCTGCGGCGCGCTGTGGGCCGACTGGTGGGGCTTCAAGATGGAAGCCTTCGACGGCATCCAGGAGAACATCGCGATCGTCGACCGCGCGCCGGGTGGCTGCGCGATCGTGCATTCCGATTCCGACGAAGGCATCCAGCGCCTCAACCAGGAAGCGGCCAAGGTCATCGCCAGCGCACACCGCGTGGGCATCGAGATCACGCCCGAACACGCGATCCGCTGGCTCACCGAGAACGCGGCGAAGTCGCTGGGCGTGCTCGACCAGACCGGTACGCTGACCGCCGGCAAGATGGGCGACGCGGTGCTGTGGAACGGCAACCCGTTCACCGTGTACGCGCTGGCCGAACAGGTGTGGATCGACGGCGCACACGTCTACGACCGCTTCGATCCGGCACGTCAGCCGGTCTCGGATTTCATGCTCGGCCAGGGCGCCGCTGCCAGTGGAGGTGCCCGATGAGCCGCCGTCTGCCACGCACGATGACGCGCCTGCTGGTCGTCGGCGCGCTGCTCGCCGCGACCCTGCCCGTCGCCGCGCAGTCGGTACTGATCCGTGGCGCGACGGTGCACACCGCCGGTCCGCAGGGCTCGCTGCAGAACACCGACGTACTGGTGCGTAATGGCCGCGTCGCCGCGGTCGGCGCGGGACTCGCCGCCGGCGATGCACAGGTCGTCGAAGCCAACGGCCGTCCGCTGACGCCGACGCTGTTCGGCGGCGTGACCGGCATCGGCATCGAGGAAGTCTCGGGCGAAAGCGGCACCCGCGATGATCGCCTGTCGCTCGGCGTCGCCAGCGACATGGCCGTGCGGCCCGAGTTCGACGTCACGCTGGCCTTCAATCCTGATTCGATCGTGATTCCGGTGGCGCGCGTCGAGGGCATCGGCTTCACCCTGATCTCGGCCGGCAGCGCGAGTTCGATCATCGGCGGCCAGGGCGCAGTGATGCGTCTCGACGGCAGCGTCGATCCGGCCGGCCCGAAGGTGCTGTACCTCGCACTCGGCGCCGATGGTGCGGAACAGAGCGGCTCCTCGCGCGCAGCACAATGGATGCTGCTCGACCAGCTGATCGACGAAGCGCGTGGCCGCCTGCCGGCCGACTCGCACGTCGCCGCGCTGACGCCGGCCGGCAAGCGCGCACTGGCGCCCTATCTCGATGGACGCGGCACGATCGTCGTCGGCGTCAATCGCGCGGCCGACATCCGCCAGCTGCTGCGCTGGTCGAAGCGCCACAACCTGCGCATCGCCATCCGCGGCGGCGCCGAAGGCTGGCGCGTCGCATCGGACCTCGCCGCGGCGAACGTGCCGGTATTCGTCGATCCGCTGGTGAACCTGCCGTCGGACTTCGACCAGATCGGCGCGACGATGGAGAACGCCGCGCGCCTGCAGGCCGCCGGCGTGCGCGTCGGTTTCGCCCAGGCCAGCGACGCCTCGCACAACGCGCGGAAGCTGCGTCAGCTCGCCGGCAACGCCGTCGCACACGGCCTGCCGTGGGACGCGGGCCTCGCGGGCCTGACGCGCGTGCCGGCGGAGACGTTCGGCGTCGGCGAGTCCATCGGCACGATCGCGGTCGGTCGCACCGCGGATCTGGTGCTGTGGTCGGGCGATCCGCTCGACGTCACCAGCACCGCCGACCAGGTGTGGTTCGACGGCCGCGCGATCGAGATGCGCTCGCGCCAGACCGAACTGCGGGACCGCTATCTGCGTCCGGCAACGCCGGCGAGCGAGGGTGGTCTGCCGCGGGCGTATCAGAAGCAGTGATGCTTAGGGCGCTTCCTCATGGGAGCGCCGCTGTTGCCCGTCGCCCCAGCGACTTTCAACGGACGAATGTCCGGTCAAGCTGGGGCCCATTTTGATTTTCGCGATCAAGTCGACACCGCGAGAAGCAGCATGACCTTCGTCGGTACGCTTGACCGCGAAAATGGATCCCAGCTTTCGCTGGGATGACGGGATACAAAATAGTCGGAGAGCGTCTGCTCTAGCGCACGATTCGCGTCAACGCGCGTCCGCAGGAATCTCGTCCGGATCCGGATCCACCGCGAGCTTGCCGGCGATCAGCACCGCCTGCGTGCGGTTCGATGCACCCAGCTTGCGCAGCACTGCGGTCATGTGCGCCTTGACGGTCGCTTCCGACACGCCCAGTTCGTAGGCGATCTGCTTGTTGAGCATGCCGTCGCCGAGCATCTGCAGCACGCGGAACTGTTGCGGGGTGAGATCGCGCAGGCGCGCGGCGACGTCGTGTTCGCCGGGTGATACGCCGGCGGCGGACGCGGCCGCTTCCGGCACGAAACGGTCGCCGTCGAGCACCTGTGCGACGGCGCGGGCCAGCGTTTCGGCATCGGCGGATTTGGGCACGAAACCCGATGCGCCGTGGTCGAGTGCGCGGCGCATCACCGCCGGCTCCTCGCGCGCGGACACCATCAGCACCGGCAGTTGCGGGAACTGCGCGCGCAGGTGCACCAGCGCACTGAAGCCGTGCACGCCGGGCATGTTGAGGTCGAGCATCAGCAGGTCGGCATCCGGTTCGGATTCGACCATCGCGTACAGCGCATCGACGTTGTGCGCTTCACGCAGGCGCGCGTTCGGCACGGCGCGGGAAATCGCGCCGCGCAGTGCCTCTCGGAACAGCGGGTGATCGTCGGCAATCAGCAGGGTGGTCATTGGGTCAGAGTCATGCCTGCGGGATGTACCGCTCCTTGACCAGTGAATCGACGACCGACGGATCGGCCAGCGTGCTGGTGTCGCCGAGCTGGTCGGGTGCGTTCTCGGCGATCTTGCGCAGGATGCGGCGCATGATCTTGCCCGAGCGGGTCTTCGGCAGACCCGGTGCCCACTGGATGTGATCCGGCGATGCGGTCGGGCCGATCTCGCTGCGCACGTGCTTGACCAGTTCCTTGCGCAGCTCTTCGCTGTACTCCTCGCCGGCCTTGAGCGTCACGTAGGCATAGATGCCCTGGCCCTTGATGTCATGCGGGAAGCCGACGACTGCGGCCTCTGCCACCTTCGGATGCGCGACCAGCGCGCTTTCCAGTTCCGCGGTGCCGATGCGGTGGCCGGAGACGTTGATGACGTCGTCGACGCGACCGGTGATCCAGTAATACCCGTCCTCGTCGCGACGGCAGCCGTCACCGGTGAAGTAGGTGCCGGGATACGCCTTGAAGTAGGTGTCGATGAAACGCTGGTGGTCGCCATAGACGCTGCGCATCTGGCCGGGCCAGGAATCGGTGATGACGAGGTTGCCTTCGGCCGCGCCTTCGAGGAACGCGCCGTTGGCATCGACCAGTGCCGGCTGCACGCCGAAGAACGGCTTGGTCGCCGAACCGGGCTTGGCGTCGATCGCGCCGGGCAGCGGCGAGATCAGAATGCCGCCGGTTTCGGTCTGCCACCAGGTGTCGACGATCGGGCAGCGGCTGTCGCCGACCACCTCGTAATACCAGCGCCAGGCTTCCGGATTGATCGGCTCGCCGACGCTGCCGAGCAGGCGCAGCGACTTGCGCGAAGTCTTCTTGACCGGCGCTTCTCCCTCGCGCATCAGCGCGCGGATCGCGGTGGGCGCGGTGTAGAAGATCGTGACCTGGTGCTTGTCGATGACGTTCCAGAAACGCGAGACGTCCGGATAGTTCGGCACGCCTTCGAAGATCAGCGAGGTCGCGGCGTTCGCCAGCGGGCCGTAGACGATGTAGCTGTGGCCGGTCACCCAGCCCACGTCGGCCGTGCACCAGTACACGTCGTTGTCGCGCAGGTCGAAGATCGCCTCGTGCGTGTAGCTGGCGAACAGCAGGTAGCCGCCGGTCGTGTGCAGCACGCCCTTCGGCTTGCCGGTGGAACCGGAGGTGTAGAGGATGAAGAGCGGGTCTTCCGCGTTCATGCGCTCCGGTTCGCAGCTATCGGGCTGATCGTCGACGACAGCGTCGTACCAGCGGTCGCGCGGCATCTGCATGTCGACTGCGCCGCCGGTGTGGCGCACGACCAGCACGGTTTCCACGGTGTTCGTCCCGGGCAGTTTCAGTGCCGCGTCGACGTTCGCCTTCAGCGGCACGCTCTTGCTGCCGCGCAGGCCTTCATCGGCAGTGATGATGAGCTTGCTGCCGCAGTCGGAAACGCGGTCGGCGATCGAGTTCGGCGAGAAGCCGCCGAAGACCACGCAATGCACCGCGCCGATGCGCGCGCACGCGAGCATCGCCACCGCCGCCTCGACGATCATCGGCAGATAGATGGTGACGCGGTCGCCCTTGCCCACGCCGAGGTTGCGCAGTGCGTTGGCGAGTTTGCACACGCGCGCATGCAGATCGCGGTAGCTGACGTGCAGCGATTCGGTGTCGGGGCCGTCGGCCTCCCAGATCAGCGCGGTCTTGTCGCCCTTGGTCGCCAGGTGCCGGTCGAGGCAGTTGACGCTGACATTGAGCTCGCCGTCCTCGAACCAGCGGATGCGGAAGTCCTGCAGGTCGTAGCTGACGTTGCGGATCTTCGTCGGCGCCTTGAACCAGTCGAGGCGCTTGGCGGCCTCGCCCCAGAAGGCGTCCGGGTCCTGCACCGAGCGCGCGTAATCGCGCGCGTAGGCCTCGGCGGTGATGGTGTCGGGACCGGCGAAACCGGCCGGCGCCGGATGGATTTCTGCGGGGTTGGACATCTGGAAGCCTCCGGGAACACGTCCGGCCAGTGTGCCGGATTCGCCAGACCGCCACGCTAGACCTTGGTCTAACCGGGCCGCGGCGGAGTATCGACCAAAGGGGAATGGGCGTGGCCCCCCGCAACGTGCAGTCTGCGTGAAATGGATCGTGCCGAAGTGGGCGCTCCACCTGTTCCGCCTTGCACCAATTGCTTACGCCATCCCTTGGGAGGGGAGACCCGATGACACAGACCAAACAGGTACGTCCGCGCCTTCTGGCCGCCGCCGTACTCGCCGCGCTCACCCTGCCCGGCGTCGCCTTCGCGCAGAGCGCCAAGGAACGCGAGCTCGAAGCGCGCGTCGCCCAGCTCGAAGCGATGGTCCAGCAGCTGGTGACACAGCAGCAGCAGACCGAAACCGTGGTGACCGAGGTGCGCACGGCCCAGGCCGCGCAGCCCGCGCCTGCAGCCGCTGTCGCCGGTACCGGCGCCGCCGCGCCGATCCAGGCGACGACGATCACGCCGACCGCCAATCCCGGCACCAAGTTCACCGTGGGCGGCATGATCCGCACCGATGCGCTGGTGACCAAGACCACCGACGGCGACATCGCCAAGGGCACCGCGGGCCGCGATTTCTACGTGCCCGGCGCGATTCCGGTCGGCGGCAATGCCCCCGACACCTACTCCGACGCACACCTGAAGTTCTCGCGCCTGTGGTTCGATGCCAGCACGGTGCTCGATTCCGGCGACAAGCTCGGCGCCCGCGTCGAACTCGACTTCTTCGGCGGCGCGCTCGGCAACTCGGCGGCCACCAACACCTACGGCGCGACGCTGCGCCACGCCTACCTGACCTACAACAACTGGCTGGTCGGTCAGACGTGGTCCAACTTCATGGACACCAACGCGCTGCTTGACGCGGTCGACTTCGTCGGCCCGACCGATGGCGTCGCCTTCGTGCGCCAGCCGCAGCTGCGTTACACCAGCGGCCCGTGGGTGGTCTCGATCGAGAGCCCGGAAACCACCGTGCAGCCTTTCGGCGGCGGCGCGCGCGTGATCGCCGGCGACAACAGTGCGATTCCCGATGTCATCGCCCGCTACACCCACAAGGGCGACTGGGGCCATGTCAGCTTCGCGGGCATGGCGCGGCAGCTCAAGTACGAACCCGTCATCGGCAACGACAACACCGACACCGGCTTCGGCGCGCAGGTCAGTGGTCTGGTCAAGCTGGGCGACAGCACCGACATCCGCTACCAGGTCAGCGGCGGCGAAGGCATCGGGCGCTACATCGGTCTGGCCACGGTGCAGCAGGACGTGATCGCTGACGGCGCCGGCAACATCAATGCGCTGGGCGGTTGGGCGGGCTACTTCGGCCTGCGCCAGGTGTTCACCCCGAAGGTCCGCGGCAACCTGTTCTATTCGCGCTCGCAGTGGGACAACGACACTGCATGGACCGGCCTAGGCGTGACCCGCAAGGTGCATTCGGTGCACGCGAATATGATCTGGTCGCCGGTGCCCAAGCTCGACTTCGGCGTCGAGGCGATCTGGGGCGAGCGCACGCTCGAATCCGGCGCAGACGGCGAGTTGATGCGCCTGCACACGATGGCCCGCTACTCGTTCTGATCCACCCGACAGGGACGGCCACGCGCCGTCCCTGTTGCGTTTCACCGCCGCGTGCGAGCGGCCCCCACCCGCACCAACGTCTGTTCCGCGATCGCATGCAGCACGCCTGACCGGGTCGCCGGCATTCCGCCGGCCCCGCACACATCACGAACGCTTCGGAGGGGAAGCTTCCCATGTCCAGCACGACCGCCAACCCGGCACCCAAGCCCGCGCTGACGAAGGGCCATAAAAAGGTCATCTTCGCGTCCAGCCTCGGCACCGTCTTCGAGTGGTACGACTTCTATCTGTACGGCTCGCTCGCGATCATCCTGTCGCGCCAGTTCTTCAGTGGCGTCAATCCGACGACGGGCATGATCTTCACCCTGCTGGCGTTCGCGGCCGGCTTCTTCGTCCGTCCGTTCGGCGCGGCCTTCTTCGGCAGCCTCGGCGACCGCATCGGCCGCAAGTACACGTTCCTAGTCACGATCATCATCATGGGTGTGTCGACGTTCCTCGTCGGCGTGTTGCCTAGTTACGCGACCATCGGTATCGCGGCGCCCATCATGCTGATCGTGCTGCGTCTGGCCCAGGGCCTGGCGATGGGCGGCGAGTACGGCGGCGCGGCCACCTACGTCGCCGAACACGCGCCGCCTGGCAAGCGCGGTCTGTATACCGCCTTCATCCAGACCACGGCGACGCTCGGCCTGTTCCTGTCGCTGGCCGTGATCCTGCTGTGCCGCTGGCTCCTCGGTGTCGAAGCGTTCGAAGACTGGGGCTGGCGCATCCCGTTCCTGGGTTCGATCATCCTGCTGGGCGTCTCGGTGTGGATCCGCCTGCAGCTGAGCGAATCCCCGCTGTTCCAGCAGATGAAGGCCGAGGGCAAGGGCTCCAAGCAGCCGTTCCGTGATTCGATCAAGGGCGGCAATCTGAAGCTGATGCTGCTGGTGCTGTTCGGCGCCACCGCCGGCCAGGCCGTGGTCTGGTACGCCGGCCAGTTCTATGCCCTGTTCTATCTGCAGAGCATGCTCAAAGTCGATCTGACGGTGTCCTACCTGCTGATCGCGGCGGCCCTGCTGCTCGGCACGCCGTTCTTCCTGTTCTTCGGCTGGCTGTCGGACAAGATCGGCCGCAAGAAGATCATCATGGCCGGCTGTCTGATTGCCGCGATCTCCTACTTCCCGATCTTCAAGGGCCTGACCCACTTCGCCAATCCGGCGATCGAAGAGGCCGTCGCCAGTTCGCCGGCGGTGGTGGTGGCTGATCCGAACACCTGCAGCTTCCAGTTCGATCCGGTGGGCACGCGCAAGTTCACCAGCTCCTGTGACGTGGCGACCGCCGCGCTCGCACGTGCCGGCGTGCCGTACAGCGTCGAGCCGGCACCGGTGGGTTCTCTGGCCGAAGTGCGCGTGGGCGACAACAGCGTCGCGTCGTTCGAGGCGGAAGGCCTGGCCGGCGATGCGCTCAAGACCCAGCAGGGCAGCTTCGGCACCGACCTGCGCGGCGCGCTCAATGCCGCGGGTTACCCGGAGAAGGCGGACACCGATCGCATCAACATTCCGATGACGATCTTCCTGCTGTGGATCCTGGTGATCTTCGTGACGATGGTCTACGGCCCGATCGCGGCGTATCTGGTCGAGCTGTTCCCGACCCGCATCCGCTACACCTCGATGTCGCTGCCGTATCACATCGGTAACGGCTGGTTCGGTGGCTTCCTGCCGGCGATCTCGTTCGCCCTGGTCGCGGCCACCGGCAACATCTACTACGGCCTGTGGTACCCGATCGGCATCGCGCTGATGTCGCTGGTGATCGGCACGATCTTCCTGCGCGAGACGAAGGACGTCGACATCACCAAGTAAGTGCGGCGCCCGCGCGGGACCACGTCTCCCGCGCGTTTCACCTGGACGCCGGCCCGGAAGGGCCGGCGTTCTTCGTTTCAGGGATTCGAGATCCGCATCGTCGACCAGTGATGCGACCAGGTGTTCGACGAACGCGCGGGCGGAAGCTTGCAATCGTCAGCTTCTGGATGGTCGACGAGGCTGGGCGCTGGAGATGCGGTGACGTGTGTCGCTCTTGGACCCTGACCGCCGTGCCCGCGGGAAAAGCGCACGCGCCTGTCCCGCACTCGAAGCACGCCCGAGTGCGTCAGTCGCTCGATCGAAAGGAACACACCGCTGGATGCGCCCAGCGCAGCAGGGCGATCAGATCTCGCCTGGTGTGTTGTGTCGCGGTGCTTCGATGCGCAGTGCGCGCCAGACCAGCCAGATGAAGACGAGGAACGCGACGAACGGATATCCCGCCGTCAGGCTCGACACCAGCTGCGCAATGACTGGATCGTCGCTCGCCTGCGCGGACAGCAGCGCCATCACATCCGCGACGACGACGAGTGCGCCCATCACCAGCACGACGCCGCGCGCAAGCGGGGACGCGAGCGTGCGCGACAGATGCCAGGCCGGCAGCAGGAACAGCAGCGAGAGCACGGCCGTCCACGGCGCCAACGCATTCAACAGCGCGCGCGACTGCGACGCATCGCCGGGGTGTCGCCAATGGCCCCAGAACGGACTGAAGAATCCGATGAGATTCACCAGCACCACCGTGGCGAGCAGCGCGACCAGCAACCAGCCGACGGCGCGGCGCAGATGCACGAGATGCGTCATGTCTTCCTCCCTGAAGCGGATCCGATCGATCACCGCCCGAGGATAGCAACGCCGGTTCCGGTCACGTGGACGCCGCGCAGACATCGCGCAAGTTCCGTCCTGCGAACGCTGCTCGAATCCCTCCGCGTCGCCGCGAAGGAGAATGCATGCCTACTTCTGCGGCGGTGCCGCGAGCTCGCGCGCGTCGAGGTAGCCGTCGCGATTCGTGTCCTGGCGGTTGAACGTCGCGGCGATCCTGGCCATGTGTTCGGCCAGCGTCACCGGTCGGCCCTTGCCGCCCGGCAGCTCATCGGCCGTCAGTACGCCATCGCCGTTGCGGTCCATCTGGTCGAAGCCGTAACGCATCCACGCCTGGTACTCGGCGAGCGAGACACGGCCATCGCCGTCGGTATCCATGTGCTCGAGATACTCGGACGTGCGCGTGACCTGCGCGCCGGCGGTGACGGCGACGAGCGCGCACACCGCACACAGCAAGCGGCCGATCCGTGGCAGGACCGGCCGTCGTCTCGCGATCACAGCGTGCGGTTTCAGGCGTGCGCGCTCTGCAGCGAATAGCCCTTGAGCCGGGCCGAATAGTCCTGCAACGCACGGATGCCGCTGGCCTCGGCCTCGCGGCACCACACCTGCAGGTTGTGCAGTGCTTCGCTCGCGTTCTGCGAGCGCGCTTCGAGCAGCGCGGTCAGTCGCGCGCGATGTTCGACCAGCGTGCGGATGCGCGGGCGCTGGTCGACCCATTGCTGCAACTGCTGGCGTGCGTCGGGCTGCAGCCAGCGACCATCGTCGACCAGACCCTTGCGCAGCTTGCGCGGCAATAGCGCGCGCAGACGCGCACCGGCGGCTTGCGCTTCTTCGCGCAGCGCGGGCTTGAGCACATTGCGCTGGTAATCGGTCATCGCCTGGAAGCGGTGCGCGAGCAGCGCGCGCATCGTGTCGGTATCCGGCACGTGGATGTTGGGGCGGATGTCGAGCGACGGCGCGACGCGCAGCACCTTCGCCAGACGCACCGACTCCAGGCCCTTGATGACGGCCCAGCCGATGTCGAACTCCCACTTGCGCAGCGCGAACTTCGCCGAGCTGGGGAAGGCGTGGTGGTTGTTGTGCAGCTCTTCGCCACCGATCCACACGCCCCACGGCGTCAGATTGGTCGCGGTGTCGGTGGTCTCGAAATTGCGGTAACCCCACCAGTGGCCGAGGCCGTTGACGACACCTGCGGCCCAGAAGGGGATCCACGCCATCTGGATCGCCCACACCGCGACGCCCTTGAAGCCGAACAGCACGAAGCTCAGCAGCAGCAGGAAGGTCGGGCCGAGATTGGCGTGCGGGGTATAGAGCTTGCGTTCGATCCAGTCGGTAGGCGCGCCCTTGCCGTACTGCTCGATGTCGGCGCGCTGCGCACGTGCTTCGCGGTACAACTCCACGCCCTGCCAGAACACGGTCTTGATGCCCTTGAAGCGCGGGCTGTGCGGGTCGTCTTCGGTCTCGCACTTGGCGTGGTGCTTGCGATGGATCGCCACCCACTCGCGCGTGATCATCGACGTGGTGAGCCACGTCCAGTAGCGGAAGAAATGCGCGATCACCGGATGGAAATCGACGCCGCGATGCGCCTGGCTGCGATGCAGGTACAAAGTGACCGCGAGGATCGTCAGCTGCGTCACCACCAACAGGTAGACGAGCATCGCCCCCCAGCCGAACTGCAGCAGGCCACCGGACAGAAACTCGAGAATCGTAGAAGTCATGGGCGCGTCGAAAAGGCGTGAACCCATGCATCATGGCGGCATCCCTGCCCCCTTTCCATCCCTCCGACCACGTATGGACGACCTCGCGATTCAGACTCGCTACGCATGTCGCATTCATGCGACGGCGCGGCGCGTTCGCGCATGAATCGAAGCCCGACGCAGCTTCTGGAACTGGATCGCGCCACGGTCCGTCGCGGCGCCCACGTCGTCCTGGATGCGCTCGACCTGACGATTCCGCTCGGCCGGCACACCGCGATCCTTGGCGCGAACGGCAGCGGCAAATCCACGCTGATGCAACTGCTGACCCGTGAACTGCATCCGCTGGCCCATGACGACGGTCGCGCGCCGGTGCGTGTGCTGGGCGCGCATCTGTGGGATGTGCGCAGCCTCCGCGGGCAGCTCGGCATCGTGACGCAACGGTTGCACGAAGATCTGCGCACAGTGCCGTCGCTGACCGCGAGCGCGGTGGTCGCCGGCGCGACCCTCGGCGCGATCGCCGACACCAGCGCCGAGGATCCGGCGCTGCATGCGCAGGCACTCGCGGCGCTGCAGCGGATGCAGGCCGCGCATCTCGTCGCGCGTCGTTACGCCACGCTGTCTGCTGGGGAAGCACGCCGCGTGCTGCTGGCACGTGCACTGTTCCACGCACCGGCCGCGCTGCTGCTCGACGAGCCCTCAAGCGGACTCGACGTCGTGGCCCGCGCGCATCTGATGACGCAGATCGGCGGAATCGCCCGCGGCGGCACCACGCTGGTGCTGGTCACCCATCACCTCGAAGAACTGATCCCGGAGATCAGCCACGTCGTATTGCTGCGCGCGGGCCGCGTGCTCGCCGACGGTCCGCGCGACCTCGTGTTGACCGACGCGTTGCTGTCGCAGGCCTTCGATGCGCCGGTGCACATACGTACCGATGCACACGGCACGCTCGCACTGACGATGGCCGGCTAGGCATTCCGGCTGCCGGCGTCTTTTGGCACGGCATCGCAGGCGTCGCCCCATCCGAGGGACCTGCCCGCACGCCAGTGCGCCGCCCCGCGCGCGCTGTGCGATAGTCGGCGCGCATCACCGCATCACCGCTGTCCGTCTTGGCATACCGACTCTGGGAGGGGTTTCCATGCTCGAGCAACACGGTTTGTGGCTGGCACTGGGCTGTGCCGCCATCGCGATTCTCTACGGCGTGATTTCCGCCGGCTGGATCAACCGGCAACCTGCCGGCAACGCACGGATGCAGGAAATCGCAGGCGCGATCCAGGAAGGCGCCCGCGCGTATCTCAATCGACAATATCTGACGATCTCGATCGTCGGCGCCGTGCTGTTCGTGCTGATCGGCGTGTTCCTGGGCTGGGCGACCGGCGTCGGCTTCCTGCTCGGCGCGGTGTTGTCTGGCGCGGCGGGCTACATCGGCATGAACGTGTCGGTGAAGGCCAACGTACGTACGGCCGAAGCCGCGCGCCGCGGCATCGGACCCGCGATGGACGTCGCATTCCGCGGTGGTGCGATCACCGGCATGCTGGTCGTCGGTCTCGGACTGCTCGGCGTGGCCGGGTACTGGATGCTGCTGCCCCACTTCGGCATCGCCGACGAAGCCGCGCTGCACGCGCTGGTGGGCCTCGCCTTCGGCAGTTCGCTGATCTCGATCTTCGCGCGCCTCGGTGGCGGCATCTTCACCAAGGGCGCCGACGTCGGCGCGGATCTGGTGGGCAAGGTCGAAGCGGGCATTCCCGAGGACGACCCGCGCAATCCCGCGGTGATCGCCGACAACGTGGGCGACAACGTCGGTGACTGCGCGGGCATGGCGGCCGATCTGTTCGAAACCTACGCGGTCACCGTGATCGCGACGATGCTGCTCGGTTTCCTGATGGCGCCGACCGTCGGCGCGAACGGTGTGCTGTATCCGCTGGTGCTCGGCGGCGCGTCGATCCTGGCGTCGATCGTCGGCACGTTCTTCGTCAAGGTCAAAGCCGGCGGCTCGATCATGGGCGCGCTGTACAAGGGCGTGATCGTGTCGGGCGTCATCGCCGCCGCGCTGTTCTGGCCGATCACGATGCAGCTGATGGCCGACAACGCGCACGGCGCGACCAACCTCTACTGGTGCGCACTGATCGGTCTGGTACTGACCGGCGCGATCGTCTGGATCACCGAGTACTACACCGGCACGCAGTACGCGCCGGTGCAGCACATCGCGCAGGCGTCGACGACCGGACACGGCACCAACATCATCGCGGGCCTCGGCGTGTCGATGAAATCGACCGCGATGCCGGTGATCGCGGTGTGCTTCGCGATCTGGGCGTGCTTCTCGTTCGCGGGGCTGTACGGCATTGCGATCGCGGCGACGGCGATGCTGTCGATGGCCGGCATGATCGTCGCACTCGATGCGTATGGCCCGATCACCGACAACGCCGGCGGCATTGCCGAAATGGCGGAGCTGCCGTCGGAAGTCCGTGATGTCACCGATCCGCTCGACGCCGTCGGCAACACGACCAAGGCGGTGACCAAGGGCTATGCGATCGGCTCTGCCGCGCTCGCAGCGCTGGTGCTGTTCGCCGACTTCACCCACAACCTGGAAGCGAAGTATCCGGGCACCGAGTTTCGCTTCGACCTCGCGGATCCCGCGGTGATCATCGGCCTCTTCATCGGCGGCCTGATTCCGTATCTGTTCGGCGCGATGGCGATGGAAGCGGTCGGTCGTGCGGCAGGCGCAGTCGTCGAAGAAGTGCGTCGCCAGTTCCGCGAGATTCCCGGCATCATGGCCGGCACCGCGAAGCCGGACTACTCGCGCGCGGTCGACATGCTGACGAAATCGGCGATCAAGGAAATGATCGTGCCCTCACTGCTGCCGGTGCTGGTGCCGGTGGTCGTCGCGCTCGGCATGAATGCCCTGATGGGACCGGGCGCCGGCATCCGCGCACTCGGCGGCCTGCTGATCGGCACGATCGTCACCGGCCTGTTCGTCGCGATTTCGATGACCACCGGCGGCGGCGCCTGGGACAACGCGAAGAAGTACATCGAGGACGGCCACCACGGCGGCAAGGGCAGCGAGGCCCACAAGGCTGCGGTGACCGGCGACACCGTCGGCGATCCCTACAAGGACACCGCGGGTCCGGCGATCAATCCTCTGATCAAAATCATCAATATCGTCGCGTTGTTGCTGGTGCCGCTGCTCTAGCTGAGCGCCTCACTTCGCAATGCATCTGGCCCCTCTCCCTCCGGGACTACGTGCCCGCCGGGGTAGAGGGGTTGGGGTGAGGGCTGCCGCAGACGCCGCGCCAGACAAGTGTGCTGAGTTCCGGAACCCGGCATCCATTGATCGGTGCGGTGATGGGTTTCGCTACGCTTTACCCATCCTACAAAGCGTGATCACGGACGCAGCCTCGGTGATCGGGGCGATACATCCGTTTGATGCGCCCGCGGCGTCATCGCTCGACGCGCCCTACTTCTCGAACGTCCCACTCGCCATATCAAACCACGGCGTGCACAGCACCTGCTGATCGTCGGCGTAGCCGAAATCGGCCTGCCAGACCTGCACATCGCCACTGTCGTCGGACGAGAACAGACGCGCGTCGTCGGCGATGCCGACACCTACGCACCATTGCACCTGCGCGGGCGTCGAAGCGAGCCAGTTGGAGAAGTTGAACGTGGCATCGACGCTCGCGCCGGGCTCGACCCGGCGCGCGAGCGGCGTGGGCGGCACGGTCGGCGCAGGCGTCGGCAACGCACGCGCGACATGCGAGAGCGTCGCGCGCGTGCCGGCATATTCGCGCAGTGCCGGCACACCGACAGCGCCGGACGCCATGCGCTTCGTCAGCACCGCATGGCGATCACCGCGGTCGAACACGACCAGCGGCACCGTGCCGGAATTGCGGATGCGATAGTCGACACGCACACCCTCGCCTTTGCGCGCGAACACCGCTTCCAGTACGACGCCTTCGGCATCGACATGGGCGCGCGCGGAATCACTGGGGGGCATTGCAGACCTCGGAACGGGACGTGGGGAGTCGCTGGAGACCGCCGGTGCTGGCAGCACTGCGCAGGCGAGGCACGCGGCGGCGACGGTATTCCGGAACGCAGCATGGTCCCGCAGACGTGAGGGTGGCGCGCTGACGACAGCGCGCGGAGAGTCGGTCATCGGCACGGTGATCCTGGAAGCGTGTCACGACGCCCGATGCAGGCGTCGCCAAACGAAAGGGGCGGTGCACGCATGCACCGCCCCGACGTCATGGCCCAGTGTCAGAGCGCGTAGCTCGGACGGTCGGGCATGCCCAGTTCGCGGCGGATGCCGTTCTCGGTCAGATGGATCGGGTTGTGGGTGAGCGCACCGCTACCGTCGAAGTCGTACGGCGTGGCGCTGGTCTCCAGTCCCACAGCCTGTCGTTCGGCATTGGGCACCTGGCCATTGTCAGGACCCGTGCCGCGATACGTGCCCTGCAGGAAGGTGCCGTTGACGCCGTTGTAGGCATGCGACATCTCGTGGAACAGGACCACCGACGGCGCCGGGAACGCGTCCATGTGGAAGGACGGGTTGTAGCTGATGGTCACATCACCGCCGGCGCCCGCACGGCCGTTGACGATGTCGGCGTCATTGCTGAAGGTCTGGGCGTAACCGTTGTCCTCGTTCGACAGTTCCTGGATCGTCACGGTGTTGCCCTTGGCCTCGGCGGCCTTGTCGAACTCCGCCATCATCTGCTGGCCGTTCGGCGAGGCGCGCAGGAAATCCAGCTCGGACTGCATGCGCTGCACGAAAGCATCGGAGCCTTGCACGCGCACGCCGCGATCGCCGACGGTGTTGTCGATCTCGACATTGACGACGGTCGGGCGCGCGCCCGTCGCCGCGTTGACAATGTCACTGGCTTCCGAATAGATCGTGGTCTGCGCGTTCGCGCCTTCGATCGTGTCGCTGCCGGCGCCGGCATAGACCGTCGTGCGGCCGTCGCCGACGTTGACCACATCGTCGCCACCACCGGCGGAGAGGATGTCGAACGTGCCACCGCCGTGAATCACGTCGTCACCGCGGCCGCCTTCGATGTAGTTGGTACCGCTGCCGGCGTGGATGGTGTCGCTGCCGTCGCCGCCGTAGATCACATTGACGCCGCTGCCGCCGAAGATCTCGTTGGTGCCGCCCGTGGTGTGGATGTCGTTGCGGCCGCTGCCGGTGGCGCGGATGGTGTCGTCGCCGTCGCCACTGCTGATGCGGTTGTCGCCGTCGCCTTCGACGTTGATGTCGTTGTCGCCGTCGCCGGCATCGACGACGACGTTGACCTGGACGTTCGGCGCGACCTGGATGGTGTCGTTGCCGGCGCCGGTGCGCAGGGTCAGTTCCTGGCCTTCGGCGAGACGCACTTCGTAGCTTTCGCCGTTGACCGACACGTCCAGCGTGCCGTCATCGCGCTGGCTCACGCCGACGTTGTCGTCGCCGGTGCCGGTGGTGAACACCACCTGGTCGCGGCTGATGTAGCCCTGCGCCTGGGTACGCTCGCGGGTCACCTCGACCTGTGCGTCGCTGTGCAGCTTGTCGCTGACGACCGGCTTGCCGTCCGGGGTGCTGCCGGTGGTGCGCCCGGTCGAGTTGGTGCTGCCGCCGTCGATGCCGATCGCGCCGTTGGGCGCGCGCTCGGGCGCTTCCCGCGTGGAGATATCCGGACCGTCGTCCAGTCCTCCGATGTCGGCGTGGTCGTCGACGCCACCGGCAGCCGGACCGTCATGCGTATGCGTGTCGTTCGGGGCCAGCGGGTTCTGCCAGTAGCCTTGCGCGGCGGTGGCGGTCGGGGACAGCGAATCGAGCGTGGTCATCGGGACGGGCCTGCATCAGCGAAAGTCGGGGAACCATATGTACGCCCCCGTATGGCCCGCCCATACTGGGGCGTACCCTTGGTCGGCCGCCGCGCCTGACGTTGCATCGGAAACCATCGCTCGCGATCGGCGCTGCGCCGCAACATCGTTGGCCGTAAAATGGGCGTTCTGAATCGACCATTGGAAGTGCATCGCTATGGGCCTTGGCTCCGTCTCCACCGGCAAGAACCCGCCGGACGAAATCAACGTCATCATCGAAATCCCGAAGGACGCCGAGCCGGTCAAGTACGAGGTCGACAAGGAAAGCGGCGCGATCTTCGTCGACCGCATCCTGTCCACGCCGATGCGCTACCCCTGCAACTACGGCTACGTGCCGAACACCGTCTGCGGTGACGGCGATCCGGCCGACGTGCTGGTGGTGCTCCCGCTGCCGCTGATCCCCGGCTCGGTGATCCGCTGCCGTCCGGTCGGCGTGCTGAAGATGACCGACGAGGCCGGCAGCGACGAGAAGATCCTCGCGGTGCCGGTCGACAAGGTGTTCGGCGGTTACGCGCACGTCGACGACCTAGACAAGGTGTCGGCCCACTGGCTCGAGCGCATCGGCCACTTCTTCGAGCACTACAAGGATCTCGAGAAGGGCAAGTGGGTGAAGATCAGCGGCTGGGGCGATGCGGCGGAAGCCAAGGCATTGCTCAACGAAGCCATCGCCGCCTACAAGGCCGAGTAATTCGCTGCGACGGCGTTTCCGCCGTCACAGTTTGCGACACGCCGCCGAAACCCGCGCGGCGTGGTTGCTAACATCGCCGCGAGCCGACGCCACGGGGGTGCTGCGGCCATCCGGGGACGTCCTGCGTGCGCATTCTTTTCGTGGGTGGCGAGGACAGCCTGCCGTCCGATCTCGTTGCGCTCGTCGCGGACATGGACGCGGCGTGGCAGGTGCAGCGCGCGTCCGATGGTGCGACCGCCCTGGCATCGATCGTCGAGACGCCACCGGACGTGGTGCTGGTCGCGCCGATGCTGCCCGACATGCCGGTCGACACTCTGCTGGGCCGGATCCGCACGCTGCGCCCGGAAACCTCCCGCATCGCGGTCGTCGGCGGTCAGCCGCCGGCACGCCTGCTGTCGCTTGCGCACCGCTTTCTGCCGCTGCCGGTCGGTGAAGCCCAACTGCTGGAAGCGATCGCCAGCCTCGAGGAGCTGCGCGAGTTGCTCGACAACCCGACCCTGCGCGAGCGCATCGGCCGGATCGACAGGCTCCCGTCACCACCGCAGACCTATCTCGCGCTGGCGAGCGCGCTCGATTCCGACGACACCAGCGCCGCCGACATCGCGCAGCTGATTTCGGGCGATCCCGCCATCGCGGCCCGCGTCCTGCAGCTGTGCAACTCGGCGTATTTCTCGTTCGGTCGCACCATCACCGACCTGCGCTCGGCCGTGACCCGGCTGGGTATGGTGACGATGCGCGATCTGGTGCTCACCAGCGAAGTCTTCGCGTATGCCGCGCGCAGTGATCTGGATCGCCCGGCGATGCAGCAACGGGCGTTGATGGCATCGCAGCTCGCCCGCCGCATGTTGCCGGAATCGAGCACCGAGCTCGGTGCTACCGCGGCCCTGCTGGCCGACATCGGCCTGCTGCTGCCGGGCGTCCGCGACGAGCGCGCACCCGTCGACAGCCAGCCAATCGACGCGTCGGGCCACACCGAAGCCGGCGCCTACCTGCTCGGCCTCTGGGGCCTGCCAATGCCGATCATCGAGGCGGTCGCGTTCCAGCGCGATCCGGTCCGCGCCGGCACGCGCAGTTTCTGGATCACTGGCGCGGTCCACGTCGCGACCGCACTCGCCTCGGGCGAGCCCGTGCGCGAGGAGTATCTGCAGCGCACCGGCGTGCTCGACAAACTCGATGACTGGCGCGCGCATGCCGAGCGATTGCGGGGCGTGGGGCAAGCGCAGGCCGTCTGAGCGTCGGCGGTTGCGGTGTTCGATCCGGATCGGAAGCGCTGATGCAGGTCGTGATGTGATCGGCGTGTAGCCCTGCCCTCGCCGCGGGCATGTCACCTGAGCAGGCGCACAGCCGGCGTTCGCGGGTCGGCACATCGGCTCAACGCCCGGTTGCGTTGGAATTCGCGAGTCAAGCGCGTTGCATCGAAACAACAAAAGCCGCCCGAGGGCGGCTTTTGTTGTTGCAGCTGGAAGAGCGGTGGGCAGAGCGACAGCGCCACACAGAACTACGGCCCCTTTCGGGGCCGTAGCGGTTCACACAGAGCTTCGATGGATCAGAAGCGCTGGTTGTACTGCATGTACAGGAAACGACCGATGTCGTAGCCGCCGTAATAGGCCGAGCCCGAAGCCGGGTTCGAGTACATCGGCGCCGAGTAGTGCTCGAACACGTTGTTAGCACCCAGCGAAACCGTTGCATTCCACGGCGCGGTCCAGCGGAACTGGACGTCGTGGAACGTGTTGGAGCCGATCTCGTTCTGCGGCGAGATCGCACCGTCCAGATCAGGCGCGGTGTAGTTCGGCAGGCTGCAGATACCGGGACGCGTCACGGCATTGAGGCAGTTTTCCTTGACGCCCGAGTAGTAACGCGCCGTCCATGTGACGCCGAAGTCGCCCATTTCCCAACCGAGCGTCGCGTTCGAGCGGATGCGGAAGTTGATACCCGCGCCGCCCGAGAAGCCGTTCGATTGCGACGGCGGCACAGCGTCGTTGCTGTCCTGCTTGAGTTCGTTCTTCGACACATACGTATTGAGCCACGACGCGCGGAAGTTGCCGTAGTCGGTTTGGAACGCGTAGTTCACATCGAGGTCGTAACCTTCCGTCTCGATGAAACCAGCGTTGATTCCCGCGTAGAAGAACGAGGTGATCACACCATCCGCGTCACGCGTGAAGCGCGAGCCGGTCGGATCCGAGCAACGCGATTCGATACCGCGCACGTAGCAATCGTCGAGCACGGTCGTCGGCGCATCGCCGATGATCGTGTTGTCGATGCGGACGTTCCACCAGTCGAGCGCCACGTTCAGACCTTCGATCTGCGACGGGCTGTACACCAGGCCGAGCGTCTTGCTGACCGACTCTTCCGGCGTCAGACCCGGGTTCGAGCCGGATGTGAAAGCGCGGTCGGACTGGTCTTCCTGGCTTTCCGACAGACCATCCGGCGTGTTGGCGCGCTGACGGAAATCCGCCGGCACGTCGGCGAGGCAGCGGGCGCTGCCGGCGGCAATGCCGTAGACGCTGTCGCACGGATCAGCATAGAACTCGAACGACTGGGATTCGCCACCGAACAGATCGCCGATCGTCGGAGCGCGGAAGCCCTGCGACCAGGTACCACGCACCAGCAGCGATTCGATCGGCTTCCAGGTGAAGCCGGCCTTGCTGTTGGTGGTGTCACCGAAGGTGTCGTAATCGGAGTAGCGCGACGCGAGGTTGATGCTCAATTCCTGCGCGAACGGCACGTCCGACAGCAGCGGAATCTGCAGCTCGGCGTAGATTTCGTCGAGGCTGTAGGAGCCGCCCGTCGGGCCAGACGCGAGGTCGGTCGAGTCACCGGTCTGCGCGAGTGCGTCAGGCGAGAACGAGCCACGCTCCTGACGGTGTTCGACACCGACCGCGAAGCCCAGATCGCCGGCCGGCAGTTCGAAGATCGCGCCGCTGATGTTGGCGAAGTAGCTGCGGGTTTCGGTTTCGGACAGTGCCTGACCCGGCTTGTACAGATAGGCCTGCACGTTCGGATCGCCCAGGCTGTTCTCGGCGGCATAGCCGAACGGGATCAGCGGGTTCCATGGCGTACACGCGCCGGGACCGGTACCGAGGGTGATCGGGTTGTCCGCGGTGCCGCACTGAACCACGCCATCCGAGTTGCGGAACGACGGGCCGGTCGCGCGGGCGACGTTCAGAGTATTCAGGTTACCCGTGCTGATCTGCACACCCTTGTTCTGGTTGTACAGGTGGCCGACGTCCCAATCGAAAATGCGGTTGTCGCCGAACTCGAACGAACCCTTGATGGCATTCGAGATACGGAACGTCTGCAGACTGTTGCGGACTTCACGCGGCACTTCCCAACCGCGACGGGTGTAGCTCACTGCTTCACCGACCGGGTTGAATACGCTGTCTTCAGACAGACCGCCGGCGCTGTTGTCGAACGCCGCACTCTGGAACGGATAGCCCGCATTCCGCGCGTACGAATCACGATCCGAATACAACAAGTCGGTTTCGAGCGTGATGTTGTCGGTGATGTCCACGATCGAGCTCAGGAACGCCGACTTGCGCTCGATACCGCTGTAGACGGTGGACTGCTGGCTCGGGAACGTCTGGTCGATTGCAGCGTTCACCGGACGGTAGCTGGAGAACTGGGTCGGATCCAGGTTCGGCACGTCACGACGCAGCGTGTAATTCACGCCGTTGAAGGTGAACTGGCCTTCCTTGCGAACGCCGGACGCACCGCCCGGGAACGGCGCACTCTTGGGGCCGGTCGGGAACGTGTCACGCGAGAACCAGCGGTCCGGTGCGAACACCGGGTCTTCCTTCGCATACTCGGCGCCGAAGGTCAGCGACGTACGCTCGCCGGTCGAACCGACCACGATGTCGTAACGCTCGACTGCACCGTCGCCCTCGCCCCACTGGCCGTAGTACGCGCCGACTTCTGCGCCGTCGAAGTTGCGGCGTGTGATGATGTTGATCACGCCGGCGACAGCGTCCGAGCCGTAGATCGTCGACGCGCCGTCCTTCAGGATTTCAATGCGCTCGACCATCGAGGTCGGGATCGCGGAAACGTCCTGCAGACCACCCGTGGTAATACCGAGACGACGGCCGTTGACCAGAACCAGCGTGCGCTGCGGGCCCAGGTTGCGCAGGTCGATGTACGTACCACCGACGGCTTCACCCGAGCTCAGCGGCGAAGCGCGGCTGATGGCCGGCGAACCTGCCGACGTGATGTTCTCAAGGATGTCGGCGACCGAGCTGTAACCCTGGGTCTGGAGATCTTCACGCGTGATCTGCAGAACGGGCTGCGCGGTTTCAAGGTCGACCTGACGGATGCGCGAGCCAGTCACTTCGATACGGTCGAGCGTGGTCGGGGCTTCCGTGGTCTGGGCCTGAGCAAAAGCGGCACCCGGCACGATCGCGGTCAGGATCGCGGCTGGCAGCAAGCCCTTCCGCAGTGCGGGAGTGCGAAAATTCTTCAAAGTCTCTCTCCAGAGTGTGTGTGTTACTGAGGCGTTAAGACGCCATTCGCACGTTACGTCTGGAACGACTTGCACTGCCTTGCCACTATCAACCTCTCCCTTTGCCGAATCTGGCGTTTACTTTTCGTATCCCTTCGTGCCGGCGTTGGAGTCACGTCCGCGTGTTAAGCCAATGCATGGACATCGTTGACAGCTTGCGAGCGCGCGGCGCGGCTCGCGACGCGATAACCGCTTGCCGGAACCCCATGATGATTCTTGAACGCGCGCGCGAAGCTGCAGCAGTTGTCGAAACCCGTTGCGGCGGCCACCTCGCCTACCATCATTGACGTCGTGCGCAGCAATAGAGCTGCACGTTCCAAGCGAAGCCGCACGGAAAGCGTCTGTGGGCTTTCGTCGTACAGCGCGTGGAAGGCCTTCGAGAAATACCAGCTGGAAAAGCTCGTCAGGTCCGCCAGCTCGCTGATCCGGACGACACGGTCTGCATTGCCTTCGAGATACATGTGAGCACGCTGCATACGACCGAATACCTGCCGTTTGCGGCTGCGTGACCGCCCCGGACAACGTCGCACACGTGCAGCCAGGTCGCGCTGCACTTCAGCCAATTGCAGGAGCAATGGACGCACCGATAAAGCACCGCCATCGGATTGCGCTGCCTTTCGCCACAATCGAAAGAGGATACGCAACTCCCCTCTCGCCAAACGTCCGCGCCCCGCGTACAGGTTGCCGTCACTCAGCGCCTGCAGGGATTCAAGCGCCGCGGTGTCCAGCGCGATTCCGACGCACAGCCCCTGCGGACCACTTTGGACCAGAGGTGAAGATTCTTTTTCGAAGGCCATCCAGTCGCCGTGTCTAAGACGGAAGCGCCCTTCGCGTGATTCGATCCATCCATCGCCGCGGACCTGAATCCACAAGTTGAAAACGGGTGCTGACATCTGCAGACCGCCCAGACGGGCGGTGGCAAGACACTGGGCGGCGCGCTCAAGCGTTTCATAGGCGAGCACCTGGCCGCGCGCGGCCCACAAACAGGTCGACATTGGATCACTCTCATCTTGGATGAGAGCGTTCTGCGGGTTAAGAGCGCCACTTGCCCGAAGTTGACCTTAGACTTTGCCGAAATCGTGGCGAAACGGTATACGAAAAAACTACGACGCTTGCTTTCTCTTCGATATCAACCACTTGAAGAATCCAGCATGTTGGAGACGCGGCGGCGGAATTGTCATGAAACCGATGTCACTGCCATCTTCTGACGCCAGCGAGACGAACCACGCGCCGTTAGCGGTGGAGAGTCCGTTCGTCGAGCTGTGGATCACCGGGTCCACGCAGACACTGTCCACGGATGCGAGCAGCTGGTCTTCAATCCGATAGCGTGACATGCGTGATCTGCAGGACGGTGCGGCATCCAAATAGATGATCGCGCCGTCCTCGGTGACCGACCAACTCCGATAACGCCAACGCGAAGGCACAGATTCACTGAGCCGGACAATTGCACCCATGTCGAGCGTTGGCGGCGCCATCCAGAGGCCGCTTGCATCCAAGCGGGTGTAGAACACTCGCCCGCTCGCCTTGTCAAAACGGACTTGAGATACGTCGGAGATGCGTCCTTTGGGCTTCCACGTGGTGCGGTCATAGGCCACGAGCGTCGTACCGCCCTCATCGGCGCCCGCACCTTCAATCACGAACAGGGTGCCCGACGGGCCGTATGCCGCTTGCGCAGGGCGCGAACCCGATAGCGGAAGTCTCTCGATCCGACCGCTCTCCGGTTCTATCTCCAGGATCATCGGTGCGTTAGCGTCGTCGAGCGCCGTCACAATCAGGTGGCGACTGTCTGCAGACCAGATTGGAGGCTGCCGGGTGTCTGGACGCACACCGGCAATCGGCCTGAGCGAATCCGGCGAGTCCAAACGGGACCACCACAACTCGAAACGACCAGCACGATCCGACGTGAAAACAATCTGTCTACCATCCGGAGCAAGAATCGGCTGAGAGTCGCGCCCTGAAGACGTGAAAAGACGCCGCCACTCTCCGGTCTCCGATTCCACGCGATAGAGGCCGAATTGCGGCCTGCGATGCACGAACGCCATCATTCCATTCGCCGCAGAGATCGAGGGCGATTGCGCGTCCTCGATACCCATATCAACAATCATTCCATCGTCGATTTGGGCAAGGTAGAGGCGCGCCTCGCTGTCGACGCGGAGTCCGAACACCATCCCTTCTCCATCAGGCGACCAGCTCCAGCCGCGAAACTCGGCACCTAGATGGGTGATCTGCTCCGGCGTGCCACCCTCTATTGGAACGCGCCAAAGGTCGCCCATTTGCGGATTGCGGATAAAGCCGATCCAGCGGCCGTCTGGCGAGACCTGAGGCGCGAAATCGAGGTCGCCGGCAGCGCCCGGATAATCGAGGCCCCGCCAGCGGCCGCTGACAGGATCAAGAATGCGCAGTCGGGTCTCATTTTCAGCGCCAGTCATTGTGCCAAACAACAATTCTTTGCCATTGGGCAGCCAGTCGAAGCTTAAAAGATCGCTGCCGTCACAGCGTGCGATCTCGCGTTCATCGCCGATGCCGGCGGCCGGCATCAGAAGCACTCGACACGCACCGTTTGCCTCCCAGCGTGCGAATGCGATCTCGCGGCCATCGGGAGACCAAGCTGGCAAGTCGTCGCGTGCACCTGGTGGCGGTCGCGACAATGGCCGTGGTGCGGCGCTCGATGTGGTCTGCACCATGATCGTGGACTGACGATCGGCATCGCCAGGTCCTGATGCTGAATACGCGACCATCGACGCATCGGGAGACAGTGAGGGTGAAAGCTCGAACCCTGTCGCGTTGGTAATGAGCCGGTACGGAAGACTGACAGGCGTGGGACCTGGGCTGCCGCTCAGGGGATCCGCAGCGGTGCGCACAGCTTCGAATGTGGTCCACACTCCCAAGGCGCCGATAGCGAGCAGCAGCAGCGCCGCGCATACCAACAGCCAACCGCGATGACCATGGATTGCACTCGCAGGCCTTCGATGCGGTACAGGAGGTGACTCCGCTTCCTGAGCGGTATGGTCGGCAACAGAAGCAGACTCCGCGTGCATTACATCAACAGGCACCGTGAGGCGATAACCGCCCTTCGCAATCGTTTCGATGTAGCGCTTGTCGACACTGCCTGTTTCGCCGGTGAATGCTTTGCGTAGCTGAGTAATCGCTTGTGTCAGAACATCGTCGGTCGGCAGCGTATCCGGCCACACTTCGGCAAGCAGCTCACTGCGTCCGACCACTGCACCGGGCACGCGTGCCAGCATCCGCAGCACACCGATCGCTTTCGGCGTGACGCGGCGCGGGCCGCGCGCACCGGGCATGAGGATTTCGCGCGTCGCGAGGTCGACGACGCCGTCACCCACGCGAAGACGCAGGGGCGTCGGCACGTCAGGAGACATTGGATTCGGCATCGGACCACCAGCAGAGGGTGAGCGAGGGTAGCCAAAACAGGCTGAATGACGTGCAGTGTGGGCACAGACTCCGCACAGCGCGCGTGACACAGGTCATGGGAGGTGCCCGTTGCCTCGGGTCGCCCCGAGGATGTAGGAGGGGGCCTGGCACATTAGTGTCCGGTCATCCCATGACAGGACAGCAGTGCCGATGGATGTGACTTCCACACCGCTCGCCGCATCCCAGCCGGGCTGGCCTGTTTCAGCAAATGGCGCACGCACCGACGGCGCAGCCACAGCCGGGGGACTCGCTACGATGAGCCGCGATGCGCTCGACAGCCACATTGCAGCTCGCGTCGATGCAGGCGAGCTGACCGGCTTCCTGGCCGAAACCGGAGGCGCGGTCACCCTCGCCGAGCGCAGCCCGGTGTTCGCCGACGAACTCGGCCCGCTGCTGGGCGACATCCGGGATGCGCTGAATGCGTTGCCGGCGCAAGCGCTGTCGCGTGTCGAGCGGGATGCGGTCGAGGCGACGATCGGGCGGATCGAGACCTATCTCGGCAGCATCGAGTCGCCCGAAGGCCCCGACGCGACCGCCGAAGTGCCCGGCGGCGGACTCGAGGCACATGAGGAGGCCGGCGGGCATCTGATCGAGCGCCACGTCGGCAAGAGCGAACAGTGGCTGCTCGACCGGGTGAGCCGCGACAACATCAGCGCGGCGTCCAGCTTCCGTGATCTGCCGGAGGCCGAGCGCTTCGTGTCCGCGACGATCGCCGATCACCAGGGCCGGGTCGATGCCTGGGCCGACGGCAGCGGCGGCAACCGTCTGGTCATCGACACCACGTTCGACGCCAGCACCGGGATTTCGGTCAGCCGGGGCGACACCAGCGCAGTCGACGTGTTCTCGGTGCGCCTGGTCCTCGAGCGTTCGAACCAGCTCGACATCGGCTATAGAATCGTGACCGGCTATCCCAACAAGCCCTGACGAGTCGACGCCCCGATGAGCGCCTATCCAACGCTGGAAAACTTCCTCGCCGCCTACTTCCATCAGGATTGGGCGGTGGAGCACGACACGCCGGAGGCGGTGATCGCCTATTACCGCGGCAGCGAGGCACCGGAGCAGGTGTCGCGCGCGCGCGCCGAGGCCGAGGCGCTGCTAGGCGAAGGACTCGACGAAGACGCGTTGGGCGAGCGGATCGCCGCACTGGGCAGCGAGTACGACCCGACCCGCGACGGTGCCACCTGGCGCGGCTGGCTGCAGCGGCTTGCGCAGGATCTGGGCGCAGACCGCACCGACGCCGACTGAAGCCTGCATCGCACAAAAAAAACGGGCCGCAAGGCCCGTTTTTTTCGTCGCTGCAATGACGCGCCCGGCTTACATCGCCTGGGCGCGTGCGCCGGCCTGGTGCGGATAGTTCGCGAAGATCTCGGCGATCGTCGAATTGATCCGCTGGGCACGCTGGTCCGGCTTGTTGTTGGACACGCGGCCGACCGCGATGCCTTCCCACACCAGACGCTTCGCGCGCGCATCGACCAGGTCGACGTTCATCGTGCCCTCGGTGTAGCGGTACACGCTCGTGCGCTCGTTCCAGTACGGCACCGCGAAATAACCGCGGGCGCGATAGCTGTAGTAGTACGCGTAGTCGACCGTCGGGTAGCTGCTGACGTCGGTACGACGTTCCATGTAGGCGTTGATGTTCACCCACAGGTCCGGATTGGATTCGCTGTAGCGATAGCCGCGGCGCTCCATCTCGGCGCGCACCGCCGCCTTGGCGATCTCGCTGGTCTGGGTTTCGTAGCCTTCCTTCTCTATCGCCAGCGGCGTGTAGAAGGACCAGGTGCGGTACGCCGAAAAGTGGGCACGCGGATCGGCCTCGGTGGTGATGCGGGGGCCGGTGGCACAGCCCGCCAGCAGCACGAGGCTGCAGAGCGCCACGAGCCATGCGGCGACGCGGGACGTCGAAGTCTTCATATCGGATCTCCCTGTTCTGGGGCGGATCGTGACGCGCTGTCCCGATACCGTTACTGAACATACGGGGTGCAGTGTCGCGCGGATGCGACGGCCAGAGGAACGGTTCATCCGGCCGCCGTGCATTCAGCCCGGGCGGTAGACCTCGGCGCCCTGCGCGCGGAACTCCGCGGACTTCTCCGCCATGCCCGCGGCCAGCGCATCCCCGGTCCCGACCCCGTGCTCGGCTGCGTACTCGCGTACGTCCTGGGTGATCTTCATCGAGCAGAAATGCGGCCCGCACATGGAGCAGAAATGCGCGGCCTTGTGCGCATCCTTGGGCAGGGTCTCGTCGTGGAACGCCTCGGCCTTTTCCGGATCCAGACCGAGGTGGAACTGGTCCTGCCAACGGAACTCGAAGCGCGCCTTGCTGAGCGCGTTGTCGCGCACCTGGGCGCCGGGGTGGCCCTTGGCCAAGTCGGATGCGTGCGCCGCGATCTTATAGGCCATGATCCCGTCGCGCACGTCCTCGCGATTCGGCAGGCCCAGGTGCTCCTTGGGCGTCACGTAGCAGAGCATCGCGGTGCCGTACCAGCCGATCATCGCCGCGCCGATCGCGCTGGTGATGTGGTCGTAGCCCGGCGCGATGTCGGTGGTCAGCGGCCCCAGCGTGTAGAACGGCGCCTCGCCGCACTCGCGCAGCTGCTTGTCCATGTTCTCCTTGATCAGCTGCATCGGCACGTGGCCGGGGCCTTCGATCATGGTCTGGATGTCGTGCTTCCACGCGATCTTCGTCAGCTCGCCCAGCGTCTCCAGCTCGCCGAACTGCGCGGCGTCGTTGGCGTCGGCGATGCAGCCCGGGCGCAGGCCGTCACCGAGCGAGAACGCCACGTCGTAGGCCTTCATGATCTCGCAGATGTCCTCGAAGTGTTCGTAGAGGAAGCTCTCGCGGTGATGCGCGAGGCACCACTTGGCCATGATCGAACCGCCGCGCGACACGATGCCGGTGACGCGCTTCGCGGTCAGCGGCACGTAACGCAGCAGTACGCCGGCATGGATCGTGAAGTAGTCGACGCCCTGCTCGGCCTGCTCGATCAGCGTGTCGCGGAAGATCTCCCAGGTGAGCTCCTCGGCGCGGCCGTCCACCTTCTCCAGCGCCTGGTAGATCGGCACCGTACCGATCGGCACCGGCGAGTTCCGGATGATCCACTCGCGCGTCTCGTGGATGTGCTTGCCGGTCGACAGGTCCATGACCGTGTCGCCGCCCCAGCGGATCGACCACACCAGCTTCTCCACTTCTTCGGCGATCCCCGACGACACGGCGCTGTTGCCGATGTTGGCGTTGATCTTGGTCAGGAAGTTGCGGCCGATGATCATCGGCTCGCTTTCGGGATGGTTGATGTTGTTGGGCAGGATCGCGCGGCCGCGGGCGATCTCGTCGCGCACGAATTCCGGCGTGATCACCTGCTGGATGTTCGCGCCGAAGGCCTCGCCCGGATGCTGCTGGCGCAGCAGTGCATCGCGCACCAGTTCGAGGCGCTGGTTCTCGCGGATCGCGACGTATTCCATCTCCGGCGTCACGATGCCGCGGCGTGCGTAGTGCATCTGGGTGACGTTGGCGCCGGCCTTCGCCACGCGCGGCAGCGTGCGCGACGGGAATCGCACGTGCGCGAGTTTCGGGTCATGTTCGCGGCCGCGGCCGAATGCCGAACTCAAAGCCGAAAGCGCCTCGGTGTCGCCGCGTTCTTCGATCCAGCGCGCGCGCAGCGGCGCGAGGCCCGCAGCGAGATCGATCGTCACGTCCGGATCGGTGTACGGGCCCGACGGATCGTAGACCGTGATCGGCGGATTCTCTTCGCCGCCGAACAGCGTCGGTGTGCGCGTCTGCACGATCTCGCGCATCGCCACGCGCAGGTCGGGGCGCGAGCCTTCGACGTGGATCTTGCGCGAACCCGGGATCGGGCGCGTCACCGATTCGGAGAGCTGGTCGGTCTGTTGCAGCAGCGTGGAAGGCACGGCATTCATGGCATTCGTCCTGTGGCGTGTTCGCTGGGAACGGGACGAAGCGGCGGCGCCGGGCCCGACGCGGCGACGCCCGCACGGCATGTGCGGAAGACGGTTCTGCGGCGGGTCCTGCGAAGCTTCCCTACGCCGGTATCAGCCGGATCAGGTTCGAAGGGACTGTCTCAACCGGCTGATGCCGGTACCCCCGCTTCGGCGCGGATTAGAGCATGAAGCGCGCGCTTGCCCAATACCGGATACCGCTTCCTGTCTCTCACGCATCGCGCCGGGCGCGTGCGCCTGCTTCGATCGTTACCGCGAAAACCGTTGACACGCCGCGCGACGCCGTGATCCTCTGCAGAAATGACGCACCGCACCAACCTTCGCACTGCCCGCCTGATCGCCACCCCGGCGACCCTCGGCGTGCGTGCGGACGCGGCGTCCATCACCACGCGCGGCACCATTACCGGCACCGGTACCACCGGCCACGGGATGTGGACGCGCGCCGCCAGTTGATCTGACCGCCCGCTCCGCATCCCGACCCGGGGTGCGGACGCCACGTCCCGACCCTGCCGGCTGCGGAGCTCCATGAGGAGTTCTCCGATGTCCGCTGTTGCGCCGCTCGCTCCACCCGTTCCCGCGGCATCGCCCGCGCTCGCCTGCCACGTGCACAAGTTCGGCGGCAGCAGCCTGGCCGATGCCGCGCATATCGGCAGACTCGCCGCGCTCGTGCGCGCCGACGCGCGCCTGCGCCCGGTCGTGGTCTCGGCGATGGCCGGCACCACGAACGCGATGGTCGCACTCGGCGATGCGGCCGCCGCCGGCGAGGACTGGAAGCCGGGCTGGGACGCACTGCGCCAGCGCCATCTCGAAACGGCGGATGCATTCGAATCCGAAGCCGGCGGTCCACTGCACACTGCGCTCGAAGCGGAGTTCGCCACGCTGGCCCGCGATCTGCAGGACCACGCATCCGGTGCCGATCCGCACGCACGGGACCCCCGCCTCGCGCGCATCCACGGCTGCGGCGAACAGCTCTCGTCCCGACTCGCCCAGGCCGCGCTCGGCCCGGACTGGCACCGCCTCGATGCGCGCGATGTCCTGGTCGTCCACGCCGCCGAAATGGGCGCCGTGGTCGACTGGGACGCCAGCCGCACGCGGCTCGCCACCTGGCGCCTCGCCCACGGCGCACGCGATGTGGTGATCACCGGCTTCGTCGCGCGCGATGCCGAAGGCCTCGACACCACGCTGGGCCGCAACGGCAGCGACTATTCCGCGGCGATCTTCGCCAACCTGTTCGATGCCGATGCGTTGACGATCTGGACCGATGTCGACGGCGTGCTGTCCGCCGATCCGCGCCTCGTCCCCGACGCCGTGTGCCTCGACGCGATGTCCTATGCGGAGGCCTGCGAACTCGCCTATTTCGGCGCCAAGGTGCTGCATCCGCAGACGCTGGCGCCGGTGCAGTCGCGCGGCACGCCGGTGCGCATCCGCAACAGTCGCAATCCAGCGGCGCCGGGCACCTTGATCGCGCTGGAGGCCGCCCCCGCGGCGTCGCCGGTCAAGGGCCTGAGCCTGGTGCGCGATGTCGCGGTGCTCGAACTCGTCGGCAACGGCCTGGTCGGCGTGCCCGGCATGGCCGAGCGCATGTTCGCGGCGCTGCACGGCGCCGGCGTGTCGGTGACGATGATTTCGCAGGGGTCGTCCGAGCATTCGATCTGCTGCGTGGTACGCGCCGAGCAGGCGACGCGCGGCCATGACGCGATTGTCGAAGCCTTCGCCGATGCCATCGCCGAAGGACAGGCACAAGGTGTCGCGGTGACGACGGACCTGTGCGTGCTCGCAGCGGTTGGCGACGGTATGGTCGGCAGCCAGGGCGTTGCGGCGCGCCTGTTCGACGGGCTGGCGCAGGCCCGCGTGAACATCCGCGCGATCGCCCAGGGCGCGAGCGAGCGCAACATCTCGGTCGCGATCGCGCAGGACGACGCCACGCGCGCCTTGCGCGCCGCGCACGCCGCGTTCTGGCTGTCGCCGCAGACGGTCTCAGTGGGCGTCATCGGCCCCGGCAACGTCGGCCGCGCGCTGCTGGCGCAGCTGGCCGAGGTGATCCCGGCCCTGCGTGCGCGCGCCGGTGTCGACCTGCGCCTGCGCGCAGTCGCCAGCAGCCGGCGCATGCATCTTGGCGACGCCGCGCTCGATCCGGACACCGCGGGCGCCATGCTCGACGACCACGCGGACGCCTGTGATCTCGACGCCTTCGCCACGCACGTCCGCGCCGACCACCTGCCGCACGCGATGATCGTCGACTGCAGTGCCAGCGATGTCGTCGCGGCGAAGTACGCGGAGTGGCTCGCCGCCGGCATCCACGTCGTCACCCCGAACAAGCACGCCGGCAGCGGCGACTGGCAGCGGTATGCACGGATCGCAGACGCGCGCGTCACAGGCCACAGCCGCTTCCTGTACGAGGCCACAGTGGGTGCGGGCCTGCCGGTCATCGTGACGCTGCGCAATCTGCTCGACACGGGCGACACGCTACATGCGATCGACGGCATGCTGTCGGGCACGCTGGCGTGGCTGTTCAACAGCTTCGACGGCAGCCGGCCGTTCTCCGACCTCGTGCGCGAAGCGCGTGCACTCGGTTACACCGAGCCCGACCCGCGCGACGACCTGTCCGGGCTGGATGTCGCCCGCAAACTGGTGATCCTCGCCCGCGAAGCCGGCCGGCCGCTGTCGCTGGCGGATGTCGACGTCGAAAGCCTGGTGCCCGAAGCGCTGCGCGAGGTGCCGCTGGACGTGTTCCTCGATCGCCTGACCGAACTCGATGCGCCGATGCAGGCGCGTCTGGATGCCGCGCGCGCGGCCGGGTGCGGGCTGCGCCACATCGCCCGGCTCGGCGCCGGGAGCGACGCGAGTGTTGGCGTGCGCGCACTTCCCGCCGATCATGCGTGCATGCATACCCGCCTGACCGACAACCTCGTCCAGTTCACCACTGCCCGTTACGCCGAGAATCCGCTGGTCGTGCAGGGCCCGGGCGCCGGCCCGCAGGTCACCGCCGCCGGTGTCTTCGGCGACGTGCTCGCGATTGCGCACGCGCTCGGCGCGCGCACCGGATGGCGTCACGCATGAGCCGGAGACCCGATTCCAGAGACATGCACGCACGCGCGTTCGCACCCGCGAGCGTCGGCAACATCGGCGTGGGGTTCGATGTGCTCGGTCATGTCATCGACGGCCCGCGCGACATCGCCCACGTGCGCCGCATCAGCGCGCCGGACGTGCACATCGAGTCCATCGGCGGAGCGGTCGAAGGCGCAGATCGCCTGCCGCTGCACGCGCCCGACAACACTGCCGGCCGCGCATTGCAATCGTTGCGTGCCGCGTTATCGCTGCCGTTCGGCTTCGCCCTGACGCTGGAGAAAGGCATTCCACTCGGCTCTGGGCTGGGTGGTTCCGCGGCGTCCTGCGTCGCGGCGCTGGTCGCGGCGAATGCGCTGCTCGATGCGCCGCTGTCGCGCGAGGCGCTGTATCCGTTCGCGCTCGACGGCGAATCGGTCGCCTCGGGCGCGCGCCACGGCGACAACGTCGCGCCGATGCTGCTCGGCGGCGTGACGCTGTCGACCGCCGATCGGCTCATCGCACTCGACGTGCCCGACTGGCTGTTCGCGGTGGTCGTGCATCCGGACCAGGTGCTGGAAACGCGCCGCTCGCGCGCGGTGCTGGAGGACCCGTACGCGCTGCACGACGTGGTGACCCACAGCACGCATCTGGCCCTGTTCCTGACCGGCCTGCAGCGCGGCGATCGCGAACTGATCCGTGCCGGCCTGCACGACGTGCTGGTCGAACCCCGCCGCGCGCCGCTGATTCCCGGCTTCGCAGCGGTCAAAGCCGCGGCGCTCGCGAACGGCGCGCTGGGCGCGAGCATTTCCGGTGGCGGACCCAGCGTGTTCGCGTGGTTCGATTCGCGCGAGGCGGCCGAACGCGCCGCACCTGCAATGCGCGCAGGCTTCACCGATGCCGGCATCGAAGCGCAGGCCTATGTTTCGCCGGTCGCCGGTCCACGCGCCGATCTGCTCGATGGAGACGTCGCATGAAGTTCGTCAGCACCCGCGGCGACGCACCTGCAGTCGGCATCGACGATGCGCTCGTCGCCGGTCTCGCACCGGATAGTGGTCTGTACGTGCCCGAGTCGATTCCGACGATCGATCTCGTCACCCCGCGCGCGACGCTCGTCGACACCGCCATCGCCACGCTCGCGCCGTGGTTCGCCGGCTCGCGTATCGAATCGCAACTCGCCGATCTCTGTGCAACGGCCTTCGCGTTCGATGCGCCGCTGCCTCCGCTCGCAGGTCCGGGCGATCATCTGCTCGAGCTGTTCCACGGGCCGACCGCGGCGTTCAAGGACTACGCCGCCCGCTTCCTCGCGGGCGCGCTCGGTGCACTGCGTGATCCCGCAGCGCCAGACACGACGATCCTCGTGGCGACCTCGGGCGATACCGGCGCAGCCGTCGCCTCCGCGTTCCACCGCCGACCCGGATTCTCGGTCGTGATCCTGTATCCAGACGGGCGCGTGTCACCGCGCCAGGCGCATGGCCTGGAATGCTGGGGCGACAACGTGCACGCGTATCGCGTTGACGGCAGTTTCGACGACTGCCAGCGACTCGCGAAGCGGGCGCTGTCGGATCCGGCCCTGCGCGCGCGCATCTCTTTGGGCACCGCCAACAGCATCAGTCTCGGCCGCCTGTTGCCGCAGGCCGCGTACTACGCGCACGCCGCTGCACACCACCATGCCGCGACCGGACACGTGCTCAATCTCATCGTGCCGACCGGCAATCTGGGCAATGCGTCGGCCGCATTCGTGGCGCGCGCGATGGGCGCGCCGCTCGGCGATATCCGTCTGGCCTGCAACGCCAACGACACGTTGCCGCGCTTCTTCGGTGGCGCGGCGTACGACGCACAGCCCACGCGCGCCACACTCGCGAACGCGATGGACGTCGGCGCACCGAGCAACTTCGAACGGTTGCGCCACTGGCATGCCGACGACGCTGCATTGCGCGCCGCGTTCGTCGCGCGCTCGGTGGACGACGCCACCATCCGCACGACGATCCAGACCGCGCCCGCACGTCACGGCATCGTGCCCTGCCCGCATACCGCGACGGGTCTGCACCTACTCGAAGCCCTGCGCGCGGATAGTGATACCCGCGACTGGGCGGTGGTGGCGACTGCGCACCCTGCGAAGTTCGACACCATCGTCGAACCGCTGGTCGGTCACACGATGGCGCTGCCGGCGTCACTGGCCGACTGCCTGTCGCGTCCAGCGACAAGCGCGCCGATGCACAACGACAGCGATGCGCTGGAACAGGTGTTGCTCGCAGCACAACGCTGAGAAAATCTGCGGACACCGCAAACGAAAAGGCCTCCCGCAGATGCGGGAGGCCTCGAGGTCATGCGGATCGCTTCGGCGTCAGTTCGCCGGACCGACCTTCAGCTGGGCGCTGTCGACGCGCTTGACGCCTTCGATCTCGCCAGCGATCGCTTTTGCGCGATCGATCTGCGCCTGCGAGTCGACATCGCCCGACAGGCTGACGGTGCCGTTGGTGGTCTCGACACCGATGTCGAGGCCGGCGACGTCGCTCGACGCGAGCAGATCGGCCTTGACCTTCGTGGTGATCCACGTATCGGACACCGGCTGATCCGAGTCCGACTTCGCAGCGACCGTCTGCTCGCCGCGTTCCTGCATCTGCTGCGCAACAGCCGTGCCCGAGATCAGCATCGAGCCGGCAATCGCGGCGCCCATCAGGGCCTTGTGCATCGTCTTCATGGCGGTGTTCCTCGTGCATTTGTGTGGCCAGAGTGTGCGAACGCCTGCGTGCCGGGAGGGTGAAGCGCATCCTGTTCACGAGGCACTGATCCTGCGCTTGTTATCAGCCGCTCATGAAGCTGACGGGCAAATCCGTGAACGATGACGACAACGTGCGCGCTGCGCGCCTCGCGGGCCTGCGCTGGGTCAGCGACGACCTGCCCGGGCTGAGCCGCCGCCGCGCAGGCAAGGGGTTCAGCTATCGCGACCCAGATGGCAAGGCCGTGCGCGATCGCGCGACGCTCGACCGCGTGCGCATGCTCGCGATCCCGCCGGCGTATCGCAACGTGTGGATCTGCGCACTTGAGAACGGACATCTGCAGGCCACCGGCCGCGACGCGCGCGGACGCAAGCAGTACCGCTATCACCCGGACTGGAGCGAGGTGCGCGGCCACGGCAAGTTCGATCGCATCGTCGCGTTCGCGACCGCACTGCCGCGTCTGCGCCGTGCACTGGGCCGCGATCTCAAACTGCCGGGCATGCAGCGCGACAAGGTGCTCGCGATCGTCGTCTCGCTGATGGCGCAGACCTTCGTGCGCGTCGGCAACGACAGCTACACGCGCAGCAACGGCTCGTTCGGCCTGACGACGCTGCGCAACCGCCATTTCGAACTCGTGCGCGGCGGCCGCGCGCGTTTGAAGTTCCGCGGCAAGAGCGGGCAGGAACAGGAGATCGAACTCGACGACGCGAAGCTGACCGCACTGGTGCGCAAGGTGCAGCAGCTGCCGGGCCAAGCGTTGTTCCAGTATGTCGACGACGAGAGCGAACGCCACGGCGTCGACTCCGGCATGGTCAACGACTATCTGCGCGAGGCGATGGGCGGTGCATTCACGGCCAAGGATTTCCGCACCTGGGGCGGCACGCTGATGGCGTTCCGCCGGTTCGCGGCGATGCCACTGCCCGAAGGCAGAAAAGGCGGCGAGCCCAGCGAGCGTGCGCTGGCGACGCAGGAGAAGATCGTCATCGCCGATGTCGCCGATGCACTCGGCAACACCGTCGCGGTGTGCCGCAAGGCCTACATCGATCCGGTGTTGTACGAGGCCTGGCGCGATGGCGGACTGCAGCGCGCGGCGGGCAACGCACGTGGTGAGCGCCAGTGGGAAGCGGCCACGTTGAAGCTGTTGCGTCAGCGGCATCGCAAGCGACCGGCGGGCAAACCGTTGTCGAAGTAACTGTTGACACGCCGGTCACGGGCGTGTTTTTCTCGACCCCATGACGCAGCGCAACAACCACCGCCAGATCGCCACCGCCGCACGCCTCCGCGTGCGCGACGTGCGCCTGCCGGTTGCGCTCACCTCGGCCATTCTCCTCGTACTCGTACTCCTTATTACCGTCCGGAATGGCGCGGGGATGGGGTTCGTGTAGCAAGACGAAACTCCAGAAGGTCGAAAGAACCTGAACCCCGCGCCGAAAGGCGCGGGGTTTTTGTTTGGGCCTCGCAAAACCTCCAGTCCCAGAGCCAACCCGCCATGCACAGCCATCCCGCCAACGCCTGCACGACACAGCCCGCGACGCCGCAAGGCGCAGCGCGTGCGTCTGCCGCGTGTCCGGATGCATGCGGCGATACCGCCTCCTCCACCGCCGACGCGGTGTATCGGACGGCCGGTCGGGACGGGGCAACGCCCTCGACCGCCGGCCGTTTCCACATCCGGGCCTCGCGCGTCACCGCGTGAGCCGCCCGCCCTCCCCTTTCCACCCGCAAATCGGACACCACCACCCATGAGCAATGCCAATCCCTCCATCGCCATCGTCGGCTACGGCAGCCAGGGCCGCGCGCACGCGCTGAACCTGCGCGATTCCGGCTTCGACGTCGTCGTCGGCCTGCGTCCCGGCGGCCCGACCGAGCAGAAGGCGAAGGCCGACGGCTTCACCGTCAAGACGCCTGCCGACGCAGTCGCCGATGCCGACCTGGTCGCCGTGCTGACGCCCGACATGGTGCAGAAGCAGCTGTATGCCGACGTGCTGGCGCCGCACATGAAGCAGGGTGCCTGCCTGCTGTTCGCGCACGGCCTCAACGTGCATTTCGACATGATCGCGCCGCGCGAGGATCTGGACGTGGTGCTGGTCGCGCCCAAGGGCCCGGGCGCGCTCGTGCGCCGCGAGTACGAGATCGGCCGCGGCGTGCCCTGCATCTACGCCGTGCACCAGGATCCCACCGGCAAGGGCGAGCAGCTGGCACTGACCTACGCCGCGGGCCTGGGTGGTGCGCGCGCGAACATCATCAAGACGACCTTCAAGGAAGAAACCGAAACCGATCTGTTCGGCGAGCAGGCCGTGCTGTGCGGGGGCGCGTCGTCGCTGGTGCAGGCCGGCTTCGAGACGCTGGTCGAAGCGGGTTACCAGCCCGAGATCGCGTACTACGAAGTGCTGCACGAACTGAAGCTGATCGTCGACCTGTTCTACGAAGGCGGCATCACCCGCATGCTTGAATTCATCTCCGAGACCGCGCAGTACGGCGACTTCGTCAGCGGCCCGCGCGTCATCGATGCCAGTGTCAAAGCGCGCATGAAGGACGTGCTGACCGACATCCAGAACGGCACCTTCACCCGCAACTGGCAGGCCGAATACGACGCCGGCCTGCCGAACTACAAGAAGTTCCAGCAGGCCGACAAGGACCACCCGATCGAGCAGGTCGGCCGCGAACTGCGCGCCAAGATGACCTGGCTGGGCGAGCAGACCGGCGCGCCGGCACAACCGCAGAGCGAGGCCGCCTGATGAACGGCGCCCGCTGGCTGGTGCAGGCGCTGGAAGCCGAAGGGGTCGACACGATCTTCGGCTATCCGGGCGGCGCGATCATGCCGTTCTACGACGCGCTGCACGGCGCATCGTTGAAGCACGTGCTGGTCCGCCACGAACAGGGCGCGGCGTTCGCCGCGAACGGGTTCGCGCGGGCCAGCGGGCGCGTCGGTGTCTGCGTCGCGACCTCCGGCCCGGGCGCCTCGAACCTGGTGACCGGCATCGCCGACGCGATGCTGGACTCGGTGCCGATGGTCGTCATCACCGGCCAGGTGGCGACGCCGCTGATGGGCACCGACGCATTCCAGGAACTGGACGTGTTCGGCATGACCCTGCCGATCGTCAAGCACAGCTTCCTGCTGCGCAGCGTGGACGAACTGCCCAATGTCGTCGCAGAAGCATTCCGCATCGCGCGTTCCGGCCGTCCCGGCCCGGTGCTGATCGATCTGCCGAAGGACGTACAGATCGGCGATGCCGCGCATCTGGGCGCACACATTCCCTCGACGGCCGACGTCATGCCGGCCTGCGCCGACCACGCGCTGCACGAGGCGGCGGCGCTGATCTCGCAGGCCGAGCGCCCGGTGGTCTACGGCGGCGGCGGCATCATCCTGGGCGACGCGCTGGACGCGTTCCGGGAGTTCGCCGATCTGACCCAGATCCCGACCGTGCTGACGCTGCGTGCGCTGGGCGCGCTGCCGCCGACACATCCGGCCAACCTCGGCATGATCGGCATGCACGGCAGCCGCGCGGCAAATCTGGCGGTGCAGGAGTCGGATCTGCTGATCGTCGTCGGTGCGCGCTTCGACGATCGCGCCACCGGCAAGCTGGCCGAGTTCGCACCGCTGGCGCGCATCGTCCATCTGGATGGCGACAGCTGCGAGATCGGCAAGCTGCGCGCTGCCGATGTGTCGGTGTGTGGTGATGTCGCCACGAGTCTGTCGCGTCTGGGTGCGCCTTGCGCGGCGCAGATGCAGGGTCGGCACGCCACCGCGCGCACTGCGTGGCGTGACCTGTGTGCGCAGCGCCGCGAGCGGTTCGCCGCGCGCTACGACGCGCCCGGCGACAAGGTCTTCGCGCCGGCGCTGCTGAAGCGCATGAGCGAACTGGCGCCCGATGCGACCGTCACATGTGATGTCGGCCAGCACCAGATGTGGGTCGCGCAGCACTGGCGCTTCGACCATCCGCGCAAGCATCTGACCAGCGGCGCGCTGGGTGCGATGGGCTTCGGCCTGCCGGCCGCAATCGGCGCGCAGATGGAAGACCCGTCTCGCCGTGTGGTCTGCGTCAGCGGCGACGGCTCGTTCCTGATGAACGTGCAGGAGCTGGCGACGCTGAAGCGCTACCGCGTGCCGGTGAAGATCATCCTGCTCGACAACCAGGCGCTGGGCATGGTGCGCCAGTGGCAGGAACTGTTCTTCGAGCGCCGTTATTCCGAGATCGACCTGTCCGACAACCCGGACTTCGCGCAGGTCGCGCGCGCGTTCGGCATCCAGGCGCTGTCGGTCGACAAGGCCGCCGATGTCGAATCCGCATTGGCCGCGCTGCTGGCCGCCGACGGTCCTGCATTGCTGCACGTCGCCATCGACACCGCCGCCAACGTCTGGCCGCTGGTCCCGCCCAACCACAACAACGCGCAGATGCTCGATGCCGACGAGGCCACCTCGCTCGACATCGGCGACTCCGTCGTGCCTGCCACCGAACCCGCTGCCGCCACGTCCGCCAAGGAATCGAGCCATGCGTTACCAGTTTGAGATGACCCTGCGCCGCGCCGAAGGCGCGCTGGTGCGCGTGCTGGGCACCACCGAACGCCGCGGCTTCCGCCCGGTGTCGTTCGAAGGCGACGCGCACGCCGACAGCGATCACTGGAACCTGCGCATGACCGTCGAAGGCGACCGCGCCGCGATTGCCCTGCAGGGCCAGCTGGCCAAGCTCTACGACTGCCTGTCGGTGGAGGTGTCGCCGTGTCGTTGAACGTCACCGCAGAGGCCGCACCGGCGCAGGCGCCGTCGATCGCGGAGACCGCAGCGCCCGCGCGTCCGCAGGCCTGGTTCGACGGCGCGCTGTGCGATATCGATGCGCTCCAGGCCGGCTTGACCACGCATGCGATGCACTACGGCAGCGGCGTGTTCGAAGGCATCCGCAGCTACGCGACCGCCGGTGGCGCCGCGGTGTTCCGCCTGCCCGAGCACATAGCGCGCATGCGCGAGGGTGCGGCGCTGCTGGGCATGCACTTCGATCCCGCGCAGGCCACCGAAGCCGTGCTGGCGACGCTGCGCGCGAACAGCCATCGCGATGCCTACATCCGCCCGCTGGCGTGGTTCGGCGAAGGCGGCTTCGGCCTGGATGTCGAAGGCCACACCGAGCATCTGATGGTCGCGACCACCGCGACCCAGGTGCATCTCAACGGCACCCGCGCGCGACTGGGCATCAGCAAGTGGCGGCGCAATCCCGCGGACTCGCTGCCGCCGCTGAAGCTGTGCGGCGCCTACGTCAATTCCATCCTGGCCAAGCGCGAGAGCAAGTCGCGCGGTTTCGACGAGGCGCTGTTCACCGATGCCGACGGCTACGTCGTCGAATGCACCGGCGCCAACGTCTTCATCGTCAAGGCCGGACGCGTCACCGCGGTCCAGCATCGCGACGCGCTGCCGGGCATCACCCGCGACACGCTGGTCACGTTGAGCGGTGCGGACTCGCGCGCCGTTACCGTGGAAGAGCTGTACGACGCCGACGAAGTCTTCGCCTGCGGCACCGCGGCCGAAGTGGCGCCGGTGCACGGCGTCGAAGACCGCAGCTATGGCGACAACCCGGTCACCCGCGAACTGGCCGCGCTGTATGCGCGCGTCGTGCGCGGCGATGCCGAGGCTGCGCGCGGCTGGCTGACGGCAGTCTGAGCATGTCCGAGCCCGACGTAGGCCGCGCCCCGCGAGCGACCGCCAGTGATGTGCTGGCGGCGCAGGCGCGGCTGCGTCGCCATCTCGACGTGACGCCGATGCATTACGCCGAACGCTTCGGCTGCTGGCTGAAGCTCGAGAACCTGCAGCGCACCGGCTCCTACAAGGTGCGCGGCGCACTGAACGCATTGATGGCCGCGCGCGAGCGCGGCGACGACCGCACGGTGATCACTGCCTCGGCCGGCAACCATGCGCAGGGCATGGCGTGGGCGGCCTACCGGCTGGGCGTGCCGGCGATCACGGTGATGCCGAAGAACGCACCCGCGACCAAGGTCGCCGGCGTCGCCCACTGGGGCGCGACCGTGCGCCTGCATGGCGAGACCTACGACGAAGCCAAGGCCTTCGCCGCCGAACTGGCCATGCAGAACGGCTTCCGCCTGCTGTCGGCGTTCGACGATGTCGACGTGATCGCCGGCCAGGGCACCGTCGGGCTGGAGATCGCCTCGGCGCTGATGCCGGACGTGGTCATCGTGCCGATCGGCGGCGGTGGCCTGGCGTCGGGCGTCGCGTTGGCACTGAAGTCGCAGGGCGTGCGCATCGTCGGCGCGCAGGTCGAAGGCGTGGATGCGATGGCGCGCGTGCTGCGCGGCGATCACTCGCCGTTTTCGCCCGTGGCGACGCTGGCCGACGGCGTGCGGGTCAAGGAGCCGGGCCTGCTGACGCGCGCGCTGCTGGCCGATCTGCTCGACGACTTGGTCATCGTGCGCGAGGCCGAACTGCGCGAGACGCTGGTGCGTCTGGCGCTGGAAGAACACGTGATCGCCGAAGGGGCCGGCGCCCTGGCACTGGCCGCCGGCCGCCGCGTCGCCGGCAAGCGCAAGGTCGCCGTGGTATCGGGCGGCAACGTCGATGCCGGCGTGCTGGCGCAGCTGCTGTCGGACGTGCGTCCGCGCCCGCCGCGCAAGCCGCGCCGTCGGTTACGCGAAACCGCGAGCGAGGTGCCGGCCATTGCGGCCGTCGCACCTGCCGCGCACATGGCGACGCCCCGTCGCCGCAACGACCTCGCTGCATCCGCGCCGTCCGGAGGCGGCGAGCCGCGACTTCGACGCGCGCCGTGTCCCCGCACCGAACGCACGCCACACCGAATCACCGAGGAATTGCCCGCATGACCGCCTCCGACAGCATCCGAATTTTCGACACCACCCTGCGCGACGGCGAACAGTCGCCCGGTTGCAGCATGACCCCGCAGCAGAAAGTGGTGATGGCGCGCGCGCTCGATGCGCTGGGCGTCGACATCATCGAGACCGGCTTTCCGGCCAGCTCCGAATCCGACCGCGAGGCCGCACGGCTGATCGCGCGCGAGGTCCGCCGGCCGACGCTGGCGGTGCTGTCGCGCTGCCTGCCCGCCGACATCGAAGCCTCGGCGCGCGCCCTGGACGGCACCGCGAATCCGCGCCTGCACGTCTTCATCTCGACCAGCCCGCTGCACCGCGAACACAAGCTGCGCATGAGCCGGCAGCAGGTGCTGGACATGACCGCGACCAGCGTCGCCCACGCGCGCCGGCTGATCGGCGATGTCGAATTCTCGGCCGAGGACGCGACCCGCACCGAAGACGATTTCCTGAGCGAGGTGATCGCGGTCGCGATCGCCAACGGCGCGACCACGATCAATGTGCCGGACACGCTGGGCTACGCGACGCCCGAGGAAACCCGCGCGCTGTTCCAGCGTCTGATCGGCACGATTCCCGGCGCGCGTGACGTGATCTTCAGCGCGCACTGCCACAACGATCTGGGACTGGCGGTCGCCAATTCGCTGGCCGCGATCGAAGGCGGCGCACGCCAGGTCGAGTGCACCATCAACGGCATCGGCGAGCGCGCCGGCAACTGCGCGGTCGAGGAACTGGCGATGGCGCTGAAGGTGCGCAACGCCTTCTACAACCTGGACACGCAGATCGACACGCGCCGCCTGGTCCCGACCTCGCAGCTGCTGCGTCGCCTGACCGGCATGGCCGTGCAGCGCAACAAGGCCATCGTCGGCGAGAACGCATTCGCGCACGAATCCGGCATTCATCAGCACGGCATGCTGCGCCACCGCGGCACCTACGAGATCATGAATCCCTCCGATGTCGGCTGGCCCGATTCGAAGCTGGTGCTGGGCCGCCACAGCGGTCGCGCCGCGGTGGGCCATCGCTTGCGCGCACTGGGGTACACGCTGGAAGAAGCGCAGCTGGAACAGGTCTTCGCCGCGTTCAAGGATCTGTGCGAGCGCCAGCGCGTGGTCGAAGACAACGATCTGGAAGCGCTGATGCACGGCGACGTCGACGGCCAGGGCTGGCGTCTGGCCTCCATGACCGTCAGCGATCGCGGCCAGCGCGCGAGCGCGCAGGTCGAACTGTCGGATCCCGAGGGTGGCAAGGTCAGCGAGAGCGCGCTGGGCGATGGCCCGGTCGATGCGCTGTTCGCCGCACTGGCCACCGCGACCGGCGTCGAGCTGGCGCTGGAGAGCTACCAGGTCCACAGCGTCGGCATGGGCCGCGATGCGCGCGGCGAAGCCAGCGTCAGCGTGCGCCACGGCGACGACATCCACGAAGGCACCGGCACCAGCCGCGACATCATCGAGGCCAGCGCGCTCGCCTGGCTGGATGTCGCCAACCGTATCCTGCGTAGCGCACGCGCCGCGCCGGCGCCGCAGGCCGCGCACGCCTGACGCACCACGCATTCCCTTTCGCATTCCGGACACACCGCCAGCAATGACTGCCAGACCGCCACGCACCCTGTTCGACAAACTGTGGGACGCGCACATCGTGACCCCCGAATCCGACGCCGCGCCCGCCGTGCTGTACATCGACCTGCACCTCATCCACGAGGTCACCTCGCCGCAGGCCTTCACCGAACTGCGCGCGCGTGGCCTCGTCCCGCGCCGCCCGGACCGCACCAAGGCGACGATGGACCACTCCACGCCGACGCTGCCGGCCGGCCACGACGGCCGCCTGCCCTATGCCAGCGAAGCGTCGGAAAAACAGGTCGACACCCTGGCGCGCAACTGCGCGCAGTTCGGCATCGAACTGTTCGACATGTCATCCGACCAGCGCGGCATCGTCCACGTCATCGCGCCCGAACAGGGCTTCACCCTGCCCGGCATGACCATCGTCTGCGGCGACAGCCACACCTCCACGCACGGCGCGTTCGGCGCCCTCGCGTTCGGCATCGGCACCAGCGAGGTCGGCAACGTGCTGGCGACGCAGTGCCTGCTGCAGCGACGGCCGAAGACGATGTCGATCACCGTGGACGGTCCGCTGGCGCCCGGCGTCGGCGCCAAAGATGTGACCCTGCATGCGATCGGCGTCATCGGCGTCAACGGCGGCACCGGCCACGTCATCGAATACCGCGGCTCCACCATCGAGGCGATGGACATGGAGCAGCGCATGACCCTGTGCAACATGTCGATCGAGGCCGGCGCGCGCGCCGGCATGGTCGCGCCGGACGACATCACATTTGAGTGGGTCGCGCGCACGCCGCGTGGTCCCAAGGGCGCCGAGTTCGATGCCGCAGTAGCCCGCTGGCGCGAGCTGCGCACCGACGCTGGCGCGCGTTTCGACACCGAAGTGCGCATCGATGCCGCCGACATCCGTCCGACGCTGACCTGGGGCACGCACCCGGGCACCGCGATCGGCGTCGACGTGCCGGTGCCGACTGCGACCGATGCGGCTGAGAAGAAAGGACAGGACTACATGCGCGTCATCGCCGGACAGTCGCTGGCCGGCATGCCGGTCGACGTGGTGTTCGTCGGCTCGTGTACCAACGGCCGCCTGCGCGACATGCGCGAGGTCGCCGAGGTGCTGCGTGGCCGCCACGTGTCGGCGGGCGTACGCATGCTGGTCGTACCGGGTTCGGAGATCGTCAAGCGCGAGGCTGAAGCCGAAGGCATCGACGTGATCGTCCGCGGCGCCGGCGCCGAATGGCGCGAGCCGGGATGTTCGATGTGCATCGCGATGAACGGCGATCTGGTGGCGCCGGGCCAGTTGGCCGTGAGCACCAGCAACCGCAATTTCGAAGGCCGTCAGGGCCCGGGTGCACGCACGCTGCTGGCCTCGCCGACGACGGCGGCCTGGGCTGCGGTGCGCGGCGTCGTGGCGGATCCACGCGAACTGTTCGACGACCGTCGGGAGGTGGCCTGATGTCCGCCGCTCACGTTCCCGAGTTCCCGGTGCGTTCGGCCAGCGTGGTGCTGGCCCAGAGCAATATCGACACCGACCAGATCATTCCCGCGCGTTTCCTGTCGACGACCGAGCGCAAGGGTCTCGGCCGCTTCGCGTTCAACGACTGGCGCTGGCGCGACGACGGCAGTGCGAATCCGGATTTCGCTTTCAACCAGGCTCACAACAATGGGCGCGCGGTGCTGCTGGCCGGGCGCAACTTCGGCTGCGGGTCCTCGCGCGAACACGCGCCGTGGGCGCTGCGCGATCTCGGCCTGCAGGTCGTGGTCAGCAGCGAGATCGCCGACATCTTCCGCAACAACGCGCTGAAGAACGGCGTGCTGCCGGTCGTGCTGCCCGAGGCCGTGGTGCAGGATCTGATGACGCGTCCCGACGACGTGCTGACGTTCGACATCGTCGCTCGCGAACTGCGCACGCCGGACGGCACCGTCCATGCCTTCCCGCTCGAGGCATTCGCACGCACCTGCCTGCTCGAAGGCGTCGACGAAATGGGCTTTCTGCTGGCGCGCGGCGCCGACATCCGCAACTACGAGGACACGCACCATGCACGCTGACATCGTCGTTCTGCCCGGAGACGGCATCGGCCCCGAAGTGACCACGGCCGCAGTGGACGTACTGCAGGCGGTCGCGCAGCGTTTCGGCCATCGCTTCTCGCTGCACGAACATCTGATCGGTGGCGCCGCGATCGATGCCACCGGCAAGCCGCTGCCCGACGACACGCTGGCCGCCGCGCGCGACGCCGATGCGGTGCTGCTGGGCGCGGTCGGCGGCCCGAAATGGTCCGATCCCAACGCGAGCGTGCGTCCGGAACAGGGCCTGCTGGCGATCCGCAAGGCGCTGGGCGTGTACGCGAATCTGCGCCCCACCAAGCCCCATCCGGCCGCGATGGGCGCCTCGCCGATCAAGCCGCATCTGCTGGCCGGCGTGGATCTGCTGGTCGTGCGCGAGCTGACCGGCGGCATCTATTTCGGAGAGCGCACGCGCACTGCCGAATCCGCCAGCGATCTGTGCACGTATACGGTGCCCGAGATCGAACGCGTCGTGCGCCGCGCCTGCCTGCTGGCGCGCGGCCGCCGCGGTCACGTGACGTCCGTCGACAAGGCCAACGTGCTCGAGACCTCGCGGCTGTGGCGCGATGTCGCCAGCCGCATCGCGCGCGATGAATTTCCCGACATCGTGATCGAACACCAGCTGGTCGATTCGATGGCGATGCATCTGCTGTCGAAGCCGCGCGCCTACGACGTGATCGTGACCGAGAACATGTTCGGCGACATCCTCACCGACGAGGCCTCGATGCTGGCCGGCTCGCTGGGCCTGCTGCCGTCCGCATCGCTGGGCGAAGGCTGCGTCGGCATGTACGAGCCGATCCACGGTTCGGCGCCGGACATCGCGGGCAAGGGCATCGCCAATCCCTACGGCACGATCCTGAGCGCCGCGTTGCTGCTGCGCTATTCGCTGGGCCTGTCGCAGGAAGCGGCGTGCATCGAGCAGGCGGTCGACGACGCGCTGGACGCCGGCGTGTTCACCGCCGACCTGGCATCCGATGGCACCGCGGTGTCGACGCGCGAGGCCGCCGCCGCGGTGCTCGCACGCATCGCGGCGCCCGCGCAGATCGCCGGATAGCGCGCCGGATCGACGCGGCTTGGCACCACCCCGCCGCGTTGATCGCCAACAACCCACACACACACACCGCCAGCCCCGCGCCCGCCGCACCTGCGAGTCATCGATGCCCGAGTACCGTTCCAGAACCTCCACCCACGGCCGCAACATGGCCGGCGCCCGCGCCCTGTGGCGCGCGACCGGCATGCAGGACGCCGACTTCCACAAGCCGATCGTCGCGGTCGCGAATTCGTTCACCCAGTTCGTGCCGGGCCACGTGCATCTCAAGGACATCGGCCAGCTGGTCGCGCGCGAGATCGAGCGCGTCGGCGGCGTGGCGAAGGAGTTCAACACCATCGCCGTCGACGACGGCATCGCGATGGGCCACGACGGCATGCTGTACTCGCTGCCGAGCCGCGAGATCATCGCCGACTCCGTCGAGTACATGGCCAACGCGCATTGCGCCGACGCGCTGGTGTGCATCTCCAACTGCGACAAGATCACGCCCGGCATGCTGATGGCCGCGCTGCGCTTGAACATTCCTGTGGTGTTCGTGTCCGGCGGACCGATGGAGGCCGGCAAGACGGCACTGTCGGAACACGGCCTCGATCTCGTCGATGCGATGGTCGTCGCCGCCGATCCGGACGCCTCCGACGAAAAGGTCGCGGCCTACGAGCGCAGCGCGTGTCCGACCTGCGGTTCCTGCAGCGGCATGTTCACCGCCAACTCGATGAACTGCCTGACCGAAGCGCTGGGCTTGGCCCTGCCGGGCAACGGTTCGATGCTGGCGACGCATGCCGATCGCGAGCAGCTGTTCCTGCAGGCCGCGCGCACCGTCGTCGAACTCTGCCATCGCTGGTACGGCGCGGAGGATCCGACGGCACTGCCACGCGGCATCGCGACCTTCGAGGCATTCGAGAACGCGATGACGCTCGACATCGCAATGGGCGGTTCGACCAACACCATCCTGCATCTGCTCGCCGCCGCGCAGGAGGCCGAAGTCGACTTCGATCTGCACGACATCGACCGGCTGTCGCGCCGCGTGCCGCAGCTGTGCAAGGTCGCGCCGAACATCCAGACCTATCACATGGAAGACGTGCACCGTGCCGGCGGCATCGTCTCGATCCTGGGGGAGCTCGCGCGTGGCGGACTGCTGCACGTTGACCAGCCGACGGTGCACAGCCGCACACTGCGCGATGCCATCGCACGCTGGGACATCACCGTCACCGACGATGACGCGGTGCGCACGTTCTTCAAGGCCGGCCCTGCCGGCATTCCGACCCAGACCGCCTTCAGCCAGGCCACGCGCTGGGAAACGCTGGACGACGATCGCGCGGGTGGCTGCATCCGCGATGTCGCGCACGCGTACTCGCAGGAAGGTGGCCTCGCCGTGCTGCGCGGCAACCTCGCGCCCGATGGTTGCGTGGTCAAGACCGCGGGCGTGGATGCGTCGATCCACGTGTTCGAAGGCACGGCAAAAGTGTTCGAAAGCCAGGACGCCGCGGTGAAGGGCATCCTCGCCGACGAGGTGCAGGCGGGCGACGTGGTGGTGATCCGCTACGAAGGCCCGAAGGGCGGGCCGGGCATGCAGGAGATGCTGTATCCGACGAGTTACCTGAAGTCGAAAGGCCTCGGCAAACAATGCGCGCTGCTGACCGACGGGCGTTTCTCCGGCGGCACCTCCGGCCTGTCGATCGGCCACGCATCGCCGGAAGCGGCGGCGGGCGGCACGATCGGACTGGTGCGCGACGGCGACCGCATCCGGATCGACATTCCACAACGGCGCATCGAGCTGTTGGTCGACGACGTCGAACTGGCCGCACGCCGCGATGCGCAGGACGCACTCGGCTGGAAACCTGCGCAGGCGCGCCCACGCAAGGTCACTGCTGCGCTAAAGGCGTACGCGTTGCTCGCGACCAGCGCCGACAAGGGCGCGGTGCGCAATCTGGCGATGCTTGGCGACTGAAGAACGCATCCCTAACGGGCCCCTGCCTACCATCCGGCAACCCGCAGGCGCGGATGCAGGATCGACACGGATGCAGACATTTCGGACCGGAATGATGTTTTGTGTAGTGGGCGTGGCGCTCGCAGGCTGCGCGCGAGCTCCGACGCCCGTTCCGGCGCAGGACGATGCGCCGATGGCGGATGCAGCGGCGGGCGTGACCGGGGATGCGCAGGACGCATCCACCGCCTCCGATCCCGCAGTGCCCGACATGCCGGTGATTCCGCCGATCGTCGTCCCCGAGATCGTCGGCGTCACGCCGGCCCAGCGCGCACTGGAAGGATCGATGGCCGCGATCCTTGATCCAGTCGCCGGCATCAGCGTCAGGCCCGCGCGCTGCGATGTGGATGGCGCGCTGATCGACCGCAGCGGCATCACCCGCATCGACGAGACGGGCGCCCTCGTGCGCAACAGCGATGCCGGCATCTTCAAGCTCGAACCTGATGGCAGCGGTACCGCGAACTTCGAAGGCGGACTCTTCACCGTCAATGCGGACGGCAGCGGCACGATCAACGGCATCGCGGAGCCGGACGGCAGCGAGGCGATCGTGCGCGTCGAAGCTGACGGCTCGGGCACCTACAACGGGAAATCCGGTCTGATCCGTCTCGACGGCAAAGGCGGCGGCACTTGGAATGGCGAGAGCGGCCTGATCACATCGAACGGTGACGGCAGCGGCAGCTGGAACGGTCCCGATGGCCTGGTGCGCATCGAGGCCGACGGCTCCGGCACATGGAACGGGCCGCATGGTCTGATCACCAACAACGGCGATGGCACCGGCACCATCGGCCCGCCCGCGCGCCCGGTGAAGATGCCGCCGATGCCACGCGTCGCGCCGGCCGGCCGCTTCCCGCCGCTGCAGACGTTCGCGCCGCCCGGTGCGCCCTGCGGCTACGTGGTCACGCTCGACGAGCGTGTGCTGTTCGACTTTGACAAGTCCGACATCCGCCCGGATGCCGCGCAGACGCTCGACGTGTTCGCCACCGCATTGCAGGCAGTCCAACACAGCGGCATGGAAGTTCGTGGCCACACCGATGCCAAGGGTGATGACGCCTACAACCAGTCGCTGTCCGAACGCCGCGCCGACGCGGTACGCAATGCGCTGCAGACGCGCGGCGTCGCAGGCGACATCGGTGCGCGTGGCTTCGGCGAATCGCAACCGGTGGCGCCCAACGTGCTCGACGGCCAGGACAATCCCGGCGGCCGTCAGCTCAACCGGCGGGTCGAGGTGTTCATCCGCGCCTGATACACGCGTCGCGCCACCGCTGTCCGTTCGTCACGAGGAGGCTATCCATGAAGCACGTGTGCCTGATCGCCCTGCTCTCCGCTGCCGCGCTCGCGCCGTCAGCGTCTGCATCCGCCGACGATTTCAGCCTCGGCTATGACGTCGACCGGTTTCCGGCGACGCAGTTAAGCGTCAAGGCGTGCCACGCCGCGCTCGCACGCGGCGCGGCCGCGGTCGGTTACGTCACCCGCAGCCAGAACGATCAAGGCACGCTGGCGACGCATGTGTCCGGCCCCGCCGGTGGTGGACGTGCGCTGGTCTCTTACTGCCTGAGCGCCGGCGACCACACCGCGTTCGTGATCCAGGCCTTCGACTACAGCGGGCCTGACAGCCGTGCCACTGATCAGGTGAAGGCGCGCGTTGCGTCTGAAGTGCGAAAGGCGGCGAGTGGTCGCTGAGCGAGGGGCACCACACGCCGGCAAAGCACATCTGCTGAACGATGGATCGGCTCTGTCTTGACACGCAGCCTGCGCCAGCGCGTAATTACATCCGTACTAACGCTGGAGTCTCCACATGACCGCGCTCAAGCTCACCCGCATCGGCAATTCGGTCGGCGTCGTGCTGCCGAAGGAAATCCTGTCGAACCTGCGTCTGGAGGCAGGCGATTCGCTGCATCTGAGCGAGGCGCCGGGCGGCTATCTCATCTCGGCATACGACGCGGAGTTCGAGCGGCAGATGGAGGTCGCGCGCAAGGTGATGCGCGAGAACCGGGATGTGCTGCGCCAGCTCGCCAAGTGAGCGAGGTCGTCTGGCTGCAGCCGCTCGTCGTCGAGGCCATCCATCTCGCCCAGCTGTCCGAACACGGTGGCGCCAGCGGGATCCGCGATCGCAGCCTCTTCGAGACGGCACTGGCGAAGCCACTGCAACTTGCGAGCTACGGTGATCCACCGCCGGACATCCATGCACTCGCGGCGGCTTACGCGCACGGCATCGCGCATCTGCATCCGTTCGTCGACGGCAACAAGCGCACGTCGCTCGTCGCCGCTTTGCTGTTCCTGCGGCTTAATGGCATCGATCTCGACGCGTCACAGGAGGATCGCTACTTGACCTGGATGGCATTGGCCGCTGGCGAGCTGGACGAAGTCGAGCTCGCCGCCTGGCTACGCGAGCGCGCTCGACCGATGTGAGACACGCGCGCGCCGGTCAGGCGCGCGCGTCTTCGTCCCGATTCACCTTGAACCACGCCGCATACAGCGCCGGCAGGAACGTCAGCGTCAGCAGCGTGGCCACGGTGAGGCCGCCCATGATCGCGACCGCCATCGGGCCGAAGAACACACTGCGCGACAGCGGGATCATCGCCAGGATCGCGGCGAGCGCAGTCAGCACGATCGGGCGGAAACGGCGCACTGTCGCGTCGATCACCGCGTCCCAGCGCGCGTGGCCGGCGGCGATGTCCTGTTCGATCTGGTCCACGAGAATGATCGAGTTGCGCATGATCATGCCGGCCAGCGCGATCGTGCCGAGCATCGCGACGAACCCGAACGGCACGCGGAACACCAGCAGGAACAGGGTCACGCCGATCATGCCCAGGGGCGCGGTCAGCAGCACCAGCGCGGTGCGCGAGAAACTGCGCAGCTGAAGCATCAACAGCGACACGACGACGAACAGGAACAGCGGCAGACCGGCCTTGATCGAATCCTGGCCCTTGCTGGAATCCTCGACCGTGCCGCCGGTTTCCAGCCGGTAACCGTCCGGCATCGACTCGCGAATGCCGTCGAGCGTCGGCAGGATCTGCGCGACGACCGTCGGCGCCGTCACGTCGCCGCGGATATCGGCGCGCACGGTAATCGTCGGCAACCGGTCGCGGTGCCAGATGATGCCGTCCTCGAACGTCGGCTCCAGCCGCGCGACCTGGCCCAGCGGCACCGACTGCCCGTTGGATGTCGGAATCGCGAGACTCTCGAGCATGTCGAGCTGGCCGCGTTCGTCATCCGGCCCGCGCATCACGATGCCGATCAGTTCGTTGCCTTCGCGATACGTGCTGACCTGCAGGCCTGACAGCGAGCTCGACAGGAACTGCGCGAGGTTCTGCGAACTCACGCCGAGCACGCGCGCGCGCTCCTGATCGACGACCAGGCGCACGATGCGGCTGGGTTCGTCCCAGTCCAGATTGACGTTGGCGACGTTCGGGTTCGTGCGCACCTCGTTGGCGATCGCATCGGCAATGCCGCGTACGCGTTCGACGTGCTCGCCCGAGACACGCAGCTGCACCGGGTAGCCGACCGGCGGCCCGGTTTCGAGTCGCGTCACGCGCAACTGCAGTTCGGGGAACTGCGGCGCGACCTCGTCGGTCAGCCAGACGCGGATCTGCTCGCGCGCTTCGACATCGGTCGTGGCGACGACGAACTGGGCGAAGTTGGCCTGCGGCAGCTGCTGGTCGAGCGGCAGATAGAAACGCGGCGAGCCGGTGCCGACATAGACCACGCGGTTGTCGACGCCCTCGCGTGTCGCAAGCAAGGCATCGAGACGCGCGGCCGCCGCCTCGGTCGCGCGTAGCGAACTGCCTTCGGCGAGTTCCACATCGACCATCAGCTCCAGTCGCGTCGAATCGGGGAAGAACTGCTGCGGAACGAACCGGAACAGCAGCAGCGACGCGACGAACAGCGCGGCCGTCGCAGCGATGACGATCCAGCGATGGGTCAGCGACCAGTCCAGCAACCCGCGGAAGCGCCGGTAGAAGGGACGCTGATAGGGATCATGGTCATGCGCCTGCGGATCCTTCGGCGCCAGTGCGAACGCGAGCCGCGGCCAGCGCACGGCCATGCGGCTGCGCGTGTCGCGCCAGCGCGCGGGCAGCGAACCGGGGCGCGGCGGCTGCGGGTTCGCGAGATCGGGCAGCATCTTCTCGCCGAGCAGCGGAATGAACAACACCGCGGCGATCCAGGACACGACCAGCGCAATCGTCACCACTTCGAACAGTGAGCGCGTGTACTCGCCGGTACTCGACGCAGCAGTCGCGATCGGCAGGAAGCCGGCCGCGGTGACCAGCGTGCCGGTCAGCATCGGGAACGCGGTATGCGTCCAGGCGTAACTCGCCGCCGCGAGCCGGCTGTCGCCCTGTTCCATGCGGATGGCCATCATCTCCACCGCGATGATCGCGTCGTCCACCATCAGTCCCAGCGCGAGCACCAGCGCGCCGAGCGAAATCTTGTGCAGGCCGATGTCGAACTGATCCATCGCGATGAAAGTCATCGCCAGCACCAGCGGAATCGACACCGCGACCACGAGTCCGGTGCGGAAGCCCAGAGAGACGAAGCTCACCAGCAGCACGATGATCACCGCCTCGGCCAGCACCTTGACGAACTCGCCCACCGAATCGCGCACCGCGCGTGGCTGGTCGGAGACCTTGCGCAGCGCCATGCCGGCCGGCAGCGTTTCCTGCAACCGCGCGAACTCGTTTTCGAGTCGCGTGCCGAGCTTGAGGATGTCGCCGCCGTCGTGCATCGCCACGGCGATGCCGATCGCGTCCTCGCCCATGAAGCGCATGCGCGGCGCGGCTGGATCGGCGAAGCCGCGCTCGACAGTCGCGATGTCGCCGAGGCGCACAGTGCGATCGCCCGCGCGGATCGGGAAGTCGCGGATCGCATCCACTGATTCGAATGCGCCATCGACGCGCAACTGCACGCGCGCGCTATCGGTTTCGAAGAAGCCCGCCGGCACCAGCGCGTTCTGTTCCGCCAGCGCCTGTTGCACGGCCGCCATCGGAATGCCGAGCGTCGCCAGTCGCGTGTTGCTGACTTCGATCCAGACCTTTTCGTCCTGCAGACCGACCAGTTCGACCTTGCCGACATCGTCGACCAGCTGCAGCTCGCGCTGGATGCGATCTGCATAGTCCTTCTTGATCGCGTAGTCGAAGCCCTCGCCCGTCAGCGCGTAGATGTTGCCGAAGGTGTCGCCGAATTCGTCGTTAAAGAACGGGCCGACGATGTCCTGCGGCAGCGAAGGTCGCAGATCGGCGACCTTCTTGCGCACCTGGTACCAGAGATCGGGAATCTCGCTCGAACGCATCGAATCGCGGGCGAAGAAGATCACCTGCGATTCGCCGGGCCGCGAATACGAACGCACGAATTCGTAGTCGCCGGTCTCCATCAGCTTGCGCTCGATCCGCTCGGTGACCTGCTGCGAGACCTGGTCGGCGGTCGCGCCCGGCCACTGGGTCTGGATCACCATCGCCTTGAAGGTGAAGGGCGGATCCTCGGACTGGCCGAGGCGGCCGTACGAGAAAATGCCGGCCACCGCGACGACCAGCATCATGTAGAGCACCAGCGTGCGGTTGCCGAGCGCCCATTCGGAGAGATTGAACCGGCTCATCGCTGCACCGCCTGCGCGCGCGTCACGTGTCCTGCCAGGGTGTGCGGGTTCATTCGGCTGCCGCCGGCTGCGCCGCCTGCAGCTGCACGGGACGGTTCTCGCGATCCACCGGCGTCACCCGCTGGCCTTCGCGCAGCAGATGCCCGCCGGCCGCGACCACCAGAGCATCGGCCGCAAGACCGGACAGCACCGGCACGCTGCGTGCGCCATACGGACCGGTCTCCACCGGTACCGAACGCAGTGTGCCCTCGGCGCGATCGACGACCCAGACTGCCTTGCCGCCATCCGCGCCCGGCTGGATCGCGGTCAGCGGCACCTGCAGATCGGTGTCCGATGTCGCCGCGGCGAGATACACGCGGGCGCTCTGCCCGAGTTCGAGGCCTTCGACCGCATCGTCGACGATCGCCACACGCGCGGCGTAGGTGCGGGCCTGCGGATCGGCGGCCGCGGCGATCTCGCGGATCGTGCCCGGCACGCGCACGCCCGGCCGGTTCCACAGTTCGATCTGCGCCGGCTGACCGATCGCGAATCCGGCGATGCGCGATTCCGGCAACGCGATCGCGACTTCGCGGCCGTCGTCGCCGGCCAGCATGAAGATCGCCTGGCCCGCGGCGACCACCTGCCCGGCTTCGGCCTCACGGCTGGCGATGACGCCATCGCGCGGCGCGCGCAATTGCGTGTAGCCCGCCTGGTTGCCGGCGACATCCGCCTGCGCGCGTGCGGCGCGCAGCTGCGCCTGCGCCGCGGTGTAGGCCGCGTCCTGCGCGTCCATCTGCGAACGGCTGATCAGCTGCTGGTCGACGAGTGCGGCGTAGCGCGCGCGATCGGTGCGGGTGCGCGCGTATTCGGCCTCGGCCGATGCGACCTGCGCCTGCGCCGACTGCTGCTGCAGCCGCAGATCGCCGGGATCGATCTCGGCCAGCACCTGGCCGCGCCGCACATGCGCGCCGGCGTCGACATCGCGTCGCAAGAGTTGCCCGCCCACCTGGAACGCCAGCGTGCTTTCCTCTCGGGCGCGAATTTCGCCGGGGAATGCGGCCGCGCCACTGTCGGCTGCCGATGCCGGCGTGACCACGAGCACCGGGCGCGCCACCGGTTCGGGTGCAGTGCGGTCGCCGCAGGCAGCCAGTGCCAGCGTGCAGGCGGCGAGCACCGGCAACGCGAGGCGGGAGGGGCGAAGCAGGGTCAGGCGGCGCATGGCGACCGTCCAGCAAATGGGGATACGGAGCCGTATCGTATATTTTCAGAACTGATTGGTATAGTATTCCCCGCCATGTCGACGCGTCCGTCCTCGCTGCCCCCTGCCCCGACGCCCGAGAAGGCGCCGGCGGGTCCCGGCCGGCCGAAGGATCTGGCCAAGCGCGCGGCGATCCTCGAAGCCGCGGAGCGCATGTTCCTGCAGCAGGGCTTCGAAGGCGTCAGCATGGACCAGATCGCGGCCGAGGCCGGGGTGTCCAAGCTGACCGTCTACAGCCATTTCGGCGACAAGGACACGCTGTTCACCGAGGCCGCGGCGCGCTACTGCGAGCAGCAGATGCCCGATTCGGTGTTCGAGCCCGCGCCGGCCACGCCACTGCGTCAGCGCCTGCTGGAGGTTGCCGAGGCGTTCTTCGCGATGGTGTCCTCGCCCGAGGCCGTTGCCGGTCACCGCCTGCTGTGCACCCCGCAGATGGTCGAAAAGCGTCTGCCGCAGCGGTTCTGGAAGGGCGGTCCCGAGCGCGTGCAGTCGTCGTTCGCGGCGATGCTCCGGCGCCGGATCGAAACCGGCGATCTCGACCTCGACGAGGCCCTCGTGCCGACGGCAGCGGCGCAGTTCTTCGTGCTGCTCAAGGGCGACCTCCACCAGCGCATGGTGTTCGACTGCGACGACGCCGGCCAATGCGCCGGTCAACGGCGCGCGCACCTGGAAGCCTCGGTGGACATGTTCCTGCGCGCCTACGGGCGTCGCTGAACGCGGTCACACGTGCCTGCTGCATGCCGTCTGGGCCGATGACTTCCGGCACTGCGTCCACTGCAACACCCCCGCGATGATGAACCCGCCCCCGCACCGCTAGAATTGCGGGTTGGCGAACGAAGGAACCCGCAACAATGACGATCGACTACGCCAAGGCCCGTGCGGCGATGGTGGAACAACAGGTCCGGCCCTGGGACGTGCTCGATGCGCGCGTGCTCGAAACGATTTCGCGCCTGCCGCGCGAATCTTTCGTGGCCGAGTCGCGCCGCGCACTGGCCTATGCCGACCTCGAACTCCCGCTCGGCCACGGCGAGCTGATGCTCAAGCCGGTGGTCGAAGGCCGTGCGCTGCAGGCGCTGAAGCTCGAACAGGGCGACGAAGTGCTGCAGATCGGCACCGGCAGCGGTTATCTCGCCGCGTGCATGGGCTATCTGGCCCGTGACGTCGTCAGCCTCGAGCGCCATGACGACCTCGCCGACGCCGCCCGCGGCCGTCTGCAGGCGCAGGGCATCGCGAACGTCGACGTGATCACCGCCGATGCGTTCGCGTGGAATACCGACCGCCGCTTCGACGCGATCTGCGTCTGTGGCGCCGTCGACGTGATTCCCGAGCGTTTCGTGCAGTGGCTGCGTCCCGGGGGCCGCATGTTCATCGTCCGCGGCCGCGCGCCCGCGATGGAAGCGGTGCTGGTGCGCCGCGAAGGCGAGGCTGTCAACGCGACCCGCATCGAATCGTTGTTCGAGACCGGACTCACCTATCTCGCAGGCGCCGCGCCGGTGCCGCAGTTCACTCTCTGATCGTCCAAGGATCCTCCATGTTCCGCCGCCCCCTGTTCCTGTCGCTCGCACTCGCGCTGACGTCCAGCCCGCTGCTGGCCGCCGATCTCGTCCAGACCTACGAGCTGGCCCGTACCAATGACCCGACGCTGTCGATCGCCGAATCGCAGCGCCTGTCGACCAAGGAAGGCGCGGTCCAGGCCCGGGGCGCACTGCTGCCGCAGATCAACGGCAGCGCCTCGCTGACCGATAGCCGCCGCGCTGGTCTGTCCGGAAAAGCACGCACGCGCAGCTACGGCGTCAATGCCGGCCAGGTGCTGTTCGACTGGGGCCAGATCTCGACGCTGCGTTCGCAACGCGCGCTGAGCACGGCCGCCGACTTCCAGCTCGACGCCGACAACGACTCGCTGATCACGCGCACCGCCGCGGCGTATTTCGACGTGCTGGTCGCGACCGAAACGCTGGCGGCCGCCGAAGCCGCCGAGACCGCGTTCAAGCGCCAGTTCGATTTCGCCGACAAGCGCCTCGAAGTGGGCCTGGCGCCGATCACCGACGTGCACGAAGCGCGGGCGCAGTACGACAGCGCCCGCGCCAACACGATCGTCCAGCGCAACGCGCTGCAGGATTCCTACCAGGCACTGGCCGAGATCACCGGTTCGGAAATCCGCGATCTGCGGGGTCTGCCCGACGATTTCACCCCACAGCTGCCGGAAGGTCGTGACGCGGAAGCCTGGGTCGCCACCGCGATCGACCAGAACCCGCAATTGCAGGCGCTGCGCTATCAGGTGACGGCATCCGAATACAGCGTCACCGCGGCGAAGTCGGCCCACCTGCCGACGCTCGATCTCGGCGCCAGCTACGGCAGAAGCGACAGCTGGGGCGAGCGCAGCCTGGATTCGCAACAGCGCGAGTCGGAAACCAACAGCATCGGCCTGACGCTGACCGTGCCGATCTTCAGCGGCGGCATCACCCAGTCGCGCGTACGCCAGTCGATCGCCCAGCGTGACATCGCTGGCGACCAGTACGAAGCCCAGCGTCGCGCGATTGAACGCAACACCCGCAGCGCCTACCAGAACCTCGTCGCCGGCATCACCGAGGTCGAGGCCCGTCGTCTCGCCCTGGTCTCGGCCAACAGCGCCTATGAGGCCTCGCAGGTCGGCCTGGAAGTCGGCACGCGTACGGTCATCGACGTGTTGATCAACCAGCAGAACCTGTTCTCGGCGCGTCAGGCCTATGCCTTCGCGAAGTACAACTTCCTGCAGAGCCGTCTGCTGCTCGAGCAGGCCGCGGGCACGCTGGACATCGGCAACCTGCAGGACGTGAACCGCCAGCTGACCGTCGACGTCAACAGCGTCGGCGCGTCCACCGGCACCGGCGCAGCGACACCGCCGCCGCAGTAAGCGTTCGGCTCAGATCGACGACGGCGCGGATCGCAGGATCCGCGCCGTTTTCGTATCCGGTACCGGCAGATCGGACTCGATCAGCGCCAGCGTGCGCGCCAGTGCACCACGACCGTTGGCGACGAGCGCGCGGCCGGCGGCGGCCATCGCATCGCGCGCGTCGGCATCCGCCAGCAACGCCGCGATGTGGTCGTGCACCGCATCCGCGTCCGCGCCGATGCGCAACGCATCCGCACGCCCCAGCTGCTTGGCGATGTCGGCGAAGTTCTGCAGGTGCGGTCCAGTGACGACCGGTGTGCCGACCGCGGCCGGCTCGAGCAGGTTGTGGCCGCCGATATCCTGCAGGCTGCCGCCGACGAAGGCGACATCGGCGCAGGCGAAGAACAGCCCCAGTTCGCCGAGCGTGTCGAGCACGAAGACATCGTCGCCGGCATCGGGCCACGTGGTCAGCGCGCGCGTGGCGACGCGCCAGCCGGCGTCGACGCCGAGCTGCATCGCGCTGCGGAAACGCTCGGGATGGCGCGGGGCCCAGATCAGCAGCAGGTCAGGCCAGCGCGTGCGCAGGCGACGGTGGATGTCGATGACCGCCGCTTCCTCGTCGGGATGCGTGCTGGCCGCGATCCACACCGGCCGTGCACCGGCGCGGCCGCGGAAATCCGCGACCAGCTTCGCGATCTTCGCGTCGTCGAGGGTAATGTCGAATTTCAGATTGCCGGTGTCGATCACTGCATCGCGCAGCGCGCCGAGTTTCACGAAGCGTTTGCCGTCGTCGGCCGACTGCGTCGCGACGCGGCGCACCGTGCGCAGCGCGCGTCCGACCAGCGGACGCAGCACGCGATAGCCGCGCAGCGAACGCGCCGACAGCCGCGCATTGACGATTACCGTCGGCACGCCGGCATCGCGGCAGCAGAACAGCAGATTCGGCCACAGTTCGGTCTCGACGATCAGGCCGATCTGCGGGCGGAAATGCCGCAGGAAACGTCGCACCGCACCCGAGAGGTCGTACGGCAGATACACGTGCTCGACGCGATCGCCCCACAGCGCACGTACGCGCTCCGAGCCGGTCGGCGTGATCGTGGTCACCAGCAGGCGACGCGCCGGATCGCGCTCGAGCAAGGCGTTGATCAGCGGCGCGGCCGCGTTGACCTCGCCGACCGAGACCGCGTGCACCCACACCGGCGCGGTCAGCGGCGGCGTGCGATAGATGCCGTAGCGCTCGTCCCAGCGCAGCAGATACGCCGACTGCCGGAAACCGCGCCAGATCAGGTGATAGACCGTGATCGGCGCAAGCACGACGAGCAGGGCCGAGTAGAGGCCGCGCAGCAGTCGTTCTGTGGTGTCGGCCGGCATCCGCACAGGATAGCGGATGCCTGCGCGACGCCACCTTCTACAATGCACCGATGTCGACGACGCCCCTGCCCCGCCCGCCGCTCGCGCCCCGCCACTGGCCGGCGTGGATCGGCATCGGCCTGATGGCGCTCGCCGCGCGGATTCCATGGCCGTTGCAGCGCGCGCTCGGGCGCGGGCTCGGCGATACCTTGCGCGTCGCGCTGGCGAGCCGTCGCCGCGTGGCCGCGCGCAATCTTGAACTGTGTTTCCCGGAGCTCGACGCGCCCGCGCGCGAGGCGCTGCTGCGTCGGCATTTCCAGTCGCTGGGCATCGGCCTGTTCGAGTTCGCACGCGCCTGGTGGGGCTCGATCGCACCATTGCAGCGCGGACTGATCGTCGAAGGCGTCGAGCACGTCGAAGCCGCGCGCGCGGCAGGGCGCGGCGTGATCGTCGTGTCCGGGCACTTCACCACGCTGGAAGTCTGCGGCCGCCTGATGTGCGATTACGTGCCGCTGGCCGGCATGTATCGCCCGCACTCGGAACCGGCGATGGAATGGGCGGTGCGTCGGGGCCGCGCGCGTTATGCCGCGGCAATGTTCCCCAAGCGCGACGTGCGCGGCGTGGTGCGGCATCTCAAGCGCGGCGGCCTGCTGTGGTACGCCCCCGACCAGGATCCCAGTGGCGGCGACGCGGTCTACGTGCCGTTCTTCGGCCGCCCCGCGCACAGCCTGACCTCGACCCATTCGCTCGCGCGCCTGTCCGGCGCGGCGGTGGTGTTCTACAAGCACGTGCGTCGCGACGATGGCGGCTACACGCTGACGCTGACCCCGGCACCCGAGCCGTATCCGACCCCGGACGCGACCGCGGATACCGCAACGGTGATGGCCGGCATCGAAGACATGGCCCGCGCCGCGCCGGACCAGTACCTGTGGATCCATCGGCGGTTCAAGCGACAGCCGGATGGTAGGTCGCTGTACTGAGGCGAGGCACGGGCACTGGGCAGGGTGGCTGGAGCGCAACGAAGCCCATCGTCACGAACCGACAGACCGTCGCCTCTGCAGACGCGTCTGCTTCGACGACTGCGGTCGCGAGCGCGCATGGCCATGATGGGTTTCGCTACGCTCTACCCATCCTACGGATCTCGCTCAGCGCAGCACGCCGTCTGTCGGCTGCACCGGTTCGACGCGCGCCAGCAGACTGCCGGCATAGAGGGCGGACAGCAGCAGTGTGAAGCCGCCCCAGAACGTCGAATAGAACGCGAGATGCGTGTTGAGCGGGAACACCGTGACCGCGAGTGCGAGCATCGCCGGGCGCGCCTGCTCGCGTGCTTCGGGTGAGGCGAAGCGCCACGCGCGCCAGGCCATCGCGACACCGGCCAGCCACATCAGCAGGCCGATGAGTCCGGTCTCGCTGCCGATCTCGAGCACGATCTGGTGGGCGTGGAACGCGGGTCCGTCGCCCCAGGCGGCCATTTCATCGGGGCGCGGATCGCAGCCCGGGAAGGCTTCGCGGAAGCCGCGTGCGCCCACACCGTTGATCGGGTTCTCGCGGATCATGCACAGCGACGCGTCCCAGATACGGGCGCGGCCCGCCAGTGCATCGTCGACGGCGGATGCATCGGTCGACAGGCCCGTCGCGGTGCGCTCGATGCGCTCGCGGACCTGCGGCGAGATCGCCGCCGCCGCGACCGCGACGACGACACCCGCGACGAACACCGCCAGCAGGCGGCGCCAGCCGAGCAGACGCCAGCCCGACAGCAGCAGCACCAGCGCATAGGTGAGCCACGATGCGCGCGAGCCGGCGAACAGCAGCACGATGCCGATCGCCGCGCTCGCAACCAACCAGCCACTGATGCCGAAGCGGCGACCGGCCCAGTACAGACCGAACGGTGACAGGCTCGCCAGCACCACGCCGAGCTTGAGGTTGCAGGGGCCGAGCACGCCGCCGAGACGGTCTGCGGCGGCGACCTGTTCGAGCGTGCACATCGGCCGGCTGCTGATCAGCTGCTTGAGCTGGTCGATGCCGAAAAACAGCGGACTGGTGCCGAACACGACTTCGGCCAGGCCGTCGAGCGTCCACACCGCGACGATCACGGCGAGCCCCCCGAGCGTGATGCGCCGGCCGCGACGCGTCGCGACGGCGGAGGCCACCAGCCACAGGAACGGCAGATAGCGCAGATCGACCAGCGCTTCGCGCAGCGCGCGTCCGACATCGACCGAATCGACCGCCGACAGCAACTGCGGCAGCCAGTAGGCGAAGAACAGCACGCTGGTCAGTGCCCAGGCGGGCGCGCTCAGCAAGGCCGCGCCGCCGCGGAAACGTGCGGCGAGCAGATGGATGATCGCGGCCAGCGCGCCCAGCACCATCACGCCCTCGGCGTAACCCGGCGCGGGCCACAGGATCACGAAGGCCAGCACCCAGTGCGGCGCCCAGCGCCAGCCGACGGGCCGCGGTGCGCGCGCGCCGGTCGTCGGCTCAGTTGTCGTCGTCGAACTCGTCATAGACCGCGAGGGTCGCCTCCTGCATCGCACGCAGCGTGTCGGGCATCGTACCGGCTCGCGCAGGCGCTCGCGTGACCAGCGCGCGTGCGGCGTGCGCCAATGCGACGCGATCGAAAGGGGGTACCGCGCCTTCGGGCTGCAACTGCACGAGCAGTTCGCCGACGCCGCCATGTGCCCAGCCGACGACCGGCCGCGCGCACGACAGCGCTTCGAGCACAGTGCGGCCGAAGGCTTCCGGCTTGCGCGACAGCTGCAGCACGAGATCGCTGGCCGCGTAGGCATGCGCGATTGCATCGGTCGGTGCGGTCATCGCCAGCGCGTCGGCGCAACCGGCGTCGTCGGCAGCGCGCGTGAGTTCTTCGAGATAGGCCTCGCGTCCCGGTTCGCGTGCGCCGGGCATCCACAGACGCGCGTCCAGACCACCGGTGCGCAGGTCGGCGAGCAGGGCAATCGCATCGTGATGCCCCTTCAGCCGAGTGCCGCGTCCCGGCAACAGCAACAGCGGGCCATTGCCACCGAGCGCCGGCCAGTGCGCTGCGACATCGGCGCGCGCGGCCGCATCGGGATGTGGCGTGGCGGGAAACTGTGCGGGATCGATCCCGCGCGGGATCACCCGCAGGCGCGCGCGCGGCGTCGCCGGATAGTGCTGCAGCAGATAGTCGCGCACGGTATCGGACACGCAGATCACGCGTTCGCCGCGGGCCATGATCGCGCTGTAGCGCGACGGGGAATTGAGCCCGTGCATGGTGGTGACGAAATGCGGACGGCGCGCCCCGGGCATGCCGCGCAAGGCCCACCAGCCGATCCACGCCGGCAGTCGCGAGCGGGCATGCACGATGTCGGCGCCGGTGTCTGCGAACAGGCGTCGCAACGTGCGCACGTGGCGCAGCACCCGGAACGATTTCGCACCGATATCGAGCGTGACGTGGCGTGCGCCGGTCGCCTCCAATGCGGGCACGAGGCGTCCGCCGGCGGAGACGACGATCGCGCGGTGGCCGGCATCGACCAGCGCCTGCGCGATTTCGATCGTGGAGCGCTCGACGCCGCCCGACGACAACGCGGGCAGCAGCTGGATGACGGTGAGCGGTCGACGCATACGGGCGCGGAACGCGCCGGAGTCAGTCGACGAGGACGAAGTGCGCACCGCAGTACGGGCAGTCGGACTCGCCGTTCTCGGCTTCGATCGGCAGGTAGACGCGCGGATGCGAATTCCACAGCGCCATCGACGGCAGCGGACAGCTCAGCGGCAGATCGGCGCGGCGCACTTCATAGCGCTGGGCGGCGTTGGCTTGCGTCGGGGCTGCGGTCATGACGGCGGGTTTCATCGGCGTGGAGGCCACCATTCTACCGCGCGGCCGTGCAGACGGGCTCAGCCCGGCAGCGTGATCAGCAGCAGTTCTGCGCCATCGGCCGTAGCTACAAGATCCGCGGTGATGGCTTCGTCGTATACGCCGAGCGCGTCGCCGGAGGCCAGCGCGTGGCCGTCGACGGCTACGCCGCCGCGCAGGATCTGCAGCCAGTGCCGCTGCGTGGCCTCGAGCGTCACGTCCACACGTGCACCGGGCGCGAGTCGCGCATGGCACAGCCAGGCCTGCTGACGGATCGGCAGGCTGTCTTCAGCACCCTCGGGCGCGGCCAGCAACGTCGATCCCGCTTCGCTGGCAACGCGCGTGATGCCGGCGGCGGGCGGCAGATTGACCCGGTCCGGCTGGATCGCGATACGCAACACCCGCGCGCCATCCGCCCCGGCGGTTTCGACCGGCGTGTCGCTGGCATGGCCGGCGCCGGTCCACGCCAGTGCGCCGGCTTCGAGCGCGACGCCATCGCGGACCAGCGTGCCGTCGAGCACCAGGGTGAGCAGCTCCATGTTCGCCACGCGTTGCAACGGCACGGTCGCGCCGGACGGCATGTGTTCCTCGTTGAGCTGGCGCAGCGCGCCGAAACCCGACCAGTCGGGATCGTAAAAATCGCCGCTGGAAAACGCGCACAGGCGCGTGCGGGCGCCGTGCGTGGTGCGGCCGCGCTGGTCGGCGGGACGATAAACTTTCATGACGGCAGATCTGGAACGCGGAAACGAAAACGCCGGCGCTCAGGAGACCCGTGCGCCGGCGTCGTGACGCGGAATCTTACTGTGCGGCAGGCGCGGCCGGGGCAGCACCCTCGGCGACGACGGCTTCGGTGGTGATGCGCAGTTCGACTTCGTCGCTGACGTTCGGCGCATACGCACCGACGCCGAAATCGCTGCGCTTGATCGTCGCCACGGCATCGAAACCGGCGGCGGCGCGCTTGGCCATCGGCTGCTCGCCGAACTTGTTGATCGTGACGTCCAGCACCACCGGCTTGGTGATGTCCTTGATCGTCAGGTCACCGGTGACCTTGAGCTGGTTGGTGCCGGCGCTCTCGACCACGGTGCTCTTGAACGTGGCGTTCGGGAACTTGGCCGCGTCGAAGAAATCGGCGCTGCGCAGGTGGTCGTCGAAATCGCCGACATGCGAGTTCAGACCCGACAGCGGCAGCGTGACTTCGACCGACGACGCGCCGACGTTCTCGGCGTTGTAGACGATCTGGCCGGAGACTTCGCCGAAATGCGCGATCGGGTTGGAGAAGCCGAAGTGGCTCCACTGGGCGATCACGTCGGTGTGCTTGGGATCGAGCACGTAGGTGCCGGACACGCCGGTGATGGCCTCGGCGGCCGGCGCGGTGTCGGCCGGTGCAGCGGTCGCCGGCTGTGCGGGCGCGGAAGCGGCGGGCGGGGTCGCGTCCGCCGGTGCAGCGTCCTGCTGGGCGCAGGCGGCGAGGGCAAGGGCGGCGGCAAGCGGGAGCAGCAGGTGGGCGGTACGCATGGACGGATCCTCGAACGGGTGGTGGGTGGCACGGGGTTGAAGACCGCGGGGTCGGGTCGCGACCGCGCGGGAGAGACACTCAGACGATGCGCGCGGCTTCGTCGAACGGCAGGCGCGGCGAGCGCGGGAAGATCGTCGACGGATCGCCGGTGCCGAGATTGATGATGAAATTCGACTTGATCGCGGTGCCGGCAAAGAACGCCTCGTCGACCTTGGCATTGTCGAAGCCGGACATCGGGCCGGCGTCCAGACCCAGCGCGCGCGCGGCCAGGATCAGATACGCGCCCTGCAGGCTGCCATTGCGGAACGCCGGCACCTCGCGGTTCTCGCGCGGACCGTCGAACCAGCTCTTGGCATCGGTGTGCGGGAACAGGAACGGCAGCTTCTCGTGGAAATCCTCGTCGTGGGCGACGATTACTACGACCGGCGCGGCCATCGTTTTCTCATAGTTGCCTTCGCTCAATGCAGGACCGAGCTTCGCCTTGCCTTCGGCCGACTTCACGAACACGAAGCGCGCGGGCGACGAGTTGGCCGACGTCGGCGCGAACTTCAGCAGATCGTAGAGCTGGCGCAGCGTGTCGTCGCTGATCTCGCCGCTGAACCCGTTATAGGTGCGGGCGGTGCGGAACAGCTGGTCGAGCGCGGCATCGGGCAGAACATCGGTCATCAGGCAACCTCGATCGGATGGGGCCAGGCAGGGCCGCAGTGTAGAGTCCTGCGGCGGCGCGACGCGTGCGTCGGTCGGAACGGATGATCACATACGTGGAACGTCGACCAGGCGAAGAGCGGGATTGCGGACGGATCTGGGCGCTCAGCGATGGGCGCGCCGGCAACGCGCGTCAGGCCGAAGCGCTGGCTGCTGCGCTGTCACCGCAGATCGAGACGCTGCATCTCGATCCGCGTGCGCCGTGGCGCTGGGCCGCGCCGCGATCTCTGCCGTTTGCCTCCAACGCCTTTGGCAGCGACTACGCCGCGCGTCTCGATGCCGCGCCCGCCATCGCGATCGGTTGCGGCCGACAGGCCGCACTCGCGACTCGACTAGCGGGTCAACGCGGCGCGCGCACGGTGCAGATCCTCGATCCGCGCATTGACGCGCGGCATTGGGACCTCGTGGTGGTGCCCGAGCACGACGCGCTGCGCGGCGACAACGTGCTGGTCGCACGCGGCAGCCTCCATCCGGTCGACGACGCGTGGCTGGCCGCTGCGCGCGACGCGCATCCTGCGTTGGGCGCCCTGCCCGGCCCGCGGATCGCGGTCCTGCTCGGCGGCGATTCGCGCCACGGGCGTTTCGATGTCGCCGCGTTCAATACGCTCGCCGATCGGCTCGATGGGATCGTCGCGCGCGACGGCGGCAGCCTGCTGCTGACTGGTTCGCGCCGCACCTCGTTGGCCGTGCGCGATGCCTTGCGTGCGCGTTACGCGGGACGCGCCGGTTGCGTCTGGGCGGACGACCCCGACGGCGTGAATCCGTACGCCGGCATGCTCGGCTGGGCCGATCGCCTCGTCTGCTCGTCTGACTCGGTGAACATGCTGTCGGAGGCCTGCGCGACGCGCGCGCCGGTGTTCGTGTTCGCGCCCGGGCTGCTCGACGGCGCGCCGCAGCGTTTCGTCGACGGATTGCTCGCGGATGGGCGCGCGCGCCCGTTCGAGGATGCGCTGCCGGCATTCGATGTCACGCCCTTGCGCGAGACCGCGCGAATCGCGGCCGAAGTGCGTACACGGTTGTTCGCGATGCGTTGAGTGCTGGCGCGTGCGGCGCTTCGTAGGATGGGTAGAGCGCAGCGAAGCCCATCGCATACCAGACCGCGTCAGCGCAGTTCGAGCAACTCTTCCAACCGCTCGATCACCGCAAGCGCGCCGCAGCCATGCAGATCGAAATCGCGCCGGTAGCCGTAGCCGACCAGCACCAGCGGCGCGCCGGCCGCGATCGCCGCGCCGGCATCGGCTGCCGAATCGCCGACCATCAGACACTGGGTGATGTCGACGCCGAAACCTTCGGCCAGGTGCCGCAGCGGCAGCGGATGCGGCTTGCGTTCCGGCAGATCGCCGGCGCCGAGCACCGCGTCGAAATACCCGTCGATCCCCAGCGCCGCGAGCAGCGGCGGCACGAACTGCGACGGCTTGTTGGTGCACACCGCCATCCGCACGCCTTCGGCCTGCAGTGCCTGCAGCGTCGATTCCACGCCCGGATACAGCTGCGGATCGAGCAGCAGGCAATCCTCGTAATGGCGCAGGAAACGCGGCATCACCGCATCGACCGTCTGCAGTTCGCCGGCATGCTGCAGCGCCGAGGTGATCAGCTGGCGCGCACCGTCACCGATCCAGCTGCGCACCGTCGCCTCGTCGACCTGCGCATGGCCGAGCTCGGCCAGCAGGCGGTTGACCGCGGCGGCGATGTCGGACGCGCTGTCGACAAGGGTGCCGTCGAGATCGAACAGCACGACCGGCCAGGGAAACGCGCGGGGCGCGGCGGCATCAGTCATGGAACACCTGCTTTGAACGGGGGCCGCACAGTGTGCGGCATCGGGATTGCAACGCTGCGTTGGCCACCGGGGGTTCACCGCGCCATCGGCTTCGGCCTATGCTCGCGGCCGCGGCGACGCGCCGCTCGCAGGAGTCCACGATGTCGATCACCACCACCGCGACCACCGTGTCCAACGACGCCCCGCGCCTGCTGCGCACGCTGTGCAACCACTGGCGGCACAAGTTCGAGATCACCCGCGACGACGAGGGCGGCCACGCCTTCATCCCGTTCCAGGGCGAGGAAAACGGCGCCGACTTCTTCGTCGAAGACGACACGCTGCGCATCGTGCTGACCCAGCCCACGGCCGAGGACAGCGAGCGCTACCAGACGGTCATCGAGAACCATCTGCAGCGCTTCGCGCGCGACGAGACGCTGGCGTTCGACTGGCAGCCGGGTTGAGTGTGCTTTGAAGCCTTCCCCCGCGTGCGGGGAGGGCTCAAGGTCAACGGTAACGCGCCTCCATCAGATCCAGATCGCGCACCAGCTTGCGTGCGACTTCGTCGGAAATTTCCCGATGCCGCGCGAGTGCGTAGATGCGTTCGCGCTCGGCATGCACGCCGGCCAGGCGCAGTGCGCGTTCGGCGTCGTCTGCGCGACGCAGTTCGGCGGCGTCCACGCCCAGCGTGCCGTCACGGCGCAGCCGCTCCTCGTACAAGGCCATGACCCGCACCGCCGCGCTGGCGTAGAGGTCGGGATTGGCCTGCGCGGCAGGTAACGCGTGCTGCGCGCGTTCGACCGCGGCCACGGCGGCGATCGCCGCCTCGTGGCGGGCGCGATCCAGTTCGCGGTCGTCCTCGTCCTCTTCCGGCACCTCCAGTCCGCGCAGCAGGCGCGGCAGCACGAAGCTGCCGAGCAGCAGCGACAGGATGATCACCGCGGCGGCGAGAAAGATCGCCAGATCGCGGGTCGGAAACGGCGTGCCGTCGTCGAGCAGCAGCGGCAGCGTCAGCACACCGGCCAGGGTGATCGCGCCCCGCACGCCGGCCAGCGACATCGCCGCGACCAGGCGCACACGCGGTCGCGTGTCGTGGCGACCGCTGCGGTACAGCCCGATCCGCAGCGACACCCAGACCCATGCGAAGCGCAGCGCGAACAGGCTGCCGTAGATCGCGAAGACGTAGACCGCCAGCCACCACGGATCGACGTGCCCGGCCTCGCGCACCGAGCGCACCGCACGTTCGACGATCCACGGCAGCTGCTCGCCCAGCAGCACGAAGATGATGCCGTTGAGCGAGAACTGCACCGTGTCCCAGACCGCGGCGCGCTGCACGCGCGTAGTGGCCAGCGCGCGACCGCTGAGTTCGACGTAGCTCATCGTCACGCCGGCGGCGACCGCGGCGAGAATCCCCGATGCGCCCACCTGCTCGGCCAGCAGATAGGCGCCGAACGGGGTGAGCAGGCTGATCAGGATCGGCGTGCCGGCTTCCTCGCCGAACACGCGCGAGACCATCGCGTGGCCGCGGTTGATGCCGATCGTCAGCAGCACGCCTACCGCGACGCCGGCGAGCGCCAGCCACAGGAAGGTCAGCGACGCCGACATCAGCGAGAACGTACCGGTCAGCGCCGCGGCGACGGCGAAGCGGAAACACACCAGGCCGGACGCGTCGTTGAGCAGAGATTCGCCTTCGAGAATGTGCATCACGCGCTTGGGAATCGGCGCGCGCGCGGCGATCGACGACACCGCCACCGGATCGGTCGGCGACAGGATCGCAGCCAGCGCGAATGCGACCGCCAGCGGCATCACCGGGATCATCCAGTGGATCAGCAGGCCCGCGCCGATCACCGTGAACACCACCAGGCCCAGCGCCAGCTGCAGGATCAGCCCGCGGTCGCGGAACAGGCCGCTCTTGGGAATCCGCCAGCCGTCCAGGAACAGCAGCGGCGGCAGGAACAACACGAAGAACAGATGCGGATCGAGCGTCACGCCCTGACCGAACACCCCGGCGATCGTCGCGCCCAGCGCGATCTGCACCAGCGGCAACGGTAGCGGCAGCCACCTCGGCAACACACGGGTCAGGTAACCGCTGGCGACCACGGCCAGCAGCATCACCAGAACGACTTCGATCGAATGCATTACGGACGCGGCGCGGGGGCGAGGCCGCCACGATAGCGCCGAAGCCGCTGTACGGCGCGCCCACACGAGCCGTGCATCCGACCGTGCCTAGAATCGGGCTCCCTCTTCCGCACACTGGTTCGCACGATGGACAACCCGCTGCTCGATCAAACCGGCCTGCCGCGCTTCGACGAGATCGAACCGGCGCATGTGCAGCCCGCGATCGACGCGCTGGTGGCCGAGGCCGAGGCCGCGCTGGCCCTGGCCGGCCGCGCGCAGCCGGTCACCTGGGACAGCGTGGTCGCGCCGCTGGAGGACGCGACCGAGCGTCTGGGCCGGGCCTGGAACCAGGTCGGCCACCTCAACGCCGTGGTCAATACCCCGGTCATGCGCGAGGCCTACAACGCCGCGCTGCCGAAGGTGACGCGCTTCTTCAGCGCGCTCGGGCAGGACCAGGCCCTGTTCTCGGCGTACCAGGCGTTGTCCGATCAGGCCGATGCGCTGGGTCTGGACACCCTGCAACGACGCGTGCTCGCGCATGCACTGCGTGATTTCCGGCTCGGCGGCGCCGCGCTGAATGACGCCGATCGCGCGCGCTTCTCCGACATCCAGCAGGCGCTGGCGACGCTGTCGTCCGAGTTCTCCGAACACGTGCTGGACGCGACGGATGCATTCGCCGTGTACGTGGAAGATCTCGCCGAACTCGACGGCCTGCCCGAGGAAACGCTGGCCGCCGCGCGCGCCGCGGCCGAACGCGATGGGCGCGAAGGCTGGAAACTGACGCTGCAGATGCCGTCCTATCTGCCGATCCAGACCTATGCGACCAATCGCGCGCTGCGCGAGCGTTTCTATCGCGCTTACGGCCTGCGCGCGTCCGAGTCCGGCCCCGAAGCGCTCGACAACGGACCGCTGATCGCCCGCATTCTCGCGCTGCGTGAGGAGAAAGCGCGCCTGCTCGGCCACGCGAACTACGCAGAACTGTCGCTCGCGACCAAGATGGCGACCGCCCCTGACGCGGTGCTGACCTTTCTGCGCGATCTCGCCGCGCGCGCACGCCCGCATGCCGAAGAGGACCGCGAACAACTGGCGGCATTCGCGCGCGAGCAGCTCGGCATTCCGTCGCTGGAACCCTGGGACATGTCGTTCGCCAGCGACCGCCTGCGCCAGGCGCGCTACGACTACTCGGCGCAGACGGTGAAACGTTACTTCACCGAAGATCGCGTGCTGGCTGGCCTGTTCGATGTCGTCGAGTCGCTGTACGGCCTGCGTGTCGAACGCGACGACGCACCGGTGTGGCACGAGGACGCGCGGTTCTATCGCCTGACCAACGCCGATGGTGCGCTGGTCGGCCAGTTCTATCTCGATCTCTACGCCCGCGAAGGCAAACGCGGCGGTGCATGGATGGACGACTGCCGCAACCGCCGCGCGACCGCCGACGGCGTGCAGACGCCGCTGGTCTATCTGGTCTGCAACTTCGGCCGCGGGACCGGCGGCCGCCCGGCGACCTTCACCCACGGCGAAGTCACCACGCTGTTCCACGAGATGGGCCACGGCCTGCACCAGTTGCTCACCCAGGTGGATACGCTGCCGATCGCCGGCATCAACGGCGTGGAATGGGATGCGGTCGAACTGCCGAGCCAGTTTATGGAGAACTTCTGCTGGGAATGGGACCGGGTGCAGGCGATGACCGCGCACATCGACACCGGCGAGCCGCTGCCGCGCGACCTGTTCGACCGCATGCGCGCCGCGCGCAATTTCCAGAGCGGATTGCAAACGCTGCGGCAGATCGAGTTCTCCCTGTTCGACATGCTGCTGCACGCGGACTTCGACGCCGGCCGCGATGACATGCTGGCGCTGCTGGAGCGCGTGCGCGACGAAGTCGCGGTGACACGCACGCCGACGTGGCACCGGTTCCCGAACCAGTTCAGCCACATCTTCGCGGGTGGCTACGCGGCCGGCTACTACAGCTACAAATGGGCCGAAGTGCTGAGCGCGGATGCGTATGCGGCGTTCGAGGAGTCGACCGATCAGCTGTCCGAGACCGGCCGGCGCTTCCGCGAAGAAGTGCTGTCGCGCGGCGGCAGCCGCGATGCGATCGAGAACTTCCGTGCGTTCCGCGGGCGCGATCCGGATATCGCGGCGTTGCTGCGGCACAGCGGCATGTGATGCCCTTCTGCCGAAGGTGGCATGCACCGGCGTCCCTCTCCCTGAGGGAGAGGGGCCACCTGCAACGGAGATGGCGGGGTGTGGGAACCACGCCCGCAGTTGCCCCCTGACCAATCGCCCCCGCCCAACCCTCCCCCCCGCACACAGAGGAGGGCAGATTCACCGTCTCCGCTCATCCCGCACTGCCACGACACCCTCACGCCCTCGATGCGAGCATCCGCGCCGATTCCCGCCGGAAAACGCCGCCATGCGCCTGCTCGTTCTGCTGTGTTCGATCGCGATGCCGGTCATCGCCTGGCTGTCGCAGACCGGTGTCTTCGGGCCCGACCAGGGCACGATCTCCGACCGCTATCCCACGCTTCTGGTCGCCGCCGGCTACGCGTTCTCGGTCTGGGGCCTGATCTTCCTGCTCGATCTGCTCTACGCGATCTGGCAGGCGACCGGCACGCGCCGCAGCGATCCGCTGCTCGGCCGCATCGCGCCCGTCGCTGCGCTCGGCTTCTTTCTCACCGCGATCTGGATGCCGCTGTTCTCGGCCGGTCTGTTCTGGGCCTGCGTGGTGGTGATCTTCGGCGCGTTGATGAGCCTCGCCTGGTGCGCGGTGCAGCTGTCGCGCCCGGGCAATGCGAAGCGCTACCGGCTGGCGTGGCTGGCGCTGTCGATCCATGCCGGCTGGCTGTCGCTGGCGGCCTTCCTCAACGTCGCACAGACGATCGTCGCCTACGAGCTGCTGTCGACCAGCCGCATGCTCGGCTGGAGTCTCGCGCTGTGGGCGATCTCGGCCGTCGTGCTGCTCGTGCTCAACCTGCGCATGCGCGGCAACATCGCCTATCTGGCGATCGCGCTGTGGGGCCTGTTCGCGGTGTGGTTCAAGCAGACCGAATGGCCGCTGGCAGGCGCGGTGACCTCCGCGTGGGTCGCGCTGGGCATCGGCGTGGTGCTGACGATCCAGACCGTCCTGCTGCACCTGCGCCGGCGCTGAGTCCGGCGCCGGCGCGTTCATGCGGCATGCGGGCACGCGTTGCGACCCTGTGGCCTCAGACACATCACAGGGGGTTCCATGATTCGCACATCCTTTGCCGTCGGCCTGCTCGCGCTCGCAACGGCACTGCCCGCCGTCGCCCAGGTCACGACCTCGCCGCTGCAGCAGGCCGATGCGCAGCCCAGCGTGTCGTCGCAATCCGGCCGGCAGACCGGTGTGGTCACCATGGACCGCGACGACGGCCGTCAAGTCATCGTCCGGTCCTACGAGCCGCGTTCCGCGCAGGCCGACCAGTACCGCGTCGACTTCGCCGCCCTCGACGTGGATGGCGACGGCTACATCAGCCGCGTCGAGGCCAAGGCGCATCCCGCGCTCGACGCAGAGTTCAACGCCATCGACAGCAATCGCGACGGTCGCCTGAGCCGCGAGGAACTCGCGGGCTGGCTGCGCTGATCGGTCGCACCTCCGACCGCCGCATCGTGACCGCGCTGCGCTAGCCTATGCCGCCGCCGGCAACCGGTTGGCGACGGAGTGCTCGTGTGAACCAGATTCCCAATGACGACACCGATGCGCCGCGCGGGCGTGGCCCGCTGCTGGTCGGTGCCGTATTCGTTCTGATGATCGGCATCTTCATCGGCGCGCTCAGCGCGACCGTGCTGCTGCGCATGAGCATCGGCTCGGCCGGCGACCTCAAGGCGCGCGAGGCGACCGCACTCCACGCGCTGATCGAGGCGCCCGACGGCATCGTTGCGCCGGACATCTCGTCCGAGCGCACGACTGCGGCCTTCGCACACAGCTTCATCGTCAGCACCGCGGCGATCGATGCGGTGTCGTCGCTCGACGAACGCGCGAAGCTGGTCGACATCGCCCGCTGGATGGTCGCGACCGATGCACTGTCGGCACGCGAAGACGCAGTCTCGCGCTGGGCGATGATCGCCGCGCGCTGCGTGGACACCAATGCCGAGGCACCGAAGGACGCGGCGAACTGCGTGCGCGACGAGATGCCGCACGACGTGCCGATTCCGGATCACGCCCGCGACTGACGCGCCGTCTCTGGATTCCGCACAACAGAACGCCCGGCCGAAGCCGGGCGTTCTGGTATCGCGATGCGAATGATCAGTCGCGCGACTGGCTGACGATGCGGCCGTCTTCCGGGTCGAGCTTCAGATCCATACGCTGGCCTTGCGCGTTGTCGGCCTCGGCCTCCCACATGCCGTCGTCGAACTTGACGTCTTCGATGCGGGTGAAGCCCTCGGCGGTCAGCTTGGCGCGGATATCGGACTCCCCAAGACTGGTTGCGCCGGCGGTTTCCGGATAGACGCGGCCGGTGGCCGGGTCCAGACGCACGTCGATCTTGGTGCCGTTGGCGTCGGTGACGTCGGCCTTCCACACGCCGTCCTTGAACTCGACGTCGTGGATATTGGTGTAGCCGCCTTCAGTCAGTGCGGCGCGCACCTGGGTGCTGGTCATGGCGTCCTGGGCGACGGCGGCGCCAGCGGCGAGCGAGAGGGCCAGAACAAGGCCACGGATGGCGGTGGTGTGCTGCATCGTGACGCTCCTGCGATTGGGGTGGGCGGAGTGTTCGGCGACCGCTGCGAAGTGCAGGTGAACGAAAATCAGCACCGTTCATGCAGACGGCGCGAGACGCGCGCCCTCGCGATTCATCGTGTCAATCCGGGATCAGGCCGCCAGCAACTGACGCAGGTCATCGACGAAGCCGGCGTAGGCATCGGCTTGTGCTTGGCTGTCGCCCTGTCGCAATACCCACGAGGGATGCACGGTGGCGAACGCGCGCACACCGTCCTCGCGCGTACGCCAGATGCCGCGTTCCTCGGTCAGACGCACACCCGGGCCGAACACCGCACGCGCCGCACTCGCGCCGAGACAGACGATGCGCTCGGGTTGTACCTGCGCGATCTCCGCGCGCAGCCAGCCGTTGCAGGCCTCGATGTGCGCGACATCCGGACGCTTGTGCAGGCGGCGCTTGCCACGCGGTTCGAAGCGGAAATGCTTGACCGCATTGGTCAGGTACAGGGTGCTGCGGTCGATGCCGAGCTCGTCCAGCGCGCGCGAGAACAGACGCCCTGCGGGACCGACGAACGGACGCCCGGACAGATCCTCTTCATCGCCCGGCTGTTCGCCGACGATCATCGTGCGTGCGCTGGACGGGCCTTCGCCGAACACGGTCTGCGTCGCCGGCTGCCACAGCGGACAGCGCCGGCAATCACGTGCGGATTCGCGCAATGCCTCGAGCGTGCCGGCCACGACAGGCGCTGGCGCCGGCGCTGCCGGAATACGGCGGCGCGGCGCCTCGTGTTCGCGCTCGGCCATCTCGCGCACGCGCAGGCCGGCGTCGCGGACGAGATCGGGCAGCAACGCCGCTTCCGGCAGGTGCTTCCAGTACTTCTGCGGCATCTCCGCGCGCATCATCGTGGTGTTGAGCCGTGCCGGATTGAAGATGTTCGCGTAGTAGGTGCGCCACAGATCCTCGCGCGCATCTTCGGACGGCGCGTCAGCGCGCACACCGCCGTCGGCGAACGCAAGCGCCTCGCCGTCCCACATCGCGGTGCGATACGGCGTCACGATCGCCCAGCGCATACCGGCGAAGCGCCGCGCGAAAAACGGCGCGACGCGATCGACGATGTGGTGATCCGGTTCGAACCAGGCGATGTAGCGATCGGTGTCGCCGGGCACTTCGCGAAAGCGCACGAAAGCCTTCATCTTGTGGCTGTCGCGGCGCACCGCCTGCGCCATCGTGGTGGCGCGATGCACATCGGGGTCAGACGCGCGCTGCAGCAATGCGCGCTCGCCTTCGGCGATGCGCCAGAGCATGCGATAGAGCAGACCGTGGCGGTCCTCGGCCCGGTTGCAGAGCACCGCGCCGGCGAGCGACAGGAATTCGGATGGCACCCGCGGAGCGTTGCGTTGCGCGGGCAGCGACGCGAGATCAAGCCCGCCGAGCAATGAGCCCTGGGCGCCGCCGCTCCAGTCGAGTCGTTCGGGTGGCAGGCCTGCGCACAGGGCGGCGCGCGCGGCGGCACGCCAAGCGTGGGCGTCCCAGGGCGGGTCGACCTGGGCGGAGATGCGGATGTGGGGCGCGAGCGCGCTCATGCCGCGCAGGATGCATCGAGCGTGGAATGGCGAAGCTGCAGCAGACCATCCTCCGGAAGCGCGACCAAGGCCGCTCCTACCAGACCCGGATCGGGCGCGGAGGTGCGCGCTTGTCTCCTTCCCCGTGCGCGGGAGAAGGGTTGGATGGGGGCGAACCCACACGTCGCGACAACCGTAACGTTAGCCCCCACCCAACCCTTCCCCGTTCACGGGGGAAGGCTTCAGAGCACGCGCGCTGCGATCGGCTGTCCAAATGCGTGACCAGGATCGATCAGAACAGACTCGCCTGCCGCGGCTGCGGGGCGAGTTCGTTGCGCAGGCGTGCGGGGTCGTCGAGACGCTGGCGCGGGTGATGGCCGGGCGTGATCACGAACGGCATGATCTTTCTCAGCGGCACGCGCAGACGCGCGAGGTCATCGAGGCGCAGGGCGCCATGCGGCCGCGCGGAGATGATGCGCTCGACGTTGCGTGTGCCCAGGCCCGGCACGCGCAGCAACATCTCGCGTGGGGCGCGGTTGATGTCGACCGGGAAGCGTGTCGGGTTGCGCAGCGCCCAGGCCAGCTTGGGGTCGACGTCGAGATCGAGCATGCCCGGCGTTTCGGCATCCACGTCTTCAGCGTTCGCCGCGTCGGGCGTGATCTCGTCGACATCGAAGCCGTAGAAGCGCAGCAGCCAGTCCGCCTGGTACAGCCGATGCTCGCGCAGCAGCGGCGGTGACTGCAGCGGCAGGTTCTTCGCGGCATCGGGAATTGGGCTGAAGGCCGAGTAGTACACCCGCCGCATCCGGTAGGTGCCGTACATGCGGTTGCTGGTTTCCAGGATGCTGCGGTCGTTGGCGTCGTCCGCGCCCACGATCATCTGCGTGCTCTGCCCGGCCGGTGCGAAGCGCGGCGCTTTCGCGCGGCGCACGGTCACGCCTTGGCGCTTGACCCGGCGCGCATCCTTGTCCTCGTCGATGCGCCACTTGAGTTCGCCCATCGCGCCGTGGATGCCGGCATGGGTTTTCTCTGGCGCCAATGCGGTCATGCCGGCCTCGGTCGGCAGCTCGATGTTGATGCTCAGACGGTCGGCGTAGCGGCCGGCCGCGGCGAGCAGCTCCGGCGCGGCGTCGGGAATCGTCTTGAGGTGGATGTAGCCGGCGAAGCGATGGTCCTCGCGCAGGCTGCGCGCGACCTCGACCATCTGCTCCATCGTGTAGTCGCCGCTGCGGATGATGCCGCTGGAGAGGAACAGGCCCTCGATGTAGTTGCGCTTGTAGAAATCCAGCGTCAGCGTCACGACCTCTTCGGGCGTGAAGCGCGCACGGCGCACGTTGCTCGACACGCGATTGACGCAGTACGCGCAGTCGAACACGCAGAAATTGGTCAGCAGGATCTTCAGCAGCGACACGCAGCGGCCGTCCGGCGTGTACGAGTGGCAGATGCCCATGCCCTCGGTACTGCCGATGCCGCCGGTCTTCGACGAATCGCGTTTGTTCGCACCGCTCGACGCGCAGGAAGCGTCGTACTTGGCGGCGTCGGCGAGGATCGCGAGCTTGTCGGTCAGGTTCACGCGCCTACGGTGCCTGCAAAGTGTCTCAATCCATGAGACTGCAACGCGTTGGGCGCGGCGGCCGTGAGCGCATTGCGCAGGCCGCGTCGCGACGACCTATTCACGGAGCGTGGCCGCGCGGATCGGTAGCGTGACCACGGGCCTGTCGACCGGCAGGCCGTGTACGTGGACGACGGGGCTGCAGCAATCGACATCACGAACCGGCTCCGCCGCACTGCCGGCGTTCTGCTCGGCGCCGCGCTCGCGGCGCTCGTCACCGCCTGTGCGGGTCCGCAATCCGCGCTGGATCCCGCCGGCCCGGCCGCTGCCGAGATCGCACGCGGTTGGTGGCTGATGGTGGGCACGTTCACCGGCGTCTGGGCGCTGGTCCTGGTCCTGCTGTGGCTTGCCGTTCGACGTCGCGACACCGACAGCGCACTGCGCCGACCCGAGCGTCTGGTGGTCTGGGGCGGGCTCGCCTTTCCCACCGTCGTGCTCGCCGCGCTGCTGGTGTACGGCAGCCTGACCAGCGCACGCGTGACCGGCGTCGGCGTCGAACCCGATGCGGTCGTCGAAGTCACCGCGAGGCAGTGGCAGTGGCATTTCCGCTATCGCGACGCCGATGGCCAAGTGATCGGCGAAAGCGTCGACGAACTGGCCGTGCCGCTGGGCGCGATGGTCGAGTACCGCATCACCAGCGACGACGTGATCCACAGCTTCTGGATCCCGCGCCTCGGCGGCAAGATGGATGCGGTCCCCGGCCGTGTGAACACCTTGCGCCTGCGCGCCGACCAGGCCACGCCCATGCGCGGCCAGTGCGCGGAGTTCTGCGGGCTCGAACATGCGCGCATGGTCTTTCCAGTGCGCGTGATGGACGCCGCCGCGATCGAAGACTGGCTGGCCGCACGCGAGCCCGCCCCCGCCATCGAAGCCCCCGCGCCCGGCCATCCCGCCGGCCGCGCGCCCCCGCGTCACGGCGCATCCGAGGACGTGCTGTGAGCACCCTGACTCCCGACCACACGATTCCCACGCCCGGCGATCACCTGCGTCACGCCGAGCGCATCGCCCTGCTCGAACGCGTCTGGGCCAATGGCCGCGGCCTCGTCGGTCAGCTGACCGCCGTCAACCACACGACGATCGCACTGCGCTTCATCGTCACCGGCCTGGTCTTCCTGCTGATCGGCGGCATGCTGTCGATGTTCATCCGCCTGCAGCTGTCGTGGCCGGGTTTGAACGTGCTCGACCCCGAACGCTACGCGCAGTTCGTGACCATGCACGGCACGACGATGATGTTCCTGTTCGCGGTGCCGATCATGGAAGGCTTCGCGATGTATCTCATCCCGAAGATGCTCGGCACGCGCGACCTTCCGTTCCCACGGCTGTCGGCGTTCGGCTGGTGGTGCTACCTGTTCGGCGGCATCTTCCTGTATTCGAGCTTCATCTTCGGCAGCGTGCCCGACGGCGGCTGGTTCATGTACACGCCGCTGACCGACTCGACCTATTCGCCCGGAAAGGGCGCGGATTTCTGGTTGATCGGCGTGACCTTCGCCGAGATCGCGGCGGTGACCGCAGCGGTCGAACTGATCGTCGCGATCCTGGTCACCCGCGCGCCGGGCATGGACCTCACCCGCATGCCGCTGTTCGCGTGGGCCGTGCTGGTCACCGCCTTCATGATCGCGTTCGGTTTTCCGCCGCTGATCCTCGCCAGCCTGTTGCTGGAGATCCAGCGCGCGTTCGACTTCGCGTTCTTCGAGGTTGCGCGCGGCGGCGATCCCCTGCTCTGGCAGCACCTGTTCTGGCTGTTCGGCCATCCCGAGGTCTACATCATCTTCCTGCCGGCGGCGGGTGTGGTGTCGACGATCGTGCCGACCTTCGCGCGTCGTCCCATCGTGGGTTACACCTGGGTCGTGCTGGCGCTGGTCGCGACGGGGTTCCTGAGTTTCGGCCTGTGGGTGCACCACATGTTCGCGGTCGGCATTCCACTGCTGGCGCTGGCGTTCTTCAGCGCGGCGAGCATGGCAGTGGCGATTCCGACCGGCATCCAGATCTTCGCGTGGATCGCCACGCTATGGGCCGGCAAACCCTGGTTGCGCGTGCCGATGCTCTACATCATCGGCTTCTTCATCACCTTCGTCTGTGGTGGCCTGACCGGGGTCATGCTCGCGTTCGTGCCGTTCGACTGGCAGGCGCACGACACGCACTTCGTCGTCGCGCATCTGCATTACGTGCTGATCGGCGGGATGATGTTCCCGATGTTCGCCGGGCTGTACTACTGGCTGCCGCTGGCGAGCGGGCGCATGCCGTCCGAATCGCTGAGCCGCAGCGGTTTCTGGCTGGTGTTCATCGGCTTCCATCTGGCGTTCCTGCCGATGCACATCACCGGTCTGGTCGGCATGCCGCGGCGTGTCGACAGCTACGCGATGGAGCTCGGCGTGCAGTGGCTCAACCTGCTGTCAACGGCGGCGGGCTTCGTGCTCGCGGTCGGCATCGTCGCGATCCTGATCGACGTGGCGCTGTGCTTCCGCCTCGGACGCCGCGGCACCGAGAATCCCTGGCAGGCCGGCACGCTGGAATGGGCGCTGCCGCACCCGGCGCCGAAGTACAACTTCGCCTCGATCCCGGTCGTCGACGACCGCAATCCGCTGTGGCACGACCCGGGTGTGGTCGAGGCGACGCGGCGTACCGATGGTCTGCTCGGCGAGGCCGTCGACGGCCGTCGCTGGATCATCGGCACCGGCATCCAGTCCGCTCAGCCGGAACAGGCAATCCGTCTGTCGAACTCGACCTGGTTGCCGCTGTTCGCGGCGTTGACGATCGCGGTGCTGTTGGGCGGTTTCATCACTTCGCAGTACTGGTTGTCGATCCTGATGCTGCTGCCGCTGATCGGCCTGTTCCTGCGCTGGCTGTGGACGGTCAACGGCCGCGAAACCCCGCTGGAGATCGAAGTCGCGCCGGGCCTGCGTCTGCCCACGCAGGCGCTGGCACGCAACGCGCCGGGCTGGTGGGCACTGGTCGGCACGCTGATGATCGTCGGCTCGCTGTTCGCGTCGCTGGTGTTCGCCTATTTCTATCTGTGGCTCAACGCACCGGCCTGGCCCGGCGGTGGCGCCACGCTGACGGCATCGACGCCGATGCTCGCCGCACTCGGCGCATTGCTGGCGGCCGGCGTCGGCGCGTGGCGCATGCCGATCGCCCTGCGTGCCGGGCATACACGCGCAGCGGTGATCTGGAGCGCGTTCGCGATCCTGTCCGCCATCGCCTGCCTCGCCCTGCAACTGCCGGCGATCGCCGACGCCGTCGGTGCACCTCAGCGCCATGCCTATGGTTCGGTCGTGTGGACGCTGGCCGGGTTCCAGGCGCTGCACATCGCAGTCGCGGTGCTGATCGCCGGGTTCGTCGCGCTGCGCATCCACCATGGCCATGTCGATGCGGTGCGCAGTCTCGAAGCGCGCATCGCGACCGGCTTCTGGCGCTACGTTGTGGCGCAGGGCCTGATCGTCTGGGCGCTGTTGCACCTGTTCCCGAGGTTCGCATGAGTGCGATGCTGCCCATCGGCCTGACCCGCATGTCCATGCCGCTGGTGGTGTGGGCGCTGCACTTCGTCGTGGTCTACAGCCTGCAGGGGCTCGCCTGTGCACGCGCGTTGTGGCGCGCGCCGGTGGCCGGGCTGGAAACGATGACCTGGGTGCTGTGGGCACTGACCTTGCTCGCGCTGGGTGTCATTGCCTTGTTCGGCGCGAGCGCACTGCGCGCCTGGCGCATCGCACGCGCGCAGACCGATGGCCGCACCGAAACCTCGCGCCTGCGCTTCCTCACCGCACTGTCGGCGCTCGTCGCCCTGATCGCCGCCATCGGCGTCGCCTTCACCGCCCTGCCGGTCGCGCTGCTGCCGACCTGCGCCTGACCCGGATTTTCGATGCGCAAGGATCTACGCCAACCCGTTCCCGATACGCAGAGCCACACCGTGGAGAGCGTGCTGGCAATCGCCAAGCACCCCATCCACCCGATGCTGGTGACGTTCCCGATCGCGTTTCTGTCGATGGTCGTGGTCACCGACATCCTCTATCTCTGGCTCGGCGCGCCGTTCTGGGCCGAACTCTCGTTCTGGTTCAACGTCGGCGGCCTCGGCTTCGGCGTGCTGGCCGGCATCGTCGGCACGATCGACATGATGTCGATCCGTGTCGTTCGCCGGCACGTCTCGGCGTGGAACCACTTCATCGTCGCGGTAATGGTGCTGGCAATGGCCGCGCTCGGCGTGTGGCTGCGACTGCCCGGTCACACGGAGGCGGTGTGGCCGTGGGGCCTGCTGTCGTCGGCGACGATGGCGGTGCTGGTGGGCGTCGCCGGTTGGCTCGGCGGTACGTTGAGCTTCCGGCATGGTGTGGGTGTGTATGGGGATGAGGAGACGGAGGCGGACAGTGGGCGGGATGCGGTGGAGAAGCCGCCGGCGGAATAGGGTTGAGGTTTCGCGTTCGCTTCTGCTGTTTGCTTCGCCCTTGATGTTCGCCCCTGCTTTTGACGTCCGTAACGCTCTGGCCGCATGTGCGCAGACCCATCGGGCGCCGCACATGGATGTGCGGCGTTTTTCGACCGAGCCAGGATGGCGAGTCGAAAAATCCCGGAACGAATGACTGGCCGGATTTGCTCCCTCGGGGCTGGCCCTTTTCTTTGGTTCCGTTTCTTTTGGGCCAGCAAAAGAAATGAACCCGCTCGCCGCAAGGCGAGTGGAAGCGTTTGATCTTGCTCGCCGCCGCACGCGGAGAAGCGAACAACAACGTCAACCGCTTTCGTCCGCTGCCGCGGCCGAGTTCATTTCTTTTGGTTGACGCCAAAAGAAACGGAACCAAAGAAAAACGTCTCCCCGACACGTCCGAAGCCCGCGGCTTTTAGCGCACCGGGATTTTCCGACTCGGCATCCTGCCTCGGTCGGAAAACGCCGCCCTTCCATGGGCGGCGCCCTCTGGGTAAGCAGCTATTCGACGCGTCACGTTTCAGGGAAGTGCCAGAGCGAATCAAGAGCAGAGCAAAGCGCTACGGCCTCGCGGCCTCATCCTCGAGCCCGGGCACCACATCCTCCACATCGACAGATCGTGACGGCGGCGCCGGCAGATCGCCAAGCGTCTGCGGCTTCGCGCCCGTCAATCCGGCGATCAGCAGCAGCAACACCAACGGAATCCATCCGATCACGCGGAAGAACGTCGGCCCATGCCGGCACCGATCGTGGCCCAGCTCGTAGAGCAGCAGGCCCATGTACAGATGCAACAGCACCGCCGCCGCGACGACGACGAGCTTGAGCACCAGCCACGCGCCGCTGGGATTCCAGGCGATCAGGATGCCGCCGAACGTGATCGTCAGCAGCGCGGCCGGCGTCATGATCCGGAAGAACAGCGTGTTGGTGACCGGATTCCAGTACGCGGGATCGGAATCGATCTCGCGGCGGTGCCGGGCGACGAACAGGCGTGGCAGGAAGAACAGGCCGGTGAACCAGACCGTCATCGCCAGGATGTGCAGGACCTTGAGCCAGAAGTACACCGGCGCTCCACGAATCGTCGAATCGCGCAGCCTACGCGCAGGCGCATCAAGTCCGTGTGGCGTCGCGTGCACCTCGACGCAGTGTCCAGCTGTCGGCTGCTAGGGTCGGTCGCATGTCGCGTGTCACCTCCCTAGTCCCGGCCGCCGCCGGTCTGGCGCTCCTGCTGGTCGCATCGACGGCCGACGCGGCGATGCCGGAAGGTCCACCGCCGCCGCTGGGCTATGCGTGGACGCTGTCACTGTGGACGCTGCTGCCGCTGGCGGCGGCTGCAATCGTGTACACCGCAGGCGTGGTGCGCATGCGCCGCGCACCTGCGGGCACGGGCATTTCAGGTGGATGGCACGGCCCGCTCGCCTTCGCGGCCGGCCTGCTGGCGCTGGGTTTCGCACTGGTGTGGCCTCTGGACACGTTCGCGGCCTACGCACTGTCGGCCCATGTCGCGCAGCACATGACGCTGCTCGCATGGGCGCCGCCGCTGCTGTTGATCGCACGGCCCGGTGCGGTCGCGGCCCATGCGTTGCCGAGGGCGGTTGCGTCACGCCTTGCACGCGTGCTTGGCCCGGTCGGCAGATTGGCGCATGCACAGCTCGGCGCCGCGACGCTCGTGCATGTCGGCACGATGTGGCTGTGGCATCTGCCCGCGGCGACCTCGGCCACGCTGGCCAGCGAACCGTTGCATCGCACGATGCTCGCCAGCGTGCTGCTCGCCGGCCTGTGGTTCTGGAGCGCGGTGCTGTATCGGCTACGCACCCGCGACGGCGGCGCGACCGGCGCACTCGTCTCGCTGGTCACCGCGATGATGCTGATGGGGTTCCTGGGCGCGCTGCTGACGTTCTCGCCGCGTCTGCTGTATCCGGCCTACACCGATCGCGCCCTGCTCGCCGGTCTCGATGCGCTGGGCGACCAGCAGCTCGCCGGCCTGCTGATGTGGGTGCCGAGCGGACTGCCCTATCTGGTCGTCGGCATGTGCCTGGTCGTCGCCCTCCTGCGCAGCGTGCAACGCAGTGCCGCCGATGGGCCGTCGGCATGAACACCCGATGGCGCCGCCTGCTGCTGTGGCTGCTCGCGTGGATGGCGCTTGCATTGCTGCCAATGACGATCGCATTGAGCGGCAATCCGCCCGCGGCGCGCGACCGCATCGTCGAGACCGGCGCGATGCTCGGGCTACTCGGGCTTGGGGTGCTGTCGGCGCAGGCGCTGACCTCGGGCCGCCAGCGCTGGTTCGCAAAAGGACTCGGCCAGGACGATGTGCTGCAGTTCCACCGCCAGACCGGACTACTCGGCTGGGGACTGGTACTGGCGCATCCGCTGACGATGTTTCTGGGTGATGGGCGGTTTCTCGAATATCTGGATCCACGCGAAGACTGGCTGCGCGCGACGTCGTTGTGGAGCGCGCTGCTCGCGGTGACGTGGCTGGCGATGACATCCCTGTGGCGACTGTCATTCGGCCTGCAGTACGAGCACTGGCGCGCATTGCATGGCGTGCTCGCGCTGGCGGTCGTCGCGATCGGCCTCGGCCATGCGCTGATGGTCGGTCACTACACCGCGCCGCTGTGGAAGAAGGCCGCGCTGGTGCTGGCCGTCGGTGCGTCGATCTATGCGGTACTCGAGAACCGCGTACTGCGACCGCGCCGTCTCTCACGACGGCCGTGGACCGTGCAGTCGGTCGACACCGCGCGCGATGGCAGCCACATGCTGCGTCTGTTGCCGGCCGGTCACGCCGGGCTCGATTTCCGCCCCGGCCAGTACGCATGGATCACGATTGGCGACACGCCGTGGCGGCTGCAGCAGCATCCGTTCTCGATCAGCTCCAGCGCTGATGACGCGTCGCTGGAATTCACGATCAAACCGCTGGGCGACTTCACGGAACGCGTGGGCACGTTGTCGCCGGGTATGCGCGCCTTCGTCGAAGGCCCGTACGGCGAATTCGTCTACCTGCCGGCGCAGTGTCCGGACGGTGCGGTGTTCATTGCCGGCGGCGTTGGCATCACCCCGATCCTCAGCATGCTGCGCACTGCGCGCGATCGCGGCGCGACCGCGCCGCTGTGGCTCGTCTATGGCAACCTGGACTGGGACGACGTGCTGTATCGCGACGAACTTGCCGCGCTCGCGGAAGACTTGCCACTGACCGTGATCCACGTCCTCGAACACGCGCCCGACGACTGGGACGGCGAGACCGGACATGTCGACGGTGATCTCATCGATCGTCGGCTGCCGGCGCATCTGGCCGCGTTGCCGGTCTATGTCTGCGGCCCGGATGCGCTGGCGAATGCGGTCGAACCCGAGCTCGTCGCGCGTGGTGTGCCGTCGGACCGGCTGTATTCGGAACGCTTCAACCTCGTATGAGCGCACACGGAGACGCCACCCGATGATGCATCGACATCTGCGCCGGGCCGGCGCGATCGCCGCCGCCGTGCTGGTGCTCATCGCACTCGCCGCTGCGTGGCTGCGCTGATCCAGCCGCTGCCGTAGCCCGCGCCTTCGCGACCTTGCGATGCAAACCGTCGGCCGTACACGCCTGTGGTTCCGCGGTGGATTAACGGTGTGTGGACCCGCGTCGCCGCACACTGGCCCGCCGTCGACGAGACCGCCATGTCCTCCGAATGGACCCATCTCGCCGCCATCGCGTGGCCCCTTCTGGTTGCGTTGATCCTCGGCGTCGTCGTGCACTGGAGTCTGCGTGCACTCGCCCGCGCCGCCGGTCGCCGCGCACAGGAACGCATGCGTGCGCGTATCGCTTATGTCGTTGCGGTGCCTGCTGCGGTCGGCCTGCCGCTGCTGTTCCTGTCACTGGCACTCAATGCCACACCGATCGATCCGGACCTGCTCGGCCAGCTGCGGCACTGGATCGCGATCGGCGGCATGTTGTGCCTGACCTGGCTGGTCGCGCGCACGGTCGGCGCGGTCGAGGAACGCATCCTGCTCGAGCATCCGGTCGACGTGGAAGACAACCTCGCCGCGCGTCGCGTGCAGACCCAGGCACGGGTGATCAGTCGCGTGATCCAGGCCGGCGTGGTGCTGGTCGGCGTGGCGCTGGCGCTGATGACCTTCCCGCAGGTGCGACAGGTCGGCGCGGGCCTGCTGGCGTCGGCCGGCATCATCGGCCTGATCGCCGGCGTCGCCGCGCAGCCGGTGTTCGGCAATCTGATCGCCGGTCTACAGATCGCGCTGGCGCAGCCGATCCGGCTCGACGACGTGGTGATCGTCGAGGGCGAATGGGGTCGCATCGAGGAGATCACGTCGACCTATGTCGTCGTGCGCATCTGGGACGAACGTCGCCTCGTCGTGCCGTTGCAGTGGTTCATTTCCAATCCGTTCCAGAACTGGACGCGCACCAGCGCTCAGCTGCTGGGCACGGTGTTCCTGTGGCTCGACCACCGCGCGCCGATTCCCCAGATTCGCGACGAACTGCAACGGATCTGCGAGGCCGATCCGCGTTGGGACCGCCGTGTCTGCGTGACCCAGATCACCGAGACCGACAAACACACCATCGAGGTGCGGCTGCTGGTCAGTGCGCGCAATTCCGGCGAGCTGTTCGACCTGCGCTGCGCCGTGCGCGAAGGCATGCTGGCCTTCCTCGACGCCCATCACCCGCAGGCGCTGCCGCGCGTGCGCAACGAGGTCACCGACGGCGATGCACGCCGCGCCGCCACGCATGCGGTCGCGCCCGTGGCCCATGCCAGCACGCAGTCGCCGGGCGCCGAAACCGCCATGGGGACACGGGCCGAACCGGACCTCGACACCGGCTTGCCATCCCGACCGGCACAGTGAGCCTTCGCATTCACGACGGAGTACCGCGATGAAGACCCGCACCCTCGGCCTCGGCGGCCCCACCGTCTCCGCAATCGGACTCGGCTGCATGGGCATGAGCGCGTTCTACGGCGGCCGGGGCAGCGATGCCGACGCGATCGCCGTCATCAAGCACGCGCTGGACCAGGGCATCACCCTGCTCGACACCGCCGACATGTACGGCCCGCACACCAATGAAACGCTGGTCGGCCGCGCCATCGACGGCCGCCGCGATGACGTGTTCATCGCGACCAAGTTCGGTATCCAGCTCGATCCGTCCGATCCGCATTCGCGCGGCATCAACGGCCGCCCCGAGTACGTGCAGCAGGCCTGCGAGGCCAGCCTGAAGCGGCTCAACATCGAGACGATCGATCTGTACTACCAGCACCGCGTGGATCCCGAAGTGCCGATCGAGGACACCGTCGGCGCGATGGCGCGGCTGGTCGAACAGGGCAAGGTGCGGCATCTGGGTCTGTCTGAAGCCTCGGCCGACACATTGCGGCGCGCGGCCAAAGTGCACACGATCGCAGCGCTGCAGAGCGAGTACTCGCTGTGGTCGCGCGATCCCGAGACCAACGGCACGCTGACCGCGTGTCGCGAACTCGGTGTCGGCTTCGTGCCGTATTCGCCGCTGGGCCGCGGGTTCCTGACCGGCACGATCCGCAACATCGAGGATTTCGACGAGGACGATTACCGCCGCCATTCGCCCCGCTTCCAGGGCGAGAACTTCGACCGCAATCTCGCGCTGGTCGAATCGGTGCAGGCGATCGCGCAGGACTACGGCGTCACCCCGGGCCAGCTCGCACTCGCGTGGGTGCTGTCGCAGGGCGACGATCTGGTGCCGATTCCGGGCACCAAGCGCATCGGCTTCCTCGACGAGAACATCGCCGCGCTCGACGTCCATCTGACCGAGGACGATCTGGCGCGCATCGATGCGATCTTCCCGCCGGATGCAGCGTCCGGTACGCGCTATCCCGCAGCGGGCATGGGCGCGTTGAACCGCTGAGTGCGGTGTTCGAGCCGGGCGCGCCACTTGGGGCGCGTCCGGTTTCACCCACGGCAACTCAGCGCGCGGCAGCCTTCGCTGTACCTTCGGCGTAGCGCCGTGCGACGACCGCACAGACGATCAGCTGGATCTGGTGATAGAGGATCACCGGCAACACGATTGCCCCGAGTCCGCCGCTGGCGAACATGACCTTGGCCATCGGCAGGCCGGTGGCAAGGCTCTTCTTCGAGCCGCAGAACACGATCGCGATCTCGTCGGCGCGGTTGAAGCCCAGGCGCCTCGCGATCCACACGATCAGCGGCATCGCGATCCCCAGCAGCAGCGCGCACACCACGGCCACCGCGACCAGCGTCCACACCGGCGTCTCGCGCCACAGGCCTTCGATCACCGACGCGCTGAAGGCGGTATAGACCACCAGCAGGATCGTGCCCTGGTCGGTCCAGCGCAGCACCGCGCGACGGCGTTCGACCCAGCCGCCGACGACGGGCCGCAGCAGATGACCGGCGACGAAGGGCAGCAGCAGGAGCAGCATGATCTTGCCCACCGCTGTGAGCGGATGCGCCATCGCGCCTTCCGCGCTGCCGACCAGCAGCGCCATCAGCAGCGGCGTCAGCGCCACACCGAGCAGGCTCGACAGCGATGCGCTGCAGACCGCGGCCGGCACATTGCCGCCGGCCATCGAAGTGAATGCGATCGACGACTGCACCGTCGACGGCAACGCGCACAGGAACAGCACGCCGATGTAGAGCTCTGGCGTCAGCAGCCAGCCCGACAGCGGCTTGCCCAGCAGGCCGATCAGCGGAAACAGCGCGAACGTGCACGCAAGGATCGTCAGATGCAGCCGCCAGTGCAGCGCGCCGGCGACGATCGCCGCGCGCGACAGGCGCGCCCCATGCAGGAAGAACAACGCGGCAATCGCGACGTTCGTCACCACGTCCATCACCGCTGCGGCGCGGCCTTGCACCGGAAGCAGCGACGCCAACGCGACGGTGGCGAGCAGCAACAGGGTGAAAGGATCGATGCGCGAGCGCAGGGACATGCGAAAACTCCGACAGCGGATACCACCGGCTGTGGCGCGGCGGGCGCGCTATGGTCGCAGCCGCCGTCGTGCACGGCCAGCCACCGCGCCGCAACGCCGCGTCCCGGGTTCACACGATGGCAGCGCGCGCGTGTTCATAGTGCGGCTCCCGCCGCCGCCCCACGCCTGATGCTGACCCTCACGTTCGCCGCAGTCACCGCACTGCTGGCCATTGCGACTCTGATGCCGACCATCCGCAGCGGCGCGTGGTGGATCCGCGGCTTCGATTTCCCGCGTCTGCCGCTGTTGCTGCTGTCGGCGCTGATCCTGGTGCTGCAGCTCGTGTTCCATCCGATCGACGATCCCTGGACGATCGCGGTCGTCATCGTCAATGCGGCCTGCATGCTGTGGCAGGCCTGGTGGATCATTCCGTACACGCGCATGGCGCGCGTCGAGGTCGAAGACGCGCCGGCCGATGCGCCCGTGCGCATCCGGCTGATGGCCAGCAACGTGCTGACCACCAACCGCAATGCCGATCCGCTGATCGCGGTGGTGCGCGCGCAGACGCCCGACGTACTGATCGCGGTCGAGACCGATGCCTGGTGGGAAGAACGGCTCGATGTACTGACCGACGCGCTGCCGCACGTGCTGCGCTGCCCACTCGACAATCTCTACGGCATGCACGTCTATTCGCGCCTGCCGCTGCACGATGCGGAAGTCCGCTATCTCGTCGAAGACGACATCCCGTCGATCCACGCGACGCTGGAACTCGACGGCGGCCGTCGCGTCGCCCTGCACGCATTGCATCCACGCCCGCCGAGCCCGACCGAAGCCGACAGCTCGGTCGATCGCGATGCGGAACTGGTCATCGTCGGCCGCGCCGCGCACGACGCCACGCTGCCGGTGATCGTCGCCGGTGATCTGAACGACGTGGCGTGGTCACGCACCACGCGCCTGTTCCGCAAGCTCAGCGGCCTGCTCGATCCGCGCATCGGCCGCGGCATGTACAACACTTTCCACGCGAAACTGCCGGGCCTGCGCTGGCCGCTGGACCATCTGTTCCACAGCAAGCACTTCACGTTGGTCGGCATGCAGCGGTTGCCGGATATCGGCTCGGACCATTTCCCAATCCTGGTCGAACTCGCGCTGTCGCCGGGCGAGAACGATGACGACGCCGGTCTCGAACCCGATGCCGAAGATCTCGAGGATGCGAACGAAGCGGTCGCGCAATCGGGTGCCACAGACGCGACACCGGATATCCAGCGCTGACGGTGCAGATTTTCAAATGTCGCCCGGACCGGGCGACCGCAGCGGGTCAGCGCTCCAGACGCGCACGCAGATCGCGCAGGTCGCGCCGGGCGATGTTCTTCAGCGTCTCTTCGCGCCAGGCCTCGGCCGCCTCTTCGCCGGACATCGCCAGACGCCGTTCGTACTCGGGCTGCATCTGTTCGCGACGCAGCTCGCGGATGCGGCGGTATTCGGTCTTCAGCGCCGACATGCGGCCGATCGGGCGGTCGGCGCTGATCGGCTGCAGCCACGCGGCCCGCTGATCCGCGTCGAGCACCGCGCTCGGCGGCTCGGCACTCGCGCTCGCATCCGGCCCCGTCGCGCAGGCCGGCGCAATGCACACGGCGGCCAGCGTCAAGGCGCAGCCCCAAGTGGTGTAGACGGTTCGGCTGTCCATCGCACCCTCCCATGCGGTGACGGACGACGGCACCGTAACAGGGATTCCGCGAACGGCGTGTTCAAGCCGCGCGTTCAGCCAGAAGTTCAGCCCGCGCCGGGGCGCACGTCCAGTCCGAGTGCATTGCCGATGACGCGCATGCCCTCGTCGTCGTCGCGCGGCGCCATGACGCCGGCGACGCTGTCGTCGCCCGTGTCCCAGGTCCATAGCGTGTAGCCGGCCACGCGCAGCTGGTCGTAGGCGGTGTCGATCAGGGCGTGGGTCGAAGCGCTGCCCAGTGCGACGTCGTCGGTCGGATCTTCGACGCCCCAGTCGAGTTCGACGCGGAAGCGTTCGGCCAGCGTATCGATGACGTCGATCAGGGTCGCGCGCTCGTCTTCGGGTACGCGGAAGCTCGCGCGCCAGTCGGTCGCCGACTCGAGCGCGGCCTGCACGGCATCCTGCACGTCATCGTCGCCCAGTGCTTCGCGGAAGGCCTGGAACTGCTGGGTAGCTGCGTCCTCGTCGCCGGGATTGATGCGCAGCAGCCACTGCCACGCGATCGCTTCAAGATCGCCGTCATGGGCTTCGTCTTCGCCGTCGTCGCGCTCGGGCGCACCGAAGGAGAAGTTGTCGTCTGGATCGAACTCGTGTTCGTGCGCGGCCATGACAGGACTCGGAAGATCGGGCGGCGTAGTGTGCCGCGGCAACAGGGCCGCGGCACACCGGATCGCGATCGGCGCGGGCCTGCGACTCAGCTTCGCGCGGCGGTCTTCTTCACCGCGCGCTTGCCAGTCTTGGCGGTGCGCTGGGTCGCGGCCTTCTTCGCCGCCGTCGCCTGCTTCGCAGCCGGCTTCGGCGTGGCGGTCTTGCTGGCCACCTTCTTCGTGGTCTTCTTCGCGGCCTTCCTGGCACCGCCACGGGCATCGGCGTGCGACGGCGGCAGCTTCGAGGTCTTGTTCGGGCCGCGCAGATTGACGATGCGGTTCTCGCCCATCACTTCCTCGCGCTTGGTCACGCGCGCGACGGCGAATGCGATGGCCTTGCCGATCAGCGAACCCGGGCCGTCCCAGTACTCGGCGGTATGCGCCTGCACTTCGATCAGGGTCAGCTTCGGGTCGTTGACGCCGCGCGGGAAGTAGGCCTTGAGCGCATCGTTCCAGAACGCTTCGATCTTCGCCGGATCCTCGTTGACGTAGGCATCGCCGGTGATCGACACGTAGGTGTTGCGACCCTTGGACGCGTACGCCAGGTTGACCTTCGAATTGCGCGCGATCTCGGCGACTTTCGGGCTGTCGGAGGCGACGAAGAACCACACGCGCTCACCGTCGAACTGCGCCTTCTGCGTCGACAGCGGCCGGCTGACCAGATAGCCGCCCGGACCCACGGTGGTGAACATCGTGATGTCGATGTCCTCGATCAGTTTCGCGATCGTCTGCGCGTCTTTCGCGCCCTTGCTGCTTCGCGTTGCCATGTCGCACTCCCGTCAGGAATCAGCGCGCAGTGTCGGCAGCGCGGCGGGCGACGGACGTGAAGGCGACGCGCCGCTGCGTCAGCAGGTCGAGGGCGCGTCGGGCTGGCGACGACGTTCGGCGCGCCGTGCCCAGGCGTAGATCAGCAGACCCGCGGCCGCGGTGGCGGCGCCGACGTAACCGGTCGAGGTCCAGCCCAGTCCGGCGCTGATCGCGATGCCGCCGAGCCATGGCCCGAGCGCGTTCGCGGTATTGAACGCCGCGTGGTTGGACGCAGCGGCGAGTGTCTGCGCTTCGCCGGCGACATCCATGAGCCGCGTCTGCAACACCGGCGCGAGCGCGCCCATCGTGCCGACTGCGACGATCGCTGGCAGGATCGACCAGGGCGCGGCGGTCGCGAGCGGGAACAGCAGCAGCACCAGCAGCGACCAGCCGAGGATCACCGGCACCGCACGGAACTGCAGGCGATCCACCAGCCAGCCACCGGCGATGTTGCCGAGGATCGCGCCGACACCGAAGGCCGCCAATGCCACCGGAATCCACGACTCGGCCACACGCGTTACGTTGATCAGCGTCGGCGCGAGGTAACTGAAGACGCAGAACATGCCGGCGAAGCCGACCGCGCCGATCAGCAGCGCGTACCAGACCTGCGAGGTGTTGAACGCGCGCAGTTCGCGCATCGGCGTCTGCGCCGGCTCGGCGGGATCGGGCGCGAGGAAGCGCGCGACCAGCACCACGGTCAGCACCGACAGCACCGACACCAGCGCGAACGTCCAGCGCCAGCTCAACTGCTGGCCGAGCCAGGTCGCCAGCGGATTGCCGACGAGGATCGCGATCGACAGGCCCAGCAGCACGCGACTGACCGCGGCGCCGCGTTGCGCAGGCGGACTGATCGACGCGGCCACGAGCATCGCCACGCCGAAGTACGCGCCATGCGGCAGGCCGGCGACGAAGCGCGCGACCAGCATCGTCGCGTAGTTCGGCGCCAGCGCGCTGGCCAGATTGCCGAGCGCATAGAACCCCATCAGCGCCAGCAGCAGGCGACGGCGCGGCAGACGCGCACCGAGGATCGCGAGCAGCGGTGCGCCGACGACGACGCCGATCGCGTAGCTGCTGATCAGATGGCCGACCGCGGGCTCGTCGACACCGAAGCCGCGCGTCAGGTTCGGCATCAGCCCCATCATCGCGAATTCGCTGGTGCCGATCGCGAAACCGCCCATCGCCAGCGCGAACAGGATCAAAGTGCGGGTGCGGCGATCGGGAAGCGCCGGTGCGGTGGCCATGGCCGGTCTCCGGAACAGGACAGTCAATTATTGTGCATCGCAGCATCGCCGTCACCGGCACGCGTCGACCACAGCGTTGCAATGGCACCGACGGTTCAGCGACGCAGGCCTGAACGCGACGCGATGACAGCGGCTGGACGCCGCGCCTTGGACAGTCCACGTCCCCTGTCCGTTGCGAGTCCGCGCATGTCCATCACCGCGTTCGGCCTGAATTGCACCCTCAAATCCGGCGACGCGCCGTCGTCCACACAGAAGCTTCTCGACGAGTTGCTCGAGGCGATCGCCGGCCATGGCGCCAAGACCGGCAGCGCGCGCGTCGCCGACTACGACGTCAAGCCGGGCGTGAGCGCCGACGAAGGCGATGGCGACCAGTGGCCCGAGCTGCGCAAGCGGATCATGGACGCGGAGATCCTGGTCGTGGCGACCCCGATCTGGATGGGCCACCCCTCGAGCATCGCCCAGCGCGTGCTGGAACGGCTCGACGCGGTGCTCGGCGAGATCGACGACGACGGCGTGTATCCGACCTTCGGCAAGGTCGCGGTCGCCACGGTGGTCGGCAACGAGGACGGTGCCCACCACGTCTGCGCGCAGCTCTACCAGGGCCTCACCGATGTCGGCTTCACGATCCCCGGTGGCAGCCCGCCGTACTGGGTCGGCGAGGCGATGGGTTCGGTCGACTACAAGGATCTGAAGCAGACGCCTGACAAGGTCGCCGAGACCATCGCCACGATCGCCTCGAACGCGGTGCATCTCGCCCGAGTGCTGCAGGCCCAGCCGTATCCGAAGCCGAAGCGCGGCGACGGGTGATCCGCATCGGCTGCGCAGGCTGGTCGATCGCGTCGCGCGACGCGGCGCTGTTCGGCGCCGGCGGCAGCATGCTGGCCCGCTATGCCACGCGTTTCGACGCGGTGGAGATCAACTCGTCCTTCTACAAGCCGCATCGCGCCACGACCTACGCCCGCTGGGCCGAGAGCGTGCCCGCCGGCTTCCGCTTCTCGATCAAGCTGCCGAAAACGATCACCCACGACGCGCGGCTGGCCGGTTGCGGCGCCGCGCTCGATGCGTTCCTCGAAGCGGCAAGCGGCCTCGGCGACAAACTGGACTGCGTGCTGGTGCAGCTGCCGCCGAGTCTGGCCTTCGATGCCCGCACCGCGGCCACGTTCTTCGCGATGCTGGCGCGGCGCTGGCCTGGTCGCGTGGCCTGCGAGGCGCGACACGCCAGCTGGCTCATGCCGCAGCCCGATGCCCTGCTCGCGCGCCATCACGTCGCCCGCGTGGCGGCCGATCCCGCCCGCCACGGTGGCGACGCACAGCCGGGCGGCAGCGCGCGATTCGGCTATTGGCGTTGGCACGGCCGGCCGAAGATCTACTACAGCGACTACGACGCCGACGCGCTCGACGCGATCGCAACCGCAGTACGGGCCGGCCCGGCCGATGCCTGGGTGGTGTTCGACAACACCGCCGTCGGACACGCGATTCCGAACGCCGCCGCACTGCAGGCGCGTCTGGGTTGATGTCCTCATCACGTCACCACGACACCCTGTGGCAGGATGCGCCGTCCTCAAACTGTCCGCGCCCTTCGTGACGTCCCTCGCGCGCCCCGACCAGCTCGAATTTCTGTCCGGATCGAGCGCCATGGCGCGGCGCATCGCAGCGTACGACTGGTCGACCACGCCGCTCGGCCCGATCGGAAACTGGCCGCAGTCGCTGCGCACCTCGCTGGGTCTGATGCTCGACTCGCGCTTCGCGATGTGCCTGTGCTGGGGCCCGGAGCTGACGCTCTTCTACAACGATGCCTACGCGCCGCATCTGGGTGCCAAGGAATCGCAGGCGCTGGGGCAGCCGCTGCAGACCATCTGGTCCGACGTCTGGGACGACATCCGCCCCCTCGTCGACAGCGTGTTCGATGGCAGGCCGACGCTGCACGAAGACATGCCGTTGACGATGCAGCGCAACGGGTTTCCCGAAGAGACCTACTGGACCTTTTCGTACTCGCCCCTGCGCGATGAGCACGACCGCATCGTCGGCCTGCTCAACATCACCACGGACGTGACCCGCAAGGTGAAGACCGAGCGCCGGCTGCAGGCCGATGTGGCGCAGCTGGGTCGCATGTTCGACCAGGCGCCCACATTCATGGCGATGCTGACCGGCCCCGAACACGTGTTCGCCTACGTCAATCCGGCGTACAAGACGTTGATCGGCGACCGTGGCGACGTGCTGGGCAAGCGCGTGGCGGATGCGCTACCCGACGCGGTGCGCCAGGGCTATCTCACGCTCCTCGACCAGGTCTACAGCAGCGGACAGGCGTTCTCGGCCGACAGCGCGCAGTACATCGTGCAGACCACGCCCGGCGCGGCCTCGGCCGAGCGCTACGTCGATTTCGTGTTCCAGCCGATCAACGACGGCCAGGACGTCGTCGGCATCTTCGTGCAGGGCGTCGACGTGACCGCGCGGCATCTGTCGGATGTCGCCTTGCAGTCCCGCGAGGCCGAGCTGCGCAGTCTCAACAGCGATCTGGAACGGCAGGTCATCGAACGCGCACGCGAGCGCTCGCTGACCTGGCAGGTCACGCCCGATCTGCTCGCCGTCGTGGATCCCGACGGCATCATCGAAACCGTCAACCCGGCCTGGGAGCAGTTGCTGGGCTGGCCGGTCGATTCGCTCGTGGGCCATCGCTGGATGGACCACGTCAGTCCCGACGATCACGTGGTGACGCAGTCCGTGCTCGACACCTTGCGCGCCGGCAAACCGGTGCTGCGCTTCGAGAACCGCTGGCGTACGCGTACGGGCGGTCTGCGCACGCTGTCGTGGGTGGCGACGCCCGAGGGCGGGCGCTACTACTGCAGCGCGCGCGACGTCACCGACATCAATGCGGCCGCCGACGCGCTCGCGCGCTCGCAGGCGCAGCTGCGCACGCTGTTCGAGACGAGTTACCAGTTGCAGGGCATGTGCACGCCCGACGGGATCGTCACCGATGCCAACCGCCCGGTGCTCGACGCCGTCGGCGCCGGCTTCGACGAACTGATCGGCGTCTACCTGTGGGACACGCCGTGGTTCAGCGGCACGCCCGGCATGCCGGCGCGGATCCGCGCGATGTTCGACCGCGCAGCCACTGGCGAAACCGTCCGCGACGAGATCCAGCTTGACCTGCCCAAGGGACGGCGCAGCCACGATCTGTCGCTGCGTCCGATCCGCGAAGACGGTCGCATCATCGCCGTGGTGCCCGAAGCGATCGACACGACCGACCGGCGCAATGCAGAGGACGCGCTGCGCCAGTCGCAGAAGCTCGAAGCGATCGGCCAGCTCACCGGCGGCGTCGCCCACGACTTCAACAATCTGCTGACCCCGATCGTCACCGCGCTCGATCTCGCCTCGGATCCCGACGCGCGTCCCGAACGCCGCGTGCGCATGCTCGGCGTCGCGCGCCAGTCCGCCGATCGCGCCGCCACGCTGGTGCAGCGTCTGCTGTCGTTCGCGCGCCGGCAGCCGCTGCAGACGTTGGATATCGATGTCGCGACGCTGGTCTCGGGCATGGCCGAACTCGTCGACAGTTCCAGCAGCCCGCGCGTGCGCCTCGTGCTCGACCTCGCCGACGATCTGCTGCCTGCGGTGGCCGATCCGAACCAGCTGGAAATGGCGATCCTCAATCTCAGCGTCAACGCCTGCGATGCGATGCCCGAAGGCGGCACGCTGACGCTCGGCGCGCGCAATGCACGCGTGTCCGATGACGAGCGCATCGCGCCGGGCCGCTACGTCGTGGTGTCGGTCGCCGACACCGGCGTGGGCATGGACGAACAGACGCGCCAGCGCGCGATCGAGCCGTTCTTCTCGACCAAGGGCATCGGCAAAGGCACAGGCCTGGGCCTGTCGATGGCGCACGGCCTGGCCTCGCAGCTCGGTGGCCGCCTGACGATCGACAGTACGCCCGGCAGCGGCACCACCATCCATCTCTGGCTGCCGGTGGGTTCGCACCCCGGCGCCACATCCGAAGAAGAGGACACGACCGTGAGCATCACTGGGGACAACCGCGGCACCGCACTGGTGGTCGACGACGAGGATTCGGTGCGCATGTGCACCTCCGACGCGCTCGAGGACATGGGCTATCGCATCGTCGAGGCCAGTTCGGCCGAGGAAGCGCTGCGCGCGCTCGACGACGGCCTGACGCCCGCGGTGCTGGTCACCGATCACCTGATGCCCGGCATGACCGGCGCCGAGCTCGCACGCACCGTGCGTGCACGGTTGCCTGAAACCGCGATCGTGATCGTCTCCGGCTACACCAGCATGGCCGACTTCGATCCGGGCCTGACGATCCTCAGCAAACCGTTCCGCCAGCACGAACTCGCGGCGAGCGTGGAATCGGCGAACGCCGCGATCCAGAACGCGGCCTGATCGCCGCAGCGGCGGTGTCGTTCGCGCGCCACGATGGCAAACGCCGCATTCCGGCTTCAGCCCTACGGCAACCGTCACGGCGGCAGCGGCGTACGCGCATGGGCAATCAACGGCGACACGCTGTCGGTCGAGTTCGTGGACGGCGCGGTCTATGACTACCGCCGGCACAACATCGGCCCGCGTTTGTTCACAGCCGCCTGCGCCGCAGCGCGCGCAGGCCGCGGTCTGTCGAGCTGCATCAGCCGGCATCTGCGCGAGCGCTACGCCGCGCGCCATGCCGACCACACCGCATGGGCGACGCACCATCGCCACGCGCCGGCGCCGACGAAGCGCAGGCGCTAGACCGTCTGACTCTCGATGATCCGACCCAGCAACGCATGCAGTTGCGCGAGGTGGCCGGAGCCGGCGACGGTGGTCTCGTCGGACGTCATCGCGACAGTGAGGTTCAGCGACGGCACGATGTAGAGCATCTGTCCGCCGTGCCCCCAGGCGAAACGCACGTCGTGCCCGCCGATGCGGCGCGCGAACCAGCCGTAGCCATAGCCGTCGCCGGTGTAGACCGAACGCGTGCGCGTGACCCACGACTGCGCGATCCAGCTCGCGGGTATCAGTTGCGCACCCGACGCGGCGCGACCGTGGTTGCGGTAGAGCTCGCCGAACGCCAGCAGCGAACGCGGCGTCATCGCCATCTGGTTGCCGCCGAAATGCAGGCCCTGCGGATCGGTATCCCAGGACGCGATCGCGAAGCCGGCCTGCGGGCCCAGCCACTCGCGCGCGAGCGTGCGCACCGGCTTGCCGCCGACCCTGGCGAGCACAGCCGACAGCAGATGCGTGGAGCCGGTCGAATAGATCATGCCGCCACCCGGCGTATCGACGAACGGCTGCGCGAGTGCGTCGCGCACCCAGTCGCGCTGCGCGACCCAGCGCCCGTAGCCACGGCCCGACGTGGACTGCAGGCCGGCCTGCATCGACAGCAGATGGCCGATGGTGACCTGGGCCAGACGCGGATCGGGATCGTGTGGCAGGCGATCGGCCAGCAGCGGGGCGACGGGCTGGTCGACACCATCGAGCAGGCCGCGTCCGATCGCGATGCCGACCAGCGCCGACATCACCGTCTTCGACGCCGACTTGATGTTCGCCGGGCGCGTGGTCGATGCGCCCCGGTAGCCCCGCTCGGCGATCAACGCGCCATCGCGCGCGACCAGCACCGTGCGCAGTGGTGTCATCGCGCTGGCGTCGTCGAGGACGGCGTCGAGCGCAGTGCTGCGCGCGACCTCGGGCGTCTGCGCGGATGCGGGCGTGGCGCTCATGCCGCCGATCAGCAGCGAAGCGAACAACAGGGCGAGGATGCGATGCATCGTTCGAGTATCGACGCGACGCTGCAACCCGCGATGAAACCTGCGCTCAGGCCGCGTCTGCAGCGATCAAGGCCTGGTGTGCGCCGACGCCCGCGAGCAACCCCGACGCCACCGACAGCGGCACGCTGTGCATCGGCTGGCTCAGATCGCCGGCCGCGAACGCGCCGGGCACGCTCGTCTGCTTGAACGCGTCCACGCGCAGATATGGACCCAGCGGACCGATGTCCTGCGCGCAGCCGAGCCTGTCGGCCAGACCGTCGACCGGTTCGACACGCGAGCCGACGAACAATGCGTCGATCGCGATGCTGCGGCCATCGGCCAGACGCACGCCGTCCAGCGCCGGCGCAGTACCGAGCAGCTCGACGACCGGCACGCGTTCCAGCGTCACGCCACGGTTCGCGAGCTTGCGCGCGTCGTCGGCGTCAGGTTCGAAACCGTCTTCGAGGAAACAGGTCGTCGGCCCCCAGTCGGGCAGCATCCGTGCGCGGTGCAGGCCCATCGCATCGCCGGCGAAGACACCGAGCGCACGCCCGGCGACCTCGAAGCCGTGGCAGTACGGGCAATGCAGCACGCTGCGGCCCCACCGCGCCTGCAAACCGTCGAGCGGCGGCAACACGTCGCATACGCCGCCGGCCAGGATCAGCGTACGGGTCTGCACCGTCTGACCGTCCGCCAGGGCGAGCGAGAATCCGACTGCATCCGCGACCGCCTCGATGACCTCGCCCGCGATGACCGTTGCCGTTGGATAGCGCAGCAGCTCCGCGCGGCCGTTCGCCAACAGCGTGGCCGGCGGCGTGCCGTCATGGCCGAACACGTTGTGCACGGCAGCCGCGAACCGGTTGCGCGGCTGGCCCGCATCGACGACCAGCACCCGGCGCCGCGCACGCGCCAGGGCCTGCGCCGCCGACAGCCCGGCGTTGCCGCCACCCACGATCACCGCGCCGTATCGCATTGCACACCTCACGCCACTTCAGTTGTTTCATGATGCGCCGGCGACCGACATCATGCAACTCGATAAGTGTCGAGACGTGACTGGGGTATCGTGGCGGCCCGTCACACGCCCTGCCCCATGCGCCCCGACAGCCGCCTCAGCCGCATGCTCCACGTCCTCATCCATCTGGCGGAGGCCGACGGCCGCGCGACCTCGGACGAGATCGCGGCGATGCTGGGCACCAATCCCGTCGTGGTGCGCAGAACCATGGCGGGCCTGCGCGACCACGGCTACGTGCGCTCGGAAAAGGGCCACGGTGGCGGCTGGTCGCTGGCGACGCCGCTCGCCGACATCAGCCTGCTCGACATCCACGAAGCGCTGGGATCGCCCGCACCGTTCGCGTTCGGCCTGGCCAACGACGACCCGGACTGTCTGGTGGAGAAGGCCGTCAACGCCCATCTCGGCGATGCGATGGCCGACGCCGAAGCCCTGCTCCGCGCACGTCTGGCTGCGGTGACGCTGGCGGATATCGCAACCGATTTCCAGAAACGCCTGACCGCCGGCGGACGTCGACGCGGCGCGCGCTGACACCATCATCCGGGCGTCCCATACGCCACCGTGACTTCAAGCACGCGATGCCGCGCCGCGATGGCCCGATGCTCGCCGCCATGCAACCGGGAATGCTGCCCATGTCCTTCCATCGCGCCGCGCTCGTCGCCGGCCTGCTCGTCGCGTCGATGCCTGTCTTCGCTGCCGACGACGAGACCGCACCGCGGCTGTCCTCCGACCAGTGCGAGATCTCGACGCCGTACAACGTGCTCGTCGATACCGGCGGCGTCTGGCTCTACCGCGACAGCGGCGCGCCGAAGGAGATCTTCTTCCACGACGGCACGCTCAGCGTGGACCGCGCGGTGCAGAGCGTCAGCGCTGCCGATGCCGCGCGTCTGCGCCGGCTCGAATCGGGCGCACGCACGCTGATGCCGCAGGTCACCTCGGTCGCGCGCGAGAGCACCGGCATCGCGTTCGATGCGCTGGCTGGCGTGGTGGAAGTGATGACCGGCAGCGCGCGCAAGGTGCGCCAGGTGGAACGTTTCCGCACCGATACGCTCGGCTACATCGACACCACGCTCGGCACCGGGCGCTGGGACCAGGACGTGTTCGGCGACGGTTTCGAATCGCGGATCGAGGACGCGGCCGAACGCATGACCGGCAGCCTCGGCCGCAGTGTGATGTGGCAGGTGTTCACCGGCCGCGCCGGTCGCATGGACGCGCGCGCCGAACGCATGGAAGCCGATCTCGACCGCAAGATCGAAGCACGCAGCGCCGCGCTGGAAGCGCAGGCTGATGCCCTGTGCACGCAGGTGCGCGAACTGCAGTCGATCCAGGCCGCGCTGGAATACCGCCTCGACGGCCAGCGGCTGGTGATGCTCGAAGACGCGCCGCGCAGCAACGACGATACGTCGGTCTCCAGGGCAGCTTCGAAGCCCTGATCGCACGGCGCGACGCGGCTGCGTCCGCGCATCGGCGTCCACCACGCCCGTAGCGTTCAGCATCCCGATCTCGGTCCACGCGACGCGGCGTGGGACAATGGGCGCATGGGCGATTCCGATTCCAATACGCCGGCCACGACCGCGGCCGACGCGCCGCCGCGCGCGCTGAACGACGCGCTCAAGGCCGACATCCGCGCCGCGTACGCGAAGCTGCAGGCGAACACGCCGGGCTTCAGCACGCGCCGTTCGCAGAGCGCGATGATCGGGCTGGTGTCGCGCGCGCTCGCGACTTCGGGCGGCATCGGCATCGCCGAAGCGCCGACCGGCGTCGGCAAGAGCCTGGCGTATCTGACCGCCGGCGTGCCGATCGCGCTGGCGACGAAGAAGAAGCTGGTGATCAGCACCGGCACCGTGGCGTTGCAGTCGCAGCTGTTCGAACGTGACATCCCTGCGTTTCTCGCCGCGACCGGGTTGGAGGCCCGCGTCGCGCTGGCCAAGGGCCGCACGCGTTACCTGTGCACGCGCAACGCCGCCGAGCTGCATGCAGAGCACAGCCAGGGCACGATGCTGCTCGATGGCGCCGGCCCAGACGAAGGCGGCGACTACGAGCGCCAGCTCTACGACCGCCCGCTTGCTCCGCATGAAGTCGATGCCGCGCGGCGCCTGCTCGAAGCGCATGCGGACCGGCAGTGGGACGGCGATCTCGACACCGCGCCCGAACCCGTGTCGTCCGCGCTGCGCACCCGCATCACCACGCCTGCATCGAGCTGCGCCGGGCGCCGTTGCAGCTTCGCCCAGCACTGTCCGGTGCTGAAAGTCCGCACCACCGTGCGCGAAGCGCAGATCGTCGTGACCAACCACGCGCTGCTGCTGTCGTCACTGGCGATGGGCGACATCGAGAACGGCCAGCCGCTGCTGGCGCCGCCCGGCGAGATGCTGCTGGTGCTCGACGAGGGCCACCACGTGGCGAACGTCGCGATCGACCAGGGCGCGGCGCGGCTGCCGCTGGCCGACATGGCCAAGCGCACCAGCCGCATGCAGATCCTGATCGCCGGCAGCTATCGGCTGGTCGACAAGGAACGCATCGGCACCTTGCTGCCGAACGAGGCGATCGAACTCGCATCGCGTGTGTCGAAGGGGCTCAAGGCGTTCCAGCTCGACGTCGACCGCGTCTGGCAGCCCGAACCCGGCGACCGCGACCCGATGTGGCGCGCACCGCTCGGTCGCCTGCCCGACGACTGGGCGCATGCGATCGAAACCCTCGGCGAAGACACGCGCGCCCTGTTCAACTGGGTGCACGCCGCGCAACAGGCCGTCGCGCGGACCAAGCAGGAAGATCCGGCGCGCGAGAAGCTGCAGCGCAGCCTCGGCATGGCGTTGGAGATGGTCGAGCAGCAGCACGAGTTGTGGGCCGGCTGGCGACGCGAAGACCGCGAAGGCGCGCCACCGATGGCGCGCTGGATCACGGCGACGCGCGATGGCGATCTCGCCCTGCACTGCTCGCCGGTGTCGGCCGCGCACGTGCTGCGCACACTGCTGTGGAAGGAGATCGATTCGGTCGTGATGACCTCCGCCACACTGACCGGCGGCGGTGATTTCCAGTCGTTCGCGATCGACACCGGCCTGCCCGATCACGCCGAGACCGCGTCGCTGCCGTCGCCGTTCGATCTGCCGAACCAGGCGCAGCTGGTGGTGCCGCAGTTCCCGGTGGCGCCCGACGATCGCGAAGGTCACCCGAAAGCGGTCGCCGAATGGCTGGCGCGCGAGCTCGACTGGAACAAGGGCAGCATGGTGCTCTTCACCTCGCGCTGGAAGATGGAAAAGGTCGCCGAACTGATGCCCGCTTCGCGCCGTGGCGCGATCCAGGTGCAGAGCAGCGGCAACAAATCCCAAGTCGTCGCAGCCCATCTCGAACGCGTCGTCGCCGGCAAGGGCTCGGTGCTGTTCGGCCTCAACTCGTTCGGCGAAGGTCTGGACCTGCCGGGCGAGGCCTGCACGACGGTGGTGATCACCCAGGTGCCGTTCGCCGTACCGACCGATCCGCAGACCGCGACACTCGGCGAATGGCTCGAGGCGCGCGGGCAGAATCCGTTCAACCTGATCGCGATTCCGCACGCGTTGCGCACGCTGACCCAGTTCGCCGGTCGCCTGATCCGCACCTCGACCGATACCGGCCGCGTCGTGATCCTCGACTCGCGCCTGCTCAACCGCCGCTACGGCAAACGCATCCTCGATGCGCTGCCGCCGTTCAAGCGTGTGATCGGCTGAAGTAGCCAGCAACGCGACAAGCGTTGGATGCTAGAGCGCGCAGTCTGCTCTTGATCCGCACCTCTCCCTTCGGGAGAGGTCGACGCGCGCAGCGCGTCGGGTGAGGGCCAGGTGTTGCGACGAACGCCCAGCCAGCCCCCACTCAACCCTCGAACAACCCCGCCTGCACCGGCAGCTCATCCGGCTCGCGAAACCCGCCGATCCCCACGCCGACCAGTCGATACCGCGTCGACGCCGGCAGCTCCACGCGCTCGCGCAACGCCAGCGCGATCCGCGTCAGTTCGGCCTGCGACGCGGGCGGCGCATCCGGCGTGAAGCTGCGCGTGAGGATGCGGAACTGCGAGGTCTTGAGCTTCAGCACCACCGTGCGGCCGACACGCGCGGTCTTGCGCGTCGCCGCCCACGTCTTCTCGGCGAGCCGCTCGATCATCGGCGCCAGCTCCTCGAGCGGCAGATCGGTTTCGAACGTGTCCTCCGACGAGATCGACTGCACGGGCTGGTCCGGTTCCACCGGCCGGTCGTCGATGCCGAGTGCGCGCTGGTGCAGACGCACCCCGAACGTGCCGAAGCGCCGCTCAAGCGTCTCGCGCGACAGCCCACGCAGATCGCCGACCGTGGCGACGCCGAGCTCGGCCAGCTTCTTCTCCATGACCTTGCCGACGCCGGGAATCAGGCCGACCTTGAGCGGCAGCAGGAACGCGTCGACCTGCGCCGGCTTCACCACATACAGGCCATCGGGCTTGTTCCAGTCCGAGGCGATCTTGGCGATGAACTTTTTCGGTGCGACGCCGGCCGACGCGGTCAGCTGCGTCGCCTCGCGGATCTGCGCGCGGATCGCCTGCGCGGTCGCCGTCGCGCTGGGCGAGGGAATCTTCGGATCGGTGACGTCGAGATAGGCCTCGTCCAGCGACAGCGGCTGCACCAGGTCGGTGTGCGCGTGGAAGATCTCGCGCACTTGTCGCGAGACGGCTTTGTAGCGGGCGAAATCCGGCGGCACGAAGACCGCGTCCGGGCACAGGCGCTCGGCGGTGACGGCCGGCATCGCCGAGCGCACCCCGAACGGCCGGGCTTCATACGAGGCGGCACAGACCACCGAGCGCGCGCCACGCCAGGCCACGACCACCGGCCGCCCACGCAGCGACGGATCGTCGCGCTGTTCGACCGAAGCGTAGAACGCGTCCATGTCGATGTGGAGGATCTTGCGCACCGCTGCATTATCGTCGTTCCGGTCGCACTGACTGCGTCCGATCCACGATTCCTGCACGCGGATTCGACCGGTCGCTCACGTGTTCCTGCGCAGGCTGTCCACTCCCATCGATGGAGCAGCGTCATGCCCCGCGGCGACAAATCGTCATACACGGACAAGCAGAAGCGACAGGCTGAACATGTTGAAGCTTCGGAGCGCGACAAGGGCCGGTCGAAGGTGGATGCCGAGCGCATCGCCTGGGCCACGGTCAACAAGCAGGATGGCGGCGGCAAGCAATCCGGCTCGGGCCGCAAGGACCACTGATGCGGATCAGGCGTCGGTGCCCTCGACCGGCAGTCGCACGATCGCGACCGTGGCATCGTCCGGATCGGTGGTGATCGAGAATCCCAGTTGGCGGCACATCGCCAGCATCGTGGTGTTCTCGCGCAGCACCTGGCCCTCGACGACGCGCAGACCCTGCCAGCGGGCGTACTCGATCATGATCCGCATCAGCCGCCAGCCGAGCCCGGCGCCCTTCAGGTCGGAGCGCACCATGATTCCGTACTCGCCGGTGTCATAGTTCGCATCGGCGAGCAGACGCACCGCGCCCAGCATCTCCCCGGTGTCGGGGTCGATCGCCGCCAGCGCGATCGAGCGCGCGTAGTCGAGCTGGGTGAGCCGCGCGATGAACTCGTGGCTGAAATGCCGCACCGCGCTGAAGAACCGCAGACGCAGATCCTCGGTGCTGACCTGTTCGAAGAAGCGCCGGAACATCGCCTCGTCTTCCGGGCGTACCGGCCGCACGAAGGCCGTGTTCCCGTTCGATAACGTGATCGTCCGTTCCCACTCCACCGGATACGGAAAGATCGCGAATCGCGGATGGCCGCGACCTTTGTGCAGACGTTTGACCGGCGCGAGCGCGATGCGCGCATCGACCGCGATCACGCCGTCGCGATCGGCGAGCAGCGGGTTGATGTCGAGTTCCAGCAGTTCGGGAATGTCGGCTGCCATCTGCGCAAGCTTCACCAGCACCAGCGCGACCGCCCGTTCGTCGGCAGCGGGCACGTCCCGATAGGCCTTGAGAATGCGTGACGCACGCGTGCGACCGATCAGTTCGTGCGCGAGACGCAGATCCAGCGGCGGCAACATCAGGGCCTTGTCGTCGATGACGTCGACGGCCGTACCGCCGCGGCCGAACACGACCACCGGACCGAACGTCGGATCGTCGGCGATGCCGGCAATGAGCTCACGCGCCTTAGGCCGCACGGCCATCGCATGCACGGTGACACCGTCAATCTGCGCAGCGGGCTGCAGGGTGCGTGCGCGCTGCAGGATGTCTTCGGCCGCCTGATGCACGGCCTGCGACGTCGTGAGATTCAGGCGCACGCCGTCGACATCGGATTTGTGCGGAATGTCGGCCGCGTCGATCTTTACCGCGACCGCGACGCCACGCGCGAACAGCACTTCCGCGGCGGCGACTGCTGCATCGGCGTCGCGTGCGCGCGAGACCTCGGCGACCGGAATGCCGTAGGCACCGAGCAAACGCGCGGTCGCAACCGGGTTGAGCAGACGACGCTCCGATGCCAAAGCCGCATCGACGACGGCGCGTGCCGCCGGCAGATCGACGACGAAATCGTCCGGTAGGCTCGGCGGTGTCTCCATCAGCGCACGCTGCGCCTCGTGGTGACGCGCGAGATACATGAAGCCGCGCACCGCATCCGCCTCGCTGTCGTAGACCGGAATGCCGGCATCGCCGAGCGTCTTGCGCGCATCAGGCTGATCGCCATGCCAGACCGCGAGCACTGGCTTGCGGGCGCCGGTGCGTGGACGTGCTTGCACGGTACGCACTACGGCATCCGCCACTTCATCGGGATCCGACAGCACGGTGGGCACCTGCATCACCAGCACCGCATCGTTCTCGCGATCGTCGAGCAGCGCCTCCAGCGCGGTGGCATATCGACTGCCGTCGGCATCGCCGAGCATGTCCACGGCGTTGCGCCGCGACCAGCCACGCGGAAACGCGCCATCGAGCGTTCCGATCGTCGCCTCCGACAGTGACGCGCGTGTACCCCCCAGATCGACCAGACGATCGAGCGCGAGCATGCCGACGCCGATGCCGTTGGTCATCACCGCGAGGCGGTTGCCGGGTACGCCGCCCAGGTGCGACAGGGTTTCGGCGGCGGCGAACAGTTCGTCGAGCGCATGCACGCGCAGCAGACCCGCACGCCGGAACGCGGCGTCGTAGACGGCATCCGGCGCTGCCAGCGCCGCGGCGTGGGTGATCGCTGCTGTATCGCGTCGCGCATGCCGGCCGGGTTTGACCACGACCACCGGCTTGGCGCGTGCCGCCGCACGCGCTGCAGATAGGAACTTGCGCGCATCGCGCACGCGCTCCACGTACAGCAGGATTGCGCGGGTATGGCGGTCGGTCGCGAAGTAGTCGAGCAGATCGGCGAAGTCGACGTCGAGCGCATCGCCCAGCGAGGCCACGGCGGAGAAGCCGATGCCACGTGGTCGGCTCCACTCGATCATGCCGGCAGCCACGGCGCCGGACTGCGAGATCAGTGCGAGATCACCGGGGATCGGCGCGTGCGCGGCGAAACTCGCGAACAGTTTCGCGTGCGGCGCGATCACGCCGAGACAGTTCGGCCCCACGATGCGCAGCCCGCGCGCGCGCGCGACTTCGGCCAGCGCCGCATTGTGCGAACCGACGCCTTCGCCCATGTCGCGCGTCAGCACGATCGCAGCCTTGGCACCCGCACTCGCTGCCGCATCCGCGATACCCGCCACGTCCGCCGGTGGTACAGCAATCACCACCAGTTCCGGTACGAAGGGCAATGCAGCGAGCGAAGGCGACGCTTCGACGCCATCGATCGACGCATAGCGCGGATTGACCAGACCGATCGGCCCCCCGAACCCGCCCGCGCGCAACTGCTGCAGCACCAGCCGCCCGAGTGACCGCGCGCGCGGACTCGCGCCGACGACCGCCACCGACGCGGGATGGAACACGGACTGGAGTGCGTAGGTACTCATCGCGGCGTGCGCGCTCATTCAAGGCGAGCGCAGACGATACACGAGCGTCCGTAAGCGCTTCCGCTCGGTCGCCTCTTGGGATTCCGCCAAGTGCGGTTTTCCAACGCGCAGCGCCAAGCGCGGTCAACGCTCCGTAGGATGGGTAGAGCAACGCGAGACCCATCGGAGATCTACCCCAGCGGATCAAGCTTCAGACGCGGATCGCGCTCAAAAGAAACCGGTCGATGTCATCAAGCGCATAGCTTGGGAAGCATCGGAGTCGACACGTGCCGCCTGCAGATGGCCCCTTGATCGAAGCCACGATTCAGCACATCACGGGGTCGTCCAGGACCCCACTCAACGCGCGCATCGACTTCAACGCATCGACAGCGTCGTCTAAGCTGCCGCCATGAGCGATCCAGACGATTTCCAGCTGCGTATCCGCCTCGGCGAGGTGATGCTCGGGCCAGGCAAAGCCGATCTGCTCGATGGCATCCGTGAAACCGGTTCGATCTCCGCAGCAGGTCGCCGTATGTCCATGAGCTACCGCCGCGCCTGGCAGCTCGTCGAGCAGTTGAACCTGCACTTCGGTGCCCCGGTTGTCGCGACGCTGACCGGCGGACGTGGCGGCGGCGGTGCAGAACTCACCGCGCTGGGCGAAGACGTTCTGTCGACCTACCGCCGCATGCAGCAACACAGTGCCGCCTCGATCGCCGACGATCTCGCTCACTTGCGCGATCTTCGCAAATAGCGAATCGACACGTCCGCCTTTTCGCGGGTCCGAGCCATCGCGAGAATCGCGACACGGAAGCGCATAAGTACGCTTTCGTAGGATGGGAAGAGCGAAGCGAAACCCATCACCCGTCGCCGGATCCGCTTTGGCGCTTGGAGCTTCGCTTGACTGTGCGTCCTCGCAAGTGAGCATCAAGCTCAGGCTGCTCAAGTCAGCCCGTCTCGAGCGGCCGACCGACCGCTTGCATCTTCTTGTCAGCCAGCTCATTTCCGCCCCGAGATTATCTCTACGGCGAGCAGTGACTAAATCTACTCGCTCGCGCTCCAGCACCTGACTTTCTCACTTTCTCTCGCGTTCGGAGCAAATCCCACGCAAAGAAAAACCCCCGCCGGAATCCCGGCGGGGGTTTTGGGTAAAAACCCTGGCGATGACCTACTCTCGCATGCTAGATGCACACTACCATCGGCGCATGTACGTTTCACTTCCGAGTTCGGAATGGGATCGGGTGGTTCCATACAGCTATAGTCACCAGGGAGAGGGTGGAGGGTCGCAAGTCAGTCCGGTGATCGGTCGCAGGTATGCGCTCGAAAGTGGGACTGACAGCGCTCACGCTCTCAGAGGTTGGGAAGTAGCGAACATTTTAGACGACTCATTCGTGTCGTTGGCCAAGGATGCTTCGGTTAGAAGCAACTTGAGGTTATATGGTCAAGCCACACGGATCATTAGTACTGGTTAGCTCAACACATTGCTGTGCTTACACACCCAGCCTATCAACCACCTGGTCTTGATGGTTCCTTCAGGGGAGTCAAGCTCCCGGGAGATCTCATCTTGAGGCGCGCTTCCCGCTTAGATGCTTTCAGCGGTTATCGCTTCCGAACATAGCTACCCGGCAGTGCCACTGGCGTGACAACCGGAACACCAGAGGTTCGTCCACTCCGGTCCTCTCGTACTAGGAGCAGCCCCTCTCAAATCTCCAACGCCCATGGCAGATAGGGACCGAACTGTCTCACGACGTTCTGAACCCAGCTCGCGTACCACTTTAAATGGCGAACAGCCATACCCTTGGGACCGACTACAGCCCCAGGATGTGATGAGCCGACATCGAGGTGCCAAACACCGCCGTCGATATGAACTCTTGGGCGGTATCAGCCTGTTATCCCCGGAGTACCTTTTATCCGTTGAGCGATGGCCCTTCCATACAGAACCACCGGATCACTAAGTCCTAGTTTCCTACCTGCTTGATCCGTCGATCTCGCAGTCAAGCACGCTTATGCCTTTGCACACAGTGCGCGATGTCCGACCGCGCTGAGCGTACCTTCGAGCTCCTCCGTTACTCTTTGGGAGGAGACCGCCCCAGTCAAACTACCCACCATACATGGTCCCCGATCCGGATAACGGACCTAGGTTAGAACGTCAAGCACGACAGGGTGGTATTTCAAGGTTGGCTCCACCACAGCTAGCGCCATGGTTTCAAAGCCTCCCACCTATCCTACACAGACGAACTCAACGTTCAATGTAAAGCTATAGTAAAGGTTCACGGGGTCTTTCCGTCTTGCCACGGGAACGCTGCATCTTCACAGCGATTTCAATTTCACTGAGTCTCGGGTGGAGACAGCGCCGCCATCGTTACGCCATTCGTGCAGGTCGGAACTTACCCGACAAGGAATTTCGCTACCTTAGGACCGTTATAGTTACGGCCGCCGTTTACCGGGGCTTCGATCAAGAGCTTCGCCTTGCGGCTGACCCCATCAATTAACCTTCCGGCACCGGGCAGGCGTCAGACCCTATACGTCCACTTTCGTGTTTGCAGAGTCCTGTGTTTTTGATAAACAGTCGCAGCGGCCTGGTCACTGCGGCCCCCGATCGCTGTAGCCCGCATGGGCCACGATCAAGGGCGCACCTTCTCCCGAAGTTACGGTGCTATGTTGCCTAGTTCCTTCACCCGAGTTCTCTCAAGCGCCTTAGAATTCTCTTCCTACCCACCTGTGTCGGTTTACGGTACGGTCTGCATAAGCTGAAGCTTAGGGGCTTTTCCTGGAAGCGTGGTATCAGTCACTTCGCTCTAATGAGCTCGTCTCGGTGCTCGGAGTTAAAGGGTCCCGGATTTGCCTAAGACCCACTCCTACCGCCTTTCCCCAGGACAACCAACGCCTGGTAGACCTAACCTTCTCCGTCCCCCCATCGCACTTATGCGAGGTGCTGGAATATTAACCAGCTTCCCATCGACTACGCATTTCTGCCTCGCCTTAGGGGCCGACTCACCCTGCGTCGATTAACGTTGCGCAAGGAAACCTTGGGCTTTCGGCGTGGAGGCTTTTCACCCCCATTATCGTTACTCATGTCAGCATTCGCACTTCCGATACCTCCA